>NZ_MKUD01000027.1:110632-110739 GCF_001898575.1 Spirosoma sp. 48-14
ACACTCTGATCGGTATACGTTGTCGCATTTTGAGCCACATCCCCGATTTTGGTCCAGATTGTGCCGTCTGGGCTACGGTCAATCTGGAACCCTGTTTCATTGCCGGA
>NZ_MKUD01000027.1:110758-147803 GCF_001898575.1 Spirosoma sp. 48-14
CGGCAGGTGGCACATCGGGCGTGATGGCATTTGCAACGTTGCTATTCTGTCCCGTTCCGCTGGCATTAGTGGCCCGGATTCGGTAATAATACCGGGTATTGGGTGTCAGGCCGTTGTCGGTATAACTCGTTATTGAACCTGATACGGTCGTAACCGAATTCCAGTTACTTGTTCCGTCCAGGCTGCGTTCGATTATGATACTGGCCGCATTAGGAATGGCGCTCCAGCTTAGGCTGATCTGTGTAGTAGATGTCGCCGTGGCTTTCAGATCCTGAGCCGCAATAGGTGGTCCGGTGGGTGTGGTTACGTCAACCACATTGGATGGTCCCGACGAACCAGCTCCGTTCACGGCCCGAACCCGGTAGTAATAATGCGTTTGCGGAGCCACACTCTGGTCGGTGTAGGTAGTTGCATTTTGCCCCGCATCGCCAATCTTATTCCAGCTCGTGCCGTCTGGGCTACGGTCAATCTGGAACCCTGTTTCATTGCCGGAAAGATCTGCCCATTGCAGACTCACCTGATTGTAAGTAAAGGAAGTAACAGTAAGTCGGGCCGGATCAGCAGGCGGCACATCGGGCGTAATCGCATTCACAACGCCGGAGTAATCGCCGGGCGTACCCGCACTGTTCAGCGCCCGAACGCGATAGTAATAGCGGGTGTTGGGGGTTCGGCCATTATCGACAAACGTAGTGGCTGTAGCAGGGGAGGGGCCGATCTGTTGCCAGCCATCTGTGCCATTCGGGCTTCGTTCGAGTTGATACCCACTGGCCCCGGCAACAGCATCCCACGACAGACTTATCTGCGTAGTAGACGTAGCAACAGCCTTTAGATTTTGCGGAACACCGGCTGGGGGGGCGGGTGTGATTGCACAGGCCGACGGATCGGTATAGCCACTGGCACCGGCGTCATTAACAGCACGCACCCGGTAGCAGTATTGCGTATTGGGCTGAACGCTCTGATCACTGTACGTCTGCGTGTTCGGGCCTACGTCTGCGATTTTAGTATAGGAAGCTGTTGAGCTGCCCGTGGCCCGTTCAATCTCGAAGCGGGATTCGTTGTTACTCAGATCGGCCCATTGCAGATCGATTCGGTTATAGGCAATTGCTTGTGCCTGCATTCGGGCAGGGGCAGTCGGAACGCTCTGAGAGGTGGTTTTACAGACAATGGCCGAATACTCATGCCCACTTTCACCAATACGGTAGCAGTACTCGGTGTTCGACTCCAGACCCGTATCAATAAATTCACCACTATCGGCCAGCCAGTCTTTGATCTTGTCGAAATTGCCCGATTGGCCTTTACGTCGTTCAATGGTAATGCCCGACTCTTTGCCGTAGGGTGTCCAGTTTAGTTTAATCGAACTACTGCTTAGGGTGGTGGCGATTAGGTTTTTGATATTCGTTGGCGATAGCGGGATGGTCTGGCAGGCGGGGCCAGCATAGCCCGACGAACCACCCCCGTTGATGGCTTGTACCCGGTAGCAATACTGCTGGCCGCCCTGAACACCGTTGTCGGTCAGGCTAGGGGTCCGGCTGTACTGAACGGTCTGGTAGAGGCTATACGCTCCGCCCTGTACCGACCGTTCAACCCGGTAGCTCGTGGCTGTGCTGCCAGAGCCATTACTCCAGCTAAGAACGACACTACCATTTTGCAAAATGGCTGTTAGACTGCTTGGCGTTCCGGGTGGCTCCTGAGGGGTAGAAACAGTAAGTACGTTGGAGTAGGTTGTAGTCGCCCCGGTAGCCAATACGGCCCGAACCCGGTAACTATACGTATTCTGACTGGTGACGGATTTGTCCTGATAGGATGGCGTATTGGCTGCTGCTTCGCCAATCTTGATATAGCTGCCGGCTAAACCGAGTCGTTCAATCTCAAACTTGCTTTCGTTGGTCGATTTGTCGTCCCAGGCCAGGTCGATCTGGTTATAGGTAACGGCCGTTTGTCGTAGGTTAGCAGGTGCGTTGGATTGAGCAAACAGATGCGTTGATGCCAATAGCACCAAGATCAGAACGGAAAAATCTATGCGTGATTTCATGGCTATTGGGCATCAATGTTGACGCAGACAGGTTGCTACAATACTCGTTTACTCGACGTAAATGCCTACTGTATCAGGGTTTCGGTTTTGTGATTTCCGGAGGTCTTCGCTTACGATTCGGTAGTAGTACGTTCTCCTGGCGGCTGGACTTTCGTCTGAAAATTGGGTAGCAGTGCGGCTGAGTTCTTTCAGGCGCTGGAAGGGTTGGCCGGTTTCACCCCGATAAACAACTAAGCGTTCAATTGATGGATCGAATGGAGTATCCCATTGGATGAGAATGGATTTTCCGGTTTGGATGGCGCGCAGATTTCGTATGGATGCCAACTGTATTTCGGCGACCGTACAGCCTGCTTCAGGGCTCAAGTCGCTTAGTTGATCAGCTTCGGCCCCAACAGACCGCACAGCGTAACGATAACTCCGGCCCGGCTGAATGGTTGAATCTGCATAGAAATTAGTGGTTGGAGGAATTGGCCGCTTCGTTAACGGTTGCCAATCGGATACGTTACCATCCAGACTGGTTTCTTTTCGATATACCTGGTAGCCCTGAGTCGGTAAGCCGCGCTGAATCATATTTGTCCAGATTAGATGGGCGACTTTGTTATTCCGTAACCGAACCGTCAGATCAGGCGGAGGCTGTATCGTGGATGTACGACCTCGGAACGTAGCACGTTCTGACAGGGCACTGATGTTATACGACGTATTCACTGATGCGGCTGAATAAATCCACAGATCAGATGCCTGGTCAGGGAGCGTATCTGTAACGGTGACAACTGAGTCCCGTTTTAGAATGATTGACCCAACTTGCTGTGGTTTAGGATCGTTGTAGCGGTTCGATCGGTATAGGTAATATCCATATATATTGGCATTAGGCCGGTTCCAGCTTAGCGTTACAACTCTACCCTTTTGCTTACCTACAAAGGCCGTAGGCGGATGGTTGTTCGGATCGACGCCTTCCAGGATACCCGGAACCCGAGCTGATGGGAAGGTTTTTCCATAAACCGTATTAACCACAATGGTATAGAAATAAGTCTTTACCGGATCGACGGCCCGGTCGATGTATACCGTATCGCGTATGCCCATGCTGGTTAATCGCACAAACGTTTTATCGAAATCGTCGCCCCGGAAAATGTCGATGGAGGAAATTTCGCGGGAAGGTGGTACCCGCCAACTGAGCCGTAAGCCACGTTCTTTCGCTACACTCCGTACCCGGAAGTTATAGGCCATGCTGGTGACCTGATTCTGCCGGGCATTATACAGATTATAGACGGGTGATGGCGTGCCTCGGTTGCCCAAATAATCGCCTGGAACGATGTAATACGCGTATGATAATTTATCCGTTACGTTGGCATCAATTACTTTGTAACGCATGCCTCCGGTGGCGGTGCCATTTGGATAAAACGTAGCCGGAATGCGTTCGTAACTACCCTGTAAGTAGTAAGCTCGGTACACCTCCAGCACATCGGGCTGGCGACCGTTGGTTAGCGTATATTCCAATGTGGCGCTGGGGCCGTTGGCGTAAGCTGTATCAATGGCAAAAGTAGAACTGGGATAGCTACCTGGATAGCGAACATTCCGGGTGATGGTTTCGCTCCCTGCCGTGGGTGTGGTTCCAGTGCGGCTATCCAGCCGGGTCAGGCGGTAATCATAGGATGTATTGGCTGTGGCAGTTGCATCCCAGAAGCCTACACCGGCCGCAATCTGGTAGTGTGGTACCGACGAAAAAGCCAGCAGTGAATCAATGGTCTGGGCCGTACGCAGCAGATCGTAGCGAGCCCTGGCTAATGACCGATTAGGAAATTCAATTGGGCCAGCCGGGAGTTGCGTTACAGCTTCGTTGAGCCGGCCTGCAAACTCGTCGTTGTTTCGTGGGAAATAAAGCTCGGCAATAGGCGACCATACATTCTGTCCCGCCACACTACGGTCGAGCCGGTAGCGGAATGTTTTAGGCAGTTGTTTCCCCGCCGATAGATAAATACCAGTACTACCCGGAGAGGCCGTGAGCTGCTGCGCTGCTGCTGTGTAGCTGATAAGCAGGCTAATCAGGCCAAAAAGTAGGGTTATTAGGGAGTTGTACATAATGGTTCACCTAAATGGTTACAGTTTTCGTTAGCACCGCCATTCTCATTGACGAAATCGAAGTCGAACGTTTTCCCCTGTTTGCAGGAGCCAATCCGCACGGCGCCAATGAGCGCTAGTGATTTTGTGACACTAATGCCATCTCCGAGTTTGCAGGGATCGACTTTAGCCGTGAATTCAGCGCCGATAGTTGCTTTAAAGCCAGCTCCTACTGGCGAAACACTTAGTGTTCCGCTCATATCGCCCCACAGATTTACGGTTGCCTTGGCCGACGCGCAAAGGACGCTGACTCCCAGTTCGCCGTAGGCGACGACTCCGGCAGAGAATTGTAGCTGGGTGCTGGGAATGTCCAGTTTTACACTGGCAAAGAGCGACACATCGGCAATGGCCCATACTTTGGCGACGGCGGCATCGAAGCCAATCTCTTTGTGGAAGAGGGTAGCTCCTCCGCCGAGGAAAAAGCCACGAACTTGCGGATCGCTGTTAATCTTGCAGGCCAGGGTGGGGTCTTTCGATGTACCTTTCAGGACGACTATGGCATCTGGTTCGTAGTTGCGCCAGCCAACAGCTACGCCTAGTGAAATGCCCTGAATAGGCGGGGGAATATCAGGCGACATGGCCGAAAAGGCACCGACGACATAGAAACCATTTTTATCGATCAGCATGGAGGCCTGCCCCTTGATGTAAAACGTGCCTAACTTTTGTGGTTTGCCGTCTTTACTGACATCAATACTGCCTCGTAAGGTTCCGGTCGCGAAGTCGAAGGAAAGCACCATGCTGCCCAGTGGCGTATCCAGCTTATCGATCTTCATCCCGTTGTTATCCATGCTGAACTTACCGTTGGCATTATCTCCTGAGCCAAATACGGACATATCGTCCAGCTTGAATTTTCCGTTTTTGTCAACTTGCAGATTACCCCCTTTCGAGGTCAGGCTGTCTACCTTGATCTGATCTTTGCCGAGTTCACTCAGGTGCATATCGCCGTACACCGTGAAAACAGAGAAGTAGGGTTTGTCATTGCCCGTCGCCTTCTTCATCATGGCTTGTTTGTCGTCGTCATTGGGGCCAACGTCGTACAGTTCTCCGATGAATGCGAGCGGAGCCTGCCAGTCAGTTTTGTCGGCCTGTGTTGCCACCGCTCCCACAACATCTACCTTAAAACGCTCGGCATTTGACATTGAAACGGTTTGTTTCAGCACCTGTATCCAGTATGGATTTTGGCTACCCGCGCGGGCACAGAAATAAGCATGAAGTTTTGGCGTAGCTCCCGGCTCTTCTACATCCCCGTCGATGACGATATCGCGGGAGGTAATGCTTAAATTGTTCTGTCCTTGCCGGGCTGTGAACTGCGTATGGCCGCGTCCTTCGAATTGCCACAATCCTTCAATTGGCCGGTAGAGAGCAGCTTGGCCGGTTTGGTATTCTAACTGAAGGCGGGTTGTCGGGATACGAGGGGCATCCTTAACCGTAAAGTCGCCAGCCATCGTTAAAAATCCGTCTCCACTGGTAAAGCCCGCTGGCGAAAAAGCGGCATACGGATTGCCTCGTAGAAAGAACGACTGGCCCGACTGCACCGACAGAATATTCTGGTCGTTGCTAAGCAATTGTATGTAATCGAATGCTACTTCAGTAGGTTTCTCTTTGGTTGGTTTTTTATTGGTACTGGTGGTCAGCAAAGAGTAATCATCGCTACTGGGAAGATTATTCAGTTTTAGAATGCCAGCCGGAGTTTTACCCTGCCCAAAGATGCCGATCTTCCAGTGACCTTCTTTCGATAACCCTACGTCGTAGGTAAACACGGCATCGCCTGGATTAGTAACCTGCAAGGTGGCTACCCCCCCTACATTCAGATTGCCAATAACCGGCTTGCCCATGTTAAACTGGTTGTAGCGAAGAATAAACTCATCGAACGGAATGTCAATACTGCCCGTGCGCATCACAATCCGGTTTAGCTTAGCCTCCGGGTCCTGAGCCGTGATGCCGCCTTCTTTTGGATCGAGTTTCCAGCTTTTTACCTGTAGCTTCCATTTTTCAAACTGTAACTCAAGTGGTGCAGTACCATCTTTAGGCTTAATTTCCTTCTCGTCGAGCACCACCTCATCGATATCTACCGTGAACTTATCGGGCTGCGCGTTCTGAATATTGAAATTCATACGGATGTTCAGGTGGAACTGCTTATCGGCAGGGTCGATATACGAACCAATCGGTAAAGCCCGGGCTGGTACTTGTACAAAGGAGAAGTTTACGCTGCCTCCGGCTCGGTCGGTGAGGAAATATTTGGCGGGAGCAGACGCTTTCGGATTAGGGGCATTGGCCTGGAAACCAGCATCGGTGGTAGAGGCTGTTAGTACATTGATCAGGTTGTCGACAATATAATTGCTGGCATCATCTACATCAGACTTATTATTTGGGGATGCGTTGGCCGACGCTTTCACCGAGTTGGCTAAGTAAAAGTTTTCATTGTTCTTTCCGTCAAAACTTAGGTACGTGCTCGGGTAATTAAACGAATTATCAACCACCTGTACTCGGCCATTCAGTTGCCCCCGACCGCTACCGTCAGCCGTCAGATGAAGTGGCTGTGGCGTATCGAGTGTGCTCTTGCTATCGGCAACACGCACATTATACCGATCCACATACCGGAATTTTAGAGCCGCTACTCCTTCCAGTTCAATGTCGTTGCTGACGGGCACCGCTATTTTCTGGCCGTTGGCATCGACTATTTTGTAGGGTATTTTGCGGATGCGTGTTACTTCGCTGCCAGGTAACCAGCCAAAACCCGTTTGTCCGGCTTTGAGATTGACCTGTCCTGTCACTTCCAGTGTGCCATCTGATTTTGTTGTCAGGTCTTCTACCGTAAGCGGGAAGCCCAAAACACTCTTCACCAGTGCGCCATTGAAAGAGGTCAGTGCAAAGTCAGTGGTAGCCTTGCCATTGACTAACGTAACGGTTTTCGTTTGACCAACAATGGTTTTGCCAGGCAGACTAAGGGTAGCTCGCAACGTAACGGGGCCGCTTGTGACGGGTATTCCACGCAGGACATAGTAGCCAATTTGAGTTGTTTTGCCATCCGCCGAAAACGTTTGGATCAGGTTATCCCCAACGGTCTGATCAGCATTGGTACTGCCACCGGCTGTCAGCGAAACGGGCTGGTCGGAGAGGGCGTTCTGGTAATCGAGATAGACGCGGGCATTGGCTATGGGCTGCCCATCGAGTGTGACTTTACCGTCGACGAACGCGCCGAGCTTCATACCTACTTTGTACGTAATGTACCCCTTCGACTCTGAGTTCTGTATCTCAAAAACCTGCGGAATGTAGTTGAGCGTAGAGGGCCCGGTCACTTTTACCGTAAAATTAGTAACCGAGATATTCTCAAAATCGAACTCGGCTTTGCCAGCCTGGGTAGGCTGAGGCTTCAGGTCGTTGAGTTGGACGGTTACGTTCGATAGCAGGTTGTTGGCGGTAAACGATGAACCTGCATACGTCTCGACGCGAATGCGGTGCTTAACGCGTTTCATGGTCAGCGTGCCGAGCGGTTTAGTGCCACTGGCTGGCAGGTCATTTAGCGTAAGCGTATCAGGGAAATAGCCGAGATCGCGAGGTTCTACAATGATCTTTTCGGTTTTCGAACTCGCTACCGCCACGGTGAAACTGCCATCGGGTTCCGTCTCAAATACAGCGTTGTCGGTCATTCGATGGATGAAGCTCGGCAGGCCTATTAGGGTGCTACTTTCAGCAATTGTACCATCGACGTTTTTAACCATCTTGGGCCCCTGTACTTTGCCCGTTAATGTGACATTTGGCTGTAAAGGCACATTGATTAAGTACTGATCGCCAATGGAGTGGATGCTTCCTGTCACGATTACGGCGGCCGCTGTGTCAACATGGTAGCCGGGGACAGTAACAGAAATGCCATACTGTCGTGTTTCTTTTGCGCTTTTATCGAAGCCCAGATCGGTGGCCATTATTTCTAAATAGCCGTTGGCATCGGTCGGTATCTTATCTAAAACGACGTTGTTTATGGTCTGCTGTCCATTAGAAGCCGTCTTCGCATTGTTGACCCGAACGTTGCCTTTAATGCCTTTCTTGGTCGTCCGGTCAACCAGGCGGACTATCAGTCGAGACGGCCCATCCACAATCTTTATCGTGTTATCATAATCCTTGATAACGGCCTGAAAATAATTGATGTCATCTTCTTTGGGCATGACATAGTAGCTATAAGGGACCCCTGCTATAGAGTTGTATCCATAGCCATACCAATCCTCCGTTTTTCCACCTACGTCGAGCAGTCGGGCATCCGTCGCTTTGAATACGCCGAACTCATCGGTATAGCCATCTGCTACCCAGGATACCGGATCTGACGAAGGAAATGGCTGGCCAAACTGTACCGACGATTTTGAGGAAAAGGGCAGTGGCTGGTATCGATTTTTTCCGTCTCCTTCCTGTTCTGGTCGGTACCCGTTCAAGGTTGGTGCTTTAAAAATGACGACCCGTGCACCTTTTACAGGCTGCCCGTCGGCGTAGCGAATTACTTTCGAAATTCTGCCTTTTCCGCCAACAACCGTAGATACACATTCGCCCAGCGACTGACTTTCAAAGGCCTGTACGATAATATTGCTTTTGGGCGTGGTATAGATGTTTGTCGGTAGTTCGATGTAGAAACTACGATATAGGTCTACTACATCGCCGTCGGCACTCTCGTCCCATTCTGTTATCCAGTCGTCAGAAGCAGACGGGCCACCTTTACTGCTTTTATTAACCTGCTGCTTCGTCGAATTAGTGGTATTCGTTGTAATCGGAGAAAAGGCTTTAGCTGCGTTAAAATCAGTGGTCTGAAAATTAGACTGGTAGTTGGCCATGTTACTGTTCATGGCTTCCTGAACCGAATTGGTCATATTAACAGACTCAAGGCTCCCGTAGCTGTAGACGTCATGCTGACTGGCGGTTTTATTCGACCAGATATCGGGATTGCCTACTTCGTTAAATAATTTTTGCCCCAGTTGTTTACCCGCTACGCCAGTCGTCTTTTGCCCACCCGCTACAACTTCCTTATCGGGTATGCAAGGCCCCTTTTGTTCTGGACCGATTTTTACTTTGAAGCTACCCTTTTGAGAAATGTTGATCACATTATCGATGGAGAAGTTTCCGGTTGCGTCGGTCTTCCCGGTAGCGGCTACAAAACCATCGTCTGATGAGATTGGCTGAGCTGTTTTGCCATCTGCTCCCAGCACAGTAAGGGTGCGACTATAATAGTAATTGCACACTTTACCACTGGGCAATGTTTCTTTCTCCCAGTGAGGTTTGTATTGATCGGGAATCCCGGAAAAGCCAACCCGGATGGAGAACGGCATGTTTCCCATGACAAACTTCTGCGATTCGCCCGGCCAGGTATACACCAGTCGGCCGGTAAGCTTCGACATGGGCGGGAGTAAGGATCGTAAGCCGTAGTTCGCCGTAAAATCGAAATACGTTTGCCCGAGTTTTACGTCAGCCTGTTTATTACCCGTTTTTACGGACAACCCTACCTGTATTCCAGATAATGAAGTCGGCGGTACAACAAACGCAATTTTATCAATAGGGGCCGCAAAAATGGCGTTTGGATCATCGGCGATGTAATCTTTTGACTGATACCCCCCCGCATACAGTTTTCCGTCTTTAACGGTCGTGGATGAATAGCCAATCCCCGCTGAGGTAATCGTACTTTGGTCTCCCGTGTAGAAGTATTGTACCTGAATGCCGGGTGCAATGCCCTTTTTAGGATCAGGCTTTGCCATCAGATAATAGTCATCGCCGGGATTTATTTGCCCCAGGAGCCGCTCGAACCTGACAAAGGCCTGCTGCTTGCCATTGAGGTCGGTTTCCAGGCTCGTAACACCCTGGGCTACCAATACGGCTCCCTGCGCCATATCGTCCAGCTTCTTCTGTCCAATTTGCCCTTCCACCGCCGGAATCCAGTTCGGTTTCGATTTACGGAACAGGTACATCTCAATACCCGACAGGGGTTCACGTTGAGTATTATCTACAGCGTAACCGACCGATTTTTCGTACACCTGTGTATTCGGCCCCCCTGCATTTAATCCACCCGTTTGCTGCCCATTATTAAACTGCTGTTTTACCGCATACACCGAATTGAACACCTTGCTGACGTTTACGCGCAACGAATAGCCATAGGCTGTCACTTTTACATTACCTGCATTCGCCGTTGAATCGCCTGTCGTATACGAGAAAGAAAACGGATTTTTGGGATTTTGATAGTACTTACTGGGTAAACTAAGCTGATACGAGAGCTGGGTTTGTGTAACAGCTGTCGTAGTGGTACTTATGGGTTTACCGTTGGCCCCAACTTTTTGTTTGCTGTTTGACTGCTGCTCGCTGGCGCCCAAAGCTATCCCTTGCGCCATCAGGGTAGGCACGTCTTCCCAAGGGATAGGTACTTCAAACAAACCATTGGCGTCGGTTTTCCCGTAGTACATTTGCGGAGCTGATCCAGGTGTGCTGGGGGCTTGTTTAGCCGGAACAAACGTCAATTTTACATCCGTATTATTCGCCGGAAAATCTTCTGCCTTGCCATTATCGAACCGATAGCGAAGTACACCCCGTACGATAAGGCCTTTTTTGTTTGGCTCTTTCTGAACCAGATTGAAAGGACAGGCAAGGGAGGTCAGTAAATCCGTTGACGGAAGCTTCATTTGGGCCAGCGTATTTGCGGGCAGTACCATGCTCACCTTATACACATATGCCGTACCGTATTTGAGTCGTTTGTCAATTCCCTTGGCAGCATCAACGAGCTGAGGGCTAACCGGGTCAAAGCTGATAAACTCTTTATTTGTGTCAAATTTCGAGACAATCGTTCCGGTTTTGGCATCGATGATTTGGACCTGGTAACCTGCGCCAGGAATTGTACTCAGTAATTTGCGGGCCGACGAATCAGATGTATAGGCGTTGAGTGATTTTGCCAGTGCTACCATGAAGCTTACCTCTGGCGCCCAATTCAACGTAATTTCCTGCCCATCGCCCACGGCATAAACTGCCGGTTTTGCGTTCAGCTCAATACAGGGTACGTTAACGGCCCGCTTGCCAGTTGAGGTTTTCATGGCAACCGCTGTGGCTCCGGCTGGGGGAGTAATGGTCGTTGAATCGACGATTTGCGGAAGGACTTTTGTGGGCGTTTGAACTAACTCAGCGCCGGGTTTGACCAGTTCTTTAGGGATAATACCATACGTAAATGCACATACCGGACTCTTGCCATCGTTCTGAAAATGCAATTTCCCCGAACGGTCGATGGCCTGTATGCGCCAGGCGTAGCGTTTACCAACGGTCAATGGCGGCTGCGTAGGGCCATATAGAAAGGTACTGGTGCGCAGGTTCCGTACGTCGATGCCAGATTTGGGCAACGTAACAGCGTCAATCAATACATTGGGATCTACATCTATCTGGGGTAGTTCAACCACTCGAAGGATATACTCAACCGATGCGGGCGAAACACCAACGGGAGGTGTCCAGGTAAACACAACAGCCTGCGGAGTCGTAGCCGTTACGTTGGCGTCGCAGAGGGGCGAAATCAGGATAGGGGGATCTACCGACCGAACCACAATCGGTGCCGAACAACCCAGCGGAAATTCAGCCGATAAAGCCTGACCAAAGGCGGTGGCTGCTGTATTGGTAGCCGTTTCGTTGTATGCCCGGATACAGAGTTGATACGTTCCGTCGGGGAGGGGCAACCCTCGTGCCAGCAGGTTTTTGTTGATACCCGTCACCTCCACCTGGTTCAGATCGAACAGCCCTTCCAGATCGTTACGTGAGAGTAAGGTCTGGCCGGGCGGAATGGTAACCGGGCGGGGTGGGCGGTAGTTGGGCGACGTTTTGATTTCGATGCCGTTGTCGCCCGTAAGCTGGCCTGTCAACCGAATCTGATAGGCACTCCGGCTGGTGTTGATGATAAATACCCGCACCTGCTGACCGGCTCCGGGATAATCCTGAAGATAGGCGCTGTAAGGTGGCATCACACTCACCTGAACCTGTAGCGGGAACGTTTGGGCAAAAGCAGTATGTACCGCAACGAACGCTACGATGAATACAACGAACGCCAGGCATCGTTGCGCTCGTTGCAAAATACTCCGCCCCCGTTGTGTTTTATCGAATTTAAAAAGAGATACCATAACCTAGATTGCCTCTGAGTTCGTTGAAGGTTTGTGTCTGTATACCCGTATTGGAGTTCAGGTAGTTGAGCGATGCGTTGACGGTCTGTCGTTTCGCAATCTGGTAACTGCCATTGACCGAAGCCGTCAGTACCTTACCCGTTACGCCCGATTGCTGGTTGATCAGGTAACTGGCGTTGAATGAGGTCGATAGTTTTTTCTGTAGAAAGGACTGGGTTGCTCCGAGCGTAGGACCAAAGAAGCGAACAGTTTGGTTGGTATCACCTACGGCTATGGGCAACTGCGTTTGCGTGTATGAGAGCATCCCGTTGAAGCCCCAGCCGGTAGTGGTTTGCTGGTAGAAATAGCCCAGGTTCAGGTTGAGGTTGTTGTTTTCGGTCTGGCTGGCGGTAGTGGCATTCAGGTCGCTCAGTTTCTGGTAGGTGGTTGTCAGGGTAAAAACCTGCGCTACATCTTCCGTTTGCAGCGTATAG
Organism: Spirosoma sp. 48-14; assembly: GCF_001898575.1. Classification (GTDB taxonomy): domain Bacteria; phylum Bacteroidota; class Bacteroidia; order Cytophagales; family Spirosomataceae; genus Spirosoma. The sequence goes on from NZ_MKUD01000027.1 coordinate 123,496, forward strand.
CGGGTATTGACCGTTGCCGACAGATTATTCTGCGCCAGTCGGAGTGTGTCGATGACTGGCCGAAGACCCGCCTGCTGGCTAATGCCGTAATTGGAAAGCTGTACATCGATACCGAAAGCCGTTGCCGGGTTGTACGAAACCACCAGCGAGCCAATAGTACGGCCCGTGCGGGCGTTTTTGTTATTCTCCAGATTGTCGTATTGAATACCGTAACTTCCAGATAGCCGCAGTTTACCTTCCAGCAGCGACAGGTTTGGGGCAATGGCGTAACTCTCGATGTCGCTCTGGAAGTAATAAGCGCCCATTGTCTGAAAGTTGGGGTCAATGCGCTTGTATTGAAGCTTGATGCCCGCCGTTTTGCCCTGGTAGCCAATGGCTGCCTGAGTTGCCTGGGTCAGTTGGGTCGACAGGCGAGGGGTAATGAGTTTGCCGAACAAGCGCGTGATGGCATTACTCCCTTCGGCCGAAACCAGTGTGCTCCGAACATCGCGGGTATAGGCACTAACGGCCCCGTCGAGTTCTATGGTGATGTGTTTTAGAATCAGCAGACGGCTGGTCAGGCCGACAACCAGGTTTTCGGCAGGTGTAACGGTTTGAGAAACGGATTGAGGGGCTGAGGTGATCGAAGCCGAATCATCTTTGGCCCGAAGCATGATCAGATCGACGTAATTGCCGGGTTTTCCATACCCAACTTTTAACGCATACCCTGTACGTTGATAAGCGGGAATAATGTCGGGTTCGGCCAGGTTGGTTGAGATCGCTTTGTTGAATCGTCCATATACAGCTCCCAGGCGAAGTTTACCCGGATTTAGTTCGACCCCCCCGCCCAGAAAGGTATGTCCGGCCAGAGTAAAAGGCGAAAACGAAACATTCCGATAACCCGCGTGGGCAGTGATCCATTTGTAGGTTGGCGACACACCGAACTGGTTGAACGGTTGCCGGAAACTACTGCCCTGATTGCCCAGCACGGCCGAGAAAGGCAGCGATATACCACCGGGCAACGCAACAGTCACCGAGCCACTTAATCCGAAAGGAGAGGGTTGGTTGCGGGCGGCAATGCCACTGGCTGTATAAAACCCCGCGTAGGCATTCAATCCTCCCGACACGTTTACAGGCAGGGATTTCGTCGTAGGGGCATCGGTTTGTGCCAATGCTACCTTACTCAGCCAGAACCCGAAAAAGAGAAGAAGTAAAGTTGGACGCATGAGCTGACGAGATGGTCAAAAAACTTGTATCAAAGCTAGTTTTGCCTGCTGCGCCAATCAATCGGATAAATGTATGATAGGGATACTACGCGATGAATAGTCTTGTTTGTATTGTGCTGATAGTCAAATATTTGTGTTTTTGGGCTGGTGCTTTGTTGAATTGATTAATGCGTATTTTTACGCATACCGGCATGCGCTGAAGGGATAAACAAACAGCCCGATCTGAAGACCGGGCTGCTGGGTGGATAGAAAGCTAATACGCTATGTGGCTTCGTTACTTCTTCACGATTGCCTTGGCCGGTTGAAAATCGGGGTGGCCCGCCTGCCAGAGCGCGAACGCATACATGTTGGCGAAGTTGCGGAAGGTTACGGCTTTGTCTTCTGTGAAATGGCCATTGTCGTAATTGACTTGCAGAACTACAGGTTTGCCGGAGGTACTGGCGTTTTGTAACGCAGCGGCAAACTTACCCGGCTGCCAGGCAATAACGCGCGGATCGTTCATCCCTCCGATGCACATCACCGCCGGATACCTGGTCCCTTCTTTCACATGGTTGAAGGCATCCATTTCGTAGAGCGCCATGCACTGAACTGAATCCTTTACGGTGCCGAACTCGGGTGCATTGACGGGGCCATTGGGTGAGTCTTCCATACGAAGGGCATTAGAGCAGCTTACGTTGCTGATGGCAGCGGCAAACAGATCGGGTCGCTCGGTGATGGCCCGGCCAATAAGAATCCCTCCTGCCGACGTGCCTTCACCAATGAGGTGTTGCGGGCTTGTGTATTTGTGTTTAACGAGGTATTCACCACTCGAAATGAAATCCTTCCAGGTGTTGGGCTTGGTTGTCTGAAAACCTGCCCGATACCATTTCTGCCCTTTTTCGGAGCCCCCACGCGGATGGGTTTCGGCGATGATGACGCCCTGATTCAGCAGGGCCAGAATCCGCCTGCTAAAATAAGGGGTGGCCGATATGCCGTAGGCACCATAGCCGGTCATAAAACAGACCGCGCTGCCATCGCGCTTAAGTCCTTTTCGATAGACCAGCGAGAGCGGTATCATCACCCCATCATGCCCCGGAATTTCGAGCTCTTCAACCACCAGATCAGCCACGCCTGGATAGTTGGGCTGTACATCGAAGGTACTAACCGCTATTTTCCGGGTGGATGGGTCAAAGTCGTAGGCAGTACCAGGGTTATTCCAGGAGGTTATGTAGGCGAATACCTCATTGCTACCTGCAGCGTCGTAGGGTTCAATACCAGTAGTGCCTGTGCCTGGGATGGGTACATCGGCCCATTGTTTCGTGCTGGGATTATACTGCCGGATTTTCTCGTTGATGCCATCACTCAACGTGACGAACAAAAAGTCTTTCGTTGCTATAATCCGGGTAATATTCCGTTGGCTTTCAGGGAGCAGAACGGTCGCCTTCGCCAGATTTGGATTGCTCGCGTCCGTTTCCAGAATTTGGCCATTCGGTGCATTTTTGACACTCAGCAAGTACAGTCGATTGCCAATCTTGTAAAAATCGTTGATGCTGTCGGAGGGGGCAGCTACACGTTTCCAGCCAATAGCCGATTTCGTAAGATCGGCTGGAGACGTCATCCAGGCATCAAGCCGCCGATCTACTGACGACAGGACGCCATAGACCTGCGTATAATCACCCGAAAAATACATAATCGGGTATTGGTCGGGCCGAATGCCCATGTCGGGGTTTTTAGCACGTGACCATAATTCAGGGTCGCTGCCGGGGCTGGTGCCTAGTTTGTGTAATCGGGCTTTGGTATCGAGGTTGCCTTTAGGGTCCTTGGGGTCGTTCGAATTTTGAGGAGTGTATAGGAAGCCACTGTTGTCGGGCAACCAGTCGATGCCTCCGCCAAAAACAGCCGTGATGCTTTCGGGGCGGAAGGTTTTGGTGGCTACGTCCATGGTTCGTAAGGTCGACAGTTCGGCACCGCCTTCCTGTAGACCAATGACCAGAAGTTTTCCGTCTGGGCTAGGGGTAAAGGCGCTCATGGCGTAGGTTTTGCCCTGACTCGATGCCGTTGGATCGAAGATCAGTTTTTCGGGCCCGGTTTTTCCTTCGCGGCAGTAGAGTTTACCGACGTTTTCGTTAGGAAGGGTTTTGCGATAGAAATAGGTGTTTCCTCGTTTCCTGATTTCACCATATCGGATGGGGAGCCGTTTATCATAGTCCACAAAGGTCTGAATGAGCTTGTCGCGACCGGGAATCTGCGCCAGCATGGCGTTGGTGTAATCGCCCTGGGCCTTGAACCAGTCCTTGACTTCAGCACTGCTCATATCTTCGAGCCAGCGATAATTGTCAATGATTTTTTTACCAAAATATGTGTCCGTAACGGGTCTTTTGGGCGTAGCCGGTAGACTCGTGTTAACGGATACCTGCGCCTGTACCGTCAGACTGACAAACAGAGATACAATCGTATACAAAGAAATCTTCATGGTGAACAATTGGTTAGAGGTCAGCTAGTTATACGTATAATAAACATAGCCTGATTCGCTACGTATACTACTATAGTGTCGGCCATTTTGAGTGAACGGCAATTCATCGGCTCGATAGCAGCTCGTTCTACGCTGATATTTATTTAAACAGCCCCGTTTTCAGGGCTTTGGCTACCGCTTCGGATTTGGAGTTGACGTGCAGTTTTTCGTAGATATTGACAATGTGCGTGCGAACCGTACCCATGCTGATATCGCAGTGGTGAGCGATGAGTTTGTAGCTGTCGCCTTCTACCAGTCGTTTTAAGACTTCTTTTTCTTTATCCGTGAGCGAAAAGTCGGTCGGTTTGGGCTGCTGGAAAGCCTGTAGTACTTTTAGAGCGATGGAAGGGGTCATAGCCGCTCCGCCAGACATGACTTCACGAATCGCGTCGATGATTTTGTCGGCGGGGGTTTTCTTGAGCAGGTAGCCAACTGCTCCGGCAGAGATCGCTGCAAAAATTCGTTCGACATCTTCAAAGACGGTGAGCATCAGGATTTTCGGACGGGTGGTCTGCTCGCGGATGAGCTGTACGGCTTCGATTCCCGTTCGGCCCGGCATATCGATATCCATCAGAATGACATCCGGCTGGGTATGATTCACCACCTCTACAGCCTTGAGCGCATTGGGGTATTGCCCCGTTACAATCAGATCGTCGGTAGCTTCGAAAATCAGCGCGAGGGTTTCCCGCAGTGAGTCATTATCGTCGAAAATAGACACTCGAATCATAGGCCTAAATAGCTTCTACAGGTACTTTAAAGGTACCATTGGTCAGTACAACTTCTTTTTTTTGCTGGAGATTATAGACTTTCATTGAAAAGGTACCTTCGACTGTAGCTCCATCAAATTTTGTTACGGTAACCGTACCGGTTCGTCCTTCTTTATTAGAATAGGTCGTATTGGTTTTCACATCTACATAACTCCCTGTGCTTCCCGTTTTGCTAATATCAACCAGTGTAATTGTACCGGGGCCTGTTAGTTTTTCGAGTGTAAAGCCCATCATGTGCACACTGTTATAGCCAACCAGTGTTAGGTCTTTGGTCGTTTTGTTATAGGTCGATGTTGCTTGTTCGGATGTAAACGATTGACCGTCTACTGAAGCAGTTACCATGCCTTTGCTGGCTGGTGTAACACTACTATCTTCCTTCTTACTACAAGCTAGTGAACTGGCAACCAGGGCAAGCATCCAGACTAATTTGTGCGTTTTCATACGATAAGCTTGTGCGTTGAGAAGTAATCCGGGCAGGTTCCTTAGCCGCCGTTACTTACTCAACAAAAGTAGCTTGTCGGCCTATGCTGAAAAATCGGATAAATGTATGATTCTCACGGGTTCATAATCAGTTGTAAGCGAGTGCCCTGCCCAGGTGTTGATTGTACGGCTAATGTGCCGCCCATAGCCAGGGCCCGCTGTTTCATACTACTCTGTCCTGTTCGTTGACTGGCTAGAGCCGTGTCAAATCCTCGTCCATTATCTTCAATCAGTACCATAAGCTGATCGTTCTGAAGCTCAAATCGTAGGGTCGCCTGGGTTGCCTGTGAGTATTTGATTAGATTATTAATCGCTTCTTTGCCAATCAGATACAGGTTTCGACGTACTTCCATCGAAACGGGATAATGGTCCAGCGAGGAGTCAGCCGAGAAGTGCAAAACAATTCCTTTGGATTCCATCAGGGGCTGGGCGTATTCCTGTAGGCGTAGGGCAATGCGGTGCAAGGAGTCATTACCGGGATTGATGGTCCAGATAATTTCATCGATGGCTTCGAGGATATGACGAGCGTCGGTGTAAATTTTCTGGACGGTTTTCTGGGCTTGTTCCGGTTTATTCTGACGGAGCAGCGTATCGGTATGGCCACTGAGCATGGAGATACTCGATAAGGTACTACCCACCTCATCATGGAGGTCGTGGGCAATCTGCTGGCGTAGCGTTTGGGCTTCCTGAAGTCGCCGGACTTTGGCCCGGTTCAGGAGCCAGGCCGACAAAAGTACGCCAAGAATCAGTACTAAAAGGCCACCAATCAGGAACGCATTACGTTGAAATTGAGCGCTTTGCTTCTGTTCATTTAATAACTTCACCTGCGCATCCCGTTTCTCGGTTTCGGCTTTGGTCAGTAAATCACGCGTTTTCTGGGTAGCCTTATAGGAAAACAGTGAATCGTTCAGTTTACTAAAAGTCATCTGGAAGTGATAGGCCTTGTCGTACTGATGCAGTTTTGCATACACTTTCGATAATCCTTCGCTGGCATCCAGTTCATCGAGTGGCTCCTTTAATTGTTGGGCAATTTTCAAGCTTTTCAGGAAATAGGGTTCTGCCTGACGGTAGTTTTGATGGGTTAGATAGTGTTGTCCCAGTGCAAAACTGACATTTAGCCTATCCATATCGTGTGCTCTGAAACTCGTTCCCTGAGTATACTGCTCCGCTAATTTGAGGGCGCGCAATGCATTGGCAGGTTGATTAAGTTGGTTATAGCAATCACCAATATTTAAATAGATATTGATTTTCCAGGATTTGAATAGAAGCTGATCCGTGTAGGGAAGTATTTTGACTAGGTGATTTATAGCCTCTTTATAGTTATGCTGACGTTTGAGTAATGCCGTCATAGTGCCTTCTGCCCAGAATATCATCATTTTATTCTGGTCGTGGTAAGCAATAGCATATGCTTTTTGAGCATAGTCGTCTCGCTCTTTACTCCGGCCTAATATTCCCATAATCTCACTAACACCCAGATAAGCACGGGTAACATTGTTCGTCAGGCGATACTGCTCGGTGAGCCGAATTGACGCTAAGAAATAGGTAAGCGCAGGTTCATGTTGATGACTGAAATAGCAGGCTTCGCCAATCCCCGTTAACGCCAGAAGTAATTCCGCAGGAGGTAAATGATTTCTGATTATGATCTGCCGCGCTTTCTCGAAATACGCCTTTGCCTTAGGAAGATGTGTACTTCCCGGACGTAACATGTAAACATTGCCAAAATGGGAATACACCTGTTGCAAACCCATAGCATCGTGTAAACGTACCGCTAAAACTTCAGTACGCTTGAGCAGCGAATCGGCTTTATCCAACTCTCTGATTCTATAGAGCCATTGAGCGTATTGGCAAGCGGCCCGGACATTAACGGTGTCTTGTTTAGCCGTTTGCAGGAAACGTCGTAACGAATCAGCACCACTCACGGTGTATACCTGGCCCTTACAGGTAAGAATCGTCAGAAGAACGACCAGGCCACACAATAGGTGCCGATTTCGTTTCATTGTCAAGTCAGTGACGTAGTTAAAATCAGACGCGTCCCCTCTTTTGGCATTGACCGTATCTCCAATGAACCACCCATTGCCAGCGCTCGCTGTTTCATGCTGGCCTGACCCGTTCGTCCACTTTGTTGAGCCGTATCAAACCCTTGGCCATTGTCTTCAATCAGCACTCGTAGCTGGTTGTCGTGTTTCTCGAAGCGAACCGTTGCCTGTGTGGCCTGGGAGTACTTTACCAGGTTATTGATGGCCTCCTTGCCAATTAGATACAAACTGCGCCTTACTTCCATCGAAACGGGATGGTCGTCCAGCGAGGAGTCAGCCAAGAAGTGCAAAACAATTCCTTTGGACTCCATCAACGGTTGGGCATACTCCTGAAGGCGTAGAGCAATGCGGTGCAACGTATCGTTTCCCGGATTGATAGTCCAGATAATTTCGTCGATGGATTCGAGGATCTGTCGGGCATCGGTGTAAATTTTCTGGACGGTTTTCTGGGCCTGTTCCGGTCGATTCTGACGGAGTAAGGTATCAGTGTGCCCACTGAGCATGGAGATGCTGGATAACGTACTACCCACCTCATCGTGGAGGTCGTGGGCGATTTGCTGGCGTAGCGTTTGGGCTTCCTGTAATCGCCGGACTTTGGCCCGGTTCAATAGCCAGGCGCTAATGGCTGCGGCTAGCACCACCAACAACAATGCGCCTACAATCCAGGCGTTCCGTTGAAACTGAGCACTCTGTTTTTGCTGATCCAGGAGTCTGATTTGATTCTCCCGTTTTTCTGTTTCGAGTTTTGTTTCCAGATCGCGGAGCCGGACAGCATTTTGCAAAGAATATAAAGAGTCGTTCAGAGTCAGCAAACGTATCAGATACGGGTGCGCTTTTTCGTATTGATGGGTTTGGTGATAAAGCCTGGCTAATCTTGAGGTAATATCTCGCTCGTTACTCGTTTCGACCAGTTCGACAGCTAACTTTAATGCGTTTAGATAGTAGTACTCGGCTTTCTGATAGTTACCCAAAGCGCTATAGTAATCGCCAAATTCTCTACTTGTAGCCATCTGAGATTGTGGCTTATCGCCGGGAGCATACCGTTCTGCCAGTTTTAAATAATGGAAAGCCTGCTCGTTTAGACCCAATTGTCTGTAGCAGTAGGCAGCACTATTCCACAACTGTATTTTCCAATATAAATTTCCATATTTATCCGCCCAAGCCAGCGCCTTATGCAGGTGGCTCAAGGCCTGTCGATACTCACCTTTTACCTCTAATATATAGGCCATTCTACTTTCAGCATCGAGTACCAGATACTTATCCTTATCTGAATAAGCAAGTGCATAGGCTTTCTGATAGTACTCATAAGCACGCTGTTGATTTCCCATCGCGTTCATGATATCACCAACCTGCCCATAAGCCAGCGTAACATAATCTGTTAATTTATGGCGTTCTGTAACCTGAATAGCCTTTAAAAGATAAACAAGTCCTTTCTCAGGTTGATTACTAACCGAATACGACTCTCCGATACCGGTTAATGCCCGTTGTAACTCGGTTGGTGGCAAATGCGATTTTACAGCCACGTTATAGGCTTTTTGAAAGTAAGCCAGGGCAAGGGCGATATTTTCGCTTTCGGGGCGACGCTGATATACCCGTCCTTTGTAGAAGTAGACGCGTCCAAGCCCCATTGAATCATTCAGACGTTTTGCAAGATCTTCCATCTGATTGAGTAGCGAATCGGCCCGGTCTAAATTGTCAATGTGATTGATTAGCCACCACGCATACTCATTGGCCGCCCGCACATAGGTCGTGTCCTGCTTAGCCGTGCGCAGATAACGTAGCAGCGAATCGGACGTAGCAGTCGGCTGCGCCCACACCGACACTGTCAGCAACTGACTTAGCACAAAGCTCAATACGTATCGTCGGCGGTTTCTCATTGACCTTTTTATGCTAGCGACGTAGTGAATACCAATCGCGTTCCCTGTTCTGGAGCCGAGTTTATTTCCAATGAACCACCCATTGCCAGCGCCCGTTGTTTCATGCTGGTCTGTCCATTGCGACTAGTCAACGCATCTTGTACAAACCCCCGCCCATTGTCCTCAACGACAACCTGTAGTTGCTTTTCTTTTAGTTCAAACCGTACTGTAGCCTGAGAGGCCTGCGAATATTTAACCAGATTGTTAATGGCTTCTTTACCAATTAAATACAGGTTTCTTCGAACTTCCATCGAGACAGGGTGCCGATCCAGCGAAGCATCGACGCTAAATCGAAAATCGATGGCTTGTGTCTCCATCAACGGCTGGGCATATTCCTGAAGGCGTAGGGCGATACGATGGAGCGAATCATTTCCCGGATTGATGGTCCAGATAATTTCGTCGACCGATTCCAGAATCTGGCGAGCATCAGTATAGATTTTCTGCACCATTTTCTGGGCCGATTCAGGTCGATTCTGGCTCAGTAACCGATCGGTATGGCCGCTGAGCATGGAAATGCTGGATAAGGTGCTCCCTACTTCATCGTGGAGATCGTGGGCAATCTGCTGGCGTAAGTTCTGGGCTTCTTCCAGACGGCGGAGTTTAGACCGGTTTAGTAACCACGCACTCCCTACGGCTACCAGTAAGAGTAACAGAATACTACCAAAAAGCAGGAGTTGAAACCGCTGGGTTTCCTGCTGGCGCAATTGGGCTTCCTGACGAAGCAGTTTTATCTGGGCTTCTTTCTTTTCGGTTTCGTAGTTGGTGATTAGTCGCTGTACTTCCGTGTTGGTTCGAATGGTGGTGGTGGAGTCAATCTTCTGGTTTCGTTCCAGTTGGTAAACGTAGGCTTGGTGAAAGTCTTTCATGCCGCCATACAGATTGGCCAGACCCTGGGTATAGATGGCAATCTTGGGTTTATCGTCCTGCTCATTGGCCAGCGCAAGCGCCTGTTTCATGTAGCGTTCGGCCAGCTTATAGTCTTTTTGCTCTTCATACACCTGCCCCAGATTGAAATAGTCCGTAGCCATAGCCGATTGGTTTTCCTGCTTTCTGGAAATAACCAGCGCCTGTTCGATGGCCTGCCGGGCTTCATCAAAACGTTTTAGTTGGCGTAAGACCAGACCTGTGTTGACCAGTATGTCGGACTGGAGTAGTTCTGATTCGGCTTCTTTCGCATGGCTTCGGGCTGATTTGTAATAGCTTAGTGCTTTTGCTGGCTGCCCCAGATCGTCATAGCATTTACCAATGTTCTGTTCGCAAATTGCCATTCCGTAGGGACTCTTTAGGGCTTGGTTTAAGACGAATGCCTGTTTCAGATAGCTTATGGCTTCGTGCGTCCGATGCATATCTTTCAGTGTCAGGCCAATCCCATTGTACGTATCTTCATTTCGGGGTTGCAGATTGTACTGCTCCTGCATCCGTAGCGAGCGCAGGTAGGCCTCGATTGATTTTTCGAATTGATTCGCTTTCCGATAGGCTGTACCCAGGTTGGTTAGGGCGCGTGCTATGGTACGGGTGTCGAATTTGTAGGCTTCGGCAATGGAGAGTGCTTTCCGAAGCGACTCAAGGGTTTGCTGGGGCCTGTTCGACAGGAAGTAGTTGGACCCCATGTTGGTATTCGCCCTGTACATCCCACGACCGAAGTTCAGCCGTCGGGCTATTGCCTCGGCCAGATGCAGTACGGAATCGGCCCGGTTATAGTCGGCTTTTTTGCGGGTGATCAGATTGCCTAATTCATTCAGAGCGATCACGTAGTTGGTATCCGTTGGGGTATGTGTCTGAACGTAGGTTTCCAGCGAATCCAGCGATTTGGGTACCTGGGCCAGAACAGTACTGGTACCAGCCAGCAGCAGGCTCAAAATCGTAAATAGAATGAAATATGGGGACTTTTTGTAAAATGGAATCAACACGGGTGTTCGGTTTAGATCAATGAGGTTGTAACTACCAGACTCGTTCCTTTTTCGGGGGCTGAATGAATGACCAACGTACCACCTATGGCCTGCGCCCGCTCCTGCATACTGGTCTGCCCATTTCGAGTGCTGATTTGTGTCGTGTTAAAACCCTGGCCGTTATCTTCAATGAGCACCTGCAACTGGTTGGCCTTTAGCTCAAACTTGACGGTCGCCTGGGTGGCCTGTGAGTATTTGACCAGGTTGTTGATGGCTTCTTTGCCAATCAGGTACAGGCTCCGGCGAACCTCCATCGAGACCGGCAACTCATCCAGCGAAGGGTCTACCACGAAGGTGAAGGCGATGTGTTTGGACTCCATCAACGGCTGGGCATACTCCTGCAACCGAAGCGCAATGCGTTGCAGCGAGTCGTTACCGGGATTGATGGTCCAGATGATTTCGTCGATGGATTCGAGGATCTGCCGGGCATCGGTGTAGATTTTCTGGACCATCTTCTGGGCCGATTCGGGTCGGTTCTGGCTGAGCAGCTCGTTGGTATGGCCACTGAGCAGGGAGATGCTGGAGAGGGTACTGCCTACTTCATCGTGGAGGTCGTGGGCAATCTGTTTGCGCAAGGTCTGGGCTTCCTGGAGCCGTTTGAGTTTGGCTCGGTTGAGGAGCCATCCACTGACGGATGCCCCCAGCAGCAGCAGCAACAGTCCCCCTAGCAGGAGGGTGTTTCGTTGTAATCGTTGCCGGGCCAGTTCCTCCTCCCGGAGTTGAGCCTGTTGGCGAAGCAGTTTAATCTGAGCCTCTTTTTTCTCGGTTTCATAACTGGCGACCAGCCGTTGCACTTCCGTACTGGTCCGAATGGCAGTCGCCGAGTCGATCTGTTTATTTTTTTCGAGCTGGAACGCGTAGGCCTGCTGGAAATCTTTCTGCCCTCCGTAGAGATCGGCCAGAGCCTGGGTATAGTTGGCAAGCTGCTCCTTATCGCCCCGTTCGGTAGCCAGTTCCAGAGCTTTTTTCAGGTTAGCCTCGGCAGGCTTATACTGTTTCAGGTCTTCATAAATACGGCCCAGGTTGAAGTAAGCCGTAGCCATACTTTCTTTATGGTTCTGACTCCGACCGATAGCCAGCGATTGTTCAACATACGGAATTGCTTCCTGCGAATGCCCTGATGCATTCAGAGCAAGCCCGATGTTGACCAGAATGTCGGCCTGAAGCAGATCAAATTTTACCTCTCGTGCGTGCTGAAGGGCTTTTTTATAGATTGGAATAGATTGGTCATATCGCTTTAGCTCATCATAACAAATCCCCATATTGTTTTCAGTGATAGACATTCCCCTCGGATTATGCTCGGCTTTTGCCAGAGCTAGTCCCTGCCGGTAGTACGTGAGCGCTTCCGAGTACTTCTTCATGGCTCGGAGTGCATTACCAATACCACCGTAGGTAGTCGCAATTCGGGGCTGAATGTCGTACTGCTCCTGCACGCGCAGTGACCGAAGTCCAATAGCTACGGCTTTACCATACTCACTAAGTTTTTCATACGCAGCCGCTACGTTAGCCATAGCTCCACAGCGGAATCGAGGGGTGAGTTTATAGGTCTCAGCGGCCGTTAAGGCTTTCTGAAAATAAGTAAGGGCTAATTGAGGGCGATCCGTGAGGTAATAAATAGACCCCCGGTTTGTATAGGCTTTTGCCAGACCCAGCCCATACTGAAGTTTACCGGCCAGTTTTTCGGAAACCTGCAGAATAGAGTCGGCAGCGTCATAATCGGGGTTGGTGCCTGAGTGAAGTTCACGACCGAGTACATTCAAGGCAATGACGTAATTGGTATCCTGAATCGTATGTGATTTGAGGTAAATACGAACCGAATCGAGCGAATTAGGTACCTGAGCCATCAGAGTGTCTTTAGGCAGAAGGGTCACAAAAAGGATAAGGACAATTCGACAGAAGCAGGATTTCATGATAACGAGTTATCGATAATCCTATAAATATCAATCAAATATTGCCCAAATTATAATGTCTTTAGCAAAAGGTTTATAGACCCGCATGGGCGGGTCCGGCACATTGGTCAAAGGCTGATTTGCATCGATAGCTTTACAGCAAAGGTCGTATTGCCTGGCTTATTCTGGTAAGTCAGGCGATGGAGCGCTTCAATACGCAATACCTTAAAAACGTTTTCAACGCCGTATCCCACTTCTACATAGGGCACCGACCCTAAAGACCGGATGGGTGGAATTGGCTTGCCTGTCATATCATGCGTTGCCATCAGCGCCCGGTTCTCGTTGCTTAGGTGCCCCCACAACAGTTTGCCGGTCACGAACGAACGCCAGCCCCAACGCCGGACCAGTGGAAGTCGATTCGTTAGTAGGCCATCAAATTTGTGTTCGATGGCCAGGGATACATATCGATCGCTGGTGAATTCAGCAAAATTCATCAAATTGAACGCATTGCGGTTGTAAAACGGGGTTTGATTGCCCAGGTGCATTTCCAACAATGGGTAGGGTAGGAGCGAAGGGCTATACCCCGCCCGAGCCGTATACTGTGTCTTGCCCCACAACCCCCAGCGGAGTGCATGATCCCATTGCAACTGCCATTTGTGGTAGGTACCCAGTCGGTTCCCCTGTACCGATGACGAGCCCAGTGTATAACGAAGGGTGACAATAGGCGCGGTTTCAGTCGTCCGGCGACGGATGCGACGACCAGTAACCCGACGATTCGGGAGACGGCCTGGCGCATAGCGGGTTTCCAGAAAAAACTCCCGGCTTTGCACCGTCGGATTGGCCCCTAGGAGATTGGGTGATTCTGCCGGTTGGTTGATGGCAAATGGAAACAGCAGATTCATTGCCCGGAACCGAACGCCAGCTGTCTGGGTAAAATCAGAACCTAGGTCTCGCTGGGCTGTCAACGCCGTTTCACGTTGATAGTAGGCTTGCCGGTACGCCCCAAACCGGCTGGTGATTCGAAAAAACGAGTTATCAGCAATATCTTCCTGCCGATAACCTAGTCGCTCCAGTTCGTAGCTGTGTTTCAGTGAAAGTATAGTTAGAGGCTGGCGTGAAGGAATAAAGTTAACTTCCCAGCCCGTTTTCCAGACCTTATCGTGGGTTCCATAAGCCCCATAGGCAGCCAACTGCCAGTGGCGACTAAATGCATTGTTGGTTTGTAAACCAATCCGTAGCCGATTGCCTTCAATGGGATTATATGCCCACATGGAGTAGACGGACCCCAAATCGATACCCCGCCAGAGAGGCAGGTAACCACCATTTAGGAGAAACTGCCCTACTTTCGTATAGGCTCTGACAATAGGTAAATTGCGAACCGTGTCGAGCATGGCCCTCGTCTGGTCGAAGGTTGCTGATGGGATTGTCTGCTCACGTTGGGTAGGCCAGTAATCTGCCGGAGTCTGCGAACGATCGTCAGCTAACTCTACATCGACCGTAAAAAAATCGACGGGTTTAGGTTGTCCTATCTGTGGTCGACGAACTGTAGTGAGGTAATCGACGATGGCACCGAACGTATGCGGTATGAACTCACCAACCTCAACGGTCAGGTGAGTGGACTCAGGTAGCCAAACCCTACCCGAATCTGATACCATCGTATAGGTTTGCTCAATAGCTATCTGCTTGATAAAGTTGATATTGGCTACCGAGCCGACGCTGGCTTCGATACGAACTAAGGCATAGCTGGCCGTATCAATCCACATCGTTCCCCGAAAAACAAGATCCCGTTCATTTTTAGGGTCAAAATCAATTCCGTAGCACGTGTACTCGCCCACCTGAGCTGTATCGGCCAGAAAATAGGTATAAGCCGTTCGCCCGCCAGCAGCCAGCGGGGATAGAAATTCTTTTTTGAACAGGCTTACCTGGTTTTTATAAAAATTGAGCGTATTGAAACCTGCACCGGTGAATTGAGAAACATAACTGTCGTCGGTGATACCCACACTGCTGATGTTGGTTTTCTGGATATGCTCTTTCAGGTGTTGGGGATGTTGTCGGGCGTAGATATGTGAAATGGTTTCGGATAAAAACACCGGGAGTTCCTCTAGCTGTTTTCCACCCTGTTTCTTTTCCAGTGCTTGCAATACAGCGCGGATGGGCTTCCGTTGCCGAAAGTGTTCGTCAAGGTTGTTGATTCGGATAGCAAGTTGGCTGTAGGCTTCGTAGTCATACCCGCTTAACTGGCTGAAATCAGTCTGCTTTCGATGGGCATGAATAGCTCGAAGAATTCGAAAGGCCGGGTTTTCGCCTGCATGGACGACTACCTCTGCCAATTGGGCAGCCGCAGGAAGTAGTTCGATCTGACTGTTACGATTCGAAATAGCCACCGTTTTGGCCTGATACCCCAGTGCCGATATCAGTAGTGAATCGGCCGGTTGCCGTAGCGATAATTGAAACGTGCCTTCCAGATCGGCCTGCGTACCAACCGCTTTACCTTTAACTGCTACCGACGCAAACGGAATTCCCTGCCCTGTACTTTGGTCGATGATGCGACCAGTGATCTCAGAGAATACTGAGGGTACCTGCGCAATGGCTGGTCGGGTCATCAGCATAATCAGCCAGCCTGCTAAGTGAATACACCCCTTTAGCGTTGATAGACTCCGGATGCGTATAAATGAGGATAAAGCGTTCGTTTTCATGTTGTTTTACTGCATTGCACAGACAAAATTCTGGGTGTCAGGCTGTGCAGTAAAACAGTTAAAACATGAACAGGAAAATTTGATCAGCCAATTGATAAAATGGTTGAATGAACTGAATAAACACGCTTACTTTTTCTGCCAGTTTAGTTTGACCAGAATAAAGCGGGCAAGAGCAGCCGTTAGTAGGCCCAGGACTGAACCAAGCGCTCCCCAACCGATATCATACCATTCGAAATGACGCGTAGGGATAAACAATTGCCCCACTTCAGCAGCAATCAGCACCGCTACTAGAATCAGTAATGCCACCAGCCAGTGTTTGAATGATTTGTTGGAAAGCAATGGAGATATTCCGATAAATAAACCGAGAAACACAAATGGAACGCCCGTTCGTGAACTCTCATGTGCCTGTGTATCTGTCCACTTGGCTACCCAGTCGGGAACAAACCAAACAGAGCGTAACGCCGGATTCGGTTCCCAACTTAGATATAAGACTAGGCCAACGCCAATGATAATTAATCCGTATAACCAACGCATATTACTGAAATCAATTCGAACGAAATAGATAATAAGAGCCACAGGCTTTGCAGCGGCAACTTTGATTGGTAAAGAGCCAAAGATAGGGCAGTACTATGCCTGTCAACAGTAGCATCAAGGAGGGCATGACTCAATGAACGTTATTTAAATAGGAATACAAACCCTATGATGGAATGAGTCCCGATAGATCGTATTGATTATCTGGTGGCCTGAACCTGATAGAACCCAAATAAAAAAGGAGCAAGTATAAACCTGCTCCTTTTCAAAAGTATGTATGTAGGCTTTACTGTTTCAGGATTTTGATCAGTTTGTTTTCCGTCGAGGTGTTGACCTGTAGGAAGTACATTCCTGCCGAACGACCAAGCTGCACCCGAATCCGTTCAGTTTCCCCTGCCTGCTCAATAGCGGTTTCACTTACTTTCTGACCAGAGCCATCAATTGTCTTTAATGAAAGCGCCTGGCCACTAACTCCACGAACCTCAACTTCTACACTTTCATTAGCTGTTGGGTTACCGAAGACAGTAACTGTCAGTGAAGATTTAAGTTCGTTACCCGCTGCTAAACGGCCACCACCTGTGGCATAAACGGTATAGTAGAAACCACTGTAAACTGTATTCCCACCATCATCCACTGCACCAATAGTGATTCCGTAGTAACCTGGCTGAGTTGGCGTACCTGAAACCTCTCCGGTGCTTGTGTTAAGCGAAAGACCTGGAGGCAATGGGCTCGAAATATAACTAATCGTACGGCCCTCTGGATCAGAAAATGCGTAGGCAGTTGGAATAGTTGTAGAGACTCCCACAGTACCGCTTTGTGGGGTTGTAATACCACTTCCAACTACATAAGGAGGCTCATTTATAGCAGGATTCAGATAGATGGTCAAATAGAAACCGCTGTAGGCTGTATTACTACCATCATCGGTTGCCCCAACGGTGATCCCGAACGTACCGTAGTTGGTAGGTGTTCCCGAGATTACGCCATTGGCCGGGTTGAGGGTCAAACCAGCAGGAAGCGGACTTGAGATGTAGGTTAATGTACGACCTTCCGGATCCGAGAATGCGTAGGCAGTTGGAATAGTTAAAGAGATACCAATAGTACCGCTTTGTGGGGTTGTAATACCACTTCCAACTACATAAGGAGGCTCATTTATAGCAGGATTCAGGTTGATGGTCAAGTAGAAACCGCTATATACTGTATTACCGCCATCGTCGGTTGCACCAACGGTGATCCCGAATGTACCGTAACTGGTAGGTGTTCCCGAGATTTCACCAGTGACTGGGTTGATGCTCAAACCGCCAGGAAGCGGGCTTGAGAGATAGCCCAACGGGCGACCTTCTGGATCTTTGAAGGCATAGGCTGTCGGAATACTTAGGGCTACCCCTTTGGTACCTGTTTGCGGGCTTGACAGGCCGCTTCCAACGATAATTGGCGGATAATTTATTGCCGGATCCAGAACAACGTTTAAGAAGTATCCGCTGTATACTGTGTTCCCACCGTCATCGGTTGCACCTACAGTGATACCATATTGACCTGGAGCCACTGGTGTACCCGAGATAACCCCAGTCGTTGGGTTCAGTGTTAAACCTGGAGCCAATGGGCTCGACACATAGGTAAGTGTCCGGCCTTCTGGATCAGCAAATGCAGTAGCAGTAGGGAAATTGTAACCATCATTCAGATACGTCGACTGCGGGGTCGTAATGCCGCTACCAACCACATAAGGAGGCTCGTTAATACCTGGGTTCAGGTTGACAGTCAGATAGAAACCGCTGTATGCTGTATTACCACCATCATCAGTTGCCCCAACGGTAATCCCGAATGTACCGTAGTTGGTAGGTGTTCCCGAGATAAGACCTGTTGTCGGGTTAAGCGTTAATCCAGCTGGCAGTGGGCTTGAAATATAGGAGAAAGGGCGCCCCTCTGGATCAGCGAATGCATAATCCGTTGGTATTGAAACCGCCGTTCCCTTCGTAACCGCTTGGGGTGTGTTGATACCAGTAGCTACAACATAAGGCGGGTAGTTGATCGCTGGATTCAAGATCACATTCAGGAGGAAACCCGCATTTGTGTTTAGGCCGCCATTATCCGTTGCTACAACCGTTACACCAAATTGGCCTTTTAAGGTTGGTGTACCCGAGATGATACCCGTGCTCGGGTTTATACTTAATCCCGGCGGTAAGCTACTGGACGAATACGTAAGTGGACCGTTTTCTGGGTCAGTAAACGCATAGGCTGTAGGGGTTGAGAAGGCAGCGTCCAGCGTAGCTGTTTGTGGGGAGGTAATACCACCTCCTACTACCGTTGGCGGCTGGTTCAGCATAGGTGTTCCCGGAAGAACATTCAGGTTAAAGCTGGTACTGACAGATAAGCTATGGGTATTGGTCGCTTTTACGAGAATAGTGCTGCTTCCGGTTTGTGATAGCGGGCCTGTAATCACCGATCCGTTAAAGAACAAACCTGATGGAAGCGTGCTTACACTTAGCGTCAAAGGATCATTATTCGGATCGCTAAAGGTGTTAGCCGGAATCACATACACGAAGTTAGTGCCTACGGTAGCCGTCTGATTAGGAATGGTGTTTGAAACAACCGGAGGGGCAGAGCTAGTTGAGGCCGTAATCGTAATGGTGGCACTGCTCACATCGCTCAGACAGCCATTGGCTGAGCAGGCCGTCGACAGAATCATCAAGCCAGTCTGGCTGGTTGGAATACTGATTGCACTACCCGGAGCAACGGTATTGACACCCGCAGGTGTTCCGAAGTTGTTGAAATACTGAATGATCCCGCCCGAACATCCTGTTGCTGTGATGCTAACGCTCGGAGAATTCTGAGCGACTGTTAGCGAGCTTGGATTTAAGGTTGGTGGCGTTAAACCACAGGGATTGGTAAAGCTTGAAGCCGACGTTAGGGTTGGCTTCATGGATGGATGCTTGGGAGCAGCCAGGGCGTGGACAGCAATCGTTAGGCCGAGTAGTAACCCGAGGCACCGTGTAACGACTAAACAGAAGTGATTTGGTAGATGTAATCGCATAACAATGAATGAGTTATCTACAAAGGATAGTGGACTGACTCAAAGATAAATGAAAAAAGAGATAAGAAACTACTTAACGAGACTAGTATATGGTCATCTCTGCCGTTTTTAGAACTATATATTTATTATACGGCGAAGCCAGAATATTGTTATTCACGCAGTTGATTCGTCAGATAACCTGAATGATATTGACGAAGCAAAACATCCAGTTGATTGCCAGATTTTGGCCTGTAAGCCACGTTTGCACCGCTGCCATTGTAGGTATACTCCCAACGGAACTCCTCCGAACTGCGAAGTCGAACCCGCTTTCCCTGAACGATTCGGCCAGGTGGAATAGGGATTGTAAAATTGAAGCCAGCCGTAGAGCCTCTTGTGGTTTTTGATACATATACACCGACCTCTACCGAAGTAAACTGCCGAATTAAATCAAACCGCCCACCCTGATCCCCATAGAGAAATTGACCAGCCGACAGCTTCAGCGTGACATCCCTGGCATTGATCCGGTAAGCCACATCGCCAACTAACGTTAAGTTTTTCATAGATTCATAATAAATACCCGTTCGTGGAAAATAATAATACCCTGTTAATCCTGATTCCAAACCTGCCGACCAGGGCTTGGTCAGGTTTGCCCAGCGGTATTGTACGTGGAGCCCATACTGGTTCAGATAGAACAAACCCGCCGATGCCAATAGAAAATGCTGACGATTAAAGGCCAGGAATTGATTCAGGAAGAAAGGGCCTGATCGAATGTTCATGGCCTGATTATCGTAGTTATTGGTAAGCGGGAAAACTATGCCAAAATTCAGGGCTAAACCACGGGTCAGGTAAAGCTGGCTTTGGAGTAGCAGGCTCGTTTTCGTTTGAAACGGGTCAAGTTTAAATCCAAAGTTCGCTATGACTTCGGGTTGGATTCGGAAATCGAATTTGTACCGTTTCTGACCAAAAGGAAGTTGCTTTGCTAGCTGCTTCCGCTCCTCTTGGTTCAACAGCCTGGTACGAACAGATGAGCCGATTTGAAAACCAGCAATCGGTACGCCCTGAACCAGTGGAACGAATTCCGTTTGCTCCGGACTAGTTAGGGCCTGACTAAGCTCCAGCAATCCAATCATTGGATTGCGGTATAGTCGCTGCTCATAATAGACCCGGTTCTGCATACTGTCAATGGTCAGGTTTTCAAAATTGGTTAATACCTGCTGCCGAGCTTGCTGGCCGTAACTCCAGTGGTGGAGCCCCAGTAGCAATACAGCAAGCGGAAATCGAATAAACGGTTTTAGTACCACTACGAACTAATGACTTACTATGGTCCTGCTGTTAGGGTTAGCCAGGCAACAGGAATGTATGAATTCAGGCTCCTTTACGCTTGAGTCGTTTTGGCAAATGGAATAACGATGTGGCATAAGAGGTACCAAACGTTACCTGGTCAAAGTTGATAACGCCGGCTTGTATGGTCCAGTGATTAAACAGGGTAGCGTAAGCTCCCAGATTCAGATGACGTGAATCCCACTCTACCATGCCGCCGACAGTCTTCTTATACGTGAAACGAGCCCCGCCAAATGGGCCCGACAAGTAGGGATTTGAGCGCTCGTTTTTGTTATGTAACTTATAGTTTGAAAAAATATCGAAATCGTTACCCCGATTATCACTTCGATCAAAATAGTATGGGCTACCGAATCCAATCGTAACTTCTGTTGTCAGTTGATCGGTCAGGGTAAAATTTTTCGTGGCTGCTGCCGCATAGGTGACCAGGGAGTTGTCGATCCCAAATGGAGCCGACACAATTACGGCAACAGCCGGTCTTCGTTCCCGTTCGGTCAGCACAGCGTATTTAATATCAAACTGGCGATCACCTATTCCGCGTTCATTAACAGGGATATAGCCATTCACCCGAAACACATTAATGTTAATCTCAAGCCGTGGCAACAGGGCCAGAGTCGCATAAAAAATGCTGTTCGACTGCCCTTCTCCCACATTACCAGTATTCTTCACGTTTGGATTGTCTGATCGGGGATCATAATGTGATGGGTTGTAATGATACCCGATCAAAAACGTACCATCTGCCAGGATACGCGCCGTTGGGATATTCATTAGCCCTGGTTTTCCCGAAATATTCACCTGTGCAAACGAATAGCTGGAGATAGCCAACAGGCTTAGTAGCCATAAACCCACTTTTGTCTGATAACCCAGCCGTACAACTTTAGTCATGTTTAAAAGCGGAGACCGAACATGGGGAACGGGTACTCCGTAATAAAAGGCCTTTTGTAAAAGAACCCTTATTCACAGAATACAAGCGAATAAGGGTTCTGATGAAGTTCAGGCGATTCGTACTCCCGTATGAGCTTATTGAGCGCTACCTTGGTTGTGGCAACTATCGTACAGTTCAAGTACGAGCTTCTGAGCCGTCTGAATTGTAGCGTTGTAATTCGTAATGGTCGTGATAAGGTCCGTATCCCGGGCCACTTTAGCTTCAGCAACCATCAGTGTTGATTTGATAGCACAGACGTTGATTTCGGCTGTTTGAACCTTGTAGTATAATTGAATCTGATACGCATACAGCACATAAATCAACGACTTTAATGTATTGTAGTTGGCTGTACCTAACGCCCCCTGAGCGGAGTTTAGATTCGTGATATTGGTATTTAGCCCTTGTTGTGCTGCCACGATCAGGTTTGCATATTGCGATACTTTATCGCTCACACAGCTCGGTCTTTCACCTTCTGCCGCCGATTTGCTCTGATCATACGATTGGTTGATTGTAGCAATCTGGCTGGATAGATCCGTTGACAAACCTGCAATTTTATCATCGAAAAGGTCGTTAGCTGCTTTGAAGCAGGGATCCCCCGAACTCGGATAATTGATAGGAGCAATATTGATTGCTTTTACCTGTACGGTTATCGGAGTAGGTCCTGTAACGGCCGCCGTTGTTGGGCCTACCGTTTGGTTGTTTACCGTCGGATACGAATAGGTCGGCAGATATGACTGTAAATTAGAGTTGCCAGTCAACGCATCTACTTTACTTTGCAGAGCTGTAGGTAATCCCCCACCCGTAGCCAGCGTATTCAGGACTTGAGGAGTAAAGCTATTGTTGATGTCTGTCGACGTGTTGCTGGTGGCCGCCAGTGCATTGTTCATGTCGATGACTGCCTGCGAGACTGCCCCACTTGTGGTTGGATTATTGGCAATGCCGTTATATACAGCATTCGCAGTAGCGGATGGGGTAATGACACCCGCCGTTGTAGAAACCGCATTGGGTGGAGTTGCCCGTAGATTTGGCAACTGCAAATCCTTTAACTGCTTGGTCAGCGCAGCGGTGTCAAAAGGCTTGAGCGGTTCGCTTGTTTCATTCCGACAGGCGTACATCAGAATGACAAAGCCTAATCCATACATCGCCCATCTGGCTCTTTGTGTAGATGTCTTCATGTGTTATTGTGTTATAAACTTGGGAATGCTATGGTGTGCACTACAACCATCCTATTTACTACAGTGTATGATAATTAGCTACTCGACTGGTGCTCAGTTTATGATTTGACCTGATCTTTTACTTAAAATCAATCTATCAAAGGTATAATATGCTTTCGTAAACAAATTCGACAACTGATTGGATTATCTGGTATTGTAATCGGCCTCTTTTTTTTGTTCACTGCAAGATATTGGTAATTAGTGGTTTATGAGCTATTCTGTCTTCTGATTTTAAAAATGAATTTATTATCCGGCGAGATAATTCTGGAGTGTATAGGGTAGATGGATTTGTAAATTTCGCTAATTACGCGTTTCAACTACTCCGAAGTGCAAACCGTTTGGGTTGCAGCAGGCCTTAAAGGCGTGTATTTCAGTCTGTGCGATAGGCATGTTGGTCTGTATCAGGGGCAGCTAAATACAGGCTTTAACCGCTTCTACCTGGGTGTATGTTAGCGTGTTGTAGCTACGTTTTTGGCTTATTCCACATCTTGGGGCAATTAGTTATAGTTACCTGTAAAGATCGAGCTGTTGTATATTCCTGTCAATATGTCGATCGGCAATGTGAATGATTATACTTTTGGACTGTAAATTGTTGAAAAATTGCTCAAAAAAAGCCTATATTGGACAATTCGAATGGCCAACATCTGGTAACAGAATGGTTAGTTTTATTGAATTCACTGCATGACAAATCGCTTATGGGACTGGCTTAAGCACCAGTTTACGTACCAAAATTCTTCTACAGACCAGAGGGCCTGTTTCTGGCAAACGGATTTGCACTCACACCTGATCCCTGGTATCGACGATGGGGTAAAGGTCCTGGAAGAATCGATGCAGTGTATCCGGCAGCTAGCCGACTGGGGTATTCAGAAAGTAATTACTACACCCCATGTCAGTCATGAGCGATATCCAAATGATTCGGCGACCATCCTCCAGGGACTTAAGACGCTAAAACAGCAAGTTGAGTTAGAACAACTGCCAGTAGTTATCGACGTAGCCGCTGAATACATGCTGGATGATTTTTTCCTTCAACGCTTAGAAGCTGGCCCATTACTGGCGTTTGGTCCGGAGCGGTACCTGTTAGTCGAAACAGGGTGGCTGGCCCGTCCTCTTTTTCTCGATGAAATAATCTTCCGAATTCAGACTGCGGGCTACGTACCTGTATTAGCTCATCCGGAACGGTATCCTTATTATATGCATGACCCAGAAGGATTGGCCAAACTTCGGGATCAGGGTTGCCTGATGCAACTGAACTGGATGTCGCTCACTGGACGGTATGGCGCACACACGCGTACGCAGGCAAAGTTGATCCTCAAGAATAACTGGGTTGACTTTATCGGGAGCGATTTGCACCGGCCTGAAGATTTACCTGCATTACAGGCTCTTTTTTCATCCTCCTTCTATGATTCGTTGAAGGCACAACCCTTACGCAATAAGGGCTTGTGAACCGTTTCACTTGGTCCGATTCATTGCTCAGTTGAGATAGCTTCAATGTGGAACGACTTACTAGTCTATACTATGGCTGTGGCTCTTCTTCTAAATTTCCGATGCCTCTTACCTCACTTGTAAGATGAGTTGTATGATGGCAAAAAGGGGAGGCCAACTGATCCGTTTCAAAGAAAAACAGCCTATATTTATTTGTATCTATTTTGTTGGATTTGAAAACAAAATAGAATAATTTGTTTTCATTTATTGTTTAATGGGTAATTGAGTTGTTTTTAAGTATTTATACTCTGTAATATGGTTTTCCTAACTAATTGGTGATAGAGACTTTCGTGGATCAAGGCCAATACTTGTGGAGGGCGTTGTATTTTTCTAGGTTTGTGGCTTCACCCAAGTCTAGCTCATTTTGGAAAGTTTCTTGCCT
>NZ_MKUD01000028.1:0-169774 GCF_001898575.1 Spirosoma sp. 48-14
CCCTTGAAAGCTATTGATTTTGCCTTTTGCGACAAAATCTGATCTTGGTTTTGTTACAGCACCCAAATCTAACGGTTGGGTGAACAGCCAAACAGATAGTGCTTCAAAGTCTGGCTCGCGTGCGACAAGAGGCACGCCCCGTAGCTGGGCGGCTTTGGCTCGTTAGTCAGCCTCGGTCGACACGAGAATCGCTCCGGTTATGATAACCCAAAAGTACATGTGCCACGTAGTGTCCGACAAAGGATACGTCTGAATAAATAACCAAGAAAAGTACTATCAAACCAATTGCACAAATACATGAGTTTTCTCAAAAACCTTTTTGGCAAGTCTGAATCAGATAAACCCCAATCTGAAACCACGAATCAACTGCTTTTATCCTTTAAAGAACAGGCTGGGCAGGTATTCAATAAGATAGTTTCTGATAAAAGATGGGATTTAAATAACGAGTTATTGTTCAGCGTTTTTGGGATGACCTTCTATGGCTACTGCTTCGGCCTTGGGAGAATGATGTATTTTCTTGAACCGGCCGACATTAATTCTTTTGTGGAAGATAAGTTGGTTGGGTTAGGGGCTGGCAAAAAATATGTCAGTGGGTTGGTAGACCATGCTTACTCAACTTTTATAAAACCAACTGAGGGTATAAATGCCCAATTAGTCGGCATAGGACATTCCCATTTGTCGGCCACTGACACAACAGAGCTTGTAGATTCAATCTTTGAAAATGCCGAGCTTTTAAAAGTGGTTCTGAGCTATTAGCTTCGGCTAGGGTCGCTTACCTGTGACAGGACGCTCGCCTGTTAAGAAAGTTTGCAGCCCAACCACCACCGTGTTCTGGCGAACAAACCCCCGAAAAGCTGTAAGTTTATGATTGTTGATTATCAGTGTGTTATAAACTTACAGCACATCCAAATAAGGGTGTAAAGGTTGGGGTTACGTTCGTAGTTTTACGTAGCTTCCTCATCCATCAACCCTCAGGGGTGTTGGGTGGAGAGAACAGCATGTAACGTAGTGGTGGGATCGCGCGTAACAGGCGGCATTTCCCGTAACAGGGCGGTTTAAGCTCGTCAGGTCGCTCCAGCCGACACGAGGAATGCACCGGCGAGAGTATCAAAAGAGTGAATTTGCTACCTAGCGTGCGACAAGGTAAACGCTTCTAAAGACCGACAATTTAATAGAATTCCCCCTTCAAAAAATCCTTTTTATAGTAGTATGGGGCTTATAACATACAAGATACAGTTTGACTCAGGCATACCACCGTTTTCTGAAATTGAACACCAATTTGACGCTCTAACAGGACTCAATCTATGGATAACTGCTGACCATTAGCCCTCATAGATATTGGGTAAACAGACCAGGTAGTGCTCCCATTTCCAGGTTCAAACTGATAGGCAGCGGGTCCTAGAGATCAGTTCGGCATATTTCGTGTGACCTGAGAAACGCCCCTTGAAGGAAAATAAAAAATTGAAAACATGGGGTGGGAAATTCGTGGACTTCCATTTCGGTGTTCCGGACGATAAGGCACCCGTAAGAACAGCTACTTTGAGGAGGTGGGTATCGGCTAACCGTGCAAACTCCACACCCACCCTAGTAGAGTAAAATTATTTTCTTGTACCTGTTACCTATGCAGGCTTAGTAGGAATAAAAATATAAAGCACTAAACGTAGCGGTTCATTCCTCTCTAAGCGATGAAAAAATCACATTTACTACTAATTATTTGCTTGGTGATAGCTTGTCAGCGCGTCCCGCTCACAGGTCGCAAGCAGTTTATCATGGTTGATAGTAATGAGCTGCTCGCACTGAGTGCTGGTCAGTACAGAGAAGAGTTGAACAGGAGTCAGGTGATTAGTAGCGGCTCTAATTACCAGATGATTCAGCGAGTGGGCAATCGGCTACGAGTGTCTATGGAAAATTACCTCAACCGCAACGGCTATGGTGATCGAATCAAGGGGTTTCAATGGGAATTTAATCTCATTGACAAAAAGGATGTTAATGCCACCTGTTTGCCCGGTGGAAAGGTAGTGTTTTATACCGGGATTTTACCCTATACCCAAAACGAATCAGGTATAGCAACGGTAATGGGCCACGAAATTGCTCATGCCATTGCTGCTCATGGTGCAGAGCGTCTGAGTGAAGCGTTACTTGCCAATGGACTCATGGAGAGTGGGCAAATTCTTATTAATGCTTACTCGCCTGAAAAAAAACGGCAGGCAAATCTGCTGTTGTTACAGGCTGTAGGGATAGGGTACCGTTACGGATTAGCCCTTCCGCATAGCCGGGCGCATGAGTCGGAAGCTGACCACCTCGGTCTAATTTTTATGGCCATGGCAGGTTACGATCCCCAACAAGCTGTTGTCTTCTGGCAACGTATGGCTAGTGATGGTGGGCAAAAGCCTCCCGAATTTATGAGTACGCACCCATCCGACGAACGTCGGGTTCGGGATTTGCAAAGAGAGATGCCTGAAGCTATGAAATACTACGTTGCCCCCAAACCCGACCCAATTAGTTTACACCATGAAGACGATTCTGAACAAATTATGGCGGCAGATACAAATGACATTGACATAGTACAGAGAGTACCAAAGGCAAAAACTAAGAATCGAAATCGGTCAAAAAAACCAACAACTTCGGCTAAGAATCAACAAAAAAAGGTTTCATCGCAAACGCTTGATAAAAAAAGGAAACAAGGAACAAGCACAAAAAAGCCGAAATGAGGGTTAAGCTGCCCTATTGGGGGGGGCGGTCATCAGACCATTCGGAACAAATAGATGTAGCTCCACTACTGATAAAGCATCACGTTTTGGTTTTATAGCGTATTGATTTGGCCTTTAAGTAGCAAACCTAATGGTCATCATAAGATTAATAGCTTAACTTTTTGTTACTTTTTACTACTTCTAAGTCAAAGTAGTATGATAGAGTGGGAAGGCTTTATCATTAGGAGAGCGAACAACACCCAGTCAATTCGACTGGGTTGTTTTTTTGTAGCTGTGAATCCATTCAACGGCCTGTAGGGCCCCTCTACTTGACTCCATTTGTAGAGGCATATATGAATCCGATTTTCAATTAAACATTTGGCCGCATCCTAACAGTTAGATAGATGGGTAAGTAACTGGATTACCCCTACGCATAACCTCCTGAATGAGCACTTATCTATCCTGCAAAAAGAGGTTTTTATGTTGAATCCGTTTACGTTTTCTTTTCGACGCTTTCAAATAAATCTACCAATCCTCTAAACCACTTGAAGGCGAACCTTAACAAGCTACCCTTCAAGGGTTTAGAGGATTGAAGAGCTTCAAATCCACCAATAACGAAACGAGTTCAGATTACTCGCTCACACAGGTTGATGGAGCTGCTTTTCCTCGTGATGCCCATCTGATTGAACACCCTAATTAAAAGCCTGAAGATGCTTCTGAAAAATAGCATCGTACTTTGCCATGGCAACAGGCTGATTTGCCTGTTTACAGGCCTCAACTATCGTTTGCAGCACATATAAGTCGCTGTTAGGGTTACTGAATGTGCTCTGGCTCGTTTTGGCATACGTTAAATTCTGATCGGCACGATGAGCCATTGTATCCGCAAGTGATAAGGCTTTTTTAGAGTCGTTTACCGCAAACAGACATGGCACATAGTTCGCTGATATCTGGTCGTAGGGAATGCTATTGTCGGGCATCACCTGCAGCGAATAATTCAACACCTGCCGCGCTTTATCAAGTTTTCCTTCGCGCAAAAGCTGGTCCGTCAGCCGAAGGAACGCCAGGCGAGCTGAAATAACGGGGGGACCTTTGTAGGTTTCATCATAGTACACACCAGGGTTAGCAAACTCACGCCAGAACGTCTTGTGCATCATGGTGTCATACATCACTTCGGAGTTGACATAGCCGTCTGTGGCTCCTGGTACCGCTACCGGCATCAACCGATAAGCATATCCCTCCAATTGCATGTAGCTTTTCAGGTTCAGATAATGCTCAGTGGCCAGCGTACTGGAAAAATAAATGGGCCGTTTCCAATTGTTAGTGGCAATCATATCGAGCATAATCAACTCTGGTTTAAACAGGTCTTTTTCACCAATTGTCCATTGCATGGTGTCTTTCAGGAGTGGGCGTAGCGAAGTCGGAACGAATTTCGCCTGATCAACCCCTTGCTTATCGATGGGTAGAAACAGCACCGATGAAGGTAAAATAGTAGTCATCTCCCCCGTCGTCAAGGGCACCTGAATGGCCGGACTGTTCGCTTTTACCAGATTGATGTATTGTTTCAGATCGATTCCATTTTTTACCCCTGCAATCTCGTAGAACGGCACAAAATCATTTTTGCCTTTGCTAAATTGATCGAACTCCAACGACATCGGAACAGCATCTGACTCATAGGTTTTCCGCTTCATCTGCTGAATATACCATTCGGTCCCCAACAGACTCAGATTGCAAACCCGTACGTCGCGTCGAAAGCCCTCTACTTCCTGGACGTACCAGAGAGGGAACGTATCGTTGTCGCCTTCGGTAAACAGAATGCCATTGTAAGCGCATGAATTGAGCATATTTTTGGCAAAATCGACTGAGTGAAAGCGGTGATCCCGATTGTGATTATCCCAGCTTTTAACACACATCATGACTGGAATCAGCAGGCACATACCCAATACCAACTCGTAACGAAAGGCTTGGGACTGAAAACGTGCGATAAACACACGGATAAAGTCGAAAATGGCCACCACGCCCAGACCAAGCCAGATAGCAAAGAAGTAGAAAGACCCAACGTATATATAGTCGCGTTCGCGGGGTTCGGATGGGGGCGAATTCAGGAATACCTGGAGCGCAACACCCGTCAGTAGAAAGAGCACGCCAACCGTAAAAAAATCGTGGCGACGATACCGGAACTGAACCACCATACCCAACAGAGCTAGCAGAAACGGAAGCATGTAAAAGTTATCGTGGGCTTTGTTGGTTTTTAATAAGTCGGGCAGGTTCTGATTCGACGACCAGGGGAGCAGATAATTAGCGCCTTCCACGTCGCTTTCACGCCCGGCAAAATTCCACATCAGATAGCGCCACCACATATGATTGAGCTGATAAGTAAACAGAAACTTCAAATTATCTTTCATGGTTGGCTTCTGCCCCTCGGCCAGCCCCAGCATCTGCCGATACAATTGAGGATGGTTGAGGTGCGTACTATAAATGCGGGGAAACAGCATTTCATCGCCGGGAGCGTATATGTATTCGGGGTAGTAATCGACAATGACGTACTGATCCTTATCGCGCTTCCAGATGGGGGCACCCTTTTTTGAGCCGATAGGGTGTGCCGTAAAAATAGGACCGTAAAGCAATGAGCGGCTTTCATACTGCTCCCGATTCTGATACGCCCGAAATTTTAGGATATCGCTGGGATCGTTTTCATTGATCGGTGGATTGAAGCCTGCCCGAACCAGCACTTGCATGTATGAAGTGTAGCCAATGAGAAGGAAAGCAATGGCTAGCAGTGATGTATTCAACACCACCTTTTGCCGACGTATAGACCAGGCAATAGCGTAGGCCAACGCTCCAGATACTCCCAACGTAAAGAAAATCGTACCGGAGTTGAAGGGTAGCCCTATTGTGTTAACAAAAAATCGCTCAACCACAAAAGCCATGGCCGGAAGCCCAGGAATAGCGGCATTGATCATTCCCAGCATCACCAACCCGGCACCCATTGCCAATAGCCCGCCCCAGAACGTTGGGGTGGCCCTTTTGCGGAAGTAGTACAGGAGGGTTAGTGCCGGTAAAATGACCAGATTGAGCAAGTGAACCCCAATCGACAGCCCTACCAGATAGGCAATCAGGATAAGCCAGCGATTGGCTGTTGCTTCATCGTCAATACGCTCCCATTTGAAACTAGCCCATACCACAATAGCCGTAAAAAATGAAGACATACCATACACTTCAGCTTCAACGGCGGAGAACCAGAACGTATCGGAGAAAGCGTATGCCAATGCCCCCACGGCGCTGGTGCCAACAATCAACGCGCTATCGACAGGGCTATACTCGCCGGTGGGTTGACTGGTGTTTCGGGAGGCTAGCAGCTTTTGGGTTAGCAAGCTAATTGTCCAAAAAAGAAACAGAATCGTGAAGGCACTAGCAACGACCGACACCATATTGATCCAGTAGGCCACTCGCGTTACCTCTCCAAGCGATAGCATGGAGAAAATCCGGCCCAGCATAAGAAACAATGGTGCGCCAGGTGGATGAGGTATCTGAAGTTTAAACGAAGAAGCAATGAACTCACCGCAGTCCCAGAAACTGGCCGTCCGTTCGACGGTCATGGTATAGGTTACCAGAGCAATGGCGAATACGAGCCAGCCCGTAAGCCGATTCAGTCGTTTGAAAGAGCGCATAAAACGGTAGATTTAGCCACATGAATTTTGTGTAAGAACTCGCCAAAACTACAGGGCTTATCCGTTTATTTTGCTCAATGCACCTGTTAAGAAGTGTTAATAAATACCTGTTTTATAGATATTTAACATTTAAAAAGAATACAAACAAAAAATAGTTCAGCTACCAATTCATTAGGTTTTATTAGTGCATCTCACGCAATAAGACCAGCGCGTTAAGCTGACCATACGTTTTTCTTTAACACACTCATGGTGTCACGCTGGCGTTGCTCTACGAATTTACGGGCCTTAGCCACCTTCCGTTGAGCAGCTTTAGGATCTTTCGCCATCGCCAGAACAGCAGGCACAATCCCGGCCACATCCTTCGGCGTATCCATATCAAACAACCAGTCGTTCAGACCAATATCCCGCCACATATAGCCTTTACTCGTTTGCTCATCAAACCGGCAGACAATAGCCGGAATACCGTTGGCAATGCACATAATGGGTGAGTGCATCTCAAGCCCGAACAGCCCTGCCGAGCGAATGTAGGTACTGACGGCTTCGTCGGTCAGCCAGTAATGATCGCGCCAGACTACCTTCGCTTTAACATCGTCGGGGAGCGGATCGTAGAGCATTTCTTTCCCAATCCGAACCTGGGTTTCGTTTTCAGGAATTAGTAACACCTTCATAGGCGTCTGTCGAACAACGGCAATGATCGCTTCGCGGATGGGCGCATTGTCCTGCTCTTTCATTTTGTCATTGTAGGCTCGCCGGACCTCGTTGGGCACCTGTTTTTTACTGGGAAGCTCCCACCAGGGTGTAAATCGATACTGTGGAATAGCACATAAAAACTTACCCGTTTCCAGACCATGTTCGTTCAGAAAAGCGGTAGCCGCTTCGTCATTTTTCACATCGACCGCAAACGCACCATCGGGGCAAAATTCCATAATGGGACAGCGAACGCCTTTTTGTTTGGCGAACTCCAGCGAAACCGAATCCCGGAAATAGGCGAATGTAGCGTGGGTCAACAGGTTAATATCAACTGGGTTTACCTGCTGTCGCTCTTCGGGAAATCCGTAAACGCCGGGGAACGTAATCCCGTAAATACCATAAGGCTTACCTGTTTCTTTCACCCAGCGTTCTACGTCTTTCCGAGCCACCAGCGAAGGGCCGGAACCATGCAGCAAAAACACGCACTCCGCGAAGGCACGGCTAATTTCTTCGGGGGTTCGAATAATAGGTACGGCCGGAAAGCGCTTTCGCAGCATCTCCTCTACTCCATTCGCAACATTGGAAGGCCACAAGCGCACCTCAACATCGGGCAGGTATTTTTCCAGTAAGGTCAATACACCAGGCGTGTGACCAATGTCGCCAATGTTTTCGGTTTGCCAGGACGAGCGAAGAATAATTGATTTTTTCTCGCGCGTGCCAGTTGCCATTCCTTGAGCCATTGCCGGAACATGTGCCAGTAATCCAACCCAAGCCGGGAATTGAGTCAGAAACGTTCTACGGTCTTGCATGGATCAGACGGCCGTTACGTTCTTTTTCACTAAACCCATGGTTTCGCGCTGGCGTTGCTCCACGAATTTGCGGGCTTTGGCCGCCTTCGCTTTGGCCGCCTTAGGGTCTTTAGCCATCGCCAGTACGGTCGGCGCATAACGAGCGATGTCCTTTTCATTATCCATGTCGAAGAGCCAGTCGCCCAGGCCAATATCCCGCCACATAAACCCTTTGCTGGTTTGCTCGAAAAACCGACCCACAATGGCGGGTATACCGTTGCCGATACACATAATGGGTGAGTGCATTTCTAAGCCGAACAGCCCCGCCGAACGAATATAGGTACTCACAGCCTCGTCTGTTAGCCAGTAATGATCGCGCCAGACCACTTTCGCTTTGACATCATCGGGGAGTTTATCCAGCAGAATTTCCTTACCCAGTTTCACCTGCGTTTCATCTTCCGGACAAATCAGAACTTTCATCGGTGTCTGGCGTACAACGGCAATAATCGCTTCGCGGAGTGGTGCGTTATCGTGTTCGCGCATTTCCTTGTTTCGGGCATCCCGTTTCTCGTCGAAGGGGGTTTTCTTGGCCGGGATTTCCCAATACGGCGTAAAGCGAGTGCGTGGAATAACGCACATGAATTTCCCCTCTTCCAGGCCATGTTCTTTCATGAAGGTTGTGGCGGCCTGGTCGTTTCGCAAATCCACTCCAAACGCTCCATCCGGGCAAAACTCCATAACGGGACTCGTTACGCCGTTCGTTTTGGCAAACTCCAGCGAAACCGAATCGCGAAAAAGAGCAAAACGGGCTTTACTCAGTAACTCTACATCGACGGGATTGGGGGTCACCGCTGCTTTGGGATCGTTACTATAGACGCCAGGAAACGTAATCCCGTAAACGCCAAAAGGCTTGCCCGTTTCTTTATCCCATCGCTTTACGTCGTTGCGAGCCACCAGCGAAGGGCCAGAACCATGCAGCAAAAACACGCATTCTTTCATCGCTAGGGCAATTTCCTCCGGTGTTTTGATGATAGGCACCTTCGGAAAGCGTCGACGTAGTAGTTCATCTACGCCATTGTCCACGCTGGAAGGCCACAAGCGCACCTCAACATCGGGCAGGTATTTTTCCAGCAAGGCCAATACACCGGGCGTATGACCAATGTCGCCAATGTTGACCGTTTGCCAGGACGAACGCAGGATGATCGATTTTTTAGCAGCCAGGTTGTTTCCGGCAGCTTGCGCCAGGGCTGGAAGGCTTGTCAGAAGACCAATAAGGGCAGGGGTCTGTTTAAGAAAATCTCTTCGGTTTGCCATCGTTTTTAATCGTTTGCATTACGGCATTTACTTGTCGCCTGTCGGCAGTAGTTGTTCTGTAACGGCTGCAACCCAATCAATAACAACCAGTTGACGCACAGCCAATGACAGCGGAATGACGAGATGTATTAATAACCAGGATTTTGTATCAGATTTGGGTTGGCGTCCATGTCGCTCTGCGGAATGGGCATCAAGACATGAAAGGGCTGAATGGTTGGGTTTCGGGCGAAACTGGTCTCGGCTTTTACGGCATCGAGCAGACGCCCGGTTCGAAGCAGATCAAAGCGACGGTTGTTCTCGAAAACCAGTTCCAGACGACGTTCCAGCCAGACGGCTTCTTTAAACTGCTGATAGGTCAGTCCTGCCAAGGGCTCAAGACCCGCCCGCGTTCTGACCTTGTTCACAGCCGCATAGGCATCGGCCGTAGGGTTTTTGTTGGCTTCGTTTGTGGCTTCTGCAAACATCAGCAGTACATCAGAATAGCGCAGAATGGGCTTACTGGTACCTTCTCCACCAGCCACTTTGGACGTTTTATCCCACAGTTTCTGAAACGATATAGCCTTGGTGAAATCGGGATCTGAAATAGACAGATTGGTCGTTACACCATTGTATACGTACGAGGTCAGGAACGTAACCGCTTTGCGCGTGTCCTTATCCGAATACAGGTTGTATAGCTGGGCCGTAGGTCGGGCGATTCCCGAACCCGTACCCGGATAAATAGGCGCTGAGCGAACCCCATACCCGCGCCCGTCACCATGTCCTTTCACATCGGTCAGGTACTGAATCTCAAAGATATTCTCTTTCCCTCCCCGTGCGGTCAGGGCAAATGCATCGGCAAAATTGGCATACAGATCATGTACACCGAGGTCCATCACTTCCTTGGCTTTAGCAGCTGCCTGCGCCCAATACGGTGAACCGGCCGTAGTACCGGCACGTGTCAGATACACTTTGGCCAGAATACCTTTGGCAGCTCCCAGCGTAGCCCGGCCCGATTCACTGGCGGGGTAGCTTTTAGGCAGTACTGTTTCCGCATCTTTCAAATCGGCTTCAATCAGTTCATACACCTTATCGACTGGCTGCCGGGTAACGCCCAGCCCTTCCAGCGATGTCGTTTCGGTGGTTACAATGGGAACATCGCCATACAGACGAACCAGGTTGAAATAATGCAGGGCCCGCAAAAATTTCGCTTCGGCGATGTACCGGCTTTTCAACGATTCATCCATCGAAATACCAGGCAACCGATTAATCACAATATTGGATCGGTTGATGCCGTTGTAAGCACCCGAAAATTGCGACACGAACGTATTGGAGGGCGTAATGTTATACCGCCAAAGCAGAGGGCGGTCGGCCGATCCGGTCAGAAAAGGAATGGCATCATCGGTTGTCACCAGGTCCAGAAACGGATCGGTACCGCCAATTTGGGCGTAACAGGCACCCAGGGCCGCTTTGGCATCGTCGGCGGTTTTGTAATAGGTGACGTTGGTCAGATTGGTAACGGGCGAAAGGTCCAGCTGGTTTTCGCAGGCCGTCAGAAAAAGCGCCACAACAGGGGCTAGGAATTTGAATTTCATGGCTAGGCAGTGGGTTAAAATTTCAGATTCAAGCCGACCAGTACCGTTTTAGCAGCCGGATACGCACCATAGTCCAGCCCCTGGCTCAGCGACGAACTCCCATACCGGTTCACTTCAGGGTCGTAGCCCGAGTATTTTGTGATGGTAAACCAGTTCTGCGCTGTCACATAAATTCGGGCTGAGGTCATCGACAGGCGGCTGAGCAGCGTTTTGGGGATTGTATAGCCCAGCGAGATATTTTTGACGCGTAAGTAGGAGCCATCTTCAACCTGGAAGCTCGATAGAATCCGCGAACCACCGGCGCTGTTGGCCCTGGGTATTTCGTTGCTGGGGTTTGTAGGTGTCCAGCGGTCCAGTACACGAGCCGATTGATTATTCCCGCCGGTCAGGTTGAGCAAATCGAAATTACCGTAATTGAGAATCTGATTCCCGTACGTACCCTGAACAAACACATTCAGGTCGAACCCTTTGTACGAAAAGGTGTTATTGAACCCACCAAACGACTTCGGATTTGAATTACCAATAATATCGCGATCATTATCGTTGATGACCCCGTCGCCATTCAGGTCTTTGTAGCGGATGTC
The DNA here is from genome assembly GCF_001898575.1 of Spirosoma sp. 48-14. Taxonomy (GTDB): domain Bacteria; phylum Bacteroidota; class Bacteroidia; order Cytophagales; family Spirosomataceae; genus Spirosoma. Next base: position 11,306 of record NZ_MKUD01000028.1, read on the forward strand.
GCCAGGTTTGGCGCTGCCTTTTTGGGCCGATGCATCAATTTCGGCCTGATTCTGAAAAATACCGTCCGTCACGCGTCCGTAGAAATTACCCAGTGGACTTCCTACTTTCAACAGGATTGGGTTGACCGTCGTATTAAAGATCTGGGCATCGGTGCCGGTGGTAAACTGCTGTCGCCCATCGAGGGTCAGGATTTTGTTCTGGTTAAAGGTGATGTTGAACTCCGATGTCCAGCGGAAGCCGCCCCGATCGACATTGATCGTATTCAGGGAAAGTTCAAATCCTTTATTCTGGACACTTCCGATATTCTTAAGTGTTGTCGAAAAGCCCGACGAGGTTGGAATCCCAACTCTAAACAACAGGTCGGAGGTAGTCTTGATGTAGTAATCGGCCGTTACCTGAATGCGGTTGTTGAGCAGTCCGAAATCAACCCCTGCGTCGAACTGCGCATTTTTCTCCCAACGAAGATCTGGATTGGCAACACCGGCTGTTGCAGCGCCCGTGTTGAGCGCGCCACCCAGAATGTAAGCGTTTGAACTGATATTGGCCAGATACTGGTAATTCCCAATTTCCTGATTGCCCGACAAGCCATAGCTCAGCCGTAACTTGGCATCAGAAATGGCCGTCATATTTTTCATCCATTTCTCATTAGCCAATTTCCAGGCCAGCGCTCCCGAAGGGAAAAAACCAAATTTCCGGTTTGGCCCGAATCGGCTGGAGCCATCCCGACGCCCTGTCAGCGTCAGCAGGAATCGGTCATCGAAACCATAATTGACCCTGGCAATGTAGGAAATCAGCCGCCAGTCGCTGGACCCCGAACTCGGTGCTACCAGCGATGAACCCGCTCCCAGGTTGTTAAACTCGGCAAAATCGTCGGAAAAGGTATTGGCGTTGGCGCCAACGGTTTCGATGGCAAGGCCCTGAATGGTGTAGCCCAGTAAAGCATTAAGACTGTGACGAGGAGCCAGTTGCCGGGTGTAATTCAACGTATTCTCGTTCAGCCAGCCAATACTTTGCGTATTCCCCACCGAAGCACTTCCTCCCAACGTGGCACCGGCAGTGGTAAGTCGGGTTGCGTAATAATTGGTTTTTGTATTCTGGAGATCAGCTCCGAAGCTCGCCCGAAAATTCAGGCCGTCGATAATGGTATAATCCAAGAACGAGTTGGCCAGTAATCGAATCGTAGTGGCCGTATTCGTGATTTCGTTCGCAACAGCTAACGGATTATCAACCCCATAGCCATTCAGTGCTCCCGTGTTTTTGTAGTAACTTCCGTCGGCATTGTAAACCGGGAAATTAGGCGCATAACTCAGCGCAGCACTGGTTACCCCACCCCCATTGTTACCATCCACTTCTGTTTTGGCATTGTTGCCTGTAGTAAACGCCCCCTGCATCGTCAGCCCCGCTTTCAAGCGCGAGGTCAGGTTATTGTCGAGGTTGGCGCGTAGGGTGTATCGTTTAAAGTTCGAATTGAGAATAATTCCCTGCTGGTCGTAATAGCCAAACGAAACCGCATACCGGGATTTATCCGAACCACCCGATGCCGAAATCTGGTGACTTTGAATAGGGGCTTTCTGAAAAATTAAGGATTGCCAGTCGGTACCTGCTCCCAGCGTAGTCGGCAGGGGCTGGTCGGCGGTAGAGCCATCGAAATAAGGCTTGGCCCCTCCATTCACCCGCGCTTCGTTGACAAAATCGGCAAATTGCTGCGCGTTTAGCAACGGAATCGTACGACGTACCGATTGAACCCCATAATAGCCATCGTAGCTGATAACCGTTTTACCGGCTTTGCCCCGCTTGGTCGTGACCAGAACAACGCCATTCGAGCCACGCGAACCGTAAATAGCGGTTGCCGAAGCATCTTTCAGCACTTCAATACTTTCAATATCGTCGGTGTTGATGGAGTTCAGGTTCCCTGTTGGAAACCCATCGATGACGTAGAGTGGATCATTACTGGCGTTAACCGACCCAGACCCCCGAATACGAATGGTAGCACTGCCGCCCGGACGGGCCGAATTGGTAATGACCTGTACCCCAGCTGCCCGGCCCTGCATAGCCCTGTCGAGCGAAGGGATTGGCGTAGCTTTGATGTTGGCTTCTCCTACTTTGGCTACCGCCCCGGTCAGGTCACTTTTTTTAACGGTACCATACCCCACTACCACCACTTCGTCCAGATTCTTGTTGTCGGTTTTGAGTGTGATGTCGATTCGGCTGCGCTTTTCGACCATCAACTCCTGGGTTTGAAAACCGACAAAACTGAAAACCAATACCGCCGATTCATCTGGCACGGCAATCTGGTATTTCCCCTCCGTATTGGTCGACGTTCCCCGTTGGGTCCCTTTTACCAGTACGCTCACCCCAGGCAACCCTTCTCCTTTTTCATCGGTCACAGTACCCGATATTGTCAAATCGGCCAGCAATTCAGCAGGGTTCAATGGGCTCACGGATGGGCTGGCACTCTGGCCGTCATTTTTAAACAGTATAATCTGTTTTCCGGCCACTTCATACCGAATGTTCAATGGCGTCAACAGCTCATTGAGGGCTTCTTTCAACGTAGCGTAGCGGGAGTCCAGCGTAACTTTCTGATTCACCGGAATCTCTCTGGGATTGTAGACAAAGAGTACTTCAGTCGATCGCTCCAGCGTGACCAGTGCCTTCTTCAGATTCGTTTTTTCGGTTTTCAGTGTGATGCGCTGGTTGAGCACTTCCTGTCCATGTGCATGGTGTGCATAGGTTGCACCCATGAACAGGATGGTTATCAGCAACTGAATAACCGAGAGTTTCATAAGCTCCTGAAAGGGAAGTAAATTTCTAGAACATCGATCCATGAGATATAAGGGGTTTGCTCATGGATAGCGGCAACGAGGGGTAGATACTGTTTTTTTGTGATTATTTTTAGAAAAAATTTACTACATCACTATAATACCCTTACTATCAATCATTTACTTTTCACACCCTTTACTATAAATGACAATCTGGCCATCAACCAGTTCGTACGAAGAGCGGGTAATTTTACAAATCAGGTTGAGTTTGTCAAAGAGGGATTCGCCCGTCAGGTTGGCCGTCAGGTAGCAGTTTTCCAAACTCGAGGCATCATAAACTACGGGTAATCCGTACGTTTTCTCGAGGAGAGTGAACACTTCGGTAACGGGAGCCTCGTCAAAAATATAATCGTTTACCGGTACTTTCTGGATCACAATAGGCTTTTCGACTACCGATTTTACCAGCCGTTTTTCGGTCGTCGAGAACAATACCTGCTGGTTGGGTGTCAGCACAACACCGGCCGACTCATGCTTTCCGGGCTTCTGTTCGTGCTGTACATCCTTGCGCATATACACCGAAACTCGACCCGAATGAACAGCTACTTTTGCGTGGCTGGCATCGGCTGTTACCAGGAAACTGGTTCCTAAAACCTGAGTCGAAATCTGATCGGTATACACCCAGAACGGTTTCTTCGGATTTCGTTTTACTGAAAAGAAAGCCTGTCCGGTCAGGTACACTTCGCGCTTAGCCTTATCGAACTGCTTTGGATACCGCAGTTTTCCTTTTGGATACAGGACGATGCGGCTACTGTCCTGTAAGATTAGTGTGCGTGGCTGAGTAGTTTCGTTGGTAATGTCGACAACATCACTCACCAGGGCTGGGCTGATATCGTCCAGTGAAGCCGGGGCCTGATGGGTAAGTTGCCCGGTATTTGGTTTCCATACATAGGTAAAGGCAGCGTAGCCCATACCCAGCATCAGCAAAATTGCAGCGGCTACGCGAAAAGTAGGCCTTTGCCAGAAAGGAATGACAATCGGCTGACTATCCTGAACGATTCTGGTAAAGATATCTTCCAGCTCCATTGGCGACAGACCCGTATCTTTTTCTTCAAGGGACAGCAAAAATGCCCTGGCCAATTGCACTTTATCAGTACAGTCCACATTTTCGGCCAGCCATTCCAACCAAAACACTTCACTCAGGCTGTTACGATTGATTACCCAGTCCCGGAACAGTTCGTCCTGCGTGAAGTCATCAACGCTATAGTCTCGATAATGGGCGTTTTTCATGAGAGAATATTGGGTGGAACTGACCCGCTGACCGGATCGAAACTGGATTAGTGACCTATTTACATCCTATGGGTTTGGTGGCCTGTTGTAAACAGATGGCAGTTCAGCCATTGGGATACTCATCAATTAAGGCTTTTTTCAGAACGTTACGTCGCCCAGCCAGGCTGCCAGCAACACAGCGCCAGCCCAGTTTTCCCGAAAAGTCTTAAAGGCAGCCTGCAACAAGTTCGAAACCGACTGCGGATTGACGCCCATGATTTCAGCAATTTCGTCCCGATCCAGATTTTGATAATAACGCAGATAAATGACCTCACGCTGCCGTTTGGGCAACTGATTCAACGAATCTGAAATGCGCTGCGTAGTTTCTGCCAGACTTTCCTGTTCGATTACGGACCACTCGGGAGAGAACTCGACAAAGGTCAGATCATTTTCGAGATCGGTGGATTCATCATCCCGATTGATTCGCTGTCGAAATCCTTCCCGTAACACCCGTTTCCGTACCGACCCCAGCAGATAAGCCCGAACACTTTCCGGCGTACTAACACGCGCCCGACGGCTCCAGATTTCGATAAATACTTCCTGAACACAGTCTTTTACAAAATCCTCATCCCGCACGAATTTGTAGCCATAGTTCTGCAATGCATTGAAATAACGCTCGATGAGTTTTTTCAAGCCCAATTCACTACCCCCTTGTAGCTGTTGCCAGTACAGTAAATCCAGGCTGGCCTGAGTTTGTACATGCGTTTTCATCGAAAAGACCGATTTAGTGACGAGTTGGGAACTATGGTGGAATCGGGCAAACGCAGGCAGAGCAGTGTTGGCTACTACCAGATTGCCGCTTTGCCTGTCGTGATAACAGGAAACAGATCGATCAACGATCAACTAAAAAAGCGGAGTTAATTATTTTCTACCCAACTACCAGCCTGTTCAATATTTATTCCTAAAACCGAACAATACTATTTCAGTGACAGACAAAATAGTTGTGATAGAGCTTTGGTGAGAGAGCCAAACCGAGCATGGTTTTGCTTTTTGCCCCTAAAACCGGGAATTATATCTAGGAATTCAGCCAGTTCAATGTAGTTCAGATTAAGAAAAGACAGCTGATAACAGACTCGCCATCGCATAAAAGAAGTAACCTTACTTTACAACTACGATAAGTGGCGGCTTTAAACGCTACCCCCAAAAAAAAGCTATTTCTGAAACACCAACTGGAAGGTGCTTTTCAGAAATAGCTTTTTATTAAAACACTTTCTTTTCTTATAACGCCACAATACCCGTGCGTACAGCCCATAATGCCAGGCCAACCCGGCTTTTTACCTGTAGCCGATCGAACAATGATTCACGGTACCCATCTACGGTGCGAGGGCTGACACACATTTGATCAGCAATTTGAACATAGGTCAGTTCAGAGCAGGCCAATTGCACAAACTGTGTTTCGCGCTGATTTAGTTTTACAGAATTGGATTGAACATGCATAGTATGGAGTGAGTTTATGAATGGTTTACCTATTAATGGACTGAATCTAACCAAACAGAAACACTAACTCCAAATCACATGAGTTAACGGTAGCTTTTTGGTCTTTTTTAATAGAATCCCAGCTTTTTGCGTACCCGTTCAATGGTCCGACGAGCCACTAAGCGCGCTTTTTCTTCACCAGCTTTTAGTTCAGCTTCCAGCGCATCGTTGTTTGTCATGTAGTAATTGAACCGCTCCCGCTCTGTGGCGAACTGACTCAGGATCAATTCATAAAACGCCTTTTTGGCCATGCCATACCCATAATTTCCACCCTCATACAGGCTCCGCATTTCGGCAATCTGCGAATCAGAGGCCAATAGCGAATACAACTGAAACGTTATGTCTGTATCTGGATTTTTGGGGTCTTCCAAAGGCGTTGAGTCCGACTTGATCTTTTTAATGACTTTCCACAACTCATTTTCAGGCAGGAAAATATCGATGTAGTTGTTATACGATTTACTCATTTTAGCCCCATCGATACCGGGTATTGTCATCAGTCGATCGTCGATACGCGCTTCGGGCAGCACGAATACCTCTTCGCCATACTGATGATTGAATGCGCTGGCGATGTCGCGGGTCATTTCGATGTGCTGCCGCTGATCTTTACCGACCGGAATAATTTCTGCATCATACAACACAATGTCTGCTGCCTGCAACACCGGGTAAACAAACAACCCCGCATTCACCCCCGACAATGCCCGATCCGATTTCTCTTTAAACGAGGTGGCGTTGTTGAGCATCGGGAAGGGCGTGAAACAGCTCAGATGCCAGGCCAGCTCCGTATGTTCGGCCACCCGCGATTGCCGCCAGAATGTGTTTTTTTCGGTATCCAGCCCAAACGCCAGCCAGGTAGCGGCTACCGCCCGCGTAAACTCCCGACGCATATCGCCATCTTTGATGGTTGTCAGCGAATGTAGATCAGCTATAAACAAAAATGATTCATTATCAGGCTGTTTCGACAGCTCAATGGCAGGTTTGATAGCCCCCAGAATATTGCCTAAATGCGGTCGGCCGCTGGATTGAATACCGGTTAAGATACGTGACATAATTATGAGTATTAGGAGCGAGGAGCGAGAAGTGAGAATGCTGACGCATATTTTTTTAGGTGCGTCAGCATTCTCACTTCTCGTTCCTCGCTCCTCGCTTCTAGTACTTTACTTTCCTTGTGCCTCCACAACGGCGATGGCAACCATATTGACGATTTCACGTTCGGAGGAGCCCAACTGCAATACATAGACGGGCTTACGAATACCCAGCAAAATAGGCCCAATCGCGTCGAACCCAGCCGCTTCACTCATCAGGTTATAGGCGATATTTGCGGCTGACAGGTTCGGAAAAATAAGCGTATTGGCGCCCTCGCCCACCAACTTACTGAACGGATGATTCTGCTGGAGTAACTCCGTATTGAACGCCAGGTGAGCCTGAATTTCGCCATCCACGACTAAATCAGGATGCTTTTTCTGCAAAATTTCGACAGCCTGGTTCATTTTTTCAGCGTCTTCGCCCTTCGCACTGCCAAAATTGGAGTACGTAACTAAGGCAATACGCGGTTTAATATTGAATCGCTCAACCGTCCGGGCCGTTAATTCAGTGATTTCGACAATTTCTTCAGCCGTAGGGTTAAAATTAACCGTCGTGTCTGAGAAAAACAGCGGTCCCCGTTTCGTCAGCAGGATATACATCCCCGCTACTTTCTTAACCCCGGACTCTTTGCCAATGATCTGTAAGGCCGGACGAATCGTATCTGGATACGAGCGAGTTAAGCCTGAAATCAAGGCATCGGCTTCGCCTGTTTCGACCATCATGGCGCCGAAGTAATTGCGGACGTTCATCATTTTCCGCGCTTCGGTCAGATTGACTCCTTTGCGTTTCCGCTTTTCAAAAAACAGATCACCAAATCGCTGAATGAGTGCTTCCTGCTCTGGCGACCGTGGATCCAGAATGGGCGTATCACCCAAATCCAGGCTGTTTTCGCGAATGAGCTGTTCAATCTTGGCTTTCTCGCCGAGTAATATAGGATACGCAATTCCCTCATCGCGCACCTGCTGAGCCGCTTTTAATACTTTCAGGTTTTCGGCATCGGCAAAGACAACCCGCTTCGGATTCGCCTTGGCTTTACTCAGAATCACCCTCGAGATCTGGTTGTCCTGCCCTAACCGACGCGCCAACTGCTGCTCGTACCCTTCCCAGTCGGTAATTGGTAGGCGCGCCACACCAGACTCCATAGCTGCTTTAGCGACTGCCGGTGCCACCGTTGACAGCAAACGGGGATCAACAGGTTTAGGCAGGATATAATTTCGGCCAAAAATCAGATTCAACTCACCATAGGCCAGGTTAACCAAGTCAGGCACAGGTTTTTTTGCCAGGTCAGCCAGCGCATAGGTGGCTGCCAGTTTCATGGCTTCGTTGATTTCGGTGGCCCGTACATCCAGCGCCCCCCGGAATATGTATGGAAAGCCAAGTACATTATTCACCTGATTGGGGTAATCAGAACGGCCCGTAGCCATAATAATATCGGGTCGGGCGGCCATCGCATCGTCATAACTGATTTCAGGATTCGGGTTTGCCATCGCGAATACAATGGCATCCGGCGCCATTGAGCGAATCAGATCCTGACTGACAATGTTACCTTTCGATAGCCCGACAAACACATCTGCTCCGGCGAATGCATCGGCCAGCGACTTCACAGGCCGAGACGTGGCAAACGGGCGCATGATGTCGCTCAGGTCGGTGCGATCGGTTGTCAATGGGCCATTCACATCGAACATGACTATATTCTCGTGTTTAGCGCCCAACGCGATGTACTGACGAGCACAGGATATAGCTGCGGCTCCCGCTCCCAGAATAACGAACTTCGCCGATTCGATGGACTTATGAACGAGTTCCAGCGCATTCAGCAACGCGGCACCGCTCACAATAGCGGTGCCATGCTGGTCGTCGTGCATGACAGGAATGTTCATCTCGCGCTTCAGCCGTTCTTCAATCTCGAAACACTCCGGTGCTTTGATGTCTTCCAGATTAACACCCCCGAAGGTGGGCTCCAGAATTTTAACCGTACGAACAAATTCGTCGATATTCTTGGTATTCAACTCGATGTCGAATACATCGATGTCGGCATAAATCTTGAACAATAGCCCTTTGCCTTCCATAACGGGCTTGCTGGCTGCAGCACCTATATCGCCTAACCCCAGCACAGCCGTTCCGTTGCTGATAACAGCCACCAGATTGCCTTTGGTCGTGTATTTAAAGGCGTCGTCGGGGTTGGCTTCAATAGCCAGACAAGGTTCGGCTACGCCCGGCGAATAAGCCAGCGAAAGGTCGCGCTGGGTGTTGTATTCTTTACTAGGAATCACTTCCAGTTTACCAGGGCGCCCTTTGGCGTGGTAATCGAGCGCATCTTCGCGACGAATTTTCTGCTGCATACGGATTGTGTAGTTGATGAGCTTGTTGTACCCTTTGGGACCGCGAAGGTACGGAAACTAAGCGGAGTGGTGTATCACGATCGGCCTAATACTTTCGTCTGAGTTGTGTATACCCAGCCTGCCCAGCAGAAAAGGAGCAGTACACCTAAAAAAGCCGTTCGCTGTCCGGGTTTAGTGTGGGTAGGCTCCAGGGCAGTTATGGCAGCCCGCAGCCGGAGACCATTCACCTGCTCAACCCCGAAGACTGGAATATGCTTGAAATTATCGTACTTATCGCCCAACGTCAGTGGTTCGGTCTTTAGCAATTTCTTTCGGAAATCGCTGTCCCGAATCAGTACCCGAACCGATCGGTTTAAAGTAATTTCCTGTTGCAACCTACGCAGATCATCCGCGTAGGCTTTCCGGCTGATATAGAATTCAAAATCAGGCCAGTTGCTTAGTCGAATCGTAAATCCTTTCAGTATACCCCGATCGGCATCCGGTCTTATACGATCCAGTGTGCTCGTCACGGATATTAGTTGCGCGGGCTGCTTAGTTTCGGGGTTATGAGCCAGATACCCGTATACAATGTTGGCCACAATCAGCACACTCAGACTACCAATCAGCCAACGCAACCGATTCCGTTCTATCCTTGTGATTACCCGTTTACGGGGCACTATGGCCTTATGCTCGGTAAGCCGGGCTTTCAGTTGTTCATAAGCCTCAAAATCAATGGATCGGATCGTGAAATAGTCCTCAGGAAGATAAATCACCAGCGTCTGATAGGGGCCTCTCCTATCCTGATCCAAATATTCATGATAACCTTCGATCGAGTCGTAAGGGAACTGTCGGGCAGATTGCGTCCATTTTTTTACAGTAAATTGATAAGGGCCTAGCGTGACCACTATGGTTTGTTTCCAGGCTTCAGCCAGACAAATAACCCAGACAAATCCAAACAGTACCAACCAAATCGGTGCCTGACTCAGGTCGGGGTAAACCTGACCATTTGTTGCCACTTTATAAGGGATGTACAGAAGGGCGACCAAAAGCCCAAACAGAAACCGGTGCAACCATAGCCAGCGACTCCTGATTCGAAACGTTTCTTCATGTTGAGTAAGTGTAATCATTGTATTTTCGTCTAAAACCTAAATCTGTTGAGACTACCGTTCCCCTATGGAAATAGCCAATCCTCATGACGCAATCTCCTTACTCCTCATAGGCACAGACGTATAAGGCATCCATAAGTACTTAGCCCCGCCTACAATTACCTGTTAGGAACCACTGTAGCTACTTAAGCTCTGATGGCTGAACATGTATCCTTATGCACCAATCACTGCTACTGTTAACCGACTCACGCAAACGAGTTTATTGTGTTCGTCAGTAATTCGAATATCCCAAACGTGGGTAGTACGTCCGGCATGAATGGGAGTACAACGACCATAGACCCAGCCTTCACGTACGGAGCGAATATGATTGGCATTGATTTCCAGCCCAACAGCCCGTTGCTTTACCGGATCGTCCAGCAGCATATAAGATGCTACACTGCCCAATGTCTCGGCCAGTACAACGGAAGCTCCTCCATGAAGAATACCAAAGGGCTGATGGGTTCGTTTATCGACGGGCATTCGGGCGGTTAGATATCCTTCACCTGCTTCAAGGAATTCTATACCAAGGTGTTTGGCGATAGAGTCATTATGAATAAAATCGAGTGCATTCAGATCAAAGCCAGCTTTCATGTTGTTTTGGTTTAATGTCAAGATTTCAGGTTTACTAAGCTGTGGTAACCCAAAACTTAAAATCTGAAACAATTTATAACCTGTTTTTTCGTAATTTTGCGGCTCAAATTTGACAAAAATTGCCGATAGGCAAGGGGGCAGCTTGACACAAAAAACAATTTATCTGATTCGCCATGGCGAAACAGACTTCAACCGACGCGGTATCGTTCAGGGAAGTGGCGTCGATGCGGATCTCAACGAAATGGGCCGTGCCCAGGCAATGGCTTTTTTTCTGGCGTATCAGCATGTGCCATTCCAGAAAATTTACATCTCCGGCTTAAAACGCACGTATCAGACAGCCGAACCATTTATTGAACTGGGGATTCCCTACGAAAAGCTCACTGGCCTCAACGAAATTAGCTGGGGCATTATGGAAGGCAAAGCCCCTGGCAACCTGGATAATGAATACTACCGTGCTCTCATCGAAGCCTGGGAATCGGGACGTACGGACCAGCCTACCGAAGGTGGCGAAAGTCCAGACCAGGTAGCAGCCCGTCAAAAAGAAGCCATCGACGTGATCCTGTCTCACCCCGACGAAGAAACGGTTCTTGTTGCCATGCATGGTCGGGCGATGCGTATTCTGCTTAGCTGGATCACCAACCAGCCCCTTTCACACATGGATCAGTTTGAACACAGCAACGTCTGCCTGTACAAACTTCTCTACGATTACGAATCAACTACGTTTACCATTACGCAGGCCAACGATACGGCTCACCTACTGTCGCTGGCGCTGACCCAGTAAGAATTTGCCTGACTTTAGTGGTTACCAGTCAACAATCATCATCGGCCGATAATCCACGTATATTTCCATTAATAATTGCCGGAAACCAATTCTGTTCTGAAACACGTATATTCGTCAATAGTCCAGTAATTAGTGGAGAATGAAGTGAGCATGTCAAAACAGAAAATATATTGGTATTGCCAAATAGCCGGCTGGACATTGGTAATCATTGTCGAGTGGATCGGCTATTGGTTACAAGGTCTTTTCGGCGAAGAAGTCTTTTGGTTAGGGATTGCAAATATTATTTTAGGCATTTCATTAACGCACCTCTATCGATTAATCATAAAACGATGGAACTGGGTTAAACTCCCGCTGATTCGCTTAGTACCACGAGTGGCCATCTCAGTGATTGTACTTGCTGCAGTTATGAGCGCGGTAAACATTCCATTCGATAAAGAATTATACGCCGATATATTCGTCAACGAACCCAATTACATTTTTGGATACCTGGTCATATGGGGGAAAACGATGCTAGCCTGGGTTCTTTCTTACACAGCCTACCACTACGTTGAGCAGAACCGGAACGACGAAATTGAGAAACTACTGCTCAAAACCAGTGTGCGCGAAACAGAAGCCAAAGTCCTGCGTTCGCAGTTAAATCCGCACTTCGTCTTTAATGCCCTCAACAGCATCCGGGCACTGGTTTTTGAAAACCCAACCAAAGCGCAGCAGGGCATTACGCAGTTGTCCAATTTACTTCGCAACTCGCTACTCGCCGACCGACGGAAAACGGTGGAACTGCGCGAAGAAATCAAAACCGTAGAGGATTATCTATCGCTCGAAAAAGTTCGCTACGAAGACCGGCTTACATCCTACATCGACCTCGATAGCCGGACTCTTTTCTGGCAGGTTCCCCCCATGATGTTGCAAACGCTGGTCGAAAACGCGATCAAGCATGGTGTCTCAAAAGCCGTTGGGGGTGGATTCATTGATATTCGGTCGAGTCTGGAAAGCGACAAGTTGCATATTACCATTCGCAATACTGGCGTTCTGGGCGACAAAGAAGCTTCGGGTGGCTTCGGACTAGCCAATACGTCCCAGCGACTTGATTTGTTATACGGCCACGAAGCCCACTTCAAGATTTATCAGGAAAACGATACCCAAGGCGACGGGCCCATTGTGTGTGCCGAAATTACCATCCCTGCCCAGTCGGAGGGTATGTTCCGACGTGAAAAACAGCCACTGGGAGCCAGAAGCTAGGAACGAGGATTGAGAATGCCGTTTCCTGCGTCAGCATTCTCAATCCTCGCCCCCAACTCCTGGCTCCTACCCCTCTAAACTATGAAGACCCTTATTATTGACGACGAGCGCTTAGCCCGCAACGAACTCCGCAGGCTTCTCGAGAATTTCCCCAAGATTCAGATTATTGGTGAAGCTGCCAACGCGGACGAAGCCTTGCCTATGATCGAAGAACTGGAACCCGAACTCCTATTTCTGGACATTCAGATGCCAGGAAAAAACGGCTTTGAATTACTCCAGTCGATCGAAGGCAAAACTCCTGAAGTGATTTTTACGACGGCTTATGACGAATATGCCATTAAAGCATTCGAGTTCAATGCGCTCGATTACCTCCTCAAACCCGTCGAACTATCCCGGCTGTCGGAAGCGATCCATCGGGTTGAGGAAGAACAGCATATTCCTGAGGCAACGGGCCAGGCAGCAGGTATCTCTACAAAAATTCTGGGCGAAAATGACCAGGTATTTGTGAAAGATGGCGAAAAATGCTGGTTCGTCAAACTTGGCAAAGTGCGCCTGTTCGAGTCGATGGGCAACTACGTCCGGCTTTATTTCGACGATCAGAAGCCACTGGTTCTCAAATCATTAAATGCACTTGAAGACAGGCTTAACCCAACCACCTTCTTCCGGGCCAACCGCAAACATATTATTAACCTTCAATGGATCGAAAAAATCGAGCCCTGGTTCAGTGGTGGATTGCTGGTTACGTTACGTGGTGGCGATAAAATCGAAATTAGCCGCCGACAGGCTATTCGGTTTAAAGATTTGTTAAGTTTGTAATAGCAGCTACCTGAACGTGAATGGTTAATCGAAAGACCAGGTACGAGTTCGTAGTGCTTTCTCGATTAGCCATTGACGCTTCATGAAGCCTATCCTATATATCGTTTTGCTGGCTGGTTTAGCCAGCACATTTGCCGCTTGCCATACTACCCAAAGCGATCCACCAGTCTTAGATCGTCAGCAGTATACCCTCGGAAGCCCTAATCCCTGCGACACGACAACTAATACGGGCGTAGATGTATCCGTATCGTATATCCAGTTGAAAGACGATACGGAAGGCGCTCGCAAAATCAACGATAGTTTACGACTACTGGCGGTGAACAGTGTAGTCAACTGGCTAGACAGTGCCACCATTGCCAGCCACCCCGACGTACATAGTAACCTGGAAAAAGCCGCATCACTTTTTGCCAAAGACTACGAAGTGATGCGCAAAGACATGGGAAGCCTGGGCGGATGCTGGGAATTGGAAACCAGTGCCGATACGGTGCATGTTAGCCCCAGAGCATTAACAGTACGGGTCGAAACCAGAGCCTATACGGGAGGAGCACATCCGAACTCAAACCTGTCCTTTTATACATTCGACCGGGAAACGGGCCGGACACTTACGCTAAACGATATGATTGCCGATACGACTGCTCTACTTGGGGTTCTGGAATCGGCTTTCCGGCAGCAGCAGCACCTGTTGCCCCAAACTAGCCTGGAAGAACAGGGCTATTTTTTGCGCGATGGTCACTTCTTTCTACCTGCCAATATAGGCACTAGCCGGGAAGGACTGGTTTTTTATTACAATCCGTATGAAATAGCGGCTTATGCGGTTGGCCCCATTCAAGTGACAGTTCCGTACGAAAAACTGAATGGTATTCTGCGCGACGACTGGCAATAAACAAGCTATTCCCAATTAATCAATTTACGACAACAATACCATTCGGCTTCTAGCTGTAGTGGGCAATTAGCGCCATTATTCCGTATTTTTGCCCTTACAACGAATCGCACCCCATTCGATGGAGGTTCGTTTCCGTATTGTATGAGACCACATTGGATTGGCCCCGTTGCTGTCAGTAGCCTTTTTCTGATCCTCTTCTTTTGCTTTAAGGTCATTCGATTTCAGGCGTTGTATTATACGTACAATGATATGTACATTTTCCTTCAGGAATCGCATAGCTGGATGAATGGGCGCCCTGTTTTGTACGAAAATATCTGGGGCTACGACGATCGAATCCATAATAATTACGCCATGCTCCTTTGGGGGCCTCTTATCTACATCTGGGGAGCCTATGGCGCTTTTTTCGTTCAGTTTGGGCTCACCCTGCTGAGTTATGTATTGCTCCTGCGCCACCTGGCCATTCGATTAGCGAACTGGGCTGTATGGTTGATGCTGACTGTAGTGCTGCTGGGTCCGGTCTGGTTCTGGTTTTATGAACACCCTAATATCGGCTGGCATCCCGAGTTAACGTACTTTCCGTTATCGATCTTCTTTCTGTTAGCGTTATTACACGCACATACAGGTTGGTTCATTATGACAGCTACGCTCCTGGTTCTGGTAAAGGAAGATGGGGCTTTATTGGCAGGTTCCATTCATCTGGCATTCCTGTGTCTTCACTATCTGGTTACCAACCGACAGCAATCCATCTTTGGCATTCTGACGAAATCCCGATTCTGGCTGGTGCTCGCAGGCTGGGCTCTGCTGTTTATAGCCGGTATGGCCTTTTTATCCTTTAAAAACCATGCTGCCGAACCGGAACCACGGCTACAACAGGCCCTCAACGCCATTCGCACCGGCCTGAATTCCCGCGAGTTTATTGGTACTAACCTGCTATTGTTCGTTCAGACGCTGTTGCTTTTAGCGCCCCCGATTGGCTTATTAACGTATGGTTTATATCGCCTGGGGTGGCAACAGGCTGGTAGTATTTTACTGGTATACAGTGCTGCGTTACTGGCTATTCTACTGTCGAACTGGGTGCAGGGGGCTACGTATTACGGCACCAATGCCCTCTTCGATCTGGTATCGCTGACCTGGCCTCCCCGGTTTGTGCTGGTTTATGCCTTCTCGACCGTTTATACGATTGCCTTCTGGCTACTGTATGAAGCCGATCAGTCATCGGTTCCACGCTGGCAACCCGTATATACTGGCTTACTATTAGTTATTATTCAACTACCGCTCGTACAGTATGCCCGCCCAGACTTTCGGTTGCTCACCATCCTGCACGACAGTTTTACGCACCGTTTCGACCCCCAAAAAGAACCTCTGTTACCGGATGATGATGTGACCGTTGTTAAGAAACTGGCCCAAACCATTCCTTCTCACTCCAACGTATTTGTGTTTGATTATCTGATTCCTTTATTTCACAAGCATTACAACATCTGGCCTACTGAAAAGCAGTGGGAAAATGCAGACCTGGCTATTATCCCGTCCAATGATTTTCAGAAACTTAGTGATCGTCTGCCTCGGGTGATGAAACGACCTTACAAACCCATTCGGCTCAGTACTTATACCCTTTACGTCACCCCGGCCTACGAACCTTACATAAACGCAGTCCTTACGCCTAACGCCAACACAAAATGACCTTCGACCAGTTTACAGCAACCCTGACCCAACCGCAGCCTCCAACCGACTTACATCCGGTATTACAAGGGCTTTGGTACGATGCCAACGACGATTGGGAACAGGCCCATTCAATAGCCCAGAGCCGTGAAGGCACCCAAGCGTACGACCGTCTGCATGCCTATCTTCATAGGAAAGAAGGTGACCGATTTAATGCCAATTACTGGTATCGGCGAGCGGGGGCTTCGTTTTTTACGGGCACACTGGATGAAGAGTGGGCCGTACTCGTCCGGCAGTATTTATAAACAGGACAACTCAGCCACACCCAAGGACTCAGATAAACTTGATTTTGTTTAAGGCAAAGAAGGTCATTTTCAGCAGGAGCCAGCCATGCTTAAACCGCGAGATGTTGGTTTCACCATAGGTGCGAGCCCGGTAACGAATCGGTATTTCGACAAACTTAAGGTTCAGCTTAGCCGATCCAAAAATAAGGTCGAAGTCGCCAAACGGATCGAAATCCCCAAAATAAGCCCGGTTCGCGCTTAGTCGCTGGTAATTGGCCCGCGTAAGCACTTTGGTTCCGCAGAGGGTATCTTTGATCCGCTGATTCAATAGCCATGAGAAGGCAATCGAGAAAAATTTGTTACCAATGAGGTTCAGCGTACGCATGGCTTCCTTTTCCATCGGATACACCAGGCGGGTACCGTTGATGTATTCACCCTTTCCGTTGGCAATGGCTTCGTAAAACTTGGGAAGATCTTCGGGGGGAACGGTCATATCGGCATCCAGGATCATCAGGATATCGCCCGTAGCCATACCAAATCCTTTCCGAACCGCATCGCCTTTGCCCTTACCCTCCTGTTGTACGCATTTAATATCATACTCAGGGGTATACTCGGCGGTTACACGCTGAATTTCGGACCAGGTATCATCGGTCGAGTTACCTTCCACAAAAATCAGCTCCGTATGACTTCCCATAGCAGGCAGTCGCTGCACAATGGTTTCAATATTTCCTTTTTCGTTGCGAGCCGGAACAATAACGCTCACCGACGGCAGATCAACCGATTTATTGGCCTGCATACTACGGGCCACAATAAACGTACATAAGCCGAGCCGATTGAAAAGAGGAAGATTAGCGATATACTTATTGAGCAGGCCGGACAGGAGCGGTATGTATCGTGGCATCAAAAACTTGCGCCCTTCGCGAACGACATCAAATCCGGTTACATCGAGCAGATTTTCAATATCACCCCGATCGAGCCAGTTCTGCCGATGTTCGGGCATTTTCAGGCCAATGGCTTCTGCTGCCGAGAGCAGGGGGGTCCAAAGCTGGTTTCGATAGGTAATAATGATCCGCGTGTCGGCGTGGCAAACGCTATGTAATTGCTTAAAAACCTGCTGAACGTCATCTAAATAGCCAATCGTGTCGGAGATAAGGATAAAGTCGAACACCAACCCATTCAGGTCCAGTTCTTTGGCATCGGCTGTGCGCAAATCCAGATTTGGGTACTTTTGCTGGCCATAGTGGATTAGCTCCGCAGTGCTATCAATGCCCACTCCCAAGGATGGCTGCAACTGATTCAACACATACCCTGTTCCACAGCCTATTTCCAATATTGATTGGTTGGCGGGAATGTTATATCTCAGAAAATTTACTAAAATGCGATAATAATAGCTGTTTCGCTTGATCCAATGTTCCCGCTTAGAACCTTGTAAGTCTGATTGTGTACTATTTACCGATAGATCTTCAACATGCCTGAATTCACTCATACTATTACGTCAGGAAGCGGGTGATTATGGGGGTTAGCGTTAAAAAGACAAAAATCATGTGCATTCCTACCTACAAATAAAGTTATTTTATTTTTCAGTCACTCATACTGAGTCGCTTTTTTACCATACAGCCCCCATCCATGATGCCTAAAACCAACAGGCTATTACTCCTTGCGTTGTTCGCAGGTTTACTTTTTTTCGCGTTTAAACTGATTCGATTTCAGACCCTCGGCTATACATTCAACGATATGTATGCCTTTATCCAGATGTCCTGTAGCTATATGGACGGTCGGCCGTTTATGTACGATAACATCTGGGGCTTTCACCACCGTATCCACAACTATTATACGGTACTTTTTTGGGGACCTTTTTGCTACCTGTGGGGTGCTTATGGCTTATTTGCTGTACAAGCCTTTTTATTGACCATCAGTTATACGCTGGTATACAGACGCTTACAGTACCGCCAAATACCTGTCTGGGCCCGGCAAGGCTTACTGCTTGTGATTTTATTGGGCCCGGTAGCGTTCTGGCTCAACGATCATCCTAACATTGGCTGGCATACCGAACTAACGTACCTACCCTTTGCTCTTTTCTTTATTCTGGCGCTGACCAGTCGATCTGCATCCCGACAGTACTGGGTGCCACTGACGGGTTTGCTTCTGGTACTGATCAAAGAAGATGGCGCCGTGGTAGCGGCTTTAATTCACCTGAGCTGGTTAGCCCTTACATTTCGGCAGGAATCTGATCAACCGTTGATAAAATTGTTGAGCCAGGGAGCATTCTGGCGCATTGCCGGTACCTGGGTAGCTATCTTCCTGCTAGGGATGTTCTGGCTATCCTGGAAAAATCACGCAGCAAAACCGGAACCAAGGCTCCAACAAGCCCTTGCTTTATTAACTCAAAATATTGCCACAAAGGCATTCTGGAAAGAAATGCTGTTCTTACTAGGGGCCGTTATTGTATTGCTACTGCCAGCCGTGGGATTTCTGGCTTTACTGGCAAGGCAACAACGTGCCAACGTAGTCTGGAGTTGGGTAACGATAGCCGGAGTTGGCTTAACGGCCTTAGTAGCGCTGAATTTTGTGCAGAGTGTACTGTATTATGGTCAGCCTCTTTTTTATCTGGTATCGCTGACCTGGCCTCCCCGGTTTGTGCTGTTGTGGGCGTTTGTAGCCGCTTTCCTGATTGCCTGCCTACTCATGTCAAGCGATCGAATCCCTCAGCGTGCACCATCGGGTACAATAATGGCTTTGGTAGGATTGTGGCTCTTCCAAATTCCTATTGTATACATAGCTCGTCCCGATATTCCTCCTTTGAAAGATTGGGTGACCCTGATACGCTATCGACCCGCGAAAGACAAAAACCCAACCCTCATTCAGTCGGCTGATCTGGCGGCTATAAAGTGCATCGCGGCTCAGCTCCCTCCCCGGTCCAGTGTCTTTGCGTTCGATTATGTAATGCCCTTTTTTCATCGGCATTATGGCATATGGCCCACAGGTAATGCTTATCGTCCTGCCGATATTGCGATCATTCCAACGACCGATCCGCAACACTTAACGCAGACGTCAGCCATGCCCAAAGCCGACACGACGTTCCGACTGAATGCGTATACGATTTATACCAGTCGTGCTTACGCCCCTTACATCGGTCGCTGCCTGTCTGACACGGGCCCAAACTAATTGCCTGATTTTTGGAGTTTTAGGGAACGTATGGACCGCCTGTTTCGCCCCATCCCCAGGTTGGCATGGGCGCGTCCAGTTCCTCACTTACTGAGTCAGCGTTTGAATTGATAACGGCTAGCCGGGAGCCCCACTCCAGATAACCCACCAATGCCGAACGGAACTCAGGATCATCTGGCATGCCAACGGAATCGGCCGTATCCAGAATCAGCTCAATCCAGCGCCGACGCTGGGTTTCGGTCAGGTGTCTACCCAAATGCTTGCGAATCATCTGGTAGTGGCTTCCCTCCTCGTTACTATATCGGGCAGGGCCGCGAAATACCTCAGCAATAAAATGGGCTACATGCTGGGCATGTTCGGGCGCCATATTTCGGAATACCGGCTCAAGAATCGAATCCTGACGTACGCGCTGATAAAACAGACTAGTCCAGTTTTCAAAGTTTTCCATCCCTCCTACCCACTCGTATAAAGTAGGGATCGGTGCTTTCGGTTGAGTTTCCATGCAATGGTTGGGGTTCGTTAGTCAAGCAAGTAAGCAAATTTAGATTTGTTTACTTGCTTGACTCCTACTGTTTTCAGAAGTAGATGCATAGCAAACTACAAAAAAAGGCCACACCCCGAAGAGTGCGGCCTGCGTCTGTCGATGAATTAGTAATATCTTAATGCGTTAATTCTTCTTCCGTAAGAAACGCGTTCACATCAGTCAATGGGAGCCCAAATGCATCGGCTACACCTTTATAAACCACTTTACCTTCTACCACGTTCAGACCCAGCTTCAGATCGGCGTTGTCGCGGCAAGCTTGCTGCCAGCCTTTGTTGGCGAGTTGAATGGCATACGGCAATGTGGCATTGGTCAACGCTACAGTGCTCGTATAAGGAACAGCGCCCGGCATATTGGCTACGCAATAATGTACTACGCCGTCGATCACATAGGTTGGATTTTCGTGCGTTGTTGGGTGGCAGGTTTCAATACAACCGCCCTGATCAACCGCTACATCGACCAACACCGTACCCGGCCGCATTTGCTTCAGCATTTCGCGGGTAATGAGGTGGGGCGCTTTAGCGCCTGGAATCAGAACAGCTCCTACGATCAGGTCACAAACTTTGATCATCTCCCGAATGTTGTATTCGTTCGACATCATGGTCTGTACGTTTGGGGGCATAATATCCGACAGGTACCGTAACCGGGGCAAACTCACATCCATGATGGTTACGTGCGCACCCAGACCAGCTGCCATTTTAGCCGCCTGTGTTCCCACAATACCTCCACCCAGAATTAATACGTTAGCGGGTTTTACACCCGGTACGCCACCGAGCAGAATACCCCGGCCTTTCATGGGCTTTTCGAGGTACTTGGCACCTTCCTGAATTGCCATACGACCCGCAACCTCCGACATAGGCACCAGCAGGGGCAGGCTACGGTCAGGGCGTTCAACGGTTTCGTAGGCCAGACAAACAGCACCTTTCGCCAGCATGGCCTGGGTCAGTTCTTCCGACGAGGCAAAGTGGAAGTAGGTAAACAGCAGTTGATTCTCTTTAATCAGGTCGTATTCAGGAGCGATTGGCTCTTTGACCTTCATAATCATCTCGGCGATCCCGTACACCTCTTCGATAGTCGGCAACATAACCGCCCCAGCCGCAATATATTCCTCATCTTCAAAACCACTTCCCTCACCCGCATTCACCTGCACATAAACAGTATGTCCATGTTTACGGAGTTCAGTAACACCAGCTGGTGTAAGCGCAACGCGATTCTCGTTGTTTTTGATTTCTTTAGGAACACCAATGACCATAGCGGCTTAAACGAAGGTTTGTTGTACGTCGATACCACAAAGGTAAAGCGGCTATAAACGTTTTCTAGTAGTTTTTATTTTTTCAGGAAAAGTGGCATTACCTTTATGTTTTTGTAGAACTATTTCCTACTAAGAAAATAAATCAGGAACTCTTGCCGTAAAAATTCCGCTTATGGCTCTTGTCGACGCAACTGACCGCAAAATCCTGGACTTACTCCAACAGGACGCCCATCTGACCATTCAGGATATTGGTCGGAAGATCAATCTGTCTAAAACGCCCGTCCATGAACGCATCAAACGGCTCGAACGTGAGGGTGTTATCGAGCGTTATGTAACCCTGGTCGATAAAAAAAAACTCGGTAATTCACTGATGGTTTATTGCCAGGTAACGCTCGATCGACAAACCCGCGATGCGTTTACCGCTTTTGAAATCGACGTACGCGAACTCCCCGAAGTGCTCGAATGCAATCGGGTATCGGGCACGTTCGATTACCTGATCAAGATTATCAGCCAGGATATGGATACCTACAATCATTTCTATCAGGAAAAACTGTCGGTCATTCCTGGCACCTTGCATATCAGCAGCTTCTTTGTGATGTCGGAGATCAAAAATTCGACTGTAGTTCCGCTATAGAGTCGACATCACCCCGAATCAGAAATTAACCCGTTCAGGAAGGAATTTTGGGCCACTGTTGTTCTGTGATCATACCAGAATACCCCACGATATGGAAATTGAAATTTGGAGTGATGTAATGTGCCCGTTTTGCTACATCGGTAAACGGAAATTCGAAGCTGGTTTGGACCAGTTTGCCCATAATAAGGATGTCAAAGTCGTCTGGAAAAGTTTTCAGCTCAATCCGGGTTTAAAAACTGACCCCTCTAAAAATGTAAACCAGTATCTGGCTGATATCAAGGGCTGGAGCCTTCAACAGGCCGAGCAAATGAACGACCGGGTGACCGACATGGCCCGCGAGGTGGGTCTGGAGTATCATTTCGACAAGGCCATTGTTGCCAACTCCTGGGATGCACACCGGCTGGTTCAGTTAGCGAAAACAAAGGGATTGGGCGATGCCGCCGAAGAGCGACTGTTTCGGGCCTATTTTACCGAAGGAAAAAATACGTCGGATCATACAACGCTGATTGAGCTGGGCACCGACATTGGCCTGGATGCGCCGGAGGTTAGCCAGATGTTAGCTTCTACAGCCTTTAACGACGAGGTGAATCATGACCTGTATGAAGCCCAGCAACTGGGCATACGAGGTGTTCCGTTTTTTGTTCTGAACCGGAAATATGCCGTTTCGGGCGCTCAGGCTCCGGAAACGTTTTTAGGCGCCCTCGAAACAGCCTGGACTGAATGGGACCAACAACATCCTAAACTTACTGAAGTGGCCGCTGGTGAAGCTGCCTGTACCCCAGAAGATGGCTGCGTATTGCCAGAGTAATAATTGTCAGGAACAGTGAGGCACGGATCGCACAGAGCTATTAATGTAAAGCTCTGTGCAATCCGTGCCTCACTGTTTGGAACCTGTCTGAACGTTTGATTTCTGACTTGATTGTGGAAAGTTCAACCTGCTTTTAGGAGAAAATGAACCGTTGGGCCTTTATCAACCATATACATGTATTTACGTTTCCTTTCCTCTATGAAAATCGTATTAGCCAGTAGTTTAGGTGTATTGTTAAGCGGTCTGGTACAGGCGCAAAGCTGGCAACCCGTTAGCACCCAGAACAGTTGCTCGGCCCGTCATGAAAATGCAGCTACTCTTATTGGCGACAGTTTATATGCCGTTGGTGGGCGGGGCATCAAACCACTGGAAGCCCTGAATCTAAAAACGCTGGTTTGGCAAACGCTGCCCACACCACCCGTCGAAATGAATCATTTTCAGGCCATTACCTACAATGGTGACTTATATGTGATGGGCGCTTTTCAGGGGCAATACCCACACGAGACCCCCATTCCAAACATCTATATCTATAGTCCAAAGCAAGGTAAATGGCGGGTTGGTCCCGAAATTCCGAAAGATCGGCTACGGGGTTCGGCTGGTGTAGTCGTGTATAAAAACAAAATCTACATGGCCTGCGGTATCATCGATGGGCATTACGATGGTCATGTAGCGTGGCTCGATGAATACGACCCCAAAACCAACACCTGGAAAAAACTGGCTGATGCGCCCCGCACCCGCGACCACATCAGCGCGGCTGTTGTCGATGATAAATTGTACCTGGCGGGTGGGCGCAATTCAACGGCCCGGATCAATAAAGTGCTGGAAACGACCATCGCCGAAGTGGATGTTTACGATTTTAAAACCGGCCGCTGGAGCACACTGCCTTCTACCTCGAACATTCCGACGCAACGGGCGGGTGGCACTGCCGTTACCCAGGGCGGCAAAGTATGGATTATTGGGGGCGAAACGGTACAACTAAAGGCACACAATGAGGCCGAAGCCCTCGACCCGAAAACCAACACCTGGACATCTGGCCCCCGACTCAACCAGGGGCGTCATGGCACGCAGGCCGTCGTCTATAAAGGAAACATCTACATTGTTGCCGGATCAGCCAACCATGGTGGCGGCCCAGAGCTAAATACAGTGGAGGTGTTAAAATAGTTTGGCGTTAAACGTTTGAAACTCCTACTTATGAAACAAGTTTTACGCACATTAACGGGTCTGTTTATTACACTTTCATCGTTTGCGCAATCCGCAGCCAACCGGGAAGAATGGGTTCGGATTTTCAACGGCAAAGACCTTACTGGCTGGGACATCAAAATTGCCGGACAGCCCCTGAACGACAACTACAAAAATACCTTCCGTGTCGAAAATGGTATGCTCCGGGTCATGTACGATCAGTACAAAACCTTCGACGGCAAATACGGACATATCTACTACAACAAGCCGTATTCCTATTACCGGGTTCGTTTTTCCTATCGGTTTCTGGGCAAACAAACACCGGGTGGCGATCCCTGGAACGTGCGAAACAGTGGTATTATGCTTCATTCGCAATCGGCAAAGAGCTTATCACTTAACCAGACGTTCCCGGTATCGCTGGAAATGCAACTGCTCGGTGGGCTGGGCGATGGCCCACGTCATACGGGCAATCTGTGTACGCCCGGTACACAGGTATACATGAGCGAAAAACTTCGGCCGGAGCATTGTACGGATTCCGATTCAAAAACATACGACGGAGATCGCTGGATAACGGCGGAGGCCATTGTACTGGGCGACTCGATCGTGCATCACCTTATTGAAGGCGATACGGTGCTTACTTACGAACGTCCACAGGTTGGTGGCGGGTTTGTGAGTAAAGACCATAACTGGGAAGCTGGTCGATTCGATAGTCAGGCAGCTGCCCATTGGAATAGTCTGGCCAATACCGCTCTTGGAGAGGGGTTCATTGCTTTACAGGCCGAAAGCCACGCCATTGATTTCCGCAACGTCGAAGTGCTTGACTTAAAGGGTTGCACCGATCCCAAAGCCCTCAACTATAAATCCTATTTTATCAAGTCCGATAACACGTTGTGCCGCTATAAAAAGTAGTATTTGAGATTTCGACTAACTACATCCTGAATGAAACGAGTCGCTGCCATTGATGTAACGCGTGGTTTAGTGATGGTCATTATGGCGCTGGATCATGTCCGCGATTTACTCCACACCCCGGCCCTGACCCAAAACCCAACCGACCTGACCACAACGACGCCCGCTATTTTCCTGACGCGCTGGATCACCCATCTTTGCGCCCCTACGTTCGTGTTTCTGTCGGGCACATCGGCCTACTTATCGCTACGCAGACAGGCAGATAGCAGCCGGAACGACGCCCTGCGATTTTTACGGAGCCGGGGGCTGGTGTTGCTGTTACTCGAACTAACCATTATCAACTTCGCCTTCTGGTTCGATTTGCATTTCCAGTCGCTAATGTTACAGGTGATTTATGCCATTGGCTTCGGGCTGGTTATCCTGTCGTTTCTGGCCAAGCTACCAGTCCGAACAGTTGGCATCATTGGTCTTGTGATTGTATTGGGGCACAACATCCTGCAACTGGTTCCCTCTTTTACGAATCCGGCAGCTCGATTAATCTGGGCCTTACTGTTCCGAACCGATTTTTTTCCAGTCAGTCCAACGTTTGCCTTGCTGGTTGCTTACCCGGTCATACCCTGGCTGGGGATTATGCTGGTTGGTTTTGCCTGCGGCCAATTGCTGGAACGCCCAATTGAAAACCGAAAACTGCTTCTATTACGCATCGGCCTCGGTGCTCTGGCCTTATTTATCCTACTCCGTTTTCTGAATATCTACGGCGACCCGGCTCCCTGGTCATCGCAGAAAAGTCCCTTGTTTACCTTCTTCTCGTTCATTAACGTTACCAAGTACCCACCTTCGTTACTATACGATCTGGTCACACTGGGCCTGATGTTCGTCTTTCTGGCGATCATAGATGGTGCCAACAATGCATTTACCCGCTGGATGAGCGTGTATGGTAAGGTGCCTATGTTTTATTACATCCTGCACTGGTATCTGGTCCATCTCTCCCTGATCGGAATGGCCTTAGGGCTAGGATACTCGCTGGCCGATCTGCCATCGGGCCCGATGAATTTCGGAAGACCGGCTAATGCAGGGATTTCGCTCGAATACGTCTATCTGGTCTGGATCAGCATTGTCCTTTTTCTGTATCCGCTTTGTCGCTGGTATGGGCGCTACAAATCGGAGCATTCAAGCATAAAATGGCTCCGGTATATATAGTAGCCTCAAGATTAATTTCCGATTAAAACAACTCATTAAACCTAGTGGGCTCAGTAGCCTTACCAACGAATTTCATTTTCAGGTAAACGTTTAAAAATAACGATCCTAGTATCCTAAACCACGCATAAACTATGTCAAATCGGTTTTCAAAACAGGTAGCCATTGTAACGGGAGGAGCCGATGGCATCGGAAAAGGCATTGCCAAACGGCTGGCTTCGGAGGGAGCGACCCTTGTCCTGTTCGATATCAATCACGTTACCCTTGAACGAACGGTAGCCGAATTTACAAAGCAGGGACATAGTGTATCGGGTCATGTAGTCGATGTGTCGCAGGAGAGTTCGGTTGAAAAAGCGGTTCAGACAGTCGAAGAGTCGTTCGGTCGATTAGATATTATGGTCAATTCGGCGGGTATTGTCGGGCCTACCAATACAAAAATTACCGACTTTTCGGTAGCCGATTACGACCGCGTATACCATACCAATCTGCGGGGGGCTTTTCTGATGACGAAATTTGCCCTGAAGGCGATGGAAAAAGCCAATTATGGCCGCATTCTGCACCTGGCTTCCATTGCGGGCAAAGAAGGCAATCCATTTATGACCGGATATTCGTCGATGAAAGCGGGCGTAATCGGACTGGTCAAAGGCATTGGGAAAGAGTATGCCGAAACGGGCATCACCGTCAACGGCATTGCCCCGGCCGTTATCAAAACCGCTCTGAACAACGATACAGCTCCCGAACAACTCGCTTATATGACGGCTAAAATTCCCATGAAACGGCTCGGAACGGTGGAAGAAGTGGCTGCGCTGGCGGCCTGGATAGTTTCGGAAGAGGCTAGTTTTACCACCGGATTCATTTACGATTTGTCGGGTGGACGGGCCACCTACTGACAGATTGAGCACTAATTGGCAGTGACTAAGCCTATCTTAGCCTGGTTTTAAGCATGAATTAACCAGTTTTTAACAATTCCGGCCTGCTCACCGACTCAATTGGGTCACTCGCACATCCGAAATCGGCATTCCGCCGGTTTCTTTTTTGTCGGCTAATCAGAATTAGTAGCTTTGTTTATAAACCAACCGAGCTATGACCTACCGTCTGACGAATTCGCAAAAGTGGCAACTCGCCTTCAGCGTGTTCGTTATCTACTGGCCTATCCGAATGTATGCCAATGGAGCAAGCTTTAGCTGGATTTTTTCAGCTCGGCAAATACCGTTCTGGGCGCTAGAGTTTCTGGTCACGATTCTGTTCTTTTACGCCTGGATTACGGTAACAGAATGGCTACAGCAGCGTTTTTTCAAGCACTTTGGCGAGGGGTTCCTGATCGAGTTCAAGATTCCCGCCCAGATTGCCACACTGCTCATTGCCAGTGCCCTAGCGGTTGGTTTCAACAGTGCTTTTGCTGTACTGTGGCATAATCTGGACGAGGTAATGGAACAACGGTTCGGCGTATCGCGCGATCCTGATCCTCGTCAGCAGCGACTTCCAACACCCCCGCGCTCACCCGAAGAACGGCAACGTATCCGTGAACGACGCCAGCGCACCAACAACTCGCTGATGGTGATGGCCATGCTTTCAGCCTTTTATCTATCAGCTAACCGGCGCGCCTTTCGGCGATTGGAAGATGTACAGCTGCGGGCTGAGCGATTAGAAAAAGAGAACGTGCAGGCCCAGTTTGCGGCCCTGAAAAGCCAGGTAAATCCGCACTTTTTATTCAATAGCCTAAGCATATTATCGTCGCTGGTGCATGCCGATGCCGATCTGTCGGAGAAGTTTATTGACCAACTGTCGCGGGCGTATCGCTACATACTGGAACAGAAGGATAACGAACGCGTCTCACTGAAAACCGAACTGGAGTTTATTCAGGCGTATCGGTTTTTGCTCAACATCCGATTCGAGAACAAGTTCGATGTATTTATCGACGTACCCGAATGGGAGCAGAACCGCTATAGTATAGCCCCTCTGACCCTGCAGCTTCTTGTTGAGAATGCTGTAAAGCATAACCGCATGTCGACCAAAGAGCCACTTCGCGTGCATATCTTACTCGACGGTGATTATCTGGTCGTTAGCAACAATTTACAACCCCGTCCAAAATCAGAAAATTCGACGGGTGTTGGCTTGGAGAATATCATTACCCGCTATGCCCTCCTGACGGAACAGTCGGTTTGGGTGGGTGAGAGTAATGGCGATTTTGTGGTAAGAGTACCACTACTGATTAATGAAAAAGGTTTAGTGAGCGAGGTAGTGAAGAGCGAAAGAGTGAAAGAGTGAAAAATGTCCTTACGACAATTTCTCGCTTTTTTACTGATTCACTCTTTCACTCTTTCGCTCTTTCGCTCTTTCGCTCTTTATGAATGTACTAATTATTGAAGACGAGAGCTTGACAGCAAAGCGGCTCGAAAGCCTACTCCAGAAATACGATCCATCCATAAACGTATTGGCTAAACTGCCCTCTGTAGCCGAAGCGGTCGAGTGGTTCAATGAGTCACATCCGCCCATCGAACTGGTTTTCATGGATATTCACCTTGAAGATGACCTCGGATTCCGTATTTTCGAGCAAACATCGTTGAGTACGCCCGTTATTTTCACCACGGCCTACGACGAATACATGATTCAGGCGTTCAAAGTCAACAGCATCGACTACCTGTTGAAACCCATCAATTATGATGAACTGGTAGCGGCCATTGAGAAATTTAAAGCCCTGAAAAAGCAGTTTGGTCAGGCGAGTTCGGCTCCCGATATCGAAACGCTGCTCAATCTCATTGGCAGATCGCGGCAGACGGACTACAAAGATCGGTTCATGATCACGGTGGGTACCAAGATTCGCAGCATCGAGACCTCCGAAATCGCTTACTTTTTTCTGGAAGAGAAAGTGGTCTTTCTGGTTACGAAAGACGGACTGAACTTACCCGTCGACTACAGTCTGGATAAGCTTACGCAACTGCTCAATCCACGTCAGTTTTTTCGTATCAGCCGCCAGTTTCTGGTGTCGCTGCCAGCCATCCAGACTATCCATACGTTTTCGGCAGGTAAGCTCAAACTCGACTTGCAGCCTAAATCCCGTCAGGAAGTCTTCGTCAGTGGCGACCGCATGACCGAATTTAAAGAATGGCTGGGGAAATAACACTCGCAGCATACTTATCAGAAAGCCCGCCTTTTCGCGGGCTTTTTTATTGACCGAAGCAGCCACAGTTAGTCAAGTTCGCTTGCGACTTATTTCGGCAAGGACGTTATATAATCTTTCACCCTGATGTTATTGTATCGACCAATTCATTTATTTATAATCGTATATCCATACACTTGTCTGACGGCAGGCCGATCATCCTCAGAGAAGTGTACAACCCAACCGCCACCATGTTCGCGGGCTAGTGAACCCAGAAGAGCTGTTAAATCGACTTAGTGAACTCAATTTGATTCAGAAATCAAGTATAATTATATTAAAACCGAAATCATCAATTTAGCTAGTCAAACACCGTTTTGTGGTTATGTCTGAAAAAGAAGAAAAACATCCGTTTAAAGTTATTCTCGAAAAATACATTTCTGAAATTCTTGTTATTTTTATTGGCATATCTATTTCTTTTTTCTTTGATGAGTGGAGAGAAGGCAGAAGAGATGATGAAACAATAAAGAAACATTTAGAATTTTTAAGAACAAATTTAGTAGAAGACACTCTAAATCTAACGAGTAGAATTAAACATAGCAGTAAATTAGTGAATAGTATCAACAAATTAACTTATTTCAGATCTGATACAGAGATAAAAGACAGTATTCATTTTCACATTGACAACGCAGCTAGTTATTTATTTTTTAAACCAAATCAAATGGCTTATGAAGAGATCCGACAAACTGCACATACAAATTTGATCAAAAATGATTCTTTAAAAATATTATTCTTATCCTATTATACATCAACAATACCTTATTGTACAGAATGGTGTAAAATAGATGAAACTCATACAATGACACAATTGATCCCTGAGATGAGTAACTATTTCCCAGTCGTGGCTGACTCATTGAAGATTATTTCTTCACAAGAAATAACCAAAGCATTAAGGTTAAAAAAATTAAGAAATTTGCTTCTAGCAAACGCCGTTTATAAAAAAGAAGGCATAAATAGTTTTATTACTACTAAAAAAATAGCAATAAAACTTCTAAAAAAGGTTGATAATGAATTACAAAAGGATTAGATACATATGGGCTTCCAGAAGCCAACTAATACGTCGGTAAAATAACACCTTCTAGTCTATTTGCGACGATTCGCGAATGACCATGCGCGTGGGGATTTTGATGCGTTCAGGCTGAAGTCCTTTGTATTTCCCCTCAATCAGATTGATCAATTGTTCAGCAGCTACCTGACCGATTTCCAAAGCGGGTTGTTCGACCGTACTCATAGGCGGAGCCAGCAGATCGGCTACAGGTGTGTTGGTAAACCCAATTAACGACACCTGCCCCGGAATGGCAATATTCCGTTTTTTCAAGGCGGCTAATGTGCCCAAAGCCAGCCGGTCGCTGGCGGCAAAAAACGCATCGGGCGACTGACTCAACAGGTCGTCAATAATTGGTTCGACTTCATTCTGCCCAAAACCGGCATAGCGTAACAGGCTTTCGTCGTAGAAAATGCCATATTTTTCCAAAGCGGCCCTATACCCTGCCAATCGTTCCTGCGTAATGGAAATGTAGGGCGGAATTGTAATGTGGGCAATCCGTCGACGGCCAGTTTGAATCAAGTGCTCAGTGGCTGCGAATGCTGCTTCAAAATTATCGGCCGTCACACTGATCGAATCGAGTTCTTGCGCCACCCGGTCAAAGAGAACAATAGGCAGCTTTTTTTCCTGAAGCTCCCGAATATGCGACACATCCGACGTACTACTCGACAACGAAATCAGAAGTCCATCGGCCTTCCGGGCTACGGCCTGCTGAACCGTCAGCACCTCTCGCTCAAACGATTCGTGGCTTTGAAAAATGATAACGTGATACCCTCGATTGTAGGCGATTGCTTCGATACCATTAATTACCTGCGAGAAGAAATTATTCGCAATCTGCGGTACAACGACGCCAATAACACGGCTCCGGTTTTCTTTCAGGCTCAGCGCAATAGGATTGGGCCGGTAATTGAGCCGCTCAGCATATTCGATGACCAGACGCTTGGTCTCCGGGTTGATTTCGTAGCTGTCGCGCAGCGCCCGTGACACCGTCGATGTCGAGAGATTCAGGGCGCGGGCAATATCTTTTATTGTGATGGTATCCAAAGTAGATTATTCGTAAAATACAAAAATACACGCACCCATTAACACGTCCTTTACCCATGATCGGGTCAA
Organism: Spirosoma sp. 48-14; assembly: GCF_001898575.1. Taxonomy (GTDB): domain Bacteria; phylum Bacteroidota; class Bacteroidia; order Cytophagales; family Spirosomataceae; genus Spirosoma. The sequence continues at coordinate 42,664 of NZ_MKUD01000028.1, forward strand.
CCGCCAATTCGCCATTTCCTGGTCTGTAGCCAACAAACCCGCCAATTGGCAACGTTCCCGATAACGATTGCGTGAATAAATATCTTTAAAAGTTTAAATATAAAAAACAGCCTACTTAATCTTACTTCACCAACTTACTTACATGTCAGTTGATTCGCTTCGACGCTTTCCATAAAAAAGACAATTTTTAGCATCGCCTACAGCTTTCTGATCTAAGACATTCTTATGCAACCATTATCTGTTCAATCGCTCCCAACCATTCAGTCTCAACTTGCGCTTACGCGGCCACTGCCCAATCATCAGCAACTGCCTGAACGCGTGCTCCAGTTTGGTACGGGGGTTCTGCTGCGCGGCCTTCCCGATTATTTTATCGATAAAGCCAACCGTCAGGGTATCTTCAATGGCCGGATTGTGGTTGTAAAGTCGACCGATGGCGGTGATATGACGGCCTTTGCCCGTCAGGATAATTTATATACGCTGTGTATACGGGGCGTCGAGAATCGCGAACTGGTTGAGCAGAACATCGTTTGCTCAGCTATCAGCCGGGTTCTTTCGGCCAAACAACAGTGGAGTGAGGTTTTACAGGTAGCTACCAGCCCCGATCTGCAAATCGTTCTTTCGAATACAACCGAGGTAGGTATTCAACTTGTTCAGGACGACATCCGGCAATCGCCCCCCGAATCGTTTCCGGGCAAATTACTGGCGGTTTTGTACGCTCGCTATAAAGCCTTCAACGGTGACCCGACCAAAGGGCTGGTCATTGTGCCGACCGAACTGATTCCTGACAACGGCACCAAACTCGAAGCCATTCTGCTCGAACTGGCCCATCGCAACGCGCTGGAAGGCGCCTTCATCGACTGGCTCGAAAGTGCCAATACCTGCTGCAACTCACTGGTCGACCGTATTGTACCCGGCCGCCCTGACCCAGCCACACAGCACGCCCTGACCGAGCAACTTGGCTACGAAGATGACTTACTGACCATTTCGGAAGTATACCGATTGTGGGCCATCGAAGGGGACGAGCAGGTACAAAACGTCCTGTCGTTTCATAAGGCCGACGAGAACATTTTTATTCGTCCGAATATCGACCTGTTCCGTGAGCTGAAACTTCGGCTGCTGAACGGCACGCATACCCTCAGTTGCGGACTGGCATTCCTGAGCGGTTTCGATACGGTTCGCGAAGCTATGGAAGACGAGATTCTGTCGGCCTTTATCAGCGGAGTTATGCTGGGCGAACTCATTCCGGGCATCCCCTATCCTGTTGATGAGAAAGCAGCCCAGCGCTTTGGTTTTCAGGTTCTCGATCGGTTCCGAAACCCATTCATTGAGCACCGCTGGCTGGCCATTACGATGCAGTATTCGGCTAAAATGCAAATGCGAAATATACCAACCCTACTCCACTATTATAAGCAGTTGGACGTAACGCCCCGCTACATTACCCTCGGCTTTGCGGCTTATCTGCTATTCATGAAGGCCACCATACAGGAGAATGAAGTGTGGTATGGCGAACGGGAAGGAGTAAAATACCCGATCTACGACGCGCAGGCTGGTTACTTCGCCGATCTATGGGCGCGACTCTCCCCAGAGGAATTGACAACAACCGTTCTGCAAAATACCGCGTTGTGGGGTCACGACCTGACGCTATTAGCCGGATTTGCGGATTCGGTAAGCCACTATTTAGTACAAATGATCGAAACCGGCGTATTCTCTACAGTATCGAGCCAATTCGATCACCTTGAAACGATAACAAAATGAAACAGAACGTTCTGAAAATACACCCTGATGATTCTGTCCTTGTCGCTCTTACTGACCTGGAACCGGGCGACCGGGTGCAATGGGAACATACGAATTTAATTGTAACGGAAGCCGTACCGGCCAAGCATAAAGTAGCTTTGCACGCATTCGAGCCGGGCGATGACATCACAATGTATGGCGTACTGGTCGGCAAAGCAAAACAGGCGATTCCGATGGGTGGTCGGCTCACGACCTTTAATGTCCAGCACGCAACCAACAGCTATGACCTGCACGGGTCATCGTATCAATGGGCAGCGCCCTCTGTTGACCGCTGGCAGGGTCATACCTTTATGGGTTACCCTCGTTCGGATGGGCGGGTCGGAACGGCCAACTATTGGGTAGTGATTCCGCTCGTTTTCTGCGAGAACCGAAACATTCAGGTTCTGGAAGATGCCCTCGTACACGATCTGGGCTACGGCCGTCGGAATACCTACCAGCAACAGGCCCAGGAGTTGGCAGCTTTGGTACAGGCAGGCCGATCGGTCGAGGAGATTTTACAGGCCGATCTGCAAACGGCCGAGCAGTCGCTGGGTGGCCAGCTCAAGTTGTTTCCGAATGTCGATGGGGTGAAATTTCTTGTGCACGATATGGGGTGCGGGGGCACCCGTCAGGATGCACAGGCCTTGTGCGGGCTTCTGGCAGGCTATATCACGCATCCGAATGTAGCGGGAGCCACCGTCCTGAGTCTGGGTTGTCAGAATGCGCAGGTGGCCATGCTTCAGGAAGAAATCCAGAAGCGCAGTCCGCAGTTCGACAAACCCCTGTTCATACTGGAACAGCAGGCCATTGGCACCGAAGAATCGCTCATCAGTCAGGCCCTTCGCCAGACGTTTGCCGGATTGATGCAGGCCAATACCTGCGTTCGGCAACCAATGCCTTTAAGCAAACTGGTGGTTGGTCTGGAATGTGGTGGTTCAGACGGTTTTTCAGGTATTTCGGCCAATCCGGCGGTTGGGCATGCCTCCGATTTGCTGGTCGCGCTGGGCAGTATGGTTATCCTGTCAGAATTCCCCGAACTCTGTGGTGTTGAACAGGAACTGTGCGACCGCTGCGTCGATGAAGCAACCGCCGGCCGATTCCGGGAACTGATGAACGTATACGCACAGCGTGCTAAGGAAGTGGGTTCGGGCTTCGATATGAACCCCTCGCCGGGTAATATCCGTGATGGCCTCATCACCGACGCCATGAAATCGGCAGGGGCCTCGAAAAAGGGTGGCACTTCCCCTGTGGTAGCGGTACTGGATTACCCCGAACTGGTGACCAAACCCGGTTTGAATTTGCTTTGCACGCCCGGCAACGACGTCGAATCGACCACCGCTGAAGTCGGCTCAGGCGCTACAGTCGTATTATTTACGACTGGTTTAGGTACGCCAACAGGAAATCCTATCGCTCCTGTGGTTAAAATTGCATCTAATTCCGCTTTGGCTAACCGGATGCCCGATATTATCGACATCAACACCGGTACAGTGATCGACGGCGACGAGACAATTCAACAGGCTGGCGAACGAATCCTTGATCAGATCATTCGGGTAGCCAGTGGTGAGGTCGACGTAGCCGCCGTTCGTCACGGTCAGGACGATTTTATACCCTGGAAACGGGGAGTTTCTCTTTAAAGAGTGAAAGAGCGAAAGACTGAAAGAGCGACTCATGCTCTTTGGTCGGTCGCTCTTTCACTCATTCACTCTTTCGCTCTTTAATACATGAAAAAGCCCTTTCTGAACGAAGATTTTCTGCTGCAAACGGAGTCGGCACGGCAACTCTACCACGAATTTGCGAAGCCGATGCCCATCATCGATTACCACTGCCATCTGCCGCCCGATCAGATTGCCGAAAACCGACAGTTCGAGAACATTACGCAAATCTGGCTTTATGGTGACCATTACAAATGGCGGGCCATGCGGACTAATGGCGTGAATGAACGGTTCTGCACAGGGGATGCCGATGATTTCAGCAAGTTCCAGAAATGGGCCGAAACGGTTCCATACACACTTCGAAACCCGCTGTATCACTGGACTCACCTCGAACTGCAACGGTATTTTGGCATTAAAGAAACCCTCAACGGCAACAACGCCCGGCAGATCTATGACGCCTGTACGGAGCAATTGCAGTCGCCCGATTTTTCGGTCCGAAACCTGATGCGTCGGATGAACGTCGAAACCGTTTGTACAACCGACGATCCAGTGGATTCGCTGGAACACCATAAGAAATTAGCCGAAGAAGGATTCGAGATTGGTGTATTGCCCACCTTCCGGCCCGATAAGGCGATGGCCGTTGAAGATGTCGTAGCGTTCAATCATTATGTAAACCGCCTGGAAGCTGCCAGCAATGTATCGATCAGTAATCTGGCCGATTTTCTGAAAGCGCTCCGTCAACGCCATGACTTCTTTGCCGCTATGGGCTGTAAACTCTCCGACCACGGTCTGGAGCAGATTTATGCTGAAGACTATACCGAAGAAGAAGTCCAGAACATCTTCCATCAACTCCGTTCAGGGCATTCACTTAGTATCACAGAAATTCTGCAATTCAAATCGGCTATGCTGGTGTATCTGGCCGAGATGGACTGGGAGAAAGGCTGGACGCAACAGTTCCACCTGGGCGCGCTTCGGAACAACAACTCCCGGATGCTGCGTATACTGGGGCCAGATACGGGCTGGGACAGCATCGGTGATTTCTCGCAGGCACATGCCATGGCCCGCTTCCTCGACCGGCTCGACACCAACGATAAACTGGCCAAGACCATCATTTACAACCTGAACCCCGCCGACAACGAGCTGATCGCCACCATGATTGGCAATTTCAACGATGGATCGGTAGCTGGAAAAGTACAATTTGGCTCAGGCTGGTGGTTTTTAGATCAGAAAGAGGGTATGGAGCGGCAAATAAATGCTCTTTCTAACATGGGGCTATTGAGTCGCTTTGTAGGTATGCTGACCGATTCGCGCAGTTTCCTGTCGTATCCACGGCATGAATACTTCCGTCGGATTCTGTGTAACATGCTTGGTAACGACATTGAAAACGGTGAACTCCCCGACGATATAGATTGGACGGGTCAGGTTGTACAAAACATCTGCTACGGTAACGCTAAAACCTATTTCGGCTTCAGTAGCAAGCCCATGTCGCTGGCTGTGTAATTGGATAATGTACAATGTATAATGGTTAATGCACAATAAATAAACGACTGGCAATGAGACGCTTTTCATTACCTATTACCCATTGTACATTAACCATTATACATTTCAATTAAAATCAAATGGTTTGTTGTTTCGGTGAGTTGTTGTTACGGTTTTCCCCGGTTGCCAATGGAGAATGGATTCGGCAGACGGTTATGCCTGTTTATGTGGGAGGAGCCGAACTGAATGTGGCTACAGCGCTGGCCAAATGGAACGTTCCCGTCAAATACAGCACCGTACTCCCCGAAAATTCGCTGGCCGATGACATTATCGGGTACGTGTCGAGCAAAGGGATTGACCCGTCGGGCATTGTCCGGTTTGGGCAACGTGTCGGTAGCTATTTTCTGCCGCAGGGTTCAGATCTGAAAAATGCGGGGGTGATCTATGATCGAGCGCATTCGGCCTTTTCAGAACTGGCCCCTGGCAAAGTGGACTGGGATGCTGTTCTGCAACAGACGAGCTGGCTGCATGTCAGTGCCATTAGTCCGGCTCTAAATGCCGACGTGGCTGCCGCCTGTACTGAGCTGGTTGCTGCGGCTTCGGCTAAAGGCATAACGGTATCGATAGACCTGAATTACCGGGCGCGGCTGTGGCAATACGGCATTTCGCCCGTCGATATCATGCCCGGAATTGTGGAGCATTGCAATGTTGTCATGGGTAATATCTGGGCTGCGGATGCTTTGCTAGGCATACCAGTCGATGCCGACATCCACGTCAAAGACCAGCAGGCCGATTATCTGAATCATGCTCTGGAAACCTCAAAGGCAATCCAGGAGCGGTTTCCGCGCTGTACGGTTGTTGCTAATACGTTCCGATTCGACAAGGTTCCGACGGGGTTGCGGTACTATACTACCCTGTATACGGATGGACAGCAATACGTGTCACCCGAATTGCTGACGGATTCTGTGGTTGATCGGGTCGGTAGTGGCGACTGCTTTATGGCAGGGCTGATTTATGGCCTTTACAACCAGCATGATCCGCAACAGATTGTCAATTTTGCCGCTGAAGCTGCCTTCGGCAAATTGCAGGAGCTCGGGGATGCGACTAATCAGACCGTCGATGAAATTACCAAACGCCAACAGATGATAACATCCTTACTCTAAAAATAATAGAACCACACGGGCGGCCCCGACGGATTGTCATGATGATTTTTATCCGTGTCAATCATAATCATCATAACAATCTGCCGGGGCCGCCTATGCGGTTCTATTAAGGCTCTAAATGACCCCAGTTATGTCCTCTGATAAAATCCTTGATTTAGTCATCACCCACCCGATTGTCCCGGTATTCTATCATCCCGATGTCGACCATGCCAGATCTATTTTACAGGCTTGTTACGATGGTGGCCTTCGCGTATTTGAATTCACCAACCGGGGCGATAAAGCGTTGGCCGTTTTCACCCAGTTAGCGAGCTATGTGAAAGACAAGTGCCCCGAAATGGCACTGGGTATCGGCACCATTCTGACGCCCGAAGATGCGACCAAGTTCATTGATGCTGGTGCCGCTTTTGTCGTACAGCCCGTTATAACCGCTTCAGTTGGTGACGTTTGCCGGGAACGAGGTGTCCCCTGGATGCCTGCCGGTTCAACGCTGAACGAAATTTACCAGGCCACGCTGCTGGGTGCCCAGCTGGTGAAAGTGTTTCCGGGCAATGTGGTCGGGCCCGGTTTTATCAAGGCGATCAAAGGGCCAATGCCTTCGCTCAAGCTCATGGTGACCGGGGGCGTAGAGCCAACCAGCGAAAGCCTAACAGCCTGGTTCAAAGCGGGTGTAACAGCCGTTGGGATTGGCTCTCAATTATTCTCCGGCGACAGTGCCGACCCATCGGCCCTTCGTGACCGCATAGCCTCATTAGTTCAGATTGTTACACCCTTTATTCCGCAACCCGCATGAGCAAACCCGTTGGAAACTACCGCTGGACTATCGTAGCGCTCCTTTTTTTCGCTACGACCATTAACTACCTCGACCGGCAGGTAGTGGGCCTCCTTAAACCTACGCTGGAAAAAGAATTCAACTGGTCGGAGCTGGATTACAGCCGCATTGTACAGGTTTTCTCGGCCGCCTATGCCATTGGTTTGCTGATTTTTGGGCGTGTTATCGACCGGATCGGAACCAAAGTCGGCTATACAGTGGCTATCATTTTCTGGAGTATTGCGGCTATGGCTCATGCCATGGCTACGAGTACGATGGGATTCATTTTTGCTCGAATTGGCCTGGGGTTGGGCGAAGCGGGTAACTTCCCGGCAGCGATCAAAACGGTAGCCGAATGGTTTCCCAAGAAGGAACGGGCGCTGGCAACGGGTATTTTCAACTCGGGGGCTAACATTGGGGCGGTGGTCGCACCGATTCTGGTGCCCTGGATTCTGGGCATTTGGGGCTGGGAAATGGCGTTCATCGTAACAGGTGCCGTCGGCTTTATCTGGCTTATCTTCTGGTACGTCGGCTACGAGATTCCAGCTAAACAAACCAAGCTATCAAAAGAAGAATACAACTATATCCACAGCGACAGCGAAGCAACACCCGACGAAGTGGCCGATCATGGCAAACCTGTTTCCTGGGGTCTGCTGCTGGGGAAACGCCAGACCTGGGCGTTTGTATTTGGCAAAATGCTGACCGACCCCATCTGGTGGTTTTTCCTGTTCTGGCTACAGGATTATTTTTCGACCACGTTCCACCTCGACACCAAAAAACCGAACCTGTATCTGGCCGTACTCTATACGCTGGTTAGCATTGGCAGTATTGGTGGGGGTTATCTGTCGTCGGCACTCATTAGCCGGGGCTGGAGTGTCTGGAAAGCGCGTAAAACCGCTATGTTCATCTTTGCTCTGCTTGTGCTGCCTGTTATGGCCGTTCGGTTTGGGCCGGGTATCTGGGGGGCTGTTGCGCTGATTGGGCTGGCGGGCGCTGCTCACCAGGCCTGGAGCGCGAACATTTTTACGACAGCTTCCGATATGTTCCCCAAGCGTGCGGTTAGCTCAGTGGTAGGTATTGGCAGCATGGCCGGTTCAGTTGGGGGAATTATTTTCCCGGAGATCGTTGGTCGGATTCTGGACAGCTACAAAAAGGCGGGCGACCTACAGAGCGGCTACGGCATCATCTTCCTGATGTGTGGCTCGGCCTACCTGCTGGCCTGGACAGTCATGCACCTGTTAACCCCCAAAATGCAACCGGTCAAACTCGACATTACGGAGTCAGAGCCCGTTGTCTAGTGAGTAAAATATTTGTCATGCAGACGAAGGAAGCATCTTATAAATACCCTTCTTATGTATTTTGAAGCCTTAAGATGCTTCCTTCGTCAGCATGACAAACAAGAAAAACCTATATCTATAAAACGTAAATCATTTTCCATCCTAAACAAAAGCCTACGATAATTCTAGAAACTAACTATTCATTCTAACTATTCGATGCGATGAATGTCCAACAAATGGAACTCACGGCTTCCCATCCATTAGCATTGCCGGTAGGCGTAACGCTCGATCGGTATATCATGCACCGTCAAACGGCTTTCCCATATGCCACCGGCGAATTATCCCAACTACTCCGCGATATAGCCCTGGCCGGAAAAATCATCCATCGGGAAGTCAATCGAGCGGGATTAATTGATTTAACCGGCGGTATGGGCGTTCAGAACGTACAGGGCGAAAGTCAGCAGAAGCTGGATATGATCGCCAACATCCGGTTTAGCCGCGCTCTGAAAAACGGTGGAGAAGCCTGCGCTATCATTTCAGAGGAAGAAGAGGACATCATCTACACAGGTAATAATCATGGCAAGTACGTGGTTGCCATCGACCCGCTGGACGGATCATCCAACATCGATGTAAACGTCTCGATCGGGACTATTTTTTCCATTTATCGACGCGTAACCCCTATAGGTACCGAACCGACACTGGACGATTTCCTACAAGGTGGTCGTCGGCAGGTAGCGGCTGGTTATATTCTGTACGGCTCATCGACCATCATGGTTTACACGACCGGCCACAGTGTCAATGGCTTTACCTACGACGCGTCGCTAGGCGAATACATTCTGTCGCACCCTGACATTCATAGTCCGGCCAATGGTCAGATTTACTCCTATAATGACGGGAATGTGGAAGGCTACGAAGAGGGCGTTCAGCAGTTTCTGAACGGTTGCCGGAAAAAGCAATTTACAGCCCGGTATATTGGCTCGCTAGTAGCTGATTTTCACCGGAATTTGCTAAAGGGAGGGATTTATCTGTACCCACCTACTCAAAAAGCGCCAGATGGAAAACTGCGGCTGTTGTATGAAGCCTTTCCCCTTGCGTTTCTGGCCGAAAAAGCGGGCTGTCTGGCCACGTCCGGGCATCAGGCCATTCTGGACATTAAGCCTTATAGTCTCCACCAGCGTACCCCTCTCTATATTGGGGCTCCTTTGATGGTTGAGAATCTGGTAGGCATGCTGGGCTAATTTGTGATTAATTTATGCCGCATCCCGAAAGCTCCAAGTTTTCGGGATGTTTGCGTTTATAGATCCTACTTACATTTTTTTCAAAATTCGCGCCCGGTGCTGCATACCCCAGTTTCTTAAGGCATCGATAATGCTATCCAGCGTCTGGCTGTAATCGGTTAGTTCATATTCGACGGTAATGGGCGTAGTCGTGTATACATTGCGAACCACGAACTCGTTCAGCTCGAGCTCTTTCAGTTCTTTGCTAAGCACCTTTGCCGTAATCCCATTCACGACCCGCTGCAACTCCCGAAATCGCTTGGGGCCGGTGCTCAACCCGATGATGATGGGTAGCTTCCATTTTCCATTCAGTACGTACAAAGCATCCTGTACAGCCTGGACACTCTGCGTACATTCTTTATGGTCGGCGCCCAATCGCTTAGGGGCTAGCCCTTTCTGAACAATCGTAGTCATAGATTAAAGGTAATGCTCTCCGCCGGATTAGTGATGCGCTATCCTGAAGGATAGTGGTATCCTTTGGGATACTGCTTACAAATAGATAGTGAGGTTGTGTAGGTTTGCTGCTGTAATTCAGTTCGAACTACTACATAGTAAATCACTCTATCGATGAATCCGAAAAGCAAACGCATCGTCACGATCGTCATAACCGTACTGGCAGCCGGGATGGTTATTCTTAGTGGAATTATGAAACTGACCCAGTCAGCGCAGATTATGGAAAGCCTGAACAAAGTGGGCGTTGGGCCTTATGTGACCCTGCTGGGTTGTATGGAAATTGGCTTTACGCTGTTGTATCTGTACCCCAAAACCATGAAGTTGGGCTTTATCCTGCTCTCCTGCTACTTCGCTGGAGCCATCGCGACCGAACTGTCGCACGGAGTCCCATTAAACGCACTGATGCCCATCGTTCTGGTCTGGATTAGTGCATTCCTGCGCGATAAAACGATGTTTCTATCCACACCCGCAACCATATAGCATGCTTATCGATCAGCCCATTACTGAAGTCATGGGCTGATCGATAGTCACTTCTTCCATAGTTTATCATTCAGTACGCTGGCCATCACCTGATCGCGGTAGTTGCGACTCATCGGAATGCGGTAGGTTTGAATGAACAACTCATTGCCCTCGATACCATCAATCTTGTCGACAGCAACCAGGTAGGACTTATGCACCCGGATAAACGCAGGACTCGTTAGGTTCTGTTCTAGGTTTTTCAGGTTCAGCAAGGTCATGTACTTCCCCTTCGTCGTGAAAATGGTCACGTAGTTCTGCATCCCTTCAATGAACAGAATATCTTCGAACTGGATCTTTTCGTACTTATTGCCGCACTTGATAAATACATAGTCCTCCGTCTTTGGGGCGGTTGAGGAAGCGGACTGATTCAGGAGCCGATGATAGTCTTTGGCTTTATTGGCCGACTTAAAAAAGCGGTCGAACGTGATGGGTTTCAAGAGATAGTCCAGCACATTCAACTGAAACCCTTCCAGCGCAAAACTGGGGTACGCCGTCGTAATGATCACCATCGGGGGCTTCTGAACGATTTTCAGAAAATCGATACCACTCATCTTGGGCATCTGAATATCCAGCAGAATCAGGTCTATCGGTTGTACATCCAATAACGTAATGAGTTCCAGCGGATTCTCGCAGGTGCCTGTCAGTTGCAGGAAATCGACCTCCCGCACATAACTGGCCAACCCTTCCCGCGCTAATGGCTCATCATCGACAATCACACAGTTCAACATAATCAGGCCAGTTGTAAAGATGGTGATGCGACACGTTCGGTTAGGGTTATTTGTAACTTCACCTCAAAACTATCCATATGCTGTTGAATCGCCAGTGTATGTTGTTCAGGATATAATAGATCAAGTCGTCGCTGTACATTCTGTAACCCAATACCACTGTATTTAATGACTTCATTACTCTGTTCTGACGCCATGCTGTTTGCAACAAAAAGATCTAGTTGCTGGCCGGCCAATGCTAGTTTAATCATAATCCAGTTGGGATAATCACTGTGCCGAGATACGTGCTTGAACGCATTCTCGACAAAGGTCATCACAATGAACGGAGCAATGGCCAGGTGATCGACATAAAGCGGTTCGACATCAACCGAAACCGTCACATTGCTTTGCCGTAATCGCTCCAGTTCAATAAAATTCTCCAGGTAAGCAATCTCCTTGCCAAGCGGAATCTGCTGGTCGTTGCACTCATACAACTGATAACGAAGCAGCTCCGAAAATTTAGCCAGCGAATTCGATGCCATATCCGGGTTCTTATGAATCAGGAAAAAGATCGAATTGATGGTATTGAACAGAAAATGGGGATTAAACTGATTCTTAAGGAATTTCAGTTCGGTTTCCAGTTTTTCTTTCTCCAGCAACTGCTGCCGCTGCCGGGTCTGAATCCAGTTTTTCGTCAGTTTAATGCTCATCGCCAGCGTCGTACTGGCGACGGTCGAGGGAAGCGCGTTACTGAAAAAGGTATTAAAACAGGCCGATTGCCCGAATAGGTCGTAGATGGTTTGACCGCTGGCAAAGGCGCTGAAATAATAGCCACCGACAATACACAACGTAGCACACAATACGGTCAGAAGCAGAAAGGTCAAATACAGAGCATATCGACTTTTTTCAAGGTACTTTGGAATCAGAAAATAGAGGTTAAAATAGACCGCCAGCGCCTGAAAAATGACATAGAAGCTATATTTCAGTGCGTAAGGCAAAACAACCAAGCTCTGAAACACTTTGATCGGATTGCCCAGCGTAACTACCCACCAGATGTAGTGATAAAGGAACCAGAACGGCAGGTGGTGGAGCTTATATCGAAAGAGCCAGCTCTGACTCAATTGATTATAGGATAACGCACGCATGGGCTCTCAGCACGATTTGCTCGATAACAACTGTCACAAGTTACATGAATTAGCTGGAACTATGCCGATCCAATACACAAACGACCGGAACTAATTGACCAGTTACCTGGCCGAAAGGACAACCCGTATGTGAATTGGTATTTCTGGAATACAGCTATTTTTTTCGTCGTTCGTCAACTAAATTGAGTCAGTCGTCAATTCCGTTTTTTTAGTAGCTGCACCCATTTTTTCTTTGGCATGTCGGTCAACATAAAACTGCTATGCCTCTATTCCACTTATCGATTAACGGCAAAAAATATACAGTTAACGCTGATGCTCAGATGCCTCTGCTCTGGGTTATTCGGGAATTGGTTGGCCTTACGGGCACCAAATACGGCTGTGGCATAGCGCAGTGTGGCGCTTGTACCGTGCATTTGAAAGGGCCCCCGATACGTTCCTGCTCATTCCCCGTATCAGCCGTGTCGAACCAACCCATCACTACCATCGAAGGCATTTCGAAAGATAACTCCCATCCGGTGCAAAAAGCGTGGATTGCCGAGCAGGTTCCGCAATGTGGCTATTGCCAGAGTGGGCAAATCATGTCGGCAGTTGCCTTATTAAGAGATAATCCGCATCCGACCGACGACGATATCGATGCCGCCATGCAGGGAAACATTTGCCGTTGTGGTACCTACCCACGCATCCGCAAAGCTATCAAAACAGCCGCTGGTACACTTCCTAAAACGAACGGACAATGAAAATCAGAAAGGGACTTTCGCGTCGACAATTTATCCAGCAGGCGAGTCTTTCAGGAATTGCCTTAACCCTTGGGTTTTCTCCGAATCAGAAATCCGAGGTGAGCATTATCAACGCCCATATGCCTGCCCAAACAGGTACTGAGTTGATGGCCTGGATTTCCATAGATAAGTCCGGGAAAGTGACGATTATGAATCACCGTTCAGAAATGGGCCAGGGTACGTTTCAGGCCATTCCGCAGATGATTGCCGAAGAACTGGAAGTCAATCTGAATCAGGTCACTATTTTATTTGCACCATCTCATCCTAAAAAATATGGTCCTCAGCCACAGGAAGGTAGCTTTTCCGTTCGGGGCTGGTACAAACAACTGCTACAGGTTGGCGCGTCGGCGCGAGAAATGCTCATCAGCGTAGCCGCTAAGCGCTGGAATGCCGCTCCATCGGACTGTTACGCTTCGAATGGCCAGGTGATTCATAAGCCATCGGGCCAGACGCTTAGTTATGGCCTGCTGGTCGAAGAGGCTATTACCTTAACACCTCCTCAGAATGTGCCCTTAAAAAGTCGGCAGGCATATAAACTCATTGGGAAGTCGTTACCTCGACAGGATATTCCGGTAAAAATCAATGGTACGGCTCAGTTCGGTCTCGACAAAAAACTGCCGGGTATGCTCTATGCTGTCGTCGAACGAAACCCGCGATTTCGGGGAAAAGTAAAACGGTTCGACGATTCCAAAACGAAAACCATAGCGGGTGTAAAACGGGTGTTCACGGTACAACGGGCAGTATTTGGCAGTTTATTTGAAGGGGTCGCCGTCGTTGCCGATTCGCTTTGGGCCGCCATGAAGGGCCGACATGTTTTGGTGGTCGAGTGGGATGATTCGAACTTTGATCACCCTGATTCAGAACAGCTTGCTACCCAAATGCGGGAGAATCTTAAAAAACCGGGGGCATCTCCCCAATTCGAAGCCGCTTTTCAAACCGCGACCCAAAAACTGGAAGCCGTATACGAGACACCCTACCAGTCGCATAGCTGCATGGAACCGCTCAACTGCATTGCTCACGTGCAGGACAACCGCATCGATATTTGGGGGCCGATTCAGGAAGCAAACTGGATACAGGCCGATTTGAGTGAGCGAATGGGCGTTCCTAAGGAAAACGTCACCGTCAATATGACCTTTCTGGGGGGCGGATTTGGCCGCAAAGGATTTCCCGATTATCCACACGAAGCGGCCTTGATCTCAAAAGCCATGAAAGCACCCGTCCAGGTCATGTGGACTCGTGAAGACGACATGAGCGTGGGGCCATTTCGTCCAGGAGGCTTTTATGCCTGTAAAGGCGGGCTTGATACCGAGGGGCGTATACACGCTTTTCAAACGATAACCGCTAGTCAATGGTTTTGGGAAGATTGGAGTCCTAACCCCTATCCTGACCCGAAACCACTGGAGTATAACAAGGGAAACCTGGACGGGATGCCTGGCCCTTATTGTAAAGCTATTCCGCATTACAGTTTTGGAGGAGTGGGTACCCGTTCGCCCATCCCGGTCATGTGGTGGCGTGCCCCAGGGGCTTGTACGGCCGGCTTTGCTGGCGAAAGTTTCATAGACGAACTCGCCCACCTGTCCGGCCAGGACCCGATTGATTTCCGTAGGGCTCATTTACCCGACAAACGCTATCAAGCTCTTCTTGATCAATTGGAAGCCGTTAGCCACTGGAAATCAAGAGGTAAAAAAGCAGGCTGGGGTGTAGCCATTACGGAATGTTTTGGCGGTATCTGCGGTCATATCGTACAGGTTTCACGTAAGTCAGATGGTAAACTTAAGATCGATAAAGTAATTGCCCTGATGGATTGTGGCTGGTATGTCAACCCAGATATCATCCGCGCCCAGGTCGAAGGTAGTATTATTATGGGGCTTGGCGCTGCGATTAAACATGCCACCACATTCAAAGACGGGAAAGCGGTACATCAGAATTTCAATACGTACGAAATGCCCCGCATAACCGATACGCCGGAGATTGAGGTACATATCATGGAAAACGACGAACCCGCTGGCGGTGTTGGCGAACCCGGCCTCCCTCCCTTCGCTCCTGCCCTATGCAATGCCATTTTCGACCTGACCGGTAAACGCATTCGTACCTTACCGTTCAGGCTGGATGAGGTTTAGGCCATATTGATGTAGCCTGGACGGCCACGTGCGGGCGTTATACGTGAAACTAGACATTAGGCGTTTTTGTCATTCTGACGAAAACGCCTAATGAGGTAGTCATATTATGAGCAAAAACGGTCGAATAAACCGAAGGGATTTTCTGAGAATCGGTACGTTTGCCAGCGGTGGATTGTTGGTGGCCTTTTCCCTGCCCGATAAAGTTACGCCTGCTCAGCCCAAGCCCTCCCGCGAAGCTGCGCTAAATGCGTTCCTGAAGATCGGTACAGACAATAGCATCCATATTATTCTGTCGAAAGTAGAAATGGGACAGGGTATCTGGACTACGTTACCCATGCTCATTGCCGAAGAACTTGATTGCGACTGGAGCCGGATAAAGGTCGAGCAAAGTCCACCGGGGAAAGCCAGTGACTTCCTGGAAAACCCCGTTTATAAATCCACCGGTGGTTCAGAAACAACCATTCAGGAATTTGACCGCTATCGTATGGCCGGAGCCACCGCCCGTACAATGCTGGTAACTGCCGCAGCCAAACGACTTGGCGTACAACCACAAGATTGCCGAACTGAGAACAGCTACGTTATCGCCGGAGATAAGCGCATCAGCTATGGCGAAGTCGCGACCGAAGCCGCCAAACTACCCGTCCCGAACGTTACTCTTCGCGAACCTAAAGACTGGAAATACATCGGCAAATCGCAAAAACGGCTCGATACTCCCGAAAAAATTAACGGCAAGGCTACCTATGGACTGGATATTCATTTTCCCGGCTTGCTGACCGCCGTTGTTGCCCATCCTCCAGTTTTTTATGCAACCGTAAAAACAGTGGATGCTACCCAGACCAAAGCGATAAACGGTGTCCGGGATGTTGTAAGGATTCCGACGGGTGTCGCGGTGCTGGCTGATAATTTCTGGACGGCAAAACAAGGTCGTGATGCGCTACAAATTGAGTGGAATCCTGGAAAAAACGCCGATCTGGATAGTCAGGCGCTGACGGATAGCTATCGAAAAATAGCGAAAACAGACGGGCTAACGATTCGTAAAAAAGGAGACGTAACGGCTGCGCTGACTAAAGCCGAACGGACTCTGGATGCCGACTACAGCTTTCCTTACCTCGCGCACGCACCCATGGAACCGCTGAATTGCACCGTAAATATCGGAACAGATTCTTGTGAAGTCTGGACAGGTACGCAATCGCCGTTGCTGCATCAGGCCGAGGTAGCCAGGTTTCTGGGGCTAAAACCGGAGCAGGTCAAGTTTTATACACCCTATCTGGGAGGCAGTTTTGGTCGGCGGGGTTCCTTTAGCTCCGACTGGGTGATGGAAGCGGTTCACATCGCCAAAACAAGTGGTAAGGCCATAAAACTGGTCTGGACGCGCGAAGATGATATTAAAGGGGGCTATTACCGACCGGTTTACGTACACAACGTACGAATTGCCATCGGCACCAATGGTTTTCCGACCGCCTGGCAGCACCGAATTGTGGGGCAATCGCTGTTTACAAACACCCCACTGGCCGACATGATTGTGCACAATGGCATTGATTACAGCTCGGTCACGACCGGTGCCCCTTACTCCAATTCAGTTCCTGACCATTCCTTTGAACTTCACACCACAACCGTCAATGTCCCGGTGCTTCCCTGGCGCTCTGTC
This sequence comes from Spirosoma sp. 48-14, assembly GCF_001898575.1. Classification (GTDB taxonomy): domain Bacteria; phylum Bacteroidota; class Bacteroidia; order Cytophagales; family Spirosomataceae; genus Spirosoma. The sequence goes on from NZ_MKUD01000028.1 coordinate 59,458, forward strand.
GGCAGTACACACAGCGCATTCGTAATAGAAACGCTTATCGACGAACTGGCTTTCCTCGCCAAAATCGACCCGGTTGCGTATCGTCGTGCGTTCTTCATTAATCATCCGAGGCATCTGGCTGCGCTGAATCTGGCAGCCGAAAAATCAGACTGGACCAATCCCTTGCCCAAAGGCCAATTCAGAGGCATCGCCGTTTGCGAAGCGATGGGTAGTTACGTTGCGCAGGTTGTTGAATTATCCATTGATAAACAGACCATCCGTGTTCATCGGGTAGTTTGCGCTATCGACTGTGGCTTAGCTGTCAATCCAGACGGAGTTCGGGCCCAGATGGAAAGCAGCATTGTGTTCGGACTGACGGCTGCGCTTCATGGGGAAATAACCTTAAAAAATGGGCAGGTTCAGCAAAGCAACTTCCACGATTACCCAATGCTCCGTATGACTGATACCCCCGTCATCGACGTACATATTGTTCCCAGCACAGCTAAAATGGGTGGGGCTGGCGAGCCTGGTGTTGCCCCGATTGCCCCTGCTTTGGCCAATGCTCTGTTTGCCGCCACGGGTATACGATTCCGGCAACTACCTATAAAACTGGAGGAGTTAAATAAGGCATAGGACTAGGTTCTTCCGACTACATTCGGTTAAAAAAGTACAGAAGTCAGTTAAAATAATCTCAGTTTTATTGATTCCTTGCGACGAACGCACTACCTTGTTGGCCCCATCGTGATTTTTTAGTCGATAAGCCAACATGCTTTCTATCAAACCCCTTCTGCTTTTTCTCCTTACCATAGGAACAGCCTCACGGTTATCAGCCCAGCGTACCATCTCGCTTTCCTCGCCCGACAAAGCCATACAGCTATCGGTACAGGCTACTGAAGCCGGCAACGTTACCTATCGAATTTCGTACAAGGGCAAAAAGGCCATGGAGCCGTCGGGGGTTGGCTTTGTATTGAGCAAGCCACAGGTATCGCTTACCCAGTTTACGCTCTCCGCTATCGACTCCTCCACGCACGACGATACCTGGAAACCCGTCTGGGGCGAAGTGGCTCAGATTCGCAATCACTATAAGGAGTTGGCCCTGACCTTAACCGACAAAGGCACATCAGGTATCCGGTTACTGGTACGCTTTCGGGTGTTCAACGACGGAGTTGGTTTTCGCTACGAATTCCCGGAGCAGAAAACACTGACGCACTTTATCGTCGCCGACGAAAAAACCCAGTTTGCGCTATCGGGGGATCATAAAACCTTCTGGCAGCCGGGCGATTACGACTCCAACGAATACTTATACAACACGACCCGACTCAGTGAAATTGATGCTGTAGCTGCCTCAAATAAGGAAAAAGATACAGCGCTAAAATCGGTCATCGGCCCCAACGCCATTCAAACCCCATTGCTGATTAAAACGGGCGATGGGCTCTACATCAGTATTTACGAGGCCGCTCTGCTCAATTACCCAGTCATGCACCTGCAACTGGACAAGAAAAAACTGACGTTAACCTCACAGCTAACGCCGGATGCTGTTGGCAACAAAGCGTACCTGCAAACGCCCGCACAAACACCCTGGCGCACGATTCTGGTGAGCGATAAAGCGACCGATCTGCTGGCGTCGAAGCTGATTCTGAATCTGAACGAACCCTCAACTATTGCCGATCCGTCGTGGATAAAACCGCAGAAATTCGTGGGCATGTGGTGGGAGATGCACATCGGCAAAGCGACCTGGGAAAAAGCCGGTGGCAAACACGGAGCCAATACGCAGAACGTGAAGAAGTACATCGATTTTGCCGCCAAATACGGTTTCGATGGGGTGCTGGTCGAAGGCTGGAACGTAGGCTGGGAAGACTGGTTTGGCAACTGGAAAGAGAACGTGTTCGATTTCGTAACCCCCTACCCCGACTATAACCTGGATTCACTGACGGCATACGCCCAGCAGAAAGGCGTTCGGATCATCATGCACCACGAAACGTCTGGCTCGGTTACCAACTACGAACGGCGGATGGATGCGGCCTTCCAATACATGCAGAAAGAAGGCATGAACACCGTCAAAACGGGTTATGTTGGCCGGATTATTCCGCGTGGAGAGCACCATGATAGCCAGTGGATGGTGGGGCATTACCAGCGGGTAGCCGAAAAAGCGGCCCAGTACAAGATTATGATCGACTCCCACGAATCGGCGCATCCAACGGGCTTGCATCGCACCTACCCGAACTGGATGGCCAGCGAAGCGGCTCGCGGTAGCGAATTCAACAACGCTCCTACCCTCGGCATTACGCCGGAGCACACGACCATTCTGCCCTTTACCCGGTTGCTGGGCGGGCCAATGGATTTCACACCGGGTCTGTTCCGATTCAAGCTGGATCAGTTCGACAATACGCGCACAACCCGCGTCCGTACCACACTGGCGAAGCAACTGGCGTTGTATCTCACCATCTACAGCCCTCTACAAATGGCGGCCGATTTGCCCGAAAACTACGAAAAGCACCTCGACGCATTTCAGTTTATCCGCGATGTGCCTGTCGATTGGGATGATACGAAAATCATCGCTGCCGAACCCGGCGACTACATCACCATTGCCCGCAAAACCAAGGGAAAAGACAGTTGGTATCTGGGCGCCATCACCGACGAAAACAGCCGTGACATTTCAGTAGATCTGGATTTTCTGGAACCCGGAAAAACCTACGAAGCCACCATCTACCGCGATGCCCTCACTGCTGACTGGCAGTCGAACCCGGAAGCCTACGTCATTGAGAAAAAGCCCGTAAACAGCAAAACCCGGCTTCCAATTCATTTGGCCAAAGGCGGTGGCTGCGCCATTCAGTTCCTAAAGCAGTAAGAACCAGGCAGCCTGTTCCAACGGATATAGTCATTCTGGAATCTAGCTAAAAAAGACGCTCGATGACCATGAAAACCAGCTTCTACCTGCTTGTCCTGTTCGGTTGCTTTTGGGCCTGCTCCCGATCAACCGATGACGCGACGATTCCCCCGCTCGACGACACCAAAAATGTAACGGCTTCGCTGAACGACTCTGTCTGGTATGGTCATGGCGTAGCCTCCAGAGTATCGCCCCTGGTAAACGGCGATTGCGGCAAAAATCGGTTTAACCTGTCTATCTCAAACGCATTACCCTATCCAAAAGGGCTACGACAGGCAGCACCATCCATCTGTGCAGGTCCTTGCGACAGAACCCAATACCTTAGCTTTGAGAAAGTTCCGTTAGCTGTCGGGAAATACGATATAGCCAGCCTGAATACCTGTGCCTCCACGCCATTAACGGGCGTAAATTACGGGTTGATTGTTGGTGGCGATGCCGTATTTTCATCTTACATCGCCAAAGAGCCCGCCAGTGGGTGGATAGAGATAACTAAAGCCGATACCGTTGCAAACGTATTGGAAGGAAAATTCGAGGTAACGTTAGTGAGTAGGTCCGATAATAGCACCGCTACTGCCCGATTCCGTAACGGCCTTTTTTCTCTTGGCCTGACCAAATAGACGATAGAGCGTTTACAACGAAAATGCCCTGATCAGCCATTGCTGGCTGATCAGGGCATTTTCGTTTGTAGAGACGCCATCCCTGGCGTCTCATGACCGGATGGTTTTGGCTGACGCTCATGAGACGCCAGGGATGGCGTCTCTACAAAATTCACACTATTCCTTGTATATATAATTTTCTTATATATTTTTGTTTCAAATTAAACGCTAATGATCTATTTAATCCTATGGATTCAGCGAATCAGGAATTTTTACGGGGAACACTCAGGACGATTGTTCTTCGACTGCTGGCCCAACAGGGTCGAATGTATGGATACGAGATTACCCAGGCCGTTGAGGAGCGCACGAGTGGCGAATTAACGCTTACGTTTGGTGCTCTATATCCAGTGCTCCATAAGCTGGAAGATGAAGGCTTACTGGTTACCCAAAGTCAGGAGGTAGATGGGCGGCTCCGCAAGTATTATATGCTTACCCCAACCGGCAGCGCCACAGCCGTTCGGAAAGTCGATGAGTTCGAACGATTTATCCAGCTCATGCGGCTGCTCATCAATCCATCCCCGACCGTGACTTTCGGGCATTAATTTATTGCTTCACCTCAGCCCTTCAGTTAGTTATGAACAGACTATCTCGCGATCAACTTACCCGCCTGGAACAACAGCTTCAGCAAACCAGGCCCCATCAGGCATTACAAGCCGAACTGCTAGACCATATGGCCTCTCTGATTGAACAGCGCATGGATCAGGGGCACTCCTTTTCCGACGCTTTCGATCAGGTAATCCAACAGGCCAATCCGCAGGCACTGGACCAATTGAAAGATCTCTACCTTCAGGAGTTCCCCACCCAGTCATCAACGATACTCCTACGCCCCACACGGATTGGGTTACGGCATCAGCGTCGCCCGGCAACCAAGCCGTTTCAATATATGCTACTCTCCAGTGTGCTTACCTTTCTGATTCTAATGGGCTTTCTGGTCGTGGTTAGTCGGCCACTCGCGATACCCATCGATGCATTCCGAACAGGCTGGGGCGCATTGGGCTTAACGGGTATACTGGCTATTCGATGGTGGCTGTCGCGCAGAAATCCTAAACCGAAACGATACCAGACTACCTGAGCCACCAAGCAGAATTAAGTTTGATAAAGTCGTTCTGTGTGACCCCGACGGGTCAAAGGTTTATAGCTCCCATAATATCCTATAGACATTTGACCCCAGCGGGGTCACACAAAAACGCCTAAATCTAAATAGACCTCCCAGTAGAAACCCCCTCCAACTCTAACCTAACTCCCTTTTCCGATGCTTTTTCACTACCTCACAGTGGCCCGGCGCCACCTGTGGCAGAATCGTCATGTCAATTTAATTAGCGTACTCGGGCTGGGCATAGGACTAGCCAGCGGACTGGTTATTTTTCTGGTGGTCAATTATATGTTTAGCTTCGACCGCTACCACCCCCACCTGGATCGGAGCTACTGGATCGTTACCGACATCAAGCGGGAACGCGTCATGCCCACCGATGCGGCTCCCCGACCCCTCGCTGAAGTACTCCGGCGTGATTATGCCTTCGTGGAAAATTCAACCCGACTGGAAACCTTCTTTGGGCGAACATTGAGCGTTCCGAACGGCAAGGGCGGCTGGGTCAAGAAGTTTGCCGAAGCCCGTAATGTCTGCTTCACAGAACCTCAATACTTTGACCTGTTTGGGGTAGACTGGGTGAGTGGCAATCGCAAAACGGCCCTGAATGCCCCCAACACGATTGTCATCAGCGAACGGTACGCCCGCAAATTTTTTGACTCCCAACCGGCAATGGGCCGAACCCTGCGGCTGGATAATCGCACCGACCTGACCGTAACCGGGATTGTGAAAGACCCGCCCGCCAACACCCAGCTTCGGTTCGATGCCTTCGTCTCGTATGCCACCATTCCGGTATTGGAAGGCCCGAACGCTCTGGCCGACTGGCAGGGATTGCAGGCCATGTGCTTCGTGCGACTGCGCGAAGGAGCCGACCCTACGCTACTTCGTCAAAGTCTACCCGTTATTCGACGCAAAAATCTGCCCCCTAAAGAGGCTAACCATTTCGACTATAAGGTTTTCCCCCTGGCCGATCTCAATCACGAACGTAGTGGTATGGCTCCGCGACCAGTCCTCTATGCGCTCATTGGCGTGGGCATACTGCTGGTGATGGCAGGCTGCATCAATTTCGTTAATCTGGCAACGGCGCGGGCTCTCAAACGGGCGCGGGAAGTTGGGGTTCGAAAAGTGATGGGAAGTACACGCTGGCAGTTGATCGGTCAGTTTATGCTGGAAACCGCCTTACTCGTGTGCCTGGCCATAGTCGTTGCGCTGGTGCTAGCCCAATTGTGTTTGCCCTTTATCAATCAGATTCTGGCCGCTACGATCGAAAAGCTTCAACCGAATATGTCCGTTGCCGATCTGGTTCAGCAACGAGCCATAGGGTGGTTTCTGGGTCTGGTTATTGGCGTTATCATCCTGTCAGGTCTATACCCAGCCTTTGTATTGGCCCGGTTCAACCCGGCAACGGCCTTTGCCAACCAATCGACAACCCGGTTTACGGGTCGGCTAACCGTCAGACAGGCACTTATTCTAGGCCAGTTCGTGCTGATGCAGTTATTTATTCTAAGTGTACTGGTCATTACGATCCAGCTTCGGCATATGAGCCAGGCCGAATGGGGCTTCCACCGCGAATCGACACTGGTTATTTTCCTACCCCAGCGCGAGGCTTCACCCTTGCCCCTACTGCGCGAACACTGGTTAGGCATACCCGGTGTCGAGCAGGTAACCTTCGGTAGTGATCCACCCGCATCGCCCTATAATCGGTCCAGCTCGTTCAGTTACCATACGTCTACCGAACCCGAACCGTTTGAAACCCGCGTGCGGGCAATCGATGACCACTATCTGTCGGTTTTTGACTTACGACTGATAGCCGGTCGAAATGTCCGGGCCACCGATACAACCGGCCGGGATGTATTGGTCAACGAAACGCTGGTGAAGCAATTGGGTATTACCTCACCAGCAACGATAGTGGGTAAACGCATCCGTATAAAAGATGCCGACCGGATTATTGTCGGTGTTGTGCGCGACTTCCGCAGTGGCGATCTACACCAGCCGGTTTTACCCGTAACGCTCATTCATGATCTTCCACACAGCCGGATAGCTATGCTGCGTCTGAGTCCAACGGATTCGCCCCAAACTCAGCAGGGTATACAGCAGGTGTGGGATAAAGTCTTACCCGATCAGGTCTACCATGCCGAAACGTTGACGGACCTGATGGAAAACTTTACCGAGATCGAGCGTCTACTAGCCGGAATGGTTCAGGCCTTTGCTCTGGTTGCCATTGGCCTAAGTTGCCTCGGCCTCTACGGGCTGGTCACGTTCCTGAGCGAAGCCAAAGCGAAAGAAATTGGCGTACGACGCGTGTTAGGGGCTCAAACTCCGCAGCTTCTCTGGCTGCTGGGCCGGGAGTTCGGTAAACTACTGGGTCTGGGCTTTTTAGTATCGGCACCACTCGGCACCTGGCTATTGGCAAGCTGGCTTCAGCAGTACGCCTATCGCATTTCGGTAAATGGGTGGTTATTGGCGGGCACTCTCCTCCTAACCGTATTGATAACCGCTCTAACCATCTATCGTCAGGCGCTAAAAGCCGTCCGAACCAACCCGGTTCTTTACCTAAAAAGCGAATAAGCCAGCTTTTTGTAGCGCAGGGGTTTCATGTAACGCGGGTAGAGACCCGCAATGTTGACTAAAGTGCGCGAGTTTCCACCCGCTTTACAATGTCTAACTTCCTTACCCCTTGTATCAGTGTATGAAATTCCTGACCATTTATCTATGGCTATTGAGCCTAACCACCCTGGCGCAAACCAGTAAATCTGAACGCCTGAAAACGACTTCGCGAGCAACGGCTCCTGTCGAAATCTTATGGGATAGTGCTGGGGTTCCCCATATCTACGGGCAAACACTGGAAGCCATGTATTACGGCTTTGGCTATGCTCAGATGCAGAATCACGCCAACTTGCTTCTCCAGTTATATGGTCAGGCAAGAGGCCGGGCAGCTGAGTATTGGGGGCCGAGGTACCTGGACTCTGATAAGATTGTAACCCTGTTTGGCGTACCTGAGCAGGCGCAGAAGCAGTATACACAACAACCCGCCGATTACAAACCGTGCCTAGACAGCTTCGTCAGCGGTTTGAATGCCTATGCCAAAGCGCACCCGGAGGCTATCGGCACTGAATTCAAACAGGTGCTGCCTATTACACCCCAGGATATATTGGCCCACGCCAGCCGGGTGATCGGCCTGGAATTTATTGGTGGAGCCGAAGCCGGAGCCGCTCGGGTAATGCCCCCCGGTTCGAATGCATATGCCATTGCACCCGCAAAGTCTGCTTCCAAAAAAGCAATGCTGATGGCGAACCCACACTTGCCCTGGGAAGGCTTCTTCCTATTTTTTGAAGCTCATCTAAACGGTCCGGATTTTATGGCCTACGGTGCTTCCTTGCTGGGCCAGCCAGTGCTCAACATTGCCTTTAACCAGAATCTGGGCTGGACACACACCGTCAATACCATCGACGCAGCCGACCGATATGTACTTAACCTGCAAGATGGTGGGTATATGCTGGACGGTGTCAAACAAGCTTTTGAGAGAAAAGCAGTTACCCTTCAGGTTCGCCAGCCCGATGGTCAACTTAAGCCGCAACAACTTACCTATCGATACAGCAAACAGGGGCCAGTGATGGAAAGCAAAGATGGCAAAACCTACGCCATGCGGTTTGCAGGTTTGACCAATCCGGCAATAGCGGCTCAACACCATGCGATGGCGAAAGCTAAAAATCTGGCTGAGTTCGAAACCGCTCTTCAACGGATGCAACTGCCCATGTTCAACGTCATCTATGCCGATAAGGCCGGTAATATTTTGTATTTGTTCAATGGCAGCGTACCAATCCGCAGCGAAGGCGACTGGCCATTCTGGCAAGGCCCCGTCGACGGTTCTAGGTCGAAGTACATCTGGACCCAAACACATCCGTATCACGATCTTCCCCGCGTACTCAATCCATCGTCGGGGTTTGTTCAGAACGCCAATGATGCACCCTGGAGCTGTACATACCCGTCCGTACTGGACCCAAAGGTTTTTCCTCCATACATGTCGCCCGTGGGCATTCCCATACGGCTGCGTCCGCAACGGGCAATCAATCTGGTAAAAGACGATGCGTCGATTAGTTTTGATGAATTGGTGGGCTACAAACTAAATACAGGCCTGGAAGCCGCCGACCGCTTTCTGGACGACCTCCTGGCAGCCGTTGAACAATACCCCGACTCCTTGACTCAGCAAGCGGCTTCGGTACTCAAAGCCTGGGACAAAACCACCAACCGCGATAGCAGAGGAGCCGTTTTGTTTACGGCCTGGTTCGATCAGTTCAATCCGGGCATGGTAGCCGTTGGCTGGAATCCGCAACGTCCCGTAAGTACACCCGACGGTCTGAAAGACCCTAAAAAAGCCGTTGATTTATTGCGAAATGCCGCCAGTCAGGTCCGTCAAAAATATGGGCGACTGGATATTGCCTGGGGAGAGGTGAATCGATTCGGTCCAGCCGATCAGGACTACCCGGCCAATGGCGGTTCAGAGCAATACGGTATTTACCGAAACATCCATTTTGTACCAGACCCCAAACAACCTCAATTGAACCGGGCCGTTGCAGGCGATACCTACGTGGCCGTGACAGAATTTGGTGAGAAGGTACGGGCGCAGGTATCACTCAGCTACGGCAATGCGAGTCAACCCAGCCATAAGCACAACGGCGATAGCTGGAAACGTATGTCGGATAAGAAACTCCGGGAAGCGTTACTGGACAAACAATCCATTTTGCGTCAGTTGGAGAAAAAAGAATCGTTACAGCTTGACACGCATCCGTAAAACCTGATTTTAATCACCTAAAATAGAATCCCTTCAATCACCATTTTTCAGTAATTAGGTGGTGATTGAAGGGATTCTATTTTCAAAAAAGTTATGCCCTAGAGCAGCGTGATGAACCCTTTGATTACCGACGCCAGCCGAATCGCATCGAATACACGGGCTTCGCTGGCACCATGTTTCAGCACACTCTCTTCGTGCGACCGTACGCAGAGTTCACAGCCATTGACCGCCGAAACGGCCAGGCTCATCAATTCGAAAAACTCTTTGCCCAGCACTGGATTCATCATGATACTCATGCGAATACCCGGCTGCGTTTGCTGATAATAGTCTTTGCCAACAAAGTGCCGGAACCGATAAAATACATTGTTGGTGCTCAACAGCGACGTACAGGCAATCGTTTCAGCCACTTCGGCATCCGAAGCCCCTTCCTGTTTTGCAGCACCTGTCAGCGAGTCGACCAACGGCTGGTGTTTTTCATTTACAGCAACCGAAAGTGCCAATAATACCGCTTCTTTCTTTGTCAGGTTCTGACTGCTATTCAGCACATTACCGACATTTATTTTCAGATCGCGCAGATACCGATGCTCGGCCTGGGCCAGCGCGTCGAGTCGGGGATACTCCCCTTCGGCACTCAGTCCCACCAGGTTCAGCAGCGACGTAACGGTTTCGTTTTGTGTAGTTGTCATCTTTTTAAAGAGCGAAAGAGTGAATGAGCGAAAGAGTGAGTGAGTGAGTGAGTGTTTCAGCAATTCGCTCTTTCACTCTTTCGCTCTTTAAATTAGGCCGTTAGCGTGGCTTCTCCTTTTGTCCAGTTGCAGGGGCAGAGTTCGTCGGTTTGCAGGGCGTCCAGTACGCGGAGTACTTCGTTTACGTTCCGGCCTACCGACAGGTCGTTTACGCTTACCCAACGAACAATACCCTGTGGATCAACGATGTAGGTAACCCGGTACGCTACTTTCTCGTTGGCTTCCAGAATGCCCAGATCTTCGGCCAGCGATTTCGACGTATCGGCCAGCATCGGGAACTTCAGGCCACGCAGATCGTCGTGGTTTTTGCGCCAGGCCAGGTGAACGAATTCGCTATCGGTCGAAGCACCAATCACCATCGTATCGCGATCCTGGAAATCCTCGAACTTCTTGTTGAATTCAGCAATTTCGGTTGGGCAAACGAAGGTGAAATCTTTTGGCCACCAGAACATGACCAGCCACTGACCAGCCGCCTTGTGATCTTCCGACGAGATTTCGTAAAATTCTTTATCCTTATCCAGCGAAACAACAGCTAACTTCTTGAATTCAGGAAATTCCGACCCGACAGAAACAATATGATTTTTCATAGAATTTATGATGGTTGTATGCAACACATGTTCTTATTCAAGTGCAAATTAAACCATCCATGCGTTCTAGAAATATGATTTTTATCAATCACCTCATAGAGAAAAACTATCAAAATTCAGAATAAATAGTGGATATCAAGTATTTAAGCCTCATTCCGACCAGTGGCCCTCAAAAAACTTATTGAAAGAATAATACTATTCATTGAAAGGATACCAGATGTGATTTTATTGATATTCCAGATGTAGAGACGCGATACCTCGCGTCTCCTGTGCGTCAGCAATAAACCATCCGGTCAGGAGACGCAAGGATGCGTCTCTACACAAATCATTCCGACCGTAACGATTTGACCGGATTCATCAAGGCGGCTTTGATGCTTTGAAAACTCACCGTCAGCAAGGTAATCATCAAAGACCCAGCGCCTGATACGGCAAAAATCCACCACGACAACTCGGTCCGGTATGCATACTTTTGGAGCCAGTTTGTAAGTGTATAGTAAGCAATGGGCGTGGCGATACTGAAGGCAATACCTACCAGAATTATAAAGTCCCTCGAAAGCAGTCCCCACAGATTTAGCACACTCGCTCCCAGCACTTTGCGAACCCCAATTTCTTTGGTACGCTGCTCGGCCACAAACGAAGCCAGCCCAAAAATACCCAGGCAGGAAATAAATATGGCCAGAACAGCAAAGACCAATGCCAGTTTACCAATGCGCTGCTCGGTCGAAAATTTAGCAGCAAAATCCTGATCGACGAAGGAATAGGTAAATAGCGCCGAAGGTACTGTTTTGCGAATAACCGATTCAATACTGGGAAGGGCGTCCTGTGCACTGACGGTGGGTTTCAGCCGTAGGTTGAGCCGGGCTGCGGCTCCGTATGTAGCGTCCAGAAAATAAAAGCTTCGTTTCACCGGCTCAAAGGGTGAATCCATCACCATATCTTTAATGACCCCGATGATCTGGCGTTTCCAGTGGAAATCCGGTTGCCGAATATAAGCCCCAACGACCCATTGACCGTTGCGCTTTTTCAGGCCCAGATACCGGGCCGCCGTTTCGTTGATAATTACCGCGCCTGAGTCAGTGGCGAACGCTTTGGAAAAATCACGACCAGCCACAAATTGCCAGCCTGCCATTCTGCCAAAATTGGTGGAGATGTCCATTACCGCAAAACCAGACTCTGCTTTGGGTGGTTTGTTATCCCATTCGAATCCACCTATGTTATTCCAGACGCTGGTTAGTGGACTTGACGAATAAGCCACCTGATCAACCACTCCCGTCGCCATCAGTTCCCGCTGCAGAACCTCTTCTTTTCCTTTGTAATTCGGATCATTCATCGGAATCGACAGCAGCCCTGCCCGTTCATAACCCACCGGCCTGTTCTTTACATATTGAATCTGTTTATAGACGAGTAGAACGCCAATAATCAATACAACAGATACGGTAAATTGCACAACCACCAGCACCTGGCGAGGGAGCGAAGCCAGACGACCCATTCGAATCGTGCCTTTCAGAACTTTGATAGGCTGAAAAGAAGACAGGTAAAAAGCCGGGTAAAGCCCTGCCAACAGAGCGGTTACTGTCAGAAACAGAACACTGGCCAGCCAGAAAGAAGGCATTTGCCAGGGAAAGGCGATGGCTTTATCAGCCAGTTCATTGAACCACGGCAACGACAGCAACACCAGCCCCAACGAACCCGCAAACGCCAGCGAAACCACCAGAAAGGATTCACTCAGAAACTGATTGACCAGTTGCGATTTAACCGAACCTACCGCTTTCCGAATCCCTACTTCTTTAGCCCGTTTCTCCGAGCGGGCCGTACTTAAGTTCATAAAGTTGATACAGGCCAGCAACAGCACAAATCCACCCACAATGCCGAACAGCCAGACGAAGGTGATGCGCCCACCCGATGGACGTCCGTCAGTAAACTCCGAGTACAAATGCCACTGCCGCATCGGATACAAATATGTTTCCACCTTATAGTCACGGGCACCAGATACAAAATCAGGGGGCGAATTCTTTTGGTAAAAATCATTGATAGCGGCATTGACCGTTTCCATCGACGTGTTATCCGCGATCTGGACATCAATGGGGAAGGAACTACGCCCCCAATCGTTCTCACTAGCTTTCACCCAATCGTTCGAGGATACCCACAAGGCCCAGGGGGCAAAAAACTGCAAATCGCTATAGGTCGAATTTTTGGGTAGATCGGCATAAATACCGGTCACCGTTACATCCATGCGGTTATCAAGTTTCAACCGTTTCCCAACGGGATCTGTCTGCCCAAAAATGGCCTCAGCGGCTGTATTGGATAGTATAATCGAATGTGGATCGTCCAGAGCCGTTTGGCTACCATGCACCATCTGAAGCGATAGCATATCGATCACCCCGCCTTCGATAAACTGGCCCTTTTGGGTGTATTTTTTCTGCCCATCTGCTACCATGTAGTTTCCCGGCCAAAATCCGATCAGGATATGTTTGAAATACGACGCATACTTCGCTTTAAGCATAGTCGCCATTGGAATCTGACAGGCATCAGTACCCTGCGAAATGCCAGTCGATGGCTCCGTAGCCACACGCCTGATCCGCGCAATGCGGTCATACTTCGGAATCTGTTTATCGAAGCTCAATTCATCATACACCCACAGGCCAATAAGCATCGCCACACCCATCCCGATGGACAGGCCGCCAATGTTGATAGCCGAATAGGCCTTGTTTTTGACCAGATTCCGGAAAGCGATTTTGAGATAGTTGCGTAACATGGTTGTATTTGTTGGTTTGGGGTAGGTATTGTTTGTGTTTGCAGAAACAAGGCATGCCTTGTCTCTACGCATCAGGCTGGGTCGCAACAAACTCACCACATCGCGCACGTATCGCCAGCGGGCCTGCCGCAATCCAAACTCCCGGATGCGCTGCTGAAACAGCTCATCCAGATCGCCCTCCAGTTCTTCGGCCCGGTGGGGTGGGCAGAACCAGTGTAGCAGGTAGGTGGCGAAACGGGGTGGGTTCATCATGGATAATGAAAAATGAATAATTGATAACGAATAATGAGGGACGTCATTTATGGCAATCGGGTATTATGCATTCTTCATTGTCCATTTTTCATTCCGACCGCAGGGAGCGAACTGGGTTCATCAGCGCGGCTTTAATGCTCTGGAAGCTGACAGTCAGCAACGTAACGGCTAACGCTCCTAAACCAGCTATCGCAAAAATCCACCACGACATATCTGTATGGTATTCGTATTTCTGAAGCCAGTTGTTCAGGGCATACCAGGCTATGGGCGTAGCGATGCCAAACGAGATGATAACCAGTATCAAAAAATCCTTTGAGAGCAGAGCCCACAGATTCGTCACCGATGCGCCGAGCACTTTCCGAACGCCGATTTCTTTCGTGCGTTGTTCGGCTACGAAGGAGGCTAATCCAAACAATCCCAGGCAGGAAATCAGAATGGCGAGGATGGCAAAACCGGATGCCAGCTTTCCGATACGTTCTTCGGCCGCAAACTTTAGGGCATACTGTTGATCGGTAAACCGATAATCGAACGGGCTGCCCGGATTGAATTTATGGAAAACACCTTCGATTTTAGCCAGGGATTCTCGTGAGCTGCGGGCTGGATTAAGCTTGATATTGATCACATTCGCCCAGCCGTAATTCAGCACATAAACCGTTTGGGTAACCGGCTTAAACGGCGATTCCATAATCATATCTTTAATGACGCCCACAATCCGGTATTGGGTATCGTTCCATTTGACCTGCATCCCAATAGGGTTTTTAACGCCCATGTACCGAGCGGCCGTTTCATTGATCACCATGCCCAAAGAATCGCTGGTAAATTGCCGCGACAAATCGCGCCCTTTTACAAACTGCCACCCCACCGTTCTACCAAAGTCGTGGGTAACGGCAATGGTCCCGAAACTCTCTTTAAAGTTGGGATCTTTTCCTGGCCAGCTAAAACCGCTATTCTGCGAATTCAGATCGGTTGCCGGAGCCGATGAAGTTGACATATCCACCACGGCTCCTGTTTGGAGAAGGGCATCCCGTAGAGCATTGTAATGCTGATATAACTCCGGTGTATTCATCGCCACCGTGATCAGTCCAGTGCGGTCATATCCGACTGGACGATCTTTAGCGTATTGAATCTGCCGGAATACAATGATCGTTCCAATAATCAGTGTCACGGAAACCGTAAACTGCACCACCACCAGGACCTGACGCGGGATCGATGCAAATCTCCCCACCCGGAACGTGCCTTTTAGCACTTTAACCGCCTGGAACGACGACAGATACAAGGCAGGGTAGCTACCCGCAATCAGTCCGGTTAGCAGACTAAAGCCAACACCACAAAGCCAGAAGACGGGATTCGTCCATAAAATACCAATCTGTTTATCAGCTACTTCATTGAATATCGGGAGTATCAGCAACACGAACAGAATAGACACTACGAACGCAAACGCAACCACCAGCAGCGACTCGCTGAAAAACTGACTGATCAACTGACTCCGTACCGAACCAACGGCTTTCCGAATACCCACTTCTTTAGCTCTCTTCTCAGAACGGGCCGTACTCAGGTTCATGAAGTTGATACAGGCCAGCAGCAACACAAATACCCCAATGATGCCGAACAGCCAGACATATTGTATCCGACCTTCGAGGTTGCCCGATTTATCCCAACCTGAGTAGAGGTGCCATTGGCTCATGGGAAGTAGGTATACCACGGGCTTGATAAACGCGACTTCGGGATTATGCTTCAGCCGTATGTTTTTGATTTTGGCTGAAACCGCATCGAAATCAGCGTTAGGGGCAATCTGCACCAGCACCTGCCAGGAGAAATTTCCCCATTCAACATTATCCTGCGCCCGTTTTACCCAGCTTTCCGATGCCACGTACAGATCCCAGGGAGCGATAAACTTCATATCCTTGAACTCCGTATTGTACGGAAAATCTTCATACACGCCCGTTACTTTAACATCGAGCTTGTTATCGATCTTCATCAGTTTACCCACTGGATCGGTTTCACCAAATAAGGCTTTAGCTGTTGTCTCCGATAGCAAAATCGAATTGGGGTCTTTTAAACCCGCCCGCGTACCACTAAGCATGTTCAACGTAAACATATCGGGCGCATCGGCACTCAGGTAATTGCCCATTTTGGTTAATTTTTTCTCACCATAGGCCAGAATATGGTCTTTAGTCCAGGACGACATGACGACATGCGAAAAATCATCGCTGTAAATCGTTCGCAGTTCGGGGCCCATCGGTGCCGGATTGTATTCGCCATGAAACACCTCTCCATTAAACTCACCTTTTTGCATGACTTTGGCAATGCGGCCGTAGTTATCAAAATATCGATCGTACGACAGTTCATCGTATATCCAGAGACCGATCAACATAGCGACGGCCATACCAACAGCCAACCCTCCGATATTGATGAATGAATAGACCCGGTTCTTGGCCAGATTCCGGTATGCGATTTTGAGATAGTTGCGTAACATGGTTGTATAGGCTGGTTTGGGGTAGGTATTTTCATTTGTAGAGACAAGGCATGTGTTGTCTCTACGGATCAGGCTAGGACGCAACAAACTCACCACATCGCGCACGTATCGCCAGCGGGCCTTTCGAATGCCTAATTCCCGCACGCGCTGCTGAAACAGTTCATCCAGATCGCCCTCCAGTTCTTCGGCCCGGTGGGGTGGGCAGAACCAGTGTAGCAGGTAGATGGCGAAACGGGGTGGGTTCATAATGGATAATGAAAAATGAATAATTGATAACGAATAATGAGGGGCGTCATTTATGGCAATCGGGTATTATGCATTCTTCATTGTCCATTTTTCATTCCGACCGCAGGGAGCGAACCGGATTCATCAACGCGGCTTTAATGCTTTGGAAGCTGACGGTCAACAACGTAACCGTCAATACACCGAAACCTGACAAGGCAAAAACCCACCACGACAATTCGGTTCGATACTGGTAGCTCTGAAGCCAGTCCGATAGTAGATAATACGCCAGCGGAGTCGCCAGGCAAAACGCGATAACGACCAGTATGACAAACTCCTTCGAGAGCAGTTGCCAGACGTTGAAAACCGATGCGCCGAGCACTTTGCGGATACCAATTTCTTTCGTCCGCTGTTCGGCCATGAACGAGGCTAACCCAAACAACCCCAGGCAACTGATCAAAATAGCCAATATTGTAAAGCCTCCCGCCAGTCGCCCAACCCGTTGTTCGGCCCCAAATTTTCGGTCATATTGTTCGTCGGCAAATTTGTAATCGAACGGCGAATCGGGGCTGTAGCGTTTAAACACCTGCTCTACTTTCGCCAGCGATTCATTAGTCGATAACTGCGGAGCCAGCCGGATATTGATGGTATTGACATTCCCGTATTCAACAGCAAAAAACGATGGGCTAACTGGCCTGAACGGATCTTCCTTGATCATATCTTTGACAACGCCAATAACTTTAAACTGGCGGTTTGGGGAGCCCCGACGAACGATTTCTCCGATTGGATTCTTGAATCCCATCAGTTTGACGGCCGCTTCGTTTAAGATGACCGACGCGGTATCGGTTGAATAGGCTCTTGAAAAATCCCGACCTTCCTTAATCTGCCAGCCAACCGTTTTGCCATAATCGTGCGTTATGTAGTTTGTCATAACCAGAGGCTTACTACCAGGCTTTTTGCCTTTCCAGGAAATATCGGTGGTGCCACCAGCCTGTACTGTTATCGGATTCGATGACTCCGACATATCGGCTACGGCACCTGTATTGAGCAGATCATCCCGTAAGGCCGTATAGTGCCCGTACAACTCAGGTGCGTTCATCCCGATTTCGATCAGCCCACTACGGCTATACCCCACCGGACGGTCTTTGGCATGTTCGATCTGCCGGAAGACGATAATGGTGCCAATTATGAGTGTTACTGAAACGGTGAACTGAAAGCCCACCAACACCCGACGTGGAATAGTAGCTGAGCGGCTGGTTCGCATAATGCCCTTGAGTACCTTAACGGGCTGAAACGAAGACAGGTACAGCGCCGGATAGCTCCCCGCAATCAGGCCCGTTAGCAGGCTGAAACCTAAACCAGCCAACCAGAATAGTGGATCGGCCCACAAAATGGTCATCTTTTTTTCAGCCACCTGATTAAAGAAGGGAAGCGTAAACTGTACGAACAGAATGGAAACAGCAAACGCCAGCAACGCCATAAGCAGTGATTCACTGAAAAACTGGGCAATCAACTGGGTGCGTAGCGATCCGATTGCCTTCCGAATCCCGACTTCTTTGGCTCGTTTTTCACTTCGGGCGGTACTCAGATTCATGAAATTGATGCAGGCCAACAGCAACACAATAACACCGATACTACCAAACAACCAGACAAACGTAATGAGCCCACCTGTGTTGATGCCGTCTTTAAAATCGGAATACAAGTGCCACCTGCTCATCGGATGCAGGTAAAATTCAGGTTTATAACCCGGCGGGTTATCCCGCTTCATCCGTATGTCTTTGATTTTAGTCGATACCTGGCGGAAGTCGGCACCAGGTTTGAGTTGGACGAAAATCTGATATGAATTGGAATCCCATTCATCACGGTCGCGCTTGGCATTCTCATCATTAGCCGCATAAAATTTCCAGGGAACCAGAAACATGACATCATCGAACGTACTGTTGGCTGGAAAATCCTCATAAACACCCGCCACTTTCACCGTCTGTTTATTGTCCAGTTTGATCAGCTTATTAAGTGGGTTCCGGGTATCGAAAAGTGCTTGCGCAAGCGACTTCGACAGCAAAATTGAATTGACATCATTGTTCCCAAACCGTGTGCCCGATAGCACATTTAGCGATAGCATGTCGATAAACTCAGGTTCAACGTAGTTTCCGGTTTTTAGCAGCTTGCGATCACCAGCAGCTACAATCACATCGCGCGATTTCGACAGAGCAACCGACTCGAAATCAGGATAATGGCTCCGTAGTTCCTGAGCCAGCGGAATGGCCATTATATCGTAAGCAACTTTCTCTACGTCAAACTTTACAAACTGCCAGAGCATAGCCAGCCGATCATGCTTCTTAAACTGTCGGTTGAACGAAAGCTCGTCGTACAGCCAAAGGCCAATGAGCATCGCCACAGCCATACCCGACGCCAGCCCAAAAATGTTGATGAAGGAGTAGACCTGGTTCTTGGCCAGATTCCGAAAAGCGATTTTGAGGTAGTTCCGTAGCATGGTTGTATGTGTTGGTTTGGGGGATATATTATTTGTGGTTGTAGAGGCAAGGCATGCCTTGCCTCTACGCATCAGGCTGGGTCGTAACAGGCTCACTACATCGCGCATATACCGCCAACGGGCTTCTCGTAGGCCAACTTCATTGACTCGCTGCTGAAACAGTTCATCCAGATCACCCTCCAACTCTTCGGCCCGATGCAAAGGCAGGAACAGATGAAGAAAATGTGAGATAAAGCGAGGAGGATCAGTGTGTTTCATGACCAGGCCGTTCGGGGTATTGCATCCCACATTTGATTGCGCAGTTGCCGAACTTCTTCCAGCACCCGACGGCCGTAAGCGGTTACAGTATATAGTCTTTTCCGACGCCCACCGCGCTCGGCAGTCATACCACCCATTTCCGAGCTGACCAACCCTTTTTCCTGAAGTCGGTTCAATGCCGAATGAACGGCTCCCAGATTGACAGTACGCTCCATCTGCAGCTCAATCTCGTTGACGACTGCCGCTCCATAGGCATCGCCCGCCCGAATCGCAACGGCCAACAGCACGACTTCTTCAAACTCACCTAAATAAGTCCCTTTCATACGCAAGGATTAGTTGTGTAAATGTATAACAAATGCCTTGCCACATATCAAAACAGGCCAATCCAGCGAGAATTGGCCTGTTTTGATAAAATTCCATCTAATCAAACTGTCCGTTTGTGGACAGTTTTTGTACGAACCTGGACAACCGTAAAATCGGGAACCGTTTAGCAATCAGTAATAATCTGAAAAATTATTACACAATTTTTCAGACCGTTTAACAAACGCTACCGTTATAATGTTATACACTCATGAATCGCTAATAGACAGAGACGCTGTAAAAGGCATCTGATTTTTAAGTAATAACTGTTCTAGTAAGCGAACTAAAAAGCCAGTCAACGTCACGTCGTCTGGCTTTTTTAATAGACAATAAAGTAGGGCGTAGCCCGTAAGCACAGCTCTAATCAGTCTTATTGCTTCGGTTTCTTAAAAATGCCAGCCTTCAACGCATAGCCTTCAGACTGTGGCAACGGATTCAAATAGTCGGCTGGTAAGCCATTGGTTTTCACCTCACTCAATACAACAGTCCCCGATTTTTTCACATTCTGTTCGACCTGATTATTTTCTGTGGCTTCTACAGCCCCTTTGGGACCAAAAAATCCCATGTAATGCGTGTTTCCAGCCATGACCGAATTCCAAAAGGTATACCTGGGCGCGGTGTTTTCGGGTCGGAGCCAGACGTACTCACAGTTGGTGATCAGGTTGTTGCTAAATTGAAAGTCAGGGTCATTTTTGCCGAACCATACCGCAGCTTCGTAGGAGCCGGAAACAATCGAATTCGTCAACGAAAAATCGCTGATGGATTTGAACAACAGCAGGGCGTTTTTACAGCCGTAGAAAATGGTGTGATCTACGTGCGTCCCCCCTCCATGCGCCCAAATAGCGCCCTGAATAGGCGATGAGTTTTTCTCACCAATGAAATAGCACTGCGAAACTGTCAGTCCGTTCAGGGCTTCGTTTTTTCGGGAGATGGGGTAGTAATAGTTCACAGCCGGATTGGCATTCCCAACAAACTTGAGTCCCTTGAAACGCACATTATTCTGGTCCACTAAAAAACCCACTGAGTGCGCAAACTGAACCGTTGAATTGTTGGCCGACACGCTTTGAATGACCGGCATTTTGGTGGGCTTCCAGTCATCATCATCGGGCATAATAATGGCTTCCAGCGTGTACGAACCTGCCTTGTCGGGCTGTTGCTTTGTTCTAAGTTCGGCCAGGTTCTGGAGCGTGTATAAGCCTGGAAATAGTTTAATAGTTACGGGTTCGTTCCCCGAAAAATCGTGCGCCAGTGCTACGGCTTTTTCGATACTAGCCACAGGCGAAGTCTGCGTGCCGGAAGCGTTATCTTTGCCATTGACGGCATCGACATACAACGTCTGGGCATTGAGCTGCGACAGACTAAAAACACTGATAACGAGGAGACTTTGAAAGAACTTGTTCATGTTATATACTGATTGACAAGCTAAAAAGTGGGATTGGGTTTCTGCGTCTATTTCATCGTCTGAATGCCGACGGTGTCGTCCAGACGAGCCACGATGCCCCAGCCGTAGAAATAGTTGGCCAGCCCAATCAGGATTTCGTTATTACCCTCTTTTAGCGGCAGCCGGATGGTCGTATTCTCGATTGTACACCGACCAGCCGGGTATTTCTGCTGCGGGGTGCCGAAGTAATTTTTGTCGGCATATAGGAATTGCCCATTTACAAACACCCATACCTCGTCGCTAAAGCCCAGATTCAGCAGCCGTTCCTGCGCTTTATCGGATTGAATACTGGTTTTGAGCCAGGCCATCAGCCGAACTTCACCATCTTTATGGGCATACCGTCGGCTCAGGTTGACCATATTCCGGCTTTCGGCTTTGATGGGCGACCAGCGCGTAGTGCTGTCGGGGAGTTCAGCCCGGCCCGCTTTTCCGTAGGTACTCTGTACGCCAACGACCGGCTCTTTGCCAAACGGAAATATGACAGGCTCACTGACCAGCCAGTTTCTCAGATACCGGGAATCATGAGCCAGTACGTTATAACCAGCTTCTGGATTGAGTCCTTCGGTAGCATCAAGCTTGATGACGAAATTGGCATAATTGACCGCACCGCTCAGCGATATACTCCCCGATAGTTCCGGGCTTTCCAGTTCCGGTACAATCAGCGCTGGTTTGCTCATGTCGTTGACATACGCTTTCATCTGCCGACCCGAAATCACCAGCTTTACGTGGTTCCAGCCCGTTTCGGCGATGGTAGCGCCCGTCTGGTATTCGTCCGTCATATCCCACATCCTCATTCCCTTAATGATGGGGGCATATTGCAGCGTGGTCCGAACATCGGGCGTCACTTTCCCAAACGAACGTATGTAAAAATTTTCGCCATTCTGCTGATCGGCGTCCATTCGGAAATTAATACCCGGAAAGCCAGGGCCCGTAAGTTCGACGTCGTATTCAATGGTACCATTGCTGAAGGTCACATCTTTCAGCACGATGCTTTTGGGACCTTTTATAATTTTCATGATGCCAGCCTCTTTGCCAGTCATGAATTCGACCTGCCCCGGAGCATAACTCCACCGTTCGGCAGTCATTGGGATGTGTAGTTCCTGCGGTTTACGGGCAGTCGTTTTCTGAGCGTATACTGGCCGAACAAAAACCAGCAGAACAAGCAGAAGAAAAGGAAGTCGGTACATACGATTAGTGATTAAGGCGTTCGGATTGACGAAAAAGTGATTCGTGATCGTTTGAAAGGCAACAGGCTGCATCGGAATTGATCGTAAAAACATGTAAACTCGTACACTGATTAAGAATACGCTAGCAAACGTATCGCAAAAGGACATCTGCGTAAAATCATTCCGAATTCAAGTTTTTTCAAGTTATATCACACTGACAGACAATGGTTTCCGACTCTACCGATTTGCTCCGTTGCAAACAATTGATCGAACAGAAACTCGATTGGGGAGCGGTCGAAACCTGGACCAGTACCGATTTTGAGAATCTACAGCAACGGATTCTGGACGAAACCGGTGTCTCGTTAAGCGCGAGTACGCTACGAAGAATCTGGGGACGGGTAGATTATCAGCATCTACCCAGTACTACCACACTCAATACGCTGGCTCAGTTTGCCGGTTATGCCGACTGGCGGCAGTTCGTTCGGTCGCAGGAAACATCTGTTGAATCGCCATCTCAAATCGCGGAACCGACGGAATCAATTCTAGCTATACCGATGAAGCCATCCATCAACTGGCGTCGGCTAGGCTGGATGTCAGGCGTTGTACTTGTGGCCGTTCTGCTTGGCGTAGTGGCGTTTGAGCAGAAGAATCCGCAGGTCGATGCCACTCAGTATAGCTTCAGTAGCAAACCACTCACCCGCACCATTCCAAACTCGGTTATTTTTACCTACGATGCCTCAGCTTCTCCAACCGATTCGGTCTATATTCAGCAATCCTGGGATCAGACCCGCCGTGAAGTGGTCGCCAAAGACGGAAATACCCACACATCCATCTATTATGAACCGGGGTTCTACCGGGCCAAGCTGGTGGTGGGTCATGAGGTTGTGAAGGAACATTCGCTGCTGATTCCCACCAATGGCTGGCTAGGTACCATTGCCACGAAGCCGGTACCAATTTATTTGAAGTCGAC
The DNA here is from genome assembly GCF_001898575.1 of Spirosoma sp. 48-14. Classification (GTDB taxonomy): domain Bacteria; phylum Bacteroidota; class Bacteroidia; order Cytophagales; family Spirosomataceae; genus Spirosoma. Next base: position 82,586 of record NZ_MKUD01000028.1, read on the forward strand.
TGATTTTATAGCACAGGGGCAGCTTCGGCTGCCCATCACCGCCATTCAGCAGAAAAACGTAGCCTTACAGCCCGAAGCCCCTTTAGTGAAGTATTTCAACGTCGGCAATTTCGAACCCGTACCCGTAACGGATTTCGCTTTTGACTGCCGGGTAAAAAATGAATACAGCGAAGGTTCCGCTACCTGCCAGGTATCATGGATTGTGCTGATGACCAACGACATGCCCATCTCAATACCGCTCTGTACGAAAGGCTGCGTTTCGGAACTGATGCTGATGGACGGAGCACGGACTGTATTGGGGAAAAACACGGATTTGTCCGGGCTGGGCGTCGACTTTTCCGATTGGGTCCATGTAGCCTGTCATAGCGATGGGCAAAAACTATATTATACTGTCAATGATAAAGTGGCTTATTCAGCAGCACTTCCAGCGAAGAAGGTAGAAATCATAGGACTCGTCTATGGATTTCGGGGAACGGGAGCCGTAAATGATATTAGATTACGCACAAAGGATAAGCTCGTATATCAGGCATTTTAAGCAGCTTTAAAGCCAATGACGGAAATCTTCGACAACATCCGAAAGCTGTACAATTCTATGTTCCGAACAACGAAATGAAGGAGTATATTGAGTTCATTTCGGAATGATCTATAGATCACTTGGTTTCAATTTCAATTCTTTTCGACAATTAATACCAATATGAAAACCCTTAAATTTCTTACGCGACAAGGTCATCAACGACAAAGAAAAAATCAGCAAAGCGGCTATTTAGAAGCAACTTGAAGAGCTTATCTTCCTCTTTAGCGACGACACCGCTAATGAACTGGCCGAACGTTACGAAACACCAATACCGTAAAGAATTGAACTGGCGCGTGAAAGGCCACCTTAGTACAATGGGCTTCATGGTCTGATTTCGTCGCAAATTATTACTAAATTTGCGACGAAACGTATATAAAAAAATGATAGAAAATACTGAAATACAAATACTTGAAGAAGTATTACGTTCCCGAAAGGGTACAGTGTTTTTCGTCGATAGTTTTTTACGTATTGCTACTGCGAAAACGGTAGCCAAAGCACTGGAGCGATTAGTACTAGATGGGAAGTTATACCGTGTTGCTACTGGTATGTACGTAAGGCCCGTTGAGGACGAGATTCTTGGGCCGATTCTGCCAGGAATTGAAACCATTGCGGCTGCCATTGCCAAACGCGACAAAGCCCGGATAGCACCCACTGGCAGCTATGCGCTTTATAAATTAGGACTTACTACACAGGTTCCGTTGAACATCGTTTATTATACCGATGCATCTCCGAGAAAAGTAACAGTAGGCAAACAGACAATTACTTTTAAGAAAGCCAGTGCCCGAAATCTGGCAGCTACCGGCGAAATCAGTAAGCTAGTCATTCAGGCACTGCGTACCATTGGCAAAGACAAGGTAACGGCTGATGAATTACGACTTATTGGAGAGCGGCTTAAAGACGAAAAGCCACATCATCTCCAGCACGACATTAACGTAGCGCCAGAATGGATAAGGCAACTCCTGCGCCCACTCATCAATACACGTATGCATGATTGATAAAGTACGTTTGCAGACATGGTTGCAATTGCCCGATGCAACCAGGCTAGCTATTTTTACTGAAACAGCCCGGCGCATGGGATTGCCCGCTGTGGCTATCGAGAAAGATTGGTGGGTGGTACATACACTGGATTTGGTGTTTTCGATGGAATGCGCCCCTGCGCTGATCTTCAAAGGCGGCACATCGTTAAGCAAAGGCTGGGGCTTGATTCAGCGGTTTTCCGAAGATATTGACCTGGCTATCGACCGGGATTACCTTGGCTATCCGGGCGATCTGGACCGGCAAACCATCAAAAAGCTTCGTAAAAAGTCGTACCAATTCATGACGGAAACGTTCCTACCAGAACTCACCACTACATTCAACGAAGCTGGCTTTAGGGGTGTAACCGTAGGCTATCAACATACGGGGCATTCGGATCAGGACCCGGTTATTATTGAGATTTATTATCCAAGTCTGACCGAGCAGGAGACATACGTAAAGCCCCGTGTGCTGGTTGAGGTTGGTTGTCGATCGCTGAGGGAACCAACCACCGCCCGAACCTTTACGACACTGGTTGCGGAGCAGTTTAGCGACCGTCCCTTTGCCGACGCGCCAATAACCATCCCGGTGGTAAATCCCGAACGAACCTTTCTGGAAAAAATCTTTCTGCTACACGAAGAATTTCAGAAACCCGCCGACAAAATCCGAGTCGATCGCCTGAGCCGCCACCTGTACGACATTGAAAAGCTAAGCCAATCTGCCTTTGCCGACATCGCTTTAAACGATACTGATTTATACCAAACCATTGTGGACCACCGCAAACGGTTCACCTCCATTGCCGGGATAGATTACAGCAATCATAGCCCCGACAAACTGGCCTTTGTGCCACCTGACCACTTACTAGCCGAATGGCAAGTCGATTATCGCCAAATGCAGGAAAACATGATTTATGGCGAAACACTATCGTTTGCCGCCCTTATTGAAAAATTATCGATCTTACAAAATCGCATCAACAGCATTAGTGGAAGTGGAGCAGAAACATACAGGGTTTAAACAAACGGAGATACCGATTGGACATATTGATAAAAGAAGTTCCCTATCCATAAAAGAATGACGGAGATATTTGACAACATCCGAAAGCTTTATCGCTTCTACATTCCCAACAATGAACTGACGGATTACATTGAGTTCATTTCAGAATCGTCGGCAGAAGAAACCTTTCGGCACGTGGCCAATAATTCGTTTACAGTCAGGATGTTTCCGAGCTGGACCCCAACCTGTTACATCAATCTAGGGGAACCGTATCAGCTAACTGTGGGCCCAACAGTATACCAGATTCAGAAACAGACCGATGTGCTCATTCTGCGCAACAACATCGTTGAGCGGCATAATCTGCCGACCGATCACATTTTCACGATCAAGTTTTTTCCGGGCGGTCTGGAAGCCATTTCAGGTATCAATCAGGTTCAATTCAAAGATCAGGTGGTGCCGCTGGAAACGGTTTTACCCATCCTGCTTATTCAGCGCATTAAACAGGCCATCCATTTCGAAGAGCGCGTCCATCTGATTGAGTCATTCTTTTTAAACCAGTTACAGGACCGTAAAAAGGCCGATCATTACCGGACAATGGTGAGTGATACGATTGGTACGTTCGGCGCGAACGGCATGGAACTAAACACGAGCCAACTCGCCGATCGGATGTTTCTGACATCAAAAACCATCAATCGGTATTTTCATCGGGTTATCGGCACCCCACCCAAGCAATACCTTTCGATGATGAGAGTGCGGGCAGCTTTATCCAGTTATGTTGCCCATAACGATCGCTTCTCACCCGATGACTTTGGCTATTACGACATGAGCCACTTCTACAGGGATGTCGTCAGATTTACGGGGCAGAAAGTCAACGAGCGCAGAACGTAAGAACGAACAGATTACCTCATCAACCTGATTGTTTTGGGGCAATAACAACGTGGCTCTGTTCAGGAATGGATACAACCTGTACGATTTCGAAAGTAACTTTTCAATAAGCTGCCTGGATTGAGAATGTCCGTTTTTTACTAAAATCGGCGTGAAAATTCCGATTCATTTGCAGAAAAAACAGCAGCTGATGAACCGATTATCAATCGTTACCGTACTCATTCCCCTTTTCGTTTCATTCCTGACCCCGGTTAGAAGCCAGCCGGGTGTTGTTCGCCAGTTAGAGGCTTGCCCTTGCCAGGTCAACATAGACAGCAGTTTTCGGACGCATTGTGCCTATCTGATTGTCCCCGAAAATCGGAAAAAGAAGAATGGCAAAACCATTAAGCTGCCTTTCATTTGGGTCGAGAGTAAAAATCCTGCTAAACGGAAAGACCCCGTGCTGTTCACGAGTGGTGGCCCCGGCGGCAGTTCATTAGGCTGGGCTCAGGGTGCATCGAAGTCGCTCATTATCAATGACCGCGATTGCATTGCTTTTGAACAGCGAGGTACTCATTTTGCGGTGCCGAACCTGTGGAGTAATGAGTTGTCGGATGCCATCGCAGAATCCTATCGGAGAAATCTGGACAAAGACAGTATGGTAGTGGTTGGGGTAAAACGCTATAAAAAAGCACTGGAAGCGAAAGGCATTGACCTTACTGGCTATAATACCGATGAAACCGTATCGGATATGCACGATCTGCTGGCAACGCTCAAGGTCGATTCGGTCAATTTAATTGGCATTTCCTATAGTGGTGGCTTAATGACTGCTGTGCTCCAGCGCGACCCTTCACGAATTAGGTCTTTAATCCTGGATTCACCGCTGCCAACGTTTGTACCGATTGATGAAGATGAACCAGCCAATTTTGCCGAATCCCTGAACGTGCTGTTTCGGCATGTAGAAAGCGATTCGACGGATAAAGCGCGTTATAGGAATCTGAAGGCAAAATTCGAGCAGTATTTTACTGCTATCGACGGCAAAAAGTTTACAATGCCTTACGTAGCCAAAGGTAAAACGGATACGCTACTGATCAACTATACGCGTAGGGAGTTGCTGGATATTCTGGTCAATACATCGATGAAGGAAGTGCCGTATGCTATCACAGAAATGATAAAAGGTAACCACAACCGATACATAAGGCCTTTCCTGGAGCACAAACTCGAACGAACAAACGGCCCTTCAGGTATGCGTATTTCTGTGTATTGCGCCGATCAGACAGCGTATCACAGCGAAAAAGTTCTTCAGCAACTCTATGAAGTCTATCCGTACCTAAAGGGCTATCCTATTAATGACGTGTATAAAGCCATGTGTGATTGCTGGAACGTACCGCCCATAACACCAGCCACTAAACAGCCTTTTTATTCAGCGAAACCAGCCTTACTGGCCGACGGTGAAATGGATAATGCCTGCCGTCCACTGTATATCGACAGGATTCATCACTACATGCCCAATAGCCAGCGAGTTTTGTTTAAGAATCACGCTCATGGCGTTGGTGGGGCCGAATGGGGCCGTCTGATACAGGAATTTCTGACTAATCCGTACCAGAAATTACAGTCTTCTAAACCGGAGGTTGTCGTGTATTGAACGCGTGGATCAAGGAGCGTGATGCAAAAACCGTAGAGTCAAATTTTCACAAATTCCACCCTACGGTTTTCGGTTTTACCTTCCACGGTTTTGTTATCGCCGATGGGCTTAGTTTCGCCATACCCTTTGATCATCAGCCGACTAGCATCAATCCCCATCGATACCAACTGAGCTTTTACGGCATTGGCCCGTGCTTCCGACAGTTTGAGATTGCTGGCATCATCACCATCCGAATCGGTGTGGCCGCCCACCTCAAACTTAAGCGATGGATTTTGTTTGAGAATGTTGGCAATGGCATTGATTTCACCCATCGACGCCGGTTTGATGACGGCTTTGTTGACATCGAAGTTGATCCCGTGAGAGATGTATTTGCCATCGGTAAAGGCTTTGCCAATCAGGTTTTGGTCACCGCCAGCCGCTAGTTTAAAATTCTTGAATGCCATGGGTTTGCCTTCACTGGCATCCCCTTTTACCAATAAGCTGGTAGCCTTAAACGTCACATCGGGCACAGTCAGAACCCTGTACTGATTGACATATACTTTTAGCTGGTTACCTTTTACAGCAATGGCATAGTGAATCCATTTGTTGAAATAATTTTCGGCCCGGACCTCTTCCGGGTTGTCGCCATTCAGTTTCCCTTCTGGCCCGTAGAAGGTGGTATAATCCCGGTTCGTTTCCACAGTAATAACGGCATCCTCACCATTCGTGAACTCAACCCTCACTCCCGGATTTGAGTCGTAGCCAGCATCCAGCCAGGCATCAAATTCGACGGTAAAGTCTTTCGGCAAATAGGCTGGCGTTTTAACGCGGGGGGCTAAAGCCGTGTAAAATTTGGTAATGAAAAAGGCTTTTTCGTCGCCTGATTTGTTTACAACGGCCTGCCCTTCTTTCAACTTCCAGTGGGTACCGAATTCGCCCACCTGACTATCCTGAAAGTCATCGCTAAAGATGATCTTATCCCCGGCTACAAAATCATAATTCTGATAGGCCTTCATATCCTGAGCGAATGCGCCTACACCTGTAAGCAGGGCAATGCCCAATAAAAAGTACGTTTGCATAATTCGTTTTTCGTGATTGTGAATGGTTAAATTTTAGAATCGGTCGGCCTTCCGACGTACTTTGAACCGGCCATTGATTTGGGCGTTGGGCCGTTTTTTCTGATCGTTATCCAAAGGTTGATTGAGCCGATAGCCTACTTTTACGTCGCCCGTAAATGTACCTTCAATAAACCCACCGACGGGATCATAACGCGTAACCGTCACCGTCAGCCCATTGGCATCAAAACTGTACTCGCAGCCATCCCAGCAGTTAATGCCTCCCGAAAACGACGCCTTTTCGGCACCGGCATAAACCTCAAATGTGCCTGTTTTTCGGATGAATGGGATAGTAATATCCAGAAAGCCGCTCTTCATTTTCGTTTTAAAGTCGTCATCTTCCTGAATCAGAATACGCGTTACGGCATTTTCAGTGGTAGTTGGGTTAGGGTGGTTATTGCGTAGATAACCGAATTCACCATCGCTGGAATGCTTCAGGCGAATATGCCGATTCTGAAAATTACCTCCGTTGAGGGTGAATTCTATTTCATTGATGCCAGCCAGTGGGTTGGTCAACGGTTTTTCAACTTCGTTCGCGACTGCCTTTGCCGATGAAATCGCCTGATTACTTATTTTCTGCGCTCCTACCAACGTACGCAAAGCAGCTATATCCATCTGTTTCAAAAAATAGTCGAGCACGGCAGGCGATCCTTTCACCTCCAGAAGCACCGTTTGAATCTGAGTCATTGGCATTGCCCGGTTCAAAGGAGCCAACAGCGAATAAGCCATTCGCTGGTCATCCAGGGCTTCGGCCTTCGCTGTATTCCAGCCAATTCCCATCATCAGCCGGCTTTCATGTGGACCGATCAGTGCCAGATCAAACGACGGGAAACCGCGTTTCTGGGCAGTGCCATCTGTTTCTAACCGACTACTGAAACCATTTACCCGAACCTTAATCTCACACTCGGTTTCATCCAGCATCTTCTGAACACCGGCCACATCTACGGCTATTTTTCGCCATTGATCTTTTTCGGCCTCACTCACATTCTGCCGGACATAGCGAATCGAATAACCATGTGCGAACGGGTACTTTACGGCTGCCCCCCCGTCGTGAAACCAGGTGACGCCCGTCGTTTTCGATTCGTCCTCAACTCGCCAATCTGGCAGGTCATGCGGTAATGCTTTCTGAATGATCGTTTTTACCCGCTCATCTTCGGCGGTTTCAGCTTCCAGAGCCGGACGGCCCTCCTGCCCCAAACAGGCGCCTGATACCATGCAACCGATCAGCAGCAAAAGAGCTGTTTTCATAGTTTCAACGCTTTGGCTAAGGCTTTTACAGCTTCGGCATCAGGCTGATTGGCACCATTTACGTCCAGCAATAGCGTGTTATCTACAGTCAGCGATGCAGTAGCTAATTTTGTCTGTTTCATAAACGTAACACTCCCTTTGGCACGGCCCACAACCAGCTTTTCGTAGCTGTGCGCACCCGCAGATGGGTCATCGCCCTGCCGATTGCCACCAGCGCCATAGTCCACCATCGTGGGATTGCCCTTCGGATATTCGGTTAGGGAGATCGTAATGATCTGTTTGCCATTGCTGTATTTCTGCGAACAGGTGTTCATGGGCGGTAGACCAGCCATGTTCATCGACGTACAGTCGGGTTTGCCCACGGGTTTATAACCTGCGGTTGCTGGTGGGAATAGCGTCGTTAACTGGCCATAGGTAAGTCCATAAGCAGCCAATAACAGAAAGCAACTCATAAGGGCTCGTTTCATAATCGGGAATGGAGGTCTGGGAAACGAGCCAAAAGTAGGAAAATGGCCGGCATTCCATTTCCCCAAAAAAGGGGAATTTTTATTACCGAAAAAGCCCTTTTTTTGAGTCTTTATTCCAATCCTTACCTATAAGCCATGAAGCTGACTGCCAGCCGCTTCCTTATCGCTTTAGCTGTCTTACTTATATTGAGGCACGATATGACTTGCTGGGCACAGACGGGTAACCTGGTGGCCTTGCGACAAAAGCTGGCTACCTCCCAACCCGATACAAACCGGGTTAAGCTCCTGAACAAACTTGGTGACGAGTATGCCTACAACGACATCAAAACAGCCCGGCGCTACTACCACGATGGCTACCTGCTGAGCCAGAAACTGGGCTTTGTGCGAGGCATCATCCGGTATTATTCGAGCGAGGGCGAACTGCTGAATCTGGAAGGCAAATACGATCAGTGCATGGTGCTGCTCCGACAGGGCGTTGCGCTGAGTCGGGCCCGAAAAGACCCCATGCGCGAAGGCATCATGTATGAGAATATGGGTAATACCTTTGCACTAATGCAGCGGCTCGATTCGGCAACAGTCTATTATTTTAAGTCGATGCCCATTTTCGAGTCGTTTCAGGACAGCGTCAAACTGGCGAATGTGTACAACAACCTCAGTTCGGTATTTATGCAAACCGATAAACCAGAAACTGCCCTGACGTACATCAACAAGGCCATTGCCATTAGCCGGGCGTTTGAAGACGGGTTTTACCTAAGTCATCTGGTCAATAAAGAAGCCATTCTCTGGAAGTTGCGCCGACGTACCGAAGCCAACCAGACGAACCAACAGATTATGACACTCGCCCGGAAACTCAACGACACCGTAGCCATGGCCGATGCGCTGCAAAACGAATGTCAGCACGATCTGGAAACGGGGCATTTTCAGACTATTTTACCTCATGCACAGGCCTTGCAGCAGTTAAGTCCGGGCCTGCAATCGCCCGACCGAACAGCTCAGGCTCATTACTGGCTCTCGGTCGGTTATTACTATCAAAACCAGTTTACCCCTGCCCTATCCCATCTCGAAACGGCCTTGATCGAAGGGCGTAAATCGGGCAATATTCAGCACCTACAGGCCTACTATACCCATTACGCCCGGTTGTTGCTGGCCGATAAACGTGACCCGCAGCGAGCCGCCCATTACGAGCAACTGGCCGACTCACTGCGGGATGTGAGCCTGAACAACAGCATCGTAAAAACCACACGCGAACTGGCTACGAAGTACGAAACCGAAAAGAAAGAGGCTGCTCTTCAGCAACTTTCGCTCGAAAATCAGAACCGGAAGCGACTCGTCAGTCTATTGGCATTTTCGATAATTGTGCTGGTAGGCGCCCTGTTTTTCTTTGGCCTCTGGATGCAGAACCGGGCGCGGATTCGGAAGCAGGAAAAGGCCTTGTACGAACAAACGCTCCGGCAACTGGAACACGAAAAGCAGTTGCTGGCCAGCCACGCCATTGTGAAAGGACAGGAAGACGAACGGAGCCGCCTGGCCAAAGACCTGCACGACGGCCTCGGCGGCATTTTATCCAGTGTTAAATATTCGTTTCAAGCCATGAAACAAACCTTTGTCCTATCGGAAGAAAACGCGCTGGCGTTCGAAAAAAGCATGAACCTGCTGGATGCTTCCCTGGCAGAACTACGCCGGGTATCGCACAATATGATGCCAGAAACACTAGTCAGGCTCAGCCTCGAAGATGCCCTCCGGGACTACATCCAAGATCTAACCGAAAACACGGGCATCAACGTTACATACCAAACCTTCGGGCTCGATAGCGTTCCCCTCGACAATCTGTATAAAACGACCATCTATCGCGTGGTGCAGGAACTGACGACAAATATTGTTCGGCATGCAAACGCGACCGAGGTGCTCGTTCAGATCATGGCGAAGAGCCAGCAGATTAATCTTACCATTGAAGATAACGGGCAGGGGTTCGACCCCAGGCGAGTGAATGATAACCGAAGCATGGGTATTCAGAATGTTTACCATCGGATTACGTATCTTAAAGGCAGCATCGACCTACAGACTGAACCCGGTAAAGGCTGTTCGTACTACATCGAAATTCCGCTAACCCATGATTAACCTACTGGTTGTAGAAGATCACCCGCTTGTTTCGGAGGGGCTGAAAGCCATATTCGAGCGTGAACCGGACATCAATTGTCTGGGCGTAATGGCTACGGGTAAAGACCTGCTTAGTAAGCTTCAGCACCAACACCCGGATGTGATTGTCCTCGACATCAACCTCCCCGATAGCAACGGTCTCGACCTTTGTAAGCAGGTTAAGGCAAACCACCCCGCGATTCATATTCTGGCGCTTAGCATTAACAATGAAAAAGGCATAATTAAAAAGATGATCGAAAACGGGGCCAGCGGCTATATCCTGAAAGATGCAGCTCAACACGAAATCGTAGACGCCATCAAAACGGTCATACAGCATCGAAAATACTTTAGTCTGTCAGCCTCAATAACCCTCAACAAACCCGACGCCATAGCCCTTCCTGTACTGACCCGACGGGAACGAGAGATTCTGATTAAAATCGCCGATGGCCTGACCAACCAGCAAATTGCCGACCAGCTCTTTATCGACGTCAGTACCGTCAACAGCCACCGAAAAAACATGCTGGCCAAATACGACGTCCAAAACACTGCCCAGTTGATCAAACTAGCGATTACGAATAAGTTGATCTGATTTTAAAGAGCGAAAGAGTGAATGAGTGAAAGAGCGAAGCCGTCCGGCAGGTTTTCGCTCTTTCACTCATTCACTCTTTCGCTCTTTAATCACTCTGGAAACTAGCTACCAATAATGCAATGGTCAATGACAGCTCAGGGTAAACGTCCACCAGTCAATATCGACTCGTAATGGCTTACAATTAGCCCCTCAATGGCCCTGAGCTATCATTTAGGTCTCAAATTATAACCTGAGCCGTCTCAAATTATTCATGAGTCGAAGCGAGAAAGCTGCTTAGCCACCTTTGTGTCATCAATCAGCCCAAATGATGACACGCTTATGAAACGCTTCCTTTACATACTTCCCCTGCTACTGACCGCTTTTTCGGGTAAGGCCCAAACAATTTCCGGCTCGGTTCAGGATGCTAACCAGCAGCCAGCCGCCTACGCTGTCGTTAAACTACTCCGTCTGACAGACTCCACACTGGTAAGAGGTGCCGTAGCCAATCAGGATGGGCAGTATGTGTTGGCTGCTATTCCGGTCGGGGTGTATCGCATTCAGGCATCACTGATTGGTATGACGACGGCCATCAGCGACGCCGTTACACTAAATACGGGGCAGTCACTAACCGTTGAACCACTCCGGCTGCAAACCTCTACCCAGATACTGGCGAGTATAACGGTACGTAGTCGGAAGGCATACATCGAGCAACAGATCGACAAAACTGTTTTGAATATAGCCGCTGACGCCACGGCTCAGGGTAAAACCGCCTATGAACTGCTCCAGCAGGCACCCGGCGTCATGATCGACCCAAACGATAACATTAAAATGGCGGGAAAACAGGGCGCAACGGTATACCTCGATGGAAAACCAACGAATCTTTCGGCAAACGACCTGGCCAATCTACTACGGGCAACCCCCGCTACCAACATTGAGAACGTTGAACTAATTGCAAACCCTTCAGCTCGGTATGACGCTCAGGGCGGGGCAGGCATTATCAACATCCGCTTCCGGCGCGACAAGAGCCTGGGTCTGAACGGAAACGTATCGGGTGGGTATGGCCAAAGCGATCATCACCGCGCCAACGCAGCCCTCGACCTGAATTATCGCACCAGGTGGCTGAACCTGTTCGGTAACGTAGCGGTCAGTGACAATTTTCAGATTACTAACGTAGCCGTTGACCGGCTGACAGCTAACCAATATTTTCAACAACGAGGGGCCGACCACGATGGGACACAGGCTATCGTTTATAAAACCGGCATCGACTACTTTATCAACGCCAAACAAACGCTCGGCCTGATTGTATCAGGTAACCATGCGGCCAATCGCTTTGGAACATACACGACTACCCGAATTTTCAACACCCAAAACCAGCCTGATTCCAGCATTGCCAACACAGTGGATAATCCATCCCGAAACCACCGATTCAACGCAGCCCTCAACTACCGATACACTGATACGCTAGGCTTCGAGTTGAACCTGGATGCCGACCTCACCCGCTTTAGCAACACGGCTCCCAACACACTAACCAGCGTTTATTACGCCCTGGCTGGCGAACCACTGTTTACCCGGCATTCGCGGCAGGACGGCCAAACAGCCATTACCATTTTGACCCTGAAAACCGACGCAGTGAAGGAATGGAAGAGCAAACGCCTGAAGCTCGAAATGGGGCTGAAGCATACCGATGTCAATACAACCAACGATTTACAGGCTTATGGCGGCTTGTCGGAACAGATCGACGTAAGCCGGACCAATCGGTTTACCTACCGCGAACAGGTCAGTGCAGCGTATGCGTCATTGAATCGATCAGCGGGAAAGTGGAGCTTACAGGCAGGGCTTCGGGCCGAACATTCCACCATTCGGGGGCGTTCGACCGACCTCTTGAATCAACGGATCGACCGGCCCGATACCACCTACCTGAACCTGTTCCCAACGACTTTTATCCAGTATCAGATGACCAACAACAGCCAATTCGCCCTGAACTACGGCCGTCGCATAAACCGTCCTAATTATCAATCCCTAAACCCCTTCACTTTCCCTGTCGATCCTTACACCAGCGAACGGGGCAATCCGTATTTACGACCTTCTTTTGAGCATACACTGGCCCTGAGTTATACATACAAATGGGCCTCGACCCTAAAAATAAGCTATGGCCGTACCGATGGGTATACGCAGGAAGTCATTCAACAACAGGGCATAACGGCTTACGCTACAGTTGCCAACGTAGGCCGGGCCGATGCACTGAACCTATCATTCAGCACGCCCTATCAGTTCACAAAATGGTGGAGCAGTTATGTTTACGCCGGGGCCACCTGGAATCATTTTACGGGAAACATCACACCGTCAAGCTCCTTCGACACCCGTACGTTCGCCTTTGAGGGGTATATGCAGCACTCGTTTACGCTCTCGACCTCCTGGTCGGCGCAGGTATCAGGCTTCTGGAATGCGCCAACCAACCAAACCATTTACCATTATCGGGGGCTGGGGGCGCTAAACCTCAGTGTTCAGAAAAAAATCCTGCATGACCGGGGTAAACTCACCATCGGTATTGACGACGTATTTAACACCATGCGGTGGCGATGGTCCAATAGCAGTACACGGCAATCCGACATTTCATGGACTGGCAACCCTCAACTAGCTGAAGGTCAGACTCAGCAATTCTACATTGACCGTAAATGGGAAAGCCGTCGGCTAACGATTCGGTTTAGCTACCGACTGGGTAGCAGCGACGTGAAAGCCGCCCGCGAACGGGAAACTGGCCAGGACGCCGGACGTATCAAAACCAAAGGAAACTTATAAACAGAACCGATCTTGAAACGACTTCACAATCAATCTATTTCCGGGGCAAATCCATGACGTGACCATCCGAATTGTTACTCCACTCTCCCAGATCAATCAGCAGGAAATTAACGCAACGATGAAAAGCCTTAGCCCCACGGGCAGGTTGCTGTTAGTGGCAAAGCCGGATGATCATGGGAAACAAATTCAATTAATTCCTTAACGAAAACTTACAACGACAATGCAAACGAAATACGTCCTTCTACTTCTTGTTATCTATTTTCTATCATTGGCCGCGCAGGCCCAACAGGCTAGCCCCGAAAGCGTTCCCCGTATACCGTTCACCCTGAAAAACACCCTCGGTTACCACCGCATGTTTCGTGTCGAAGGCCCCGGCATTGCCTATGGTTTCACGATGAACAAACGGGAGAGTGTAGCCTGCAACTGGCCAGTGGGGTCGAAGTTATACTTTAGTCAGGATGGCGAAACGACAGCCGGGCTAATTTTGACCGTAACGGCAGCCGACGCTGGCGAAACCCTCGGTATGGACGTAAAGGACACTAAACCAAAGGTGACTAAACCGATTGGGGAACCAACTAATGTGACGGTCCTGCTGCGGAACAACAGCTTCTTACCCCGCCGGATTGCCTTAATCACGTACCGGCCCGATGAAGCAGGAAACGGAACGACAATTGCTATTTTATGGCCTTTAGGTGTTCGAAAAGTCAACGTTCCACCCGGCACAAAGCTATACATAGCCAACCCTAAGCAGGTGGACCTGGTTATGAGCGGAAAACGTATTGACCAGCATAAGCCCTTTCTGACGGTTCGTCAGGCCGATAATTTTCACATATTCGACATTTTTGAGTAATTCGTAAGCGCGAAGCCACAACTCGTTCATGGATTTTTATTTCAGTGCCTACTCCTCCCCCTTATTGTTTGGCTTCCTGCAAGCCTGGGTCTACGCCATTTTACTTTGGCTGCGTGGCCGGCGTGAAGAACGCCTGTCCGACATTTTGCTGGGGTGGGTGCTGGTTGGCATGGCGTTCAACATCTGGGAGTACATGCTGGGCTTCGGTGGCATTGAACTATTATGGAAGCAGCTGGAATTCTTCCCCCGAACGCTGGGGTATCTGTTTCCGGTTTTATGCTATTTCTACCTGCGCACGCAGGTGAACGCCGATTTTCAATTTTCCCGTCGTGACCTCTGGCATACCGTACCGTTTTTGGTTCAGACTATATATCACCTTAGTGTGTTTGCCATGGGGAGCGATTTTGTACGTTTCTGGGAAGCCAACGTACAGGCCCTCTACCACATTGATTCCATCGAGTTCTGGATCGGCGTTTTAATCGATTTGTTTTACTTATACCTCAGCCTGCGCCTGTACCGTCAATACCGGGAATGGATCAAAAACCAGTTTTCAGAAACCGAGACGATCAGTTTTCGCTGGTTCCGAAACTTTATTATCGCCCTGACGTTGACCACTGTTTTTGGCTTTCTGATGACCGGCTTAAGTATCTCCCTAAAGTTATCTTTCTGGCAGGACTGGTGGGACGAACTGGCGAAGGTAGTCCTTATTTACTACGTCAGCATCAATGGTTTTTCACAGCTCCAACCCGGCAGGCGACTGGCCTTTCATACTCCCGAATCAGCCCCGGTATTGACAACAGCAACGTTGTCAATACCCCTGTCCGAATTAACCGAAACCGTTGCCTCCAGCCAGCCATTACAAAACCCAGCGACCCTGTCCCCCGCTATTTCGGATGAACTGCTTACGCTGCGGGATAAACTACTCGGCTATATGACCACTGAAAAGCCCTACCTCGAACCTGATTTATCCCTAAACGACCTGGCCCGAATGGTACACACCAATGCGGTCGTTCTATCGCAGGTAATTAATGTGGGGACAGGTAAGAACTTCAACGATTTCATCAACGAATACCGGGTCGAAGAATTTAAACTACAGGTACGTAACCCAGCCAACGCCCATTTAAGCCTACTTGGCCTCGCGCTGGATTGCGGTTTCAACTCCAAAGCTACCTTCAACCGGGCTTTTCGCAAGTTTACGGGTCAGTCGCCGAAGGAGTTTGCAGATCGATAATGGTACGCTTCCGCCATTCAATCAGATCAGAGCTTTTTCCAATATGTACTCATACGGCTTATCGGCCATTGGCTATGCAGTAAACACCTTACCCACGATGCAGAAAACGAAGAACTGACAAGCGAACTCACGCCATTCTTCTCGCTATTCCGACCGCAACGATTTGGCGGGGTTCATCAACGCGGCTTTTATACTCTGGAAACTAACCGTCAATAGCGCAATAGTCACCGACAGCAGGCCCGCCAGGGCAAACATCCACCATTCGATATCGACCCGGTAAGCGAAATCCTGAAGCCAGCGATTCATGGCATACCAGGCCAGTGGACAGGCCAGCACAATGGCTACGAACACCAGTTTCAGGAAGTCCTTGCTAAGCAGCGTAACAATACTGGCGACACTAGCCCCCAGCACTTTCCGAACGCCAATCTCTTTGGTGCGTTGCTCAGCCGTGAAAGCCGCCAGGCCAAACAGCCCCAGACAGGAAACGAATATCGACAGAATAGAAAAATACAGAATGATGCGTCCCGTACGCTGTTCGGTCCGATACTGCGCATCCAGGTCTTGATCCACAAAGCCATACTGGAATGAACTCACCGGCTCGAATTTTTTGTAAGCGGACGATAGTCCGGCAATGACTCGCTCGGACGAAGCGCCCGGTGCAGTTTTCACCAGCATATTGAAATACGCATTATCTGGACGGAAACGGAATAGAAAAGGCTCAATGGAAACACGCAGGGGCCGGAAATGAAAATCTTTCAATACGCCCACTACCCGACCCAATGGCCCCCAGAACCGGATACGTTTGCCAATAGCCTGTTCGGGCGTCCAGCCCATGCGCCTGGCGGCCGTTTCGTTAATCAGAAACGCGCCCATCGTTGAGGACGTATCCGACGGGATTCGCCAGGAAAAATTGCGGCCAGCCGCCAGTTGCATACCCGTTGTGGATACGAAATCGGCGTCGACATTCATATTCGTGATTAGAAACGCATCGTTAGGTTGCTGCCCCTCCCACTCAACATTAGAGGAGTTGGTGATGTCTACCAGATCACTTGTCGTGGCCGATACGCGGGCTACACCGGGAAGCTTTTCGACCTCGCGCTTGAGCCGCAGAGCGTTGAACCGCAGGTCGCCTTTCATCCGGACATACAGTAGTTTCGACTGATCGAAGCCCAGCTTTTTATCCTGAATGAAGGCTAGTTGCCGATAAATCACGACGCTCCCGATAGCCAATGCAATAGCCAGGGTAAACTGCCCCACCACCAGCGACTGACGGAATCGACGGCCGGACCGCACCGACAGTCCCAGCGAGTTCACTGTTCCTTTTAACACCTGTACAGGACGAAACGACGACAGAAAGAAGGCCGGATAAAGACCCGTCAATAGACTAACCACCAGGGTCAGCCCGAACAGCGCTAGCCAGAACATTGGCTCATGAAGAGGCAGTTCCAGGCTTTTAGCCGTCAGATCGTTGAAAAGCGGCATGCTGGTCTGTAATAGTACCAGAGAAATCGTAACGGCCAGACTTGTCATCAGCAGCGATTCGCCCAGAAACTGCATAATCAATCCCGACCGTTTCGCCCCTATTGTTTTTCGTACGCCCACCTCGCGTGCACGCTGCGAAGCCCGCGCCGTAGCCAGATTTATAAAATTGACAATGGCAATCAGCAGCACAATAAAGCCCACTGCCAGAAATATGCGCACGTACAGAATATCGCTTCGTTTGCCCCAATCGGTCTGAAAATCAAATACCGACCGAAGATAAATGTCACGCAACGGTTGCAGATACAGCGTATTCTCGGTGTCGCTCTGATAGTGCTTGAGCTGTCCACTTAGTTTAGTTTCGAAACGAGCCAGGTCTTCAGACGCATCACTCAGACCAGGCTTTAGGAGTATATAGGTATGGTAGCTGTTGCTGTTCCATTTCTGGCTCCATTCGTCGGTTTTCTCCAGCCATTTGTAGGGCAGCAATACATCGAACTGAAGGTGCGACCGGACAGGCGGATTCTTCGCTACGCCCGCCAGCGTAAAATGGTCGTCTTTCGTAAACTCAATGGGTTGGCCAACAATAGGCTGCTGCGCCCAGTTCAGCCCAAACAGCCGCTCGGCCATGCTCTCGCTAATAACAATCTCATTAGGGCTCGACAGCGCTTTCCGGGCGTTGCCAGCCACCAGCGGAAAATCGAACACCTGAAAAAATGAAGGGTCTACAATCAGCATACCGGTCGCTTCGGCGACTTTCTGTTTGTAACCGACGGTCCCCGACCAGCGGCCAATTCGGACGGTCTGCTCTACCTCCGGAAAATCCTTAGTCAATGTGGGAGCCAGCGGACCGGGTGTAACCGCCACATTATGCATCCCGTCGGCCTGTTTCTGGTGCTCAACCGCCCGGTATATCCGATTGAAGTTGGCGTGAAAACGGTCATACTGCCACTCGTCGACGACGTACAGACCAATTGCCATGCAGCAGGCGATACCCAGCGCCAGCCCAACACTATTAATAGCCGAATAGCCCTTATTTTTCAGCAGGGTTCGAAGGGCAATCGTAAGATAACTCCGTAGCATAGTTGTCATTGCTGGATTAGGATATTCCTCGGGTTTACGTTTGATAAATTCGGGTCGTACATAGGCCAGTACATCCAGCCAGTAGCGCCCGCTTGCTTTGGTGGCTCCCCGGCCTTTGACCCGGAGAGCATAGCGTTCATGTAAATCTCCCAGCACTTCCTCTCGCAAATGCGGAGCACAGAACCAGGTCAAAAGGCGGTCGGCAAGGCGGGGTGGGTTCATGGGATGTATTTTGTATGTAGAGACGCGATACTCGCGTCTCCTGACCGGATGGTTTGTTGCTGACGCACAGGAGACGCCAAGGATGGCGTCTATACACAAATCATTCGGATCGCAAACTCTTCACAGGGTTTACCAATGCCGCTTTGATGCTCTGGAAGCTGACCGTCAATAAGGTAATCAGCAAAGCACCCACACCTGTAGCGACAAAAATCCACCACGACGGTTCGGTTCGATAGGTGTACTTCTGAAGCCAGTTGCTGAGAAAGTAATACGCAATCGGCGTGGCAATACCAAACGCAACAGCCACTAAACTCACAAACTCTTTGGAGAGTAATCCCCACAGATTGAGTATGCTGGCCCCTAGCACTTTGCGAACACCAATCTCTTTAGTACGCTGCTCGGCAATGAACGACGACAAACCGAACAGGCCCAGGCAACTGATAAAGATGGCCAATACGGCAAAGAACGAAGCCAGCTTACCCACCCGTTCTTCGGCGGCAAATTTTAGAGCGTACTCCTGATCGGCAAATTTATATTCGAAGGGAGCCGACGGAATTAGCTTTTTAAAGACGGCTTCGATCTTAGGCAGCGCTTCGCTCACGCTAACGGTTGGCTTGATTTTAATATGCATCCAGTTGGGGAGGCCATGTGCCCGAATCATAAAAACCGTTGGAACGATTGGCTCATAAGGCGATTCCATCACCACATCGTTAATGACCCCTAAAATTCTGAAATTCAGAATGGGTTGATCCTGAAATTTCCAGCTAACCCGTTCGCCAATCGGCTGCTTCAATCCCATGTACTTAACAGCCGCTTCGTTGATAACGATACCCGACGAATCGGCTATGAAATCGCGGGAGAAATCACGCCCCTTTACGAGCTGCCAGCCAACCGTTTTGCCGTACTCCGGCGTTACGACCAGTGTTCCAAAACTATCGTCCAATGACGGGTCTTTCCCTTTCCAGTTAAACCCACCGTTGCCCGACCAAACCTCGGTAACCTTTCCCATTGATTCGGCCATTTCTTCGACCGCCCCAGTACGCTGAAGCTCGGTTCGGAGTACCTCATGTTTGCCATAAAAATCGCCCGATTTCATTTCCACCATCAACAGCCCATCACGGGTATAGCCCACTGGCCGATTTTTCGCAAACTGAATCTGCCGGAAGACGATAATGGTGCCAATAATCAAGGTAACAGAAACCGTAAACTGTGTTACCACCAGCACTTTGCGGGGTATAGCGGCCAAACGCCCCACCCGAAAAGTCCCCTTAAGCACTTTAACGGGCTGGAATGAAGACAGATACAACGCAGGATAACTACCAGCGATAAAGCCTGTAAAACCGATAAAGAGTAAACTAGCGATCCAGAACCATTGATTCGTCCAGGGAATTGCCATCTGCTTGGCGGCTACGTCGTTGAACCAGGGCAAGGCAACAAAAGTCAGTAAAAGAGCCAGCCCAAAGGCCAATACAACCACTAAAAACGACTCACTGAAAAATTGATTCACCAACTGACTTCGCACCGACCCTACCGACTTTCTGATGCCTACCTCTTTGGCCCGCTTTTCGCTTCGGGCCGTACTCAGGTTCATAAAGTTGATGCAGGCCAGCAACAGCACAAAGGCCCCGATAATGCTAATGAGCCATACCATCTGCATCGGCCCCTGGTCAATAACACCACGTTTATAATTGTGCAGATGCCAGTCACGCATAGGCAGCAGAAAAACCTCAGGAGTCAGTTTAGCCTGTTCCGGAAAATTAGCCAGATTCTTCATTTCTGCCTGTTTAATGTTGGCCGAAACGGTCTCGAAATCAGTATTAGGGTTGATTTCGGCGTAGACTTTAAGAAAATGATTTTGCCAATCGGTCATGGCCTTCTCTTTGATCCAGGCATTATCGGATACCCACAAGTCGAATGGGGCCAGAAATTTCACCTCATTAAACTGCGTATTCAGTGGCAAATCTTCATATACCCCCGTCACTTTTACGTCCAGCTTGTTGTTGATTTTCATCAATTGATTGACGGGGTCAATATCGCCAAATAATGCCCTGGCCGTAGACTCGGAAAGTAAAATGGAATGCGGATCGTTCAGGCCAGCCCTAGAGCCGTACACCATTTTCAGTGTCAACATTTCAGGGGCTGCGGGTTCCATAAAAAGCCCTTTTCGGGAGACTTTCGTGTCTCCCGCAGACAGCACATTGTCGACATTCCACGATGCCATGACAAGGTGCTTGAAATGAGTTTTATAGTTCTTTTTGAGTTCAGTACCCAACGGATACTGTATTGAGTTATTTATGCCTACTCCATGTTCACCATATTCACGGCTCTGCACCTGAGCAATTCGGTCGTAATGTTCGTGGTAGGTGTTGAAGGAAAATTCATCATACACCCAAAGGCCAATGAGCATGGCCACGGCCATACCGACTGCCAGCCCACCAATGTTGATGAACGACGAAACCTTGTTGCGTGTCAGGTTCCGAAGCGCGATTTTTAAATAATTCCGTAGCATGGTTGTATTGGTTGGTTGAGGGTATTCTTCGGGTTGTCTTCGAATAAATTCGGGTCGTACATAAGCCAGCACGTCCAGCCAATAGCGCCACTTCGCTTTGGGTTCGCCCCGCTGTTTCACTCGGATGGCATACCGCTCATGCAGATCACCCAGCACCTCCTCCCGCAGGTGAGGAGCACAGAACCAGGTCAAAAGGCGGTCGGCAAGGCGGGGTGGGTTCATGGGATGTATTTTGTATGTAGAGACGCGATACTCGCGTCTCCTGACCGGATGGTTTGTTGCTGACGCACAGGAGACGCCAAGGATGGCATCTCTACACAAATCATTCAGACCGCAATGATTTCACGGGGTTCGTTAACGCGGCTTTGATGGCCTGAACACTGACGGTTAGGGTTACGATGAGAATGGCAGATACCAAAGTCAGCAGAAATACCCCCGCACCAATAGCTATGCGATAGCTGTAATCCTGCAACCATTTCTCCATGAACCACCAGCCAATGGGTGCACCAATGACGAAAGCAATCCCAACTAGCTGAATGAATTCTTTGGTTAGAAGCCCGATAATGCTGGTCACACTGGCTCCCAGCACTTTACGGACGCCAATTTCTTTCGTACGCTGCTGGGCGGTGTAGGCTGCCAGGCCAAATAATCCTAAGCAGGAAATGATAATGGTTAAACCCGTAAACAGACTGATTAATGAACCAGTCCGTTGCTCGTCGGCAAACTTCGCCTTGTATGACTCATCGGCAAAGATGTACTCGAACGGGTAGCCAGGGTTATATTTCTTAGCCAGTGTTTCGGCAATTTCCAGATTCTGGGCTGTGGTGTTCGCCGGATTTAGCCGAACACTGATCCAGGAAAGCGGAAGTGAGCCAGCAGGCCCATGAACGACAACGGGATTAATCGGCTCGTAAGGTGAGGCAAAGATGAAATCTTTCACAATGCCAACAACATGCCAATCGTGCGAATCAAACCGGATACTTGTTCCAATTGGATTTTTTAGATGCATCGTTTTTACGGCTGTTTCATTCAGCAAAACGGCCGTCGAATCTGTTGGATAGCTCCGAACGTCAATATCCCGGCCCGCAATCAATCGTGTACCTGTCGTTTTGAGGAAACTCTCATCGGCCGCAAAGCGATCAAACTCCACATCTTTATCGGCTTTTGTGCTGCCCGGCCACGAAAGTCCCCATTGCCGGGAATTAAGACTAGTAATCGGGCCAAGGGATTTGCTCACCGAAACAGCCGCTCCATTGTGGAGCATTTCCTGCTGAAAAGGGGCGTAATGCGTTGACAAATCCCCGGTCATGTTCATAAACAGTAGGTTGTTCTGGTCATATCCGTTATCCCGGTTCTGGGCGTATTGAATTTGATCGTTAATAACCAACGTACCTATAATCAACACAATAGCAAAGCTAAATTGAGTAATTACTAATCCTTTTCGCAGTGAGAAAACAGAGTTTACCGAATGATGTATGCCCTTCATCACCTTTCCGGGTTGAAAATTAGCCAGAACAAAAGCTGGATAACTACCCGCCAGTAAGCCCGTAAATAGAACGAATGCCATAGCCCCCAACCAGAAATTAACCGACCCTAACTCCAAAGACAGTTGTTTGTCGGTCAGGCTGTTGAACGTCGGCATAAACAGTAGTACAATTAGCAGGGCGAGCAGGCCAGCAAAGAAGGAAAGCAATAACGATTCGCTGATGAATTGAAACACCAGTGACTGTTTCTGAGCGCCTGCTACCTTTCGAACGCCAACTTCTTTTGCCCGCTTTTCGCTTCGGGCGGTCGTTAAATTAATGAAGTTGACAGCTGCCACCAGCAGGATTAAACCCGCAATGAGGCTAAATAACCGCACGTGAACGATCTTCCCGTCAACCAGTTGCCCATTCTCTTCTTTAGCATATAAGTGCCACTTACTAGCCGGATGCAGGAAAATCTGCCGATGGGATACGTCTTCAATAACGCCCTTGAGTTTTTCTGCCGTAACGTGTTTGATCTTCTCATTTACGGCACTTGCATTAACCTTATCGTTTAGCAGAACATACGTATAGTTATTGTTCGAACCCCACCCATCAGAGTCCCAGCCTGGTGGTATAAAATAGGCCCAGGGAAGCAGAAAGGATAGCTTGTTAAACTGGGTATTGTTCGGCAGGTCATCCAGAACTCCCGATACCGAAAAGCTATCCTTGTGGTCAATCTGAAGCGTTTTACCAATGGCGTCACTGGTTCCAAACAGCTTTTCGGCTAAGGATTTGGTAATTACGATTCCATTGGCACCGGAAAGCACCTTCTCCCGATTACCCGCGAGGAGATCAAAATCAAATAAATTCAGAAAGGACGGATCGGCGTAAGCGCCGTCCACGTTCATCTTCCTATCGCCAGCTGTCAGCAGTAAACTGGCGGGTCGATACCGGGTAGCCTCCTCGACATCGGGGTAATTTTGTTTTAACGTAGGGGCCAACGGTAAGGGTGTTGTTCCCCACACCATCGGGTTTCCGCTAAATACATCCTGATTATATACCTGAAACAGTCGATCCGTTTTACTATAAAAACGGTCGTAGGTAAGCTCACTTTGAATCCAGAGGAAAATGAGCGTAGAAGCTGCCATGCCCACCGCCAGCCCGGCCATATTGAGCGATGCATAGCCTTTTTCCCGTATCAGGTTTCGCCAGGCGATTTTAAGATAATTCCGTAGCATGGTTGTATTTGTTGGTTGAGGGTAGTCACTAGGTTGTCTTCGAATAAATTCGGGTCGTACATAGGCCAGCACATCCAGCCAGTAGCGCCCGTTTGCTTTGGCGGCTCCCCGGCCTTTGACCCGGAGGGCATAGCGTTCATGCAAATCGCCCAGCACCTCCTCCCGCAGATGCGGAGCACAGAACCAGGTCAAAAGTCGGTCGGCGAGACGAGGTGGTTTCATGAGTCTATGTAGAGACGACATACCTGGCGTCTCATTGGCGTCAGCAATTTGTTACGTCAGCAATAAACCATCTGGCAGGTGGACCATCCGGTCAGGAGACGCCAAGGATGGCGTCTCTACACAAATCATTCAGACCGCAATGATTTCACGGGGTTCATCAGGGCCGCTTTGATACTTTGGTAGCTGACCGTCAGCAAGGCAATGGAAAGTGCCATCAACCCAGAAAGTGCAAACATCCACCACTCAACGTCAATGCGATAGGCAAAGTCCTCCAACCAATGATTCATGGCATACCAGGCAATTGGCGAAGCAATCACAACGGCAATTACAACTAACTGAATAAAATCTTTGACCAGCAATTGCACGATGCCCGGTATCGAAGAGCCCATCACTTTGCGAATGCCAATTTCTTTGGTACGCTGCTCGATCACAAAAGCCGACAGCGCAAATAAGCCAAGACTGGCAATGATAACAGCCAATACGGCAAAAGCAGTAAACAACTGTTGCGTACGTTGCTCACTGGCATAGAACGTAGCAAACTGATCGTCCAGAAAATGATACTCCAGCGGGCCATTAGCATTAAACGCGGTCCATTGTTTTTTCAAATCGTCCAGAAATCCAGACACATCGGTGGTCTTTATTTTAACGACAATACCACCCGAATTTCGGCCCATCATCAGCATAAGTGGAGCCACTTTTTGCTTGACCGATACGTAGTTAAAATCCTTAACAACGCCAATGACTTTAAACTCATGATTCCCAGAACGAACCACTGATTTTCCGACAGGATTCGTGTTTTTCCACCCCAATTCGCGCACCGCCGATTCGTTGATCAATATACCGGAAATAGAGTCTGTGGGAAAATCTCGGGAGAAATTGCGGCCCTGCAACACCTGTATACCTAATGTACGTAAATAATCGTAGTCGACATGGAAAATGTTGGCATGGATTTCGGCACCATTCGAGGTTTCATTTTTGGGGTAAATCTGCGTACCATCCATCATGATGCCTCCCGGCGTGTAGCGCGACAGACTGGCCGCAACAACGTGCGAATTCTGGGCCAGTTGCTCTTTAAACGCTAGTTGCTGATCACCTAACAGACGAGTATCGGGCAAAGCAATTACCTGATCTTTGTCGTAGCCCAGCTTTTTATTCTGCATGTACTGTAGTTGCCTGTATACGACCAGGGTAGCAATCAGCAGGATGGTCGAAATAGCAAACTGAAAGACGATCAACCCGCTATGGAGTGATTTTTTCTGTGAGCCTTTACCGAAAAATGCGCCTTTCAGCGTCTTGATAATACTGAACGACGACAGAAAAAACGCAGGATAAACACCCGCTATGATTCCAGACAAAATACTAACCCCAAAAAGAGTAAGGATGGTCCGGTAATCCAGGAAATAGAAAAAACTAAGCTGTTTATCGGCAACCTGATTGAAATAAGGCAACAACAGGAACAGTAGGCCATACGCAACAACCATCGCCAATAGTGTCAGCAATACGGACTCTGTCAGAAACTGAAAAACCAATTGGTTTTTCACAGACCCCATCACCTTCCGAATACCCACCTCGCGGGAGCGTTTTGCCGCCTGGGCGGTCGATAAATTGGTAAAATTGATGCAGGCCAGCAACAGAATAAACAGTGCCAGTGCGGAGAAAATATAGACGTATTTGATGTCGCCATTTGGCTCCATCTCATACTTGGTATTTGAATACAAATGAATATCGGTAAGCGGCTGCAACGAAAAACGGAACGTATCGATGGATTTCCGGGCTTCGGCCAGGCTGATACCCATATCACGCTGCACTTCCGGCACCACATACTTTGCCACTAGCTGCGGGAATTTCGCTTCCAGTTTTTTGGGATCGCCTTTTTCGCTCAATTCCAGATACGTAAAAAAGCCAAGGTTACTCCAGGTCGGATTGGTGATGTGATGGGTCGATAAACTCAGAAAAGCATCGGCATGAAAGTGTGAATTATCGGGTATTTTGTCAATGATCCCGGTTACAGTAAATGCGGATCGTTGTGTACCCACGGCCAGCGATTTACCCATAGGGTCTTCATTGCCGAAATACTTTTTTGCGAACTCTTCCGAAACCACAATACTATTGGGGGCTACCAGGGCGGTTGCCGGATTGCCTTTAATAAAGGGAATAGAAAACAGTTGCAGAAAATTAGAATCGGCAAAAGCAAGATGGGTTTCTTTAAACTGATTGTCTTTATACTGAACGTAGTCGATGGCAGGCCCAAGCCTTGTCGATGCAATTACTTCAGGAAAAGCCTTTTGCATCCCTTCGCCCACCGCCACATCGACGTTCGGATAAACGGCCACATCGCCATTGCCAGTTACGGAAAGGTGTATTCGGTAGATTTGATTGGCATGAGTTGGGTATTTGTCATAACTCAATTCATTATATACATACACCGCAATGAGCATGAAACTGGTCAGCCCGATAGCCAACCCTAGCATATTGATAGCGGTAAATGACTTATTCGTCATCAGATTCCGCCAGGCGACAGTAATATAGTTTCGTAGCATATCAGTAGTCTTTGGGTTCGAAAAGTTTTGTGGTTGCCGTTTCAAAAACTCCGGGCGCATATACGTCATCACATCCCGCCAATAGCGTCGTCGGGCACGAGTCGCTCCTACCCGCTTCACCCGAATGGCATAGCGTTCATGCAAATCGCCCAGCACCTCTTCCCGCAGATGAGGAGCGCAGAACCAGGTCAAAAGTCGGTCGGCAAGGCGAGGTGGAGACATAAAAAGTAATGGATAATGGCCAATGACTAATGGAGAATGACGTAGAGGATTAGTCAGAAATCATTGTCCATTTCACATTCTACATTTTTCATTATGACCACTCCAGTCGGATATTGGGAATGATACGGTCCCAAAGGCGATTCCGAACGGCACGTACATCGCTCAGTACCCGGCCACCCAGAGCAGTAACGGTAAACAGGCGTTTGCGTCGCCCACCCCGTTCGGCGGTAGCCTCGCCCAGTTCCGAACGCAAGTACCCCTTTTGCTCCAGTCGCTGTAAAGCCGCATGCACGGCTCCCGTACTGACAGCGTTGCCTGTCTCGTGCTCAAGTTCTTCCGCAATACTTACCGAATAGGCGCTCGGCGACAGTGCCGCTACTGCCAGTAGGACTACCTCTTCAAATTCGCCTAAATCACTTCGTCGCATATATCAACTATTAATCTGTCTGTCTGTCGGGAGGCTCTCATTTCATCTATTTCCGTATGTCAAATGCCGGACCAAATAAAAAAAAAGCCCTCTCCGAGCAGAAAAGGGCTTTTAGTCAATCATCAATACTGTACGATTGTCCGTTTTTGGACAGCTATTGTACGCTTGTGGACAAGCAGGAGTTAAAAACCCGATTAAAAAGAAATAATTTATGTTGATACATGAGTAAGAAAAAGCTGTCGGGGGTCTTTAACAAAAAAGCATAGCAGAATATCTACTATGCTTTCCAAACCAACCTAATCTGAACTACGGCGTCTCCCTTCCCACTGGGAGGGGGATTAGCCGGTTCAAGTTCATTCCGATCCCCAGTTGTTCCTCCTGGCAATCGGCGCTGTTTGCAGCGTATTTCGTAAGGTTTTGTACAGAGTTTAGTACTAGTCAGGCAATCTCCGGGCCAATATAGTTATTAATCAAATCTATACAAGAAAAATCCAATATTATTAACAGTTTGATGACAATTCGTTCACATTCGGCCTCGTCACTGATTAGCCTTATTGCTAAAAACGTGCCTGACCTTTAATTATTCTTTACATTTTCATCCGGCTTGTCGCATCAAACAAAGTTGCTCTATTTTTGTCTTAGAGAATAAACGTCTTTCCTGACGGCTCAATACGTGTTTCATTAACCACTTAACATCAAGTCAGTATGCCAATTAAACGGAATGCTTCTGCACACTGGGAAGGCTCAGGTAAAGAAGGCAAAGGCACTGTATCTACCGCCAGCACTGTACTCAACCAAACTCAGTATTCCTTCAACACGCGCTTTGCCGATGGCGTAGGTACGAATCCAGAAGAACTGGTAGCGGCAGCTCACGCAAGCTGCTTCTCCATGAAATTAGCCTTCAACCTTCAGGAAGCCGGTTTTACTGCCGACTCCATTGACACCCAATGCACCATCTCGCTCGATCCGGCGGTTGGCGGTATCACCGAATCGCATCTGGTTGTGAAGGCCAGTGTGCCAGGTATCGATAATGAGAAGTTTCAGGCAGCCATCGATGATGCCGAAAAGAATTGCCCGATTTCCAAACTATTCAATACAAAGATTACAGTTGATGCTTCCCTGGCTTAAGCCGGAAAGTAACTACTCATCTGATCGTGACTTCCCGAAAGGTTTGGCTTTTCGGGAAGTTCTGTTTTAATCAAACCGAAATTTCCAGCTTTTATGCTATAGGCGCAATGAAGGGGCGTTTTCAGGATAATATCCTACAATCGATTTCTGAACAAACGCAGCCTCTTCCTATCGTTCTTAGTCTGTGCTGAGCAGTTAAACTGGTTCACGGCTGCCCCTGCTGTTCCCCCAGATTCTTCCCGTAATCCAGTAGAACAATTCTTTTTGAGAACGTTCCCGGCAACGATTGCATAAAAAAAGGCAATCATATACTTGTTCACGATGATTTCGCCATCAAATTTTAATTTCGTCTTTTGCCAAAACCAGCACGAGCTTAATTAAGGCAAACCCCGTGCTGGTCAGATTTGAGGCTAGTCAAAAAGATAATTTTCTATAATGCCTGTTGTGATATGTCGTAATCAGGGGATCATTCGTAAAAGCGCGGGTTTCCACCCGCGTTACAACAAATCCGATAATCGCGTATCAACCCGTAGCTTATTCAACGTTATTCAGCCGATACGGTTCAACGTTCAACGCCATGATACGACCCTGCGTCAATAGCCTGTTCCTCGCGCTCCTGCTTAGTTTACTGATCCCGCTTGGTGTGTGGGGGCAGACATCGTTCTCCAAAGCACTTGCCTTTCCAGGGGCTGAAGGATTCGGACGCTATACAACGGGCGGGCGGGGAGGCAACGTATTGATTGTTCGTAACCTGAACGATAGTGGCCCCGGTAGCCTGCGCGAAGCCATCGAAACCCGAGGGCCACGCATCATCGTCTTTACCGTGTCGGGTACCATTGCCCTTCAGTCTAAGCTACTCATCCGGCAAGGGAATCTGACCATTGCAGGTCAATCGGCACCCGGCGATGGTATTTGCCTGAAAAATTATAACCTGAGCATCGAAGCCAACAACGTTATTATTCGCTATATGCGATTCCGGCTGGGCGACGAAGCCCGCCAAAAGGACGACGCCATAACGGGACTCCGTCAGAAGAAGATCATCATCGATCATTGCTCCATGAGCTGGGCTACCGACGAATGCGCTTCGTTTTACGACAACGAAAATTTTACGATGCAGTGGTGTATCGTCTCCGAAAGCCTGAACAAGTCGGTGCATGAGAAAGGTGAGCATGGCTACGGTGGAATCTGGGGTGGTCTGGGCGCTTCCTTTCATCACAATTTGCTCGCGCACCAGCATAGCCGCAACCCGCGTTTCTGCGGAGCCCGCTATCATAATCAGCCAACGCGCGAGATCGTTGATTTCCGGAACAACGTAATTTATAACTGGGGCATCAACAGTGCGTATGGTGGTGAACGTGGCAATCATAACCTGGTCAACAATTATTACAAGCCTGGTCCGGCAACGCCCGAAAAACTCCGGAATCGAATTATCAATCCGTCGAAGCCTTATGGCAAATTTTACGTATCGGGCAATGTCGTATCGGGTGATGAAGCCCTTAGCCTTAATAACCTTGCTGGGGGTGTACAATGCGACCAGCCCGACTCAGCCATTGCAACGCAACCGTTTCTGGTCGAACGTATTGCCGAACAAAACGCTCAACAAGCGTACGAACAGGTACTGGCGAAAGCCGGAGCTAGTCTTCATCGCGATGCCGTCGATACCAGGATCGTTGCCGACGCCCGCATGGGAATAGCCTCAGCCGGTAAAGACAAAAAAGGAATCATCGACTCCCAAACGGATGTGGGTGGCTGGCCTGTGTTGAAGTCTGAAGCGTCCCAAGTCGACACCGACGCAGACGGCATGCCCGATAGCTGGGAAGCAGCAACCGGCCTGAATCCCAAAGACCCTGCCGATGCCAGCCAGTTCAAGCTGAGTGATCAGTATACCAATATCGAAATCTACCTAAACATACTTGTGCCCTAACCTTTACTTATGCGTTTACGGATACCTCTTCCTGGCTTACTCCTTCTTTTATCCGTCCATCTCACAGCAGCCATCGCTCAGCGACAGCGCATTACGGTAGCGCAGGATGGTCATGGCGATTACAAAACCGTACAGGCTGCCCTCAACACGGTTCCGGCTAATAACTCAACGCGCATCACGATCTACATCAAAAAAGGGACGTATAAGGAGAAACTAAAGCTCGACTCCACCCAGCATAACGTCACCCTGATTGGAGAAGACAAAGCCACGACCATACTTACCTACGACGATTATTCGGGCAAGCCCCTCCCCGATGGCACGAAATTACGAACCTCAACATCAGGCTCTTTCTACATCTTTGGCAATGATTTCCGGGCCGAAAACCTGACGTTCGAAAATACGGCCGGGCCAGTCGGTCAGGCGGTGGCCGCTTTCGTAACCGGCGACCGGGCGGTGTTTATCAACTGCCGTTTTCTGGGAAATCAGGACACGCTCTATACCGGTATGCCCAGCCAATACGGTCGGCAGTATTACAAAGACTGTTATATCGAAGGAACGATTGATTTCATTTTCGGGTCGGCCACGGCAGTATTTGACCACTGCACGATTTGCAGTAAAACGAATGGGAATTACGTAACCGCAGCCGCCACACCTGAAGGGAAACCCTATGGGTTTGTATTCCTGAACTGCACGCTCACCAGCAACGCGCCAGCCGCCAGCATTTACCTGGGTCGCCCCTGGCGCGACTTTGCCAAAACCGTGTTTATCCATTGCCAACTGGGCGGTCATATCAAACCCGAAGGCTGGCACAACTGGGACAAACCCAATGCTGAAAAAACAACATTCTACGCTGAGTATGGCTCTAAAGGACCAGGCGCTAATCCCACGAGTCGGGTAAGTTGGTCGAAGCAATTATCGGCTGAAGAAGTCAAAGTGTACAAACCGGATATCATCCTGGCGGGCAGCGATCACTGGAAACCAGTTGTAAAGGAGTAAGGTGATCTTTTGATGGGTTGGCCACCCATTTTCTCAGGAAACGCTATTTTGTGCTTAGTTTCGTCGCTGATTGCCATTTATGTAATTGAGTAAGCCTCACACCCCATGCGCTTTTAGTCCGAGATTGACTGACTATTAACTGCCTATGATTCATTATACCCACCCAAATCGCATTCTGGTTGCTCTGGATTGTATCATCTTCGGTTTCGATGGTGAAGAAATTAAGTTATTGCTGATCAAACGCAATTTCGAGCCAGAACAGGGAAAATGGTCACTGATGGGTGGGTTTCTCAACGAAGAAGAAGACCTTGAAGTAGCTGCCAATCGGATTCTGTATACGCTTACCGGACTGACCAACAACTACCTCGAACAATTACAAACGTTTGGAGCCGTGAACCGGGACCCCGTCGAACGCACGATTTCAGTTGTGTATTACGCTCTGGTCAATATTCAGGATCAGGATGTGGCCGCCATTCGGACGCATAATGCCTCATGGATTGGCCTGAATGTAAAGCCAAAACTGATTTTTGACCACGATAAGATGGTGGAACAGGCACTCCGTCAGCTTCGGTATAAAGCCGCTTTGCACGCCATCGGATTCGAGCTGTTACCCGAAAAGTTTACGATTCCACAACTCCAGAAACTCTACGAAGCGATCTATAATCGCCAGCTCGATCGTCGAAATTTCAGTCGGAAGATTCTATCTACGGACTTATTAGTAGCTACAGGCGAGAAAGATACAACTTCAGCCACCAAAAAGGGGCAATTGTTTCGCCTTAATACCGAGAAGTATCAGCAATACCTCACCGATTACGTTAGCTTTTTCCCCGAATTGACTTTGACATAGTGTTCTTCTGACAGGATTTGCACGATGTACAGGATTGATCATCGAAAATATCCTGTACATCATGCAAATCCTGTCAGAAAGTAACCGAAAAATAATTTCTATTTTTCATGGAAATAACACAAAGGCGTCCTAATATTGTGTCACATATACACGATTCAAAAAGAGACTCTCTTTATCGGTATACCCAGTCATTTTCTTTATGAATAATCAATACGTTATCGGCGTCGATTTTGGTAGCGATTCCGTACGGGCGTTAGTCGTTAACGCACACACTGGACAGGCAGTCGGCACCCATGTCCACGAATATGCACGCTGGAAACAGGGTCTTTACTGCGACCCGGCCACGTCCCAATTCCGTCAGCACCCGCTTGACTACCTCGAAGGGCTGGAAGTCACGATTAACGAAGCACTGGCACAGGCCCCGGCTGAGGCCCGTCAGCAGGTCGTTGGTATTTCCATCGATACCACCGGTTCAACTCCTTGTGCAGTTGATGAAACAGGACTGCCCCTGGCATTACGGTCCGATTTTGCCGAGAACCCCAACGGGATGTTTATTCTCTGGAAAGATCATACTGCCAATGCCGAAGCCGACGAAATCAACGATCTGGCTCATCACTGGGATGTCGACTATACTAAATACGTCGGTGGGATTTATTCGTCCGAATGGTTCTGGGCCAAACTGCTTCGGACCCTGCGCGTCGATGAAGCCGTTCGGCAACATGCGTTTTCGTGGATCGAACACTGCGACTGGATTTCGGCCGTGCTGACGGGCAATACTAATCCACTAACACTCAAGCATTCACGCTGTGCGGCAGGCCATAAGGCGCTCTGGCATAGCGAGTTCGAGGGCCTTCCTTCTGACGAATTCCTTACGAAACTCGATCCATTGCTAAGCGGTCTTCGTGATCGACTCTTCACCGATACCTACACGGCCGACCAGTCGATGGGGACACTCTCTGCCGAATGGGCCGAGAAATTAGGACTATCGACCAACGTTGTCATCGGCGTGGGTGCTTTCGACGCCCACATGGGAGCGATTGGTGCTGAAATTGAACCATACGCCTTTGTCCGCATCATCGGCACCTCAACCTGCGATATTCTGATGGCTCCCAACGATGAGATTGGCCATCGGCTCATCCGGGGTATCTGCGGTCAGGTCGACGGATCGGTAGCGCCGGGAATGCTCGGCCTCGAAGCGGGTCAATCGGCCTTTGGAGACGTGTATGCGTGGTTTGCCCGCCTGATTACTACCCCGGTACGTGAGTTGCTGGGCGATGAAGCCGCCGATACCTTAGGTCGTCAGCTCATTCCGCATTTATCGGAACAGGCAGCCAAACTTCCTGTCACGGAATCAGATGTGATAGCCCTGGATTGGATCAATGGACGCCGAACACCCGATGCCAATCATACCCTGAAAGCAGCCATTTCCGGGTTAAATTTAGGGACTGATGCTGCTAAAGTCTTTAAAGCCCTGGTCGAAGCCACGGCCTTTGGCTCTAGGAGCATTGTCGAGCGGTTTATTCAGGAAGGGGTACCCATTAAAAAAGTCATCGCCATTGGTGGGGTTGCTAAAAAATCACCTTTCGTGATGCAAACCCTGGCCGATATCCTCAACAAACCCATTCAGGTAGCCAGTGCCGATCAGGCTTGTGCATTAGGAGCCGCCATGTGTGCAGCCGTAGCTGCTGGTGTTCACCCAACGATGGAAGCTGCCCAACACGCCATGGGCTCCGGTTTCGATGCCGAATATCAGCCACGGCCAGAACGGGTGCCGGTTTATGAAACGCTCTACCAGAAATACCTCAAACTAGGGGCATTTATCGAAGGGAAGTAGGCCGAATTTCAGTGATGTCAGTTTCTTAAAACTGACATCGAGCGGTTTCTCAAAACCGCGTTTTACATTGATCCAGTATTCAGACGGTTTTGAGAAACCGCACAAGTCAGCTTTAAGAAGCTGACAACACAAACCAATAATATAATGCTAAATCTAAAGCAATACGAAGTCTGGTTCATTACGGGTAGCCAGCATCTTTATGGAGAAGAAACCCTCAGGCAGGTTGACGAACACTCGCAGATCATTGCCGATTTCCTGAATCAGGCGGCCCCGATCCCGGTTCGGGTGATCTTCAAACCTGTCGTTAAAACACCGGACGAAATTTATGCCATCTGTCAGGAAGCCAACGTAGCCCCGAACTGCATCGGCATTATTAGCTGGATGCATACGTTTTCGCCTGCTAAAATGTGGATTCGGGGGCTAACGGTCCTAAAAAAGCCGATGCTTCACCTCCACACGCAGTTCAATCGCGATATTCCCTGGGGCAGCATCGACATGGATTTTATGAACCTCAACCAGTCGGCTCATGGCGACCGGGAATTTGGGTTCATTATGTCGCGGATGCGGTTGAACCGGAAAGTCGTGGTTGGGTTCTGGCAGGATCAGGCCGTAATCGACAAAATTGCCGCCTGGACGCGGGTAGCCGTTGCCGCTTACGAGCTAAAAACCATGAAAGTGGTTCGCTTTGGCGATAACATGCGTCAGGTAGCCGTAACGGATGGCGATAAAGTAGCTGCCGAAATGACCTTCGGCATGTCGGTCAATACGCACGGCATTGGTGATCTGGTAGCCGTTATCAATCAAATATCCGACGCCGAAGTTGACCGGCTCGTAGCCGAATACGCCGATAGCTATACGCTGATGGATTCCCTGCTAAAAGGTGGAGCCCAACACAGCGCATTACGCGATGCCGCCAAAATTGAACTCGGCCTTCGGGCATTCCTGAACGATGGCAATTTTACAGCCTATACCGACACGTTTGAAGACCTGCACGGCATGACCCAATTGCCAGGTATTGCTTCTCAACGCCTGATGGCCGACGGCTACGGGTTCGGGGGCGAAGGCGACTGGAAAACCTCGGCGATGGTTCGGACGCTGAAAGTGATGGCAGCCGGATTGCCCGGTGGTAACTCCTTCATGGAAGATTACACCTACCATTTCGCCGACCCGTCGGACCGTTCCGCAAATCCGCTTGTACTTGGTTCGCATATGCTCGAAATATGCCCATCGATTGCGGCAGGAAAACCAACCTGCGAAATTCATCCATTGGGTATTGGCGGCAAAGCGGACCCAGTTCGTCTGGTATTCAATGCCCCGGCTGGCCCGGCCATCAACGTGTCGCTCATCGACATGGGAAATCGGTTCCGGCTGTTGGTCAACGAAGTCGAAGCGGTCGAAGTCCCCGAAGCCTTGCCCAAACTGCCCGTTGCCCGCGCCATCTGGAAACCCATGCCCGACATGCAAACGGGTTGTGCAGCCTGGATTCTGGCCGGAGGTGCTCACCATACCGTCTATAGCCAAAACCTGACGACTGAGCATATCGAAGATTTCGCGGATATCTTCGGTGTCGAACTGGTTGTCATCGACCGTAACACCAACCTCCGCCAGCTAAAGAATGAACTGCGCTGGAGCGAAGCCGCTTACCGATAATTTTAAAGAGCGAAAGAGTGAATGAGTGAAAGAGCGATCTGTTCGTCACATATTTTCACATTTTCACATTTTCGCTCTTTCGCTCTTTCACTCATTCACTCTTTCGCTCTTTAAACTCCTATGAAAAAACAGCTCCTAACCTTTCTGCTCGCCGGCAATAGCCTGATGGCTTTTTCGCAGGCCAGCGTTACCATCAACGCCAACGAAGGCAAACACATCATCAGCCGCCATATCTATGGCCATTTTGCTGAACACCTCGGACGCAGCATCTACGACGGTTTTTACGTCGGAGAATCCAACACAAAGATTCCAAACAAGGCAGGGGTACGGCTGGATGTGGTCGATGCCCTGAAAAAATTAAAGATCCCGAATCTGCGCTGGCCAGGCGGTTGCTTTGCCGATACCTATCACTGGAAAGATGGCATTGGCCCGAAAGCCAAACGCCCGAAAATTGTGAATACGTGGTGGGGGGGCGTCACCGAAGACAATAGCTTTGGTACGCACGACTTCCTGAATATGTGTGAATTAATCGGCACAGAACCCTATCTGGCGGGCAACGTGGGCAGCGGCACCGTTCAGGAGCTATCCGACTGGGTACAGTACGTCAATTTCGAGAAGAACAGCCCCATGTCGAACCTTCGGCAGCAAAACGGGCGGCAAGCTCCCTGGAACGTACGCTACTGGGGTGTGGCCAACGAAGCCTGGGGATGCGGTGGCAACATGAAGCCCGATTATTATGCCAACCTATACCGGCAGTATAGTACCTTCATGAACACCCGAGTGGGCAGCAATGGCAAGATTTTTCGCATTGCATCGGGTGCCAGCGACAACGACTACAACTGGACCGAAACGCTGATGAAGAACATTCCAGGTTCGCTGATGGAAGGCATTGCCATGCACCACTACTCCGTATTGTCGTGGGGAGAGGGCAAGAAAAGCTCCGCCACTCAATTCACCGATCAGGAGTATTTCAAAACGATGCAGCAGGCTCTGTTGATGGACGAACTGATTGAGAAGCATTCGGCCGTTATGGATAAGTATGATCCTGAAAAGAAAATAGCCCTGATTGTGGATGAATGGGGGGGCTGGTATAATGTAGAACCAGGAACAAATCCGGGCTTTCTTTATCAGCAAAACACCATGCGCGACGCCGTACTGGCCGGAGCTACCCTCAACATTTTCCATAAGCACTGCGAGCGGGTTCGTATGGCGAATCTGGCGCAGGCCATCAACGTCCTGCAATCCGTTATCCTGACCAAAGGCGACAAGATCATTCTGACGCCAACGTACCATGTCCTGGAAATGTATAATGTCCATCAGGATGCGACCATGCTTCCTATCGACATCAAAACGGCTGATTTTACGACCAGCGAGGGTAAGCTCCCCGCCGTGTCGGTATCCGCTTCGCGCGATAAAGCGGGTAAAGTACACATCTCGCTCGTCAACATCGATCTGGCTAAAGCGCAGGAAATTTCCATCGACCTGAAAGGCATCAGTGGAGCAGCCGTAACTGGCCGCATCCTGCATTCGGCCAGTGTTCGCGATCATAACACCTTCGAGAATTTAACGAAAATCAAACCGGCCGCCTTCACAGGTGCCAAACTCTCTGGCTCTACGTTAACCGTCAGCCTGCCGCCCGTTTCGGTGGTCGTTTTAGAGATTTAAAGAGCGAAAGAGCGAAAGAGTGCAAGAGCGTTTGACGCTGAGCCTTTTTCGCTCTTTCACTCATTCACACTTTCGCTTTTTAGCCATGTATACATCCCTAAAAGAAGAATGCTATGAGGCCAATATGCAGCTCCCTAAGCTGGGGCTGGTGTTGTTTACCTTCGGCAATGTAAGTGCCGTCGACCGCGATCGGGCCGTGTTTGCCATTAAGCCCAGTGGCGTGGCTTATGAGGAACTGACACCTTACGACATTGTTATCTGCGACTACGACGGTAAGGTGATCGAAGGAACCATGCGCCCATCGTCGGATACCAAAACGCATGCATTGCTTTACAAAACCTGGGATAAAATCGGGGGTATTTCGCATACACACAGCACCCACGCAGTAGCCTGGGCACAAGCCGGGATGGACATTCCCATTTTCGGTACTACCCATGCCGACCATACGCACCAGGACATCCCCTGCGCTCCGGCTCTAACGGACGAGATGATTCAGGGCGATTACGAACACGAAACGGGCAACCAGATTTTCGATGTGTTCGCTCAGAAAGGACTGTCGTACAGCGAGATGGAGATGGTGTTATTACAAAATCATGGGCCATTTACCTGGGGAAAAACAGCGGCTAAAGCGGTTTACAACTCAGCCGTACTGGAAGAAGTAGCTCGCATGGCGTATCTGACCTTACAGATCAACCCCAACACACCCCGTATCAAAGACACGCTCCGGCTCAAGCATTACGAACGGAAGCACGGCAAAAATGCTTACTACGGACAAGGTTGTTAAAGGGATAAAAACCGATCTATTCTCCTTTAAAGGTCACCGCAAGGACGCGAGGGCGCAACGAATAAATCTGTGGTCATTTCCCGTGGTCTGTGAGGGCACAAGGAGTACAAACAAATTTTATTCGTTGCCCCCTCGCGTCCTTGCGGTGAAAAACAAATGACAGAAGAATAGAATCAGTGCCAAAACCGCTTTACTCACTAATCGCTTTAACTCACCTTATCGATTCATGAAATTATTCTCTCAATTCCTACCCCTGGCTCTGCTAATGGGCTTAGTGACTATGAACGCATGTACGTCTAAAAAAGAAAAAGAAGCCGACGAGCAAAAACCAGGCATCGAAAAGACAACGTACGGCCAACTGCCCAACGGGCAAACCGCCGATTTGTATACCCTGCACAATGCATCAGGTATGACGGCCAAAATCACCACCTATGGCGGCATTGTGGTTGGCTTAACGGCTCCCGACAAAGACGGTAAGTTCGAAGACGTAACGCTCGGTTTCGACTCACTCTCTTCCTACGTAAAAAACAATCCATTTTTTGGCGCACTGGTTGGTCGGTATGGCAACCGGATTGCCAAAGGAAAATTTACCCTCGATGGTAAAAACTACACGCTGGTAACCAATAACTTTGGCAATCATCTGCACGGCGGTACGGTTGGTTTCGATAAAGTACTCTGGACAGCTACTCCCGTCGAAGGCGACGAACCAGCCCTGAAACTGACCTACACCTCGAAAGATGGTGAAGAAGGTTACCCCGGCAATCTGTCGGTTGAGGTTACGTATACGCTTCAGAAAGACAACGCGTTAAAAATTGATTATCAGGCGACAACCGACAAACCAACCGTCGTTAACCTGACCAATCACACCTACTTCAATCTAACGGGTGGTGCCAAGCGCGATGTTATGGATCATGAACTGACGCTAAATGCTGACCGCTTCTTACCTGTCGACAAAACCCTCATTCCAACGGGTGTCTTACAGCCTGTAGCCGGTACGCCGTTCGATTTTACCAAGCCAACCGTCATTGGCAAACGGATCAACGATTCGAGCGATGTGCAGATCAAATACGGTCTGGGTTATGACCACGCCTGGATACTGAATGGGTCGGGTGATTCCCTGAAACTGGCCGCTACGGTCTACGAACCCACCAGCGGCCGGGTGATGGAAGTGCGTACTACCGAGCCTGCCATTCAGTTCTATACCGGCAATTTCCTTGATGGTTCCGTAACGGGTCGCGAAGGGTTCCCCTACAAAAAGCGGTATGCCCTCTGTCTGGAGACCGAGCATTATCCCGATTCGCCAAACCATCCGGCCTTCCCAACAACGGTGTTGCGTCCGGGAGAAACGTATAAAACCACTACGATTTACCAGTTTTCAACGAAGAAACCGTAGAGACGCCAGGGATGGCGTCTCATGTGCGTCAGCAATTAACCATCCGGTCATGAGACGCCAGGGATGGCGTCTCTACACTAATCTCATTCTATGGCAGAACAACCCTCATCCGACCGGGCTACAATGCCTAAAGGATATAATCCGGTTCTGGAACGACGAACGGTTGAAAACGCCAACCGGAATCTGTTGAAATACCTGAAACCAGGCCTATCGGTGCTTGATGTGGGCTGTGGTTCAGGAGCCATTACCCGAAGTATTGCCGAAAAAACGGGGCCAACCGGACGGGTTCTGGGCATCGACCCAAGTGAAAATCTGATCAGTCAGGCCCGGCAAAATGCCGGTGACTTACCCGGCATTGCCTTTGAGCAGGGCGATGTATATACCTTCGAAACAGCCGAGCGGTTCGATCTCGTCACCTGTGCCCGTACCCTGCAATGGCTGGCTCAGCCCGAAGCGGCTCTGGCTACTATGCAACGGCTGGTAAAAACCGGTGGGCATCTGGCGATCCTGGATTACAACCACGAAAAAATTCTTTGGGAACCGGAACCGCCAGCCTCCATGCGGCTATTCTACGAAGCCTTCCTCAACTGGCGAACGGATGCCGGATTCGATAATGCCATTGCCGACCACCTGAGTGGTATGCTGCACAAGCTTGGGTTAACTAATGTACGAATCGAACCCCAGTTTGAGCTATCCAAACGAAGCGATACCGACTTTGCCAAAACAAGCCGACTGTGGTCGGAAGTATCTGAATTACGTGGCCCTCAGCTTGTTCAGGCAGGTTATGTTACCGAAGCGCAACGCCTGGAAGCGATTACCGATTATGACAACTGGATTGCAACCACTGGCGAATCCATGACCGTTTACCTGCTGGCGGTAGAAGGGCAGCAACCTTCGATAAATGAACAATGAACAATGAATAATGGCTCAGGAGCAGAAACCCGTTATTCATTATTCATTGTTCATTATTCATTTATCTTACCTCCATACTCGTCTTAAAAATCGCAGCCAGTTGCCGTGCATCACGTTGGTAATGTCGTCTTCCGAATAACCGCGTTGGCGGAGTAAATCAGGGATTTTCTGTAGATCAGCAATGGTTTCGAGATCGTAAGGGCATTGTTCTTTTCCGAAAGCGCCATCGAGATCCGAACCGATACCTATATGGTTAGCATTTCCGGCAATCTGACAGATATGATCCAGATGGTCGATTAGTTTGGCCAGGTTACAGTTGGTGCCTTCGGGTGTCGATTGGCCGCGTACCCAACCCGGCACCATCATCCAGGCATCCAGTGCGCCACCAATAACGGCGTCGCGGGCAATGAGTTCCCGAATCTGTTCGTCACTGAATTGACGATTATGATTGACCAGCGCCCGACAGTTGTTATGGCTGGCCCAAACAGGTCCTTCAAAATAATCAAGAGCCTCCCAGAAACTATCGTCGCAGAGGTGGGTAGCGTCCAGAATGATATTGAACCGCTGCATCTCGCGCAGTAATTCCCGCCCGGCAAGACCAATAAATCCAGTAGCATCCGTTCCCTGCGCATACCGCCCCGGACCATAATGGGCAGGCCCGATGGCGCGCAGGCCATACTGGTATGCCCGCTCGACGTATGCTGGTGTGACGATAGAATCAGCTCCTTCCAGGCTCAGGATGTAGCCAACAGGCTTTTTGTCGTTCGGAGTCCCATCGCTCCAAAGGGCAAGGTGAGCTTCCAGACTGGCCAAATCCGTAATTTGTACCATCTCACCAGCTTCCTCCATGGTTTTATACCAGATTTGCTGCGCCTGTGTTTGTGCCCAGGCCTGTTCGGGCGATTGCCAGCCAGGCAATGGGTTCCCTGGTGCTACAAAACGGGCAATCTGGGTAGCGACCACTAAGCCGATATTTCCCTGACGAAGTGCGGGTAATGAAACCGTCGCTTTCCCCCGATCCGGTTTGTCTGTCATCCCAATTTCGCGTTCGCGGAGCCGTTCCACCGATTGGCGGAGATCGCGGTTCCACTCCATTGCATTCATACTCAGATCAAGGTGGGCATCTATGGTAAACATACTCTATTCTGTTTGCTGTCTACAAATTCCGGTTTACAGTGAACTGGCGTATCCAGTCGGTCGCTAAAGATTACACAACAATCATTCGGTCGCGGGCAATGGTACGCCATTCGCCGGAGATCGTCCCCGCTTCGACCGTGTAGGCTCGTTCATAGAGTGCCACCGTTGGGCAAATGTGGTTGGGAATGCCGTAGAACACATCACCCACTTTGTAGGAATGTCCTTCGCCAGCTTCCAAAACCAGATGCTCTTCACTCTGACCGACGGCTTTCAATTCGGGTGCATTCAGGAAAGTTACCCGTTGGACTAATTCACCTTCGGCAGCTACCGACTTATGCCCTAGATCGACGCAAATTCTGGTTGATGTGGGTAACGAAATCACACGGGCAACGACCAGAGCAGCTGGCAGGAATGCTTGTTCTGGCAAAATAGTCTGATAGCCTTTGTCCCAGTAAATGAATGTACCAGGACTACATTCTACCTCCGGACGTTTGGCATGAATCGGGAACGACGGGCTACCTCCAGCCACAATAATCGGTTTACCATGCCCTTTGGCAGCCAGTGTTTCACTCAACAACTGCACCGGCCAGAAACCGGCATCGCATTCAATGGTCCGGGCGCCAATGTCAGGGTTTCGCAATTGACCGTCGTAGGCATGTAATCCAACAGGCTGCACACCCGGCAGTTTTTCCAGCTCCGCATACAGCGTCACCACTGCCTCGCCGGGCGCAATCCCCGTTCGGTTCATGCCCACATTCAGGTCGATATACACGGGTACGACCAGCCCAGCCACCACCGCCTGTTCCGACAAGGCCTGAGCCGTATCTATGTTATCGACCAAGCACGAAAAGCGAGTCTGCGGATACGTTTTGATCAGATCGATCAGTCGATGAATTTTGGTGGTATTGGGCTGATAGGCCAGCAACACATCGGGTGCCCCAATCATCGCCAGCATTTCGGCTTCGGCAATCGTTGCACACTTAAACTTCTGAATACCGGCTTCGAGCAACAGTTGAGCCGCTTCCCGCGATTTGCATGTTTTTATGTGTGGCCGCAACCGGCTTCGATCACCAATGGTGCTGATGAGCCGGGCAATATTCTGTTTAACCCGCTCCGGGTACACGACCAACGCTGGTGTGTCCAGATGCGACAGATCGTTGATGGAATACCAGGATTTCTGTTCCATGACTAAACCAGTTCAAATAACGCTTCTACCTCAACCGGAATATTGTCGGGCAAGGAGCCCATACCTACTGCCGACCGCACACCGATGCCATTTTCGGTCCCCCAGACACTGGCAAACAGCTCGCTACATCCGTTAATCACATAAGGATGGCGCTCGAAATTGGACGTGCAGTTAACCATGCCCAACACCTTAATAACACGCTTTACCCGATCAAGGCTACCCAGGTGGGTTCGTATCGTAGACAAGATGGTCAGACCAACCTGACGGGCCGCCAGCTTACCTTGTTCCATGTCCATATCGTCACCAATTCGGCCGATAATCAGGCTTTTGTCATCCTGAACCGGGCCATGTCCTGAAACATACAGATACTTGCCGTCGATCAAATAGGGTTTATAAACGCCTAACGGTTGGGGGGCTGGAGGCAAAGAAAGACCCGTTTGGGCAAAGGCTGCTTCAGGAGATAGGATTTCCGCTTGCATGAGGTTGGTTTAGAGTTTTTAGTTCCTGCAAACTTAATCGAAACCGGGCGACCAGTTACTATCTTGCCGCATATTTCAAAACATATGAAGCAACGAATCGCTCACATGGCTCTGGTTGTCGAGGAGTATGACGAGGCCATCCAATTCTACACCGAAAAACTGTCGTTCACTGTGGTTGAAGATACCCGGCTCAGCGACGATAAACGCTGGGTACGCGTGTCTCCGCCGGGCGCTACTGAATCCTGCCTTCTGTTGGCAAAAGCGGCCAATGAAGACGAACGAAGCCGAATCGGAAATCAGACGGGCGGGCGTGTTTTTCTGTTTCTGTTTACCGACGATTTCTGGCGGGATTATCATCGTATGCAGGAGAAAGGCGTCCAGTTCGTTCGTGAGCCTGTTGAAGAAGCGTACGGAACGGTGGCGGTCTTTGCCGATCTGTATGGCAATCTGTGGGATTTACTCCAGCCCAACGACGACAGTAAAGCTAATTAGCACAGTAGACTCAACCCGAACGGTTTAGTAAAATGAGCATATGAGATTAATTGCGCCACTTGGCAGTACTTAGTAGGAGCCGTTTCACAAATTCTTTTAAATTTGCCTATCGACCGTTCCATCGACCGTTCCTCTTCCTAAAATACTCCATGCGCTGGCCCACACTTGTTCTTATTGCTACTTTATTGCCCTCTATTAACCTGTTGGGGCAATCAGTCAAGTCAGACAGCTTATTCATACAACAGGCTAAAAATCGGGCTGTTGGCGTATACGAACGGGCTATTTATCGGCAGGAGCATGTGTACGAAGGCAACGAATACATTCCGCATGATCACCGGATAAAAATACATCCCTTCTACCCCATTGATACGCTACAGCGTGGAACAATAGCCTATAATGGCACCGATTACCACGATGTGCCGATGCTCTACGACATTGTGCGGGATGAATTGTCCATCCAGCCCCCCGAAGGCGGCTACCGGATTCGGATTCATACCAATAAAGTCAGTGCTTTTTCCATCGGGCC
The DNA here is from genome assembly GCF_001898575.1 of Spirosoma sp. 48-14. Taxonomy (GTDB): domain Bacteria; phylum Bacteroidota; class Bacteroidia; order Cytophagales; family Spirosomataceae; genus Spirosoma. The sequence goes on from NZ_MKUD01000028.1 coordinate 126,430, forward strand.
CTATCAATTTGTCAAGATCTTGGGCGACAGCGCATTAGGGGCTCCTACCGGATTCTACCAACTGCTGCACAATGGCTCCGTTAAGGTGTTCGTCCGTCGCATAAAAACCATTCATGAAGACATTTCGAGTGGTGCCTATAAAGCCGATTACATTCCTCAGGATCGGTTCTTTATCCTGAAAGATGGCGTTTATCATCCCGTCAAAACCAAAGGCTCGGTACTGAGCGTGTTCGCGGATAAGGGAAAGGAACTAAAAAAGTTCATCCGAGCTAATCAACTCAAATTCAAGGACCTGCAACGCGAAGAGGCCATCAGTCGGGTGACTCAGCAGTATGAAGAACTAACGCACAAACTATGACCCATCTTTACCGAATTACGTTTCTTTGGTTGCTGCTGATCGGGTCTAGCGGAACTATACTGGCCCAGGTCATACCCGATAAATCGATTAGTGGCGACTTTTCGAACCTGCGTTTCGACACGTTTGTGGAGCGCATTGAAGCCCAAACGCCCTATCGGTTTTTCTACAATCCTGCCGAAGTCGACAGCTTCCTGGTGGATATACGGGTCGAGAATAAGCCCGTTCGGACGGTATTGCAACAGGTATTCAATGGCTCCAGATACAACTACGCCATCGACGCCCAGCAGCGGGTCTATGTGACTGTTGATCGGGTTATTCGAACCGATTTACCCATCGGATTTTTCCGGGGTGGTGCTCCGTCCGGTTCCGACACGACATTAAATGCCTACCTGACCCAAGGGGCTCGAAAAGTTCAGGCGGAACCGGAAGCCAAAACCTACGAAATCGGTAAACGGACCAACCCAATTCGTCCGGGCCGTTCAACACTGGCTGGTTTTGTACGCAATGTAGCCTCCGGTGAGCCCGTCGTAGGAGCCGCTATTTACATCGAAAATCCTCGTCAGGGCACCGTCAGCGATCAGTTTGGTTATTATTCGATCACGCTTCCCCGTGGTCGGCACGACCTCAAACTCCGCAGCATCGGCATGAAAGACACCCGACGCCGGATTATTCTATACGGTGATGGCAAGCTCGATATTGACATGGAAGATGACGTGATTGCCCTGAAAGAAGTCGTTATCGAAGCCGAGAAGGATAAGAATATATCGGGCCTTCAGATGGGGCAGGAACGGATCGACATCAAAAGCATCAAGCAGGTACCAACGGCCCTGGGCGAAGCGGACTTGTTGCGGGTGATTCAGACCCTACCGGGGGTAAAAACCGTGGGCGAGAGTTCTACGGGGCTTAATGTGCGCGGGGGTGCTACCGACCAGAACCTGATCCTCTACAACGACGCTACCATTTATAACTCGTCGCACCTGTTTGGGTTCTTCTCGGCGTTCAACCCCGACATGATCAAAAGTGCCGAATTATATAAAAGTGCCATTCCATCCCGGTTTGGCGGTCGGCTGGCGTCGGTACTCGACGTGCAAACCCGCGATGGCAACAAAAAGAAATTTGTCGGGTCGGGTGGGATTGGGTTATTGACTGGCCGGCTGACGCTGGAAGGCCCCATTTTTAAAGACAAAACGTCGTTCATTGCCGGAGTGCGCTCTACCTACTCCGACTGGTTGCTGCGTCAATTGCAAAGTGCTTCCTTTCAGAACAGCAAAGCTTCGTTCTACGACCTGAATCTGCACGTCACGCACGAGGCCAATGAAAAAAATACGGTCTATTTCACGGGTTATCTGAGTAGTGACAAATTCCGGCTCAACAGCGATACGTCGTACCAGTATCAGAACAAAACGGCGACGCTGAAATGGAAACACATTTTCAATAACAAGCTCTACAGCGTGTTCACGGGCAGTTATAGCGGCTACACCTACCATGTATCGAGCGACAAAAATCCGGTCAATGCCTATGATCTGAGCTTCGGTATCAATCAATCGCAGGTTAAGGCCGATTTCAACTTTTTCCCGACCAATCAGCACACCGTCGACTTTGGCATTAGCAGTACGTACTACAAACTCTCACCCGGCAACTTCCAGCCCAAGGGTGACAAGTCGCTGATCGTGCCAGATGTGGTTCCAGATGAACAGGGGCTGGAAAGTGCGATTTATCTGGGCGACCGCTTCGACATCAGCCCCAAACTGTCGATCAGTGCCGGACTTCGGTATTCGTTCTATAATTACCTGGGGCCTCATGCGGTGTATCAATATGTACCGGGCGTTCCCAAGTCGGAGAATACCATTATCGATACCCTGAATTACGGTTCTGGCAAATCGATTACCAATTATCAGGGCCCCGAATACCGGATTGCGCTTCGGTATGGCCTGTCGTCGACGGCATCGATCAAATTGAGCTTCAACCGGACCCGTCAGTATATTCAGATGCTGTCGAACACGACCGTCATCTCCCCCACCGACATCTGGAAACTCAGCGATACGCACATCAAACCCCAGGTTGGCGATCAGTATGCCATTGGCCTTTATAAAAACAATCGCACCAATACCATCGAAATGTCGGTCGAAGCCTATTACAAAACCATGCAGAACCGACTGGACTACCGAAGCGGGGCCGAACTGATTCTGAATCACCATATTGAAACCGATGTGGTCAATGCCGAAGGCAAAGCCTACGGCGTTGAATTTCTGGTCAAAAAACTAACGGGTAAACTGAACGGCTGGCTAAGCTACACCTACGCCCGGACCCTGCTCCGAACCGCCGACGCCACCAACAACGAAATCATCAATAAAGGAAGCTGGTACCCAAGCAATTACGACAAACCGCACGATGTAACGCTGGTGGGCAACTACAAGATCAACCGCCGGTTCAGTCTGTCGCTCAATTTTACGTACAGTACGGGTCGCCCGATAACCTTACCCGTTTCGAAGTATGTGCTCGATGGTGTACCGCGTCTGCTCTATTCCGAACGAAATCAGTACCGCATCCCCGATTATTACCGCACTGATTTTGCCATGAATATTGAAGGGAATCATAAGGTTAAAAAACTGGCGCATAGTTCTTGGACCATTGCGGTCTACAACCTGCTGGGTCGGCACAATCCGTATTCGGTGTATTTCAAAACAGAGGGTTACCGGATCAATGGCTATCAGCTATCCATTTTTGGACAACCCATTCCATCGGTCACCTATAATTTCCGGTTTTGATATGACGAGCAGATTCTATACAAAACTGGTTGGCTGGATACTCATACTAGTGGTTAGCAGTTGTATTGACCCGTACCGCCCACCCGAAATTTCGTCACCCGATAGTTATCTGGTAGTGAGTGGCTTTTTTAACAGTGCCCCCGGTACAACGTCTACCATCCAACTAGCGCGCACCCAAAACTTATCCGACAACAAGGCACCTACGGCCGAAACAAAGGCGCAGGTCACCATCGAAAGCCAAAGCAAAGCGATTTATACGCTCAAGGAAAGTACGGCTGGGTCGTATACCCTCACCGGCGTCACCCCACAGGTAGGTGACACGTATCGACTGCATATCAAGACGGCCAAAGGGCTTGACTACTACTCCGATTACGTGCCTGTTGTGACAACTCCTCCCATCGATAGTGTGAGCTGGCGGGTCGAAAACGATGGGGTACAAATCAGTGCAAACACCCACGATCCGAAAAACAGCACCCACTACTACCGATGGGAATACGATGCCACCTGGGAGTATTATTCAACCTTTACCTCTACGCATGAGATAAAAAACAACCAGATCGTGCCGCGTCAGGAGGATGTGTATACGTGCTGGGGAAGTGAAAGCTCCACTAACATCATGACCTTTTCTACCGTCCGGCTCAGTCAGGACGTGGTCAGTCGATTTCCACTGACCTTTATTCCCGGTACATCGTTAAAGATCGGTGTCCGCTATAGTATGCTGGTCAGGCAGTTTGCCTTGACGCAGGAAGCATTCACGTATTACGATCAGTTGGGCAAAATCACGCAGAATATTGGCTCTATTTTCGATCCGCAACCCACCCAGATTGTTGGTAATATCCATTCGCTGACCAATGCCAGCGACCTGGTCATGGGTTTCTTTCGGGTTGGCAACATCGAAACCAAACGCATTTTTATTTCGAAATCACAACTTCCCAACTGGTACACGAACAACGGGATAGGTAGCTGCGATACCGACACGTTAAGTACGGCCGACGTCCGAATGAATCAACCCGGTATCATTAGTCCCTACACAAGTGCCAGTTATATAACCACTAGCCAACCCTGCGTCGATTGCCGATTACGGGGTGGCGTCATTCAACGACCGAGTTTTTGGTAGAGGAGCTTTTCCGTATGCGCAACAATCCATTCATATATTGGCTTAGCTGGGCTCTGCTCCTGCTCGTAAGCGGGTGCATTGATCCGTATCGGCCGCCGGAAATTGCTGCGCCTGCCAGTTATCTGGTCGTCAATGGTTTTTTCGATAGTGCACCGGGGGCTACGACGACCATCCAACTGTCACGCACCCAGAACCTGACCGATACCAAATCGCCAACAGCCGAAACAAAGGCACTAGTGACGATCGAAAGCCAAAATAAGGCCATTTTCACCCTGAAAGAAGGGGTTAATGGTGCTTACTCGTTATCAGGTGTTACGCCATTAACTGGAGAAACCTACCGCCTGCATATCAAAACGGCTAAAGGAACGGATTACTATTCAGACTATGTGCCCGTACTCACTACGCCCGCTATCGACAGCGTTAGCTGGCATACCGAAGCCAACAACGTACTGTTCAGCGTAAACACCCACGACCCCAAAAACAACACCCACTACTACCGTTGGGAATTTGAAGAAACCTGGGAGTTTACGGCGCCCTATTATTCCCAACTGGAGATCAAAAACAATAAGATTGTCGACCGAACGGAAAACATCAACCGGTGCTGGAATACCACCTATTCGACCAATATTATGCTCACCTCGACCGAGCGGCTGAGTCAAGATATTGTCAGTCAGTTTCCACTGACGTCGGTGGCGGGTACGTCGGGCAAACTGGGCATTAAGTACAGTATGCTGGTGAAGTCCTACGCGCTGACGCAGGCAGGGTTTGCCTACTACGATCAACTGGCAAAGATCACCCAAAATCTAGGCTCTATTTTCGACCCGCAGCCGTCACAGATTACAGGAAACATTCGGGCCAGCAACGACCCGGACGATCTGGCGCTGGGCTTTTTCCGGGTTGGCACGGTAGCCACCAAACGAATTTTTATCCGACGCGATAAGCTACCAAACATCAGCACCTATGCAGGCGATCCGGGCTGTGTGGTCGACACATTTTCCGTATCGAAAGTATTAAAAGAACAACCGGCCATCATCAGCCTCTTTGGCGAAAATCAATATTTGGTAACCTCGTTTCCTTGTGTCGATTGTCGGTACAAAGGCATTAATAAACGGCCCTCTTTTTGGGAATAAGACACCACATGAACCACCTGACGCTAGACTATACCCCTACCCTTCCTGAGCGATCCAATCGTTTGGCTAGCCTTTTCCTGCTACTCATTAGCTGGCTGGTTGTTAGCGCCTTACCCAGTTTTGGACAACCATCTGGTTTGACTGCCGCGCTTACCCAATCGTTTGACCAATATCGGCAGCAGGCCCTTCAGGAGAAACTTTTTGTCCATACCGATCAGGGATTTTACCTGACAGGCGAGACGATGTGGTTCAAGATCTATTACGTCGATGGCAGTTTTCACAAACCACTGGATCTGAGCAAAGTAGCCTACATCGAACTGCTCGACAAAGACCAGAAATCCGTGTTGCAAACTAAAGTAGCCCTTACACCTAACGGGGGGGATGGAACGCTGTTTCTGCCTTCATCACTCAATTCGGGAACGTATCTGATGCGAGCCTATACCAACTGGATGAAGAACTTCCCGGCCAGCTACTTTTTCGAAAAACTCATTACAGTTGTCAACCCGTTTAAGCCATTAACTCCATCCCCAACAGCCGATGTCGCCGATCTGGACATTCAGTTTTTTCCCGAAGGGGGCAATCTCGTCGATGGCCTTACCAGCAAGGTAGCGTTTCGGGCCGTCAACGCGTCGGGTGCCGGACAAGCGCTTCGGGGCTGGGTACTCAACAGTCGGAACGATACGCTAACTACCTTTTCGTCGCACAAATTTGGTCTCGGCACGTTTACGCTCACCCCAACAATCAATACCACCTACCGAATACTTTTGCGCGATGAAAAAGGGCGTCAGTTTACCCGTTCATTACCAGTCATTCAGCCGCAGGGATATGTCATGACCCTGGACGACAGCAACCCCAATCAGCTAACGGTCACTGTCACATCCAATCTGGGTACTCCTTCGACGGTTTATCTGTTTGCCCATACCCGACAGGCGGTTAAACGAGTAGAAGCCCACCCGATTGACCGGCAGACGACGTTTCAGATCGACAAAAAAGCCCTAGGTGATGGTATTTCGCACCTGACCCTTTTCGACGCTCAGCAAAACCCCGTCTGTGAGCGGTTGTATTTCAAACGTCCGGCTCAGCCGCTCACCATTGCCCTCAAAACAGACCAGCCTCAGTATGCCTCCCGCAGCAAGGTAACGCTCGAAGCCTCCGTTCAGGGAACGACTTCGCAGGCCAATCAGGCCACTTTATCAGTCGCTGTGTACCGGGTCGATTCATTGAGTTCGCCCAATACGAGCAACATTCTGAGCTATTTACTGATGACCTCCGATTTGCAGGGAGGCATCGAATCACCCGACTATTACCTCCAATCCGAAACCCCTGAAGTAGCCCAGGCGACTGACAATCTGATGCTTACCCACGGTTGGCGACGTTTCCGCTGGAACGATGTGCTGCGTCCTGTGTCACGCCCTTCCTTTCCATTCATTCCTGAATACAGCGGCCCAACCGTTAGTGGAACGCTCACCGATCCGGCTACGGGCAAACCCGTTCCTCGCAAATTAACCTACCTCTCCACACCCGGTAAGCCCATCCGATTGTATGTCTCGCTAAGCGATACAGCCGGACGGCTTCTGTATGAAGTGCAGGATTTTTATGGTCCGAAAAACCTGATTGCCCAGACCAATCCGCAGGACAGTCTTTTCAAACTGACGATCAACAATCCGTTTAGCGAAACGCCATCAACACACCAATGGGCAGATCGGCTCCCCACCGAATCCCAGGCCACTTCGCTGACCAATCGAAGCGTAGCCATGCAGGTCCAATCGACTTACTGGGGCGACCGTTCCATTCAATACAAATACCCAGCCGTCGATAGTGCCGCGTTTTACGCCAAACCTAAAGAATCGTATCTACTTGATGCCTACACCCGCTTTCCACGTATGGAAGAAGTGCTACGCGAGTATGTACTCGGTGTGATGCCCCGCAAACGACAGGGCCATTTTGTGTTGAACGTACTCAACGAACCGTACCGCGCCATTTTCGAGAACCAGGCGTTGGTACTGATCGATGGCGTGCCCGTTTTCGACATGGACAAAGTGATTGAGTTCAGCCCGTTGAAGGTGAAGCAACTGGATGTCGTTACGAACTTCTACCTGATGAGTCCGGCGGTTTTCAGCGGCATCATCAGCTTTATGACGTACAAGAGCGATCTGGCAGGCTTCCCACTCGATAATCGGCTGGTACGACTTGACTATGACGGTCTCCAGTTGCAACGGGAGTTCTTTGCTCCCCGCTACGACCGACCTGCCAGTGCCACCACGAAGTCAGCCTCCAGCCGACTACCCGATGGGCGAACGCTGCTGTACTGGAATCCGAACTGGAAACCCAACTTACAGGGCAAAGCGCAGGCCGATTTTTACACCTCCGACCAAACGGGCACCTACCAGGTAGACGTAAACGGCCTCAACCGCGAAGGGACGCCTGCTTTTCAGCGATTTACGTTTGATGTAAAAAACACACCGAAGTAGATTTTGCCTCGCTCAGGGGGAACATGAACGCGAAACTAGGTAAGTACAGTACGGTAACCCGGCTTCTGTTTAGTACTTTGTCGGTTCAGATTCTGACCTTTCATGAAAAACGTATGTATAGCCCTAACGGCTCTTCTGCTATGGCTCCAGTTTACCTCTTCGGCGGCTCAGTCGTCGATTCCCAAAAATACCCAGATAGCAACCGGCAATACCGCTAAACCCTGGACGTATTGGTGGTGGATGGGTAATGCTGTAAACGAAGCTGACATCACCTATCAACTCGAACAGTTTGCCAAAGCCGGACTTGGTGGCGTCCATATCATCCCGATTTATGGGGTTAAAGGTGCTGAAAAGCAATTCATTCCCTTCCTGAGCGACCGCTGGCTGACGGTATTTGCCCATACGGTTCGCGAGGGTAAACGGCTGGGGGTAGGTGTCGATCTGACAACCGGAACGGGCTGGCCATTTGGAGGGCCGGGCATATCGAACAGCCTGGCCGCCAAAGAATGGAAGCTGGATACTGGGAAACTGATTGCTGTACCGACCAAACAACAGGTGAAACGCCCGGCTCCCGGTGGGCAGGGACTGGTTATTGACTATTTCAATCCGGCAGCGGTTCAGTACTATCTCAAACGGTTCGATTCAACGCTTACCCACCTGCCCGAACGTCCGCGAGCGGTATATAATGATTCTTACGAAGTGTTCGGAGCCAACTGGTCTGACGTTTTCCTGACTGAATTTAAAGCCCGTCGCGGGTATGATCTAAACACGCAACTAACGGCTTTTCTGGATACTACCCAGTCCGAAACCAGCATTCTCGTTCATCAGGACTACCACCAGACGTTGTCCGAACTATTGCACGATGGATTTGCCAAACCCTGGGGCAGCTGGGCAACCAAAGCGGGCTATCTATCCCGCAATCAGGCACATGGCTCGCCCGGCAATCTGATCGACCTGTATGCCAGAGCCGATATTCCTGAAACTGAGTCCTTCGGTTCGAGTCGATTTCCGATTCCGGGTTTGCGCGTCGATGCCAATTATGAAGTTGATCGGTTCGGAACCCCCAACCCGCTGGCCATGAAATTTGCTTCGTCGGCGGCTCATCTGCTGGGCAAACCACTTGTTAGCTCTGAAACGACTACCTGGCTCGCCAACCATTTTCAGGTGTCGCTGTCACAGATCAAACCGCAGGTAGATGAATTGCTGGCGGCTGGTATCAACCACATTTTTTATCACGGTACGCCTTACTCGCCCCCGTCGGAAGGCTGGCCCCGCGTGGATTCGCCCGGCTGGCTGTTTTACGCGTCGACGAACTACGGGCCAAGCTCCCATTTCTGGCCCCATTTACCTTTACTCAATCGCTACATCGAACGTTGCCAGACTCGTTTGCAGGCCAGCAAGCCCGACAATGACCTGCTGGTCTATTTCCCGATTCATGATTTGTGGAGCACACGGGCAAAATCGGCAGGGGGCATACATCAACTGGAGGTGCATCATGTGGAGCGGTGGCTGCTTCCCCAACCGTTTGGTCAATTATGCGAACAGTTGAGCCAGCGCGGGTATTCGTTCGATTATGTATCCGACGAGTTATTAAAAACTCTGACGGTCAACAAGAAAGGTATTCATACACCCGGCGGAGCAACCTATCAGGCCATCCTGATTCCCCGCACAACGTACCTACCCGAAACCTCGCTCCGACTGCTCGACCAACTGGCGAAGCAGGGTGCCCGGATTATGTTTGACAGCCAGTTACCACAACAGGCTCCGGGTTTTCATAACCACCAAAGTCGTTCGGCAGCTATTCAACAAATCGGTCAGGCCCTTCGCCAGCAAAAGACAGTAGCGGTTAGCCCGGACATCTTCAGTACACTAGCCAAAGCGGGTGTTCGGGTAGAACCCTGGGCGACCGAAGGCTTATCATTTATCCGCAAACATCGGGGCGACACCACGCAGTATTTTATCACGAACCTTGGTAACCGATTCCGCCAGAACTGGGTAACGCTTTCAGCCCAGGGACGTATCTTTCGCTACGATCCACTGACGAACCAAACCCAGCCGTTACCAGCCCGAAAAGGATCGAATGGTCAAACCGACGTATTTCTGACACTGGAACCGGGGCAGTCCTGCTTTATCAATGTGATTCCAGGCCAGCCCACCCTGATGAGTTCAGCCGAGCAAAACCAATTGGTAAACCGCACATCGGCAAAGCCTATTCCGCTCTCCAATCAATGGCAGGTGCAGTTTCTGAAAGGTCGGCCGAACTTAACCAACCAGGCGACCTTACCCACCCTTACTTCCTGGACAACACTTTCTGATTCGGCTGGTTATTTCTGGGGCACAGCCCGATACACCACCACCTTCGATCTGCCTGCCAACCCCAAAGCATCAGGCTACCAGCTTGACCTGGGTGATGTGCGGGAAGTGGCCGACGTGCGGCTCAACGGACAAGCCATTGGCACAGCCTGGTGCATTCCTTTTCGACTCACAATACCCGCATCACTCCTGAAACCCACCGGCAACAAACTGGAAATCGACGTAACGAACTTATCAGCCAACTACATGCGGCTTTACGACCGAAAAAATCCAGGCTGGAAGAAGTTCTATGACATCAACATCGTAGACATTCGTTACCGCCCCTTCGACGCTACAAAATGGGATGCTCAACCATCTGGTCTGCTGGGACCAATAATGCTGACACCGATTAGTTCGTTATAAATTGGTAGTCGGTTTACCGCAAACACCAATATCATTATGATGACTCGACGAAATTTTCTAACCGGATTAACCCTACTCCCATTCACCAATGCCTTGGCGGATGGCTTGACTGTATGGCCTTTCGATGATAATCGCGCCGAATTCAGTAAACACCTTAAGCCCGTTGGTCGGGCGTTGGAATCGCCCGATTGGTATGTATCAGCCAATAGTCCTATCTATGGCCCCAACGGTAGCGTACACCTGTTTTATTCGCGCTGGCCTGCCGACCGGAAAGCAGACGGCTGGCTCAACGGTGCCGAAATAGCCCATGCCGTTGCCAAATCGCCCGAATCCGCGTTTGAATACGTCGAAACAGTGCTGGCTCCCCGTCCGGGTCATTGGGATGCGACGACCTGCCATATGCCACACATCCAGTATGTCGATGGCAGGTATTGTCTGTTCTATACGGGCAATTCCAACGGCCAGACAGACACCCTGCGCATTGGCCTGGCCACCGCCAAATCCCTGAAAGGCCCCTGGAAACGTTCCGATGCGCCTTTGCTGGAACCTGGGTCTGCGGGAGCCTGGGATGATTATTGCACCACGAATCCGGCGTTTATTCAACATCCCAACGGACAGTACTGGCTCTATTACCAGTCAGGAAAAGCGAGCAACTCAGCTGGTCAAGGGTATCAAAAATATGGGCTGGCTACTGCCAATTCCCTCCTGGGGCCGTATCGGCGGTACAGCAAAAAACCCATCCTCGACTTTTCGTCCAAAGGTAAACATGCACAGATCGATGATGCCTTTGTTTGGTTACAGCACGGCCGGTTCAACATGCTTCTCGGTGATATGGGCGTTCAAAGTAACCATGGAGGCCTATATCTGGATTCGCACGATGGCGTTCATTGGGAAGACCCCAGCGTTGCGTTTGGTCCTCTCAGCGAATACGTAAAAGAGCCATCTGTCTCTAACCAGGGAAACGCATACGATCGACTGGAACATCCTCAGTTGCTTATACAACACGGTCGGCCACGCTACCTGTTTGCAGCAGCCCAGGGCGGTAAATACATGACCTCATCGCCTTTTATCTTCAAAATCGTTTAACAAATGATTAAAGAGCGAAAGAGCGAAAGGGTGAAAGAGCGAAGGTATACTTTTAGTCCTTCGCTCTTTCACCCTTTCGCTCTTTCGCTCTTTCACGGCCTATGAAACGTATTTACCTACCTCTCACATTAGCGTCGATTACACTATTCGGAGCGGCAGCCTTGACGTCCTCCGTTGATCCACCGGGTTCGGGTGATGACTGGGCGGAGTACCTGGGTGGCCCCGACCGTAGCCATTATTCAACCCTCAGCCAGATTGATACCAGTAATGTGGGCCAACTGAAGATGGTATGGCAATACCATACGCTGGATTCGGGGCAGGTACAGTGCAATCCAATTGTAAAGAATGGGGTGTTGTATGGCATGACGGCAACGACCCAGCCGTTTGCGCTCAATGCCGCCACGGGCGAAAAACTCTGGACCTGGCAGGACACCACAGGACTTAAAGGTTCTGTCCGTTCACAGAGTACCAGCCGGGGTGTTGTCTACTGGGAAAGCGGCTCCGATCGACGGATTCTGTTTACACGGGGCCCCTGGCTGTACGCTATAGAAGCTGCTACAGGCAAACCCGTTGCCTCCTTTGGTGAGCAGGGCCGGACAAGTTTGAAAGCAGGGCTGGGGCCAACAGCCAAAGATAAGTTCGTGATCTCCAACACCCCCGGCACCGTATATGGTGATCTGATCATTATGCCGATGCGTCTGTCGGAAGCAGCCGATGCTGCCCCTGGAAACATCCAGGCGTTTAATATTCGCACGGGCGAATTAGCCTGGGTATTTCATACGATTCCGCATCCGGGTGAATTTGGCTATGACACGTGGCCGAAAGACACCTACAAGAATACCGATGTAGGAGCTGCCAACAACTGGTCGGGTATGGCGATTGATCGGCAACGGGGCATTGTTTATGTGCCAACCGGCTCGGCGGCTTTCGATTTTTACGGCGGTAATCGGCTCGGGCAGAATCTGTTCGCCAACTGCCTGCTGGCGCTCGATGCCAAAACCGGGAAACGGCTCTGGCATTTTCAGTTTGTACACCACGACATTCTCGACCGTGACGCGTCTGCTCCACCAAACTTACTGACGGTGACCCACAACGGGAAGAAAATTGATGCGGTAGCACAGGCAACCAAGCAGGGGTATGTCTTTTTATTTGATCGGGTAACGGGAAAACCGCTGTTTCCGATCAAAGAGGTCCCCGTACCTGCTTCGGATGTTGCCGGTGAAAAAGCCTGGCCAACCCAACCCATCCCAACAAAACCAGCCCCCTACGCTCGGCAATCCTTCCCCGAAACAGACGTCAACCCACTGGCTGCCAATCGGCAGGAGTTGATCGAAAGCCTTCGCCGAAGCCGAAACGAAGGCCCTTTTACCCCGTTGAGCAAACGAGGAACGATCATCTACCCCGGTCTCGATGGCGGGGCGGAATACGGAGGAGCGGCCGTTGACCCCAACGGTATTATGTACATCAACAGTAACGAAATGGCCTGGTTGATCTCTCTCGACAAGAAACTGTCGAACGATCAGCTTGCCCAACTTAGTCCGGGGCATCGGGTGTACACCACGACCTGTGCGTCTTGTCACGGTGCCGAACGTAAGGGTAATCCAGCCAGTGGCTATCCATCATTGGTCGACATCGGTAAACGGCGAAACCGGGCCTATGTCGATAATGTCATCTCAACAGGTAAGGGCATGATGCCTGCCTTTACGGGTCTGTCGACGATGCAAAAGCAGGAGTTACTGGCGTTTTTGTTTGGTGAAGAAAAGCAGGAAGTCGGCATGAATGCCTCATCCGAAGCCCGAAAAGGAACCCCAACCCAACCCAAAGCCTCTTACCAGATTTCGGGCTACAGCAAATTCCTCGACAAGAACGGATATCCAGCCATGAAACAACCCTGGGGAACGCTGAACGCCATCAATCTGAACACCGGCGAATACGTTTGGACAACCGTACTAGGCAATTATCCCGAATTGAACAGCCAGACCCCAACGGGTTCGGAGAGTTACGGAGGACCAGTCATTACAGCCGGGGGATTGGTGATCATTGCCGGCACGAAAGATGCCATGCTACGGGTTTTTGCTCGTAAAACGGGTAAGCTCCTCTGGGAAACAAAGCTTCCGGCAGCTTCCTTTGCAACCCCCTGCACGTACTCGGTCAACGGAAAACAGTATATTGCTCTGGCGTGTGGCGGCACGAAACTTGGCGCCCCCAAAGGCGATAGTTACGTAGCCTTTGCCTTACCCTAAACCGAAACGCTTCACTAATTATGAGCCAATCGATTGGCATTGACTTAGGTGGTACGCGCATTAAAGGCGTATTGATAGATAGGCATACGGGTGAGGTTTTAGAACGACGTATTGTACCGACCAATGACAGTGAAACGGGTAGCTGGAAAGCCGTTGTTCATCAAATTGTCCATGAGCTAAAAACGACAGCAACCGCACCAATTCGGGGGGTTGGGCTAGCCGCACCCGGATTACCTACAGTCGATAATTCGGCTATTGCGTGTATGCCCGGTCGATTAGCAGGGCTGGAAGGTTTCAACTGGACAGGGTTTCTCAACGAACGGGTCCATGTACTTAACGATGCCCATGCTGCTATGATGGCCGAAGCTCGTTTTGGAGCCGCCCGGAACATCGCCAATGCCGCTCTCATTACCCTCGGAACGGGTGTTGGGGGTGGTCTTCTGGTAGGTGGGCAGTTATACCAGGGGTTTTATCAGATGGCCGGGCACATTGGTCACATCACCGTGGACGCTGACACAGACAGCCTAGATGTTACCCAGTTACCCGGTAGCCTGGAAGAAGCCATTGGCAATACGACCGTCAGCCGCCGATCTTATGGCCGTTATCACACTACGCACGAGTTGGTAGCAGGCTATGCCGCTCATGAACCTTTGGCAACCCTTGTATGGCTCACCTCCGTCCGTCGGCTGGCGGTAGCCATTGCATCCATAGCCAACCTGTTTTCGCCCGAAGTGGTCATTTTAGGCGGAGGTATTACGCAGGCCAACGACGCTTTATTTTCGCCTTTACGAGCCTTCATGGACCTGTTCGAATGGCGACCTGCCGGAAAGAAAACCACCCTCTGCAAAGCCCATTTCGAAGATTGGGCCGGAGCCATCGGCGCTGCAGCTTGCTTTACTGATTAAATTTACGGTTTACAATCATGTCTCTAACGTCTCAATATATTCAGAAAGCCAGAGCGATTCTGGACGTTGCCGAACAACAGACCGGAGCCATTCAACAGGCGGCCCACTGGTTTAGTGAAACGATTTTGGCAGGTCGGATGGTACACCTGTTTGGTAGTGGCCATAGCCGTATTATGGTCGAAGAAATGTGGCCTCGGTATGGGTCGTTTCCGGGCTTCAATCCCATTGTTGAGCTGTCGCTCTCATTTCACAATCTGGTGGTCGGCGCCAATGGGCAACGGCAGGCCATGTTTCTCGAAAATGTACCCGGTCTGGCCGACCGGATTCTTCGCAACTACGATCTCTCCGAACAGGATTCGGCCCTGGTTATTTCGTCAAGCGGCTGCAATGTGGTACCTATCGAGATGGCCGAACTTTTTCAGAAACGGGGTGTCAAAGTAGTGGCGCTGATTACCCGACAACATGCTGAAAAAAGCACCAGCAAACGACAGGATGGCAAAAAACTAACCGACTTTGCTGATCTGGTGCTGGATACCGGCGCTCCTGTAGGTGATGCGATGGTCGACGTTCCCGGTCTCGACACGCCCGTTTCGCCCGGTTCTACTGTGGGCGGTGCCGTGATTGTCAACTGCATCAAAGCCGAAGTGGCCGGATTACTAACGCAGGCAGGTTATCCGCCCAAGGTCTTATCAGCGGCCAACGTTGTCGGGCCAGAACGAGCCGTTACGCTATTCGAAAGTGCCTATGACGAACACGCCCACCGACTGGCTACTTTATACGCGCAGGTAGGTTTCCCATCCTACGTAAGCGAACGAGCTGACTTGTAAGTAAGTGTTATATATGTGTATGCCGCATCGCCCTGTGGCCTTCCGTGTTGTCAGATGTAAGCATCTGACAACACGGGTTAACATGAGCCAGAGAATAGAACCAAAGGAAGAATATATTTCAATTAATGGATTATTAGAAATATTATTTGCCACCGATAGCCTTCCATAAAATACTATAAGTTAAATTGAACTCGATTTTGCTATATAGCTTTCCACCTCCGCACTCCTTGCATTACCTCCTGCCTGGCAACTTCTAAACTACGTCTATATAACCCAATCAATCCGTCAACAAATGCGTTCTTCTCTTTACTTAGTACTTGTGCTGCTAACTGCTGGTTTACGTACAGCCTTAGCCCAAACCCTTCCTTCGCCAAAAGAACATTTTGGCTTTAACATCGGCGACGATTACCAACTGGCAACCTACACCCAGACCGAAGCTTATGTAAAAAAACTGGCGGCAGGCTCCGACCGGACAAAACTGGTCGACATTGGCCTGACTGAAGAGGGTCGTCATCAGTTCATGCTCATCGTATCGTCGCCCGAAAACCTCAAAAAGCTGGATCGCTACAAAGAGATTTCGACAAAAATGGCCCGTGCCGAAGGCCTTTCGGAGGAACAGGCTCGTGCCTTAGCCAACGAGGGCAAAGCGGTGGTGTGGATCGATGGGGGCCTGCACGCTACGGAAGTAGTAGGCACGCACCAGTTGATCGAAACCATCTGGCAACTAGTGAGCCGCAAAGACCCCGAAACCATGCGGATTCTGGACAATTGCATCATCCTGCTCACCCACGCCAATCCTGACGGGCAGGAACTCGTTACCAACTGGTACATGCGCGATGCCAAGCCCGAAAAACGGTCGCTGGAAAACCTGCCCCGGTTGTATGAGAAATACGCAGGCCACGACAACAACCGGGATTTCTTCATGCTCAACCTGAAAGAAACCCAGAATATTGGCCGTCAGCTATTCATCGAGTGGCTCCCACAAATCATGTACAACCACCACCAGCGCGGCCCAGCCGGTTCGGTGCTGGCAGGTCCTCCTTACCGTGATCCGTTCAACTATGTGTTCGACCCGCTGATGGTTACCGGGATCGACGCTCTGGGAGCAGCCATGATCAATCGGATGAACGCCGAAAACAAACCAGGATATACGCGTCTGGGCGGGTCGGTTTTCTCGACCTGGTACAATGGCGGACTGCGGACAACGACTCACTTCCACAATATGATTGGTCTGCTGACCGAAATCATCGGTGGCCCAACACCCGAAGATGTTCCTCTCGTACCGAGTCGATTGATCCCGAATGGGAATACACCACTGCCCGTTCGGCCGCAGAAATGGCATTTCAAACAGTCGATTGATTACTCGGTATCGCTCAACTACGCCGTGCTGGATTATGCCACCCGTCACCATGATGAGTTGCTGTTCAACATCTACCGGATGGGCAAAAACTCCATCGAACGCGGTAGTCAGGACACCTGGAGCCTGTCGCCCAAGAAGATCGACGCCATCAATACCGCGTTTCAGGCTGACCCTAAAAAGCCAGCCACCGCATCGGCCAATCAGTATGGACTGATGCCACGCGGAGGGGGGATGCCGATGAAGTACTACGATACCATCATGACCAATCAGACGCTTCGCGATCCGCGTGGCTTCATCATTCCGGCCAACCAACCGGATTTCTCAACGGCCGTTAAGTTCGTTAATGCCCTGATTCGGACGGGGATTCAGATTCAGCAGGCTACTGCCGACTTTACCGTAGCGGGCAAGAAATACCCGGCCGGTTCGTATGTAGTGAAGGCTGATCAGTCGTTCCGCCCGCACCTGCTGGATATGTTCGAGCCCCAGGATCACCCTAACGATTTTCAGTATCCCGGTGGCCCTCCGGTTCGTCCTTATGATGCCGCTGGCTGGACACCCGCCTACCTGATGAACGTTAAATTCGACCGGATTCTGGAAGGCTTCGATGGGCCATTCAAGAAGCTTCCCTACGGTGAACTCCAGTCGCCCGAAGGCCACGTTGCCGGAGGAGCCAGTGCGGGGTATCTGCTGAGTGCTAAAACGAACAATTCATTTATCGCCGTCAACGACCTGCTGGCTTCGGGTATCGATGTGTATCGTTTGCCCAATGGAACCGGCGGTAAACCTACTGTAGAATCGGGTGCATTCTTCGTTCCGGCATCGGCAAAGGCGAAATCGATTATCGATAAATCGGTGAAAGAGCTGAGCCTCGACGTAACGGGCGTGTCCAAAAAACCTACTGCTTCGATGATCAAAGTGTCGCCCATGCGGATTGCACTGTGGGATACCTACGGAGGGTCGATGCCGTCGGGCTGGATTCGCTGGATGATGGAACAGTACCATTTCCCGATGAAAGTAGTTTACCCACAAGACATTGACGCGGGTGATCTTCGGAAGAAATTTGACGTGATCGTGTTCGTAACGCGGGCTATTCCAGCGCTTCGTGGTGGCGAAAATGACCCCTTCAGTGGCTTCGAACGGGAACCGAAAGAAGAGAACACGCCCGCCGAATATCGCCCCTGGTTAGGCAAGATTACGGCCAATAAATCCATCCCTCAGCTCAAGGCTTTCCTGGAAGCAGGGGGTAATATCGTTACCATTGGCTCAAGCACCAACCTGGCCTACCACCTCGGCCTACCCGTTAAAAACGCGCTGACTGACATGGCTCCATCAGGGCAGGAACGCCCCCTACCCGGCGAAAAGTATTACATCCCTGGTAGTGTACTACAAGTCACGGTTGACTCTACCCAGCAGGCAACGTATGGTCTGTCGACGCTGACGGATGTGTACTTCGATGCCAGTCCGGTTTTCAAACTGGCTCCCGAAGCCATTGCCAAAGGAACGGTGACACCGCTGGCCTGGTTTGCCACCAACAAGCCATTACGTAGTGGCTGGGCGTGGGGGCAAGCCTATTTGCAGGATGGCGTGGCGGCTTTCATGGCTCCGGTGGGTGCTGGTAAACTGTATGCCTTCGGTCCCGAAATTACCTTCCGGGCGCAGTCGCATGGTACCTTCAAACTGCTGTTCAACCAGTTATATGGCTCTGGCAAAAATGGCTCGCAGTCCAGCGAAATTGTCAGCGAACATTAAGAGAATCAACTGATCCCGTCAGGCAATCCATTCATATTTTGCTAATAGAACGCAGATGGTTTAACCATCTGCGTTCTATTTACTATCTTATCTATGAATCAATTGATTAAAGTAGCCTTCTTTTCCACGCTGTTACTGAGCAGTACTAGCCAGTATCTTTTTGCCCAGGAAGAAGCGGATGATGAAGAGTCGAAGAAGGTAGTACCCATCGATGCGAAGTACACGACCGAAATCAGTACCCTCGCTAAAAAACCAGCCGTTCAATCAGCGTTTAAACTCTTTACCGACTGGGAACCTCAAACAAAAAAAACACTGATTACGCTGACCGAAATTCCGTCACCCCCGTTCAAGGAAACGGAACGAGCCAAAGCCTTTGCCGCTCTGATGAAGGAAGCCGGGGCCGATTCGGTCTGGATGGATGAAGTAGGCAATGTGCTGGCTACCCGCAAAGGTCGTTCAGGCAAGAAAACAGTCGTCGTAGAAGCGCACCTCGATACGGTGTTCCCAGCTGGAACCGATGTGAAGGTGAAGCAGAAAGGCGATACGCTGTACGCACCCGGCGTTGGTGACGATACCCGTGGACTTACTGCCGTGATGACCATCCTGAAAGCCCTTAAGCAAACGAACATTCAGACCGATGCGACGATCCTGTTTGTTGGCGCGGTTGGGGAAGAAGGCTTGGGTGATCTGCGCGGAGTAAAGCACCTACTTCGGCCCGGTGGTCCTAAAATTGACTCCTATATTGCTGTGGATGGCGATGGCTATACGAACATCACCCACCGGGGTCTGGGCTCACACCGCTATCGAATTACGTTCAAAGGGCCGGGCGGGCATTCCTATGGCGCGTTCGGTATCGTCAATCCGCATGGTGCCTTGGGCAAAGCCATTTATCATTTCACCACCGAAGCCGATAAATTTACCAAAGAGGGCGTGAAAACCACCTACAGCGTGAGTGTTATTGGTGGAGGTACATCTGTGAATGCTATTCCGTATGAATCGTGGATGGAAGTGGATATGCGCTCTGAAAGCCCAGAGAAACTGAAAGGTATCGACGCCCTACTCCAGACTGCCGTTCAACAAGCACTCAAAGAAGAAAACGCCATGAAACGCCGGGGGCCTGACCTAACGGTCGATGTGAAGCTGGTCGGTGATCGTCCTTCGGGCCGTACCGAGCCAACCACCCCAATCGTACAGCGAGCCATGGCGGCCTCCAAGTTTCTCAAAGGTGAACCCAGGTTAAGCGCTAGTTCGACCAATGCCAACGGTCCGTTTTCCAAAGGAATTCCAGCCATTACCATCGGCAGTGGTGGTACAGGGGCAAATGCCCATTCCCTGAAAGAGTGGTGGCTGAATGACAAAGGCGTTCTGGGTCTGGAACGAATTTTACTGGTACTGCTGGCCGAAGCAGGGTATTAACTTTTTCCTGTTTCAGGCTGGCATACCTAGTTAGCTAGCTTGAAACAGGAACCCTATTTCCGTAACGACGAGCCTCGTACCATAAGCTGGGTTTCCATGACTTTCGTTTCTTTCGGCACGTTCTCATCAACGGCATCGAGTTCGCGGAGCAGCAGCCGTACGGTTTCCGTCCCCATTTCCTGAATGGGCTGGTTCACACTGGTCAGGGTAGGCGAAAAAAGGGCCGATACGGGTTCGTTGTTAAAGCTCACAATTGCCACATCGTCGGGAATCCGAATACCTTTCTGATTCATGGCATACATGGCCGAAAACGCCATCCGGTCGCTGATGATGACCACACCATCGGGAGGTTGGGGAAGGCTCATCATCGCCAGTGTTTGCATGATCGCACTTTCAGTCGTGTAATCGCAATGAAAAACATATTTGTCACCAGCCCACAGGTCATGTTTTTCCAGTGCAGCCTTATACCCCGCAATCCGCTGATTGCTCAGAACCAGTTGCGTAGGCCCCGCCAGAAAGCCAATTCGACGGCACCCATTCTCGATCAGGTGTTCGGTTGCCTTAAACGCAGCGGCATGGTTATCGACAATCACTTTCGACACATTGATGCTTTCGGCATATCGATCAAACAACACCAGCGGAATATTCTTCCGAACGAGTCGCTCCACATGTTCGTAGTTGTCTGTATCACGGGATAAGGAAATGATAAACCCCTCTACCTGGCTCCGCATCAGGTTCTGAATGTTGGTGATTTCGCGTAGATACGACTCGTTCGTCTGACACACCAGCACGCTATATCCGGCCTGCAAAGCGGCTTCTTCGATGCTGTTGAGCATGGCCGAGAAGTAGTAATAGCTTAGATTCGGGACGATTACCCCGATGGTTTTGGTCCGGCTTTTGGCCAGGTTTTTAGCTAACTGGTTTGGCTGATAATCCAGTTCTTCGGCCAGTTTCAACACCGCATTTCGTGTATCAGGATGGATTTCGGGCATGCCGCGCAGCGCCCGCGAAACGGTCGAGATCGATATATTCAGCGAACGGGCAATATCCTTTATCGTAACAGGG
The DNA here is from genome assembly GCF_001898575.1 of Spirosoma sp. 48-14. Classification (GTDB taxonomy): domain Bacteria; phylum Bacteroidota; class Bacteroidia; order Cytophagales; family Spirosomataceae; genus Spirosoma. The sequence continues at coordinate 147,640 of NZ_MKUD01000028.1, forward strand.
GTGTTTTTCATAATGATCAGAACGCGATGACCAAGTATAACTTTTAGAAGAAAGCCTCTTCAAGATACCTTAAACCAGCTAAAATGCCAGCGAAACCAAGCAGCAAGTTAGTTTAAAAAAATTTAAACATTTTAAGTCCAGGCTTCTTTTATGCAAACGTTTGCGGTAGCGTTTGCGGAATCGATTGCATAAAAACAAGTCTATTTAATCGAAAATCTGCCTTGACAAGTTGTACTAAGAGGGTATATTAGTATATAATACCCAGAAAAATAGCCTTAGGCATAACTTTTCGGATCTGGTACGATTCCATAGTACACTCGCTAATAATTGTACTTTATCCTGAAAAGCCACAAAGTAGCTTTCGTAAATAATGGCCATTCTGCCACAAGCTGTTTGACATGGTATAGTTCGTTTACCCTTTTCCTGACATACGATTATGGCTAGGTTGGCCTTTGTTCCTACTGATGAAGTTCTTCTTGCTCAACTCTGGCTCCGGTTCAAGGCGGGTGATGGGCAGGCGTTCAATCAATTAATCAAGAAGCGTTACCGGGTGCTGTTTACCTATGCTACCCGCTTTACGCAAGACCGCGAATTAATCAAAGACTGTCTTCAGGAATTGTTTCTGGAGCTTTGGTATCGGCGGGCCAATGTGGTCGAAACCTCCTACGTGACCATCTACCTCATCAAAGCTTTACGTAACAATCTGTTTCGACTACTCAAAAAAGAAACGGGTCGGGAAACGCTGCTGGAAGACTGGGAAGCAACGGGTGCCTTGCTAACCGACGGCCGTACGCATGAAAGCGACTGGATACTCGACGAGTTCTGTACGGAGAAAGAAAATCGCCTGCGTCAACTCATCGACCAGCTTCCAGCCCGGCAGCAGGAAGTCATCTTTCTCAAATTTTACAAAGGTCTGTCGAACGAAACCATTGCTCAGCTGATGGATGTGGAGCGCCAAACCGTCGCCAATTTCCTGTACCGGGCCCTCGGAACCATGAAATCAACCCTACGCACGCAGGCGTTTGCCTAAATGGTTGAATTGTTGAATGATAGAATGATTGAATTGTTGAATAAAGGCTGGCGCAAAAAACAACAATTCAACAATTCAACAATTCAATCATTCTATCATTAACTACTCTCCACGTCGGATTTGTGCAAAACAACCTCTTATTTGTGTATTTTTCATCGCTGGTTTAAATCCTATTTTTGCTCCCGATTAGTCAATACGTATTGCATACTTGACCGATAGCTTTTTACGACAATATGGTTGATTAGCTGTTTGTCAACCAATTTCCGGGAGTCTATGCGACGAATACCGCCGATACCGTTTACCTACCCCTATCTGTTGCTGCTGGCAAGCCTGCTCGGTTTTTGTGCTGTCGGTTTCCTGCAAAGCTGTAGCCATGTCGACAAACCTGTAGCCATTCTGCAATTGGCTGATAAGCTACCCGAGACCGTCGATTATAACCTGCACGTTAAGCCAATTCTCTCCGACAAATGCTTTTTTTGCCACGGCCCCGACAAGAACAGCCAGAAAGCTGGCCTGGAACTGGCAACTCGTGAAGGCGCCCTGGCCGCGCTAAAAAAAGCGAAAGGCAAACACGCCATCGTTCCAGGCGATCTGGCGAACAGTGAAGTCTACCACCGGATCATCACGACCGACGAACACGAGATGATGCCCCCCAAAGCCTCGAATCGGGTCTTGTCGGACTACGAAAAAGCAATTCTCGTTAAATGGATCGAGCAGGGGGCCGAATACAAGCCCCACTGGGCGCTGATCAAACCCCGGCAGTCGGAGTTACCAACCGTTTCCAACACCCGCTGGCCTAAAAACCCGATTGACTATTTCATTCTGCAAAAACTGGACGAAAAGGGTCTGAAACCTTCCCCTGAAGCCGACAAGGAAACGTTGCTTCGCCGGGTAACCCTAGACCTGACCGGATTACCCCCTACGCTCAATGAAATCGACGCGTTTCTGGCCGACAACTCACCCAATGCCTACGAAAAAGTAGTCGATCGGTTGCTGAAATCACCCCACTATGGCGAGAAAATGGCCGTCGACTGGCTCGATCTGGCCCGCTATGCCGATACGCACGGATACACCGTTGACCGCTACCGACCCATGTGGCCCTGGCGTGACTGGGTTATTCAGGCATTCAATCGCAATCAGTCATTCAGCCAGTTCCTGACCTGGCAACTGGCTGGCGACCTGCTTCCCCATCGAAACAACGATCCGACGTCCCGCGAACAACGGCTGGCTACGGCCTTCAACCGAAATCATTCGCAGAACATGGAGGGGGGAATCATAAACGAAGAGTTCCGGGTCGAATACGTTGCCGACCGAACCAACACACTGGGCACCGCCATGCTGGGCCTTACCGTCGAATGCGCCCGCTGCCATGACCATAAATTCGACCCCATTTCGCAGAAAGATTATTACAGTCTTTTCGCCTTTTTCAACAACGTTGACGAGATTGGGCAAATCTCCTGGGATGATGCCACGCCCGTGCCAACCATGCTCCTCTCCGACAAAAAACAGGATAGTTTGCTGGCCTTCATCGATACCCGCATCAAAACGGCCGAACAGTCGTTAAACAAAACTATAGCAACTGAAAAACAGAGCCTTACAACGTGGAAAACTGACAATCATAACACCGTCACGTTCGACCCAAGGAAGGGTTTACAGGCGCGGTTTACCTTCGACAAGCTGGTTAATGGCCAGTTTATCAGCGAGGTATCGCCTGTCGATAAAGGCACAGTCGTCGATCCGGTACTGGCAGCCGGGAAGTTCGGCCAAGCATTTCAATCCAATGGCGATGATATTTTGAATTTAGGCAAAGTAGGCATCTTTAACCGGGCGCAACCCTTCTCCATTGGTGTCTGGGTCAACATTCCGAACGGACTGAACAAAGGGGTTATTCTGCACAAAGGTCAGGGCGATATTCTCTACAATTTTCGGGGGTATTTCCTGAACATACGCGATGGGAAAGCTGAACTCCGAATGGCGCATACGTGGCCGTATAACAGCATCAACCGGGTGAGCCAGCAGTCTCTTCCGAAGCAGAAATGGATTCACCTGACCATGACCTACGATGGATCGAGCAAAGCCAACGGGTTGAAGCTGTACCTGGATGGCCGGGAGATGGCCATGACCACCGAACGGGATAACCTGTATAAAGACATTACGTTTGCCCGATCGCTGAGCAAGGATCAACCCGGTTTGCAGGTAGGAGCCGACATGCGGGGTACGGGCATCAAAAACGGGCTGGTCGATGAATTAGTCGTCTACAACCGTGAGCTGACGGCCCCGGAAGTTGCCCTACTGGCTCAATCGTCGGGCAGTAGTTCGCCCCTGTCTACCACCGTATCAGACCCTAATGCGTTGCTGACCTATTACCTGGCAAACGTATCGGTTCCATATCAGCAACAGCGGGAAACCATTCAGCAGCTACGCACCGAGCGTAATCGGCAGGTCGAAGCTGTTCCGGAGCTGATGGTGATGGAAGAAATGAAAACGCCCCGCCCGACATACCTCCTCAAACGCGGGGTATACGACGCCCACGGCGAACGCGTTCGGCCCGATGTACCAGCCAGCATCTTACCGTTTCCAGCCAATTTCCCGCGTAATCGACTCGGTCTGGCCCAGTGGCTACTGCACCCCGACAATCCGCTGACGGCCCGCGTGGTGGTCAATCGCTATTGGCAAACCTATTTTGGTACAGGTCTACAAAAATCATCCAACAATTTTGGCAATCAGGGCGGGCTCCCCTCCCACCCCGAACTCCTCGACTGGCTGGCGATTAACTTCCGGGAGTACAACTGGAACATGAAGGCCATGCAAAAGCTGATTGTGATGTCGGCTACTTATCGGCAATCATCACGCACAACGAAGGAAAGCCTCCGGCAAGACCCGGAAAATATCTGGCTGTCGCGTGGGCCTATGTCGCGTTTAACGGCTGAGATGGTTCGCGACAACGCACTGGCTGCCAGCGGTTTGCTATCCGCTAAAATTGGTGGCCCCAGCGTAAAGCCTTATCAGCCCGAAGGGCTATGGGCCGTCAACAATACCACCTATGAGCAGGACAAGGGCGAAAGTCTGTACCGACGAAGCTTGTATACGTTCTGGCGCCGAACGAACCCGCCCCCCTCGATGAATACATTCGATGCGCCTTCCCGTAGCTATTGCGTCGTCCAGCGACAGAAAACCAGCACACCGCTGCAAGCACTGGTTTTGCTCAACGATCCGCAGTTTGTTGAAGCGGCTAAAGTCGTTGCCGAACGTTCGTTTACACGTTCTACAAGTCTTCCAGAACGGCTTACAAACCTGTTCCGTCTGTTGACGAGTCGTAAACCGATTCCGACCGAAATGGCTATTCTGACCCGATTGTATGAGCAGGAATATCAGAAATTCAAAAAAAATCCGCCCAAAATGAACGGCTGGTTGCAGGCAGGCGAATACAAGCTGACAGGCAATACGGACAAACCTGCGCTGGCTGCCGGGGCCGTTGTTGCCAGCACGGTTATGAACTCAGAGGCCTTTATTACAAAACATTAACTAGGTTGTCTTTGAATGACGATGAACGATAAACGCATACAAAGTCTGGCCGATACGTTTACCCGGCGGTCGTTTTTGACAAAAGCGGGTATTGGCCTGGGATCGCTGGCATTAGGGTCTTTGCTGCCCGGAAATCTATTTTCGACTCCGTCGTCAACGTCGTCCGTTCCGCTTGTTCCGCACCGGGCTCCCAAAGCCAAGCGGATTGTGTACCTCTGTCAAAGCGGTGGTCCGTCCCAGCTCGAACTGTTCGACTACAAGCCGTTTCTGGAAAAGATGCACGGCAAAGACCTGCCCGAATCGGTCCGCAAAGGGCAGCGCCTGACGAGTATGAGTGCTCAGCAATCCTCGTTGCCGTTGGTTCGCTCCCCCTATGCCTTTGCCCAGCACGGCCAAAGCGGTGCCTGGGTAAGTGAGTTGATGCCTCACACCAGTCGGGTAACCGACGATCTGTGTTTCATCAAGTCGATGTTTACCGAACAGATCAATCATGACCCGGCACTGACATTCTTCCAGACTGGTAACCAACTGGCCGGTCGGCCCAGCATCGGCTCCTGGATTAGTTACGGGCTAGGTTCCGCCAACGAAAACTTACCCGCCTTCATCGTACTGGTTTCGAAAAATGCCCCGCAGGACCAGCCTCTCTACGCCCGGCTTTGGGGCAATGGCTTTTTGCCGTCCAAACACCAGGGCGTGCAATTTCGGTCTGGTGCCGATCCGGTATTGTACCTGAACAATCCATCGGGCTATACTACGGCCGACCGACGCTATATGCTCGATGCGCTCAAAGACCTCAACCAGGTGCAGGAAGAACTCTACGGCGACCCGGAAGTAGCCAACCACATTGCCCAGTACGAAATGGCATTTCGGATGCAAACGTCCGTACCCGAAGTTAACGACTTATCCGACGAGCCCGACTGGGTCTTTGATTTGTACGGCCCTGAAGCCCGTAATCCGGGAACGTTTGCCGCGAACTGCCTCATGGCCCGTCGCTTGCTGGAACGGGATGTGAAGTTTGTACAACTGTATCACCAGGGCTGGGACCAACACGGCGACTTACCCAAAGGGATCCGTCGCCAGAGTCAGGCAACTGACCAGCCTTCGGCCGCGTTGGTTCAGGATTTGAAACAACGGGGATTACTCGATGATACCATCGTTGTCTGGGGTGGTGAATTTGGGCGTACCAACTATTCTCAGGGGAAACTAACAAAGGACAATTACGGTCGCGATCACCATCCGCGCTGTTTTACCATCTGGATGGCGGGTGGCGGTGTAAAACCAGGAATCACCTATGGGGAAACGGATGAGTTCGGATACAACATTGCCCATAACCCCGTGCATGTGCATGATTTCCAGGCAACGCTGCTCCACCTGATGGGTATCGACCACGAAAAATTAACCTACGAATTTCAGGGCCGTCGCTTCCGCCTGACCGACGTAGAAGGAAAAATCGTGAAAGGAATTTTAGCCTAATCAATCATCACCCCTACCCTTATTTTGACCAATGAATCAGCCCCAAACCCGCCGAACGTTTCTCAAACAGTCAACAGCAGCCGTTGCCAGTTCGATGGCAGTCAATCTTATTGGTTATGCCCGAAATCCAGAAAGTGATGTGATTGGACATGGCGCGTATCGTTACCGCGTCAATAAGGAATGGGGCATCCTCGATCCAGCCAAAACGCCTGTGTTCAACTGCCATGAAATGGTCAAAGACTCGAAAGGGCGGCTGATTATGATCAACGATGAGGTCAAAAATAACATCCTGGTCTACGACAAATCGGGGAAACTGCTTGATTCCTGGGGCACTCGCTACCCCGGTGGACATGGCCTCACACTGGCCAGCGAAGGGAGCGAAGACTTCCTGTTCATCACCGACTGCGGCTATTTCTTCGGTCGCGACAACAAATGGCACGCGCAATCGGGGGGTATTTTCAAGACAACCCTCGATGGTAGCCTGCTCTTCAGCATCGGTCACCCATCGACCATTGGTATCTACAAACCCGATCAGAAATTCATGCCGACCGAAGTCGCCGTTGCTCCCAACGGTGATTTCTACGTGGCCGATGGTTATGGCTCCGACTACATCATTCAATACAATCATCAGGGCCAATACATCCGCCATTTCGGAGGCCATAACAACGCCAATCCCGACCATAACCTCAACAACGCTCACGGTGTAGCGGTCGACCTTCGGCAACCTAATAACCCAAAGCTCATTTGTACCTCACGGGAAGACAACGCCTTCAAATTCTTCACCCTCGACGGAAAATATCTCGAAACCGTTCAACTTCCCGGAGCGTATGTTTGTCGGCCCGTGGTCAATGGAGAGAACATTTACGCGGGTGTATGCTGGTCAAAATCGCGGGAAACAGGCAAGCGATTCGACAATTCAGGCTTTGTGACCATTCTGGACAAGAACAATCGAGTGGTGTCAAATCCGGGCGGAACACAACCCGAATACAAAAACGGAGCGCTCCAGCAACTCTTTCAGGACGGCAACACGTTCTACCACGGCCACGACGTGTGCGTAGACGAAGACCATAATTTATACGTCTGCCAGTGGAACGCCAACCGAACCTATCCCATCAAACTGGAGCGCGTGTAATTTTTTCGACAGGATTAACAAGATTGACAGGATTAAACAGATTTTGACCTATTGAAATCCTGTTTAATCCTGTCAATCTTGTTAATCCTGTCGAAAAAAAAATTTGCCCAGTGCCTATTGAGCCCCAATTTGAGCAAAAGCAGGAAGAGTCTTGAGGTAAGTCATTTCTGGAGCAGGCCGGTTGATTGACCTTTGAGTCAATTAAACCAATGCACTATGAAACACAGAGAGCCTGTTTCGAACATTATGACCCGCACGGTATTCACCGTCAACCTCAACGATGACCTCCACCAGGTTATTGACCTCATCAATCACCATAAAATCAGACATGTGCCTGTTGTTGATGCGAATGAAATCGTTGGCATGATCAGCAAAACGGACGTCAACCGACTGACATTCAGCTCGCTGTTCGAGGGCCAGGAAGATGCCGACGAGGCTGTTTTACAGATACTCACCATTGAGCAGGTCATGACGCATAAACCCCGCACCATTCCGGTCAGCTTCACCATCCGGGAAGTAGCCGAAGTGTTTGCAGAAGAGGAGTTCCACGCCCTGCCGGTTGTCGACGAGGAGAACAAACTGGTTGGTATCGTTACCACCACCGATGTGATCAATTACTTACTCGATCAGTATTAATCCAATCGGTTTCTGTGGTTGCGGTGTCGGCTCCTCTGAATCGGCACCGCAACCACAGAAACCGATTGCCAGAACCTCATCGTATTAGAACTAGATTTTCTCATCGAATCGTGCCACAGGTAGTTGCGATGTAAAACTATGGCCAATGGATTCTACTCCTTCAAAGAGACTTACCAAAAGAGGCCGTAACGGATTGTGACCAGGGAAGGTGTTGATAACGTATAATTGCCTCTATGATGAATCAGGGGGGCAATGGGTACTGTAGCATCGATATCCAGATACTTATTCGCCCCTAAACGAAGTTGGCCACCAACCTGAAAATAGCCATATTGTAAAAAATAGAAGGATTCATTGACTTCTCCTTCATTCACAATATGATCTAGTATTTCACCTCGGTAGTATTTCATGAGGTCATACCGTATTCGGTTCTGGTTATACTGAGCATTCGCAAACAGAACGTTATGAGTCTGGAACGCCACATAAGGGCTAAAGAAACTATGCCTGTCGGCTCGTTGACGCATGCGTTTACCAATTGAGAAATAATACCGTACGCCAATAGGCATTTCAACCGTATAAAGCTGGATATCCTGCTGAAAACTATAATTCGTCTCCAATCGCCCAGTCAGAGCAAACCCACTCTTCATTTTCTGTTCAATCCCTACCTGCACCCCTACCGTTAGCCAGGTTGGGGCGAAGGAGCTTTGCCGAAACAAAGGCAAGGTTAGCCCAGCTTTAATAAGCCGGGTCCGATTGGGCACGGGCGTTGCCAGACTATCCATTGACTCTTTCCCTGAATCGAAGACTCGGTTCGGCTCTAATAAAATAGTCTGTGCGCCTGCGCTAGAACAAAAGAGCCATAGAAAGGTAATTAGGTGCTTCATACAGATCACACATCAATTGAATCGATAGACTAACCCCACCTGCAAATTACGGTTATAGAAGTCATGACGGTAGCCAGCCGTACTGGTTTGGCCAAACGTTAAAAAATCATACTGGGTAAACGAGCGGAAATAACTAAACTCAACTCCCAGGGTCCGAAAAGAATACAAGAGCCGAACGGTCGCACCCACTTCAACGGGGTAACTATTTCGACCAATTTCATCATGCTTCGCCAGCATTATATTCAATTCAGGACCAGCATACATGGTTAACTGCCTCATAAGCTGTATACCGAACTGGGGTGTAAATCCGACATAGTAATACTTGGCCCGGATACCCACATTCCCGCTTGCATTCAAAACCCGCACCCCCTTCATCTGAACGTTTGCATCCAGCCTATACACTAGATCAGACTGCAGGTTTTTCTGAAAAAATCCACCTAAATAGAACCCGGCAAATGGCCGCATACCAGCCAATGGACCAACATTATAAGCTCGAACAGCCGTATGCGAATAATTAATTCCCGCCCGTAAGCCTATAAAACTTCGTTGATCCGTCTGTCTTTTGTAAAAATCAGTAGTTCTCTGAGCAAACCCTTCCCAGGGGCATGCGACAAGGAAAATAACCAGGTAAACTCTCATTGGCATAGGCAGGATAGTTCATTTATTTCGTTCAATCTTTCCCTGCCCCCCTTATAGGAATACGGAAAAATAGCCTTGCTTTCCTTGCTGAGTGCCCATAAAGAGCAGCCGTTCACTACCAAGCCAGCGGGGTGCATAATCGGCCGATGGAATCAGACCGGGTAACAGATTGATCTGGCGCACTTTGCCAGTGGACAAATCCCGAACCCATAGACTATAGACAGTAGCCGACGGACTGGTCCGCGTACTTAGAAAAGCAAGCAATTTACCATCGGGCGAAAACGACGGCGTTGTATCGACCCAGCCGGGTTGCGCGTCAAAAAATTTCACCTCGCCACCCCCATCGGGAGAATACAATGAAATAACACCCCGCCACTGTTGGCTCTTCCCCTCGCTCCGACCGCGTGATACGGCGATAAACTGACCATCCGGCGACCAGTCTATGCTGGTTTGCCGAATATAAGTTGATGCACTGATGGGCAACGCAGGCGTCAATGGAATTGCTGCGCCACCCGATGTCGCTATTTTCCAAAGGCGGGATTCTTCATTGGAAACGGTAGAGAACGCCAGCCATTTACCATCCGGCGACCAGTCTACTCCCTGTATCCAGGCCGCATCTGGCACAGGCAAGGTTCGCCTTTGTTCGGAAGCAATATCATAGACAATGAGCCCATTTTCTGCTCTGGAAGAATAGGCAAGCTGTCTGCCATCTGGCGAGAATGACGTTATCGCCCCCAGCTGAGTTACCAGCGTTGTCGAAACAGGTTGTTCGTTCTGTAAATTAGCTATATACAGCGGGTTAATGTACTGCCCTGGGCCCTGTTCAATTAATACCGAGTACGTAGCCTTTTTACCATCCGGTGTCACATCTCCTCCCATTACAGTTGTTGAACTTCCAAATCCGGGGTAGTAAAGCGACTGCGATAGAAATCCGTTTGTGACCATAACCACATTAGAGTTCACCGGAGGGGCACTTTTATTGTTCGATACAATCCGGGCAACCAGTTGCTCACCCGTCGACGCCACTGGAATACGAATTGATTTTTGGTCAGCGCTTACAGTCTGATACGTGCGAAAAGGCCCTAACTCACCGGAGGCAATCTGTACGTCGTAGGTTTCGGCTTCGACATCCGCAATATCGGGGCAGGGTGCCGTAATGCAAACGATACGCATCTCCTGCCAACTGAGTGTATAATCAGTGCCACTTACAGCAATCTGCAGGCTAACTGGCCTTACCCGTTTATTCGGATCAACCGCAACCTCCTCATTCTCCCTACAGGAACTCAGGCACGCAAATACAATCGACCAGAGCAGTAAACGCTTCATCATTAGACCAGTAGCCAGTTTTACATTCTAAAGACCCCAGTCAGTTCTAAAAGGTTGGGATACTACCTATCTAATAATCAATACGCTCAACAACCTGGTAATCTCCGATCATCGCCCTGCCTTCTGAAACGTCACGGCAGAATCACATCCTTTGCTCGTTCCATCGGTGTTACCTTCAGATCCTGTATTTTTCCGCCTACGATTTTGCCTTCCACCGTCGTATTGTAGGGTGCGTGTAGCTTGAAGGCTGCGTTCCAGGTTTTAGGCCAGGCAGGTAGCAGTCGAATCGTTCGGCCGTCGGTTTGCATTAGCATTTCCTGTAGGCCAATCATGCCCGAACCACCCCAGTTATGGTCGGGTGTCCAGTCGAAGCCGGGCCCCCAGAACGTCGGAAACCGATGTGGGCCATTTTTGAATTTGAGGGTTATTAACCGGGCTGCTTCGTCGGTAAGGCCAAGCCGGGCCGCAAAAATAGTGTGTTGTCGCCAGCCGACATGGCTCCGGTATTTCACCACCAGCGTATCGTATGTCCAGGTATTGACGGCTACATCCAGACCAGGTTTGCCGATCCCGTATAATCCCCAAGGAAACACCGGATATAATTGGGGGGCTTCAGAATTCTGGATTCGGGCCCAGGCCTGCGCGGGGGCCAACGTTTTATGTCCCTTGTACTCACCAAATGGCAGAGGTGGAATCCGTTTACGCATGGTTGCCCATTTCTCCCGGCTTTTTGAGTTCAGATACCGTTCGGGCAGTTCCAGCATCCGGTCCAGAATCACCATCAAGGCGGAAATCACGGTGGTCGAATTGTAGGTCATCTTGTACGTTTCGGCCGCCGAACTGGGGTAGAAAATGTACTGTCCCTGCCCATCGAACGGTTTACTCCCTCGCTGTTTGGCCAAAAACTGATAATGTTCGTCGTAAAACGTCAGGCAGCTTTCAATCAACGGGATGTATTCACTGATGTCGCGCCCTTCATACCGTTCTGTATCCAGCATCATCAGGCAGAATTCAAATACGGTTTCCCATTCGTATTCGAGCCAGGCGTTGTATTCCATACCAGGATCGTAGCCTTCGGGACGTTTCAGCCCGTATTCCATGATGTTGGGTAGCCCAAAATTTTCGATCTGCTCCGTAAAACAGGCTCCGTTATGGCCCCAGTAGACCTTACTCCGCAACTCGGCATTCCGCAACGAACGCAGATAAAAGTCGAACTGAGGTTTGAGCATGTCGAAATCACCACTTTTGAAGAGCGGGAAATACACTAGCCGCTGATTCTGCGCGGTCATCGTGCCTCCACCCCAGAGTCGGAAATCGGGCGAGAAAGCATACTTTGTATCGGCAAACTCTGGGTCGAAAGTAAACAGGCCCCCGTTGAACTTCGTCGGCCATTTGCCGTAGGCATTACAGCCCAACTGATAGCGGAATAGCTGATAGTTTCGGGAAATGGCTGCAACGGCGGTGTCTTTACTATCGATGGCGATGTAGCTACGATTCCAGAATTGCCGCCACCAATCCACGCTTTTCGGCCGGGCCGTTTTGCGGTTCTGTGTGGCCTGCTGGACGATAATTGCCAACTCGGCTTTCCAGGCATCGAGGGTGGCGGCTTGTGAGCCATTAAGGAAAATCTCCAGTTGCTGCGAACGGGTTGGTTTCTGGCTGGCTATCGACCATGCTTTGTACCGGGTGCTGACATACGTACCGGAGTCAGTGCCAATGGGTTTCATCCCAGCGCCCCGCATCAGCCCCCCGAACGTATTGTTTATGAGCGGATTGAACAAACTATCTTTTACCGAAGCCATCCCTTCCATCTGCACGGTATAGTCAAAAACCGATTCGACGTCGCTACGATTGCGATGGTAAAACAGAATATCGTTTCCCTGAAAATCAATCGCATCTTTTCGGGTAATCACGTCGAATTTCGGGGGTACTTTGTACGAATTTGCCCGGTATTCCGTACCCTGCACCCGATGATCAACATACCGCCAGGATTCATACGAAGCCGTCACGCTAACGGGTTTCGTACTCTGCACATCCACATGCACTACGGGCCGGAATACATCGACCCAAAGCGATACCTGCGCATTGCCGCCACGGATGGTTACGCCCCCTTCGTCCAGATGAAGCTCCTGCCGAAAATCGGAACCCTGAAATGGATTGGACGAAAGTTTCAGCCGGACTCGACCCAGCTTAAGCATGGCGTTGTTCTCATCGAACGTACCACTTTTGGCCAGGTAAAACAATACGTCGCCTTTTTCGACCCACACATTGAGGCCAATATCGCCCCCACCACAAGGCATCGATTCCGACGAGTTTCGGCTCTGACTAGTCCAGACAACAGTATAGGCACTGATCGACGGAGACTGGCCAAAGCTAGAATGACACAGTAGGCATATAATCAGGAAGCACAGGCGGGTAAACTTCATAAGACTAGAACGCAGATTTTTATGATTGGTATGATCAATTATGAATTCAAAAGATCATAACCCTCATAGCGATCATAAAAATCCGTGTTCTATCCCGATTAGTAAATTCATAATAACGGCTTTCTTTTGTCGAAATCCGACTTTGCTTTTTCTGTCAATTTATGTTCGACGCCACTAAAAGCCTGCGGCTGAGCTTATTACACATGGGATTCGTTCAACTCGATTCGCGCTGGCAATATGACCATGTGATCAGCCCATTTTCGCGATTATACCTGATTACCGACGGCGAAGGCTGGGTCTGGCACAATGGACAGAAGTTTATACTAAAACCCGGCTACCTTTACCTGATTCCAAGCTTTACCTACAGCCGCTACCACTGCGACCAGTTTCTGGAACAATATTACATCAGTTTTTTCGACGAGATGCACGAAGGTCTGTCTATTTATGACCTCAAATCGATGCGTTATGAAGTTGAAGCCCAGCCGCTTGATTACAACCTGATGGAGCGTCTTCTGGCCCAAAATCCCGGTCGGGCCATTCTGCGACCAAATCCGAAAGAATATGATAACCGGCCCGAAGTGCTCAGTTTCAACCAGCCTCGGCCCAACCAGTCGATGAGCCAGTTTGTCGAAACGAACGGTATCTTACTACAACTTTTTTCGCGCTTCCTGGGCGCTGAAAATGAGGATGATCGACAGCGGGCCAAAGGGTTTCATCAACTCGCATCGGTGCTGCAATACGTCGATAGTCATTTACAGGATAAACTGACCGTTGAGCAACTGGCGGCAAAAGCCCACCTGCATGTTGACTATTTCTCCCGATTATTTTTGGGCATTGTCGGCGTCCGCCCCATGGACTACATCATCAACAAACGGCTGGAACGAGCCCAATTCCTTATTATGACCTCGCCTATGGCCCTGAAAGAAGTAGCGGAATCGGTGGGGATTCCCAGCATTTATTATTTTTCCCGGCTCTTCAAACGTCGATTCGGTATTCCTCCAGGTCAGTACCGCGAAACAGCCTGGTCGATGTAGGCATTTTTAATGCGTACGTACAATGGCTTCGCCGAGCACGACACTAAAAGCACAATCAATTAACTATCAATTTGTTGCAAAAAAAACTATTAATAACTACCTGAGTTGATCCCGGATTTTGGACAAACTATCACGTCTGGCTTAGTGAGCAGTTTTTAACCTTATGCGGTCTTTATGGTTAATTAGCTAATATCAACTCAACAGCGATGAAAAAACTTGTTACAACAGTAGCCCTGTTTGCTGCATTTACGCTGGCCGTTCAGGCTCAGAGTAGATCCGATTCGACAAGCAGACAGAAACCCATACTCTCGGAAGAAACCCGGCAGTCTATTAATCAGAAAAGCACCCAGGCGACTGAAAAATTTGAAGAAGCGCTGGATCAATCCATTTCCTATCAGCAACGCAATCAACTGAGCTGGTTTCAACCGGGCAATCTGTTTCTGGGTGGAGGTCTGGGCATGGGTGCAGCTAATGGGCAGGCCTATGTAGCGTTGAATACCCGAGTTGGGTATTTCTTTCAGCCTGGTTTTGCCGCTGGCCTACGCTTCGATACCGACCGATTGGTCGGCAACAAATACAACTCTCGTCAAATAGGGGCTTTTGCTCGCTACTATCCATTCCGGACTCGTATAAGCAGCTTTCTGGGCGCTAGCCTGAACAGTGGCCGGGAATTTTCGGACAACCTGCCCCCTGAAACCAAAGCCAAGTATACCAGTGTTGGCCTGGAAGTTGGCGTGATGGCCTGGATTCTGCATCGGCTGGGTGCTGAACTCTCCTACGAAAGCAACTTTTATAATAAACTCGATCCAACCGTCAGTCGGGGTAAGGGGAATCGAATCAAACTGGGTGTAAATTATTATTTCGGACAGGTAAGCAATCGCGGTGTGAAGCTGACCCGATAATTCAGACAGGTCAACGAATGAAAGCAGCTATGGGGCCATTAGCACACAAAAACATGATTTTTTAGTCATCCTTGTTTACGCTCCTATTTAACTAGCCGACGTCTATTGAGACTGGCTTTCTCGATCATTTAAACAATATACAACAACGTTATGAAAAGGAACATACTGACCGTAGCAGCGATGCTGGCTGCTGTAGTGGGCTTATCATCCTGTGCCGCCACAGAGCGATGGGTCTATGGCAATTCAAGCAATAGTCGGCAGGACATTGCCCCACAACGAACAACGAGTACGATGCGCGATCGACAATCGGACCGCGATCGGGACCGCGACGAAACGATATTTAGCAGCCGTCGTAATCGAGACGACCGTCGGATGAACGACGATGACTACAATGATCAGTATAAGGGTACCTATCGCAACCCATACCGTTCTGGCAATGACCGGAATGATCGGTCGGACCGACGATCGGATAATCGCAGCTATATGAACTCCTACCGGGATTATGATGATCGTGACAATGACGATCGAAACGACCGGGATTATAATCGTCGGGAGTACAATAGCCGGGATTCGTACAATGACCGAAACTATAATCGGCAGGATGATTCGTATGCCCGGCAATCGTATGATCGTCGATACGATGACCGGGACAGAGATGCCTACAATGGCCGGTCGGATTATGATCGCAACCGGAATAATTACAACGATAATCGTTCGGATGCCTACCGGGATCGTCGCGACAACGGAAATAACGACAACGACCGTCGCTACGATGACCGCAATCCGTCGGATAATCGGATGCGTTACAATGACCGATACGATAACGACCGCTATACCAACAATGATCGTGACAACCGCGACGACCGCGATCGTCAGTACGACAACCGCCGGAGCGATAACAGCAATCGGGACTCGTATTCAATGAACGACAATCGTCGGAACAGCAACGATAACAGGAACAACGATGACCGGAATGATAATCAACCCATGAATTCGTCGACGAATCGACAACGTTCCGACGATATGGATAATCGGGGGAATACCGACAACCGGGGCAACGATTCGGACATGAACCGATCAAACACTATGAGTGGTAGCCGCTCATCTGATTCCATGCGCGACCGCCCCATGAACCGGGACCAGCGCGACCTGATGGATCGTATGGCCGAGCAGATGGATAAGCTTGATCAGAAAATTGATGAGGCCAAAGCCGACGTCAAAAATGAAAGCCGCCGAGAACGCAATAAGCGCGAAGACCGTATCCGTGATCTGGAAGATAAACGAAGTCAGCTATCGTATGCTTACTACAAAGTGCAGCGGTCGAGTGACGATGCGTTTGATAAGTTGAAGAAAGAAACCAACAAGCTTGTCGATGACGTTAAAGACGCGCTAAAAGACAAGAAATAATACCATAGTCAATTTTGTAAGAAGGGGCAGCTCACCATAAGCTGCCCCTTTTTGCTGTATACGAAACGCATTACCATCAATAAGACGCAGCCTTTATCTCCAGAAACCCTCATGCCGAGTCTTTCTGAGGAGTTAAAGGCTGAATTGACGATCCGACGGAGTGAGTGCCGCAACCGGATAGATCATTTCGCCCCTACTTGTTGTAGATATCTATGATAATGCGGCTTTCAGAGAATAAATTGTTTTTAACCACATCAATGACGATTCCCCTCCAACTAAATTAGGAATAGCTATCCACCTTAATTAATAGCCGCAGCACACAGTAGTCCGAAAACCAGAAGGTTTAGCGCAATTGCTGTTAGCGGCCTGCCTATGATCGTGGTGTATCTTATTTTGTACGGCTAACCTGAAAGAAGCCTTCGATATGGGCGGTAGTGCCCAGCGATTCCTGGCCGGGGTAAATGAGGCCCGCTTTGCTAAGCTCAAATTTTCCTGTTATCATCTGACCAACCTTGCCAAATTGACTGATGTTGAACTTGCCAGGGCTGGGGTATGAGGTTTTACCAACGCGATAGTAATGGATGTAGAGTAGATTGCCTCCCTGGGCCGATAACTGAAACTTCGGTCCCGTTTCGCCCACCTGCCAATACTCATTCACTCCGCCGATGAGTCCTAAATCATTCCCATCGGGCCTGTAGGCGGAGGGATTCAGGTCCGTGATGGTTACTTCAACCGGCTTTCCATTATCTAAGCCGCCCCCCGTCATCATCAGAACGAGCCCTTTGGGCGTGCTCACCAGTTGCGCCCCTTGTATTACTTTGGTATTAACCCAGCTGCCACCGTTGATGCGGTAGGTGATGCCTTCGTCACCTATGTACAGATTTGATACCAGCCAAAGTGCGCTGTAGGGTTTCCCCTCAATCACGGTTGGCCCATTCAGTTTAACCGTCACAGCCACAGGGTTACGGGCTGGTACAGTAGCTGGTGCCTTATACTGAGCCTTCCAGGCTGCCGGAATCAACTGCCCCTCTCCAACTAGTTTCCAGCTACTATAGTCGACTACGGTCGATGGGGATTCAAACGGTTCAGGTACATCAACCTCTTTGTCAATCGGTACGAACAGTTCCTCTGTCAACAGACGTACTCCAAGCACCAAATTCCCTCCTGTTTTTAGGAAGCCAACCGAAGGAACCAGCAATGCCCGTTCCAGCAATGCCCAGTCGCTAAAGTGCATTGTCTCCACGCTTACCGTGTGGGCGGTAGTGTCTATTTTTCCGTTTGCAGCTAATCGCCAAATACCGTTGTCGGTCTGATAGGCTAAGGCCAGGGCCTGGGCAATGGTGCCTTCGAGACGGTCAGGGTCGTAATGTACACGGATAGTGACCGGCTTTTTAAACGTTATGCCATGTGGAGCGAGTCGAAATGCGGTACCCAACCCCTGAGGGCCCGTGTTCGTAATTGGTTGAATACTGAAGGTTTGATTACTCTCAACAGCTCCTGCCGGCACGCTAATGGTCAACCAGTCGTCGGCAGTGGTGAGTTTGCCACCGGCTGGGCCGATTGCCGTAGTAATAGCTTCGCTCAGCGATACCCCGACGGGACAGACCTTTCCGGTGCGCTGTTCCGAAGGAACGTTCGGGTCATCGGGGTTAACGATATCAACTTCTTTTTTACAACCGACAATTGACAGGGTAGTGAGTAGTATACCCAGCAGAAAGACATATAGTTTGTTCATGACACATTAGCCGTTGTTGTTTATACCATCAAAGGTGATAGGCGCCGACTGCGTCAGAAATAGTAGCCTCATTGAAACGGAAAAAACCGCCTGTAAAGCGGTTTTTTAGGCACCATGTGTTCTGTATGCTACAGACAGCGCTGAACCTGCTGCCCCCAAAACGCCCCATTATTGAGCCATACCCGTGATGACCATTTCATCAGCTCAGGTGGGATGGTTTGAAGAGAATAACTAATTGGTGGCCATAAACCATCATCGACAGAATTTGGTTAAGAGCTAAACTGAACCAGGTCCATGAGACGTTTCCCAATTGAGGCTTCCTGCTTGTGCCGGGCTGCGCTTGTTATCTGGCTGCTTTTGGGCTGCGCCTGGGCTAAAGCCCAAGATATCTCGGGATACTGGCAGGGCATTGAACACGATACCAACAATTTGGCCAGGCCCTTTCCTACTTCGTTAACCATCGTTCAGACCGGTTCCACCTTCACCGGCTACTTCTACCAGTCGGCCTTTAACATGGAGCAGTTCAACGTCCTGTTTCCCATTGAAAACGGACAGATTGCCAATTATGAAGGCTCCTTCCAGATCAAGACACCTATACGGCAAACTTCAGCCCCAGGTGGCCATTGGTGTACCGGTACGGTTAGCTTTACCTTCCTGCCCGAGCGCAACAAGTTAGTAGCCAAAACCTCGTTTGTGGAAAAAGACTGCCAGCCCTCCGCGATTGAGTTATACCAACCCAAACTCAAAGCCAAGAATCCCTTCTGCCCAACCGATGTGAAAGACCTCTTAGTGCTGGGCTTTGACATTCGGTGGTACGCCGATGCTCAACGCCAAACGCTGTTATATCGGGGACTGGCCTACCAGCCAACGCTCGACACGACCACCACGTTTTACATTACCCAGACTTTCGATGGTAACGAATCGCCGGTGGTTCCGCTAGTGGTCCACGTCGACCCGATGGCCATTACCAGCCCGGCGAGGGTAGATGCCCTGTGCACAACGGGTCAGGGTGCCTTGAGCGTCAAAGCCACGGGTAAGCCCCCCTTGCGCTATCGGCTTGATGAGAATGCCTATCAGTCATCGCCTAATTTTGAATTGGCCCATCCCGGGAGTTACTCGTTGACGGTGGAGGATAGTTTAGGGTGTAGGATTACTCAGGTGGTGGACCTGCGGACAGACTGTGAGGACCAGCTCTACTTGCCGGCAGCCTTTTCGCCCAACGGCGATGGGGTGAATGATGAGTTAGTGGTTTGGTTTACGATGGATTGGCTGGTGCTAGAGCGGTTTAGTTTGTTTGACCGATGGGGTACTTTGCAGTATGTGCTAAATCAATCCAGGGAGATACGAAGTGGTCAGGTGCTGTGGTCTGCTCAAGCCAGTGGTAAGACCTTACCACCTGGGGTTTATGCCTATCAGCTAGAGGTGACGACCGCGTCTGGCAAGCGGTTAGTGGTAGCCCGTGAGCTAACTGTCTTGAAATAGTAATGAGCGTTTAAGGAGATGCACCCATAACAAGTAACCCCGTTTTGAGTTACCTTTTTAACTAATCAATGGAAACAGATGAAGAACATGTCGATAACCTTTCTGCTAGCAGGAGCTGTAATGGGCCTGCTTTTAGTATTCACGGTAAACCAGGCCCGAACCAACCTAAACCGATCGCTAAAGACTAGGTAGTTGAGCGGAACGCTTTTCGGGAGGGCCTCAAAGGTCGCTTAAATTCCAGTCAAAACTGACTCACCGAACGGGGTCAGGACACAGCGTATCTACATCTACAAACGAGTAGCCTGGGCGGTATAACTGGCTATCCGCCGGTGAGTCGAGTCAAGGGAAAACCTGGATGAGTAGCCCTCTCAAAGCACTTGTAAGTACCCATCCTGATAGCGATAGGTGTTTGCAGGGGCCGTTAAGATCACTTTTCGGCCGTTAGCCTCAAAAGCTGGTTGAGATGCTGGCTAATTAATCACTGTTGGCTATCATAGGTAAAGCTGGTTGAATCAATGGCGTTGACATTATAGATGCCCCCCTTAAACAGCACCGTATCTATGCTAGTTTGTGATTGAGATTTGCCTAGGAAAAAGTAGCTATAGCTCATACTCGCTGAGTAGGGGATTGACTTAGTAGTTGGTCAATGAATACCCTGAAAGGGACTTTTCTACTTCGTAGACTAAGTCCCTTTCAGGGTATTTAGGGGTAAAACATACCAAAAAACAAACGTTTAAACAGTTTCAATGCAAGATAGGATTGCATACGGTAACCGGATACAACGGGTCAGGGGTTGGGTTGAACTTGGTTGCCCGCACCAAAGACCAACTGACCACCAGGGCCAAAGGTCATCTGGCCCACCGGAAAACTACCATTCACCTGCACCACATGGTAAATACCAGCCCCCTCTGCCGACATCGGCGGACGACCCACATTCCACGTAGCGTTGTCCGACCAGTTGCCATTCTTTATCGTATAAACCACCGTCGGCGTTGAACCCTGGTACTCGAACGCGCCCATGTCGACACGTCCGTCCACAATCCGGGTCTGACCCCACCCATCCACCGCCCCCACCAGGGCCGTCGTACTCGCTGGATCACCGGCGTTCAACAGCGGGCTACTGGCCTGCAACCGCAAGTCCCCCTTCGCTTCATTCACAAACTGAGGGGCCGCCTGGGTATTGCCCGTACCGACTCCAGGGCTGGGAAAATCCAGCGCCGAATACGAAATGGTCGTGGAGGTTGGATTGTCCTGACCGTTGTACCACTCGTTGAGCGTGTTGCGCACGATGCAGTTCACCAGCGTAATCAGACTGTAGTCGGTAGGGCGGTTAGGAGGAGTTACATTGGCCGAGTAGGTTGTGTTATTCAACAGCGTACAGTTCCGCAGGCCGACCACCACCGTACCACTGGTTTCGGCAACGGTAGCAATGGCTGTCCCCCCCTGCGATTGGTTCTCAAACAACACACACGACCGCAGCACGGGTTTAGCCAGTCCGCCCGCTTGTCCACTGACGAAGAGGCCTCCTCCCTGCAAGGGAGCCATGTTGCCCACAAAGTTACAGCCTGTTAGCGTAGGACTGCTTTTTCCAGCCGTGCCCACAATCGCCATGCCTCCCCCCTGACTGGCCTGGTTGTTCGTTATCGTACAGAACTCGAACCGAGGGTTGGCAAAGCCGCTACTGCTGCCATCGTTAAAGACACCACCTCCGAACCAGATCAGCGCATTGCTACTCACCGCGTTGCCCCCACTGATAACCACCCCGTTCAGCAACGCCGTTGAATCCACGTTCCGGTTATAGACCACGTGGTAGGAGTTGTCACTGGTGTTGCCTGCCGCGCCGATGTCGCCCGACAGGGTAGTGCTGCTGGGTTTGCCGTAGTAGCTGGCCGGACGCTGACTCAAAAACAGTTCGTTACCCACGAACCCTCCGTAAATAAGCACCCGCGAGCGCATGTTGAAACTAATACTTCGGTCGGTGCCACTCGTGGGGGTGTAGATACCCGCGCCGATCCAGACCATACCCGTTGGGCAGCCTACTGCCGTGGTGCTGGCGGCCTGATTGATCGCCGTCTGGAGGGCGGTGGCGGAGTAGGCATTGCTCCACGAGGTGCCATTCTGTAGCCCGGCTCCCGCTTGGGTGACGTACAACCCATTGAGGGTAAGCGTTGTCGAGGTGGAGGTAGCAGACCCACAGCCTGCCGTGACGACAACACCGTAGATAGCCGCATCATTGACGCCAATACCCGTCAGCGAGAGCGATGAGCTGGTCTGCCCCGCCAGCAGGTTCCCGTTTTTGTACCATTGATAGGCCATACTACCCGACCCAGCGGCTGCTACTGACAGGCTAACCGTGCTACCCAGACAGGCGGCTACCTGCGCCTGGGGCTGGGTGATGATACGTGTGGCGGGGTTGACGGTCAGGCTCAGGGTCGTGGTTGCGGTGCTGGAACCGCCGGAGCCCGACACTACGACCGTCAGCGTCTGCACACCGGAAAGAGCGGTGC
>NZ_MKUD01000028.1:169794-171249 GCF_001898575.1 Spirosoma sp. 48-14
CCACACTGGCCGTGGTGGATGCCCCCGCACAGATCACCGAGGGACTGAGAGCTGCAACCAGCGTGAGGTTGTTGAGCACGGTGACGGTAGTGCTGGTTACCGACGAACAGCCGGCCGTGGTTCCGGTCACCGAATAAGTCGTGGTAGCCGTTGGTGAAACCGGGTTGGTGGCCGTCGTACTGCCATTGCTCCACTGGTAGGTGGTGGCTCCACTGGCGATCAGCGTCGTACTTTGCCCCAGGGCAATGGTCAGGCTGGGGGTTGCGGTAATGCTCACGCTGGGTAAGGCATTGACCGTTACGCTGACCGTATTGCTACTGATACAGCCTTCGGCAGTGGCTACGATGGCGGTGAAGTTCTTTACCCCGGTGGTGGTGAAACTGGCCGAAACGACCGCCGTGTTGGTGGGGCCACTGAAACTGGCTCCCGACGGGGCTACCCAGGTGTACGACGGAGCCGGGCTGACGGTTGGGCTGAAGGCAGGACCGCTAGGCGCAGGGCTGGTCAACTGAGCCGTGGCCGTCAGACTCACCGACTTATCGATGCAGACCTGCTGAGCGGAAGTGGTCAGGGTGGTCTGGCAATAGCGCTGTTCGACGGTAACGGTGGAGGTGGACGAACAGCCTGACGCCGAGGTGCCGGTGACCGAGTAAGGGCCGCTGGCGGTAACCGAGATGCTGGCGGTGGGTTCGCCGGTGCTCCATCGGTAGGTGGCCGCTCCCGATGCGGTGAGCGTCGTTGAACCGCCCTGATTGATACTGAAGGAAGGATTACCCGTCACGGTCAGGCTGGGTGGGGTGTTGACCGTGACAGTGACGCTGGTCGTGCTGCGGCAACCCGTTGTGGTGTTGGTAACAGTGACTGAGTAGGCAGTCGTGCTTACTGGGCTAACCTCAATGGCAGAGCTACTTTGACTGTTCGACCAGGCAAAACCACTGCCTCCTGATGCGTTCAGGGTGGTGCTGGTGCCCAAACAGATGGTCAGGCTGGGGGCTGCGGTGATAGTCAGATTGGGTAAGGCATTGATCGTGACGGTGCCGGAAGCGGTGGTGGAGCAGATGCCCACCGTACAGGTGGCCGTGTAGGTTCCGGCCACGCTGGTGGAGAAAACACTGCCTGTTATCCCGCCGGGCCAGGCCACCGAGCCGGTACAACCCGTGGCTGTCAGGCTGACCGTATTGCCCGTACAGGCCGACCCACTGCTCACCGCAAAAGTCGGTAACCGCAGGTCCTGTCCAATGGTGACGGAGGTAGTGCTGATACAGCCGTTGCTGGTAGCGATAGCCGTCACGGAGTATAAGCCCGGATTGCTGACAATCAGGGGATTGCTGGTATTATTTCCGGTCCAGACGTAACTGGCAGCTGTTCCCGATGCCGTTAGCGTAGCGGAGGTAGTCGTGCAGGTGAGCGGCGTCGTGCTGGCATTGATGCTGACCGAGGGAACGGCTGTATTAC
>NZ_MKUD01000028.1:171279-175550 GCF_001898575.1 Spirosoma sp. 48-14
GTACCCGAAGCAGCCTGCTGGCTCACGATACCTGGCCCGGCAAACGTATAGGAGAACGGTCCGCCAGTACCTCCCGACGCGATGAGTGTAAGGGAAGGGGCAGCGCAGGTGAGGGTGGACGAGGCACTGGCGGTAAGCGTGGGAACCGGCGGACTGTTCACCGTCAGGCTGAAGGCTGTACTGGTCAGGCTATTGCAGGCGCCCGTTACCACCACCGAATAGCTACCCGCATCGGCGGTGGTGGCCGAAGGAAGCGACAGGGTAGCCGTCGTAGCCGATGCCACACCCGTGAGCACTGTCCCATCTTTGTACCATTGGTAGACCGGACCAGTACCGCTGACACTGACCGGGATCGAGACCGGACTACCCACGCAGACGGCCGTTCCCGACGATGGACTCAGGGTGAAGGCCACCGGGTAATTGGGCGTCCCCTGAAACTCAACGGCACCCATATCGACCCGACCGCCCACGATACGCTGATTACCCGACAGATCGGTGGTGGGCAGGGCTGTAACCGAGTAGGGTCCGGTAGCGGCTGTCTGGCTGGTGGGGGCGCCCGCATTGATGGCTGGTGCGCAGGCGATTAAGGCCACCGACGTGCTACTCACAAACGGCGAGGTGGTGGTCGTCAGGTTGGTGGGGTCGGTGGTGTAGCCCGTCACGCTGGCATCAAACAAACTGTAATGGGCCGTGATGGTACTATTGTTGTTGTTGACAAATGTGTTAGCTCCACCGTTGTTCCACACCACAGCGTTGGTCAGGGTGAGACCGCTGTTGGTATTGTAGATGGCCCCACCGACGGGAGCCGTATTGCCTGTCAGCGAGCAGTTGATCAGGCTGGGGTTGCTACTGTTTTCGTTGTAGATGGCCCCCCCGCCAAAGTAATCAGCCTTATTGCCTGTCAGCGAGCAGTTGATCAGGCTGGGGCTGCCGCCCGAGATGTAGATAGCCCCGCCCAAGTACTCAGCCGTATTGCCTGTCAATGCGCAGTTGATCAGGCTGGGGCTGCCGCCCGCGTTGTAGATGGCCCCGCCAGAGTTAGCTTTATTGCCTGTCAGCAAGCAGTTCACGAAGGAAGGACTGGTGTTATTGTTGTAGATGGCCCCGCCTATATACCCCCCCCCGCCCGTGATGACAAAGCCATCCAGCACCGCAGTAGCTGTTAGCCCGTTCCTATAGTTAGAAATGATCGCGTTACCGTTACTTGACAGGGTGCTGCTGGAAGGTTGCCCATTCACCGGGTTGACGGCCGGGCGGCCTGTTATCGCCGTTTCGTTCCCCACGAAGCCGCCGATGATTTTTACGTTGGGCAACATAGTAAAAAAGTCCTGGCCCTCAGGTTTGTAGGTGCCCTGGGCCACCCAAATCTCGGTCAGGCTTTGCGAGCAGAGATAAGTGAGGGCGCTTTTTAAATCAGGGAAGGCCGTTTGCCAGCTCAGCCCATCACCCACTACGGCCGTCTGGCTGGCCGCTACGTACAGCCGCGTGGGAACGGGGCAGGTGTTTTCCACTGCGCCCATATCCACCCGACCGCCCACGATGCGTGCATTCCCAACTAAATCGGTAGCGGGCAGGGCCGTAGCCGAGTAAGGCCCACTGGCAACGGTCACACTGGCGGGGTTGCCCGCATTGATAGCGGGTGAACCTGTCGCCAGCGCCACCGAACTGCTACTCACAAACGGCGAGGTGGTGGTCGTCAGGTTGGTAGGATCGGTGGTGTAGCCCGTCACGCTGGCATCAAACAAACTGTAATGGGCCGTGATGGTACTATTGTTGTTGTTGACAAAGGTGTTGGCCCCGCCGTTGTTCCATACCACAGCGTTGGTTAGCACGGGGCTGCCACTTTCGTTGTAGATGGCTCCACCGGAAGGAGCCGTATTGTTCGTCAGTGAGCAGTTGGTCAGCACTGGGTTGCTACTGTTGTAGTTGAAGATGGCCCCGCCGGAGGGAGCCGTATTGCCTGTCAGCGAGCAGTTGGTCAGGCTGGGGCTGCTGCTTTCGTTGAAGATGGCCCCACCGCTACCGGAGGAAGCCGTATTGCCTGTCAGCGAGCAGTTGATCAGGCTGGGGCTACCGCCCGAGATGTAGATGGCCCCGCCCAAGTACTCAGCCGTATTGCCTGTCAATGCACAGTTAACGAAGGTAGCGTTGCTAGTGTAGCTGTAGATCGCCCCGCCATAGGAAGCTTTATTGCCCGTCAGCAAGCAGTTCACGAAGGTAGGACTGCTGCTATTGTTGAATATGGCCCCGCCATTGAAAGTGTTCCCGCCCGTGATGACAAAGCCATCCAGCACCGCGCTTGCTGTTAGCCCGTTACTATTGTTAACGATGACCGAGTTACCGTTACCTGTCAGGGTGCTGCTGGAAGGTTGCCCATTCACTGGGTTGATGGCCGGGCGGCCTGTTATTGCCGTTTCGCTCCCCACGAAGCCACCGATGATTTTTACGTTGGGCAGCATTGAAAAGCCTTGTCCATAAATAGGTTTGTAGGTACCCTTGGCCACCCATATCTCGGTCAGGCTTTGCGAGCAGGGGTAGGTCAGTGCAGTTTGTAAATCAGGGAAGGCCGTTTGCCAGCTCAGCCCATCGCCCGATACGGCCGTCTGGCTGGACGCTACGTACAGCCGCGTGGGGACAGCGCATGGGGTTTCTACCGCGCCCATGTCCACCCGGCCGGCCACGATGCGCGCATTCCCAACTAAATCGGTAGCGGGCAGGGCTGTAGCCGAGTAAGGACCACTAACAACGGTCACACTGGCGGGGTTACCCGCATTGATAGCGGGTGAACCGGTCGCCAGCGCCACCGAACTGCTACTCACAAATGGCGAGGTGGTGGCCGTTAGGTTGCCCAGCCCGCTCACATCCACACCCGTCGTGACCGACGAGGGTTCATACAGTGAGTAAGTCATGGTCAGGCTCCCGCCCGGATTGGCGATGGCATTGCTGCCCCCGTTGTCCCACAAAACCGAGTTGACCAGTTGAACGTTACTACTGTTAAGGCCCGATCTCTGCGCATTGTAAAAAGCCCCCCCCGACGCTGTGCTGGAGTTATTAGTGGGACTTCCTGCCACCGACACCGATACCGTATTGGTCAGCAGGCTACAGTTGATCAGCGAGGGGCTACTGCCCTCATTGTAAAAAGCTCCGCCAAAGACACTGTTCTGAACGGTGCTGTTACCAGCGGGTGTCACGGCCGAGGCTCTATTATTCTGAAAACTAGAGTTAATCAGTACGGGACTACTTTGAGCCATATAAACCGCCCCGCCCCCGATTCTGTTGGTTGCGCCCGTAGCCAGAACCGCGTTGTTTTGGAAACTACAGCCCGTCAGTGTGAGACTGCTAAAGTTCGCAATGGCTCCGCCAAAGGCAGTATTATTGGTACCTCCCGAACCTGTAGCCACATTGTCCAGAAAACTACAATTGGTCAGCAACAGGCTGCTCGCATTGTTGAAGATGGCCCCACCGTAGGCAGTGTTTGAACTGGTGGCTCCTGAAGCCGTAGCGGCATTATTCCGAAAGGTACAGCGGGTCAACGTCAGGGTACCACTCCCTCCATATAAGGCCCCGCCGTAAGCAAAATTTTGACTGAGGGCTACTGAGCCCGTAGCGGCATTATCAGTCAGCAGACAGTCGGTCAGGCTGAACGTTCCACTTGCCCAGATGGCTCCGCCCCGAATAATAGTGGAACCGTTTGCTAAATCTATGGTGCTATTGCCGGTCAGTGTGCAACTGATCAGGCGGGTGTCGGTGCTTCGGTCGTTGTAGATAGCCCCGCCATAAGCGCCCGCACCTAAACCCGTTGTGGTGGCGGAGTTATTCAGCAAACGACAGTTGGTTAGCGTGACCATACCCGTTTGGGCGTTGTTAATGGCTCCACCATTGGCACTTTGCCCGTAGGCCTGATTATCCCGCAGCACACAATTGGTCAGGCTGGGGCTACCACCCGCGTTGTAGATGGCTCCGCCAAAGCCCACGCTACTGCCAACCGCCGAGTTGCTTTGCAGCACACAGCTAGTGAGGGCAGGGCTGCTGTTGAGGTTGTAGATGGCTCCGCCAATGCCATTGCCACTCGTCGTGGTAGCCTGATTGCTCTGAAACAGACAGTTGGTGAGGGTAGGGCTGCTGTTGTCGTTATACATGCCCCCGCCCGCGTTACCGTAGTTTATTCCAAAGCCCCCTCTGCTGGCGTTGCCGCCGGTAATCACAAATCCATCCAGCACAGCACTGGCTGTCAGGCTCAGGCTGGCCGGGTTATACAGCACGTGGAGGCT
>NZ_MKUD01000029.1 GCF_001898575.1 Spirosoma sp. 48-14
TTCTCATGCGTTCTTCTGGGTTCGTTCGCCCGCGAACACAGTGGCTGTTGGGCTGCTCCAACTTTCCACCGGGACGTGCTGCCTGTCGCCCAAGACCCCAAAACGCACTAAACTTCTACGTATCTAATCAGTTTTGCGACACCAGTGTCTTCGTAAAAGACGATACTCCCACAATATTGAGAAAGGTAGTGTAAGAATTCAAGTATTGCTTGGTCATCACCGCGTTCAAACTGAAGGCAGCTCACTTTGTCGGTGTCAGCCCCGACATCTTCGATATATATGGGTGTTTTTAAATCGTCAGCTTTGAACAAACCACAAACCCATTTATTCCTGCCGTTTTCTTCAACAATTCCTTCGCCTTCTACTACGTATGAAGTCTGAACGGCGGCCGATTTAACTTGTTGAAGCGTAGGGTAGTCGAACGGTGGTGTGCTGGCAAGAACAAGACCAATCTCTGCCGCAAGTATTTGTGTGTTACCGTCCTCTTTGTTGTCATAAAAAACGCGCTCTGGAAAGCCAAACTTTAGTACGCCCATATACTATTTTCTGCCTAATTAGAACATTTCTCGTGTCGACCGAAACTGGCCAACGAGCCAAAATCGCCCTGTTACGGGACGTGCCCCCTGTCGCACATGATCCGACCACTACGCTATTGGCTGTCTGGCGCACCCAACACCCACAGGGGTTGATGGCTGATTGAACTACTCAAAATTACGAACGTAACCTCAACCTTTACACCCTCATTTGGTTGGGCTGCTCTGACTCTCCCTCGGGACGCGCTCCCTGTCGCCGGAACGGTGACAGCGCGGAGCCAATCAACAACGCACCCAACCGCTTAAAGCTGAACGCGAAGCCTTTTTTACTACGTTGCAGACCCGCGCCAAGCGTTTTCACTACGTTGTTGTGGGGCGATTGCCCTGTCGAACGCTACGTTGTCAACGAGCCAAAAGGCTGGCTTGTCAAGGCGTTTCTCGTGTCGCAGGTGACCAAAAAGCCCCCCAACTCCGGCGTTCAGGATGTCGACCGAAACCGCCCAACGAACCCCAAAGCTGACCCGTCGAGACGTGCGGCCTGTCGACCGGAAGCCGACTAATACGTTGTTTATTGCTGTTGAGTTCACCCAACGCCCGCGAGGGCTGATGGATGAGCGAGTCACCTGACTGAATGCGAACCGCCTGAACCTTTACACCCTCGTTTGGTTGGGCTGCCACGCTTGCCCTCGGGACGAGCGTCCTGTCGCCGGAACGGTGACAGGCGCGGAGCAAATCAACAACGCACCTAGCCGCTTAAAGCCGAAGCGCGAAGCCGGACCGACTGGTTTTTGCCGAGCACGAAGCCCAAAACTGGCCTGTCGGGGCGGCTGGCTTGTCGCACACCCGCTTTTTGAAACTGGCCCAGCCGGGGCCATTCTCGTGTCGACCGCAACCCAAAAGCTACCTAATTCAGGCGTTCATGCTGTCGACGGAAAGCCGACCAACCAGCCAAACAGCCCGCCTTCGGGACGCGCTGATTGTCGCACGCGACCCCACCGCTACGTTCTTTTTCATGCTTTTGGCTGTCCACCCAACGCCAACAGGGGTTGATGGATGAAGATGCAAGATAACTGAACAACAAGAACTTGCAACCTTTACACCCCTGTTTGGTTGGGCTGCCAGCCCTCCCTCGGGACGTGCTCCCTGTTACCCGAGACGCCCCATCTCTAACCGTTTATAGAACTCAGTTTAATACGTATCCTGTGTCAGCGTCAATTTCAAAAGTTTGTTCGTCCCAATTAGTAGCATAAATGACGTTGTCTTTAATGGTAAACGTATCTCTTCCGGTTGGCGTGGTAAAAATATCATTCCCTGAAAACTGCCAAACTATCCGCCCCTCACTATCAATCCTGCTAATCTCCAATTCACCGTGGATAAGAAAATTATTCTTATAACTAAAGATTTCAAAGCAGGTAGCTGGATCAACTTTTGTCTGCCAGCGCAAGGTGAGGTCAGGTAAAGTCAAACTAAAAACCGAGTCAGCACAACAGATAGTTAGGGCGTTATCCAGTATAACACAGCAATGTTCATGAATACCTGTTTTACCGCCTGATGCAGCAATGCAGACTTGCTTAATTAGCTCCCCGTCCACATCGGTAGTCTTAATTCCGTGCTGGGTCAAGATAAACCGTTGAAGGTTGTTAGAGGCATAGTAATGGTCATACTTTACCACATTGTCAGCCGACGCAGGATTGTAATTCATGTCGTCATAGATGTCAATCTCAAAATCTGAGTAAGTCAAATGCATATCAACGTTTATCTTGTCGACGAGTGGCTGGACCTGGAATTCTAGATCTGTCTAATCGGGGCGTTTCCGTTGTCGACCGAAGCCTCCCAGCGAGCCAAACGTCCTGCCTTTGAGACGCGCTTACTGTCAAACGAGAAACAGCAAACACGCTTTGCTTTCTGTTTGCATCACCCAACGACCATGAGGGCTGATGGATGGGGAGACCACTCCAGACAACGAACGTAGTGTCAACCTTTACACCCTCATTAGGTTGGGCTGCCCTGCTTTCCGCTGGGACGTGCTCCCTGTCGACAGAAAGCTAACCTACGCAGAGCGCACAAATACAATTATGTTGTCAGGCGTCCCCATTAACAAAAACTTCTGAGTAGGTATGCTTAGTCAGGTTTACTTTAACTCCCAAATGACAGCTACCTCCATCGCGAAAGTGAATCATCATCTCATATTCAAAGTCTTTATTTGTGTCTCTGCCTTTACAATGGCAAGCAATATAAACCTCTTTTTCTTGGCTGACGTTGAGCACCGCCGTAACTTGTTTGCAATAGCTATCTATTGGCTTTTCAAGTTTGGCTTTATTTCTTTCAAAATAATTTCTTAACTGCCTGTCCACCTCAGCTAATTCTTGTTGGGTCAAATCATAGGGTTTCACGCTTTGGGGGAAGTAATTGTAATGCTTGGAATCATACATAAATAGCGCATACGATTTTGAGGCCAGAGAGTCAGAAACAGAAGGCATTATTGGCTTTCTTATTTTCAATTTTAATGGAAATTTAGCTTCTACAAACTCGATAAAGTTATTTTTAAGGACTGCTTTCTGGCTATTTACTGGCTTAAACTGGAAAGGGGTGAAATAAATTGTATCGTTCGTTAGCCGACAGAAGCCATCAAACTTTTCAGTTTTTTCATAATTCGGGCTCTGCTCGTGAATAGTGAATGTATAGGTACTATCAGAGTATAATTTAAAGTTCATGTTTAAACCAGAGTCATATTGTTTAAACCAGAGTCATATTGATTTTCGGCAACGAGCTTTTCGACCTTTTTAGTAGCAGAGGTGTCACTATTACATTGAAGAAGCAGTCCTGAGACTGTTACAATTATTAGAACTGTAGACTTCATACTGGATTATAAAGTTGCAAGCCTGTTTTGTCAACCGGAACCCAACCACTGAGATTTTGAAATTGTCCTCACCGGCGATTGTCCTGTCGCACAAAAGATGACAAACAAACTTAACTTCCATAACGAGTCTTGCAACTTGTCGCCCAGAAGCCCGACTTTGAAGCACATTTTGGACTTTTCACCCAACGACCGCGAGGGCTGATGGTGAGCGAGTCACTCGACTGAACGCACACAAACTCAACCTTTACACCCTCGTTTGGTTGGGCTGCAAACTCTCCTGTGGGACGTGCTTCCTGTCGCCGAGAAGCGACCCATGCGAATTTTTATTTGGCATCTAATTGAAACGCTTCTTTTTTGAGACCGTTTCCGAATATAAAAAGAAATTGCTCAATATTTTCTCCTTCAATGTTTAATTGTTTAGATAAATCTCCAAGCATTTCCACGTATTCAAAATACTTACTTTCGGCATTACTGTAACTAATTCGACTCAATGCTTTAAAATTACTGTAAAACTTACTTGATAAGACATCAATTACTCTTTGGTCTAAAATTAAGCATTGATTGTCGTTGAGTCGAACTTTGAAAAAATATAGTAATTTGCTGTATGTCGACAAGCCAAGACCAGGCACAGCTTTAAAAGCTTGAATTACTTCTTCGAAATCTTGCGAGTTTTGATATTTTTGAATACTAAATTCTTTGATTGCTTTTTCTATAATTTCGATATTAATAAGAATATTGACAAAGTGATTTCCGCGCATACCTCTTGGGTATCCCCAATAAATTGTTTTAATAATTCTCTCCCTTACGTCTTTGGTATTAAAAATATCTTGTCTGCATATACTGACAGTCTCTTTGTTCTCGAATAGCTTGTCATTCATTTTTTCAAGCCAGTCTATTTTAGATTCTGCTTTCCGCCAATTGCTACGTTTTGTTTTGAAACATTGCTGTTGCACTGGCAAATGGGTAATCAGTGTGTGGAATGTATTTATATTCATACCCTGCTATTAGAAACAAAATCTCTTCTTTATTATCACATTGAACGTACCTGTCATTTTGGGGCGTTTCCATTGTCACACGCAACCCACCTAACCTGTTAAAGCCCAAGTTTTGGGGCGGCTGGCTTGTCGCCAGGACTTAGCAAACTTGCTTTTAGTTGAGTTGGCCTGACCGGGGCGTTTCTTGTGTCGTAGGTGACCCCAAAGCTGACCCACTTCGGCGTTTCTCGTGTCGACCGAAACCCGCCCAAAGAGCCAAAAAATTACCCTAATGAGCCGTGCGGCCTGTCACACGCGACCCGGCACACGACCTTTTATAACTGTTTGCAACACCCAACACCTATGAGGGTTGATGGATGATAACGCTACGTAAAACTACGGACGTAACACCAACCTTTACACCCTCATTTGGTTGGGCTGCCAAGCCTGACCATGGGGCGTGTATCCTGTCGACGGAAGGCTACCCTTACTTATCACTTGTTAACTTTTGCTGAATGTTCGTTATAAAATCAACCGAAACACCTGCAACCTTAGCAATTCGTTCTACTGAAAAATCGGTGTCATTCAATAAGTTAGTTACGAACTTAATCTGCTCTTTCTCTTGGGCTACCATATAAGCCGCATCCTTCTCTATACTTACAAATTTGGCGATACTATCCATAGCGAGTTCTCCGAGTGTTTGTCCTAAGTTACGCAACTGCGCCAACACGCGCAATTGACTGAAATACCTTTTTAACGCCAAATCCCCTTGGGTCGTTTCTTCAACACGACGAATGATTTGATGCAGAACCGTTTCGGGACTTTCGCCCCTGAAATTAGCCAGAACGCCCAGAATTACTTCTTCGGGCTGTTCCGATTGAAGAAACGTGTGATAATCAAGGTCGGTGAAGGCAATGAGGGGAAACTCATAGTGCATCAACTCACTTTCATAACGAGTTTCCATTTTGGGCACGCCGGCCCCCAGAAATAATACATACTGGCGAATGGGGATTTTATACTTACGCGCCAGCATGATGTGATAATCGGCC
Source organism: Spirosoma sp. 48-14 (assembly GCF_001898575.1). GTDB lineage: Bacteria > Bacteroidota > Bacteroidia > Cytophagales > Spirosomataceae > Spirosoma. The sequence continues at coordinate 5,417 of NZ_MKUD01000029.1, forward strand.
ATTCGATAGACCATCTCCGGCTCATCGACCAACTGAAATTCCAGATGCAGCACAAAAGTCTTGCCTTGGTTGTCGGTGATTTTCTTCAATACATCGGGCTTGCGCTCCTTGGTGTGCTGAATGTCATCGGGCAATTCTTCTGATTTAACAGCCGTGATACCGAGAATATTTTGCATCAAACTCGGAATAACGGCTTCGATGTTTTCTTTAAAAATCTTGTCGTACTGGCTGGCCTGTTTACCCATGAGGCAAAACTAACCGAAATAGCCAAAACTTGCCAAACAGGAAAGTTTCCTCTGTCGCTCGCGACCTGCCTAACTTGTCGAAGTCCAACCTACGGGTCGATTCTCGTGTCAACCGGAGCCGGAAGTGAACTCCTAAAAGCTGGCTGTCCGAGCTGGGCCTCGTGTCAACCGACGACGGCAAACACGCCACTACTTAGCCGGACCACCCAACACCCATGAGGGTTGATGGATGAGCACGCAAGCTAACTGAACACGACCAACTTGCAACCTTTACACCCCTGTTTGGTTGGGCTACCAGCCTTCCCAACCGGCGAGCGTCCTGTCGCCCGGCAGGGTGACAGCGCGAAGCGGGCAAAACGCACAGATCCACTTTTCAGACCAGCGCGAAGCCCTTCTGCTAGGTCTCGAATTTACGCTTTGTCAGCTTGCCAAACCACTGCGTTTCTCGTGTTGCACGAGACCCAAAAAACGGGCTAACTCAGGCGTACCCTTTGTCAACCGAAACCGCCCAATGAGCCCAAAAGCCTGATCGCTGCGGCTTGCAAGCTGTCGACCGAAACCCGGAAATGGAAGCCCAAACTTACCCACCAGGGCGATCAACCTGTCGCCCGTAACCCGCCTTGCACTCACATCTTGTCTGGCTCACCCAACGACCACAGGGGTTGATGAATGAGCACGCTACCTGACTGAACACCAACCACTTGCAACCTTTACACCCCTGTTTGGTTGGGCTGCCTGGCGTCCCAACCGGCGAGCGTCCTGTCGCCGGAACGATGACAGACGCGGAGCGATTAACAACGTACGAAATCCGCTGAAAACCGAGCGAGAAGCCCTTTTTTACTACGTTTCAGATCTGCGCCAAGCTGTTTGCTAGGTTGTCGCGGGGCAATTGCCTTGTCGACCGCTACTTGGCCAACTTGCTTTTATCAGCTTGCCCAACCGGGGCGCTTCTCGTGTCGACCGGAACCTGACCAACGAGCCAAACCGTTCTGTCGCGGGACGATGACCCTGTCGACCGAGACACAGCCACTACGTTGTTTTTTAGCTTGTTGCTCCACCCAACGCCCGCGAGGGTTGATGGATGAGGAGACCACTTCAAACAACAAATGCAGCGTCAACCTTTACACCCTCGTTTGGTTGGGCTGCTTGGCCTCCTTTGGGGCGAGCTGCCTGTCGCTGGGAAACTGCCTATGTGATTCTAAAGTAAGTGGTAAATTTACCCGTATCTCGATATCTGTAAACTTCGTAATAAGGTTCACCGCCGAAAATCGTGCAAAATAAAAACTCATTACTGCCATCATATTGAAGTGGCTCATTGTCATCAGGCCAAATCATTGACCAACCTCCCTCGATAATGAAATTATCTTCGTCAAAATAGAGAGGATAATTATCCATCCACCAATTTACGTAATCCTGGCCTACAGGATCTTTGAAATTATCATTAAACCCCCAGTCTTTCTGCCAATTGTTTTCTGCTAACCAAGTCGAAATCTGCAAGTCACCAAAGTAAAAGACATAGTCTAAAGATGGATAAGACTTAATATTATGCTTTGTCAAGGGAATACATTGGGTGCCTGCTAATAAGTCCCAGACATTATCCTGCTGAGCAAAACTTACTTTACAATTTTTCTCTGTGATACCCCACCACTCATTCTGATAATTTACAATCAGTTTCAAATCGCCTTCTAAAATCCAGTAAGCGTCCTGTCTTTGGTTTTCTTCAGAAAGCTTGTATAGAAAACTGTCTTGAGAAATAGACTCTGCAAAATTGATAAGATAATCTACTGTCATATAAGTACTTCGGTGGAGTAAAAACATTATTGTCTGGCTTTCAGACTGCAACCTGTCGCCTGGAATTGCCCTAACTCGCTTTTAAACTTGCCCAACTGGGGTGTTCAAATTGTCGCACGGAATCCGGAAATGGAAACCAAACGCTACCCTGCGAGACGTGCGGCCTGTCGCCGAGACGCTGGACTTTGAAACACTGCTTTTTGGCCGGAACACCCAACCGCAAAGTTACGGAACTATTTTCTATTGATAATCAGTAAGAAAGCGTTCCGCGGTTAGTATATTTCGTTTATTCATGGCAAAAGACTGCTTTATGGGTAGTGCTAAGTCTATTATCAATTCCAACCCACCAGCATATATCATAGACTTAACACAGACAACTTTTAGTTGTCGCCGGGGTGATAGGTTTTTTCGATGTGCTGGTTTATGTCTTCGGGATAAAACCAAACGTCTTTGAATTTACCGGCACAATACAGTGTGGCCTGGTCGGTGAAGTGGGTTTCGCCGGGACGGCTGCTTTGGCCACCTGTCACCACAGAGCGGGCTTTCACTCGTTTACCAAATTCAACGACCGCTACGAAACTATTGCCCACATAGCCATAGCGCTTTTTAGTATTAGGGGCAGTACGGGTACCATAGGCGGCTAGTGAACCCCAAACGGAAGGGGTAAACCCAACCGAAATACTGGGTTTCTGATCGTCGTAGACTTCCTGAATGTTACCCGTCAGGCGTTGGTAGCGGTTGATGTCGCCCCAGGGCGTTTTCCAGGTGCCGAAATCGCGGGTTAGTTCGGCCAGGGTTTCGTTCAGAACCGTAACTTTTTCCTGCGGTGTCGTTTGGTTGATTACGAAATCAGTAAAACTCAGGAAATCGAGTCGTTGAGTAGCTGGAACACGACTGCGGGCCAGCCGCTGAATTTTTTCTCCCCAGAAAATAGCCAGTGTCGTACCGACCGATGCCGTACCATAGCATCTGTTCCAGTCTTTGAGCACTTGAATGGCTTCGGCTACCTCATTTGATATATTGTTCGTTTTAACCGATTCGTAGGCTTTAACTAGTGCAGGAATCAACTCATCGAAACCGGCCAGATGTGGGTCGTTGGCAACGGCAATCAGGGTGTCGAGTGTAAATAGTGACTTCTGACTCAGCACCCGAACGGCATTGATACCCCGGTAATTTTCGGCATCAGGAGCCATGTAGGCTGGATAAGCACTTTGAGCTGGGCTACTACCACCCGAAACCGTATATGGCGTCGAATTACAGTTTTGTATCCAGCCACTAGCTGGATTATGAACCTGTACCAGTTCATCGACCGTGTGCATTCCTTTCCATTCCGTAGCGGGGTTACTACCATCAACGGGCTGGCTCCAATCGAATTTAGGGTCGCGTTTGGGCATGAAGTTGCCATGCCAGTACGCAATATTGCCATCACGGTCGGCAAAAACCGTATTGTTCGATGCGTTGCCGTTGAGCTTCATGACCTCTTTGTAGCTCGCATATCCTTTCGCTTTGGTTCGCAGATACGATTGTTCCAGGGCATTCAGGGGGGTATTCATCATGGCAACCGACATCCACTTTCCGTCTTTTTCGCCCACTATGGGTCCGTGTTGGGTCCAGTACATAGTAAACTCTTTATACTGGATGCCATTTCCGGATTTATACGGTAATCGAATTCGCTGACTACGAACGGGCTTGAACGCCGTACCGGATTTGTAGTAATAGGCATCGCCTTTTTTCTCAATCGTTTCCAGGTACTCATCCATCGAGTCGGCCCCGCTGGAAGTATGCATCCAGCCGCAATACTCATTAAAGCCCTGATAGATAAAGAATTGTCCCCAGGTAACGGCACCGTACGCATTCAAACCTTCCTGGCTGGTCAGATGTACCTCCGACCGGAAATAAAATGACGTATGCGGATTGATAAGCAGCAGTGCGTTTTTTGTCGCACTTTTGGCGGGAGCAATGGCAAAACCGTTCGAACCAACAGGCTCTCGCTCATACTTGTCAAAATCGTTGATCGATGATGTAAATTTGTTGTGTTCATAAAATGCTTTCAGTCGATCCGTCGAAATCACGCTGATATTGCCGCCGATACTTCCTTCACTGAACATCAACGGCATCCAGGGCTGAAATCGCTTGAGCAGCCGGGATTTTATTGCTGGATGCGTATAGAGGTAATAGTTGGCGCCATTGGCAAAGGCGTCCAGCAGTTTTTTCATCCAGACGGGGCTCTTTTTATAAATGGCTATAGCTTGTGTCGAATCCAGAAAGAGCCGGGCCCGTAAGTCGTGGTATAAGGCTGACTCACCCTCCACTTCAGCCATGCGGCCAATGGCGTCAATGTAATTGGTTTCTACACGGGCAAAATCGTCTTCACACTGGGTGTACAGTACCCCAAAAATGACATCGGCATCGGCTTTGCCGCTGATGTGTGGCACACCCCAGGTATCACGGGTTATAGTAACCTGTTTGGCCTGCTGCTTCCAGCGGGCAATTTCTGCGTTAGTAAACGGCTGGCTCCGGGCGATGAACGAGATCAGCAGTAAAAATAAAAAAGGTAATGAACGACTAACTGAAGGAGAAAGGTAGATCATTGATGAAAGGCTGTATGAAACCGGATGAGTTACAAAACAAAAATAGCCTTTCCTGGCAGTTAGCCAGCATAAATGGTTTTTTTTCAGCGAACAGGCAACTCTTTTCGGAATTATGATATTTCTGTCATTGAAAAAGAATCGGTATCCTGCTAAAACAACAGTACAGAGCATTGGAAATGATGGTCGCAGTAAGATATGAACTCAGAGCCGGAATGAAAACCAGGATAATACTTTTCCTGGTTTATGCCTTTGTTTTCAGTTAGTTATTGTGTATATTTACTTCCCCAATTTTCAACGAACAACACGACTAATGAGCCAGCAATTGTTGACAAAACTGTATCTGGCAACTCAATCTGCATGAAAAAAGGACGTTCGAATCCAGCCCAACTCCAGATCGATTTTCTGGCCGCTTTTCGTCGAATGCTCATAAGCCTCGGTAATCCCGACAATCTGCCCGTAAACGAAAGTCTGTTTATGCGTATGACGGACCAATGGGAGGCAACCCGGGCGCTTCCGGCTAACCTGCTGTTTCAAAAAAGCCCTGTTGAAGCCGTTGTATTCCGGCTACAGAAAACGGATGATCGGCTTCTGTTTCCAGACGAATTTATTGCGGGTGAAATTCGGGGAGAGCAGGGCCTGACTGGCTTTTCAGCTAAATTTCGGGAGCAGGGGTGGGTAATATTGCCCGCCGAGTTGTCGATGATGTATAAGAATCTGTTTTTAAATATTCTGGCGGCTTCCGTTGGTCTGGAACATTTATATCCGATCAGGAAGGAACTGCTGGCAGAAGCTGAGCGGGTAGCCCTGGCTGCTATGCTTCCTGAATCGGAAGTGCGTAAGTTCTTTGGGCTGCGGCTCACGCGTTTTCCCGATAGTTTCCGCAGCGAAGTGGCTAATTATTTCAACCTGCCATTCGATTATGTTCTGAAACGGGCTAATCACCTGGGTATGGTGTCGGAGCAGGTCATAGAAGAAGCTAACGCGCAATCGCTTCGGTCACCTATTCTGCGTCGTCCGCAGAGTAGTCGGGCTGCGTAGATAATGTTATCAGATTGAAAAAAACGAGCCACTTTCACAGAAAGTGGCTCGTTTTTTTCAATCTGATGTTAGGGACCACTGAACAATCTTCGTTAAATGGCTGGAAGCTTCTGTGTTGAACACGCCATAGGGGCATGAAGCGGTATTGTTAGTTGATTGATCGTTTGCGTACTCTGAAGGGTAATTTAATGAGCTATCCTTAAGTGTTTCGGCTTGCGAAGGTATCTGAAGTTTTAGTAGCTATTTGATAATCAAAGCTTACGGGTCTGGTAACTTGTCGTTTAAGAGACTCAAAGGAAGTCAAACCGTACTCAATAGCTTCCTATAAGTACGGTTTGACAGGTAAACTGGAGTGGATAGAAAAAAGCGTTTAACAATAAAATAGTATGGATAGAATATGTATAACTTTCATAGCTGACTCATAGTAACTATTTCTATTAGTAGTCCATTTATATTGTTTTTGTATTGTACCTGATTCTTGAATCAAAGTTCGTCATGTTTGAGTTATCTGTAAATAGCATAAATTGGTGATTTTTAGGGTTATATATAAATAATAATATGTTTATTTGAATGGCATTGTGGGCTCAAATTAACTTCTGCCGTAAAGCTTTTGATACCGCTTCATGCGATGAGTTCACATGTAGCTTGTCGTAAATTTTTCGAATGTGAGAATTGACCGTATTAGTACTAATAAAACAGGACTCTGCGATCATTTTATAGCTGTAGCCTTCTACCAAACATTTTAAGATTTCCTTTTCGCGTTTTGATAGATCATACAGTTCTGGCTGGGGTTGATTAACGTTCTGAAAGAATGAAAGCACTTTTCGGGCAATTATCGGACTCATTGGAGCTCCCCCTGTATATACTTCCGCTATGGCTTCCAGGAGATCGTCTGGAGAAGTGCCTTTAAGGATATAACCTGATGCTCCTGAGCAGATAGCGGCAAACACCTTATCGTCATCCTCAAAAACGGTTTGCATCAGGATCTGAAGTGTAGGGTGAGCCTGTTTTATAATTTTAACGGCCTCAATCCCCGACACATCCGGCATTTTGATATCCATGATAATCACATCCGGTTTTACCTTCTCTACTTTTTGCAGGACATTTAAGGCATTTGAGAATGCCCCCACCAGCAAAAAATCATCACTGCCCTCAAACATGAGAGACAGATTATCCGTAAAGGTTTTATTATCATCAAAAATCGCGACCCGGATCATAGTTCGTAGAGAGAATGACAGGTATCAGTCAATACCCGCTGAATTTATTATATCAAATCTCCGGTTACAAATTGGGTTTGTCAATAGCGAATTTATGTGATTGGCAAAATCATTTTGACCTCTGTTCCTTCACCCGGTTTTGATTCTACATCCAGTTTTCCGGCAATTTGTAAAGCCCGGTTTTTCAGGTTGCGGAGGCCATTGCCTTCTGTTTCCTGATCGCAATCAAAACCCTTTCCATTGTCTCTAATCCGAATCCACATATAGTCTTTTTCAACCTTTATTCCGATTGATACATCGGTAGCTTCCGAATGCTTCGCTATGTTTACAATCGTTTCTTTAAAGATCAGAAATAGATTCCGCTGTACTTCAAGTCCCATGTGTTGACTGCGAGCATCTTGAAGCGAAAAAGAGAGCTGTATTTTCTTACTTGTCAGAATGGCTTCTGCAAAGGCTTTCACCTTATCAAAAAAATCAGTTAGTGAGTCATTTTGAGGATTAATTACCCACACAACCCCGCGCATTGTTTGCATCATCTCGCGGGACTCATTCATAATACGTTCGAGAATTGGGCGAATATCTTCGGGTTTTTTTTCAAATCTGGACTTGGCCATTTCGCCCAAAAATGTAATACTACTCAGGGCGGTGCCCACATCATCGTGCAGATCAGCTGCTATTTCATTTCGAATTTGCTGGAGATGAATTTGATTGCGCAATCGATATATTCGAATAAAATATAAAACCGCGCCGACAAGCAAAAGCCCATAAGCAACAATCATTGGTACAAACCAGGGGCTTTGCCAGAATGCTTTATCTAGTTGAAACGACAGAGAAGCAATGGTAGTTGGGAAGTTCAGGTTTTTAACCTGGATTGTGTACTCTCCTCCTAGTAAGTTAATATAATTAACTGCTGTTAGTGGCCCATTTTCGTGCCAGCGATTGTCGAAGCCCACCAAGCGGTAAGCATAACGAGCGCTGACGGAATCACGTTTATCGCAAAAGGAGATTATAACGTGTGTTCGTTTGTAATCTAGTTTTATTGGCTTTTTTAAGTTGTAAGTAGAATCAGTAAACTCATTCGTGGCCTTAAACGAGACAAATCCAACTGCCTGAGCCTGACAACTAGCCCCTGTTTTGATAAAAAGTAGAATGAGTAGAAAAAGACAACGGTATGCATATTCCCATTCTTTAAAAACTTGGTATTTCATCCAGATCGGGAAGTTTGGAGCGGGCTCGAACCATTGCATAGACAATTATACATAAGTTAATTATACCTACTATCGCCCAAAAGCCATAATTTATCATGTTAAAATAAACATTGTTAAAATACTCATAAAATTGGCCGAGGAAAAAATTGGATAGAATATTAAGAAATGAGGATTCAATTAGCTCTATATTAATCCAGAATAAAGGGTTTATGGTGAGTTTATTTTCATACGTAATCTGAAACCATAAAAAGAATAGTCCAAGCCCTACAGTTAAGCTGTCGACAATTAAAAATAAGTCGACAGCCATTTTTCGTTCACCAAAAATTAGTAGATTACTTACTATATATATGAATACAATAACAGGTAGGGATGTAATATAATTTGCCCATTTTAAATTAGTTAAAGCATACCTGAAAAATAAACACTGAAATGTACATCTGATTACTGGGACTATATAATATAATATGTGTGTATTAAAAGAATAATATTTTAGTACATTAGACAGGAGCCATAGTAGAAAAGAGGCTAAATACCCAATGTAAAATACTCTTAGTGATTTTCCAAAGTATTTAAAATTAGGTATGCCATAAACAATAGGAATGATATTCAGGAAGCCAACAAACATATATAAAAATAATTCCACAGCTTATGGGTTTTTATTTTCCAGGCTCAATGAAGTAGATTGTACATCAGCACGCCATAATAGATTGTTACTTTCAAAACGCACTGATGTACTGTCAATCAAATGGGATTTGTTGGTGGATATTTCTCAGATGTTTTAATACAGTTACCACCCGAAGGCAGCTCAATATGTAATGGTATGTCAATTTCGTGTCCTTCTACGTATTTCCTGATATCTGTTTCCAGCGTAGCAAATATTTTTCTGAAGCTTGCCAGGGGGCCAAGTTTAGGGTCATCCATTCCCACCATAATCAGCTGAAATTCTCCAAGCTTATCCTCATTATTGTCGCCATTCTGATCCTTGGAGTCAACTTCATAGTTATTAATCATATTATCTCTACCAAGCCCCAGGTATATCTTTATCCCCTTTTTAGTAATTGTCTGATTAAATTCATCAAGCAGGGATTTTGATAAAACATTGCGTAAGGCATCACTACCAATGAAGTATCCGTCAATTTTGTACTTGCCTTTGCCGGTATTGTTGATTGTTTTTTTAATTTCTCTGAGGTTATCTTTTAGTTCTTTTGCCCGTTCCTGACTAATTTCCTGCCAGTCTCCATCAGTTGAATCTTTTGGAATATAATAATTAACGTCTGTCGAAGTAAATATATCATTATCTGGATCGAATCTAACCTTCACCACATTTGTCAGGATTAACGTTAACTTGTTTGATCCACCTGTGTTGTCGACTCCAAAATAAATCCGAATACCTACAAATTTCTTTTTTTTGGATAAATTTATTGACGAAAGAAATTTTGAATTAATAAAAAAATGCCTGGGTGGGGTAAGCCCAAATTCTGGCTCCAGATCGTACAAAAATCTCGTTTGCAGGTTTACTGCAAATCCTGTTTGCGGAATATTATTTATCCCATCCATCAATAATGCCGCTTCGTCAAAATTTAAGCGCCGAAGCATTTTCTCAAACTGGAAAGAAAAGCTGGGTATTTCTGCCGCGAGTAGTTTACGTAAAACCTCCACATTTTTCATAATTAACTTATAGGTTTATAGTGATTGGGTACTGTTTGTCAGAGCAAAGTACAATAAGCCTACAGCTAGTAGCAATAGCGAAAATTAATGATTTTAAAGCTTGAAGCTTTAATGGTAGATTAGCTCTATGGCCTTCGATGCAGATTTTCGTTTAGATTAACTTGCTGCAACTGCATTGACTTATAAAACGGTTTCTTACTGCCGCCCGCTGCCAGGAAGAAACCTCACTACTAGCATCAAAAAATCGGGCTACCAAAGACGACAGCCCGATTTTCAATTCTATCCACACCATTCAGGATTCATCCTGATATTCAACCATTCCCATTAGGGAAATACATACGTATTGACTTTGTAATCACTTGCTTAACGTTTTCACTCAGTGAAATAAGTAAGCAAGTACTATTTCTGGGTAATACAAAACTAGGGGAAATATGCCCTTTTCATTTAGGCCATTTTTTTTAAGAAGCGCTTAGCCAGTTCTGTATTCACACACATCTACACCCTGCCAGTAGAATAACCTCAAAATCGGATGATCGAACTCGTGGACCAGTTTAGATATCAGGTCCACGAGTTCGGAATCTTATTGGATATAAGCACTGGCCACTTTTAGAGCGAACCTGATTGGATAAGATAAAGGTAAGAAGCTAGCTTCTGCTACTTCATCTTAGCTTCTAACCATTGCTGAGCTAGTTTGGCCTCTATCGGTTGCAACAGTTGATTCCCTAACTCAACCTGTTCTTCAGTCAGGTTGCCAAAGTACATTTGATTTACCTCATTCAGTTTCTGGTAACAGATTTCCAATTGATTTTGCCCTTTGCTGGTGATCGTTAACCGTTTTGTACGCTTGTCAAGTGCATCGCCTTGTTCCAGGATTAAGCCCGATTTTTTGAGCCGGTCAAGAATCAACAAGCCTGACGATAATTCACTGAAGTGAGCCGTGATAACATCGGTCTTCTTTGGATTAGTCATGTAAGCGATGGAGCTGAGATACAAAAACTCATCGAAGCTGTTAAGGCCGCATTCTTTGAAAGCAGCCAGCGCATGAAGAGTATGTAACTTAGAAATCCGACCAATTAATTTAATCAGCATGCTGGCCTTATTGGGGGGAACTGGAGACTGCCAAAAGGTGGCTAAGCTGGTCTTGGGTTGCTGACTCACTAAATAAGCTTGGCAGAACTGGACCAAATCCGCCTTGGGATTTTCTTCCTCATAGCTCGCCCATCGATTGAGTAATTCAACAGCCTTATTCATGTAGGTCATTTTTGATGTAAAAATAAAAATAAAACATCATCTATGATATAAATAATCATCTTTGATGTATTTTTGTAGAGTAAATATCATAAATGATGTAATTATGGACGATGTACAAGTAAAAGGATTGACCGGAGTGATCATGTCATCACCTGAACCGGATCGGTTAGCAAAATTTTATCGCGAAAAATTAGGTATTCCTCTAGAGTTGAACCGGCATGGTTACATGCCTGAACATTGGGAATGTGACTACAACGGCATTCATTATGCGGTACTCAAGCAAAAGGTGCATGGGCAATCGAATGTCAACACGGTTTTATCGTTTGCAGTCGATGATATTGAGCGCTTTGTGACCAGACACAACATTGAATTAATTCATCCAATTATGGATCTGGGGGAAGGAGCTTACATCGCCAGCTTCAAAGATCCTGATGGCAACATTTTACGCTTTTGGATGGATAAGAACTAACAAAAAAGAGTAAAATAAAGACGATGGATAACTATCGTCTTTACAAACCTATAGTTATGGATGATACTCCTTGAGTACTCTACCCTGCTAAAATAGCTGTCTGATTTTGAGCGATTTGACGCTTTAGCCAGTTGAAAAGCCGTTTCAGTAAGGGCCAACCAGTAGCAGGGTTGCTGACTGACTCCCGCAAGATAGTTCGGATTTGATTTAACCCATATCGAGCAAAGCTAGTGGATTTGTAGCCGTGATTCTTAGTTTTAATCGATTGTACTTTCTGATGATAGTACAGCCCAAAGCTAGCACAAAAAGCATAGGCCAAACTTACCAAAGCGACTAACTTACTCAGTTTGGTCAAACTACGAAGATGGGTCGACTCCAAGTCAAAACCACGTCCTTTAAGATTCTGAAAAAAGGTTTCGATACACCACCTCTTTCGATACAGTTGGGCTAAAAACTCCGCCTTGACACTCCCAAATACATACAAATATTCGTCTTCATCCAGCCGCTTCACCCAAGCGTTTCCCCAACATCCATCGACCAAACAATCCGAAAAGATCCGGCTTGCCCCAAGGCTCAATTTTAGGTCTGTAAGTAAAAAGGTCTCTCCCTTACTGCTAGTGATCGAGTGGTGTTTAGGAAAACGCATTACAAAATTTAGGTTGTTGTCTTTTAGGTATTTAATCCATTTATTACCCACAAACTCCCGGTCGCCCACCACCAATCCAACGCGTTTTTTATCAACAATCGTAAAGCACTTATCTAACAAATCAATCCGATCCTGACTACTGGAATTTCCACTTTTATTATCCAGCAGCTCCCAGTAGAGGGGCAGTTGTAGATCCCCATAGCCGACCAGCACCATCAGCATATTGACTTGACATTTGCCGAACCGGGACGCCGGAGCGTTCCCATTCGGTGCGATCAATCGTTAAACGAAGTTTTGTTTTTTGGGGCAGTAAACTCATCATGAGTTGGGCTACGACGTTAAAATTCAGGGTAACGTCTCGAAAAAAGTCCTCGATACGGTTCTGGTTGGAGGCAATTTTAGCCTCATCATTAAGCACCGTCGCTAATTCGTTAAATTGTACTTTTCGTGTTTGAATCAGAGCAGTAATAAATAGGGCGACGAACGTTTTTCGCGCTAAATTGTCAACGATTGGTGCCGAATAGAGAATAGACGTAATTTCGCCTTTGAGGCTGTGCTTCATGGGGAATTGGTCGTATTTGGAGCGTGAGAACTACAAATATCCAATTCCCTTCTTATTGTTGACCTATTTTAGCAGGGTAGAGTGCTCCTTGAGGTACGACAACAGACTAATTGTTGGAATCTATAAATATAGTGTTTGGCTCCGATCGTTTCCGCCGGTTACAATAAAACCACTTCCGCATAAGTCTACCTTGTATGGAGCATTGATAAAAGCGAATTGACCTTTTCCATTTTTTAATAGATCTAAAAAAAGAAAATTGATCGATTTCACGGTTATTCAGCAGTATCATTTGGAATAGAAAAAAACATGTAGCTGTTTTGTGAAACCTATTAATTCAATAGACTATAAGTGCTAATAGTCTATCTACAACCCGGATTAATAGGAGAATAAAGAATAAACAACCAGCACACACGCATGACGAATACGATGAAGGCCATATAGTGATTAGTTCAGTATATGTACGGCATTGTAGTTCATGCATGAAAAATACAATTAAACGTAAGTAGAATGTATAGACTTTTAAAATCCACTTTCTCGATAGGGTTAGTTCTTTTTTCCCTTCTTGTTTCCGCACAAAATGCTCCTGTAATCAATTCAACAGTAACCGGAAAGATTATTGACGCTCGCACAAAAGAAGCACTGATTGGAGCCACAGTAACCATTAAAGGAACAACGAACGGTAATGCAACCGATCAGGATGGGCAGTTTAAACTGCTTACTGGTCAGAAACTCCCATTTACAGTTGTCGTATCATTCCTGGGGTATCAAACCAAGGAAGTTATCGTCAGCGATAATAATACAGAAATTCAGCTGGAGGAGGGTACCAATCAGTTAGCTGATGTCGTGATTACTTCCCGACGACGCCAGGAGTCAGCGCAGGAGGTTCCCATTCCGATCTCGATCGTAGGAGGGACCCGGGCCGAAGATGCTGGTGCTTTCAATGTGAATCGACTGAAGGAATTAGTACCAACCGTACAGTTGTATGCGTCAAACGCTCGGAATACGACGCTGAATATTCGCGGATTAGGCTCAACGTTTGGCCTGACGAACGATGGTATCGACCCGGGTGTGGGCTTTTATGTCGATGGAGTATACTACGCACGCCCGGCTGCTACCGCGCTCGACTTTATTGATATTGAGCAGGTTGAGGTATTAAGAGGGCCTCAGGGAACCTTATACGGTAAGAACACAACGGCGGGTGCCTTCAACATTACGACACGGCAGGCTAGTTTTGTGCCCAGCGGAAGTTTTGAATTAAGCTACGGCAATTACGGATTCATTCAGGCAAAGGGCTCTCTAACAGGTCCGTTGAGCAAGAAGCTGGCGGCAAGGGTGTCGTTTACGGGTACGCAGCGGGACGGTCTGTTCTACAATGTACACACCCAGCAAAATATCAATGACATCAACAATATTGGTTTCCGTGGTCAACTGCTGTATACGCCTTCCGATAATGTAAAAATTACCCTGATCGGTGATGCATCTACACAAAAACCAAATGGCTACGGCTGGCCAGTAGCAGGTGTGGTGCCAACAAAACGGGCGGCTTATCGCCAGTTTAATGCCATTATTGCCGATTTAAATTATAAGCTACCTTATTCGAGCGCCTTTGAACGCATTGTCGATCTGGATACTCCTTCCAAGGCGGATAATAAGCTGGGTGGCATATCGCTTAACGCTGATATAAAAATCGGAAACGGTACACTAACCTCTACGACGGCATGGCGTCACTGGCGGTGGACTCCTCTGAACGACCGCGATTACATCGGTTTACCGGTCTTTACCATTTCCTCGGGTAATTCCATCCATGATCAGTGGTCGCAGGAGATACGGTATGCCGGTAAGGTATCGTCGAAAGTGAGTGGTGTGATTGGATTTTTCGGCCTTTGGCAGGATCTGAAATCCGATCCTGTGCAGACTGAAGAAGCGGGTTCAGCCCAGTGGCGTTTTGCTCAAAGCTCTACTAGCGCACTCTGGAAAACCCCAGGTTTGTTCGATAATTTTGGTATTCGCACCACGAACCGGATTCAAAGCACAGGCTTAGCCGTTTTTGGTCAACTTGACTGGGCCATTACCGACAATCTTCACGTTTTACCGGGTATTCGCTACAACTACGATAAGAAAGTTGCCAATTATAAGCGGGAAACGTACGGCGGATTGCAAACGACAGATCCTGCGCTTCTTGCCTTAAAGAATGCAGTTTATACCAATCAGGCGTTTGATACGGATGTATCGGAGGGCAATTTCTCTGGACAGGTTACCCTGCAATATAAAGTCGGTAATGCGGTGAATGCATTCGGAACGTATGCGATAAGCTATAAACCGGTTGGGATCAATATCGGCGGACTACCAACGGCCAATGGGCAGGTATTACTCGATCTGGCTAAAGTAAAACCTGAGTCTGTCAATCACATAGAATTTGGTTTAAAGACCAAGCCGTCGCCAAATTCTACGCTGAATCTTGTCTTTTATGATACTGAAATCAAAGACTATCAAACGCAGGTCCAAACCCCTGAACCAGGCGTGAATAGAGGGTATCTGGCTAATGCGGAGAAGGTTCGGGTGATAGGCGTTGAGCTGGATGGAAACGTGCGGGTGGGCAATCATTTAACGCTCAACACGGCACTGGCTTATACCGATGGTATTTACGTATCGTTCAAGAATGCGCCTGTACCGCTGGAAGAAACAGGAGGTGAGCAGGCCTTCAAGGATGTTTCGGGCGGGGTTCTGCCCGGTATTTCTAAATGGTCGGGTTCATTAGGGGGCGAGGCAACGGCACGAGGAGAGTTGTTCAACCTGAAAGGCAATTATTTCTTTGGCGTTGATGCGTTCTATCGGTCATCGTTTTCATCAAGCCCTTCGCCTTCCCAGTATTTAAATATTGACGGATATAGCTTGGTCAATAGCCGACTTGGGTTCCGGGCATCGACAGGGGTTTCGGTATTCATATGGGGTAGAAACCTCTTCAATACCAACTACTACGAGCAGTTGTTAGCGGCTCCCGGAAGTGCTGGCCATTATGCAGGTATTGTGGGGGATCCCAGAACGTATGGTATAACGTTCCGCTATACGTTCTAAACAGGTGAGTGTGCCTTTAATAAACGTAGAGTTTATTATTTCGGCGACCAGAGCATAAATTTTTTCACTTTAGAGAAGCTGTTTGCGTTATGTATCAGATAACGCAAACAGCTTCTCTATTTTTGTGATATTTGCGGTTACTTAAAGTTGTGTAAGTAATAACGTGTATGGGTTTGCGTAATGGATAAGGCATCATATAATTGATTTCGTAAAACAACGAACAAGGCTTAGAGTATCCAGAAACAAGTCATCATCAAACATCAATTCGTGTCAGTAGTTCGAACGTATATGATCAACTACTACTTCATCAAAACGGTAGCTTATGAGACATCTCTTTCTTTTACTGGGATTTACGCTTCAGGGAATAGCTACGGCTTTTGCGCAGTTAAACCTTGCCGGTATCGTCACCGATGAAAAAGAGCATCCCCTGGCAGGCGTAACCATCATTATTCAGGGAACCACCAATGGGACTACTTCGCAGGCCGATGGGCGATTTACGTTACAAACGACCAGCGAGTTACCACTGATCATTACTGTATCGTCGATCGGGTATCAACGAAAAGAAGTGCAGGTTCGCGGGAGTAATTTCCGGCGGATTCAGGTAAAACTGATTGAAGAAACCGTGATTGCCGATGAATTGGTGCATGCAGCAAGCCGTGTTCCTGAAGATATTCAAAAGGCCTCCGTGACGATAGAACGACTCGACACGAAGTTGTTTAGTCAGTCCTCTGCTTTTAGCCCATTTGACGTGCTCCAGCATGTAAAAGGGGTTGATCTGATCACCCAAAGTCTGACCTTTAAATCCGTTAACGTACGTGGTTTCGGGTCGAACAACAATTCCCGGTTTGTGCAACTGAATGACGGTATGGATAATCGGTCGCCGGGTTTAGGCGTTGGATTCGGTGCTGTGGCGGGTATTCCAGATTTAGACGTCGAGAGTATTGAACTGGTGCCGGGGGCTTCGTCGGCGCTTTACGGGCCAGATGCCGAACAGGGCCTTATGAGTACGAACAGTAAAAATCCGTTTACGTATCAGGGGCTAAGTGTTCAACTGAAAGGGGGCGTAAATAATGTTGGGAAGCCAGATTTTGGGCCGAAAGCCTTTGGTGATCTGGCGATTCGGTATGCCCGACAACTTGGTGATCGCTTTGCGTTTAAGGTGAATGTACAGCGGTTTATGGGGACCGACTTCATTGCCGATGACTACAGTGATCGACAGACGCGTTCCCGAACAGGGTTCTTTGCTACCGACCGCAATCGGGGGGGGATTGCTACAGGGGTAGGGTACATCCCAAACAATAATCCGGACAACAATTTTCAGTATGATGGCGTAAACGTATATGGCGACGAGGTAAGTGGTAATGGCAGTGCCTATCTGTTCCCGTCGAACTACGCCAATGTATTGTTACAGAATAAGTTAGTAACGCGTACGGGCTACACAGAATTAGAGTTGCTGGGCAACAATGGTAAAGTAGTCAATAACCGAGCGAATCTGTCCCTGCATTACAAACTTACCGACGATGTTGAAGCTTCGATCAGTTGGAACTATGGCAACGGAAATTTTATGCGCACGGCTAATTTTCGAGAGTATTTCCCGGATTACCAACGACACCAGATCAAGGCTGAAGTGCGTGGCGGAAGCTTTTTTCTCCGGGCGTACACGACCCAGCAGACGGCCGAAGCCTGGAACCTGGGCCAGACAGCGGTTGGTATCAACACGAGCTGGAAATCCCTCGCCCAATGGGCTACAGAGTTCGGCCAGGCTTATGTTGAGAATAAAGTGACGGTTGGTCAATCCCGACTAACGGCCGACCGAGGTCGTTTTCTGCCAGGTACAGATCGGTTCGATGTCGCACGCGATGCATTTGCAACAACCTATAACACCGATACAATTCCCGGTTATCGTGGCGCCAGAGGCACTCGTTTTCGCGACAATTCAGCCTTGTGGCACTACGAAGGCATGTATAATTTCAAGGAGCTAATTGGTGTAGCAGACATTGTTGTTGGGGCCAGTTTTCGTCATTATGCGCTTAATACGGGTGGTACGTTGGTAGCCTTAAAGCCCGATAGTTCGGAATACACTATAAATGAGTACGGTGCATATATTCAGGCGTCCAAAGAACTAGTGGTTGGTGAGAAGCTGGTGGTTAAACCTACCCTTGCTGTTCGGTATGATAAGAATCAGTATTTGGCAGGCGGTTTGTCGCCCCGTGCATCAGCAGTAGCCAGCCTTGGATCGCATAACTTCCGGGCCTCCTGGCAAATGGCCTTTCATAATCCGACGCCGGGTCAGTTGTTTTCGGTGCCAATAGCAGGGCGATCTAGCGAAGTTGGTGGATTAGCGTCTACTCTTGAAACGGCTGGATTACTGTCGAAACCGGCCTACCTGGAGAGCGATGTTGCCGATTTTGCGGCAGGCCGCATTAACGAGGCTCAGCTTCAGGCCCGTGCATTTTCCCCTGGTAGTTTTAAAACAGAGAAATTAAGGACCTGGGAAATTGGCTATAAAACACTCATTAATAGTAAGATATCTATTGATGCTAACTACTTTCATAGCAAATACACCGACTTTATTACAGCCCAGAATGTTTACCCGCCAAACACCGGACAGATCGCTGATCTGAGTAAAGATGCCTATCGAATCGTACAAGTCAATGTAAATTCGCTTAGCGACATTATTGTAGATGGCTGGGGGGCAGGAATGGAATACACGCTGGGGCGGAATTTTTTGTTGACGGGTAACTACGTCCATCAGGTGGGTTTAATTACGCTGCGCGATTCCCAGGGGAATCTGGTGAATGATAACGTGGGTGATCCAATAATCAAACGTAAAATGAGTAAGCCTGAGGTCGCTCAGCGAGGGCGCAACTATTTCAACACGCCCGAAAACCGTTATACTGTCAGCCTGAGCAACCCCCATATCACAGATCATGTAGGAGCTACACTGACCTATCGCTGGACAGACCGGGTATGGTGGGAGCAGGGGATTACTGCTGGAGATGTCTGGTTATCGGCCTGGTCAAGTCTGGATGCACAGGTATCTTATAAACTACCGACCTATAAAACTGTTGTTAAGCTGGGAGGAACCAATCTTCTGAACAAGTACTATGCCCAGGGCTATGGTTTAGCGCAAATTGGCGGTATGTATTACATAAGCCTGACGTTCGATGAATTGATGCGCTAACGAATGAAAATCAGATTTTTAGGACGCTGAATCTACTTTGGCTAGACTTTAGAGCGATGTACATCATAATAATTTAGGCTCTACTACAATGACATACTCCTGTAAATTTGTGTCGAACGCCCGACTTTTAGGTGAGCGTTTGTGCCAACTTTACTTAGTTAAGTAGCCGATGATAGCTGGATATGCAAAGATTTGACAGGCTATGACGCCGTGAATAAATTGTACATAAACGATATTGATAATGAAAGCAGTAGGATTCAAAACGTCGCTTCCGATTACAGATGCAGCTAGTTTTATTGAGTTTGACACAGAAAAGCCAACACCCGAAGGCCGTCAGTTACTGGTAAAAATCAAAGCCGTATCGGTAAACCCAGTAGACTTTAAAATCAGGCAGAATTCGGCAAAAGACACTGTACTCGAACAACCTAAAATTATTGGCTGGGATGCTGCGGGCGTAGTAGAAGCGGTTGGCGATGCTGTGAGTTTATTCAGCGTGGGCGATGAGGTATACTATGCCGGTGATATAACAAAACCAGGCAGTAACGCTGAGTTTCAACTCATCGATGAGCGTATTGTGGGCCGTAAACCTTATGGGTTATCGCCCGAAGCGGCTGCCGCCATTCCATTGACAGCTTTAACAGCCTGGGAAATCCTTTTCGACCGAATGCGCCTTTCTATAGAGCGGGATCGAACGAAGACACTGCTGATTATTGGTGGGGCAGGGGGCGTAGGATCGATTGCCATTCAACTTGCTAAAAAACTACTGGGTTTGACTGTAATTGCTACCGCTTCGCGCCCTGAAACGATAGATTGGTGCAAAAAAATGGGCGCTGATATAATCGTCAATCACCGAGACCTCGTAGCCGAAGTTCGGAATGCTGGCTTTCACTACGTAGACTACATTGTTGATTTTGTAGATGCAAATCTCTATTGGGATGCCATGGTTGAATTGATTAAGCCACAGGGCCACATTGCATCCATCACAGGTAGTTCCGTTCCAGTGTTGCTCAACAAGCTGAAAAACAAGAGCGTTAGCTTTTCCTGGGAGTTTATGTATACTCGCTCGACCTATCAGACCGATGACATGATTGAGCAGCACTTTATTCTTGGCCGAGTGGCTGACCTGCTGGATGAGAGTGTCCTGGAAACCACGCATACGCACACATTACATGGCCTGACAGCCGATAATTTCAAACAGGCCCATGCCCAGTTGGAATCAGGAAAAACGATTGGGAAATGGGTCATATCGTTTTGACGATAAGTACTCCATTGACTGATAAACTATAAAAAAGCCCCACTCATTTCTGAGCGGGGCTTTTTGTTATGCTATCAATGTTTACACCGTTGCCCGTTTTTTGCTGCGGGCGAATTGATCGCGCGATTCAGTGAAAACTATCGCGAGTGACCAGAATCTAATTGGTTGAGTAACTCATTAACTTCTACCTCTAGGGTAGGCAGGTGGTTAATAATAACACTCCAGATAATTGTATTATTGACTCCATCGTAGGCGTGAATTAGCAAGTTTCGGAGGCTAATGATCTGCTGTAGGCTACTGATAGCAATCTTTGGTTCCATTTTCCGCACTTGATTGGCCGCTTCTCCAATAATACCTAGTGCCCTCTCTACGGCGTATTGAACGATTAAATCAGTATCGTAGCTGGCAAAATCACGCGCATGCTGGAGAAAGCTATCAACATGATTGATTTGGATCGCTATATCCATCAGATATTTGCGAATATCACGCTGCATAGAGTAACTGTTTGGATGCCTCAACCGCGTGGGCAAAATAGGGATTACGAAACGATTGCCCCATCACTAAATCAACAGGCCGATGAAGCAACTGTTCTAGTTCAAACAGAAGCCTGAAATAGGTTTCTCCTTTTACTTCCGGGGCTAATTCATCGGGTAGCTCTATCAGTAAATCAACATCACTGATAAGTTCGTCAAAATCATTGGAAGTGACAGAGCCAAAAGCATATAAACGGACTACATTATGCTGCCGACATAGTGCTTTGATTGGATCTGTATAGGGCTGCAAAAATGAATGAATCATAATAGCAGAAAGGTAAAGCGAATCCATGAGATAACAAAAACGGCTCCGGTCATGTTGACCAGAGCCGTTTTACGTGCATTAACTTATGTCGAGGCTTACACCGTTGCCCGTTTTTTGCTGCGGGCGAATTGATCGCGCGATTCAGTGATGGTCTCCAACTCTTCCTTCGAGCCGACAATCGCGTTTTGGTAACGACGAATACCTGTACCCGCTGGAATAAGGTGACCTACGATCACGTTCTCTTTCAAGCCATCTAATGTATCACGCTTACCACGGATCGACGCTTCGCTCAACACTTTCGTGGTTTCCTGGAAGGAGGCCGCCGAAATGAAGCTGTCTGTACCTAACGACGACTGAGTAATACCCATCAGTGTTGGTTGTGAAACGGCAGCCATGGCATCGCGAACAGTCACCAGAGCCATGTCACGACGTTTCAGGCTGGAATTCTCATCCCGGAGCTGACGGCTCGTAACGATCATCCCTGGCTTGAAGTTTGGTGAGTCACCAGCGTCCATAACAACTTTAGCGTCGAGCACTTTGTCGTTTTCTTCGCGGAAAGCCCACTTATCCACAACCTGTCCTTCGAGGAAGTTGGTGTCACCTGAGTCGATAATTTCAACTTTCTGCATCATCTGACGCACGATGGCTTCGATGTGCTTATCGTTGATTTTTACCCCTTGCAGACGATATACTTCCTGAATTTCATTAACCAGGTATTCCTGAACAGCCGTCGGTCCTTTGATGGCCAGAATATCGCTTGGCGTAATGGCACCGTCCGATAGCGGAGCACCTGCCCGTACGAAGTCGTTATCCTGTACAAGGATGAACTTCGACAGCGGTACCAGGTATTTCTTCTTCGTGCCGTCTTTCGACTCGATGAAGATTTCGCGGTTACCCCGCTTAATTGTACCGTAGGTTACTACACCGTCGATTTCGCTCACTACAGCCGGGTTCGATGGATTCCGTGCTTCGAACAATTCCGTTACCCGTGGCAGACCACCCGTGATGTCGCGGGTTTTACCAACGTTACGTGGAATTTTCGCTAGTGGCTGACCTGCTTTGATTTTCTGACCAGCTTTTACAACCAGACGCGAACCAACAGGCAGGTTATAACTCTTCTGAAGCGGACCACCATCGTTATCAGGCAGGTGCAGCGTCAGTGTTGTCGTACCCTGTACAACAATAGCCGGGTTCTTCGCTTTGTCGCGGCTTTCGATGATTACCATCTCCTGGAAGCCCGTCTGTTCATCGAACTCTTCACGATAGGTGATACCATCTTCAATCGCATCGAAGGTCAGTGTACCCGTCAGTTCAGAAAGGATAACGGCGTTGTAAGGGTCCCATGCGCAGATGTCATCGCCCTTCTTCACTATATCGCCTTCTTTCACCCGCAGGAATGCACCATAGGGAACGTTGTTGCTGATCAGAACCTGGTTTCGGTCGTCAGGATTCACAATCCGAACTTCGCCCGAACGACCCATAACAACCGTTTGTGCGTTACCTTCAGCATCTTCTGATTCAACCGTCCGCATTTCTTCAAACTCGATCAGACCGTCGAATTTCGCTTTGATCGATGCATCAACGGCAATGTTCGATGCGGTACCACCCACGTGGAAGGTACGAAGCGTA
Organism: Spirosoma sp. 48-14; assembly: GCF_001898575.1. GTDB lineage: Bacteria > Bacteroidota > Bacteroidia > Cytophagales > Spirosomataceae > Spirosoma. Next base: position 28,044 of record NZ_MKUD01000029.1, read on the forward strand.
AGCTGGGTACCTGGCTCACCGATAGACTGCGAAGCGATAACGCCTACAGCCTCACCGATATCGACCATGCGGCCCGATGCCAGGTTACGGCCATAACACTTAGCACAAACACCCTGACGCGATTCGCAGGTCAGTACCGAACGGATTTCAACCGTTTCGATGCTGGTTTCGTCGATCTGTGCGGCTACTTCTTCGGTAATCAGTTCGCCGGCACCGATGATCAGATCTTTCGACAGCGGATCATAGATGTCATGAACCGTTGTACGACCCAGAATCCGTTCGGACAGTGGCTCAACAATATCTTCATTATCTTTCAGAGCCGAAACCTGCAGACCGCGCAGCGTTCCACAGTCTTCTTCGCTGATGATAACATCCTGGGCTACATCGTGCAGACGGCGAGTCAGGTAACCGGCATCAGCTGTTTTCAGAGCCGTATCAGCCAGACCTTTCCGGGCACCGTGCGTCGAGATAAAGTATTCCAATACGTCGAGACCCTCTTTGAAGTTCGACAGGATCGGGTTTTCGATGATCTCACCTACCGAGCCTTGCAGGTTTTTCTGTGGCTTGGCCATCAGACCCCGCATACCGCCCAACTGACGAATCTGCTCACGCGAACCACGGGCTCCCGAGTGCATCATCATAAAGATTGAGTTGAAACCACCCTGATCGGCTTCGAGTTGCTTCATCAGTGTTTCGGTCAGACGGGAGTTAACGCGCGTCCAGATGTCAATAACCTGGTTGTAACGTTCGTTCTCCGTGATCAGACCCATCAGGTAGTTATCCCAAACGCCTTGTACTTCGGCCTTGGCTTCTTCAACCAGACCTTGTTTGGCTTCTGGAATCATCACGTCGCTCAGACCGATCGACAGACCTCCTTTGAAGGCCATCTGGAATCCAAGTTCTTTGATTTCATCAAGGAATTGAGCTGTCCGCGCACCACCCGAAATCTTGAAGATCAAGGCAATGATCTGCTGCAGTTTTTTCTTCGTCAGCAGTTCGTTAATGTAACCCACTTCTTCAGGAACCGCCTGGTTGAACAGCAATCGGCCCGCTACCGTGTCGATTATCTTGGACACGATTTCCCCATTTTCGTCCCGAACCTTAACCCGGCACTTGATGTTGGCGTGCTTCGAAATCCGACCTTCGTTGATACCGATAATTACCTCTTCGGCACCATAGAACGTCATGCCTTCGCCCGGAATCGGGTACTCGGGCGTGCTCTTGCGACCTTTTGTTACATAATACAGGCCCAATACCATGTCCTGCGACGGTACCGTGATCGGCGCTCCGTTGGCAGGGTTCAGAATATTGTGTGATGCCAGCATCAGCAACGACGCTTCCAGAATCGCTTCCTGACCCAGCGGCACGTGAACGGCCATCTGGTCACCGTCGAAGTCAGCGTTGAAAGCTGTACAGACGAGTGGGTGCAATTGAATAGCTTTTCCTTCGATCAACTTTGGCTGGAACGCCTGGATACCTAAACGGTGCAGCGTTGGAGCCCGGTTGAGCAATACAGGGTGGCCTTTCAATACATTTTCCAGAATATCCCAGATTACAGGATCTTTCCGGTCCACGATTTTCTTGGCCGATTTTACGGTTTTTACAATGCCCCGCTCGATGAGTTTGCGGATAACGAACGGCTTGAACAACTCAGCCGCCATATCTTTCGGCAAACCACATTCGTGCAGTTTCAGCTCTGGGCCTACTACGATAACCGAACGACCTGAATAGTCAACACGCTTACCGAGCAGGTTTTGCCGGAAACGACCTTGTTTACCTTTCAGCATGTCGGACAGCGATTTCAGCGCCCGGTTACCTTCTGAACGAACGGCGTTCACTTTACGCGAGTTGTCAAACAGCGAATCGACGGCTTCCTGAAGCATCCGCTTTTCGTTCCGCAGAATCACTTCAGGGGCTTTGATTTCGATAAGCCGCTTCAGACGGTTGTTCCGGATAATTACCCGACGATACAGGTCATTCAAATCGGACGTAGCAAACCGGCCACCGTCGAGGGGGACGAGCGGGCGCAGTTCGGGAGGAATAACAGGTACCATTTTAATCACCATCCATTCAGGACGGTTTTCGATATGGCCGTTTGCCTCCCGGAAAGCTTCTACTACTTTCAGTCGCTTCAGGGCTTCTGCTTTCCGTTGCTGCGATGTATCCGTAGCAGCAGAGTGGCGAAGCGAATACGACAGTTCGTCCAGATTCAGACGCGACAGCAGCATCTCCAACGCTTCGGCCCCCATCTTGGCGATGAATTTATTCGGGTCTTTATCGTCAAGGTATTGGTTGCTGCTGGGCAGTTTGTCAATGATGTCGAGATACTCGTCTTCAGTCAGGAAGTCGAGTTGGTTGATGCCATCTTCAGCTTTCACACCCGGTTGAACAACTACATACCGTTCGTAGTAAATAACCTGGTCGAGCTTTTTGGTCGAAAGACCTAACAGATAGCCAATTTTGTTGGGTAAGCTGCGGAAATACCAGATATGTGCAACAGGCACCACCAGTTCGATGTGGCCCATACGCTCCCGGCGAACCTTTTTCTCGGTCACTTCAACCCCGCAACGGTCGCAGATAATGCCTTTGTAGCGAATCCGCTTGTATTTCCCGCAATGACACTCCCAGTCCTTTACTGGCCCGAAGATGCGCTCGCAGAACAAGCCACCCATTTCGGGTTTGTAGGTCCGGTAATTGATAGTCTCCGGCTGTGTCACTTCGCCGTAGGAACTCTCCAAAATAGACTCCGGCGATGCCAGGCTGATGGTCACGCTCTGGAAGTCGCTATTGAGTTTTTTGTTCTTTTTGAACGACATTGGTTGGAGATTATAGGTTTTAAAAGAGGAGTTAGAAGTTAGGAGCGAGGAGTGAGAATGGCTGGCGCAAAAAATGCTACCGGAGGATTCTCACTCCTAACTCTTCGCTTCTCACTCCTATTACTCTAATGTAATTTCAAGGGCCAGGCCGCGTAGCTCGTGCACCAGTACGTTGAACGACTCAGGGATATTAGGCTTCGGCAGGTTTTCACCTTTCACGATTGCTTCGTATGCCTTCGCGCGGCCAACAACATCGTCAGACTTAACGGTCAGAATTTCTTGCAGGATGTTCGACGCACCGAATGCCTCCAACGCCCATACTTCCATCTCACCGAATCGCTGACCACCAAACTGTGCCTTACCACCCAGCGGCTGCTGTGTAATAAGCGAGTAGGGCCCAATTGAACGAGCGTGCATCTTGTCATCAACCAGGTGACCCAGTTTCAGCATATAGATGATACCAACCGTAACGGGTTGATCGAAACGCTCACCTGTCAAACCGTTGTAGAGATATGTCCGACCAAACGAAGGTAAACCTGCTGCGTTCAGCTCGTCGGCTACCTGCTGCTCAGTTGCTCCGTCGAAAATTGGCGTAGCGTATTTACGATCCAGTTTCTGACCTGCCCAGGCCAGTACAGTTTCGTAAATCTGACCGAGGTTCATCCGGGATGGAACACCTAATGGGTTCAGAACGATGTCGACTTTAGTGCCATCTTCGAGGAACGGCATGTCTTCATCGCGAACGATCCGGGCAACAACACCTTTGTTTCCGTGACGACCAGCCATTTTATCGCCCACTTTCAGCTTCCGCTTCTTGGCAATGTACACTTTGGCCAGTTTCACAATACCTGCCGGTAGTTCGTCACCTACTTCAAGCGTAAACCGTTCACGTTTGAACCGGCCCGTGATCTCACTACGACGGGTGTTGTAGTTTTTCACCAGTGCCGTAATCAGCTCGTTGGTTTTTTCATCGTCCGTCCAGTCGTTCAGATTCATGTCGGCCAGAAGATTAGCTTCTTCCGGTACAGCATAACCGCTTTCATCCCGATACGCGTTCTTGTCAGGGAACAGGTTATCGACGATGTTTTTCCGACTGAATTTTACGCCTTTGCTGACAATTTCGTCACCGAACTTATGTTTGACACCAGCACTGGTTTTACCTTCAAGCAAGGACACTGTTTTTTCAATCATACGAGCGCGGAAGTCATTCAACTCACGGCTGTATTTCTTCATCAAAGCCTTCACTTCGTCCTTATGCTTGCCACGCTCTTCTTTAGCAGGACGGGCAAACAGTTTGGTATCGATAACAACTCCTTTCAGCGACGGTGGTGCTTTCTTCGAGGCATCTTTCACGTCGCCCGCTTTATCACCAAAGATGGCACGGAGCAGTTTTTCTTCCGGGGTAGGATCGCTTTCGCCTTTCGGTGTGATCTTACCAATCAGAATATCGCCTTCTTTAACTTCCGTACCGACGCGAACGATACCGTTTTCGTCAAGGTTACGAACGGTTTCCTCCGACACGTTCGGAATCTCGGAGGTTAACTCTTCTTCTCCGCGTTTGGTATCCCGTACTTCCAGTTCGAATTCTTCGATGTGGATAGAGGTGAAAATATCTTCACGAACTACCCGCTCCGAAATCACGATAGCATCCTCGAAGTTATAACCCTGCCAGGGCATGAACGCCACTTTCATGTTACGTCCAAGAGCCAGTTCACCAGCTTGTGTCGCGTAGCCTTCGCAAAGGACATCACCCTTTTTCACCCGTTGGCCTTTCAATACAGTCGGCTTGAGGTTAATACAGGTATCCTGGTTGGTTCGGCGGAATTTGATGAGGTTGTAGGTTTTCCGATCGTCGTCAAACGAAACCGCTAGTTCCTCTTCTCCCAGATCGTATCGAACAACAATCTTCGTCGCATCAACAAACTCGATGACGCCATCCGCTTCTGCAATAACCAGTGTTCGTGAGTCAACTGCAACACGGCCTTCCAGACCAGTACCCACAATTGGGGCTTCTGGACGAAGTAGCGGTACAGCCTGACGTTGCATGTTCGAACCCATCAGGGCACGGTTGGCATCGTCATGCTCAAGGAACGGAATCATGGAAGCAGCTACCGATACAATCTGGTTCGGAGCAATATCCATAAAGGTTACGTTCGCTGGTTCGGCCATCGGGAAATCACCTTCAAACCGTGCTTTCAGGCGATCTACCTGGAAGTTCCCCTTATCGTCGATACCGGCATTGGCCTGAGCGATGTAATGGGTATCTTCTTCTTCTGCAGTCAGGTACATTACAGGCTTGTCCATCGAGACCTTACCGTTTTCGATAATCCGGTATGGTGTTTCGATGAAGCCCATGCTGTTGATTTTTGCGTAAACGCAAAGCGACGAAATCAGACCGATGTTCGGACCTTCCGGCGTTTCGATCGTACACAGACGGCCATAGTGCGTGTAGTGTACGTCACGAACTTCAAAACCTGCTCGTTCGCGTGACAGACCACCAGGCCCCAGTGCCGACATACGACGCTTGTGCGTCACTTCGGCCAGTGGGTTAGTCTGGTCCATGAACTGCGATAGCTGGTTGGTACCGAAGAATGAGTTAATAACCGACGAAAGTGTACGGGCATTAATCAGGTCAACGGGTTTGAAATCCTCGTTGTCCCGTACGTTCATCCGTTCTTTGATGGTCCGGGCCATACGGGCCAGACCTACACCGAACTGAGCGTATAATTGCTCACCTACTGTCCGAACACGTCGGTTGCTGAGGTGGTCAATATCATCGACAACAGCTTTCGAGTTGATCAGACCGATCAGGTATTTCACGATAGAGACGATATCTTCGGTCGTCAGAACCCGCATTTCAGACGAGATGTCGAGTTGCAGTTTCTTGTTAATCCGATACCGGCCAACATCCCCTAAATCGTACCGCTTATCGGAGAAGAACAGGCTTTGGATAATTTCCCGAGCTGTTTGTTCATCCGGCGCGTCAGCATTACGTAACTGCCGATAGATTTGCTCGACGGCCTCTTTTTCGGAGTTCGAGCTATCTTTTTGCAGCGTGTTATAAATAATATTGTAATCGGCCATGTTCATGTCTTCCTTATGCAGGATAACTGAACTCTGGCCTGAATCCATAATGACGTCAATATCATCAGCCGAAACCGCTGAATCGCGTTCCAGCAGCACTTCGTTTCGGCTAATCGACACAACTTCACCTGTATCTTCATCCACAAAGTCTTCCGTCCAGGTGCGTAGTACCCGGGCGGCCAACCGGCGGCCAATTGCCTTTTTAAGATTAGCGGGCGTTGCCGAAATCTCTTCCGACAGGCCAAACAGGTCGAGGATGTCTTTATCAGAGCCGAAGCCAATAGCGCGCAGCAATGTCGTTACCGGGAATTTCTTCTTCCGGTCGATGTATGCGTACATGACGTTGTTGACGTCGGTCGAGAACTCAATCCAGGATCCTTTAAATGGAATAATACGGGCTGAATACAGTTTAGTACCGTTGGTGTGCTTGCTCATGGAGAAGAACACACCTGGAGAACGGTGCAACTGCGAAACAATAACCCGCTCGGCCCCGTTTATGACGAACGAGCCTTTCTCGGTCATATACGGGATGTTGCCCAGGAATACCTCCTGCTCAATCGTTTCGAAATCCTCGTTGTCAGGATCACTGTTCGATAGACGCAGTTTGGCTTTCAGGGGCACCGAATATGTCAATCCCCGGTCAATCGATTCATCAACAGAATACTTTGGTGGATCGACCGAGTAATCAATGAACTCCAGCTTAAAATTTTCGCGGGAGTCAGTAATGGGAAAGTTTTCCTGAAATACCTTAAACAAACCCTCTTCTGAGCGTTGGTTCGAAGGCGTATCAAGCTGGAAAAAATCTTTGAAGGATTTTACCTGGATATCCAGAAAATCTGGGTACCCAATCACTGGCTGAATCGTCGCAAAATTTTTGCGTGTACTGATTTTCGCGTTTGTCGCCAAGATTGTGCTTCGTTTAGTGCGTAACCGATTCTAAAAATAGGTGCGTGGCGTAGAGATGCCACGGCACAGAATCTGATGAACGATCTACAGAATTACAATTTATTAATTAGGTTTTCCACTGAAAAACTCGTAAATCGTAGTGTATAAATCGTTGATCAGTACTCTCCAGGCTGTCACCCAACCCTTGGAGAGTCAATAGATAACATAAGGCAATAAAAATAAGTTTGTCTTTTGCAAGTGCTTTTAGACAAAAATAGCTCCAAACAGGAAAAGACCAGACGTTGGTCTGGCCTCCCCTGTCTGGAGTGATATGCGAAAGAGCCTTTAGCTTACTTAACTTCTACTTCAGCACCAGCTTCTTCCAATTGCTTACGGAGTGCTTCAGCTTCATCTTTAGCAACACCTTCTTTCACTGGTTTCGGAGCTCCGTCTACCAGTTCTTTAGCTTCTTTCAGGCCCAGACCGGTCAGATCTTTAACCAGTTTCACGACAGCCAGTTTAGCAGCACCAGCCGACTTCAGAATTACGTCGAACGACGTTTTCTCAGCCACTGCCGGAGCAGCATCGCCACCACCTGCGGCACCACCAGCTACCATTACGGGAGCAGCTGCTGCTGGCTCAATTCCGTATTCATCCTTTAGGATAGCAGCCAGTTCGTTTACTTCTTTAACCGTAAGGCCTACAAGCTGCTCAGCGAACGCTTTTAAATCTGCCATTGTAGTATTTTCTTATTTTGATTGTGATACAATTGTTTTTGTAATGCGGCCGGGCTGGCGTACCAGTGGAAACCGCTTTTAAGTGCCGGAAAGTGCGGGTTTCCACCCACGCTACAGCTAAGCTGCTTCCTCGCGCTCCGACAGCGTTTTGAGGATACCGGCCAGTTTGTTGCCACCACCTTGCAGAGCCGAGATAACATTCTTGGCTGGTGATTGCAGCAGACCGATGATTTCGCCAATAAGCTCTTGCTTGCTCTTCAGTGCGATGAGCGTATCAAGCTGGTCGGCGCCAATAAACAGGCTGTAATCAATAGAAGCAGCCTTCAGTTTCAGTTTATCATTTGTTTTACGAAACTCTTTGATAAGCTGCGCCGGTGCTTTGCCATTTTCAGGGTGAAACATCACCGCCGACTGACCATGCAGCACCGTCTCGTTGAACGGCGTAAAATCCGTTGCAAGCGGTTCGAGCGCTTTTTTGATGAAGCTGTTCTTCACCACTCTGTACTCGATACCCCGCTCAAAACACATCCGACGTAACGTGTTGACTTCAGCAACCGTCATGCCATTCGCTTCCGTGATATAGAAGAAGGGAACGTTCTGAAACTTTTCAGCCAATTCCTCAATAATTGCTCCTTTTTCTTCGCGTTTCATGGCTTAAATTCCGGCTACTGTGCCTTTGTCAATCGTTACACCAGGACTCATCGTGCTCGACAGGTTGATCGCTTTCACGTACGTTCCTTTAGCCGACGAAGGCTTCAGTTTCAACAACGTGCTGATGATTTCCTGCGCGTTTTCGGCCAGTTTCTCCGGCGTAAACGATACTTTACCAATGCTGGTATGAATAGCCCCTTGCTTATCAACTTTAAAGTCGATTTTACCGGCTTTCACTTCACGAACAGCTTTGCCAACTTCGGGAGTTACCGTACCCGATTTTGGGTTTGGCATCAGACCGCGTGGACCAAGAACTTTACCCAGACGACCAACTTTAGCCATAACGTTCGGCATCGTGATAATCACGTCGACGTCTGTCCAGCCTTGTTCAATCTTCTGAATATAATCATCCAGGCCTACAAAGTCAGCACCTGCTTCTTTCGCTTCGGCTTCCTTGTCCGGGGTGCATAGCACCAGAACGCGAACCGTCTTACCCGTACCGTGGGGCAGCGTTGCAACGCCACGAACCATCTGGTCGGCTTTACGCGGATCAACGCCTAACCGAACGTCAATATCCACAGAAGCATCAAATTTCGTGTACGAAATCTCTTTCAGAATTTCGGCTGCCTGCTGGAGCGAATATTCTTTGGAAGCGTCGTACTTCGATTGAGCCTCTTTCTGTTTTTTCGTTAACTTAGCCATGTCTTTGTTTGCTTCGGCAAGTCTGATTAATTCTCAAACGGCGGTGTACCCGTCACCGTAATACCCATGCTGCGGGCTGTACCAGCTACCTGCTTCATTGCCGACTCAACGGTGAATGAGTTCAGATCGGGCATCTTTGTTTCTGCGATGGTCCGAACCTGATCCCACGTTACTGAGCCGACTTTTTTGCGGTTTGGCTGAGCAGATCCGCCTTTCAGCTTCGCTGCTTCCATCAGCAGAATCGGTGCGGGTGGCGTTTTGATGACGAAATCAAAGGACTTGTCCTTATAATACGTAATCAAAACTGGCAATACCATACCCATTTTGTCCTGGGTTCGGCCATTGAACTGCTTGCAGAATTCCATGATATTTAAACCCTTGGAACCAAGCGCTGGACCGATCGGAGGTGAGGGGTTGGCCTGCCCGCCTTTGACTTGCAGCTTAACGTAGCCACCTACTTCTTTTGCCATTGTGGTAATTGAGTTACGACCGCCTAAGCGGCCCCGTTACTACTTAGGTTCTAACTGGTTAGCCACATAACCAATCCGCACACCTTTCATAACAAATCAACTGGTTTTGGCTGGTCATCCTCTGAGGGAAGCATAGGACGCCGAACCACGGAAAATTGATCAGATCGATCAGCTTTCCTTTTCTACTTGTGCGTAACTGAGTTCTACCGGAGTGTTCCGGCCAAATATTTTTACAACGACGTTCAATTTCTTCCGGTCGTCGAATACTTCTTCTACAGTGCCAATGAAACCACCAAAAGGCCCATCAACTACCTTAACATTTTCACCTTTCAGATAGGATGCTGTTGGGGCAACAACTTCTTGTGTTTCTTCATCGACCTTACCAAGAATACGATTGACCTCGGCCTGACGAAGTGGAACAGGTACTTTTGAGGTAGTGCCCGCCTGAGAATTCCCCAGAAACCCTAATACGCCCGGCATATTCAAAATCATGTCGAGTGCCCGGTTATTACCTAAATCGGCTGAAATGAGGATGTAGCCAGGGAAAAATGACTTCTCCCGAACGCGTTTTTTACCGTTACGCATTTCGTACACCTTTTCCGCTGGTATAAGAACCTGCGGAATCACTTCATCGAGTTTTTGCCGGATTATTTCGTTGTCGAGATACGACTTAATCTTCTTCTCCTGACCCGACACCGCCCGAATGACGTACCATTGTATGCCGCTCATAATTAGTTGTCATTTGTTGTCATTACATGGTCATTGATTGCCATTTGCCACTATGACGTGCTTGCACGAAGGGTAACAAATTGTGACTATAATGACTACTGAATGACTAAAATTAAAACGACTGATAAAATGCGTTCAGTCCGTTCTCAAACACTAAATCAATTAACCCGACCAGTAGCGCAAAAATCAGCGAAGCCACCAGTACGAGTGTCGAACTACCCTGGAGATCGCTGAATTTAGGCCAAGTCACGTTATGCTGAACTTCCTCCCAGGAGGCTTTCAGAAACGAGATAAACTTGTCCATCTTTTGTAAGGATTGGCACGGGTGGAGAGATTCGAACTCCCATCAACGGTTTTGGAGACCGCTATTCTACCCTTGAACTACACCCGTGTATTGGTTCATTAACAGTCATTTGTGGTCTGTAACTGCATTTATCATGTAACATGATGAATGCCAATTATGTAAACGACACCCAATGACTTCTGAATTGGACTGCAAAATTACGAAATAATTTCAAAAAACAAGTGCATTCCCGTGAAGAAATGCACTTGTTTAAAATTATTCGAATATTAGTCGAGGATTTCCGTTACCTGACCAGCACCTACGGTACGACCACCTTCGCGGATAGCGAAACGGAGACCTTTTTCCATAGCGATTTTGTTGATCAGCGTTACATCAATCGTGATGTTATCGCCTGGCATTACCATCTCAACGTTAGCAGGCAGGGTAATTTCGCCCGTTACGTCGGTGGTACGGAAATAGAACTGAGGACGATATTTGTTGAAGAATGGGGTGTGACGACCACCTTCTTCTTTCGACAATACGTAAACTTCAGCTTTGAATTTCGAGTGAGGCTTAACCGAACCTGGTTTGCAAATAACCATACCACGACGGATATCGGTTTTTTCAATACCACGGAGCAGCAGACCTACGTTGTCACCGGCTTCACCACGGTCCAGAATTTTCCGGAACATTTCAACACCCGTTACAACTGATTTCAGGTTTTCAGCACCCATACCGAGGATTTCAACTGGATCACCCGAGTTGATAACACCCCGCTCGATACGACCGGTTGCTACCGTACCACGACCTGTGATCGAGAATACGTCTTCGACCGGCATCAGGAACGGCAGATCCGTCTGACGTGGAGGAAGTGGGATCCAGCTATCAACGTTATCCATCAGTTCTTCGATGGTTTTTACCCATTTAGCATCGCCGTTCAGGCCACCAAGAGCCGAACCTTGAATAACTGGGATATTGTCACCGTCGAATTGATAGAAGCTCAACAGTTCGCGGATTTCCATCTCAACGAGTTCGAGCAGTTCTGGGTCGTCAACCATGTCCACTTTGTTCATGAACACAACCAGCTGAGGTACACCTACCTGACGAGCAAGCAGGATGTGCTCCCGAGTTTGTGGCATTGGACCGTCGGTTGCAGCTACTACAAGAATAGCTCCATCCATTTGGGCAGCACCCGTTACCATGTTTTTCACATAGTCAGCGTGGCCTGGGCAGTCAACGTGCGCATAGTGGCGGTTTGCCGTTGCGTACTCAACGTGCGATGTATTAATGGTGATACCCCGCTCTTTTTCTTCTGGGGCGTTGTCAATCGAGGAGAAGTCCCGAATTGCGGCCAGACCCTTTTCGGCCAGCACTTTCGTAATGGCAGCCGTCAGCGTCGTTTTACCGTGGTCAACGTGACCAATCGTACCGATGTTTACGTGCGGTTTCGAGCGGTCAAAATTCTCTTTTGCCATGTTTTTTTAAAACGCTATTGTGAACTGTTGATTAGTTATTGAATGAATTCGCTGAACAAAATTAAACCCAGCGAAATCATACCGTTTGAGGTCTGACGCCATTTGGGCTTAAAACCGCTTGGGCGGTCCCATCAAAAAGATTTCCCGAAAGAAACCTTGAGCCGTTACGGGGACTTGAACCCCGGACCTCTTCCTTACCAAGGAAGTGCTCTACCGCTGAGCTATAACGGCAAAAAAAGTTTTCAGTTTTCGGCTTACTGTTGTTAAGCAGCAGTAAACTGTGAACCGTAAACTTTATGGAGCGGAAGACGGGTCTCGAACCCGCAACCTATAGCTTGGAAGGCTATCGCTCTACCAATTGAGCTACTTCCGCAATTACAATCAACCTGTACAAGTTAATTGTAGTATTGTGGGGAGTGGAGGATTCGAACCTCCGAAGGCGTACGCCAGCAGATTTACAGTCTGATCCATTTGGCCACTCTGGAAACTCCCCAAAAATCACTGTTAAAGAACATTTTCCGCCCCGTTTCCGGTTTGGAGTTGCAAAATTACATGTTTTTGCGGTGTTGTCAACAGATGATCTAAAAATAATTTAGATAAGCAGGAAACTTACTTCAATAACTCGGTCAACCGGGTGCTATCGGGGTAGATCATTTCAGTAATTCGCCAGCGATTTTCAGCAATTTGGCTGAGTTCGACCCGAATGTCGCCCGGTTTATTATTGTTGAGAAACGTAACGTAGACGACTGATTTAGAACCGCCTATGGCTGCTGGTTCAACCCAGGTTTTTTTGACTGCCGTATCGGGTGCCTTGAAAAGCAGATTTATTTTCGACCGATTTACCTTGCCCGAAGATTTTTGTGTATCGTTCCAGATCAGGTCAGCGGTGGATTTAGCAAAAAACTGATCGATCAGGCTTCGGTCTTTGGTTTCACGAAGTGGATTGTCTTTGGTACTATGTTCAAAATAAAGAGCACGAACTAATCGATCGGCAGCCGAGCGGGGGGCATCGGGGCCGGGTCGGGTAGCCAGTGCAAGGATGCTGTCTTCCTGAATGGTTCCGGTTGTTACGGCGGTTTCTTTTTCCTGTTTTGGTTTAGTCTGACAGGCCAGCATCATGAGAAACAAACTGGCTATACACCAACGAAGGATACACATGCGTGAAAGGGTTTAGGCGCTTTGCTGACTAAAGTTTAACGGTCTGGCTTCCTACCTGTTAGGTATAGCAAACCAGACCATTCGCCATAAAATCAGTCGATTTACCAAACTTTAATGCGTGCTTCCGGCTTTTTATACATTTTGTCGCCTGGTTGAACATTGAACGCTTGGTACCAGGCGTCAATATTCGAAACAGGGCCATTGCAGCGGTACAAGCCAGGTGCATGCGGGTCAGTCAAAATCAACTGCGCCTGAGTTTCGGGCAGGACATTTGTTCGCCAGATTTGGGCCCAGGAAAGGAAAAAACGTTGATCGGGGGTGAATCCGTCAATCATACTCTTTTTGCCATTTGCTTTACCTTGCGCCGTTTTTTTGAATGCGTCGTAGGCAATGGCCAGGCCGCCTAGATCGGCCAGATTTTCGCCCAGGGTTAACTGACCATTGACTTTGATGGAATCAAGTACCTTGAAGCCGAAGAACTGCTCTTTTACCTGATCTGCCCGCTTTTTGAAATTATCAGCGTCGGTTTTGGACCACCAGTCCCGAAGGGTACCGTCGGCATCGTATTGTCGGCCCGAATCGTCAAAGCCGTGGGTCATTTCGTGGCCGATTACAGCGCCAATTCCGCCGTAATTGATGGCATCATCGGCTTCAAAATCGAAGAATGGAAATTGAAGAATGGCGGCCGGGAAGGTGATCTCATTGTTCACCGGACTATACGATGCGTTGATGGTTGGGGGCGTCATACGCCACTCCGTTTTATCGACGGGTTTGCCAAGGCGGTTGATCATGTAGTTGTACTGCCATTTGTCGGCCGCCTGTACATTCCCATAGAAATCATTGCGGCTGATGGTGATTCCATCGTAGTTTTTCCACTTATCGGGATAGCCAATTTTCCGGCGGAAAGCGACCAATTTAGCCAGGGCTTTCGTTTTGGTATCGTTACTCATCCAGTCGAGGCTTTTAATATGTTCTTTGAATGAAGCTTCCAGATTATCGACCAGGGTTAACATCCGCTGTTTAGCTTCAGGCTTGAAATATTTCTGTACATAGAGTTGTCCAAGAAGATCACTCAAAGAGCCGTCGATTAGGCTACTAACTCGTTGCCAGCGAGGGGTTTGTTCTTTCTGGCCGGTTAAGGTTCTGGAAAAGGCAAAGTTCTGTTTTACAAACGCATCGCTTAGATAGGGGGCTGCCCCTTTCACAATATTCCAGCGCATATACGTACGCCAATCCTCAATGGGAGTAGCCGCCATCAGGCTATCGAGGGAGTGGAAAAAAGCGGGACTTTGTACCAGTACTGTATCCTGGTCTTTAGACCCAAATTTGGTTAGTTGGTCGGCCCAGTTAATAGAAGGTGTTGACTGACTGAATTTGCTTACGCTCAGCTTATTATAGGTTTTGTAAGGATCACGAAGCTCAACGCGGGGCATTTGTGCTTTGGCCAGTGCTGTTTCCAGACGAATGATTACATCGGCATCCTGTGACGCCTGGGTTGGTTCTTCGCCGATGAGCGCTAACATTTTGTTCAAATGTTCCCGATAGGCATCCCGAATTTTTACACTGCGGGCGTCGTTTTTCAGGTAATAATCACGGTCGGGAAGAGTAGTACCGCCCTGGCTTAATTGGGGTAAATATTTCGACACATTTTTGCGGTCCTGCGTAATGCTAAAGCCAAATAACATACCATTGCTTTGCGTACGCTGATAGGCAAGTTCATCCAGAAAAGCGGCTTTGTTATTTACTTTTTCGATACGAGCCAGATCGGGCTTGATGGGGTCAAAGCCACGTTTCTCGATCGTCAGGCTATCCATACCACTGGCGTAGTAATCGCCAACCATCTGATAGAGACGACCTTTTGTCGCCGTTTTGGATGCATCTTCAAGCAGTGTTTTCATGGCATCCAGGCTTTTTTCACGCAATTCCTGAAAGGTTCCCCACGATGTTTTTGATGCCGGAATGGTATTCGCCCGAAGCCAGTTACCATTGGCGTATTGGTAGAAATTATCGCCCGGTTTGACCGATAAATCCATATTGGCCGGGTCGATAAATTTACGGGGGGCTACGGTTGCTATCAGGCCGATTGTGACAACCGCCGAAAGAAAAGCTAATTGCTTGTTCATTTATAGAGTGAGTTGTAAACGTAAAGAATACAAAAATACATAACGCGGATGGGAATCCGCGATTGGGGTCAGACTAACCACGTCCCCAATCGCGGATTCCCATCCGCGTTACCTGATTCACTATTTATTTACCCGCCAGCGAAGCCTGGAACTCACGTGTATAAGTACCCGCTTTGAATTGGTCGAAAGGCTCTTTCTGGTGATAATTTTTCCCAAAATAGGTGATAATCTGATGGAAGGTACGGGGCTCCAGATATCCGGCAATTGGTTGGATCAGGTTAAATTTTTCATCCATGAATACCGTTGTCGGATAGCTCATCTGATTTCTCATCAGGGCCGCAGCCAATTCGTGAACCCCGTTACTACCGCCACTTATATACTTGAACGTTTGTTTGCCCAGGGTTATATCGGCGGTTTGTTCAGCGTTGAACCGGACCGGGTAAAAATTTTCGTTCACGTAGTCGACAATGGCGGGCTCGGAGAACGTTTTGCGATCCATAACCTTACACCAGCCACACCAGTCTGTGTATACATCGATAACAAATTTCTTTGGTTTCTTCTGAGTAAGCGCGTAAGCTTCCTGGATGGTCAACCAGTTAATGTGCTTGCGCTCGTCGGTCGGCCTAGCAGTCGGTAGATCGACAGGTAAGGAGGTTCGAAATGCGCTGATCGTTAATAAAACGAAGGCCGCGAAAAAGAGAAACAGGCGGTTCATACAGGCTGTTGTTTTAATTAGTAACGTACGGGGGCTAATAAAATTAGTAAACAGGTCTGAGTTCTGCTAAAAAAGTAACTTACGAAACAGGCCGAACTGCCCGTAAAATATCCCGTTTATGCGGAGGGCCGGGATGCTTTTCAACGGTAAGACCTGCCGAACGAAGGTTTCGTTGTACATAACTCTTTGAACAGTAAGTGGTCAGTATACCATTTGGGAGCAATAAATGAGCCAGTTTTGCGAAAATTTCCGGCTCCCACAGTTCGGGCTGGGCCGTAGGCGCAAAGGCATCGTAATACATCAGGTGGAAGGATTCTGACGTAGCCCAGTCCTGGAGTTGAGAATGAATTTTTAACAGACTGAAGCACGGATTGATGGGTACCCACTTATTCCAGGGCGATTCGTGAAGACTGGCTAAATAGTTAGTGCCTATTAGTTCGTCGTAGTTTAGGTGTCGCGCATCGTCAGGCGCCATCGGAAAGGCTTCGACCGCTGTATACATAATCCGACGCTGATGGGACAGAGCCTGTTGAGCCGTTAAAAGAGCATTTAGTCCCGTTCCAAATCCCATTTCAAAAATATGTAGCTCCTGGTCAGGGAATCGGTCGAAAGCGTCCAGTAATCCTAATTCAATATAGACTCGTTGGGATTCCTGATAGGCGCCATGAATGGAATGATAGGTTTTATCGAGCGTCTGATTAATGGCGGTATGAGAGCCATCGGCAGTGATTAGCAAGCGGACATTGGCGTTCATGTGAAAGAAAATAGTAGCACAGCGTGTAAAGAATCTACAGAAACAACCTTAACCTAATCTTAATCTGTTCGTTTTTGGGCTAATTTTGTGTCTGGTTTCTGTAGGCTGGGTAACGAAAATCGCGATTTACTCGTAATCTAGTCGGCATGGGCCATTCATAGTCAATTATTTAGTAAGTCAAATGATTCAACGCGTTCAATCCATATTTCTATTTCTTATTGCTGTTGCAATGGGTACAGCACTGGCCACACCATTATGGGAGAAGTCGGGTACCAAATCGCCCGAAATGGCTCATTTATCGGCACTACAATATACTCAGCAGCAGGGAGTTACTACGTATGCTGATACTGTCTGGTATTTAGCCTTATTAATCGCTCTGGTGGGAGTTGTGGCTCTTTACGCTATTTTCCAGTATAAGAATCGGCTGACACAGACAGCCTTATGTGCTGTTAATGCCTTGATGCTTACGGCCATTATGGGCATTGTTCTCTATCGGACGCTCTATCTGGGCAAATTGTATGGTGATCCGGAAAATCAGGGTGATTTTTTAACCGGTTTTTACGCCATTATTGCTGCTCTTGTATTTAACGCATTGGCAAACCGTTTCATTCGTCGGGATGAGAAATTAGTGCGGGGTTCTGATCGGTTACGCTAGGCTTATTTTTCGTTAGGCTAGTAAAAGCCTGCTGTTTGATGATCGTATATATCGTCAGACAGCAGGCTTTTTTATTGGTTATAAATAAGTATCGGTTTAAGATTTTTTATTCTTTTTTGGGTAATGCACAGAAGGAAGTTGTCTTTTCTATGAAAAAGCCTTAATCTTATTTCGTTTTTTTGAAAATAAGAATTTTGAGGCTGAATAGGCATTGTACTATTGGGTAAGAACTGTAAATCAGGTGATGGCAGAACGGAATTTTACTGCCGTCTTCAGGCACGTTTTGCCCAACTAAGTGGCTTGGTCTTTCTACACAATCAGTCTTACGAATCAACTAGTATTTTGCTGACTAGGCCGACTTCTATACGTTATCAACAAACCTCTTTTTTATGAACACGTCTACCCGTGTAATGCGCATTGGGTTAGCAGCTTTTATAGGGCTTAGCCAACCAGGTATTGCACAGACAACGAACCCAACCCCAAAGTTTGCCTTTGCAGAGCCCGCTTTATCGCCCGATGGAAGAGAAATTGCCTTTGTTTCGGGTGGCGACATCTGGACTGTACCTGCCGCTGGTGGTGAAGCCCGACTGCTGGTAGCGCATACCGACAACGAAACCCGACCCCTGTATTCGCCCGATGG
This sequence comes from Spirosoma sp. 48-14, assembly GCF_001898575.1. Classification (GTDB taxonomy): domain Bacteria; phylum Bacteroidota; class Bacteroidia; order Cytophagales; family Spirosomataceae; genus Spirosoma. The sequence continues at coordinate 45,921 of NZ_MKUD01000029.1, forward strand.
CAAATACCTGGCGTTTGCCTCAACCCGCTCCGGTAATGGCGATATTTATCTGCTAACACTGGAAACGGGTTCCTTGCGCCGACTAACGTTCGACGATGGAGCCGAAAGCCTTACGGCCTGGTCGAATGATAGCAAAATGGTCTATTTCCAGTCGACCAGCCGCGATATTTCGGGTATGAACGACATCTACCGGATGCCTATTACCGGAGGTACGCCGATGCCCGTTACGGCCGATCGGTATGCAAGCGAATTTTTTGGAACCCCCTCACCCGATGGTAGTACACTGGCATTTTCGGCCCGTGGTATTGCTGCGGCTCAATGGTGGCGAAAGGGAAGCAGCCATCTTGACCAATCCGAAATCTGGACCTGTAAGATTGGCGCGAAGAAAGGGGATAAACCCACCTATGAGCGATTGACCGAAGGAGGAGCAAAGGAACTTTGGCCCATGTGGAGCCCAGATGGTCAAACGGTCTATTTTATGTCGGATAAAGGTGGTGGACAGAACTTATGGGCCAAGGCACTGAAAGGACAGGCTATGATGCTCACATCGTTTAAAGACGGGCGGGTCATCTGGCCATCCATCAGTCAGGATGGAAAGTCGATCGTTTTTGAGCGTGATTTTCAAATCTGGAAATATGACATTACCACGAAGCAAACAGCCCCGGTAGCCATTCACCTACGGGGTGCAGCGGCTGGCCCTGCTGTCGATCATGTAAAGCTTACGAGTCAGTTTCGGGATCTGGTTGTATCGCCCGATGGGAAGAAAGTAGCGTTTACCGCTCACGGTGAAGTGTTTGCGGCTTCGGCGAAAGAGGGTGGCGATGCGGTTCGGGTTAGTAACACCCCCGCGCTCGAGTCGCAACTGGCCTGGACACCTAATAGCCGGATGCTACTGTATATAAGTACGCGAAATGGTATTGCCAACCTCTATCAGTATGATTTTTCGACTCGCGAGGAAATCCGCCTTACCGACTCTCAGCAGGACGATGCGGCTCCGGTTGTATCGCCTGATGGGCAATCGGTCGCTTTCCTGCGAAATGGGCAGGAACTGCATGTGATGGAGTTGGGTAATAAGAAAGACCGGGTGGTGTATAAAGGTTTTCTGGGCCGTCCGCCTTTTGCCAGTACGGGTTCGGTAGCCTGGTCGCCAGATAATAAATGGCTGGCCTTCGCTGCCTATGGGACTAAAACGTTTCGGAATATTTCGGTCGTACCCGCAACGGGTGGCGAAAGTCATCCGGTAAGTTTTCTGGCTAATACCTTTGGTGGAAATGTAAACTGGAGCCCTGACGGGAAGTACATTCTGTTTGGAACCAACCAGCGGACCGAAATGGCGCAGATTGCCCGAGTTGATCTGGTTCCACGATTGCCCAAATTCCGGGAGGATCAGTTTCGCGACCTGTTTAATGAGGAAGTGCCCCGGACGATTCGAACGACTACGGCACCCATAGCTCCAAGCGCCCCTGATAAAGTTGCCTCCCGCGATTCCGTTGCTAGTTCATTGCCGGGCACAAAAGCGAAAAGTGCGGGTAAAGAAACAACCAGCATTGTGTTTGACGGTATTCGCCAGCGGTTGAGTTTATTGCCCATCGGTATGGAAGTTGATGCGCAGTCGATCAGTAAAGATGGTAAAACACTTCTGTTGGTAGCCAGCGTGGCCGGTCGGCAGAATTTATACACCTACTCTCTCGATGAAACGGGCGCAGAGCGAAGTGTAGCCCGTCAGTTAACGACAACGCCCGGCCCGAAAAGCAATGCGCAGTTTACGGCCGATGGCAAAGAGGTATTTTATCTGGAACAGGGGCGTATTCAATCGATTTCGCTGGAAAAACGGGAACCTAAACCAGTGGCTGTAACGGCTGAAATGGATGTTGATTTTTCCAGCGAAAAACTTCAGGTATTTCAGCAGGCCTGGGATGTACAGAACAAAGGCTTCTATGATCCTGAATTTCATGGTATCGACTGGCAAACCGTTCGTAAAAATTATGAACCGCTGGCGGCTGGAGCCCGTACCCCCGATGAATTACGCCGATTACTAAGCCTGATGGTGGGCGAACTGAATGCGTCGCACTCGGGCGTATCAGGCCCGCAGGGAGCCATCGATATAACAACCGGACGACTAGGACTCCGGTTTGATCGGATTACGTATGAGAATACCGGCAAACTCCTGATTACAGAAGTCGTGTCGCAAGGACCCGTGGCGTTGGTAGGTACGGTTAAACCCGGAGATTATTTGCAGGCCGTTGATGGGAAAACAATCGATACGAGTACCAATCTGGATGAGTTATTAAATAATAAAATCAACCGTCGGGTCAACCTTTCGATCGTATCGGCTCCCAATGCAACTCCCCATGAGGTGAGCGTATTGCCCGTTAGCCTGGCTACGGAAAAAGGCTTGTTATATAAACAGTGGGTTGAGCAGCAGCGCGAATATGTAGCGAAAGCGAGTGGCGGACGGCTAGGCTACGTGCATATGTTCGATATGTCGGCCGAATCGCTCAACCAATTGTACATCGATCTGGATGCCGATAACCACGCTCGTGAAGGCGTTGTGGTTGATGTGCGCAATAATAACGGTGGCTTTGTGAATGCGTATGCCCTCGACGTATTTGCCCGTAAAGGCTATATGACCATGACTCCCCGTGGGCTTCCGGCCTCACCGGCGCGTACACAACTGGGACAGCGGTCACTGGAAAAACCAACGATTCTGGTCACTAATCAGCATTCACTCTCCGACGCCGAAGATTTCACGGAAGGGTATCGGTCGCTTAAACTGGGTAAAGTGGTGGGCGAACCGACGGGTGGTTGGATCATTTATACTTCAGCCGCCCAATTGATCGACGGCTCATCGATTCGCCTGCCTTTCATTCGCATTACCGACAATACAGGCAAGAATATGGAACTGAATCCACGTCCGGTCGATATTCCTGTATCTCGTCCCATTGGCGAAAGCTATACCGATCAGAATACCCAGCTCGATGTAGCCGTAAAAGAACTCATCAGGCAACTAGACGAAGCCAAATCCAGCAAGGTCAGTGCGGGCAAGTAAAATGAGATTTGCTGTAACGCGGGTGGCAACCCGCGATTTTTAATCAGAGAGTGCGTGCCACCCGCGTTACAAGAAACAGCCACCTAATATCCACTAATTAACTATCGTCAGCAGCAAAAGACAACCTGTTAGCACATGAAAAAACGTTTAGTTACCTTCTTAGCACTTGTACTTATTCCCATGTATCAATTGGCCGCCCAGGCTCCTGCGGGTGGTTCTGGAGGTTCAGCTACCATTGCCGGTTTTACCAATGGCATGGAAAAACATCCGGGCTATCTGACCTATTATTGGGATGCCAAAAAAGGCAAAATCTGGCTCGAAATCGACAAGTTCGATACAGAGCTTTTGTTTTACCCTTCGCTGGCGCAGGGCGTCGGCTCCAATGATATTGGTCTTGATCGTGGGCGGCTGGGTCAGGAGCATATCATCAAGTTTCAGCGGAGTGGGCCTAAAGTCTTGATGATCGAGCCTAACTATTCGTATCGTGCCATCAGCAATGACCCGCTGGAGCGTCGGGCGGTTGAAGAATCGTTTGCCAAATCCGTTCATGCGGGCTTCGATGTGGCTGCCGAAGAGAACGGCAAGGTACTGGTCGATCTGACACCGTTTATGATGCAGGATCTGGTCGGCGCTATTCAGGCCATCACCCGCACGCGTCAGGGAGCTTTTCGGCTAGACCCGGCCCGTTGTGCGATCTACCTGCCGAATACAAAAGCGTTTCCACAGAATACCGAATTTGAGGCTATACTGACGCTTACAGGCGACAATCCAGGCGCCTATCTGCGCGAAGTGGTGCCAACACCAACGGCTGTCACCATTCATCAGCACTATTCATTTGTGCAACTGCCCGATGCTAACTATAAACCACGGGTTTTTGATCCACGCATTGGCTACGGTGGTATTGAATACTTCGACTATGCAACGCCCGTTAGCCAGCCGATCATGAAGCGGTATATTTCACGGCATCGACTGGAGAAAAAAGACCCATCGGCGGCTGTTAGTGAAGCAGTTAAGCCCATCATTTATTACATCGACCCCGGAACGCCCGAGCCAATCCGTTCGGCACTGATGGAAGGAACGGCCTGGTGGAATCAGGCGTTTGAAGCGGCTGGTTATAAGGATGCGTTCCAGGTAAAATTGCTTCCTGCCGATGCCGACCCGATGGATATTCGATATAATCTCGTGCAGTGGGTACACCGCTCAACACGCGGCTGGAGCTACGGCGGCAGTATCAGCGACCCCCGGACAGGCGAAATTATCAAAGGCAAAGTAACCCTGGGCTCGCTGCGGGTTCGGCAGGATTACCTGATTGCACAGGGGCTGGTTGGCGATTACCCCGGAGCCACCGCACCCGATCCTAATTCGGACCCTATGATGAAGATGTCCATTGAGCGACTTCGGCAATTGGCTGCCCATGAAGTAGGCCATACGCTTGGTTTGCCACATAATTACATTGCTAGTGCACAGGGAGGAGGTGAGTTTGGTCGGGCATCGGTTATGGACTACCCAACGATGGTGGCTAAAGTGAAAGGAGCTAGTATCGACCTGTCGGATGCCTATGCAAAAGGGATTGGTATTTACGACAAATGGAGCATCCGCTACGGTTATGAGCAGTTTCCGAGTGGTACTAATGAGAAACAGGCACTCGATAAAATCGTAAACGACATGCATAAGTCCGGCCTTACGTTCCTGACAGACAAAGATGCCCGCCCAGAGGGGTCTGTTCATCCTGGTACGCACCTGTGGGACAATGGCAACAACGCTGTCGATGAATTAAAACGAGTGAGCGATGTGCGCCGGATAGCGTTGGCCAATTTCACAGAGAAAAAAATTCCGACCGGAACACCTATGGCTACACTGGAAGAGGTACTAGTGCCGATGTATATGTTCCACCGCTATCAGGTCGAAGCGGCTGCCAAGGTTGTAGCGGGGCAAGTCTACACCAATGCGCTACGGGGTGATGGTCAGCCGGTTGTAGCGACGGTGCCAGTTCAGGAGCAGAAGCGAGCCTTAGACGCCTTACTGTCTACGATTGATCCCGCGTTTTTGGCAGTTCCTAAATCAGTGCTGGCTCTGATTCCACCCCATCCGTTCCGGTATGATCCTAATCCACGGGAAGTATTCAAACGTCGGACAGGGCTTTCCTTCGATCCACTGGCAGCGCCCGAAGCGGCTGCGGGCATGACACTCCAGATGCTGTTTAATTCCGAGCGGGTAAGCCGACTGGTAGCCCAATCGGCTATCGATCCGGCTCAACTGAGTCTGGAAGGTATGCTCGATCAGCTATTAGCTACCACCTGGTACAAAGCCGATCCGGCTGATGGTTATCAGGCCGAAGTAAAGCGGCTGACCGAAAAATTGCTTTTACAAAAACTACTCGATTTGGCGAACAGCCTGGAAGCCACTCCACAGGCGCGGGGAATCGCCTTGCTAAAGCTCAGTCAGTTGAAAGCGAAGATTTCGGCTCCAGCTACTAATCCGAAAGCAAACGCTCACCGCCTGCTGGCACTGGATCAGATACGCCGTGCCGAAGGCAATATTGCTGACCTGAAGCCCACTAATCCGCAAACGCCCCCCGACGGTATGCCGATCGATACGGGCCAGGAATGGCTCGCTCCTGCGTGCGACTGGAAATAAGCTCTACGTCATAAAAATCCGCCTGCTTTTAAAGCAGGCGGATTTTTTTTTGCCTTTTCTGACTAGTTCTGTTGTATTGATCGCATTACGCAATCTAATTTTAATCTCTTTTTAATTTGCTTGCTCGTTTACAGTGGGACTCATGTCTGTCTCGTTTCGATCCAAAAACAGTATCTATATGATGTTTTCTCTAAAAACTGTCTGGGTAATTGCTTTGGTGATGCTCAGCCAGTTGACAATTGCTCAACAATATGCTAAACCCGATACCACAAAATCGCCCGAAATAAACGAACTGAAATACAACCTAAATGCGTCGGGCTCCCGTTTTTTTAAAGTTACGTTTTTAAATCAGAGCTGGCTTCGGTTTAATCAAAGTAATCCGGGGACTACGGTTGTGAGTGAGCCCAAAGACAATACATTCGATATTGGTCTGCGCCGGACGCGTATCCAGCTATTCGGACAGGTCAGCGATCACGTTTTTCTATACCTTCAGTTTGGGCTGAATAATTTTAATTACCTGAATGGTGGATTCAACCCAACGGCTACATCGAACCGGAAAATCCAACCCTTTTTTCATGATGCGGTAGGCGAATATATCGTCTGGAAGAATAAGGATTACCTGAAAATCGGCTATGGTCTGACGATTGTCAATGGCCTATCCCGATTTTCAGCGCCGGGGGTAAGTAACATTATGAGTATGGATGTTCCGGTGTTTGCCCAGGCTACGGTTGATCAGACGGACGAATTTTCGCGGAAGCTAAGTCTCTATGCACGAGGGCAAATTGGGCATCTGGATTACCGGATTGCGATGAGTGATCCATTCCCGATTCAGACCAACGGCTCGGCTCTGCCGATCTATGGACCGAACGCCATTTTTGCACTAAAAGGCCACACCAAGCAGTATCAGGGACTTTTTATGTGGCAGTTTTTCGATAAGGAATCGCACCAGACACCTGGCTACAATACAGGCACCTATTTGGGTTCTAAAAAGATTTTCAATCTTGAAGCGGGCTTTATTACCCAGAAAAATGCTACCGTGAGCGTTCCTGCGGCTGGCGATACGGCGTATCATACCATGAATCTGTGGTCCATTGCGTCATTCCTGGATATGCCCCTTGACAGAGAAAAAGGGACAGCCGTGAATGCGTATCTGGGTTATTTCCGTACCGACTATGGTCCAAATTATCTGCGCTTCAACGGAATCATGAACCCTGGTAGTGGTATTGTGGCTGGCTATCCGGCTAACACGCAAGGGAATGCATTTCCAATGTTTGGTACAGGAAGTTTAGTCTATGGCCAGGTTGGGTATTTGTTAAAACGCGATCTGTTCGGTCCCGGTAATGGCACGCTTATGCCCTATGTCCAGGCGCAGATTGCGAACTATGAGCGTTTAACAAAGACGTTGGGCGTTTACAACATTGGAATCAACTACCTGATCAAAGGACATAACGGTAAGTTTACCCTCGATTACCAGAATCGGCCTTTTTACCAGATTTCAGGTAATCAGTACGCACCGGGTGGCCGTCGTGGTCAGTTGACATTGCAGTATCAGATTTTTATCTAATAAGAGTGTGGTGTTAGTAACGTGGTGTCAGATGGAAGCATCTGACACCACAGGAGAGAGCTTGGCGCTACTCCTTGAAGTCTCTATCGTAGGGGAATTGACGGGAGGCTTTACGCATGATGGTTGTGATGATGCTGCTGGTATTGCTGCCAAAACCGCGCGACAGGGTTTTGTCATATTTCCAGAGGAGTTCGCCCGTTTTGCCATCGTTGATGCTGATGGTTGTTTTTCCGGTATTGGTAGCACCACCAAATCCGACGGCCAGCGTCATGGCGATCGCAGCTCCATCCGACATGGGCTGTGTACTTTCAAATGTACCCGATACAATGCCATCAACTTTCAGAATTTTTGCCAGTTCTTCCGGTGTAAAACTCGCCAGCGTTTCATAGGTTACAGCATTACGTTCCAGCAGCGCGTTTGTCCGGGCCGGGTCCTGAAAATCAACAAAGATATCGTTGCTTTCCTTCCGCTTCAGAAAGTAGGAATGAACGGCACTTTGTACGCCCAGGCCTTCCCGTTTTTCGAGCGCTGCAACACCCGCAGGTCCCCCATTTTTTTCTACTTCTTTGGGGCGTAATTGCAGAGTCGTTTTAAAGGGAAGAATAGCCAGGACTTTATGGTCTTTGGCCAGGTTTTTGAAATTTGGATTCGTATAAATCTCACGCGTCTGGGCAAAAGCACTAATCAGTGCGCCAAGAAACAGTACAGTGGTTAATAAGGCTTTCATAAAAAGAGGCTGTTAAACACTGCATAGTTACAGAGCGACGAGTGGGCTTGGAAATCGACTTTGGCTGAAACGGCATTAACACCGTATGAAGTGGGGAAAACAAAAAACCGGTCGTTGGGACCGGTTTTTCAAATAATGAGCAATCGAAAGAATTAGATACCGATGTTTAGCGTGCTCAATACGCTATTCATGTTGCGAACGGCATCGGCCGATTTGTTGAAGGCAGCCTGCTCTTCCTCGTTCAGTTTGTAATCAATGATTTCTTCCCAACCACTGCGGCCCAGCACTACGGGTACACCCAGGCAAATGTCCGACTGGCCGTATTCACCTTCGAGCAGTACGCAGGATGGAATCACACGTTTCTGATCGCGCAGAATGCTTTCGACCATATAGGCGCCAGCCGCTCCCGGTGCATACCAGGCCGAGGTGCCGATCAATCCGGTTAAGGTAGCACCGCCAACCATCGTATCAGCAGCTACTTTTTTCAGTGTTTCTTCGTCCAGGAAATTGCCGACCGGAACGCCCGCTTTTGTTGCCAGACGGGTCAGCGGAATCATGGTTGTATCGCCGTGACCACCGATAACCGAAGCCTGCAAATCGTTGGGCGAGCAGTTTAATGCCAGCGACAGATAAGTTTTAAAACGAGCCGAATCCAACGCACCACCTAAGCCGATTACCCGATTTTTGGGCAGACCTGAGGCTTTCAGGGCCAGATAGGTCATGGTATCCATCGGGTTCGATATGATGATGAAAATAGCGTCGGGCGAGTATTTCAGAATGTTTTCGGTAACGCCTTTCACGATACCCGCATTGATGCCAATAAGGTCTTCGCGGGTCATCCCAGGTTTACGTGGAATCCCCGAAGTAATAACGACGACATCCGAACCTGCCGTTTTTTCGTAATTATTGGTAGAACCGGTTATTTTAACGTCGCAGTCGAGCAACGTTGACGCCTGGAGCATATCGAGGGATTTACCTTCGCTAAGCCCGTCCTTGATGTCTAACAGCACAACTTCATGGGCAAGCTCCCGGCGGGCAATGTTATCGGCGCAAGTGGCTCCAACGGCCCCAGCACCTACTACTGTAACTTTCATACGGTATTCGGAATTAAAGGGTTAACACGAGACCGCAAAAGTACAGTCCCGGTTCTACACAAACCAATACAACGGTAATAAAACTTATGGTTGGGTTCCAACGTTAATAGATTATTCAAAAAAAGTTGTTAGACATTCACTGCCATCTGCTTTGTTAATCAGCCATTCTACGGAATGGACATGCCAATGAAAAATAGTAATCTTATATCCAGAGTTCTATCCTCTATTTTCTTCAAGCGTGCCAACGCTGGTGCATCCCGATATGCCCGAAATAGTCGTAGTTTGTTTGAATTGATTCGGGAAGCCGTTGAAAAAAGTGGGGGGTTGACAGGGGCTAACTTTTCGGCATTCCGTGACCAATTAGGCGTGGTGACCCGGTTGTTGAAAGCATACGCATCGGGCGATTACCGGGAAGTACCCTGGAAAACCCTGCTCAGAATGATTGCCGTGCTGATCTATTTTGTGTCGCCCCTGGATTTTTTACCGGATTTTCTACCCGTTATTGGTTTGACCGACGATATCGCGCTGATGCTCTGGCTGTTTAGTGGCCTAAAAGACGATATAGAAAAGTTCAGACAGTGGGAAAATCCGGTCGTTAATCAGCAGGGTGAGTCACCTCGCCGAGCGGCAACGATTAAGATCGGATAAAGTGAGAAGCGATGTATGACTTGCGATTGACGATTTGGCAAAAGTCCAATCTTAGTTCGTAACTTTTATATCGTAAATCGTAAATCGTACTTCGTAATTCATTAATTTTGCATACATTCAAATTCCAGGAATCATGGTTTCAAGCATTTTTGCAATTATGGGTTTGGGCGGTCAGGAAATGATTTTTATCTTCCTGGCGTTGCTCCTGTTGTTCGGCGCTAAAAAAATTCCCGAACTCGCACGGGGCCTCGGTAAAGGCATCAAAGAATTCAAAGACGCTACTAAAGACGTTCGCGAAAACATCGAAGAAGGTCTTAAAGAGTCGGATAAACACTAATCATGTATTGTATCTAGGCAGACAATCAGGCGGTTCCAGTAAGGGGCCGTCTGATTGTCTGTTTTTATTAGTTTAGCTGCCTGTCCTACGAGAGAACGTAATTCTTTTCCGTTGAAGGCTGGGTAGCGATAAGCCATTTCCTTGTGACGCTATACCGTAGCTTTTCTTCTGTACAGGCCGACCTAAAAACAGGCCAGATTACCTGCCGCCAGTTGGTAGAGCAGTACCTCACTCGTATTCAGGAAGCCCAGCACCTTAACGTATTTACCGAAGTATATGCCGATGAGGCCCGTCGACAGGCCGATTTAGTAGACCAAAAACTGGCCGATGGTACGGCTGGTCGACTGGCGGGTATGGTGATTGGTATCAAAGACGTGCTCAGTTATACCAATCATGGTGTACGGGCAGGTAGTCGTATACTCGACAATTTTACGGCGCAATTTACGGCCACAGCCGTGCAACGACTGATTGATGAGGATGTAATTATCATTGGTCGGCAAAACTGCGATGAGTTTGCGATGGGTTCATCGAACGAAAATTCGGCATTCGGCCCGGTTCGAAATGCGGCTGATACCAGTCGCGTGCCTGGTGGATCGAGTGGTGGATCGGCTGTAGCAGTACAGGCTGGTCTTTGTTTAGCCAGTATCGGTTCCGATACAGGTGGTTCGGTCCGTCAACCGGCTGCGTTCTGTGGCGTTGTAGGCCTGAAACCCACCTATGGCCGCGTGAGCCGCTGGGGTTTAATCGCCTACGCATCTTCCTTCGATTGCATTGGACCGATTGCCAATACGCCCGACGATGCCGCACTCCTGCTCGAAATTATGGCTGGCCCCGACGAGTTTGATAGTACAGTTTCAAGTCGGCCGGTTTCGGCGTATAGCCAGGCGTCGCTTCCTGAACGCCCACTGCGTATAGCCTATTTGCGCGATGGAGTCGAAAGTGAAGGGGTCGATCAAAGCATTCGGGAAGCTACCCAACGTACTATCGATCAATTGAAAGCGGCAGGTCATACGGTTGAACCCGTTGAGATTTCGCTGTTACAGTATCTGCTTCCTACCTATTATATTCTGACAACGGCCGAAGCGTCGTCGAACCTCTCGCGTTTCGATGGCGTACGTTATGGATATAGAAGTTTATCGACGGGTACATCAGGAATGGACCTTTTGACGTTGTACAAAAAAAGTCGGACAGAAGGGTTCGGCGCTGAAGTACGTCGGCGGATTTTGTTAGGTACGTTTGCGCTGAGTGCCAGCTACTACGACGCCTACTACACCAAAGCACAACAGGTTCGACGACTGATTCGGCAGGAAACCGAGCGGCTGTTTGAGCAATACGATTTTTTACTGTCACCCACCACACCCACACCTGCATTCCAATTGGGCGAAAAAACAGAGGACCCATTACAAATGTACCTGGCCGATATATTTACGGTTCAGGCAAACGTAGTAGGCTACCCAGCTATATCGATTCCAAATGGTACCGACGCAAACGGGCTGCCGATAGGTATACAACTGATGGCTCCGCCTTTTGCCGAAGAGTCTTTGATCGGATTGGCAAGAAAAATGATGATAAAAAATGGATAATGTAGACTGAACAATGAATAATGGTTAAAACTACCGAGGCCTAAACCATTATTATTTTGACCCTCTACATTATCAATTATACATTTTACATTATTCATTAATAATTATATGAACTACCTGAACCGTAGCCTGTTAAGACTGGGGCTGTTGAGTGCGGTAGTGGGGGCGACCTTCATTGGGTCGGTAAGCAGCGCCCACGCCGAGACTACGATTCAATTGGACAGTACGATAGTTAAGAAAGATACGCTGGCCTATGTGCCGACTGTTCCTGACAGTCTGATTCGCGAACGGCTGGCAAAGCTACAGAAAGACATCCCCCTGAATTACCACAAAGCCGTTCAGGCTTACGTCGATTACTTTACCTTCCGCCGGGCGAGCTACACCCAAACCATGCTGGAACGAATGCCCCTGTTCTTTCCACTTTACGAACGGGTGCTTGCCGAATATGGGCTACCGAACGAATTAAAATACCTTTCCATCGTTGAGTCAGCCCTGAACCCACGGGCTATTTCGCGGGCAGGTGCTGGTGGTCTCTGGCAGATTATGCCTGGTACTGGCCGTGATCTTCGACTCTCTCAGGATGATTACGTAGACGAGCGGATGGACCCGGTCAAGGCGACAGAAGCGGCCTGCAAATACCTGCGCGATTTGTACAACATCTTTGGTGATTGGGAACTGACAATGGCCGCCTACAACTGCGGGCCTGGAGCGGTGAAACGGGCCATGCGCCGAACGGGTGGTGATTCATTTTATTCAATCTACGACGCCCTGCCTAAAGAGACGCGTGGTTACGTCCCTCAGTTCGTGGCTTTTACGTACCTGATGAACTATGCCAACGACCATGGTATCATTGCGGAAAACTATGAGTATCCAATTCCGCATGATACGATTCACATTTCGGGCTACTTCAATCTAGAAACGTTTGCCAAGCATAGTACAATGCCGCTGACGGATTTGCAGAAAATGAATCCGGCTATTACGACGACGATTTTGCCCGATTATACCCGGCGATACCCCTTACGCATTCCTCATCAGCAATATGGCTACTTTGCCAGTCGTCGGCAGGCTATTATGGATTCGGCTCGTAAAATACCAGGCCGGATGGAGCATATTCTGTTGGCCAGTGCCGAGGATATTCGGTACGGTGCTGATTCAATAGGAGCCTGGACTGCACGGAGTCAGAATGGTTTAGCGAACATAACTCTGGACGAAACATCGGCGGTTGCTGCAAAACAGGCTCTGGCTGAATCAGATGATGAACCCGAAGAAGACATTGAAACGATTGTGATGCGGAAGCCCCGCAAGCAAACGTATGTCGTTAAAAAAGGAGACAATCTGACCGATATTGCGGATCGGTTCAACGTAGAGCTGTATGACTTGAAACGCTGGAACCATTTACGGTCTACCCGAATCCAGCGTGGACAGAAGTTGACAATCCTGAAGGAAGTTGCCGAAACACGTGCGGAGCGACTGGCCCATCAGGGAACCGCTAAAGCAACTAAGAAAGCCGAAGTTGTGGCAAAAAGTAAGCGGTATAAGCCTCGTTACCATCGCGTACAGGACGGCGATACGCTTTGGAACATTGCCCAGCGATATGATGGTTTGACTATTGAGCGGCTGAAAAAATTAAACCACATTCGTAACAATGCGCTCCGCCCCGGTCAAAAGTTGATTGTTGGTTAAGTAACCAAAAGTTGCATAGATCGTCTAATTCGTTAGATTTACTACTGTAATTCACTCACCATGACTTCTAACGAGCGATTAGATCAAATTGAGCCTGTGTTAGCGGATGTTGTTCGTACACAAGAGCGCATTATTTTCCAAATTGGTAAGATAGTCGATTATGTTACCGACACCCGAGAGCAGGTTGATGTAGTTATTCAGCGGCTAAATCGGCTAGAAGTCAAAGTCGATTTAGTAGAAGAGCGAACGAATCAGATAGCCAGCGACATTGTAGTTCTCAAAGTGGATGTAGCTGGTCTTAAAACGGATGTCGCTGAGTTGAAAGAGGGTCAAACTCGTCTCGAAGCTGATGTAACTGGTTTGAAAGAAGGTCAGGCTCGTCTCGAAGCTGATGTAGCCAATTTGAAAGAAGGTCAGGAACGACTCAAAGTTGATGTTGCTGATCTGAAAGAAGGTCAGGCTCGTCTCGAAGCTGATGTCGCTAATTTGAAAGAAGGTCAGGTCCGTCTTGAAGCTCGACAGGGTGAAATGCAACAGGATATTAAGGCTATTTTTAGTCTCCTACAGGAGCGACTCAAATAAGTGAACGTAAGATCGTAAAACCGACGGCTTTCTGATGGATAAGTCGTCGGTTTTTTGTATCTTTATAGTTATATAATGGGCTTATAAACAAGCCTTTACCGCTAACGAATGATTGCTTATTTAGACGGGATTCTTGCCTACAAAGAGCCTACCCATACGATTATCGACGTTCATGGTGTAGGCTATATGGTACACATATCGCTTCAAACCTATTCTATTTTACCCGGAGGTGGCGACCGCATCAAATTATTCATTCATCATCTGTTTCGGGAAGATTCTCAGGCATTGTATGGCTTTGCCAGCGCCGATGAAAAATCGCTTTTTCTGGATCTGATCGGGGTGTCGGGTGTTGGGCCGAATACAGCGCTCGGTATGCTGTCGGCTATGCAGCCGGGCGATTTACGGCTGGCTATTCTTGGGGAAAATGTAAGGGCTGTCCAGGCCATCAAAGGGATTGGTGCTAAAACCGCCCAGCGGATTATTCTGGAACTGCGCGACAAAATGAAAAAATCGGGTGTAGTGCCGGATGGCCCCACCTACCGCCAGCAAGCTACCAATCCCGTTCGGGAGGAGTCGCTGGCTGCACTGGTTGCCTTAGGATTTCCCAAAGCCACTGCCGAAAAGAGTGTCGATGATGCGCTGAAAGCAGAACCGAATCTGACCGTAGAAGAGGTTATTCGGCAAGCGCTGCGACAGGGCTAGTTAGAAACAACAAACGTAGCCAGAAAACCTGACTACGTTTGTTGGCTATATGATATGGATAGAGGAGGAAATGATCCTCGCCTTTAGTTTCTATCAGGAGTTAATCAACGCCAGCCGCTTTTTTAGTTTTGGCTTTTGCCACGGCTTTTAGCTCTTTCGCATCGCTTTTCAGGGCTTTCTTTTCGGCTTTTTCCATTTTACGGTCAGCTTTTGCCATCCGCGTTTTAGGATCGGAAACACCGGCTATCTCAAGCCCTTTACCAGTGCGAGCATTAGCATTGAGTTCATGTGCTTTTGAAATTTTCTTTTCAGCTTTCATCTCTTTTTTAACCGCTTTCCCTTCCTGAACGGCCTGGGCAAAACTGGTTTGTGCGGCTGCCAGCATAGCGCAGACAGAAGCAGCAATGATTAGCTTTTTCATAACGTTTGATGGTTTTAGTGAATTTACTTATTAATCTAATTAGTGTCGTGAATGCATTATTAACCAGCTATGTCTACGTTTGTTTAGCACTCCGATAATTTAGAATTTATATAAATCCCTCAGGTTGGCTCTAAAGGCCCTTTATAGTAAAAAAGTCCAGCTTTTTGGCTGGACTTTTTTGTTAGTTGACAGGTGTATTTTTTAAGTAGTTCTCCAGATAGGTTGTGTATTGCTGATAGAGTAATAGCTGAGTATTCGCACTATACGCAACACCGTGGGCACCGGGCGGATAGATCCGTAAATCCGCATCTTTACCGGCATCTTCGAGGGCGTTCATTAATTGAAATGTGTTTCGAACGTGTACGTTTTCGTCCATTGTAGAGTGGGCAATGAACATTTTTCCGGCCAGGTTTTTCGCATAAGTTGTAACCGCGCTGGCTTTATATTTCTCTTCGTTTTCGGGCAGTAAACCCATGTATCGTTCGGTGTATATCGAGTCGTAGAGCCGCCAGTCCGTCACGGGAGCACCCACAATCGAGACTTTGAATACGCCCGGATGGGTCAGCATCGTATAGCTGCTCATATAGCCACCGTAGCTATGACCGCGAATGGCCATCCGGTTGGCATCGATCCAGGGAAGTTTAGACAGATAGGCTGCCGTTTCGGCAAAGTCGAGGCTCTCGTACTTGCCTAGTTTTTCATAAACGATCTTTTCGAAATCACGTCCGTACCCTCCGCTACCCCGGTTATTCACACTAACAACTACGTAGCCGGTTTGAGCCAGCCACTGATGCCAGCCCGTAGTCGCAAATTCGTTATACACGGATTGAGCACCCGGCCCACCGTAAATGTCCAGCACGACCGGATATTTATGACTTGGATCGAAATCAATGGGTTTTATAATTGAAATGTCGATAGGCTGGCCATCGGAGGTTGTGAAGGTTGCCAGTTCTTTATGGGCGTAATCGTGGCTGGCAATGTAATCCCAAACCCGCTTATTGGTTTCCAGTGCTTTGATAAGCTGGCCTTTTGTATCGCGAAGTTCAACCTGGGTAGGCGTGTTAACGTTCGAATATTTGTCGATGAAATACTGGCCGTTTGGTGAAAAATTTACTGCATGTCGTCCGGCTACACTGGTCAGTCGTCGTTTGTTTTTGCCGTCAACATCGGCTACAAACAACTGACGTTCCAGGGGAGAGGCTTCGGTCGACGTGAAATAAACCTTCTTTGTTTTGGGATCGATGTAATGGACATACGTCACCTCCCACTTACCAGTTGTAACGGCATTGAGCAGTTTACCTGAATAATTGTAGCGATACAGATGTGCATAGCCATCCCGATCAGAAACCCAATAGAACTCCTGAACACCTGCCGGGAAATACATCAGGTGGTTGATGCCCGCGAAGAAATCGAAGATGTCGACCCAGGTGCTGGAGGTCTCTTCCATAATCTGGCGCGCATCACCCGTGCGCACATTGGCCATATACAACCGCAGGTGATTCTGCTTGCGGTTCAGGTGCATCATTGCCAGTTGGCCTTCGAGCGAAGTCCAGTAAATACGTGGGATATAGCCATCACCCAGATCGACCTTCATCCACTGTTTGGCTTTATTGGCAATCTCAATGACCCCGATGCGGACAATCGGATTGGTATCGCCCACGCGGGGGTAGGGAAGCGAGTCGTATTTTTCGTCAAAGCCTTTATAATCTGTCAGGCGATACATTGGCACCTGCCGTTCGTCCGACTGCCAGAACGCAATGAACTTGCTATCGGGCGACCATTCCCAGGCCTGGGCCAGTCCAAATTCTTCTTCATATACCCAGCCAAAACGACCGTTGAACAAAGCGGGTTTGGCATCGTCGGTGAGTTGGGTTTCCTGTTGGGTGGCAAAATCGAATACAAACAGATTGCCACCCCGTTCGTAACCAATTTTCTGGCCATCGGGCGACAGTTCGGCCGTTTGTGCGTCTTTGGCCACCAGTTTCAGGCTTTTATCGGCTACCGTGTACACGTAGTAGTCCGAAATACCCGAACGCCGATAGACGGGCCGAAAATTGCTCTGAAAAAGGATGTTCTTCGAGTCTTTCGACCACTGGAACGAGCCATACGCAAACGGACGGTCAGAATTGGGGAATTTCAGTTGAGCACCATCGAAGATTACCTCTTCTTTCTGGTCTTTGGGCGAAAAGGTCTTGATGGTGTTTTGGCCATCGATGAACGAAAACTTGCTACCGCCTTCAATCCAGTTTACGGAGCGGGGGCCGGGCGATCCGGTCAGTTGGCCGCCCGAAAACAGGGCTTGTTGAAGATTGGCATAGCGCTGCCGTGACTGTGCAACTGCCTGTTCCAGACTCAAATGAGCCAATAAAGTAGCAGCCAGCAAAAGCAGCCCGAGTCGATTACGGTTGTTCATGAAGAATTGTATGACTTATCAAAGATTCAAATTTACAAAAAAAGGCTTTTCGGTTTGGTGCAATGAATCATGCTTTGCGGGTGTCTTTAGGCCGTCTTTTATCGCTATATTTCACAATTAATTAACAATTATTTCTCGTATCGTTCACCAACTAACTACAGACCTATGACAAACAGGTACGTACTGGTTAGCAGATCAATCCATTCGCTATGGCTGTTCTGTCTGACCTTATTGCTTTGTACGACAGCTTTGGCACAAAGCACGCGCTATACGCTGAAGGGCCGCGTTACTGACCCTGAGAAACTGCCTCTTCCGGGAGCGACCGTTGTGATCGTTGGGACAACCGTCGGAACAACCACCGATGCCGAAGGAAATTACACCCTGCCCGTAACCCTTAAACCTGGTCCTATTACTGTTGCGTTTACGATTATCGGGTATGAAACTCTGCGGAAAGACGTTACCCTTGGAAATGCTACTGAACTGACTTTAGATGCGGAGATGGTGGCGGCTCCTACCAATCTGGATGAGGTTGTTGTTACGGGCTCAACGCTGTCGGCTCCCAAGCGTGAACTGGGTAATGCGATCAGTACCATCAAGGCAACTGACTTACAACAGTCGGGCTCGGGCAATCTGATCAATTCGTTGCAGGGTAAAATGCCAGGTGCGCAGATCACGCAAAACTCGGGCGATCCAGCGGGGGGTATCAGCATTCGCCTACGCGGGATAAAGTCGCTGGTGGGTTCATCCGATCCGTTGTACGTCGTCGATGGAGTCATTGTGAGCAATGCCAGTACAAACGTTTCGCAACTGGCGCTGGCGAATGATGTGGGTAATGCCAACGTTGGACAAAACCGCCTGTCGGATATTAATCCCGACGATATTGCTACGATCAACGTAATCAACGGGGCGGCTGCGGCTGCTCAATACGGTTCGCGGGCGGCCAATGGCGTAGTCATTATCACGACTAAGCGTGGGCAAACCGGCAAACCGACCGTGACGTTTACGACTTCGTTTAACGTCAATGAATTGCGTAAGAGTGTGCCCGTGAATACGTATGGCAAGCAGTTTGGATTTTCTTCGCTTCGGCTTTATCCAATTGGCGTTATTTCGGCTGCTCAGGTCGCTGCCAATCCAGGAACCACTACTACAAATATTTACCGCGACGGTACTCTATCGGCCCTGGCTACAAATCTGGTCGATGTACAGCGGTATAATTATTTCGATCAGATTTTCCAGAAAGGGACAGGTACCGACAATAACATTTCCGTTGCTGGTGGACGCGATAACACGCAGTACTATGTATCGTTCGGTTATCTGAAAAATCAGGGTATTATCAAACAGACGGATTTTACTCGGTATAACCTCCGCGCCCGTGTCGATCAGCGACTGACCAATTGGGCTAAAGTATCGGTGGGACTGAGCTACATCAATAGCCTGTCGAACGAGAAAGCCAACGGCAACGTGTTTTACAGCCCGATCAACTCGGTCAATATTACGAACAACATCTACGACATTACCCAGCGAGATGCGGCCGGTAACCTACAAGCTGTTGAGCCAACCCGTGTGAATCCCCTGTCGACGATTGAGGACATGAAGTTTTCGCAGTCGGTCAGCCGGACCATCAATAGCCTGCAACTGAACCTGACCCCACTCAAAGGCTTAAGTGTCGATTACATCGTTGGGGTTGATGCCTACTCGCAGTTTGGTAAAAACTACATCCGTCCGTACCCCTATCAGGCCATTGCAGGCTTACCAGCGGCTCGTTATCCAAATGGATTTGCCGCTACGGCTACCAATCAGGTTGTCCAGTTCAACAATGACCTGAATGCGCAGTACGAACGCCAGTTTAGCGAGGATTTTAAAATCAACGCGGCCATCGGGTATAGCTATCAGTATTTCCAGGCCGATTACTCGATTAATAGCGGGCAGAACCTGTCGCCATTCATCGAAACGGTTAGTGGAGCCAGTGCCTCCTATTCAGTGAAATATGATCTGGATCGGTATAGCCTGAGTGGTATGTTTGCCCAGGCTACCTTTGGGTATCGTAACCTGGCCTTTATTACGGGGGCCGTTCGGCGCGATCAGTCCTCAAAATTCTCGCCAACTCAAACGAACCAATATTATCCCAAAGTCAGTGGCTCGTTCATTCTGTCGGATCTGGATTTCTGGAAGAACCTCTCCTTTAGCAACGCCTTCAATAGTCTGAAATTACGGGCTAGTTATGGTGAAGCGGGTAACCTGTCGGGTATTGGCTCGTATGCTCGTTTCTACCAGTTTAGCCCGGTAAGTTATCTGGGTAAAAACACGGTTGTTCCGGGTACACAGTTGGCTAACCCTGATGTACAGCCTGAGCGGATGGGTGAACTCGAAGGCGGTATCGATCTGGCGTTCCTGAATGGTCGGATTGGCCTGGGTGTTACGGCGTATCATCAGAAAATCAGCAATCTGGTTGTTAACCGGACACTAGCACCCACCACGGGTGGAACGAGCATCGTGAATAACGTAGGGTCGATGGAAAACAAAGGGTTTGAGATTGTGCTGGATGCTACACCGATTAAGACCAAGGATTTTACCTGGGATTTCACGGTGATCTACAACCACAACCGGAACAAAGTGCTTGATCTGGGTGGGCTACCAATCATTAGCCCTGATGCCTCCTCGGCTTCTGGTACGCCCGTTTATCTGATGGTTGGTCAGCCGGTCGGCGTTTTCTACGGGACAGCGTATGCCCGGAATCCAGATGGTTCGCTATTCCTGTCGCCATCGGGCTTCCCACAGTCGGAGCGGGCAGCTTCGCAGGATAACGGGGCCATCAACTATGTACCGGCCACTCGTGGCAGCGACGGAGCAATTGACCCTTCCAAACCAACGGCTAACATTATCATCGGTAACCCAAACCCTAAATGGACTGGCTCGTTTAACACGAATTTCTCCTACAAAAAGCTGAGTGTGCATGTGTTGCTGGATGCTGTTCAGGGCGTCGATGTGTTCAATGCTGATAAACGTACACGGCAGGGAGTTGGCCTGGGCGATTATGCTGAGCAGGAGCTACGCGGAACCTTAAAACGCGGCTATATTTTCGGTATTTATAATACCCAGGAGTTCCGGGTTGATCCAGGGTCTTATGTTAAGCTTCGTGAGGTATCGCTGAGCTATACGCTGCCAACGCTGGTAAAAGGTCTTAGCCGACTGAACATCGGTCTGGTGGGTCGAAACCTCTATTCATGGGATAAGTACACGGGCTTCGACCCTGAAACGAACGCCGGGGGGAACAACGACCTGTTGCGCGGTATCGACTTCGGGAACGTCCCTATTCCACGCACCTACCAACTTAAACTGTCAGCCACATTCTAATATGAAAAAGTTTCTCATACCCATTTGTCTGACAGGGCTGTTGCTACAGTTTTCCTGTAATCAGACGTTTTTAAATCCCAGTACCATCAGCCAGTCGCAGGCCGTTAGCTCGTCCGACGGTCTGATTACACTGAGCAATGGTCTGCAATATCGGTACACAACGGGGGGCGCATTAAGTGTGCTTTACGCCAGCACAGCCGGTGCCGGACTCACGACCCGCGAAGATTTTGTTCTGAACGTGGGTAACCTCGATGAAGCGAACCTCGCCGTTGGGGGCGGAAACGTGTCGAATATCAACGGCGTTGTCCGTAACCTGTGGACCCAAAGCCATCTGGTCCGCGCCAATGCTGAACTGATTCTGGCGAATACAGGTGTGGTGAACGATGCCGGAACCAAGAGTGGGATTATTGGTTATGCGTCTATCTTCCGGGCATTGTCGCTAGGAACGCTGGGGCTATTTTTTGAGCAATCGCCCGTTACGACAGGAACGAACGTTCCCTTTGTTCCACGAGCCCAGGTGTTTAAAGAAGCCATTACGACGCTCGAAACAGCGGCAACACAGGTTGCTTCGGCACCTGTTTCGGCTGATTTTAGCAGCAAGATTGTGTCCGGTATCGATATATCGAATACGATTCAGGCGCTCATTGCGCGCTATGCACTTTTCTCTGGTGACTATGATAAAGCTCTGGCTGCGGCTGCGAAGGTCGATTTAACGAAAAAGTCAGTCTACAACTTCGATGACGTGACGCGAAACCCATTGTTTGAATACACATTTGGTAATCTGAACGTGTTTCAACCAACGAATGCTAGCCTGGGACTGACAGGTGCGTTAGCTCCAGATCCGGCTGATAAACGGATTTCGTTTTTGACCAAACCGAGTACCAACACGGCTGTAGCGCCCGTAATTGCCACGGCTTTCTACACGGCCAACAACGCGGCTGTACCCGTTTACCTACCCGGTGAAATCCTGCTGATTCAGGCCGAAGCCTACGCTCGCAAAGGTGATTTGACCAATGCCGTTGCGTCGCTAAATAAAGTGCTAACCAAAACGACGGATGCGTTTGGATTGGGAGCATCTCTGCCTGCTTATTCGGGTGCGCAAACCGCCGATGCAATCCTGACTGAAATCTACCGGAACCGGCAGATTGAGTTGGCGTATCAGGGATTCCGGCTTGAAGATAACCGTCGATTCAACAGGCCTGGCCCGGGTGCTACCGGAGCTGAGCGGAACCGGAACTTTTTCCCCTATCCGCTGACGGAGCGCAATAACAACACGAGTACGCCCGCCGATCCAGCGAACTAAAAAGACGGAATGGTGTAATGAAAAAAGGAGAGAAGGAACTGCCGTGAGGTAATCCTTTTCTCCTTTTTCATTATACCTTTCTCTAAAATTTTACAGGCATTCCCGTTCGGGTCGATTCGTAAATAGCCTGGAAAAGAGCGACAACTTTACGACCATCTTCGCCCGTGACCATCGGTGGGCGACCCGCCCAAATAGCATCCCGAAACTCAGCGATTTGAATACCAAAATAATATACCGTTGCATCGATGGTATTGAAAAAGGCCGTGTCTTCGGCTACGAATTCGGCCAGTTTTCCTTCTTCGCCCGGTATAGTCCAGAGGTCGTTTACGGGCGGGTCGGTAATACTCGACATGCCCGCAATAAATAAGGCTCCTCCATCCGTCTGCACACCCACCGATGCCCCATTTTCGCCATGCACGTGTACTTTTCCAAAAATGCCCGGTTTCTGGCTGTTGCTGACGATGATGTTGCCGAGGCCTCCATTTTTGAATTTAACAATAGCCAGCGCCGTGTCGTCCACTTCAATGTAGGGGTGGTTCAGGTTGCGCCATACGCCATACACTTCGTCAATATCACCCATGTACCACAGCAGCAGGTCTAACTGGTGGGGCGACTGATTGACCAATACACCACCGCCTTCATCGGCCCAGGTGCCCCGCCAGGCATCGCTTTTATAGTATTCTTCGCTCCGCCAGCCAAGCATCTGAATTGTTCCCAGTACTGGTTTGCCAATCTTGCCCGTATCGATCGCTTCCCGAATCCGCATGGAAGGCGCGTAGAAACGACGCTGGCTAATAGTGCCGAGGTAGCGATTGTTCCGGTTGGCGGCTTCGATCATCGCGTCACAGTCTTCCAGGGTAGAGGCCAATGGCTTTTCAACCAACACATGCGAGCCAGCATTCAGCGCAGCTACCGTAACCTCCCGGTGTGAGGGGTGTGTGGTACAGACCAGACAGAGATCAACGTTCTCCCGGTCGACCATGTCGTAAATGTCGCTGTACGCCCGAATGCCGTATTGGTTGGCAAAATCTTCGGCTTTTTGATAGGTACGTCCGTAAACGGCTACGAGTTGGGTATCGGGTGTTTGCAAAGTCGCTTTCGCATGAAGATGCGCTACTTTGCCAGGGCCAATAATGGCAATACGAAGAGGATTTGGCATTAGGGTAGTATTAATTCATCAAAAAATCGATTGAACCCACGTTGACGGAGCCCAGCTTTTAATTCTTCATCTCGTGTCCACAATTCGCCATCTAACTCAAGGGTTAAAGCGATGTAGGCAGTGTCATTCTCGTCTACATCCTTACAAAGATGGTACGCTGTGAAAAAATTTTCGAGACTGATTAGTTCTTCGTTAAAGAAGTGTACTTTGTGAATAACCTGGTTTAGATAACTGAGCACCTCTTCTTCTGTTGCTTTCGATTTTTCAACGATTCGCTGGCGATGTTTAAATAATTCGACAATCAAATAATTGGGCGTGTAAACAGCAAATGGATTGTTTAGCAAGCGCTGTCGGGTAAGAGACGATTTGGTGTGAATAGCCGCAAACAAGATGTTATGGTCAATGATAACTTTCTTCACGGCTATTCTTTGATAAAGCGATGTTTATTCTGTTGCCACCAAGTAGCATTGATTTCTTCTCCTAAAGCCAGAATAGACTCATCGAAGTCAATTTTCTGCGCTAACTGCTCTAGTTGTAACCGTTCGAGCAGGTCAAGCATAAATTCCTGACTCACTGATTTTTTATCGATACTGATTACGTAACGATCTGGTTGATTCTGTATGTTGATAGCGTTCATAGACTGAGTTGTTTTATCAATATACGAAGGAATGCGCACCTTTTATAGAAACTATTCCAACGAATGCTCAAAAATAGGGTCTTCTACTCATAACGACTACCAATAGCCTATGAAACCACTCTTTATCGGATTGATTCTGGTTAATCTGGTTACGATGTCCTGCCGCAAGAATGATGACATCGGTGTTGGCCCTTATACCACTACAATAGCCTGTGGAGCACTGAATCCTGCCCAAAATCTGCCCTGGCTTCGCAGCCTCATTGACCAATTTAATGCTGATATCGTTCGGGCAGCTACATACAAAGGCGAAACCTATATCGATTTGTACGCTTATCATTGGTCATGTATGGGATGTCATATCTACCGTTGCGATGGTAGTTCAGTAGATATGAGTCAACTACCAACTGCTGACCGGGAGGAAATAACGAGTCGGTTATGGTCGCAGGAGCCGTATGTTCTCTATAAACGAAGTCTGTAAATCACTCATCTTAAAATCGAATTTGTGAAGCATAACCTTTAGAGCAGAAATTATGAAATCGTATTTACTCAACGGAATTGTACTGCTTCTACTGGTATTGGGGTGCCGACGAACCGACGACGTAGCGCCCAACGATCTATTATACCGGAAATGGCGAATAGCGAAGATTCAGTACGCTACTGGCAATCCAGAAGAAGTGGTGCAACCCAATCCCTGGGCACTAGTTGAGTTCAGGCCGAACGGAACCATTCTGTACGGCGAAGACGGCAAATATGATCCCTGTTGCTCACCTGCCCGATTTAGGTGGAAAGGGGACATCCTGGATCTACAGAATGTGGCTGACATACCCATGCCTGAGCGAACGCCCAATGGCCTATGCGCTATGGTTTCCTGTGCTCTATTTGACCCGTTTTGGCAGATTGCCAAGCTCAACCCGAGTGAATTAGTGATTCAACAGGACAGAGCTTTGGTAACGTATGCACCGTATCCTTAAGAATACATGTCAACGTAATGAGAAACCCGTTTATAGTCCTCTTGCTGATTCTGATAGGAGCCTGTCAGCGTGATCAGGCCGTTGGCCCCCTGGACGATTTTTATCAGCGCTGGCACCTCATTCGGTATCGACCAATACAGGACACAAACTGGACGTTTCACGATACGGATGCCTATTATGATCTGGAGTATCGGCCAGATGGGGTTATTGTGTATCGGCGAAATGGTGCGTCTGGTCAGGGTAATTGCTGTGCCCCTACAGCGTTCACCCGCGAGGGAGTTACGATTAATTATACTGACTGGGTATTGTGCCCTACTGTCTTTTGCGCGACCCTAAAAAAGACCACGATTACACAACTTAGCAAGCAGTCACTTGAATTATCGGATGGCTACATCGTCACTCAATATGAAGCGGCTGATTAATCAATTTTGTAACGCGGGTGGGAACCCGCGCTCTTTGCTTGAAAATCACGGGTTCCCACCCGCGTTACAACTGGATAATGCTATTGAATGAATATGGTTTTCTATATTGCATTCATCACGAAATCCAGTATCCAGATCCCCACACTTGGGTCGGTGGCCAAATTCAACGCTATGAAGTCATTCGTCGGCAAGCTTGTTAATCCCTTTCTGCTTACCCTTCTTGCTGTGATTACAGCCGTTGGTCAATCCAACCAGAAACCAATCATACGAACGCAGCGCAATTCCATGTTTATGTACATGAACAAGGAACGAGGTAATTTCAATGGAATCAACGACCTCCCTAAAGATTTTTCCTATGATTTTGGTACCGAGACTGAACGTACACCCTTAACCCTCGTTTCGGAACAGGATTCTGTTGTATTGCTGTTGCGTCATGGGGTTCAGACGGATTTTCAGATCATCCGACAGGCCAAGGGCGATACGGTTCAGTGTCATTTCTCCAGTCACCCGTTTGTCAAAGCCGCCGTCTTTACGGATGCCTACAAAAAGGCCAATCAGGGCAAAACGATTATTGAGGTTCCCGAAGTCTATGAGCTGATCAATGTGGTATTTGCCCTGACCGACTATGGCAAAACCGAGGCTATCTATAAGGGGACTGACTACTATTCGGCCGTGATGACACAGTTTATGCCCTACAAAACTAATCGGGCGGTGCAGGTGATTGACTCCCTGTTGCGGGCTTCGGCCGATCAGTACCATAATCTGAAAATGGACAGCTACGCCTTTCAGTTTCAGGGCGATAGGCTAGTGAACGGCGGTATCTATGACCGGGTCAGTTGGGGCGAGCAAAATACGCTGTCGCCCTATATTCCCTTACTGGAGCAATTTGCCAAAGAATCGAAATTCAGGGTGTTCTATCAAAAAAATCAACCCTATTACAATAGCCTGATTACTGATTTTCGCCAGAATGTTAATGTTGCCTGCATGAAAGACTGGCTGGAAAAACAGTTTCCAACCACGCGTTATTCGGCTGTCAAAGTATTGTTTTCACCACTGGTCGGCTGGAATCAATCGGCCAATAATTTCAGCGACAACGACTTTACCGAAGCGCAGGCTCATGTTGATTTCCCCTTTGTAAGTGCGACGCAGAAAAGCCAGCCGCCAACCATTACGAAAGGGCAACGGATGAAAATTGTATTTACCGAGCTGAATCACAACTACCTGAACCCAGAGGCTGAAAAATACACACCCCAAATCGGAGCCGCTTTTAAGGACCTATCGAAGTGGATTACGAACGGCAAGCCATCGGCGGGCTATAGCAATGCACTTTCGTGCTTTGAAGAGTATATGAATTATGCTCTCGTATCGCTCTTGTACGCTGATTTGTTCGATGCCAAAAGTTTCGATACGCTCAATGCGGGCGTCGAAAAAGGGATGGTCGTAAACCGGGGCTTCCAGCGTTTTAAAGAATTTAATGAGGAGTTGCTGCGGCTATATCGAACAAGAAAACCGGGCCAAACCGTTGCCGATCTGTACCCGGCCATTATTTCCTGGGCAGCCGCTCAGCCGTAGTTACGGTTTCAATACCACCTTGATCAGTCCCTTTTCTTTCGCGTATAACCGCTTGAACCAGTCTGCTCCTTCTTCGAGTGGTACTTCGGCACTCAGGATGGCTTCGACATTTATTTTACCCGATGAGATCAGAGCCAAAGCCGCTTCGTATTCTCCATTGATGGCACAGGAACCTTGCAGTCTTAACTGACGCGTCACAACGGCTTGCAACGGAATCTCCACCGTCGGAGCCAGATTTCCGACAAGGGTTACGGTAGCTCCTTTTCGAACGCACTCAATAGCGGTTTTAACCGTCGGGCCAGCGCCCACTACCTCAAACGAAACATCGGCTCCGCGCCCATGCGTAAGTGCCTGCACCTGCCGGGCTACCTCACCACTCCGTGCATTGATGGCGTGTGTGGCACCCAAGGTTTGCGCCAAGGCCAGCCGGTCGTCGTCCAGATCGATGGCAATGATGGTTGTACAGCCAGCCAGTTTCAACGCCTGAATAATAAATAGCCCAATCATCCCTGCTCCAACTACTACGGCGGAGTCGTTAACCTGGATTGGTGTAAGGCTAAGGGCGTGTAAGGCTACGGCTACTGGCTCGACCAGTGCGGCCTGTGTAAACGTAACATTGTCGGGAACGGCGTACAGAATATGCTGAGGAACCGAGACATACTCCGCAAAAGCCCCCTGCCGTTTAAAGTCCGGTGTCGATACGCCCACCACTTCCCGGCCATCGCTGAGGTTGTAATGCCCCCGGCGGCTGTACCAATCGTCCAGCGCATACACGGTCGAATCGAAGGTAACCCGGTCGCCTACCGACCAGTCGCGTACATCGGCACCTACCTCGGCAATGATGCCACTGGCTTCGTGACCCATTACAATAGGCGGAATGCGTCGGCCGCTGCTGCCATCCATGCCGTGAACATCAGATCCGCAAATACCTACCGCCTGTACGCGAACCAGAACGTCATTTGGCTGGATACCTGGCTTCGGCAGGTCCTGCAGATCGAATTGATTGTATTCAGTAAGAACGAGTGCTTTCATAGGTAGAGCGGGAGGAAACCCGCTTAAATGATTTATAAAAAGCGGGCTTCCTCCCGCTCTACTCACAGTTTCTGATAAATCCTGATAAACGCATCAATAGGCACCTGATCGTAGTTGCCTTGCTGAAGATTTGGGTTGATCTCGTAGGTTACTACCTCATCCATCGAGTCGGGTAGTTCGCCAAACAACTTGCTGGCGGTAGTAGCCGTATATTTCTTCTTGGTCCGAACGAGCCGATGATCGGGGTCTTTGCCCCAGGCGATATTGTCGCCCAGAACCAGTTGGATTTTGGCCCAGTCGTTAAAAAAATATTCCTGCAACAACGGGATGATCCGGTCGCGAAATGTCTGGCAAAGATCGGCAAAGGTTTCAATGTTAATGAGGTACGCGTGGCCAATCTGATGATCTCGGTCGAGCAAATAGTCAATACGCTCATTTATGGTTCGAAGTAACTGCGCTAAATCGACACCGTCGACTGTTTTTAGAAGGGATGGTTCGGGCAGCATCTCCCGAAACGAAAACCGCCGACGGAGCGCAATGTCGAGCAGGGCAATGGATCGGTCAGTAGTGTTCATGGTACCGATCACAAACAGATTGATGGGCACGCCAAAACGTTCCTGGGAGTAGGGCAGAGTTAGCCAGAGCTCATGGTCGGCACCCAGCCGTTTGTCCGATTCAAGCAGCGTGATCAGATCACCAAATACACTGGCGACATTAGCCCGGTTGACCTCGTCGATGAGTAGGTAATGTGCTGGCGCCCGTTTTAGCTTTTTGCTTCGGTTTTCGGCTGAATCATTCAGGCAGTCGGCCAGGGTTCCATAACCTGCCTGTTGAATGGCCGTCAGACAAGCCCGATGAAAAATACCCCGGCGAATTTTATAACTGATCTGCCCATTGACCACTTCCGGCCGAATCCCCTCTACAAATTCTTCGTAGCTATACGATGGATGAAAGGTAATCAGACTCGCATTTTTATCGGTCAGGTAGGGCTGTAGAGCAAACGTTTTACCTGTACCCGGCGGGCCAAACAAGATGAGGTTGTGCGGCTGATTGGGTAGTGATGGCTCCGGCTCATACGTCGCTTCCGGCTCTTCGAGCAACTGTCCATTGATCAGCCGTTCCCCCAAACTAGGGTCATCAGCCAGTCGAATCATGTCGCTCAGAAACGCTTCGTCTTCGGCTGCCTGGTACACATCCGCATTATGCCGGGCCAGGTGCGGGCCGCGTTTGGTGCTTTCGACCAGTTCCAGCAGACAGTCTTCCCAGCAGGTGCGCAACGTAGGGTTATACAGCAGATGAGCCGTTGATTGCCCAATGATTACCGCCAGATAATCAGATTTTTCGGTCAACGGCTCAAAGCCTATTTCGTCCAGATTTTTAAGCCGATCCTGGCATGATTTCTTAATCGTTAGGTGATACTCAACCTCACCGCGACGCGGTTTCTGAATCCGTAACGCCTGAAAAAAGTTGATGTTAGCCGTGATAGACGCTTTATCGGGTTTTACGACAAACGCCAGCCGGGCATCGCCATTGGGCAGGTTGACCATATCGATCAGGTCCTTGAGCAAACCGAAAAACCGACGGATGGCTTCGGCATGGCCAATGTCGCGAATACGATCAATAAGGGCTTGCTGCTGGGAGTCGGCGATCACAAAGGGTAAAGGTTTTGTGTACGAAGATAACGATTCTCCGTTGATAATGTCCTAAGTAGGCTGTGATAGGGTTTGGCTAACGGTAGTTCACTCTACGTAATTAAAATGATGATTAGGCGCATCCAGGGTCAACCGCCCCTTTCGGAAAGCCCCGGCCCCAATCAGTCCATCTCGTAAAAACTGCCCAATTACCTGATCGGATTTATACAGGGTTGAACGCCGAAATTGCCGTTGCCTACCGTCGATACGAATTGAAAGCTTCTTAACCTGTTTTTCCAGACCAATATGAACTAAACGGCCTACGCTGCCACCTATTGAAAGTTTCCTTCCAATCTGATAAGGGCCAATTTTGGTTACTCCTGTTGGAGAGATACGAAGTTTTTCGTTTGAGCCAGTATCCAATATGAAGTTTAACTGGTTGTTCGATGGGCCTCGTACCAAAAGCATCGGTTGACTTCCGCCCAGAAGATTATGTTCCAGCGTGGAGTCCGGTATTGATTTCTGGATACTAAGTTGCCGATTGGGATAGTCGATTATGATAGTAAACCGGCGTAATACATCCCAACCTAACAAGCCATCAATACCAGGTATAGGTAAATAAGCACTAAAAACGGGCAAGTTATAAATAGCTAATCCGTTCAAATTAAGGGAGTCTGCAAGGCCTATTGACGCTGGCACTGATTGCCCTTCGTAATTAAGCACTTTAATATCAGACAGTTTTTTTAGCCCGATTGCTTTTGCCGTCCGATTGGATATAAATGTTCGCTGTGCTCCGCTATCTACGGCAAGCCGAACCACCCGCCCATTGATCAGTACCTCTACAACGGCATGGGCTTTGTGTTTAAGCCTGAATGGTACTTGCAACGTATCTCTTCGTAAATGAATTCGCAGCTCAGGCTGATTCGAGAGTAATCGGGCCATTTCGTAACTGGAAGACTGGAATCCCATCGAGTCAGCAAGGTGCAGATACTGATGATAGTTGCCCGTCCAGTAATACATTTCTTCTAGTAATAAATACCGGGCTGCATCTCGTTCAACTGGCACTGCGTCCTGAGATGAAATAAGGCGAAGAGCCTTATGCGCTGCTTCGGTTCGGCCAAATAACCAATGGTTTATAGCATTAAGATAGCGGCTTGTTGAAAGCGTATCCCCTGCCTGTATTGTGGCAAAGGCAGGGTTGCACAACAAGGCCAATAGAAGTCCTCCTAAACTAACTTTACGCATATCTATTTACACCAAATAACTCCCGATACTAACAACACTAGCTAAGACTCTCTATGTTGTTTTAGTCACTACTTAATTGGCTGCAAATAGATAACGGGATCAAACACCAATAGCTCACCATCATCTCTTACCAGTACATTTCGATGATGGAGGTCGCTGACGATAATCCCAAAGCTTGAATTGATATAATCATTGTTTTGCAGAGGAATAAAATCGAACGGTTCCATATAGTCAGCGACTTCTTCGGGAGTCGCTCCACGTATACCACGAAGAGCTTTTTGGCTAACTACCGCCATTAATGAATCATCGACTTCCATCAAGCCCAGGAACGTGTAGCCTGTTTCTGGAAAAAGCCAGTTATGAAGCAGCAGGTTATGAAAATAGCTCAACCAGGTGCTGTAATAGTTGAGATTGTTCCGTTTAAAGTAAACGCCTAGTTGAACGTAAACCTGATGTTCGGCTCCACCTTCGCCACCTTGAGCCTGCCATGCATCAGTAAACGGCTCTTCAGGGATCAGTTTATTATTCGCGTTAGCCTACTTACGGAGTAGCTTTTCTTCGCCTATACGTAAGGCCCGATCCAGGGCTATTTTTTCGGCACGGGTTTGAGGGGCTGGTCCCTGAGCCGCTTTGCTTGCTCGATGCACTCTTGCAATGACATCAAGGGCTGCTCGGAGACTTTCCTGATCATTTTTTTGCTCTGCTGCCGATGGTATTTGTTGAGGTATGTAACGTTCTTGTCCATCTGGTAATCGTTGTTTTTCTTCATTAACAGACATAGCGTAGGGTTGGTTCTTACTGAGCCGTCACGCCAGATAACTCCCGATACTGACCACGTCGGCGAATACGCCCGAAGCGGTAACTTCAGCACCTGCACCGGGCCCTTTCACGACTAGGGGCCGATCTTTGTACCGTTCGGTGGTGAACGAAACGATGTTGTCGGCACCCGTTAGTTGATAAAATGGGTGCTCCTGACCCACCGGGCGCAGGCTGATGCTTGCCTTGTTGTTTTCGAAGCTGGCGACAAAACGGAGCTTTTCACCGTTGGCTTCGGCTTCGGAAAGCAGGTTTTCGAAATAGGCATTATTCCGTTCCAACTCGTCAAAAAAGGCGGGTACAGTTGGGGCCAACTGGCAAACTTCGGGTAGTAGGGGGGTAATCGTGATGTCTTCCGGTTCGAGTGGGAAACCGGCTTCGCGGGCCAGGATCAGGATTTTTCGGGCTACATCCAGCCCGCTCAGATCGTCGCGGGGATCGGGTTCGGTATAGCCTTTTTCCTTCGCTTCGCGGACTACATCGGCGAAGGAGGTTCCGGGGCGGAAGGTGTTGAAAATGAACGATAACGTTCCTGATAGAATCGCTTCGATTTTCAGGAAACGATCACCTGCCGTCATCAGCCCCTGCACGGTGTTGATGATGGGCAAGCCTGCACCGACGTTGGTTTCGTACAGAAATTTAACTCCCCGATTCAGGGCCGTACGCTGCAAACGCCGATATTCACTATAGGGGCCTGAGTTGGCTACTTTGTTGGGAGTTACAACGGAGATATTGCTGTCCAGCAGCGATTCATAAAACTGCACAATGTCTTTATCCGATGTACAGTCGATGAATACCGAGTTGGGCAGGTTATAATCTTTAATTCGATCCACAAAGGCGGGTAACGAGGTGGTTACGCCTTCGGTTAAAAGCCGTTCGTGCCAGTCGTCCAGCGAAATGCCTTTGGGGTCGAGCAGCATTTTTCGGCTGTTCGTCATGCCTACCACACACACTTTCAGCAGTTTTTCGGTCCGCAGAAATTCCGACTGGTCATGGATTTGCTTTAACAGGGTTTTGCCAATCAGACCCGTACCGACCAGATACAGGTTCAGCACGCGGGCTTCGGACTGGAAGAAGATATTGTGCAGCGAGTTGAGGGCCTTCGACAGGTTGTTCTTGTTGATAACAACCGAGATGTTAATCTCCGATGAGCCCTGCGCAACAGCCACAATGTTTACCCCATTTTTACCCAGTACCGAAAACAGTTTTCCGGCGATACCGGAGCTTTTTTTCATGCCTTCGCCTACCGTGGCAATCACCGACAAGTCACGCTCGATGGCAATGCTGTCGATATGCCCGTGTTCGATTTCGGTAGCAAATTCAGCTTCCAGAATGGCTTTTACGTTATCAGCCCCCCGTGGGTCGATGGCAAAACAGATGGAGTGTTCCGACGAAGCCTGCGAAATCAGAATGACACTGATCCGGTGAGCAGCTAATACACCAAATAACTTGGCCGATACACCCGCTACACCGATCATACCCGAACCTTGTACGTTGACCAGGGCAATGTCGTCGATGCTCGAAATACCCGTAATGGTATATTGACGCCGTTCGGCAGTCCGACTCACGACTGTGCCATTGTGCGTAGCGTTGAATGTATTAAGAACCCGAATCGGAATATTACGGGCAAAGGCTGGTTGCAGACTCGGCGGATAAATGACTTTCGCACCGAAGTGACTGAGTTCCATAGCTTCGGCATAGGTAATGGTTGGAATGTTAAAGGCATTGGGCACCTTCCGGGGGTCGGCCGTCATCATCCCGTCCACATCCGTCCAGATGTCGATCACTTCCGCATTCAGCGCAGCCCCGATGATCGAGGCCGTGTAATCTGAGCCACCCCGGCCGAGTGTGGTTGTTTCGTTTTTCTCGGTGGAGCCGATAAAGCCTGTAATTAACTGTAAATCCGTTGTCTTGGCAAAGTACTCCTGAATCAGCTGGTTCGTCAGGGTATAGTTGACTTCGGCATGACCAAACTGCGCATCGGTCTTGATCAGCTTACGGGCATCACAATACTGTGCCGCTATCCCGCGACTTTTTACACATTCGGTAATGACCGTTGTGGATAAGCGCTCGCCAAAGCTGGTAATCAGGTCGTGGGTGCGGGCTGATAGCTCCCGGATGAGCGAAACGCCACGTAGCAGGTCTTCCAGTTCGTTGATGATCCCACGAATGTGGGCAAACACTTTGCTCTGTTCCTTGATGGGAATGAGGGCTTTCACCACGTTGAAGTGTCGGTCTTCAATCCGCCGAACCAGTTCCATATAGTCTGTTTCGCCGGTAGTGGCCATGCGTCCGATTTCGATAAGCTGGTTAGTAACACCCCCCATTGCCGAAAAAACTACAGCAATCTGGTCGCCATTTTGGCGGTGGTTATCAATGATTTGAAGAACCAGTTTTATACTTTCTACGGAACCGACGGAGGTGCCACCGAATTTAAGAACCTGCATAGAGTAATGTAAAATGAATAATGTAGAATGAATAATGATACGGTTACGCTAGTGCACATTTTTCATTGTGCATTGTCCATTATTCATTTTCAGGAAGCTATTGATGAGGTAATTTTTAAGGACGCAAAGATAATGCCTATCCTAAACATTATAGAATTCTTCGAAAGAAAGCCGTTTTGTCCTATGACTATTGTGTATACAATTACTGCTTTCGTAGTCGCATTACCTGACCTCCGCCAGCCGCTAATGTCAGCGAAACGACTTCCAGCCGACCGACCGTTTGCGTTTGCTGGATGAGGTGATTTGGGTTTTGGGCAACATCTGGCGCATCTGCGTATAGTTCGGCTGTATAATTTCCGTCGGATAGAAAATCCAGTTTGACGGATAATTCGCGGGCAGTTGAGTTGGTAATACTGCCAATAAACCAGTCGGTCCCTTTGCGACGCGCTACCGTAATGTATTGACCTACTTCGGCATTCAAAATGCGGGTTTCGTCCCAGGTAGTGGGCACTTGCTGGATGAACGCGAAACCTGGTTGCCCTTTGTAGGCGTCTGGGTAGTCGCATACCATATTGAGGTAACTTTCGAGCACAACGTACATCGCCAACTGGTGGCAGCGGGTACCGTGCATAAGGGGTCGGGTATATTGAATTTTGTACTGTTTATCGGGGACGGCTCGAAAACCACCGAGGTGCATATCTGTCGGGCCAGCCAGAAGTCGGGTAAATGGAAACATAATGTCGTGATCGGGCGTGTCGAGCCCACTCCATTTGTTGGTTTCGTAGTTAAGGGTAGCTTCGCGGGTGAGTTCGTTGGGGTAGGTGCGGTGTAGGCCTGTCGGTTTATAGGCTCCGTGAAACTGGATGTGCAATTTATGCCGGGCTGCCGAGCGCAAAATCTCATTCTGAATATTGACCATTTCCTGATCGTCGCGGTCCATAAAATCGACCATCAGGCCGCTGATTCCCCATTTTTCGTACTGGGTAAAGACTTCTTCCAGTTTTGGATAGAGCGCTGACCAATACACCCATACCCGAATACCAACACCTCTGCTTTTGGCATAATCGCACACCTGTTGCATATCCAGCCCCGGTACGGCTTTGGCGGCATTGACGTTCGGACCCGGTACGAAGCCTGCCCCATCGTTGACGTACCATTCGTGTAATCCATATTCGACCACGGAATGATAATCGATGTGATTGGCGGCACAGAAATCAATGTAATACTTCTGGGTTTCGAAGTTGTTGCCGGGGGCAAAGGTGGTGTCGGGGGTTATGTTCCCGTTCCACCATGGGAAAGTGGTTTTGCCGGGTTTCAACCAGGAAATATCTTCGATCTTATTGGGTTCATTGAGGCTGGTCAGCATATTTGATTCGATCAGCGCACCGATGCGGTCGCTAATGAGCATAACGCGCCAGGGTGTTTGATGGGGTAATGTGGCTTTTACCTTTACCGCTGTCTGGTTCGGTAAGGGCGAAAGCTGACTGGTCAGCACATTATTCTTTTTCACCAGATACATGCCTGCATAGTTGACCAGTGCTGCTTCTGTAATAGCCAGATACGTTTTATTGGGGAACTCAAACAGCGCGGGCATGTCCATCAGGGTGTCGTTTTTGATCTTCGCCAATGGAATCGTCGTATAAATTCCCTCGTGCGAGGTGGTAAAGTTGGGTAGAAACAGAGCCCTGACCGTTGGATTCTGTGGTAGCTGAAACGTAGTATGCTCATCGGTAAGTACATACGATTCCCAGTTTGCCTGCTTCGGGAATTCATATCGGAAAGCGACCCCATCGTCGAATACCCGAACCCATAAAGTAATCTGTCGGCCCGATTTGCCTGCTTTATCCCGTTCAACCAGGGGTATAGCCGCTTCCCGATAAACGGTATGCACTTTTCTGACTTTCCCCACTACCAGTTCATAGGTATCGTCAATGGTTTCGATGGTTGGCTTTTGCTGAATCAGATTCGGGCCAAACAGGTCATCGTTCTGAAACGTGAGCGTCAGCGTGGAGTTATCGACCAGGACCTTTTTATTGAATAGAATTCTGTAAGTAGGTGCTGTTTGGCTTAGGTTGAAAATAAAATCGATACGGCCATTGGGCGACGATACTCGTATCTCACTTTGGGCAACGCGTGCCTGTATCAGCAGAACGATTAGCAGGAAATATAAACTGGGCGATTGCATAAACGATGACTTATCAACGGGAAAATAAGCAAAAGTGCCTTGCGGAAAGAATTTTGTCCTAGTCGATAAACGGAAAATATAACATGGTGAGGTGATAAGATCGGAACTGTTTGATGAGGGAGTAGCTATAATAGCCTTATTTTCTACTGACTTATCCGTAAATTGAACGCTAATCGAACTAAGTTTCAAAAACTGTCTTTTTTGATGAAAAAGCATAATTTATTAATCTCTTCACTGCTTTTGGGCGGGCTTCTGACGCAATCGGTAGTTGCGCAGGTGGCTACGTTGAATACCCGGATGGATAAAATGGCTGAAAGCCTTGAGAAAAAGGTGGTAACCTGGCGTCGGGATTTTCACCAGCATCCTGAATTGGGAAACCGGGAGTTTCAGACAGCCGCCAAAATTGCCGCCCATTTGCAGTCGCTGGGTATGGAGGTGAAAACGGGTGTGGGCAAAACTGGCGTTGTGGGTTTGCTAAAGGGAGGTAAACCCGGCCCGGTGGTGGCGCTTCGGGCTGATATGGACGGATTGCCAGTAACCGAGCGGGTCGATATTCCCTTTAAATCGCAGGAGCGGACGGAGTATAATGGCCAGCAAACGGGGGTTATGCACGCTTGCGGACACGACTCGCACGTGGCCATTTTGATGGGGGTAGCTGAAATTCTGACATCCGTTAAGGCTGATCTGCGTGGAACGGTTAAGTTTATTTTTCAGCCAGCCGAAGAAGGGGCTCCCCAGGGTGAAGAGGGGGGCGCTTATCTGATGGTGAAAGAGGGGGTTCTGGAAAACCCGAAAGTGGATGCCATTTTTGGACTGCATATCAACTCACAAACCGAAGTAGGAACCATTAAGTACCGTCCGGGCGCTACGATGGCTGCAGTTGATTCGTATGCGATTAAAATTAAAGGAAAGCAGGCGCATGGTGCGGCTCCCTGGTCGAGTGTAGACCCTATCGTAACGTCAGCACAGGTAGTTATGGGCTTGCAAACTATTGTAAGTCGTAACCTTACATTAACCGATAACCCTGCCGTGGTAACGGTTGGTGCATTGCATAGTGGTATCCGTCAGAATATTATTCCCGAAGAAGCAAACATGATTGGTACCATTCGCACCTTCAGCCCCGAAGCCCAGCAACTGGTGCATCGCCGGATTAACGAGATCGCTACCAATATTGCCGAAAGCGCTGGCGCTAAAGCCGAAGTGAAGATTGATGTGATGTATCCGGTTACATACAACGATCCGAAACTAACCGACCAGATGATTCCATCGCTCGAAACGGTTGCCGGAAAGAACAATGTGAAAATTACGCCTGCGCAAACCGGAGCCGAAGATTTCTCGTTCTACCAGCAAAAAGTGCCAGGCTTCTTTTTCTTCCTGGGAGGAATGCCTAAAGGCAAAAAAGGAACGGAAGTGCCTTCGCACCATACGCCCGATTTTTACATCGACGAAGGCGGTTTTGTGCTGGGGATGAAATCGTTATGCCGCCTAACTACCGATTATATGGAATTCGCCAACAAAGGCGTTGCCGTTAAGGAATTGACTCTGGGTGGTCAGTAGAAATGTAAACACAGAGGCACAGCGAACACAAAGTTTTATCTCTATGTTCGCTGTGCCTCTGTGTTTAAACCCCTTTTCGATTGCGAAGAATTCTGGATAATAGGTTCGGAAAGAATCGTTTGAGGTAGATGCCGTAGATTTCAGACCCTCCAATATAGACTTCCTCTTTTTGCGCATCAACAGCCTGTAGCAACCGCTGGGCAAAGGTGTCGGGAGCCATTCCCTCTTCCTGATTATCATCCATTCTGTTATGCTTCTGCCCACTGGCTTCCAGGGCATTGAGCGAAATAGCTGTTCGGATATAGCCAGGACACACAATGGTTACACGAAGACCAGCCTCATAGACTTCCGACCGAAGGGCATCGAAAAAGCCGTGTAGGGCATGTTTACTGGCACAGTAGCCGGAGCGTTGTTTGGTGGCTAATTTTCCCGCTACACTACTGGTCACTACAAAATGGCCGTTGCCCTGTGCCAGCATAATCGGTAAAACGGCTTTGGTGAGCGCAACCACCCCGAAAAAATTGACTTCCATAATCTGCCGGTAAACCGAAAAATCGGTATCAGCTACCATACTTCGCTGGCTGATGCCCGCGTTTTGAAATAAATAGTCAATACGGCCAAATCGCTGGCGTACCGTTTCTACATGTGCAGGCAAGCTTTTTATATCCGTCATATCCATCGGTACGATCAATACCTGGGATGCTGGTAGACCCGTTTGGTTAGCGACCCGCTGTAACTCATCGGCACGACGCGCAGATAGTATAAGAGATATGTTTTGCTGCTTAGATAGGGCTAACGCAACGGCCTCTCCGATACCAGACGATGCGCCCGTAATCCAGACGACAGAATTGGAGAAAAGCATGAGATTAATTTTTCGACAGGATTACAGGATGAACATGATTTGACTCTTAACAATCAGAAATCATGTTCATCCTGTAAATCCTGTCGAAAAATTAATCCGCACGTTTTGTTTTGCTACGACAAGTTCGACTTCCTGACCAATTGGCAACGCCAGGTTGAACGGAACGTGCCCAGCCGGAAAATCAAACAGCACCGGGTAGCTGTAGGCCGAAACGGCATCGGCAATAATCTCGAAGGCGTCCTTACCAAAAGGAAGCGACGTGTTAGCACGCATATCGGTAAACTGGCCGACGACCAAACCGGCCAGATTGGCCAGCCGCCCGGCCCGCCGAAACTGGGTGAGCATGCGGTCGAGGGAGAAAAACGTTTCGTCGATGTCTTCGATGAACAGAATTTTTCCAGACAAATCCACATCGGTAGGCGTACCGATCGAATTACTCAGCATGGTCAAATTGCCCCCTACTAATGCACCTGTGACCTGACCGAGACGGTTAAGGGGATGTACGGGTACGGTGTACTGAGCGGGCGTTTCACCAAACAACCACTGTCGTACCGACTCCAGTGAAGCGGCTCGGTCAGGATCGCCAAACTGACGAGGCATAAGCCCGTGCAGACTCACAATCTGATGGTTGAACAACAGGCTGAGTAATACCGTTACGTCGCTGAAACCGATTAGCCATTTTGGATTAGCCCGTAATCCCGTCAGATCAAGACCATCAGCAATGCGGTAGCAACCATACCCACCCCGGGCGGCAAACACAGCTCGAACGCCTGGGTCATCGAATAATCGTTGAATGTCGGCCCGCCGGAGGTCATCTGAACCGGCAAAAGGTCCGTCAATCGTATGCAAACTATCCCCTTCGATCACGTTTAGCTGCCAGTCTTCTCGCAAAATGCGAAGCCCATCGGCTAATTCTTCGTAAGGAAACCAACTCGCAGGAGCCACTACGCCAACCGTATCGCCGGGCTGTAAAAAAGGAGGTAGAATCAACGTTAATGTATTGTTTTTTGAGGTACTCAATTCAACGGTACTTCTTCAATATCGTCAAGCTTATCCAGGTCAAGCAGGACACGACCCGTTTGTGCCCCATCGTACATAGGCCGAAATTTATACCCCCAGCGAACCTCATCGTGGCGGTACGAAAAACGTCGATGCACACCCTGCACAAAGGTGTCGTCCAGTGCCTGAAACGAAATCAAAAATTCAGTATCTGATTTTTCCAGATCTTCAGCGGTAAGGCCGTACAAAGGGCTGGTTTCTGTAATGGCGTGTACCAGCGTCCAGTTGGCCGGGAAGAAAGCTACTTTATTCCGCTCGAGATGTAGGTTATAATATTTTCGGGCCAGCGAACCTTTGTCATTTGCTTCCACCCTTGATAAGCTAACAGTGATTTCCAGGTTAATAAGCTGATTCGGTCGGGTGTTGATAATTCGAAACATCCAGGCATTTACATCCAGATAGGGGGCCAGTACAGCGTGTTTCGAAAAACGGATGTGGGCTACCGGGCGCGAAAACCGACCGTAGAGTAGCCCGGTGGCGAGGGCAAATGCCAATAGCCCAACCATCGACTCGAAAGCCGAAATACAACTGGTCAGGAAACTATTGGGTGAAATATGCCCATAGCCTACGGTCGTGAGTGTTTGGGAGCTAAAAAAGAAACACTTCCAGAAGGGCCCATAAATGGAGTCGTCGTCCATGCCTTCGAGAGTGCCAGCACCCGCCAGCATATATATGCCCGCAAAAAGCGTATTTGCTGTCAGATATGCCAGTAAAATCCAGCCAAAAAAATGCGACCAGCTCATGGTAATGAGTCGGTTATAAACATTTAACTGGTCCCATAAACTGACATTGGCATGAACAAAATTGAAGCTCCCGTCCTGATTGACCAATCGGGCCTGGGCATCGGTGAGTTTGGTGCCAAAGCCGATGTCGTTTCGTTGTTCTTCCTGTTCAACTAACCGACTGTTTTTGGGGGTCTTCTTAAAAACCTGGCGGGTTGATGAATTCATAATGAGTAGAATTGTTACTCTATCACCAGTTATGGTCTACTGACAAAGTTATAGCAAATTTGTTGGGCTTTAACCGCTAAGCTGCAATCATTCCAATTCTGATCATTCAATGCATCCAATTGAAATTGTAACAGGTCTGCTGGGCGTCACGACCTTATTGGTGGTGATAGCCCGTTGGCTGCGCATATCGTATCCAATCCTACTGGTTATTGTAGGTCTTCTGATTGGCTGGATTCCGGGCTTACCTCCCGTTATTTTGTCGCCAGATGAGGTTTTCCTGGTTTTCCTACCCCCATTATTGTACTCGGCTGCCTGGCAGATCGATAATCTGGAACTAAAATTATACAGTCGGTCGGTATCGTTGCTGGCTGTAGGCCTGGTTTTATTCACCTCAACACTGGTCGCCCTGGTTGCTCACACATTTATTCCTGGTTTTTCACTGGCGCAGGGCTACTTGCTGGGAGCTATTATTGCACCCCCTGATGCTGTAGCGGCTACGTCCGTTATGCGAGGACTTAACATACCCAGGCAAATTACGACCATACTTGAGGGCGAAAGTCTGGTAAACGATGCTACCAGCCTGATTATCTATCGCTATGGACTAGTGGCGATACTCACCAATCATTTTGTCCTTTGGGAGGCCAGTTATCAGTTTATTGGTATTGCGTTGATTAGTGTAGCGATTGGGCTGGCCATTGGCTGGATAATGATTTGGGTTCATCGAATCATCAGTAAAGATAATGTGACCAGCACGGCCATAACACTACTAACCCCCTACGGCTCTTACCTGATTGCCGAAAACTTTCACCTATCCGGTGTATTGGCCGTGGTAACGACGGGCTTATTTCTGTCGGCCCGAACCTCCCAGATTTTTACCTATCACAGTCGATTACAGACAAATTCGGTCTGGGAGATCGTCGTTTTTCTACTCAATGGACTCGTCTTTATCCTGATCGGTCTGCAACTACCCATGATTGTGGCTGATCTGAACGGATATACGCTCCCTGAAGCGATCAACTATGCCTTATTGATCAGTGTGGTGGCAGTTATTAGTCGGCTGATATGGGTGTTTCCCGGCGCCTATCTGCCACGCTTGCTCAGTTCACGTATCCGCAAACGCGAAGACAAACCAGCCTGGCAGCAGATTATGGTTGTTGGTTGGGCGGGTATGCGTGGGGTTGTCTCGCTGGCTGGTGCTTTGGCGTTGCCCAATACCTTACCCAATGGTCAACCCTTTCCGGCTCGCGACCTGATTTTGTTCATCACATTTATTGTTATTCTGGTTACGCTGGTTATACAAGGGCTGACCTTACCCGTGCTGGTGGAAACCCTCAATGTGCGCGAGGATGTCGATGAAAAACAGGAAGAACGCAAGTTGCGTCGTAGAATGGCACTACAGGTGATTACGCATCTGGAAGAAAATCACTCAGCAGGGTCTGTACATGATGATGTGCTCAACTATGTGAAAAATACGTACGAACTACGAATCAATGAGCTGAATGGGATGCTACGCGGCTCAATCAGCACTCCTCACAAACCAACAGAACTCTATCAGCAGGCTATACGCCTGCAATTAGAGCTAATTGATGTGGAACGTACAGTGCTAACCGAGCAGCGCCAAAGTACGCTACTGGATGGGGAGGTCATACGAAAAATGGAACAGGAGTTGGATCTGGAAGCAGCTCGTCTGAGCTTAGCCCAACCATAGGATAAAATTGGGATATATTCTAGGAATGGCAAGTGGTTAATAGCTAGGATATTAAATGGCTTTATCGGAGAATTAACGATTATGCAACAGTTTTTTTGTTGTGCATTAGGTAAATCTACTTATATTTATACCCAGTTTCTTCGAAACCCCATCCGTAATAATTCCTTACTAATTAGTAACCTATGGCATTTCATCAGGGTATGATCAGTTTGGTTGTACCCGCTTATAACGAAGAAGAGAATCTTCCCGTACTGGTGCATCGGTTGATGGCGGTGATGGCACAGTATGAATCGTACGAAATCCTGATCGTTGACGACGGTAGTTCTGACCAAACCCGCTATGTATTGCGGCAATTGAGCCAGGAATATCCGGTTGTGCGGTTCATTTCCTTCTCCCGAAATTTTGGCCATCAGATGGCTTTACGGGCTGGCTACGATAACGCGCGGGGAGCCGCTGTTATTTGCCTGGATGCCGATCTGCAGCACCCACCCGAATTGATTCCGGCATTAATCGAAAAATGGCGCCAGGGCTTTGAGGTGGTTTATACCGTCCGACGGCCCGATCCTAAGCTGTCGTGGTTCAAACGCACTACCTCAAAATATTTCTACCGGGTGTTGCGCCGGGTTTCGAACCTGGAAATTGAAGATGGGGCTGCTGATTTCCGGCTGCTTGATCGGAAAGTTGTAGATACCATCAAGCAGTTCAAAGAAGCTGATTTGTTTCTGCGGGGTGCTATTTCATGGGTAGGCTTCCGGCAATGCCGCATTTTGTATGAGCCAGCCGCCCGGTATGCGGGGCGTTCGAAATATTCGTTCCGTAAGATGATGCAACTGGCGGCTATGGGCATTACGTCGTTCTCAACGCGTCCGCTTTACCTATCGGTCACCCTCGGTTTTTGCATGTCGTTATTTGCTGTCCTGTTTGGGGCCGAAGCGATTTATGAGCATTACTTTACCAATGAAACCGTATCGGGCTGGACAACGCTGGTGTTGCTGCTGGTGCTGATTGGTGGGGTACAGTTTATCATGATCGGCATTATTGGCGTATATTTGGGCAAAACGTTTGTCGAAGTGAAAGGCCGACCTGCTTATATTATCGGCGACACGAGCGAGATCGAGGAGACTGTAACGCCATGGCAATCCCCAATCGAGGAAGAAATATTTTATTCACCGTTGACGTAGAAGAATTTGATACTGCCGTTGAATTCGGCCACAACATTCCATTGGATGAGCAGGTGGCCGTTTCAACGCGTGGGTTAACCCTCCTGGCTGAGCGGTTCGATGCACTGGATGTTCGAACCACGATGTTCACAACGGCCAATTATGCCCTTCATGAGTCGGCCTTAGTGTTGCGTCTGGCCAACAGGCATGAAATAGCGTCGCACGGCTACTACCACACAACCTTTGAACCAGCCGATCTGCTCAAATCCCGATTAGCACTGGAAGATCTGCTCAAACGTCCGGTTACGGGCTTTCGACGGGCGCGGATGGGGTTTGTTGATCCAAACGATGTGAAGCAGGCTGGTTATCAGTATAATTCCTCGTTACACCCAACCTGGCTCCCTGGCCGATATAATCACTGGGGCGAACCCCGGCACCCGTTTCGGGAAGTGGGGGTCTGGCAAATTCCGGCATCGGTCACACCGATGCTTCGCTTACCACTCTTCTGGCTGAGCCTGAAAAATTTTCCGTTTAGCTACTACAAATCACTTTGCCGACAGACCCTTAAAGCGGATGGTTTTCTGAACCTGTATGTCCACCCCTGGGAGTTTACGGACTTATCGGCTTATGAAAAAATTCCTACCTACGTGCGTCGGCATTCGCGCGATGAGTTGCTGGATCGGGTCGAAAAGCTGTTACGGTATTTGAAACCGATGGGCGAATTCAAGGGAATGCAGGAATTTGTAGACGAATTAAAAGTCTGATCGACTGTCTAAACAAAAAACGTTTAGACA
Source organism: Spirosoma sp. 48-14 (assembly GCF_001898575.1). Taxonomy (GTDB): domain Bacteria; phylum Bacteroidota; class Bacteroidia; order Cytophagales; family Spirosomataceae; genus Spirosoma. The sequence continues at coordinate 90,225 of NZ_MKUD01000029.1, forward strand.
GTTTCTAAAACTTCAGAATTCTCTAGATAAAAATAACATCGTCAATGACATCGCTGCCCATGTCTTTGTTGACGAGTTGAATCAGTTTCTGTTTGGCGTTGACCAGTTCATTGCGAAGCGGGGCCGATGCAATTTCAATGTGAAGCTTTCGGTCGCGAACGTAGAGTCGGTTTGTTCGGGAGGCAATTGCTGGCCCCATCATTTTCCCCCAAAAAGCTTCCAGATAGGTTTCGTTAAAGCGGGTTTGAAGCTGGTAAGCCTTCAGCAGTTGCCCAATGGCGTCCTTTACAGTAGTGGTTCCTGCTACCCGGGTAGCGTTGTCGCGATTGTAGCGGTACGTTTGGTTCATGGGGCGGAAGGTATTTTCACTGCAAAAGTAAAGAAGGATTAAACGCCATGTATGACAATTGATGGCATTATGTAAAAAATAGTTAAACGCTTAGAAAAAGCAGCCGTTTTTTGGATTCGCACCCGTTGGCTGTTATACTTGCAGTATCAAGTCAATAGTTACGCGGTTTTATCATACCGACGCGCGTTGATTTATAAAGAAGCGGGGAGAGATCAGGCTCTGTGAACCGCTGGCAACCTACCACATGGCAAGGTGCTAACTCCTGCCTAAAGTTATTTAGGGACTATAAATCGTTTCTTCACATGCTCTGTATTCAACGCTGTATGCCCGCCGGGGCCTACTAAGCACAGCCACCTTCTACCACGAAAACTGGGAGGGTTTGTCGTGTTCGTCCATTTATCGGTTGCGGCCGGTACAGGTTCGTCCGAAACCAACCTGCTATGGATCGGAAATCATACAATTTTACCAAAACCACGTTAGAACTAAATCATTAATCATGTCAGAACTGCATTTCGAAACACTCCAGCTACACGCAGGCCAGGAGCCAGATCCTACAACCAACGCTCGCGCAGTACCTATTTACCAAACAACATCTTATGTGTTCAACGACTCGGCTCATGGCGCCGATTTGTTTGCCCTGAAAGCCTTCGGTAACATTTATACGCGCATCATGAACCCAACCACCGATGTGTTAGAAAAACGCATGGCGGCTTTAGAAGGTGGCGTAGCGGCATTGGCTGTGTCGTCGGGGCAGGCGGCTCAGTTTATTGCGCTGAACAATATTCTGAATGCGGGCGATAACTTCGTAACCACATCATTCCTGTATGGAGGCACCTACAATCAGTTTAAGGTGTCGTTTAAGCGGCTGGGTATCGACGCTCGTTTTGCGGATGGCGATAAGCCCGAATCATTCGCTAAACTGATTGATGAAAACACGAAAGCTATTTACCTCGAAACTATAGGTAATCCGGGCTTTAACGTTCCCGATTTCGAAGCGTTTGCAGCTTTGGCGAAACAGCATGATATCCCTCTGATTGTTGATAATACATTTGGAGCAGGTGGATACCTGTTCCGACCACTCGAACATGGCGCAGCTGTAGTTGTTGAGTCGGCTACAAAATGGGTTGGTGGACATGGCACCAGTATCGGCGGGGTTATTATCGACGGGGGAAATTACAACTGGGGTAATGGTAAATTTCCTCAGTTCAGTGAACCGTCGGAAGGGTATCATGGCATGGTATTCAGCGATGTTTTTGGAGTAGGCGGGCCATTTGGCAACATCCAGTTCATTATTCGGGCCCGGGTTGAAGGTTTACGCGATTACGGCCCGGCGCTGAGTCCGTTCAATGCATTTTTACTGATTCAGGGACTGGAAACGCTCTCGTTGCGCGTGGATCGGACTGTTCAGAATGCGCTGGCACTGGCCCAGTGGCTCGAACAGCATGATCAGGTTGAGTTTGTCAACTATCCTGGTCTGGAAAGTAGCCCGTACCATGAACTGGCTAAAAAGTATTTAAAGAAAGGTTTTGGGGGCGTATTTACCTTCAAGGTAAAAGGTGACAAAGATGCTGCGGATCGGTTTGTAAACAGTCTGAAATTGGTGAGCCACCTGGCCAACGTGGGCGACTCGAAAACGCTGATCATCCACCCGGCGGCTACCACACATCAACAACTGAGCGAGCAGGAACAAGCCAGCGCAGGTGTTGAAGCCGGTGTTTTGCGGGTTTCGGCTGGTATTGAACATATCGACGATATCAAAGCTGATTTCGAACAGGCGTTCGCTCAGATTGCCCAACCAGTGTTAACATAGTTTACAGTCTTTAGTCTTCAGTTTGCAGTGGACTGATGCTACATTGTTTTTAGGAATTCATCCATTGTAAACTGAAGACTACGATTTGTGAACTGAAAACTTTTTTCCATTGACACTACAGTATTTCGATTACAAGTATTCTTTCTCGCTCGAATCTGGTGAGAGTTTGCCGGGATTTCGGCTGGCCTATACAACGCGCGGTACCTTGAATGAAGATGGGTCGAACGTCGTATGGATATGCCATGCGCTGACGGGTAATGCCGATGCAGGCGACTGGTGGGGAGGCATGGTAGGCCCCGGTCGATATTTTGACCCTGCTCCTTCGACAGGAACCGGGCAGTTTATTGTTTGTGCCAATGTGCTGGGCTCCTGCTATGGCTCAACCGGGCCGTTGTCTGTGAACCCTGCGACCGGGCAACCCTACTATCATGATTTTCCAGCGATTACTATTCGGGATATGGTGAACGCGCTGGATTTATTACGGCAAGAGTTAGGTATCGAAAAAATTGAAACCTGTATTGGTGGGTCGGTCGGTGGTGAGCAGGCGTTGGAATGGGCAATTTTACAACCCAACCTGATTCAGAATCTAATCATCATTGCCGCCAGCGCCGTTGCTTCGCCCTGGTGCATTGCCTTTAACGAAGCTCAACGAATGGCTATTGAAGCCGACCCAACCTGGCCAGAGAACCGAGCCGATGCGGGTGTGTCGGGGATGAAAGCAGCCCGTGCGATGGCCATGATTTCGTATCGGAATTACGATACCTATGGATTTACACAGGCACTGGATAATAACGAGCAGTTGGACGGCTACAAATCTGCCAGTTACCAGCGGTATCAAGGCGATAAACTGGCCGACCGATTTAATGCCTTTACGTACTGGACACTTTCCAAGGTGATGGATTCGCACAATGTGGGCCGAAATCGGGGTAGTATTCTGAATGCACTGGCCCAGATTAAAGCGTATACATTGGTGGTAGGTATTCGGTCTGATTTGCTGTTTCCACCTACTGAGCAACAGTTTCTGGCTCGCCATATTCCGAATGCGACCTACGAAGAAATCGACTCATTATATGGTCATGATGGTTTTCTGATTGAATTTCGACCACTGGCGAACATCATTCGAAAATGGATGGCAAGCGCTCCCGTTCATGCTGAAATAGCGAAACTGGAAGCGGTTGTTCGGCAGGTTAAATAACAGCATATGGTTTGGTATGAAGCCGAAGTTCGGCAGTTGGAAACGAAATTGATGACATTACCGCCCGCATCCGACAGGGTGGTTTTTTATGGTAGTTCATCCATCCGGCTCTGGACAACGCTGGCGCAGGATTTTCCACAAATCAACTCCCTGAACCTTGGGTTTGGTGGATCGACGCTGGCGGCCTGCTCCTGGTTTTTTGAACGACTGCTGCTGCCCGCAGCCCCGAAAGCTGTCCTATTTTATGCAGGCGACAATGACCTGGGCGACGGCCGGCATCCCGAAGAGGTTTATTTGTTCTTCTGCACATTCGCCGATAAAATGCAGCAGCATTTTCCGGATTTGCCACTTTTCTTTTTATCTATAAAAATTAGCCCAGCCCGCTGGGGAATTGTTGATCGGATTCGGTACACCAACTATTTGATTGGCAAAGAAGTTGAAAAAAGGCGAAATGCCCATTATATCGACATGACCGCCCCGTTGCTCTGGCCAAATGGGCAACCCCGTCGGGAGTCGTTTGAGAATGACGGACTGCATTTAAGTCCGGCTGGATACCAGGCCTGGAAGCGAACGCTCGAACAGCAAATCCCAAGTTTTTAACGATTTATTTACTTGCCTCATACTAATTTATTAGTTGGGCCGATGTATTTTCATGGGTACTTAACACATGCGGTATGAACCGTGAGTATCATAAGTGGTTCAGTCCTAATCTGAGCCGTGACATGGAATTACTCGTTTTTGGCCATGCTGGCGCGCGGGTTCTGGTGTTTCCAACCCGGCGTGGTCGATTTTATGAATATGAAGAACTGGGCCTGGTTGAGGCCTTAGCCGACCGTATTGAGAATGGATGGCTTCAGCTTTTTTGCGTAGACAGCGTCGACCGGGAAAGCGTATATAATCGTTCAGCTGCTCCGCAAGATCGCATTCGACGTCATAATCAGTATGAGCAATACATTCTGAATGAAGTACTTACGTTTTCAAGGCTGATCAATCCTCAACCCTTTATGATTTCGCATGGATGTAGTCTGGGAGCTTACCATGCGTTGAATATTGCGTTTCGGCATCCGCAATGGTTTGGGAAAGTAGCAGCATTCAGTGGGCGTTATAACCTGTCGGAGCCCGTTGCCGAGTTTCGTGGTCTGTTTGACAACTACTACGACGACGATATTTATTTCCACAGCCCCAACCACTTTCTGCCAAACCTACAGGATGAAGCGCTGATTGATCATCTTCGTCGAATGGAGATTGTCATGACCGTAGGGACCGACGACCCTTTTCTTCCCAGTAATCTTAGCCTGAGCGAAACACTTTGGGCTAAGAACGTCTCGCACGACTTATACCTCTGGGATGGGCGGGCTCATCAGGCCGAAGACTGGCGAAAAATGGTGCAATTGTATCTGTAGGTGCTTTTATTCGGTTTGATTGAATAGCTCAAGCAAATTAGAAATCGCATCGGACGAATGCAGGCTGTCCGTTTGAGCCAATGTAAGTCGGGCTATTTCAGAGGCTCTAGTCCGCATCTGGTTTTCATACGCTGCAATGGCCGTTTGGGTATTCGTATAGGCTTCGTTGGTCAGGCATTTGCTTAATTCGAGGGCATCCAGCATCGCCATATTAACTCCCTCACCTGCGTAAGGGGGCATTAGGTGAGCCGCATCACCCAGCAGCGTCAGGTTCGGTAAAGCCTCCCAGGTCTGGTCTACAGGCATACAGTACTGCGGGCGCAGCGTTAAGGGTAAACGGGCATTTTCGATTAGTTCGAGCCAGCAGGCATCCCAGTCACTAAAGGTTTCCTTAAACCAGTTTATCACCTGCGCCCGGTCGCTAAAATCGATTCCATTGTCACGGAACCAGAATTCATCTGTTTTGCAGCCCGTGTAGAACACCAGGCTACCATCTCCTTTTGAGCTGACAATTAGTGTTTTTTCGTTATCAAGCGCAAAAATTTTACCACCGTTCAACAGTGTATGGATGCTAGATACTGTGGTTTCAGTATTATAAACGCTGCCTTCTACAATGGTAACTCCCGAATAGAAAGGTTTGATTGGGGTAATGAGTGGCCGTATTTTGGAGTTAGCTCCATCGGCGGCAATCACCAGATCGGCAAAAGCTGACGAACCATTTTTAAAATCGAGCAGCCAGCCATTGCCATATGGAGTTAGCGATACGAACTGGCTGTCCCATACGACGGTATCAGGTTGTAGTGAATCCAGTAATAGTTTTCTTAGCGGTCCACGGTCAATTTCTGGCCGAAACAGATCGTTACTATCATTAAAATTATCATCGAATATAACTGTTCCCGTTTTTTCTACGATCCGCGTCCGGTCGGCTCCCGGCCGATGAGCGGCTTTAAAAGCGTCTATCAGTCCGGCTTCCTGTAAGGCTAGCAAACCAGAGTCGTGGTGAAGGTCCAGTGTAGCGCCCTGTACGCGGACATGCTGATTAACATCCCGTTCGTAAACGGTCACGGTCGCTCCTTTCTGTTGTAAAAGTCGGGCGAGGGTTAGGCCTCCTGGTCCACCGCCAACGATAGCTATTTTTTTATTTGTAGTCGGGTTCATTGTTTTGTTGTGATTACTGGTGTTTGTTCGTTTCGATAAGCATACCATTGATTACCATTTGGCAACAGTCGAGCATGAGTTTTTCAGTGATTGGTTGCGTGGGTCGGTTAATATGCTCGACGTACTCGTTGATTAGGTCGAATAAGGGAGCGAAAAGTAATGCCCTGTGGACTTGAAACGGAAAATGTTGAATAGTACCGGCCCTGGCATGACGAGCCATAAACCGATGAATAGGGGCAAAGAACTGACCTTCCTTAATGTCCCTCTCCCGAAATGCCTTGTTCAGTAAGGGCGATGATTTTCCATATTGCATCAGAGCAAACGCCTGCTGATTGTGTTGAAAATACCGGAAGCTGTTCTGCCAGAGCCTTTTGACACCTGCAGAAAACGCCATGCTTTCATCGAAATTTTCTAGTACAACCGCTTCATAAGTGCCCAGCACTTCGTCGATGAAAAGCTTGATAAGCAGGTCTTCTTTATTTTCGTATTTGATGTAAATGGTTCGGGGCGATACATTGGCGGCTTTGGCCAGCTTCTGCATGCTCAGGTTTTCCAGCCCCTCTTCCTGAATGATTTTTAGCGCTATCGCTCGGATCGATTCTTCCTTTTCAATATTTCTTGGCCGCATAGAACTTGCTATTTACAGGGGTAATAGCATTTAATAAGTAAACGTTCATTTACTAAAGGGAAATTTTCAATTAATCTTCTCCGCTTAACGCGTGTCATTTTATATGACCCGTTTCGGGCATACGCAATGCATAAAATAGAATTTGTCCAGGTGACCTCTCTAGGCTATCGATCCCGACTTGTCAAGGTAGCTTCTCGGTGAGGTATAAATACGGTCGGTGGAAATGATGGATAAAGATTTTCTCTTTACTATCCGGGTATTTGGCAAAATAGGTACTATCGGCTAGCAGTACAATGGTGTTGCCGGTTCGAACGTAGTCGTTGCTTTTGTAATAGTCGGGAGCGACATAGCCGTTCAGATTTTTCTTCACGGTATTGGAGGCCAGCTTACCCAGGTACTTCTGATAGTTTTTCTGGGCTTTAAGGGCAGGTTTGCTCAGGCTGTTATACACATACTTGAGTGCGATTCGTTTCAGAAGTTTCTGTTTTTTGATCATGGCCGGGGCTCCCACAAAAGGGTTGGTTGGGTTAAAATCATTGACAGTCTGAACGGTCAACGGAACTTCAGGCACCCAGTCGGCAGAGTTAACGACGTTGTAGGCCCACCCTGTCTGCGTGGCAGCTTCGTACTCATAAGCGAAATGCAGATTGCCGGGTTTAGGTCCGGCACTGCAATAGGTTTTGAACTGTATATCGGCAGGAATTCGGGATTGTTTTTGCAACTGGCGGAGGTGAGCCGTTAGAAGAAACCCAATTGCCCCTCCCTGACTGTGCCCCATGATCAGCATGTTTTTAATACTAGCCCGGTAACACGAATCGATTTTAGGGAGCATGTCTTTTGCCAGAAAGGCCGTACTGACCAGCCAACCAACATGCACGGCTGCCAATGGGCTGGATGCCAGCTCATACGCAAATTTTTCGGTGTCGCTGATCTGGAGTTCGCCTTTGGCCGGAACCATGGCCGCATAGAAATTTGCCAGCCAGCTAACACTGTTGGCCGTAGTGCCTCGAATGCTCAGAACAGCTACGCCCTGGTTGTTGGCCCAAAGATCCCAGCGGTTGTCCAGTCCGACTATCGGCGAACGATAAATTAGTTTAAATCGCTCAGGTGTTGGAAAAGCCCTGACGTAAGTCGAGTCGCCAAACTGCGCTGAGACTTTCAGAAGTTCAATATATTCCGCTTTGTCGAAACCGGGCTTTAGGGGTTGGCCGTAAAGAAACGTTGGGAGTAAAACCAGAAAAAAGTAAACAGTCGCGTGTTTCATAGTTGAGAAATGCTAAGCAGTACTGACTTGATCAATAAGCCACAATAACTTATTGATCAATCGTTTAGTCTTTTCAAAAATGAAAAAAAACAGCCAGCTTACTTCATTGTACGTACTGTTTTGACTAAATGGCTATAACGCTTTAACCAGTGCGATCACCAGTTTGGCAGAATTGCGGGCGGCTGTCGGGTAAAATTTGTCGTAAGCAATGTGGGCTTCGGCGTCGGCCCGGTCGCTGAGGCTGCGCATAATCAGGTGGGGCACCTGAATCTGATAACAAACCTGGGCTACTGCCGCGCCTTCCATTTCGGTCGCGTCGGCCCCAAAATCGGTCCGCAAACTTTTTACTTTATCAACCGAGGCTACGAACACATCGCCCGTCACAACCGTACCTGTTACCACCTTTACCGGACGATCCGAGACCCCACCCGACGCTAATGGAATACCTTCTAACGAGACTGTTTTGACTACCTTTTCGGCCAGATGCATCAGTGACGAATCGGCGGGGAAATAAACGGGATTGAATTCTTTGGTGATGGCGTTGCGGGTTTGCCGGGTGGGGGTGTTTTTGTCGGTAATGGAGCTGTAATCGTGGTGAGCAGTTCGTCCGGCTATCACAATATCGCCGGGTTGTAGGTCGGGGTTGGTGCCCCCGGCAATACCCGTAAAGAGAATGCGCGACGGCCGAAAATGATCGAGCATGAGCGAGGTGGTCATGGCCGCATTCACCTTGCCAATACCCGTTTCGGCTACCACAATACGCTGTTTGCCAATTCGTCCGCAGGTAAACGTAATGCCGTCAACAACAACCGTTTTAGGTTTTTGCAACGATTCTTTAACCAAAGCTACTTCGGCTCCGAATGCACCTAGCAAGCCCGTAATGGGTTTGGCTTTATAGCGTTGACCAAAGGCGAACGACTGGACGAGTGAAAGAACGAATACGGTAAAAATGAGGTGTTTCTTCATGCAATAGGTCTATTCAATGGCCACTTGTGAGGGCCAGTACACAAAAGACATCGACAATCAGCAGGCTCAACGGGAGCTCGGCCGTTTTGCCGATGGCCAGTTTAATCACAGTCCAGGACAGAAATCCCCAAATCAGGCCCTGCGTAATGGAGTAACTGAACGGAATCAGCACCAGCGCCAGAAAAGCCGGTAAAGCATCGTCCAACTGCCCCCAATTGATACGGGTGACGGGCTTCATCATAAACGCACCCACCAGTACCAGTGCGGGAGCTGTAGCAATGGCCGGAATAATAGACAATAAGGGCGACAGGAACAGGAACGGAAGAAAACAGCAGCCAGCCACGATTGCCGTCAGGCCAGTACGACCACCCTGCGCAATCCCTACCGCCGATTCAATATAAGCCGTACCGGGGCTGGTACCCAGTATTCCAGCTAAGGTTGTCGCCACGGCATCGGTGAGGAGTGATCGGTTCAAATTCCGTGGATTTCCCTGCTCGTCCTGCAAGGCACCAGCTTCGGCCACACCCACAAACGTAGACAGGCTATCGAACAGATCGGTAAAGGCGAACGCAAAAATGACCGGCCATAATGACCAGGAGAGCGAACTGACTAAATCCAGCTTGCCAAGTAGTGAAAAATCAGGTGCTGCCGAAATGCCCTGAAAATTGACCAGTGTTTTCTGCCCGAAATTAATGGCAGATGCATCGCCCCACCACCGTCCGACAGGCCAGGCTGCCAGCGTCGTCAGCACAATACCGATGATAATAGCCCCCGGTACATCGCGAATGACTAATACGCTGGTGAGCAACAACCCAAAAACAAACGTGAGAACAATCGGGTCGTTCAGGTGAGCGATGCCAACTAACGTAGCTGGATTGGCAATGATAAACTTGGCGTTCTCAAACCCAATAAGCGTGATAAATAGTCCGATACCCGCCGATACGGCATAGCGTAACGGTTGCGGAATGGCTCGGACAATGGCCGACCGAAGATTCAGTACCGACATCAGGAGAAACAAAACTCCCGCCCAAAAAACGGCTCCCAAGGCTACTTCGGGCCGAATACCCATCCCTTTTACAGCCGTGAAGGTAAAGAAGGCATTCATGCCCATACCCGGCGCTACTACAATAGGGTTACGAGCATATAGACCCATCATCAGGCTGCAAAAGAAAGAAAGCAGCACCGTTGCCGTCAGAACGCCACTAAATGGTAAACCCGCCTGGCTCAAAATCGCCGGATTCACGACAATGATGTACATCGTCGCCAGAAAGGTCGAAACACCGGCCAGGATTTCGGTTCGGTAATTCCGGGTAGGAGTAGTCATTAGATGGTCATTGGTTGTCATTAAAGATGCATTTGGCGCTAATTGGACTGTATTTCGTACGCAACATACAAGAAATGACAATTAATGACGCAAAGCAAATGGCAACCAATGACCACGCTGTAATTAAAGCAATTTTCCAGCCGCTTCGTCAACCCAAACCCGGCCATTGGGGTGCGTTTGCATAATACTGGCTGGTACTTCGTTGGTGATGGGCCCGGTCAGGGCTTCGCGCAGCTTTGACGCTTTCTTTTCGCCACTCACCAGCAAAATCACGTCGCGCGCTTCGGCCAGATGCCGTAGGCCAACGGTGATTCCCTGCGTTAAGGTCGTTTCTTTATCGAAATATTTCTGCCCAACGGTAATTGTACTTTCGGCTAATTGCGATACGTGACACCCTAAGTTGAATGGCGTTCCGGGTTCATTGAGGGCAATATGTCCGTTCATGCCCATACCAACGAGCAGTAAATCCAATCCGCCATGCGCCCGGATCACCGCATCGATTTTGGCGCATTCGGCTGGGAGATCTGCTGATTTGGCATCGAACACATGAATCTGGTCGGGCCGTAGCTGTAGCGGATTGAACAAGTCCCGAAACACGTAATACGAGCAACTACCGAAGTCATCCGGCCCAAAGCCAACCCATTCGTCAAGCCCTACAAACGTGCATTGGCTAACGTCAACTTTCCCGGCTTTCGCCAGGGCTACAAATCGGTGGTAGGTTTCGATGGGGGTATCGCCGGATGCCAGGCAAAGCAGGGCGTTAGGTTTTTTAGTGATCAGCGCGGCAATGTACTCAGCCGTATGTTGCGAAAGGGTGTTGTGGTCAGGGAATTTTTGAATAGTCATGTTTAATTGGTTTTCGGCTTACGGCAGTCCGGTCTAAACCGAAAGCTGCAAACCGAGCTATTACTTTAATTCATTGGCGCGTATATCGCGGCTCCAGCGTTCGGCGCCTTTCTGATCGTAAACTTTTATGGTCAGTACGCGATCCTTGAGAGGTCCACTCACGCTTAGGAGTCCGAAATTACGTTCGGTAACCAGTGTGCCGTCTACATATGTCGGTTGTTTTAACTCGTCGGCGCGGGGTTGCGCTACGGATGAAGTCAGCGGAGAAACCGTTAGGTCGTAAATCGGGTAAGTGCCCGGGCGGTCCAGTTTATGCAGGATCGAATGGTGACGGTCGCCGGTGATGAACAGGACGCCAGGTATTTTAGCATCGGCAATCGCCTTCAGGAGCCGGTCTCGTTCGGTGCCATAAATGCTATAATTTTCAAACGCTTTGGTCGGGTTAATGATCTGACCACCCGTCACGATAAACTTAAACGGAGCCTGGCTAAAGGTCAACGCATCCAGTAACCACTGAATTTGCTTATCGCCAAAGTAGGCTTTCTCCGGGCCATCGGGCATGTCGTTTGGCGCGCGGAACGTTCGGTCATCAAGGAGGAAAAACTGACAGTCGTTCCAGAAAAACGTACCCGCACATCCTTCCGGAAAAACGAAATTCGGATTGGCCCAGAAGAGCTTGAACGCTTCGAGGGTAACCGGTTTGAGCCAGTACGAACGGTCGGCATCGTTGGGGCCGTAGTCATGATCGTCCCAGGTGGCGTAGTTGTGAGTGCTGGCTAATAAAGGCTGCATTTCAGGTAAAGAGCGCGTATGTGTATACCGTCTCAATACCCCCGTACGGCTGTTCCAGTCAGTTTCGCGGGTGTAGGTATTATCGCCCGTCCAGAGCATAAAATCGGGTTTCTGAGCTGCCATTGCCGTAAAAATCTCGTATCCTCCGCCATAGGGTTTACCAGGGCGGTCGGTATCAGGTTCGTTGACGTAGGTGCAGCTTCCGACGCCGAAACGAAACGTCGGTGGGTCGGTCCGCCACTGCCACAGGGATTGGGTTTGAAACTGGGTCGGGTAGGGCAGGCTCACCTTCTGGCCCCCGATTAACACGTCGTATTCGTACGTTCTTCCGGGTTCCACCTGATCGGCGAGCAGGTGGGCGGTAAAAGCCGCTTGCCGGGTCGTTTGTACTTCATTGGTCAGATAAACCGGAGCAGCCTTGCCCGTTTCATGGTAGCGAATCTGAACCTTGGCGGGTTCCTTAGTCTGCGCCCAAAGCATCACTTCCCGCATGTCGGAATACCCCACCATTGGGCCCGACTGGAGCTTCGAGGCCGATCTGGATGGCTGATTTATGCTGGCCTGACGGCTCTTTCCTTTGGTAACGGTAGGTTGCTGAGCAAAAGCCGAATACGTACCAAGCAGGATAAGTATGAACAGATACCTTTGAATTTTGTACATGGGGGAAAGATGGCGTAATTTTGCGATTCGTTTTAGGAAGGTATGCAACTAAATAACCAGGTTTATCAGATTCAGGGTGTCGATGTACTAGCCATAGCCGACGAGTTCGGTCTGCCATTGTACGTGTACGATGCCGACAAAATTATCGAAAAAATCGGCTTGCTCCGGTCAGCTTTTGCCGGAGTTAACCTCAAGATAAAATACGCAGCCAAGGCATTGACAAATGTGTCGATTCTGAAACTGATGCGCCAGCAGGGGGTTGAAATGGATTCGGTGTCGGTCAACGAAGCCCGGATGGGTATGCTAGCCGGATTTACACCCAACCAGATCATGTTTACGCCCAGCGGAGTGTCGTTCGGCGAAATCCGGGAAGCCATTGAACTGGGCCTGCAACTGAATGTCGATAGCCTGCCTTTGCTCGAATGGGTTGGCCAAAACTACGGTAGTCAGGTTCCGGTAAGTATCCGTATCAATCCGCACATCAGCGAAGGAGGTAACATCAAGATTTCGACTGGTCACGCGGATTCCAAATTTGGTATTTCAATCCTGCAACGGGCCGAAATGCGGGCGTTGGTGGAAAAATATCAGATTTCGGTAACGGGGCTTCATGTGCATACGGGGTCGGATTTCAAAAATGCCGATGCCTTTCTGAAAGGGGCTGATGTCCTGTTCGATCTGGCTTCCGACTATCCTGATCTGACATTCATTGATTTTGGCAGCGGCTTTAAAGTTGCTTATAAAGAAGGTGATCATGTTACGGATGTGGTTGAGCTGGGGAATCAGGTCTCGGCGGCATTTCAGAAGTTTTGCCAGCACTATGGTCGTGAGTTAGAGCTTTGGTTCGAGCCTGGTAAGTTTCTGGTCAGTGAAAGTGGGCATCTGCTGGTGCGTACCAATATCGTCAAGGAAAATCCAACCCGGACATTTGTGGCAGTCGACTCGGGCCTTAACCATTTGATTCGCCCCATGATGTACGATGCATACCACGACATCAAAAACATCTCGAATCCAGCAGGCGAACCGAAAATGTATACCGTTGTCGGGTACATTTGCGAAACGGATACCTTCGCTACCGACCGGGTTCTGCCCGAAGTACGTCCGGGTGATGTGCTGTCGTTCGAAAATGCAGGGGCCTATGGTTTCAGCATGTCGTCGAATTATAATGCCCGTTTTCGCCCAGCCGAAGTGCTGGTCTACGAAGGTAAACCGTACCTAATTCGCCAGCGCGAAACCTTCGAGGATCTGATGCGTGGGCAGGAAATTATTGAATTTGAATCAACTGTATATAGTCATTAAATGCTCATTTGGATGTCATTAGTTTGTCATTAAGTAGTGACGATAGAATGACCACCAAGTGACTATGGAATGACCACTTAATGACCACTAACAACAATGGGAAGAGCGTTTGAATACCGGAAGGCGCGCAAAATGAAGCGGTGGGGTCAAATGGCAAAGACCTTTACTCGCATCGGCAAAGACATCGTTATGGCCGTCAAAAGTGCCGGTCCTGATCCAGATACCAACGGACGGCTGCGGGCTATTATCCAAAATGCCAAAGCGGCTAACATGCCGAAGGAAAACGTTGAACGGGCTATCAAAAAAGCCTCATCGAAAGAGCAGGAGGACTATAAGGAGATTGTATACGAGGCCTACGCTCCGCATGGTATTGCGCTCGTTATCGAAACCGCAACGGATAACCACAACCGGACAGTAGCCAACGTTCGAAGTTATTTGAATAAGCTTGGTGGTAGTTTGGGTACACAGGGTATGCTCGATTTTATGTTTGAGCGTAAGTCGGTTTTCCGCATTCCAGCCGAAGGGATTGACCGGGAGGAACTGGAGTTTGAGTTGATTGATTTCGGTGGGGATGAGATCGAGTACGATGATGATACTGATCAACTGGTCATTTACGGTCAGTTCACCGCGTTTGGAAGTATTCAGAAATTCCTGGAAGAAAAAGGGTACGAAATCAAACAGGCTGAGTTCGAGCGTATTCCGAATGATTATAAAGAGTTAACAGACGAAGAAGCTGCCGACGTTGAAAAACTCATCGAACGTATTGAAGAAGACGATGATGTACAGATGGTCTATCACAATATGAAGTAAAAGGAGAAAAGGGAGGAGGGACGAAAGGAGGAAAGGAATCTGTAGTTGACTCTTTTCCTCCTTTCGTCCCTCCTCCCTTTTCTCCTTTATTTCATGGATACGCCTTCTCGCAGGATCTGTACCCAGCCCTTCAGCACTTGCGGGGGGGCATTCCTGTCCAGCAGCGCGTACCGCACCGTCGCCTGATAGTAGTACAAACCCGTTG
>NZ_MKUD01000030.1 GCF_001898575.1 Spirosoma sp. 48-14
CCGGGCCACTGTAGTAAGCAGCAGGAAGTCCCGAAAACTCTACCCGAACCGGACCCGTTACCCCCGTAAGGGTATACGTCCCATTGGCAGCGGTTGTCGTCGAGGCTACCATTGTTCCGGCCGCATTGAAGGCTTTCACCGTGATGCCCCCATAGCCCGTTTCCAGATTGGGTGTAGCCGTTCCCTGGGCCCCGTTGGCATTCAAGTCCTGATATACGGTGCCGCTAACCTGGGCAAACGCACCACTAGCTGTGAGCAGACACAGCAGCAAACCCGACAATATGTACTGCCAGATCGTTTTTCGTTCAAATCTCATGTACAAGTTCTGCATGGTCATAGTTCAGTTAGTGAATACGAGTCAGCCGAAGCAACACGCTGATTACAGTGGGATAAATAAATCTGATGGTAGGTCGAGATCGGACAAGACGCCTGTTCTCTACTGGGTTTTGCAACTTCCGGCCCTGTGGCTATCCGCCTAAACCCATCGTCCCGATCTCTATATAAACTGGTGGCGGAACTGCTAACAGCGGATTGCCCTCGTATTCGAACATGCCCTTCTCTGGCTAATCGACAGCCAACATCACGAACCTCCGTAGATAATCCGACTTCCAGCTTTGAGGAAACAAGCAGGGTTGTAAACGGGTGAATCGAACCGTTATTTATACTCATCCAGAGTAAAAAACTAGTTAAAGCGAACATCCAATATTTCGGTTTATTCAATAACAAGCGCATAACAGCAATGTGTCTGTGGTGATAGATTGGTTACGAATTCAAATAGTAATTGATGCTTTGCTATCCCGTTTTCTGTCATCCGACTGATTCACCAGTACGGAGGAGGAGTCGTATAGGCTAGCCGCAAACGTGAGGTATTGGGGAGTTTACAAGGACTGCAAACTCCCCAATCGCTACTTATTTCACCGTGATAATCGTCGTACAATTTGGACTTGTGCATTGAGGGATCAGACCCGCATCCACCGTCAGATCAACCTGACCCGCCACTAGCGTATAGTTGCCCGTTCGACCGCCTACACCTGCATCGCTGTCCGTTGCATCGTTACCCGTATTTGGCGTGGTGAACGTAGCCCCACTCGGTGCCGTGAACACCACATAGTAGGTGCCAGGGTCCAGATTCGGGAACAGGTAATGGCCGGTTGCGTCGGTTACCGTTGTGCTGATGGGCTGGTTGGTGGTCGCATTATAGAGCGTCACCGTTACCCCAACCGCTGGTGGTTCATTCGCATCCTGCTGGCCGTTCTTGTTGTTGTCGTACCAGACGTAGTCGCCAAGGGCCGCCTTCAACGGAGTTACCGTGATGATTTCCGGATCGGAATCGTCTTCATCCTGCGAGGGGTTATTCTTATGATCGCCACTGGTGTCATCGTTGACGGGCGTACCATCGTTGGTCGGATTGTTGTCCGGATCGGAGTCCTTATCGGGCAGGTTTTGAGCATTGCTCGCGCTACTGATCTCAGCCACGTTGGTA
Organism: Spirosoma sp. 48-14; assembly: GCF_001898575.1. Taxonomy (GTDB): domain Bacteria; phylum Bacteroidota; class Bacteroidia; order Cytophagales; family Spirosomataceae; genus Spirosoma. Next base: position 1,484 of record NZ_MKUD01000030.1, read on the forward strand.
ATGCTACCACCAGCGAAATTACTGCTCACCGTGAAGGTGATGTTGCGCGTGGTACTCTGACCCGCTGGCAAGCTGGCAATCACACTGTTGAGCGTGGCCAGACTACCGCTGGCGGTCCAGCTGGCATCGTTCAGCGTCAGGCCCGTCGGGATGTAATCCGTCACCTGGACATTGGTCGCGTCAACGTTACCCTGGTTGTAGACCGTAATCGTAAAGGTTACGCTGCTACCCGCCACAACCGTCGCACTTTGGCCCGATGCTAGTTTTTTCACCAGGGCCAGGTCAAAGACTGGCGTTGGAACGACCGTGATAATTTCCGGATCGGAATCGTCTTCATCCTGCGAGGGGTTATTCTTATGATCACCACTGGTATCGTCATTGACTGGCGTACCATCGTTGGTCGGATCATTGTCTGGATTAGAGTCCTTATCGGGCAGGTTCTGCGGATTGCTGGCACTGCTGATCTCGGCCACGTTGGTCAAACTGCCCACAAACGTGGGGCTTACCGTGAAGGTAATGTTGCGCGTGGTGGTCTGACCCGCTGGCAGGCTCGCAATGACGCTATTGAGCGTGGCTTTGCTACCACTGGCCGTCCAGTTCGCATCGTTCAGCGTCAGGCCCGTCGGGATATAATCCGTTACCTGAACATTGGTGGCATCCACACCGCCCTGGTTAATTACCGCGATGGTGAAGGTAACCGTACCACCCGCTACGACCGTTGAACTCTGACCCGTTGCCAGTTTCTTGGTCAACGCCAGGTCGAATCCGCTACAGCCGGTTGGGGTTGGTAACACCGCCAGGGGCGAGGCAATACAGCCAAGTGCATCTTTGATGGTCAGGGTGTAGGTTCCGCCACTCAGTCCATTGATACTCGCTGTCATAGCCCCCGTGCTCCAGGTGTAGCTGTAGGGAGACGTACCTCCGCTAATGCTCACCAAACTCAGACTACCCCCCGATGGATTCGTACAGGTTGGGTAGGTTGGCTGGAACACCGCTGCGATCTCGGTCGGCTGCGTGATGGTGAAGCTCTGTACGGCTACACAACCATTGGCATCACGAGCCGTCACTGTATATACGCCAGCTCCCACATTGCTCAGGTCTTTGGTCGTGGCCCCGTTGCTCCATTGGTAGCCAATCGGTGGGGTGCCACCCGTTACACTCAGCACCACACCACCCGTCTGGGTACCGTAGCACTTCACGTTCGTCGGTACACCACTCACCTGTGGTCCACTCAGGTTGCTGATGTTGGCCGAAGCCAGCGCCGTACAACCCGTCGCATCCGTCACGATGACCGTGTAGCTGCCAGGGGAAGCGTTGGTCAGGTTCTGACTGGTGGCCACCACACTGCCAGCCGCATTGCGCCACTGGTAGCTGTAAGCCGGGCTACCCCCGCTCACCTGCGCACTAACCGAACCTGTAGCCTGCCCACAGACCGCATTCTGAGCCGTGGCCGTCACATTGAGCGGTGTGCTGTTGCCCACCACCACACTGGTCATGCTACTACAGCCGTTGACATCCACTACACTCACCATGTAGGTACCGGCCGACAGGTTGCTGATACCGGCCGTGGTCCCAACCACTGTACCGGTGCTGGTCGTCCACTGATAGGTATAGCTACCACTACCGCTGGTTACCTGCACACTGGCACTACCATTAGCCAGACCACAACTGGTCGAGTTGACCTGAGCCACAATGACCGGCGCACTGGTTGAGCCA
>NZ_MKUD01000031.1:0-847 GCF_001898575.1 Spirosoma sp. 48-14
GACGGGGGTAACGCCGGTGACGGTAACGGCCTCGGGTCCTGGTGGCAGCGTCAGCGCTCCATTGACGCTGACGGCGGTTGACCAGCCAACAGTAGGCATTAGCTCTCCGGCCAATAACGGCACGGCGACCACCAGCCCAACGGTTTCGGGCACAGCAACGCCCGGTAGTCTGGTAACGCTGACCGGACCCGGTAATCAAACCCTGTGTACCACGACAGCTTCCGCTTCGGGTACCTATAGTTGTCCGGTAAGTGTGCCGCCGGGGCCTAACAGCATCACAGCCGTAGCTTGTAACGCGGGTGGCTGTTCGAGCCCAGCGGTGAGTGATTTTACGGCCGTTGGTCCACCCAGCCTGACGGCGGTTCAGCCACCCGTTGGCCCCACTACCCAACCCATCACGGGTACGGCGACACCGGGCAGCGCTATTGTGATCACCGGGCCGGGCAACCAGACTCTGTGTACCACGACGGCCTCTGCCTCAGGTACTTTCAGTTGTCCGGTAACGGTATCAAGCGGAGTAACGCCGGTGACGGTAACGGCCTCGGGTCCGGGCGGTAGCACCAGCGCTCCATTGACGCTGACAGCGGTTGACCAGCCAACGGTAGGTATTAGCTCTCCGGCCAATAACGGCACGGCGACCACCAGCCCAACGGTTTCAGGTACAGCAACACCGGGCAGTCTGGTAACGCTGACCGGACCCGGTAATCAGACTTTGTGTACGACCACGGCTTCGGCTTCGGGTACCTACAGTTGTCCCGTAAGTGTGCCGCCGGGTCCCAACAGCATCACGGCGGTGGCCTGTAACGCGGGTGGCTGTTCAACCCCAGCGGTGAGCAACTTCACGGCG
>NZ_MKUD01000031.1:1034-92369 GCF_001898575.1 Spirosoma sp. 48-14
GACCAGCCAACGGTAGGTATTAGCTCTCCAGCCAATAACGGTACGGCAACCACCAGCCCAACGGTTTCAGGTACAGCAACGCCCGGCAGTGTAGTAACGCTGACCGGACCGGGTAACCAGACCCTGTGTACGACCACGGCTTCGGCTTCGGGTACCTATAGTTGTCCGGTAAGTGTACCGGCAGGCCCCAACAGCATCACAGCGGTGGCATGTAACGTGGGTGGCTGTTCAACGCCGACAGTAAGCAACTTCACGGCGGTGGGTCCGCCCAGTCTGACGGTCGTGCAACCACCAACCGGAGGCACTACTCAGCCAATTACGGGTACGGCGACGCCAGGTAGTACGGTAGCTATCACGGGCCCAGGGAACACCACTTTGTGTACGACCACGGCATCAGCCTCGGGCACCTTCAGTTGTCCGGTGAGCATACCGACGGGTGTTACGCCTTTGACGGTGACAGCCTCGGGGCCGGGTGGTACCACGACGGTGCCCATAACCGTAACCGCGACGCTGGCAACGCCCTGTACGCCACCTATTCCTGGGCAGGTTATTGCGGCTGCGACTAGTCCGCTTGTCGTCAATAGCAGTACGAACTCCTTTAGCTACATTAGTGGTAATAGTGGAACGAGCACAAGGTGGTTCATTGTACCGTCAACAACGGCATCACCCAATAGTGGTACAGGAACGGTAACCGGAAACATAACCTTCCTGAATGCTGGCTGGTATCAGGTGATTTTTGAAGAGACCAATAGTAATCAACCTGTAGGCTGTTCTATACCCGGTACTGTCCAATCATCACTGGATGTTTATATAAGCCCACCAGTTGTACCGTGTGCAAGTCCAAGTTCGAGTACGGTATTGGTAACGCCATCGAACGGGGCTGTGGCCATTGGAGGAACCGCTAGTTTCTCGTTGACAGGAGGGCAGCCTTACCAAAACGTACAGTGGCAGATAGTACCCAGCACGGGAGCTACGCCCCTTGTCGGAACGGGTAGTACGGCTACTGTGACCTTCAGTCAGCAGGGGTTGTACCGGATCGTCTTTACGTTGACCAACGCAGGTGATTTAACCTGTATACCGGTACAAAGCGTTAGCTCGGCGTTAGTGGCGGTTGGCTTAAATCCCTGTGCGACGCCATCACCCATTACGATCGTCAATACGACGTCTTCGTCGGGAACTGCCGCTGCTGGAACAACGCAGACGTTCCAGGCTGTGGGTGGAATTCCTGGACAACTGGCCTGGAAAGTATATCCAACAACCGGCGTATCCAGTGTGAGTGGTATAGGTGGTACAGCGACAATCACGTTCTCACAAGCGGGTAATTATGTCGTTACCTTCCTGTCTGTCAATAGTTCGCTGCCGCTGGGATGTACCATGCCAACCGGACTGGCAAGCAATCTTGGGATCACGATTGTTAACCAGCCTACGGTAGCCATCACCTCCCCAGCCAACAACGGTACGGCCACAACGACGCCGACGGTTTCAGGTACGGCGACACCGGGTAGTGTGGTGACGCTGACAGGTCCGGGTAACACCACCCTGTGTACCACAACAGCCAGCGCATCAGGTACGTATAGCTGCCAGGTGAGTGTACCGGCAGGTCCTTCCAGCATCACGGCTGTAGCTTGTAACACAGGCGGCTGTTCGACACCCGTAGTGAGCAACTTCACAGCGGTGGGTCCGCCTAGTTTGACGGTAGTTCAACCACCAGCCGGGTCTACCACGCAGCCGATTACGGGTACAGCGACACCGGGTAGTGTCATTGTGATCACCGGGCCGGGTAACACCACCCTGTGTACGACTACGGCCTCTGTGTCGGGTACTTTCAGTTGTCCGGTAACGGTTTCTACGGGCGTAACACCGGTAACGGTAACAGCCTCGGGGCCGGGTGGTACCAGCAGTGTTCCGTTGAGCCTGACGGCCACGAATGCGCCTACAGTGATTATTGCTGGACCTCCTGGTGCTATTCTGACCAATAGCCCAACGGTTTCGGGGACAGCCACACCGGGTTCGCTGGTCACGATTGTTGGCCCGGGCAATACGACCTTGTGTACAACGACCGCTGCCGTGAACGGCAATTATGCCTGTACGGTGAATCTGCCAACGGGTCCGACTACCCTGACGGCTATTGCGACCAACGGCGGAGGAACGGGTACGGCAACGACAACCGTCACCGTGACGGGATTACTGGCCAGGGTTTATTTGCAGGGCGCTCTGATCAATACCCCTGTTGCGGGCAGGATGCGGGATGACCTACGGGTTAAAAACCTGATTCCGACCACAGAACCCTATACGAGTCTGGGCTTTACCCAGATAGGTGGAGGGGGAGGAGAGGCCATCGCCAATCCATCGGGTGTCTTTGCGGTAACGGGTGCCAATGCTATTGTCGACTGGGTGCTTGTTGAACTTCGGGACGCCAATGCCCCTGCAACCATCGTTGCTACCCGATCCGCCCTGGTTCAGGCTGATGGCGACATTGTCAGCGTTGATGGAACCTCGCCCGTAACGTTTGGACAGGGTGTGACACAAGGCACTGCTTACTACGTGTCGGTACGCCACCGTAACCACCTGGGAGCGATGACCGCATCGCCGGTGTCAACAACAGCCCCAACGGCACCAGTTGTTGACTTTACCAACGCAGGAACACCTGTTTATCAGTATCCAGTGGGGAATATACTTCGCTCAACGGCTCCGTTAGCGACTCAGGATGGCTTGCCAGCCTTATGGGCCGGTAATACCCTCAAGGATAATCAAGTGATATTCCAGGGACCTAGTAACGATGTAGACCCGATCTTCTTCGATGTATTGGGCGATCCAGGCAATACCGGCGGATTCAGTAATTACATCCGCAATAATGTCTATACGGTGAGTGATGTGGACATGAACGGTCGGGTAATCTTCCAGGGGCCATCCAATGAAGTGGATACCATCTTCTTCGAGATTATGACCCATCCCGATAACGTCGTCAATCAGTACGTCAACTTCATTATCCGTCAGCAGCTTCCCTAATGTATGGCTTCCCAGAATTCTGGGAAGCCATACCATATCTAGTATTAAGCCTATAAACCGATGAAATACAGATATCTATACCTTTTCGCGCGGATGCTGCTTTGGGTAGTATTATGTCCGCTGAGTGTATTAGCCGCTACACCGGTCAAATTTAAAATTGATCGGGACGCCACCGGAACCTACCGGGTGTACATGACCTCGACCACTTCGTATACGGGTACTCAGGCCCGCATTGCCACGGCCCAGGTGACGGTACGGGTACCGACGGGCACCTTTTCCAGCTTACCGCAGGGAACAGGCTCGCCAACGGTTACGGGTTATCAGAGTATGGGGTGGACCGCGTCTACCCGTGTAAATGCCCCCTCCGAAAATCCTGGGGTTGATTATATCTCCTTTGGCTTTAGCCAGTCGGCAACCCCTACGTTGTTTACGATTCCGGCGAACACGGATATACTGCTGTTTTCATTTTCGGATAACGGCAACTGTCCGGGATCGATTCAGCTCTGGTCATCGACCGATCCGTTTCAAGGGGTATCGACCAGCACAAATCCCGGGAACCAGATCACAATTCTGGGGAATGGGGGGGATGCCTACGGCGGGAACTATGGGAGTGCAACAACCTGTGGCGCCCCAGACCTGGTATCCAGCGTGGGGCCTGTTCCGACCCTAACGGCCGGGCAGACGTCTAGCCTTCCCGTTAGCCTGAGCAATATCGGTACAGCGCCAGCAACAGGGCCCATCAGCTTTGTGACGGTGTTGCCTACGGGTATCAGCTCGCCGTCCAGCTTTTCCAGCAACGGCTTTGGCTGCACAACCAGTGGGCAGACTGTAAGCTGTAGTAATCCGAATACGCTGGGTGCCGGTAGTCAGATTGGTTTTGTGATTCCCATCACGCCGAGTACCAATGCCGTTGGGACAACCCCCGTTTTTTCGGGTACCGTGTCAACCCCTACGGTCGAGAGCAATACCACCAATAACACGGCTCCACCCGTATCGGCCCCTTCGCCCGTTCAGCAGGTATCGCCAGGCTGCGTAGCAACGGACTGTAATACGGGCGTTCGCTACGGCTTAAAGTTAGGGGCCGATGGTATTACCTACACCGTCTATATGAAGTCGGCTACGGCATATTCCGGTGCGCAGGCCCGCATTGCTACGGCTCAGGTAACGGTTAATCTGCCAGCTGGTACGCAAATTACCAACCTGCAAAACTTACAGGTTGGTATGAGTTGGGTAATGAATGCCCGGGTAAATACCCCCGCTGAAGCAACGAGCCGTGATTATGCCTCGTTTGGGTATAGCCAGAGCGCCAGCCCAAGTTTGTTTCCGATCGGATCGAATGTCGAAATTCCACTCTTCAGTTTTCAGCGGGTTGGGGCCTGTACAGGTGCCATCAGTTTGTGGAATACAACGGACCCCTTCCAGGGCGTATCGACAACCACGAATCCCGGTAACCAGATGACCATTCTGGGCAATGGCGTTGCCAATGCCTGGATGTGCAACTATACCTGCCCGGTTGTTTGCCCGGCCCCAGTACTCAGTCTGGTCAAGCAGGCTCCGGCCAGTATCACCCAGAATACACCGTTCAGCTATACATTCACGGTGTCCAATAGCGGAAATCTGGCAACCAGTGGGCCTATCACCGTGTCGGACGTACTACCGGCTGGCCTTCAGTTTGTAACGGGTGGCGGGAATGGCTGGACCTGTTCGGCAGCTGGCCAGTCGGTTAACTGTACGAGTTCCGTACCCATTGCGGCAAGCGCCAGCAGTAGTTTTTTACTAACGGTAAACCCGACATTAGCTGGCACGGTCCTCAATAATGCGACAGTGAGTGGAGGGGGTTCAACTACAGTAACCCCATCGCAGCCCTGTGCCGTATGCCCACCTGGTTCAACAACGGCCATTGTCAACCTTCAGCCATCCGACCTGGCGTTGTCGATCAATCAGCCGGGAACCTTGATTGCCGGGCAGGCAAGTCCATTGACGCTTAACCTGACCAATATACTGGCAGGGATCGCCAGTGGTCCCCAGACCATCACGTTAACCCTGCCAACCGGAGTTAGTGCGCCTTCGACCTTTACGGCTACAGGGGGCTGGGGCTGTTCAACGACAGGCCAGAAGGTCGTTTGTAGTACAGCAACCAATCTGGTCAATGGACAAACGATAACGCTGACAGTCCCCGTAACGCCATCCAGCTCGGTTATCGGTACTACGCTTGTATTCAGCGCCACGGCGGCAGCGTCCAGTACGGAAACAAACCTGACCAACAATACCGCCACCATTACGACCTACACGCCCGTTATTGGCAGCGATCTGGCCTTGACATTCGGCACCCTGCCCACGTTAGTGCCTGGTCAGAATGGCTATCTGCCCCTGATCATCACCAATGTTGGTCCGGCAACAGCGCCCGAAGCCCTAACCCTGGCCGTCACCTTGCCCGCTGGCATTTCCCTCAATCAGGCGGCTTTACCGGCAGGCTGGTCGCTCGTGAGTAGTTCGAACGGGCCAAATGGGACCACCATCGTTACGCTGTTGAATGCAAACAGCGGATCACTGCCAAGTGGAAGTAGCCTGACGCTGAATCTCCCTATTTCCATTGGAGCCGGTACGTCGGGCACGGTCAATTTCCTGGCTACGGTAACCCCGGTAACTTCTGAAACGAATACGGCCAACAATACCGCCACAACATCGGCTACGCTGGGATCGCCTGATTTACAGACCTCGATTAGCGGCCCAAGCCCGGCATTGGTCGTTGGACAATCGTCTACCATCACCGTTACGGTACAAAATGTAGGTAATGCGACCGCAACAGGTCCGATTACGACCCGGATTACCATTCCGGCAGGCTATGCCATCAACCAGGCAGCCATTCCCGCCGGATGGACGGTCCAGTCGATCACGACTAACCCGGATGGAAGTACAACGCTGACATTGGTTAATAGCGTCAGTTCGCTGGCACCGGGCCAGAGCATTGCCTTCAGCCTGGGGCTGACCCCAAGTCCTCAGGTAGCCAATGTGACAGGAGTTATTTCGGCAACAGCGATTCCCGTATCGGGAGAAACCAATACATCCAATAACGTAAGTAGCCTACAGGTCACACCCGTTGCGGCCAACATTGTAACCAACCTGACGCTGCCGACCCAATTTACGGCCGGGCAGCCGTCCAGTGCTACGATTACCTTCACCAACACGGGGACCAGTGGCTACACAGGACCGTTGACGGCTCAGATAACGCTGCCGAGTAGTGTGACGGTGGGCGCACTGCCTCCAGGCTGGACGTATACGAATCAAACGTTGAATGGGAATGGGACCATCACCTACACTATTACCAATCCGAATGTCAGTCTTCCAGTCGGTGGTAGTACAGTCGTTCTGTTGCCGCTAACCCCTGGAAGCGGTTTAATCGGTCAGCAATTGCCCGTGACGGTAATTACGCCGACGATTCCCTACATCCCAGGAACCGTTTCGACCAGTACACAGAGTAGCCCGGTGGTGGCTCCAGCGGCCCCCAATGTTATTGTCGTGATTGGGAACCCAACGCCACCGTTGTCGGTCGGTCAAATCTCGATTATTCCCATTACGTTCACCAACATCGGTAACGCGACAGCGAATGGCCCGATTAGTACAACCATTAGCTTGCCAGCGGGTGTTTCGATTGTCGCTGGTCAATTACCAGCCGGTTGGGTAATCAGTGGAACGACTTCCGGTCCCAATGGCAGTACGATCTATACGCTGACCAATCCGACGGCCTCAATACTCGCCAATGGAGGGCAGCTCGTGCTGAATCTGCCCGTCTTTACCAGCCAGCCAGCCGCCGGAACAACGCCCTCGATCGTGGTTATCATACAACCAGGAGGTCAGACGATACCGGGCTCCGCTACCAACGTATGTACGACGATTACCGCGCCGAATATGGTGCTGACCGTTGGCCAGCCTACACCCGCCTTGGTGGTCGGGCAGACGTCTATCTTACCGGTTACTATCCAGAACATTGGCAATGGAGCGGCTTATGGTCCGCTGACCGCTCAGGTAACGCTTCCGGCTGGCGTTTCGCTCAATCAGAGCCAGTTAACGTTACCAGCTGGCTGGACGCTGACCAGCAATGTGCCCGGCCCAGGCGGAACAACGGTTCTTGTGTTCAGCAACGCGAATGCCTCTGGATTTGCGCCCGGTAGTTCGGTCGTTCTCAATCTGCCGATCACGCCAAACGCATCGACTGCCGGATTGACGATACCCTTTAGTGCCACCCTGTCGCCTGTTCTGGGCCAAACCACGGGCGCTACGCAGACAATCTATGCGCCGGTACAAGCCGCTCCGGTTGCCGACCTGACCATTAGTGGGGGGCAGCCGCAGCCCAATCTGGTTGTGGGTCAAACCTCCGTTTTCCCGATAACGATCCAGAACGTGGGCAATGCCGCAACGAGTGGCCCGATCTCCTTCCAGATGGGTTTACCGGCCGGGGCAACGATCAATACGGCTCAGTTACCCGTAGGCTGGACGATCCAGTCACAGGTGCCACAAGGGAATGGGACTGTTGTAACCCTAGTGAACTCAAGCCTGGTTTTGGTGCCGGGGCAAAGCACTACGGTCAATGTTCCAGTTATTCCAGCGGGCTCGCTGGCGAATGCGTTACTCACGATAGGGTTATACGTTAATCCGGCCACGGGCGAAACCAATCTGTCGAATAATTCAGCGACCATTGTTACAACCGTTCCCGTTCAGCCAGCACCCGCTCCTGATTTAGCCGTAACGATACCTTCGCAATCGTTTACTCTGGCGGTGGGGCAAGTCTCGAATGTCGCGTTTAACGTTACCAACATTGGGAATGGAGCCGCAACAGGTCCGTTAACCCTCCAGTTTTCGATGCCAACGGGCTTCAGCACCCAGCCGACATTCTTCTCGACGGGGGGATGGGGATGTGCCAGCACAGGCAGTGTGGTATCCTGTACCAATGCGAGTGGTTTGGGCATAGGCGCATCGTCGGCCCTGATCGTTCCGGTACTTACAACGGCAACAGCGGGTGGTCTTATCAATCCGACATTTGCCATCACTGTTGCTCAGGCTACGGGTGAAACGGTGTTGTCCAACAACATTGGCACCATCAATTATGTGGGTACAGTTGTGGCTGCTGATCTGGCTATTAGCTTTCCAAGCCAGTCCTTCACCTTGACAGCCGGGCAGGTATCGTCGGTGTTGCTTCAGGTGTCTAATGTGAGCCCCTGGGCGTCGGCGCCGGGCCCACTATCGGTAACCCTGGCCATGCCCGCTAATTTCTCGACAGCTTCCAGTACGTTCACGACTAATGGCTGGACGTGTTCGTTAATCGGTACGGTTGTGGGTTGTACCACCTCGGCTAGTCTGACAGCCGGTGCATCGACTACCCTTGCCATTCCGGTTGTTCCCCTGGCGGCTGCCGTTGGCTATTCGAATCTGACGTTTGGCGCTGCCGTGGCCCCGGTACAGGGCGAAACCAACCTGGCGAATAACATAGCGTATCTGAACTATGTGGGCAGTGTGCTGCCGGGAGGGGTTGTATTAGCGGTCAAAGCCCTGTTACAGGGAGCCTATGACCCGTCGACGGGACTCATGCAGGATAAGTTAAGACAGAAAAACCTGATTCCATTGGCTCAGCCTTACGGAACCGTGGCAGGTGGTAATTCGGTCTATACATTTATCAATAGTGGCAACGAGACCACCACTTCGGCTATCCTGTCGCTTACGGGTGCCAACGCCATTGTCGACTGGGTAATGGTTGAGCTTCGGAGTGCGGCCAACCCGCAAACGGTAGTGGCTACCAAGCCAGCTCTCATTCAGCGGGATGGAGACATTGTAAGCTCTGTCGATGGTGTTTCGCCATTAACCTTGCCGAATCTGACAAGTGGGTCTTACTACGTGGTTGTACGACACCGGAATCACCTGGGTGTGATGTCGGCTCAGCCGATTGCCCTCTCCAACAGCGCTTCTACCGTCGACTTTACGAATATGGCGAACGTATATAAGCGACCGGGTGCCGGCAACTATCCTGAATACATCCAGAATACGAAGGCGATGTTATGGGCTGGTAATACAGATGGCGATACACAGGTGATCTTCCAGGGACCCAATACCGATGTCGATCCAATCTTCTATCGGGTGATGGCCGATCCTGCCAATACGGGCTTTATCGCCAACTATATCGCGTCCGGCTATGATGTGACCGACGTCAATATGGATGGTACGACCATTTTCCAGGGACCAACCAATGAAGTAGACACTATTTTCTTCAATGTGGTCGGTCACCCAGACAATACAAACCTATTAGCCAATTTCATTATTCAGCAACACTTGCCCTAAGGATCAGCCTGTTGGCTCCATTCAGGGGCCAACAGGCCTGACCTGAAACGGCAAATAACCAGCTTTTTATTATGAAAATCCCTTTCAAAAAATTCGGATTCGTGCTGACGTTAGCCAGTGTTAGTCTGGTGGCTCAGGCACAGGTGAAATTTAAGTTAACCCGTACCGATGATGCGACCTACACGGTCAGTATGGTGCCTCAGCAAACGGTTCCCGACCGCCTGGCCATTACCGGCACCATGCAGGTCAGTATGAAAATCAAAGCATCGGAAGGTTTTGAATTAGGTGGTATAACTTCCCTACTCCCCAGTGTTGAATGGGATAAAGGAACGCTCATCAAAAGCCCGGAAGGCGCTCGTGACTTCGATTATCTGTCTATTGCTCTGCAATCGATGGCGACACGGGGATTGGCTTACAAGGCAGATGAAGAAGTTGCCCTATTTTCCTTCCACAATGTCGGCAATCCGGTTTCGTCGATTCAGCTATTGGAGAACGATTCCGATCCACTGGTTAAATCCATTACCAATCGATTCAATGTCCAGAACCACATCAGTGTGCTTGGATTTGGCCAAAAGAACGCCTATACCGGCAATTTGGCGGACGACTCCCCAACCAGCCTGAAAATTGGCCTGCGACGCCTGTTTCCTAACCCAGCCAATAATCAGGTAACTGTTCAGTGGTCGAATTTCATCAATGGATTTGAGGGGGAGGTAGAGCTGGCTATTGTTGATGCGGGTACTGGTCGGGTACAAACTCGCCATAAAGCTTATATGAACGCCGGAAACAATGAAACCTCCATTCCTGTAGCCCAACTCCCGGAAGGACACTACCTCATTCAACTGGAGAAAGGTGGACGCCAGGTGGGGCAGGGACTTAAACTGCTAATCGCTCGCTAAAAACGATAAGGGAGACTGTCAAAGCCTCCCTTATCGTTCCAACTAGTTACCAATTCAGGTATAAAATTTCAACGTATCATGCATACAATTCGGCTGGGTTTCGGCACACTATGGCTGTTGATCCTGGGGCTAACATCGGCCTTTGGTCAAGTTAAATTTAGAGTAGGCATCGACTCCGATAAAGTCACCTATCGGGTTTATATGACCTCAACAACCAGTTACACAGGCAATAATGCCCGGATTTCTACATCTCAGGTAACTCTTTTGGTGCCCCACGGGATGGGTAGTAATCAGTTCATGGTTAATAACCTTACCGGCAAGCAGGTAGGATCAAATCAAATGGCATGGAGCCTCAATGCGCGCGTAGATGCCCCTACGGAAAATCCTGGTGTCGACTATCTGTCGTTTGGGTTTAGTGGTAGTGCCAGTCCAGTACTCTTCGATATTCCGGCCAATCAGGAAATCGAACTCTTTTCATTTAAAAATACAGGTGCCTGCTTAGGGATTGTGAGTTTGTTTGAGAACAATACCGACCCATTTCGAACGCCTAATTCCCGCAATACGAACCCAGGGAATCAGATGACCATCCTGGGGCATGGACCTGGTAATACGTACGTTGGAAATTACGGGAGCGGTGCTTCGTGCTCCAGAGCAGTACCGGATTTAACGGCGTCAATTTCCGGGCCGTCCAGTTTAACGACGGGTAATTCGGGCAACTATGTCGTAACTGTAAGCAATGTCGGTTCTGCTTCGAGCGCCGGGGTAATCTCCGTTAACATGCTCATACCGGCAGGCTTAACCTTTACCAGTGCCACTGGGTCTGGCTGGAGTTGCACAACGGGTAACCCATCCGCTGGAAGTCAACCCGTAAGTTGTACCAGTGCAGCCGTTTTAGCCGTAAGCGCTACGTCGAGCTTCACGCTTAATACGATTGCGTCAGCTTCATCAGCAATCACAACCACCCTCTCCGGCTCTGTGAGTGGCGGAGGAGAAACGAACTTGACAAACAATACCTTTAGTCAGCCAGTAACCATACAACCGGTAAGTTCAGGTGCCTACGATTTAAGTTTGGCCATCACAGCCCCGAGCTCGTTATCGTCGGGCGGTACGGGGAACGTCGTGTTAACGGTTACCAATGTCGGTACAGGGTCGTACATAGGGAGCACCACCATAAAAACATGGCTTCCTACCGGATTTACCTACAACGGGACCTCTACTTCTGGCTGGACCTGCAGTTCAGCCAATCAACCCAATCAGGTAGAAGTCACGTGCACAACGTCACAGTCTGTTGGCGCAGGAGCCGGCTTGCCTCCTGTACAACTTTCTGTGACAGGGGTAAACTCGGGAACGTCGGTTATACAGCTACCCGTAAGTGGAACATTGATTGTCGGCGGTGGCAACGATAACCCTTCGAACAATTATGTCTACTGGCCAATCAGTATTCTTGGAAACCCAACCAAGCCTGTTAGCGCTACCGCCGATTTATCGACCACCGTGAAGGTAACCAACTCAGCCCCCAACCAATATGAATCGGTACAGGCAATCATCGTGGTAACCAATACGGGTCCTAATTCGGCCACTGGTATCACCTCAAAAGTAACGATACCTTCAGGCTATCCTGTTGTTTCCTATACGGCTTCGGGCGGTACCTTTTTGTCCGCTACCGGAATTTGGAATGTAGGGAGTCTGGCAGCGGGCCAGAGTGTAACCTTGACCGTTACCTTGTCGGCCAATACGGAAGGGGTAGCCAACATCAGTAATGAGATTATCACCTCCGGGCAGTATGATCCAGATTCAACGCCGAACAACCATGTTGAGGGGGAAGATGATCAGGCCCAAAGCTGTTTTTCCGTTCCGATCGTGTTATGCCCAGGCCAGGCCGTTGAAACCAGTGTTCCTGGCTCGTTAACGGCTATTCAGTGGTACCGTAATGGACAGCCTATTCCACAGGCTACCTCCGCTACGCTAACGATTACGCAGGAGGGCACCTACACGGTCATGACGAATGTAAGCTGCCCTTCCAGTGGGTGCTGCCCGTTGATCGTTCGCATGAATCCGGCCGGAAGCTGCTGCCAGCCAGTACAATGTGTTCCCTTTGTTGTCAGGAAAAAAAGCCGGTAAACGACATGCGCCCCTGTCAGAGACGTAGAAACTATGTTGGCCTACTGGTTCTGGGCTTCTTTATCAGTATTTCAGCACAGGCGCAGGTATACTTACGCCTGGCGCTGGATGCCGATGGAATGACTTATAAAGTTTACATGCGTTCGACGACAGCCTATTCAGGACGGCAGGCTTTACTAAGCACAGCTCAGGTTACCCTGGCAGTACCCCACGGCACAGGCTCTAATCGGTTTGAGGTAACGGATTTGACCTCGCCCATTGCATCGATGCACTGGCTTCAGAAAGATCGTGTCGATGCGCCAATCGAGGAGCCTCTTAAGGATTATTTGTTTTTTAGCTTTATTAACAACAGTAATCCGCTTGTGGCTTTTGATATTGCGGCCAATACCGATATACTTCTGTTTCAGTTTAAGCGCAAAGGGAATTGCCTAGGGCGAGCCGAGCTACTGGATAATCAAACAGACCCCTTTCGAACGCCCAATTCAAAAGGCATCAATGTAGGCAATAGTGTTTCCCTGTTAGCTACTTCAGGGAATGCCTATTTGGGTAATTTGGATAAACTGCCTTCATTGACGCTAAAAGCAACAGAATTGATCTGTGTTGGTCAGCCAGTCGAACTGCTAGCGGTGGTTTCGGGCTCAGAACCACTGGCAACGTACCAATGGTTCGTCAATGGGAAGTCAATCAGTGGGCCATCGGGGTCTCCCCGGTTCACGTATTATTTCCCGTCCGGATTGGCCGGTAATTGGGTCGACATTCAGGTTGTGGGGACACTCAAAGGATCATCGGCTTGTGATGAGCGGAGTGTAACTGCGCATGAGAAGCGATTTGTAAAACCAGTACCAGCCGCGACATTGTCGGTAAAGGGCGACACCTGTGCGGAGCTGCCCATGACGCTGGATACACCATTCATTCCCCAGGCAAGTTATCAATGGTATGCTGATACGCTACCTATTTCAAGAGCTAACCAGGCTGCGTATGCGGTAAAGCAGAGTGGAAACTATTCCGTTAAAGTAACTATTGAGGGCTGTTCCAATTCATCACGGACGATAGCACTAATTGGCATTAAGGCGGCCGATCGAATTGAGATCTCTGCGCCAGCCTCCCAAACATTGATCGCCGGTATGGCTGTACCAATGAATGCACGTGTAAGTAATGCCAATTCATACCATTGGCTGCCTGCCAGCGGACTTAGCTCTCCTACTATAGAAAACCCGGTGGCCAACCCAACTCAAACGACTACCTATACCTTAACCGCTCAAAATGACTCCGGTTGTGTTGTAAGTGACACGATTCAGCTTTTTGTTATGCCCGGCTTATACATGCCATCTGCCTTTTCACCGAATAACGATGGGGTCAATGACAGTTGGTTAATTGAAAATCTTGAATATTATCCAACAAGTCAGGTTACGATCGTAAACCGATGGGGCGTCATTATTTATTCGCAGAGAGACTATCATAATGCCCCCTGGAATGTACAAAATCAGGGACGTGAAATCGACTCGGGTATTTATTATTACTCAATTCGAACGCCATTTTCGTACCAGACCGGAACTATAACAGCTATAAAATAAACGTTCCAGCAGCCAATGAAGGGAGCCTGGAACGGATACCGCCATTGCTGGTTGTAATCCGCTTGGCATGCACCAGAACGCCTTCCCAACGGAATTTTATGCACTTGTCGGCTTACAGGGTTTTCCTGTCAGATTAAGGTAAGCCATGTGAGCGGTAACGTATAGTGGATATCGTTTGTGTTTGGGGTCAGATAAAAATTAAAAACATACCCGTTAAACCCTTAAACGTATGAATGAAATAGTGCAAATTTTATATAGCTACTTTAGATTTCGCGCTGCCGTATTGCGGACAGCCAGCCTGAAAGGAATATCGCATAAAACTTTTGTGAATGTAACCGGCTTGAACATTGAACGAAAATACAAAAGAAGGTACAATCCGGAGTCATGGAAACCCAGCGAGATACACAGGCTTTGTATTGAAATGAATTTACCAACCCTGGCAGCAAAAAAAATTGACATGGTCGCCCCGTTTATTATGAACTTACCTCTTTTAGTGAAGCAAAAAATCTTTAAATCCTGTTCACTCGATCAAAGGAAGCTTAATTCGCGATTAAGGAACGCTGACAACTGGCAGTTAAATGAGTTGGAGCGGATCGCTTTTGTGCTCGAGGAATTTCAACGGAACAGTAGTTAATTAATATAGCTTGCAGTTGTTAGATTTATGATCCATGACATTTATTGTTTTTTAATTATTTAATAGGCTGAATTGTTGAAAATATAATGGTATTTTTCTACACAAAAGCTCCTGTACTATGTCTCATGAGACATAGTACAGGAGCTTTTGTGTAGGCTATTTTAGTTGTTTTTGTATTTTTTATAAGCTTTATTTTACACCATTTATAATACGATCAACGATCCATAAGTTATTAAAAACGGCATTAAAACTTATCCATTGGTATATACAACTAGTTGGCAATAGGAATTCATGCGAATTATGCCAGGTTTGTGAGTTTATGATACGATACCTGTAATACAGATACTTACTTGTTTTGTTTTTAATGTCTATTTCTATCTGAAATTTCTTTTTTAGTAATTCAAAGAACATGGTAATGCTTTTAACTTTATATCTGACAAGTGCATCGTATATTGCTCTGCCAATGTAGCGTTCCTGTTCAATACTTGATAGGTTAGATAAGTTACTTGTTTTGGTGCCCAGCGCTGTATTTAAATTTATACCATAATACGTCGGTTTGAGGAGCCATATAGCAATCTGCAAAGCCATAAATTCATATAAAATCGACTGGTGCTTTTTATATAGTTCATTGTTAGGGTACAGTGAAGATGATTGGATAATTAACTCTAATGTATTATTCGATGTGGGATTAGTGAACACCACACTTGGGGATTCCATCGCATCTAAACTGTACAGGCAATAGCGAATAATCTTATAATACTGGGTGTCGTCTAATGGTATCGAAACGGGTAATTCGATTCGAAGACATATAATTGTTTCATTATTTTTAATTATTTCATTGAAGGCATCGATGCAATGCGTCTCTGTTATATTTCTACGAAAGAATACTTTTTCATTTGTCCACTCCGTTAATCTAGGCCCAAGACTTTTTACTAATAGATACCTTAACCCAAGGCGTTTTGAGCTATACCCACTAATTAATGAACTTATTTGAACCATATTGTTTAGTGAGTAAGGCACAAATGAACTATGCCCTAAGATGCTTGTATTCAACCGATCTGGTTTTGCTTCGTAATCTGATAACATGAGTAGGTAGTAGTTAAAACGATATGGCTGTCTAAATAGCCATCTTGGTCAGAAAGGGAAAAGGAAAGGGTTAGAAATAGGTTAGAAATAAAGTAGGCTTAGTAGTAATACATAAGCCAGTATTATAATAAGAACGGTAAGTCGAATAGTTTTTTTAGATACCGTAAAAAGCTTCCTTAGTTTGTAGAAAATGTACATCTGCTTATTGTTTAGTAGAACGACAGAGTCAACTTCAGCAATTTTAATTCTGTACAGACATGAACTTCTTACTTCGTAAAAGCCGTTGAATAGTAACACTGAAAAAATAAATCCAGACGTATTATTCTTTACTTTATAAGATTGAGCAGCATTAGGATTTTTTTACCCAAGAGCAATAAAATCTTAAATACGGAGATGCACTCAATAAGAAGCTTCATCAAAATGAGCCAGAGCATACCAGTTTTACTACGCTAATAAAGTGCATGTAGCTTTGAGTAGTAATCTAAATCTATTATTAAAGATAAACACGATAGGTGCCATTTGCAGTGTTGATGGCATTTGTGGTGTATTTGTGCGTTGACTATTAAACCAACTATTTGATTCGCTTAAGCTATGCTTAAGAAATTAAACCAATGCTTAGATTTATCTATAAATAAGGTTATACTAAATTTGAATAGGATTAAAGGTATTTTATAAGGATATATTGTGTGTTTGTGAAAAGATATCGTGTTGCAGAATGCTGGCAATATTATTGTTTAAGGGTTTATACTTTCCAACTTAACACCCTCAACAGTATCAGATAGGCTATATTGTCTTGATATAGTCTATCTCTTTATCGGTAATAATAAAATGATACAGTACTGGGGTAATTCTAAAAATACAGCCAGTTAGTATGGTTTAGATAAAATCCGTGAACTTATTCATCCTTTAGCGATTGGAGAAAAAGTTTATAGATTTTCCGGCGACTTCTAAATTGACGCATTTTTACAGCGCATACTTTAATTTTTAATTGATCGGCAATCTCAGATTGTTCTAACCCTTCTTCGTATTGCATACGAAGAAGCTTCTGATTTAAGGCAGGTAAGCTTTCAAATATTTGAGAGATGCGTTCCAGCCGATCATCTGTTAACTGGTCATCAAAAGGGACGTCATATCCTTCTTTAAGACGATTGAATGACGTTCGTTGGTTAATACGAAGCTGATCCATGCAACAGTTATGCGTTATGGCATATAACCAGGTCGTGAAAGAAGAACGGTATTGAAAGGCATTTATATTTAAAAAAATTTTTATGAAAATATCCTGAGTAACGTCTTTAGCCATCTCATCATTTTCAAGTAGATAAAGGCATTTGGAATAAACCTTAACTGCATATCGATTATATAGTAATTCGAAATAAGTATGATGCTGAGTTTCCTGGAAAAGCCTGATTAGCTTGCTGTCATCTAAGTTCAGATAATGAGTTCCCATTGGCTTATTAGTTTACAGCCGGAAGTTAGTAGTATTGTATAAATTATGTAATAATGTAACTATGTATGTAATCAAACTGTAAAATGGATACTATGAAAGATGTATAAATTAAACAAACAAGCGTAATTGTATCTTGATGAGACTATTTCTATAATAAGGCTAATTATATGTGTTTGAGGAATAATGTAATTAATGCCCAAAGCGAAGTTTCCGGTCGGCTTCTTCTGTTCGGTGCTAGGAAAAGAAAGGCACATACTTTATAACTGTATGTGGTCAGCCAAAAGTGGACAGATGCGGGTGAAAAGAGAAAAGATGGTTTTACCCACTTTGGACGCGCTGAAAAATATGACCACAGCGGTGGGCCGCTTTTCTGTCGTTGGGACAAAGTTAGTTGCTTAGTTTTTTTGCCGCTCGGCCAAGATCTGCGCTTGGCGGTCCCAATAAGCATCTGCTGGCCATACATTGTCTAGTGATCGCTCCGGCGACCCGGTCATGGTAGCGCTGGTGATTATAATACTCCACCCACTCGGTTAAGCGCTGACTGTTAATAGACTCCAAACTTCCACAAGTACGGGGAAATCGGTCTACTACTACACACGAATCATGCATGATGCGAATTAAATAGAATAATACTAGTGTCTAATTATCAGGGCTTTATGGTTATTGAAAGGATCTTGGCACAGTTTAGGCTAATAAGTAAGTAACGCTATGAACTTTGCCAGCTGCCAGCGATAAAGGCAGCATCTTTATAGATTACATACTCAACGTTAAGAAAACTGAAAAGAAAGAAGCCCGGTGTATGCTGGGCTTCTTTCGCTTTTTACGGGCCTCAGTTTTAACTTTCCGGTTCTAATAAGTACGTTTGAGAAGCTCTTTACTAGTTGACTAATGGACTATTCAGACCTGACGAATACGGGATTCATTGATGCAGCTCATTACCTGATTGAGCTACCAGCTACAGTCAGTGCGGTTCAGATTAACCGGGTGTATTGGTCAGTGCGCGCCGAATTAGAGTATCTAATCGACAACACCGATAACGCTTCCGTGTATGCCCCTGCCTGGCAACTTGTCGGCGTGCAGGCCCAGCAGTACCTTCGGGACTATCTCAGCGGTAATGATATGGCTCTAGAACGGTTAAAACGGAATGTAGCTGAGAGCATCCGAGTATTGCCGTAATCGCTACTTACTGGCTGTTTGCCGGGTCAATTGTTTGCTGAATTTAGTGGCTAGCAGGAGACGAATGCTGCATTGCTCCCGGCGACCGTGTATTAGTTACTCCTTATGTGCGAGGTTATGCCAGAAAGCCCTACCGAGCCACCTGGGAGACTTCCCCAACCTGAAGCGCTTTGAAATAAATGTTGTTTTCGCTCTCACTTTTCCCACCATTGGGATCAATTGGGCCTGTAAACCGTCCTGGAGAGTGGTGAAAGTGAGAGCCAGAATAACATGTTTTATTGTCAATGGGGCGTTTCGGTAAGTCTCCTACTTACTCCTCGATAATCATTGGGAATATATTTGGCATACTGAGACTACGCTTAGGTGATAGGTTATTCCCAACCTGTTTTAATCTATATTTCTTTCTATAATTCTAACGAAATTTCCTGTTTTGCTGGTTTGAATAAAGACGGGAGAGTCTGTAAATGAGTAAAATATACGT
This sequence comes from Spirosoma sp. 48-14, assembly GCF_001898575.1. Lineage (GTDB taxonomy): Bacteria > Bacteroidota > Bacteroidia > Cytophagales > Spirosomataceae > Spirosoma. The sequence goes on from NZ_MKUD01000031.1 coordinate 19,789, forward strand.
AGGGGATCATTTGTCTCTTGGATTTCCTCCGAGACCTTTGCAAAACCAAATAGATAACCATTACCTCCAAGCCGGGGATCATCCGATTTGTCTATTGGTATATAGTGCTGAGCTAGGGCTGTCGGCATTATTGGCAAGAAAAGCCCATTTGTCCAATCTGGAATCGTTCGGAAAGTAATAAGCCAATATTCTGATTTCTTCACTTTCCTGTTTTCGTGGGCTTCTACTGCCGCTGCTAAAGCGTTCATTCGCCGAATGACCTCAGCGGAATCAACTTGTCTGAGCATATCAAACTTAAACAGCATTCGAAGGCCATTCGACACATAATCTGATCGAAGTATATTGGCTCCATTAACTCCCCAGTTACCATCCTTATTAGTAATAAAAGGCCCATATTCACCATCCCAACCACGAAAATTTAAGCCCACTGATTGAGAGGCAAAAGAATCTGGATGAATGCCAAGTTCTTCGTCAGTCAGCGGTATAGCCGTTGGGGTATCCTTGCGATTGAATGTTCTGGAAGCGTCTGGTGAGGCTGCTGCCCACATGCCGTTTGCAGCAGCACATAGCTTTGTATCCTCTGGGAATGGCAATCCCAGGCCTACCGTATGATAGTAGGGCGGTGAAAACAGTGAATCTCTACCATAGGTAACATCCCATCCGGGAGCAAATATATTGGAAGCACCATCTGTTAAAGTTGTGCAAAGATGAGTGCTAGCCAATGAGGCAGGTTCCTCTACTCCCAGGCCTCTGGGAGCGAATCCTACAATCGATACAACCGTTTCGTCGTCGCCAAAAATAGTCGCATCGGTTTGGGGGTCACGCAATCGTTGATTAGCCAGTAAGCGCCCCTCGCAAAGGGGCGATGGACCTCCCTGTTTAAAATGGTCCTCAAATTCAGCTAAGTCTATATTTTTAACGTAAGGGAAGAAATCAGGGGCGGTTATGATAGAAAACGCGGGGGCTAGTCCAAGTTTTTTGTTATTACAAGTGATATCCGCAGAAATAAAGCCATCGCAAATATTATCTAAATAAAATACAGCACGATAGTTCCCATCATGAATAAGTTGTAAAAATTCAGCCTCGGATGGTATTGTATTTAAATCATCAATCAAGCCATTATTAGTTAGTCTATGCCTCATATTGATGAACTCTGGGCAATTGCGTGGTGAGAAAAAAGGACGTGTACCACTTAAACGCTCTAAAATTTCGGACACACCATAATCAATTCCAGCTAATAACTTAGATTGCCCAACTCTAAGCGTTGAGTAGCGTCGGTTCGCACTGAAACCTGCTGTCTCTGGGCGAGCTGGTGGCACATTAACCCAAGCGTAACGTACTTGACCAGTATTATTACCCGCTGAAACAAGGCACTCTCGGATTAATGGGGCTTCCATCGATTCGTATAGAGTGCTACCTGAAAATGACGTCTCTCGTACACTAAGCCCCCCATTGACTGTGTCTCGGACAAAAGGAGGTTGAGATAAATTGTTTTGTTGGTCCCCTTCTAAATCACCTATCGTAAATATTCGTCGAAGTCTATCGGTTGTATGAAAGCTTTTGAAGCGAATCGTTATATCTCCTTTATTTTGTATAGATCGGCCAGTAAACAACTTCGTGACGGGTATAAAAAAATCTCTGTCATCATCACCATGCTGGCTGTTGCCAAGTAATTGTCTATCCAAATCGTTAAAATTTAGCTTTTGAGCCATGAAAATTCCATACCGAACTGGCATTACACGTGTTTCATGCTGAACAGCTGAGTCAGGCACAAAACTTCTACGTTTCTTGTCAAAGAAAGAAGGAGCATTGCCGACGCGACCAATACCTGTTCTGCTAAATACAAAATCGGCATGTTTTTTATGAGTTGTATTAGCTGCGCAGCGATATTCATACGCAAATATGACTGGGAATAGCTCGTCTAAATCCGCACTTTTTATTGGAGTGAGTCCATATATATAATTTTCAATTAGATCGATTTCGGCCAATGAAAGATAGTCATCCTGAGCTAAATCATCACTTAGTACAGCTGGGCTTGCCACCGCATGATACAGCAGGCTTAAAGCCGGGTCGCCAGCTTTAATAAGGTGGGCGTTTGGAGCCGCAAAATCTTCAAAACCTGGACAGGTCCTGTCCACAGCTACAAGAGTTTGAGTCAGGTTAGTTTGTTTATTAACCTGATGGCGTTGAAAAATGTCTTGCCAGCCTTTTTTGTCTAATAAGCTTTCGAAAATGTTTTTAACTTCTGTTGCTAGATCCATGCACGTAGGGTAGGGTAGTAGTGATTAATACGGGAAAGAAAGCCTATCGGGTCGTTGGTGTGACTGACACTTGCATACACGTTATTTAACTGAAAGCAATCGTCAAAAAACCACCCAGTTAGCCAGTCACAATACGCATATTTGGTTTGCTCTTTGTTTGTTGAATCCCTCAAGCATTTTGCCACAGCAGTCGCAGCTGATGTACCTGATAAGATTGCCCTTAATATGCCGTGGGAGCAAGCAGGATCTATCATACAGGCGGAGTCTCCTACTAGAAAATAAGATTCTCCAGCCAACTGCTCGGCAATTCGCCAGGTTCCATTCGCTCCGTATTCCCCATCTTTAACTTTTCGTTCAATAGGAGCTGAAGGGGAATGTGTACTATTGGGAAAAAACAATCGACACTCCACTTCAAGGCTTTTACTGACGGTTGCCTGCCAGACCCATCCAGTATTATCGATGAGAAAGCTGGTATTTGGCTGCTGCCGCAAGTTTTCGACATATCGGTACTTAATTGGTAAGGGCTTTGAAAAAATCAAATTAGTAATCCCTAATTGACGCCTTACAAAGCTATTCGCCCCTGATGCATCTATGATGTAAGTGGCTTTTATTGTCTCTTCAGAAGTTAGTATACTAATTCGTTCTTCTTGCTGAATGAGTTTGAGTGCTTTAGTTTGTTTTACAATAGAGGGCTCGATGCCGATTACCGTCTTTAATAGAATTGAATCTAAAACTGAGCGCTCAATATGGATTCCATCCCAATTATGTTCACTTCCTCCGTAGCTATGGTAATGTTTAGTGCCATTCATAATATGGTCAAAACCAGTATGTAAAATGGCATTTGAGTTTTCTAATAAATTTACCCCTGTTAAATTGTTGATGGCTTCTATGGTTCCTGGTGATAGAGTTTCTCCAGGTCGAAACCGAGGGAATGTCATGTATTCAAGCAGACAGACAGTAAGGCCCTCCCTTAATGATTGAATTGCCGCAGCACAACCCGCAGGGCCAGCTCCAACAATCACTAAGTCGTACACCTTATTCTGCATTTTTTCGAACGCGTTGATTTATGGAGCTTAAGCTTCTAGTCTAATGGGCGAAGACTATAAACCGTATCTCCGGTAGTTAGCAAAAAACTGATTTATAATAAAGGATGTCAATGGGAAAATTACCCGTTTTGGCTGTATATCATACCACGAATACCAATCGGCTGAGTTGATAAGACGATTTAAATTGCTGGACAGGCTAGATAATCGTTACTGAATGTAACTCAGATCAATTAACTCCTGACGAAGTAGACATGGTCACTGGGCTGGATTCATCCATCTATGAATAGAGTAGAATTATGGTTTTTACCTTGCTTCAATCTTTTTTATAGTATACCAATCAGCTAATAAGATTGGTTGGGTATTGTGCTTACTTTTGAGGGGATGGTATGGAACTTGACGAACTGATTAAGGAGTTTGTCGGCGAAGCCTGGTCTGGAGATAACGTCGCCGTAATTAACGAGCTATTTTTTAGATGGATTAAGCACATGCCGCGCCGAACAAACCCGGACTTTCGCAATCACATCGCCTTTCACACGCTGCGCATCACGACGTTCCTGACCAAACTTGCCGAGAGGTGGGAGCGACTGGAAGAGTTAGAAAAGCAGGCCGAAAAGCCCTAAAATGAACCTGTTTTTGGATTACTTTTTTAAGTCAAACCTCTGGCACAACGTCGGGGGTTTTATGTTGATAAAAGCTCTCGTCTAGCCCTGTTTCTTATTCTTCATTCGCCGATTAACCGTAACTGATTCTAGCCAGTCATCAATAATGCCTTTTATATATTAACGATCTTTACCGATTTTGTAGAATCATGTCCCAACGCACGGTACTACCGAAGTGTATCTGTATCACGTTGCAGATACTCCTGGGCCTGCTATTCGGTTAACAACTTTCCCCAGTCTTCCGCTTTTTGAAGTTCCTTAGTTGCTTCACTTAGTGTAGGCAGCAGATGATCTAGAAGGTGACCTTCAGTAATGTAATTCATGAGATAGATTAATTAGCGTTTTAATCATTTTGCTGGCTGATACAAACTTTTCTAAACCAAAAACGCTAATCCAATTGCTGGCAAAACCAGCATAATAGCTTTTGCCTCTTTTGCTGGTTCATTATTCTAGGCTTTCCGTAAAATCCGTGTCCGATGCACTCACTTTTTCGGCAGAGCATTACAAGCCTGTCAGAAGGTTGAAGTAGACGAATAGTAGTCTGGGTCTATTCCTAGTTGACGCTAATTGAGAAGCCGACAGTCAGTAGGATTGTCAGCTTCCTTCAACATATTAGCAATCGTCTGCCTCCAGAGCATAGCGCTATTCAGCACTGGTGGGGTCAATGATGGCAGATACCTTACTCCCTGAGTTCGCCGGAAATACGCCTTCTACAGCGTGCTGGCGGATCAGTTCCTCATTTGGTACATTATAGACACAGTAAATTTTGTCCGTCGTTACGTAGCTTTCCACCTATTGAATTTGTGGGCCCAGGTTCCGTAAAACATGACAAGAGGTTTGGGAGATGGTCTTCAACTGTTCAGCCGTCAGCTTTCCAGCCCCAGGAATTTTCCATTCAATCACATACTTAGGCATAGTCATTTTAGTTTAAATAAATACGAGTCAAAAGGTGTCAAACGTTTGATAACCAGCCTGATTTGTTTGAGTCAACGGTTAGCCGCCTGGTTATGAACTTAGCCGCTGTTAGGATGAGTAGACTTATAAACGCTGGCCTTGAAAAGGGCTGGCTTTTTTGCGTTTTTAGTCAGATTCTGATAGAATCGTAGTAGAAATAATCGACAGATGTTTGTATCTTATGGTATGATTTCTGCTCCCTGAATCACCGTTTATCATTTACCAGATTAATCACAGTCACTCTTACTCATGAACTATTTTTTCTACCTGTTAACCATTCTACTACCGATCTCATTAGTGGCTCAGAACAATTATGTTGCTACAGCACCTAACTCAGCTATCCCAAGTAATAATAATACGCTGGTTGGCCCTGAAGCAGGGAATAGTGGAATATCGGGTGAGAATAATTCGCTATTCGGCTATCGGGCTGGCGCTTCTCTTACATCAGGTAGTCGAAATGTCTTTTTAGGTATGAATGCGGGGCGTTATACCACAACAGGGTATGTAAATGTATTTATTGGTTGGGAGGCTGGCAATAATACAGATACTGGTTTTAACAATGTATTCGTGGGCTCAGGAGCGGGCCGATACACAAGTTCTGGATCAAGTAATACATTTATCGGTGCACAGGCAGGTATATTTAACACAACGGGTGGTGGGAATGCATTTTTAGGGATGAGTTCGGGGACAAATACGAGTACAGGATACAATAACACATTTATAGGTGGATTTGCGGGCTGGCAAAATACATCAGGCTTTTACAACACATTTTTAGGGAATGGCTCAGGCAGTTTCAACCGTAGCGGCTACTCGAATGTATTTATTGGTGTTGCTGCTGGTAGCAATAATCAAGATGGACACAATATAGTTGCCATTGGCGATTCGGCGGGCTATAATAATAAGGTATCGGGTAATGTGTTTGTGGGCTCTAAAGTGGGGCTGAATAATACTACAGGTGAGGCAAATACATTTGTAGGCTTTCATGCTGGTTTTCTGAATACTACAGGATTTTCCAACACCTTCATCGGCTTAAATGCAGGCTATCAAAACAATGTAGGTGCTGAAAACACTTTTTTAGGCTTTGGAGCTGGCTTTCTAAATACGACTGGCGGGCATAATACGCTCTTGGGCGCTGCGGCAGGAGCAAACAGCACGACTGGCACCCAGAACACGTTTACAGGAAATAGCGCAGGCTACAACGTTACGACAGGTAGTAACAATACCTTCATGGGTTATCAGGCAGGTTATAATGTTACCACAGGTAGTAGCAATATTATTATTGGCCCCCTATCTGGCACAGCCATCACCGATGGCAGCGACAATGTGCTGATGGGCTACAACAGCCAGGCGGAAGATGGACTGAAAAACGCCATCGCCATTGGTGCTAACAGTCGGGTAGCGACTAGTAACGCGCTGGTTCTGGGCCATCAGGCGAACGTCGGCATTGGCACATCAGCTCCCACTAACCGCCTGGAAGTCGTCAGTCCGTCAGCCAATACCAGCGGATTAACCTTAACCAACTTAACAGATGATAGCCCAACGACCCGAACCACTGACCAATTTCTGACAGTCAGCAAAACGGGGGAGGTTGTCAAAGCCCGGTACAAACTCCGTATCAACAGCCCTAGTGAGTGGAGCGATAAAGTCTTTAGCCCTTCTTACCAACTTCGCCCATTGGCATCAGTAGCAGCTTATATCGACCAGCACCGCCATTTACCGGGGATACCCTCGGCAGATGAGGTCAACAGAGAAGGGGTCGATTTGGTTAAGATGAACGCTGCCCTACTGGAAAAGGTGGAAGAATTGACCCTGTATAGCATTCAACAAGATAAGGCCATTCAGCAGCAGCAACTGGTAAATCAACAACATCAACAGGAACTACAAGTGATGAAGCAAAGGCAAACGGACTTAGAACGACTGATCCAGCAACTGCTGAAACAGAAGTGAATAAGCAAGAATCTGGACAGCCCTCAGTACTAATTCCGGCAGTACTCTTCCAGTCGCAGCCATATTTGCCGGTTGAGATGTGGTGCCTGGGGTACAATGTTTGTCAGGATAAACGTAGTCCGGTTTTCTTCGGCTGTACTATCCCGATCATCCGACGGGCAAAGGTGCCCTCTGTCGAAACCCGTATTGGTATAATCACTATGCTTAGCCTGAAAGAAGCTGGCAGGTAAGGTCTGATCGGGGATGAAATTACCTGTATAGCGCGAAGCCGATCCTTTCCAGGCCGTTGATAGATGCCAGCTACACCAGTTGGCTATGCCTGTCGAATTGTTATAAGAAAGGGAATAGGTTGAGCGGGTAACCAGGTAAGCATTGGGACTGGATTCTGATGTCTTGGCACCATCAGGATTGCCCAGCGCCATATTGTCGTCCGGAATAGGGGCAGTTTCCTTAAGAGCCGTATCTGACGGTTCTTTACACTGAGTCAGCGAAAGGGTTGTTAAAAACAGTAAACAGACGTAGCTAAATGATTTTATATACTCTTGGTAAAAGTTAACTCTTTTGTGCGATCCGAGAAAATGTATTGCAACCTAAATAAAAAAGCCACTTAGTTTTTAAGCTAAGTGGCTGATAATCTTAGTGCACTCGTAGGGATTCGAACCCCAAACCTCCTGATCCGTAGTCAGGTGCTCTATCCAATTGAGCTACGAATGCATTTCCCGTTGATTGGGAGTGCAAAAGTAGGAATAAAAAGCACTATTGTCAACCTATTTGCCCGAAAAATTTGGTTTTCTTTTCATCAGAAACGCGCCTATCCCTTCCATCGCATCGGCCGACTGACCTAAAGTGTTCTGATTGTCAGCTTCTTGTTCAAGCTGGTCGTCGAGGTCTGAATACAACGATTGATTCAATACTTTTTTCATGGCTCCAATGGCACGGGTGGGTGCTGAGGCATAATAGGCCACTACCTGGTTTATAGCATCGTCGAGCTCAATGGCGGGGACAGAATGACTTACCAGACCCAGTTGAGCAGCCTCTGGACCGTATACCCGACGCCCTGTACTGCATAACTCAAACGCACGTTGTGGACCGATCAGCCGTGGTAGAAAGAACGTGGAGCCTGCATCGGGCATTAGGCCGATGTTGATGAAAATCTGACTGAAGTAGGCTTCATCAGCGCATATAATCTGATCACAGGCCAGCGCTAATGAGCAGCCTGCACCAGCCGCTACGCCATTGATTCGCCCAATTACGGGTTTAGGCAGGTTTCGAATGGCCCGAATCATGGGATGATAGGTGCTCCGCAATGAGTCACCTAATTGTAGAGAACCACCTACAGAGGCCGCTTTGGCAAACCCTTCCTTCAGGTCAGCGCCCGACGAAAAAGCCTTGTCGCCTGCGCCCGTCAGAACCACAACGCGTACCGCATCATCGGCACCGGCGGCTTCAATGGCTGAAGTAATATCCTGAATCAACCCCGGGCTCAGGGCATTGTATACCTGCGGGCGATTCAGCGTAATCCGACAAACGGATTCAGTGACTTCGTAAAGTAGGTTTTCGTACATACGTGCTAAAGGGCGTTGTTGGCCATTTATAGTCAATACCTTAAACAACGTCTTAAATGAGCCAAATTACCGTTAGTAAACTGACACCAAACCCCAGGGCTAAACCAGCGGTGATCTGTGAGAGTGTGTGGGCATTTAGTTTTAGTCGGGCACTTGCTACAAATCCTGTCAGAAGTACAAGCAGGAGCAGCGGGATGAACAGATCGTTGATGCTGAATTTAAGCATGACGCTGCCGATAACGCCCACCACTCCGCCAATTCCTACACTATGGGCGCTAATTTGCCAACTCAGGCTGATCAGACCCACTAACAGTATAGAAATGGCTGTACTGGCTAATAAAACACCAATCTCAGGCGCAACGGTCGATACCAGCTCCATCCGAAAGGTGAATAAATACGCCAGAAATAAATAAACCAGGGCGGTCAGAAAATACGGTAACCGTCGATCTTCAAGCGTGTTGAGTTGAAGGCTTTTGACGTAACCACTGCGGAAGAGGTAATAGATCAATAGCGATGGTACCGCAAACGTCCCTACAAAAATCAGAACCAGTAAGCTGAGTCGTAATGAACTGGAAAAGGCATCCATACCCAATACGCTGGGAACCTGAAACAGCAATACGCCAAACAACAGCGTTGGCATCAGCAACGGATGAAAAATAACCGAAAGAAAACGGGCAAAACTGTTGGTCAATGGATAATGAACCGCGCGAGCGGCCCCGAATGATGATGAACGATGATGCAAAAGTAGAGTATACAGCTCATACACTATTCATTGTACATTATCCATTGTTCACAATTATAGCTGTTTTCGTAACCGGGCGACCGGAATATTGAGTTGCTCGCGGTATTTGGCAACGGTACGCCGGGCTATGTTGTAGCCCCGGTCATTGAGTATCTTTTCCAGTTTATCGTCCGATAAGGGATGAAGCTTAGGTTCGGCATCGATCAGGTCTTTTAAAATATTCTTTACTTCCCGGCTACTGACGTCCTCGCCCGTATCGGTCGAAATACCTTCTGAGAAGAAATATTTGAGTGGATAAATCCCGAACTCAGTCTGTACGGCTTTGCTATTGGCAACCCGCGAAACGGTCGAAACGTCCATGTCGATCAGCGTCGCAATATCTTTCAGGATCATGGGTTTAAGCCGCGATTCGTCGCCTGTCAGGAAAAAGTCGTACTGGAAACGAACAATAGCATTCATCGTTTTGAGCAGGGTTTGCTGGCGCTGTTTGATGGCGTCGATAAACCATTTGGCTGCATCCAGCTTCTGCTTTACGAACGTGACCGTTTCTTTGAGGGATTTGTTCTGTTTTTTGCTCTTGTCGTAGGTATCAAGCATATCAGCAAACGATCGGCTGATCCGTAGCTCAGGGGCGTTTTTAGAATTCAGCGTCAGTTCGAGCTTTCCGTTGTTATTGGTCAGAATAAAGTCAGGGACCAGGTACTGGGCGGCTCCGGCTTCATCTTCGACTGAGCCGGGCTTGGGGTTAAGCTTGATGATGATATCAATGACTTTTTTGAGCGAATCATCGCTAATATTAAGTCGTCGCTGGATTTTGTCGTAATGCTTTTTGGAGAATTCATCGAAGAAATCCTCGATGATACGGATGGCCAGTACGTTGTACGGATCGGCCGGGTCTTTCCGGCGAAGTTGCAGGATCAGGCACTCCTGTAAGGTACGGGCGCCAATGCCAGGGGGATCGAATGACTGAATTTTATGCAGAATAGCTTCGACCTCTTCGGTAGAGGTAAATACGTTCTGCCCAAAGGCCAGATCGTTGACAATTGCCTGCAATGATCGACGGATATATCCATCGGCTTCGATACTGCCAATGAGCTGAAGACCAACAATTCGCTGTTGTTCGGTCAGGTTGAGGTAGCCAAATTGCTGGAGTAGTGCATCGGTCAGGCTAGAGCTGGTGGCTAGCGGCATTTCGCGTTCTTCTTCGGCATAGTTACCGTCGCCCTGCATTTTGTAGCCCGTATAGTCTTCGTCTTTAATGTAACTATCGATATCCAGATCGTCGTCACGGTCTTTGTATTCGTCTACCTCATCGTACGGATCGTCTTCCTCTTTTTGCTCATATTCTTCATCCATACCCTCTTCCAGGGCTGGATTAATTTCCAGTTCTTCTTCAATTCTGGTGTCTAATTCAGCGGTTGGTATCTGCAGCAGCTTGATAAATTGTATCTGCTGCGGAGATAGCTTTTGCTGAAGTGATTGGGATAGGCTTAACTTCTGCATGTTGATGCTATAAGCGGTAGAGTTGATCCGTTATGTTGAGCGGTTAAGTTGGTAGCGCAAAACTGCCCCTCACAATTATCAGACCAAAATAATCGATTTTTTGTTTTTGTGCACATAAATTTTCTGTGAAGTTGTTAGTTACTACCTTCGCCCTCATGACCAATAAGCTTTACGATACGTCATTAAGCCTGCTGACGGACCTGTACCAGGTGACCATGGCATATGGATACTGGAAATCGAAAACGGCTGAGAAAGAGGCTGTTTTTAATCTATACTTTCGCAAAAACCCATTCAATGGGGGCTTTACAATCGCCTGTGGGCTGGCCAATGTGATTGGCTACATCCAGAATTTCGGCTTCTCAAAAAAAGATCTACGGTACCTCCGAACGCTCCGGGGGAATGATGGAGAGCCGATGTTTGAAGAGGCTTTTCTGGAGTATCTGGCCAATTTGAAGCTGACCTGTAGCGTTTCGGCCATTCCCGAAGGCACGGTTGTTTTTCCAAATGAGCCGATGATTCGGGTACAGGGACCAATTTTACAGTGCCAATTACTCGAAACTCCGTTGCTGAATCTGATTAATTTTGAATCGTTGATTGCGACTAAAGCGGCCCGATTGAGGCTGGTGGTTGACACCGATAAACTGCTTGAGTTTGGCTTACGAAGAGCACAGGGGATCGACGGAGGAATGACAGCCAGCCGGGCGGCTTATATTGGGGGCTGTGATGCTACCTCCAACGTACTGGCCGGTAAGCTTTACGATATTCCCGTTCGGGGAACACACGCTCATAGCTGGGTGATGTCGTTTGACGACGAACAGCATGCCTTCGACACCTATGCCCAGGTGTTGCCCAACAATGTTACCCTGCTGGTCGATACCTACGACACCTTGCAGGGAGTTCGACATGCAATAGCAACGGGGAAGAAATTGCGGGAGCAAGGACACCGACTGGCTGGAATCCGACTCGATTCGGGCGATTTAGCTTATTTGAGTATCGAAGCCCGCAAACTGCTCGATGCCGCCGGGTTTGAGGATACTGACATCGTGGCCAGTAATGACCTCGACGAAACAATCATCAACAGTTTGAAGCAGCAGGGAGCCAAAATCAATATTTGGGGTGTTGGCACCAAACTCGTTACTGCATTCGACCAACCAGCGCTGGGTGGGGTTTATAAACTAGCGGCTCTTCGGAACGATACAGGCGAGTGGTCTTATAAAATGAAGCTGTCGGAACAGGCCATTAAAATATCGACACCGGGTATTCAGCAGGTTCGCCGGTTTCGGGACGAACGCGGATTTCTGGCCGACATGATTTATGATACGGAGGTTATGCATGAATCGACAGGGACGGCCACTATGATTGATCCCCTCGATTTTACCAAGCGTCGTCGTTTTAATGCAGACCAACCCCACGAAGACTTGCTAGTGACCGTATTTCAGGACGGTCAGTGTGTGTATACCTCGCCGGGCATTCATGACGTACGAGCACGGGTGCAGGAACAGCTGGCGGGCCTGCACCCTGGCGTAAAGCGTTTCGTAAACCCGCACATTTATCCGGTAGGATTAGAAAAGCGGCTACATGATCATAAAACGGAACTGATCCTTAAACTTAGGGAAGGTCAGACCAAAAAATAAGCAGCTAACCGGACTCGTAGAACCCACTAAGACGTGGACCTAGCCCGGACGCAGGTTGGTCAGGCGTGAGGAATGGATGGGTGATAGTAAAGTTTGACCATAGCGTTTTGATTGAGCAGGTGTGAGCAAAAACGGAAAGCGGAAACAAATAAAGGCTACCTACTGACAGGTAAATATTTACAAATAAGTCTTATTGTAAAATCAGTAACAAGAGAACCTACCTCAACCTTATACTTTTTCTTGCCAATCACCATTTTTTTCTTGTGGGAAAAATAATTGTCTAGATAAACAAGAGGTTGAGTAGATTTGCTGGCAGAGGGGTTGTTGAATACCTATTGACTATCACACCATGGCGTGCTCTTTGCGTTCCTTTTTTGTTTGCCTTGGAGGGTTATGGCTAATTGCGTTCCACCCAGGCCTTGCGCAGGAGCCTTCCTATCTGAAAGTGCAGACCAATCGACTGCAAAAGGCACAGCAAACAGAGCAGGAGGCATTGATAAAACGGGATTCGTTGTTGCTGGCAGAAGCCTATTACCTGTATGGGAAAACCTACTCGTTTACGGGCGATTATCAGAATGCACATCGATATTTTATCAAATCACTTCGTATTCTTGAACCCAAAGGTTTCTCGGAACAGCTCAGTCGACTGTACTACCGGCTAAGTAACATTGAAATCAAGCAAAGGCATCTGGCAGAGGCAGTACGTTATGGCCGATACGCTATGCATATTGCGCGGGCCTTGAAATCCGATACTGCCCTTTCCCGAGCGGGTATCGGGTTGGGGCAGGCCTACGCAAATATCTGGACGAGCCAGCGCCCACAGGCCCGAACATCGTACGACAGTAGCCTGTTCTTCTATAGCGAGGCCGAAGCGGCTTGTCGACGATTGAACGATACCGTTGGCGTCGCCGATGTGTATGCCGCGCTGGGAGAGCTCCTGGCCAGTGCCCGACACCCGCAGGCCGCTACCTATCTGGAGAAGGCATTGACCTTATTTCAGGCTAAGAAGAAAGCAGACATTTTAGTGAAAGTAATGTCACAACTGGCCGGGATCTACCTCGATAACGGAAAGCTCGACAAGGCCTGGCAATTGCTGAACGATGCCGAAAAACGATATAAATTGCGAAATCTGAACGATTACGATACCCAGATAGGTATTGATGTTCAGCTTGTTCGCTATTATGAAAAAACGAACCAGTGGAAACTAGCCTACGAACGATTGAGGCAGTTGGAAAGTCTTCAGAACTATGCCTTTCGGGCCGATCATCAGGGAGCCATTACCCGGCTCAATGTAGAATATGAAACTGAAAAAAAAGAAGCCCAACTGAAAGCCCAACATCGTGAATTGATATTACGTACCGAAAATTTGCAGAGTCAGCGTCGATTTACCATTACCCTATCGTTACTTCTGGCGCTGGTAACGGCTATGAGCCTGGTGTTTTTTCGGCTTAATCGACGCAATCAGCGGATTAGTCATCAGAACGAAACGCTGGTGAAAGAGCAGAATCACCGGGTCAAGAACAATCTACAGGTCGTAGCCAGTCTGCTGAATCTTCAGGCTAAACGATTGTCGGACGAATCGGCCAGGAAAGCGGTAGAAGAAAGTCGATTACGGATTCAGGCTATGGCAATTGTACACCGACGACTCTATGATGGCGAGAAACTGGCGCAGATTGATCTGGACGAATTTGTCCGGGAACTCGTGCAGGGTGTCTTGAAAACGTTTGGATACGCATCTTTAGAGCCTCATTTTACCATTGTACCCATGTCGCTCACGGTCGATAAAGCTGTGCCGATGGGGTTGATCCTGAATGAGTTGATAACCAATGCCTGTAAATATGCGTTTCCTGCTAATGCTACCCCTCAGCTTTGGATTAGCTGCCGCCAACGGGGAGCACAGCTTGAATGCACAGTTGCTGACAATGGGCCTGGTTTCGATACTACGGAAACGTCATTTTGGGACGATAATCCAGTAATTCAGCGTACCTCGTTTGGTATGGCACTGATCGATGCGCAGGTAGCCCAGTTATCGGGAACCTATTCGTTCAGCACGGGAGAAGGCGGAAAGGGAACGCAGTTTAGTATGGTCTATAAACTGTAGTTAGTGAGGAATTATGAATCCGTTAACGATTCTGATTGTTGAAGATGAAACCATTACGGCTATGGACCTGCGCGAAACGCTTCAGGAAGCAGGGCATAGGGTAGTGGCTATTGCGCGTACATTCGATCAGGCCCTGGAAGCTGTTAAGCAGCATCGGCCCGATCTGGCGCTGATCGATATCCAGTTGGAAGGGTCCAGTGCTGATGGAATAACAACAGCGCGTGAACTGCTGGAAATTCATCGAATGCCCATTATTTACCTGACAGCTAATTCGGAGCCGTCAACATTTCAGGCGGCTAAGAAAACGCTTCCGGCTGCCTATTTGCTCAAACCTTTCCGGCACGACGAGTTGAAATTGCAGGTCGAACTGGCCTACTATTATTTCCAGTCGATGCTCAAAGAACTTGAAGAAAATACGCCGTCGGGGTATTTGTATCTACCTGTCGATAAAGGGTATGAGAAAGTGGCTCCCAAAACAGTGCTCTATGTTGAAGCCGACGGGGCTTATGTGAAAGTGTACCTGACTAATGGGAAAACGCACCATATCAGCACGAATCTGAGCCACTTGGCGCAGTACTTTCAGGCACCTAATTTTTATCGCCTTTCCCGTTCGTTGCTCATTAATCTCGACTACGTTGAGCGTGTGGAATCTAATTATTTGTTTCTAACCGACCATCGACCGGCTATTCAGATCCCAGCGACGGGTCGGAAAGAACTGCTGAAAAAGCTGACCATTGTGCGAACTAAATGAGGAGGCTACCAGCTCTCTGGAAATTGATGGGCCCCTCTGTTCCGGCTTAACCTAGGCCGAACGGCTAAAAATATTCTCTATTTCTTAATATGGAGTAGGTGGCACATACTGAAAAAATCCGTTGCTTTACTCCTCCTCAGATAAATTCAATCCATGCAACCCATTGAATTAGTGGTTTTTGATATGGCAGGCACTACCGTTACCGACCAGCACGAGGTGGAGCGGTGTTTTGCCGAAGCGGCTGCCCAAACGGGCCTGTTCGTGACCGACGAACGCATTCTGGCTATGCAGGGCCTGGCCAAACGGTATGTGTTCGAGACACTCTGGAAAGAACAACTCGGTGAACTGCATGCCGACATTCAGCGGCAGGTCGATGTGTCGTATGCCACCTTCCGGCATATTCTGGAAGCGCATTACCGGGATCATGGGGCTACGCCAACCGAAGGTTGCCTGGATACATTTGCCTATCTACGAAGTCAGGGAATTGCCATCGCGCTTACCACAGGTTTTTACCGGGTTGTAACCGATATTATTCTGGAGAAGCTGGGCTGGCTCGAGGGGCTTGATAAACGATACATGGGCGGTCCACAGAGTATTATCCAACTTTCTATCGCCAGCGATGAAGTAGAACGTGGACGGCCTTATCCGCATATGATTGAACGGGCTATCAACTGGTTAAACGTGTCTAGCCCCAAAGCGGTGATCAATGTTGGCGATACGCCTTCCGATCTGCTGTCGGGTCGGGCGGCTGGCGTAGCGCTCAATCTGGGAGTGACCAACGGCACTCATTCCCGCGATCAACTGGAAGCGTATCCACATGATTTATTGATTGGGTCGTTGGCCGAATTACCGGCTCTGATTGAGTCTCAAAAAGAAAAGATTGAAGTGTAGCGGAGGAACGTACGTCGATATATGCTTACTTACGACCTGATTATTGTTGGAGCCGGAGCGCTCGGGACATTTCATGCCTATCACGCAGCTAAAGCCGGGCTGCGGGTTTTACTGCTCGAAAAAGATCGTTATCCCATTCAGGCTACTGTGCGGAATTTTGGGCAGGTGGTGCCCTCCGGGCTGGCTGGCCGATGGTTCGATTACGGGCGTCGGAGCCTGGAGATTTACCAGCGTATTCAGCAGGAAACTGACCTGACTGTTCGGGCCAATGGGACCATCTACATCGCGTCAGACAACGATGAGTGGACATTGGCCAATGAGCTTTATGACCGATACCGGCAGATTGGTTATCCCTGTTCGCTGCTGACCAAAGCGGAGTGCCTGGATAAATACCCTACCTTGCAGCCAGGTTATGTAGTGGGCGGGTTGTTTTTCCCTGATGAGATGAGTGTGGAGCCGGAGCAGATGATTCACCGGCTCATTGCGTATGTTCAGCAGAAATACAGTGTGGAGTATCGACCAGGTTCGGCAGTTATTGATGTGCAGCCGGATGGGGGAGGAGCTACCGTAACCCTTAGTAACCGCCAGCGTTTTCAAGGGGGGCGTGTACTCATTTGTGGAGGGCATGAAGTTCGTCTGTTGTACCCGGAAATTTTGGCTAAAGCCGGATTAGTTGTCAGTAAGCTGCAAATGCTCCTGGCCGAACCTGTAGCTGGTCTTCAATTGCCCGGCAATATACTGACCGGATTGACCATTCGTCGGTATGAGTCGTTTCAGGAATGTCCGTCGTATGCGGCTATCAAAACACCCGATTCGCTGGCCGAACTGAAAAAATGGGGCATTCATATCCTGTTCAAGCAAGCCATTGATGGGTCGATCATTGTGGGGGATTCGCACGAATATGCCGACGCTACCCAGGCTGAAGATCTGGGCTATCATACGCAGGATTACATCAACGACCTCATGCTGGCCGAAGCCCAACGGATTGTGTCGTTTCCAATTACCATCAAAAAAGCCTGGGCCGGTTTTTATAGCCAGACCCCAGCCGAAATCTTCGAGTATGATGTCGATCCGACCATTCGAATCGTGACCGGTATTGGGGGGAAAGGCATGAGTTCGGGAGCCGGTTACGCCGAAGAAAGTATCCGTCAGTGGTTAGGTGTATACGTATAAAGGCTGTAAAACCGAAAAATAACGATTTGGTAAAGTTGCCTTAATGTTCGGCTCGGCTTGTCTTATCTTATTGATAATGAAGTAAAATAGGGGTAATACTGGCGTAATAGCCGGATCATACTTTTGCGGAAAAGTACTTAAGCAATACTAACCTGCAAAACACGTATGAAGCCTCTTTTACTGTCTTCAACGTCACTAACCGGCTCATTGCGACGCCTGCTGGTGACGTTTTTAGTTAGTGCGGTGCCAATCCTGTCGGTTTGGGCGCAAACCGTATCAGGGCGAGTGACCTCGGCCGACGATAATCAACCCTTACCGGGTGTATCCATTGTGGTTAAAGGCTCCACCACAGGTACTACGTCCCGCGCCGATGGAACCTATTCACTAAACGTACCAGCCAACGGTACGCTGACGTTTTCTTTCATTGGCTATCAAACTCAGGAGTTTGCCGTTGGTAACCGGACCACAATCGATGTGGCCATGGCCGTAGGTACGGCTACCCTGAGTGAAATAGTCGTGACGGCGCTGGGTATCAAGAAAGATATTCGCCAGACCGGGGTGGCCATTCAGTCGGTCGATGGCGCGCAACTGCTCAAAGCGCGTGAGCCGAACCCGATTAACTCGCTCACAGGAAAAGTAGCCGGTTTAACCATCGGTGCTTCGTCGGAACTGTTGGGCCGCCCGAACATTTCGTTGCGGGGTAACTCCGATGTGCTGTTTGTGGTCGATGGTATCCCGATCACGTCTGATACCTGGAACATCAGTGCCGACGATATCGATACCTACACGGTGCTGAAAGGCGCATCGGCCTCCGCCCTGTATGGTTTCCGGGGTAAGAACGGGGCCATCCTGATTACGACCAAACGCGGTACAAAAGATAAGCGTGGTTTTTCGGTGGAAGTGAACACGAGCCAGATGTTCGATCAGGGATTCATTGCCATTCCGAAAGTACAGGATGAGTACGGCCCTGGTGATCACGGGGTTTATGCCTTCGGCGATGGCAAAGGAAACGGCCTGAACGACGGCGACTACGACATTTGGGGACCAGCTCTGAACGGTCAGCTGATTCCGCAATATGATAGTCCGGTAGTACCTGGTCAGACATTCACGACCAAGTTTCCAAATGGAGCTACGTTTACCAGCGACCGGCAGCCTACGCCATTTACTCCTCGCGGAAAAGACAACCTCCGTCGGTTCATCCAGACGGGTATCCTGTCGAACAATAACGTAGCGGTAGCCGCAACGGGCGAGAAATACGATATGCGCTTTTCGCTGTCGTATAACTACCAGCGTGGTCTGGTACCCAACACCAAACTGAATGTGGCTAACTTTAACATTACAGGGGGCTATAACTTTTCGCCGAAGCTGCGTTTTGAAACCAGTCTGAACTACAATCGGCAGTTTACGCCCAACTTCCCCGACGTAAATTACGGGCCGAACTCGCTGATTTATAATATTATTGCCTGGGGTGGTGCCGACTGGAATATCGACGATATGAAGCAGATCTGGCAGCCGGGTAAAGAGGGTACACAGCAGATTTATGCCGAGTATCAACGCTACAATAACCCCTGGTTCCTGGCCAAATACTGGTTACGCGGTCACTACAACAACAACGTATATGGTTATGCGTCATTGCGGTATCAGCTTGCCGATGGGCTGCAACTGACAGCTAAAACGCAGTTGACGACTTACAACCTGCTTCGCACCGAAAAATTCCCTTATTCGGCCACTACCTACGGCCGGGAAGAAGCGCGGGGCGATTACCGTGAAGACCGTCGGGCCCTGTTCGATAACATCAACCAGGTTCTGTTGCAGTACAACAAAAAAGTGACGCCCGATCTGACCATCAATGCTCTGGCGGGTGGCGAAGCGCGGGTGTTCAATTACAATTCCGATTTTGCCAGCACCAACTACCTGAACGTTCCGGGCGTATACAACTTTGCCAACTCGTCGAATGCACTGATTGCCAATAATTTTCAGGCCGATATGCGGGTATTGTCTGCTTATTATTCCGCCGACTTTACCTTCCGCGATTACGTGACGCTGACCACAACAGGCCGCGTGGACAAACTGTCGACCCTCCCCAAAGGCAACAATGCATACTTCTATCCATCGGTAGCGCTGAGTACGGTTCTGTCGGATTATATCAATCTGCCGACGAACCTGGGCATCTCATTCCTGAAACTACGGGCGTCGTATGCGAATGTTAAAGACGGTCTGACCCAGTCGACGATTGGTACGACACCAGGCGCTTCGTATCCGCTGGGCTATGGGGTTGACTACAGCTCGTCGTACGGTGGGCCAACCTACCAGAACTCGGCGGTATATTCGCTGCCTTTGGTGTACAATAACAAACCGGCAGCGTATTACACCAATACGCTCAACAACCCGAACCTGAAGCCGAACTCCACATCGCAAACGGAGGTAGGTCTGGACATTCGCTTCCTGAACAACCGCTTGGCGCTGGATGCGGCTTACTTCATCAGCAACGACGGGCCACGTATCTTCACGCTACCCTCCTCGGAATCAACGGGATACACGGGCCGACTGGTAAACGGGATCATGACCCAGAAAAAAGGCGGAGAAATCTCGCTGACGGGCCAGGCGATTCGTTCGCCTAAAGGCTTCAACTGGGACGTGGTTGCCAACTACTCGACCTATACCGAGCGGCTGAAAGAAGTGTATCCCGAAGGTGGTATCAATACCCTGGCTTCCAACTATTTTGTGGGGAGCAGCAGCAGTTCACGCTTTATCAACATTGGCGACCGGACCGACGGGTTCTATGCAGGTTCGTTCATCCGTACGCCCGATGGGCAGTTGATCAACGATGCGGGTGGACGGCCGATTGTGAATCCGGTGGCTCAGTTCCTGGGGTATGTGAATCCGAAGTTTGTATGGGGACTTAATAACCGCTTCAGCTACAAAAACATCAACTTTAGCTTCCAGTTCGATGGGCGAGTAGGGGGGATCATTGGCGATTATGTCCGGCAGAAAACTTTCCAGGGCGGTCGTAACATCGAAACCATTCAGGGGGCCTATGGCGAAGCGCGCAAGAATGATGTACAGGCTGTCAAATCGTATGTGGGTGAAGGCGTTGTACTGACGAGTGGCTCAATTAACTACGACGTAAACGGGAATATCCTGAATTACGGCGAATTGAAATACGCACCCAACACGACCAAAACGTATGCACAGGACTACATCGCCCGAGTATATGGGCAGGCAGAGTCTTTCCTGATGGATCGGAGCTATGCCAAACTACGTGAGGTAATCATTGGTTACACGCTGCCACAGACCGCCCTGCGTCGGCTGGGGGTAAAACAGGCCAGTGTGTCGGTGGTTGGTCGTAACCTGCTGTATTTCGCTAAATACAAAGACATTGACCTCGACCAGTATCTGACAGGTGGCGTTTCGGGCCTTCAAACCCCAACCACCCGGCGGTATGGTATCAATCTAAATCTGGTGTTTTAACATTCGGTTTACCCCTAAATCCCCTTTAGGGGTAAACCGATTATCGACTTTACAATCATGAAACTTCATAAACACATACTCCTTTCGGTTTTGGCGCTGGGCCTGATGCTGACCAGTTGCGAGAAACCGTTCGATCAACTCGAACAGGACCCTAACCGGCCCACGAGCGCACCCGCATCGCTGGTATTCAATGGCGTACTGAACGATATGTACAGCATTGCGGGTGGTGGTGCCTGGAACGACTCCCAGCGCTATAACCAGTTCTACGCCAGTAACTACAACTACTACGCCACCAACGAATACTCCTGGACATCGACCGGGCTGTATTATACGACGCTGAAAAATGTGGTAAAAATGGAGCAGGAGGCTAAAAAAGCGGGCCTTCCCGATGTGAATGCCTATTCGGCTCTTGGTAAATTTTTCCGGGCTTATTTTTTCGAGCAGATGACCAAGCGCCTGGGCGATATTCCTATGACACAGGCACTACAGGGACTCGACAATCAAACGCCGAAGTATGATTCGCAGAAGGACGTGTATGTGCAGATTCTGAAATGGCTCGACGATGCCAATAGCGATCTGACTTCGTTGATTGCCAAAAACGACAATAATCTGTCGGGCGACATTTACCTGAACAACAGCCTGGCCAAGTGGCAAAAAGTGGTAAATAGTTATAAGTTGCGGGTGCTGGTTAGCCTGTCGAAAAAAGAATCAGATACGGATCTGAACGTTAAAGCGCGATTTGCCGATGTGGTGAATAACCCCACCAAGTATCCGTTGATGGCATCGATGGACGATAACCTGCAATACATTTACAACAACCAGTACAACAAGTATAATCGGAACCCCGATAACTTTGGTCAGAATGCCACGCGCGAAAATATGGCCGCTACCTATCTGGGTACCCTGACCTCGTTGAAAGATCCACGCACGTTTGTGGTCGCTGAACCGGCTACGGCCAAAATTGCAGCGGGTCTTAAACCTACCGACTTTGCTGCGTTTGTCGGCGCATCGTCGGGCGAAGATCTGGCGATCATGTCATCGAACGCCAATCAGGGGCTTTATTCGTTCCAGAACCGAAAGCACTACTATAGCACCTATACGGCTGAACCTTATATCCTTGTTGGTTATCCTGAACTACAGTTTTCCCTGGCCGAAGGGATCAATCGGGGCTGGGCGGCTGGCAATGCCGAAGACTACTACAAAAACGGCATTCTGGCATCGTGGGGATTTTATGGGCTGAAAGATGGAGCCAATACGGTGTATTTCTCGGCCGATGGTGGGTATAAAGTATTCAATACCTATACGGTCAGTGTAAGCTTTGCCGATTACTACGCGCAGTCGGCGGTGAAGTATGCGGGCAATTCGGCTGATGGATTGAAGCAGATTCTGACGCAGAAATACCTGGCCTTTGCTCAGCAGTCGGGTCTGGAAGCGTTTTATAATCAGCGTCGGACGGGCGTACCAACCTTTTTGGTTGGTCCCGGAACGGGCAACAGTCAGCGAATTCCGCTCCGCTGGCAGTATCCAGCTACAGAACGGTCGTATAATGCCGCCAATAACACATCGGCTGTTCAGAGCCAGTACGGCGGTAACGACGACATCAATGCCGCTATGTGGAGTTTGAAATAAACTCATTGGGAATGCCTGGATAACTGATTGTCTGGGCATTCCCAACGATTGAACATTCAATAGCCAACCATCAATCGTCTGTTTGGACCAATTATTAAAACCGTTCCTGGCTTTTACCGGGAACGGTTATTGGGCGTTTAAGGGGATTCCTTTATTTTTAACGCATTCCTGCTTGAAGACGCCCCAACTGATCTATTTTCGTCCATCCGCTTTTACCCTATGAACCGTCGAACCCTTCTCAAATCGGCCAGCTTACTACCGTTTGTACCTGATTTAACACCTGAATCGTCGTCACAGAATCTGGCCCGCAAGCGTAGTGTTCGATTCGCCTACGTGGGCGATACGCACATTACACCCGAAACGACGCCCATGAAAGGGGTGGCGAGCTGTTTTCATCATGTACAAAATCAGGCCGATAAGCCCGCGTTCGTTTTGCACGGGGGCGACGTAATCATGGATGCGCTGAAGCTGGGTCGGGCTGAGGTGCAGAAACAGTGGGATGCCTGGCATACGGTCGTCAAAGCGGAGAACTCGCTGCCCATCGAATACTGCATCGGCAACCACGACGTATGGGGATATGACGAGGCTAAAAATGACCCGATGTATGGTAAAAAATGGGCCGTCGATCTGATGCGTATTGGCGACCGATACCGTAGCTTTGATCGGAACGGCTGGCATTTTATCATCCTCGACAGTGTTCAGCTGACGCCTGAAAACAAATGGTATACAGGTTTTATTGACCCACAGCAGCTGGAATGGCTGAAGAACGATCTGGCAAAAACGAATCCGAAAACGCCCGTGCTGATTCTGTCGCACATTCCTATTTTCAGCCCTACGGCCTTTTTCAGTGAAGCGAACGTAAAGAATGGCAACTGGGCTATTTCGGGAGGGCTTGTGTTGAGCAATACGCCCGATTTGCTGAAACTATTTTATCAGTACCCAAACATCAAAGCGGCCTTGAGTGGGCACATGCACCTGCTCGACCGGGTCGATTACAACGGTGTGTCGTACTTCTGCAATGGGGCTGTGTCGGGAAACTGGTGGAAAAGCGATACCTATCAGCAAACGAAAGCGGGGTACGCCCTTTTTGACCTGTTCGACGACGGAAGCATTGAACGAACTTACCTTCAGTACACATAATCTATGCAAGTCATCGCTGATCTTTTTGCCCAGGGCGGGCAGGACGCTTATTACGGAGAGCCTGTAACCCAGATCGAACACGCATTGCAATGTGCCTATCTGGCCGAAAAGGCAGGGGCCGATGAAGAAACCATTGTAGCTGCTTTTCTGCACGATATTGGCCATCTGCTCCCACCCGACTTAGCCAATGGCTACATGGATGGATATGGTACGGTCGATCACGAACGGCTCGGTGCCGACTACCTGCGGGAACTTGGTTTTTCGGAGAAAGTGGCACAACTAATTGAGCACCACGTGAATGCTAAGCGGTATCTGGTCTATAAAAATGCGGCTTACTTTGATCGGCTGTCGGAAGCCAGTCTGAAAACGCTGGAGTTTCAGGGCGGTCCTATGAACGTAGGCGAAGCGCTGGCCTTTGAAACCAATCCCTATTTTCGGGAAATTCTACAGGTACGTGGCTGGGACGAACAGGCGAAAATACCCGGTTTGCCTACGCCGGATATGGCCTATTATCTGGCAATGGCCCAACGTGTAGAGAATTCTGCCAATTAACTATGAGAGCAAGTCTCCTTTCTATCCTGTTTTTTGCTTCGCTGCCTGCGTTCGCCCAGCGTACCTATACGACCTTGCAGGTGCCAGGGCGAGCGGAGTTCTGCAAAATTGATACGGCTGGCCGATCTGTCCTGCCAAGCGGACGCTATGTGACGCCCGCAGGCCAAACCATTCGCATCACAAACGATCCGTTTGGGCTGGCTATATCGCCCAATGGGCAGCGTGCGGTTTCGCTGCACGACGGAGTGTTGACCGTTCTGCAGTTATCACGAGCCGGGACCTCACAGCCTGAGTCGGTTACGGCTCTCCGCGTTCCCGATTATGCCGGTAAAATTCCTGAAGCGTTAAAAGCAGGCTCATTTCTTGGCGTTGCCTTTGCTGCCGACAGCAAAACGGCTTACCTGAGCAACGGCGATAAAGGCCGGGTTTTGATCTTCGACACCGATCAACTCCGAACTATCGACAGCATTAATCTGGATGGCAATGGCTATACCGATAGTTTTACATCGGACCTGCTCCTGAATGGCAATGAATTGCTTGCGCTTGATCGCGCCAATTTCCGGTTGGTGCGGATTGATCTGGCAACTAAACGAATCACCGCTTCGATTCCGACCGGACGGCAACCCTTCGGCCTGGCCATTAGCCCGGATCGGCAGCTGGCGTTCGTAGCGAACGTAGGGCTATATGCCTATCCCAAAGTACCTGGCGTAACGAAAGAGAATCAGGAAACAACGGCTCTAAAGTTTCCGCCGTATGCGGCTCATACCAAAGAGTCGGAGGAGGGCGTAGAAGCAGAAGGCCGCCGGATACCGGGCCTGGGAAGCCCCCTGGCCGATGAAGCCATGAGTGTCTGGACGGTTAGTTTGCGGACCAACAAGGTCGTGCGTAAAATCAAGACCGGCGTTCAGATTGGCGAAATGATCGAGGAGGCCGAAGTGGTTGGTGGAGCTTCGCCAAACTCGGTGGTGGTCGGAAGTCGATTCGCGTACGTTTCCAATGCCACCAACGACAATATTTCCATTATCGACTATAAACCCGGTGGACGGTCAGTTCCCAAACTGGCCGGAACCATTGCCCTGAAAATTGACCCGAAACTGGATCGGTATCGCGGGCTGATGCCATTTGGTATGGCGCTGACCAAAGACGAAAAAACGCTGTACGTGGCGCTGCTGGCTTTCAATGCCGTCGCTGTTGTCGATGTGCCAACCCGCACCGTTCGCGGACTAATCCCGACAGGCTGGGGCCCTACGCGGGTAGCACTGTCGCCGGATGAAAAAATGCTGTATGCGATCTCGGCAAGAGGATATGGGGCCGGTCCAAACGGAGGGGCCAGTTTCGTGAAGCCGCCACAGGGAACCTACATTGGCGATATTCAACTCGGTACATTTCAGGCCATTCCCGTGCCGGAGAAAACCCAACTGACCACCTACACAAAGCAGGTTCTGGAAAATACCTATCAGGCCGTTACCATTACCGACGATGGCCGCAATCCCTTACCCGCTTTGCCCAATATACGGCCGACCCCAGCCAGTAAGTCGCCCATCAAATACATTGTCTACATCACGAAAGAAAATCGTACCTACGACGAGGTGTTAGGCCAACTACGAACGGGCAATGGGGATTCAACGCTGGCCCGATTTGGGCAGGGGGTAACCATCAAAACCCGAGTGTCGACCAGTCGTGGCAATAGCGGTCGAACAACCGATACTGCCCTCGATAGCGTTCGGATCACGGCCGCCGATGTGATGCCCAATCACCTGGGAGTAGCACGTCAGTTTGCATTTTCGGATAATTTTTACTGCGATTCGGATGCCAGTATTCACGGACATCACTGGATGATGGGCACGATTCCGAATGAGTGGGTGGAGGCCAATGCGGCCTCGAAAGGGCGATTCGATGCCGATTCAAAAGCGCCGGGTCGGCGTTTCCCCAAAACATCAGGTGCTATTGACCCGGAAGATTACAACGAAATCGGTGGACTCTGGGAAGCGCTTGAACGCAACAAAATCCCGTTCTACAATTTTGGGGAAGCGAATGAATATGCCGGATCAGTCGAAGAGTGGACAACTACCCAGTTTGGCGCGGCTCAGCCGGTGGTGTTCCCCATGCCGAAAGCCGTGTATCCGCATACCTCCCGCGATTATGCCGGGTATAATACCAACGTGCCTGACCAGTATCGGATGGAGCAGTTCGAGCGGGAGTTTACGGCTAAGTGGTTAGGCAAGAGCAAGCAAACCATGCCGCAACTCGTAACGATGCAGATACCGAACGATCACGGTGCTGGTCCGCGACCTGATTTTGGTTATCCCTATCTGCACTCATACATGGCCGATAACGATCTGGCAGTGGGTCGGGTACTGCATTTTCTGTCGCGCACGAAATACTGGAAAAACATGCTCGTCATCATTACGGAAGATGACCCACAGGGCGGTGTTGACCACGTAGATGCGCACCGATCGCTATTAATGATGGCGGGGCCGTATGTAAAGCGTGGATATGTATCGCACACCCATGCCAATTTCGGCTCGATCCTGAAGGTGATGTATAACATCTTGGGCGTTCCGTATGTGAACCAGTACGACCAGACGGCTTCGCTCCTGCAGGATTTTTTTACCGACAAACCTGATTTTCACCCTTACGACGCGGTACTGCCCGATGCTCGCGTTTTCGACCCACAGGCAGCAATGAAACCCTACAAAAAACCGTTCGACTGGCGCAAAATCCAGAAAGGCCCCGAAATGGACGACCGGGCCGATCAGCGTGCCGAACATTACCGCCAACAGAACGGCGATTATTGATCGGAAATGAGGTGTTACAATCGAGAATGAGCGGGTTGTAACGAGACTTTTAGGCTTCGTTCAATGGATTCTCAAGCAACAAGCCAATTTGGAATTAGCCTTTTTGTATGACCCCGTCGGGGTCAAATGTCTATAGGAGATCGGTTAAGCTATAAACATTTGACCCCGATGGGGTCACACAAAATGATCGTATCAAACATAGTTACTCTAAGTTGCTTATCTTGCGTTAAAGTAGTGGAAGCTAACAGCGCTAAAGAAGGCCATTTATCTGTTGAACCATACAATACAAGTCATCTCCTGGAATCTTGGTCCGCAGGGAGTTCAGCCCGTAGCAACGGGTATGGATGTGGCCGTTATTGAAAATGACCAGATTAAAGCCTTATATTTATTTTTAGACGCAGCCGACTAGAGACAGCCGAAGGCTGACTGATACCTCATTCATCAACATAAACTCCCCCTTGTGAAATCACCCGCTTTTCTTCGTAACCCAACGGCGTTCGTTCTGTATGGCGCTACTGTCGCGTTTTGTACGTATGCCTGTATGTATGCCTTTCGTCGGGGGATTACGGCGGTTACGTTCGAGGGAATGATGTTTGCCGGAGTGAGCTATAAAATATGGCTCGTCACGGCGCAGGTGTTTGGCTATGCCGTGTCGAAAGGCATTGGCGTAAAAGTTGTGTCGGAGATGTCACCCAGCCGTCGGGCGGTTAACATTCTCTTTTTTGTGGGGGTGGCGTTGCTGGCGTTGTTGGGCTTTGCGCTGGTGCCTGCGCCCTGGAATATCGTTTTTCTGTTTCTGAATGGCCTGCCACTCGGGCTAGTGTATGGAACTATGTTGGGTTTCCTGGAAGGACGCCGTCAGACCGATGCGCTGGTGGCTGGGCTGACAGCTTCGTTCATCTTCGCGTCTGGTTTCGTAAAAACAGTGGCCCTGACCATTAAAAGTGCGTGGGGAGTTTCGGAGTTCTGGCTGCCGTTTGTTACGGGCAGTCTGTTTGTGCTCCCCATGCTGATTTCTATCTACGCGCTTACGTTATTGCCGCCCCCAACCGACGAAGACCGGGCCTCGCGGACCTTACGCAAACCGATGGATGCCGATGAGCGTCGCGCCTTTGTTGCCAATTTTCGCCCCGGCCTGATTCTATTGATCCTTTCCTATGTCCTCCTCTCTGCCTTCCGGGACTTTCGGGATAATTTTGGTCCCGAAATTTTAAAAGACGCGGGTGTCGAGAATCCGGGCATTTTTGCCAAAACCGAAACGCTAATTGCCGTTGGGGTGCTGATTATTATGGCGATGCTTCAGCGCGTGACCAATAACTTTCGCGCGTTTACGCTCCTGAACGGGCTGATGCTGGTGGGTGGGGCGCTGGTGGGCCTGAGCACGTATGCGTATGCAACGGGCACATTATCGCCCGGTAACTGGTTTCTGCTGACAGGGTTGGGCTTGTATATGGCCTATGTGCCTTGCAATGGCTTGTATTTTGAGCGATTAATTGCCTCGTTCCGTTATGTCAGTACGGTTGGTTTTATTGTCACGTTGGCCGATTGGTATGGCTATCTGGGCAGTGTAGGCGTATTGCTCTACAAGAACTTTGGCCATGCCACGATCAGCTACCGTGAATTTTTTATCTACGGAGCCTACATTATGGCTGCTCTCTACATCGTGTTGGTCATTGGCTCCTACCTCTATTTTAAAGGCCGTTTTCAGGCAGAGGCCGTGCTGCGGGAAAGGGCCAGTGTTGCCTGAAAGGAACTAATCGTGTATTCCGGTAAGCTGTAACTCCGCAAAAGCGGCCGAAATATTATTGTTTGCCCGCTATAAATCTATTTTCCCTCCATCTTTGTTATTCTTGCAGACGATTATCTCATGAGCGACGAGCCTTGTGTATGTAGTTGCTATTGGCAGCTGTTCGCTCTTTCACTCGTTCGCTCTTTCGCCATTGAATATGAAACTTCTGAAAATTGCCGCTGGAGTCCTGAATCAAATCCCGTTAGCCTGGGAACATAACAAACAAAATATTATCAACGCCATAGAGGAAGCACAGCGGCAGAATGTAAGCCTGCTGTGCCTGACCGAGTTGTGTATTTCTGGCTATGGGTGTGAAGATGCTTTTTTTGCCCAGAATACCATCGATCAGTCCGTAGCTTCTCTGCTCGATATTGTGGAGCATACGAGTGGAATTGCCGTGGCCGTAGGCCTGCCGCTGCGTCACAATAATCGCACCTTTGATGTGGCCTGCCTGATAGCGAACAAACGGATTCTGGGCTTTACGGCCAAGCAGTTTATGGCCAATAATGGCGTTCATTACGAAACCCGATGGTTCCAGCCCTGGCCACCTTACGTTCGGGATGAGATCAAAATCGGTGATTTTATGTATCCCTTTGGCGATGTCGTTTTCGATTTGTCGGGTATTCGGATTGGCTTCGAGATTTGCGAAGATGCGTGGGTAGCTAGTCGGCCGGGGCGGCTGCTGTATGAGCGTGGTGTCGACATTATCCTGAATCCGACAGCCAGCCATTTTGCGTTTCTGAAATCGCAGGTGCGCGAACGGTTTGTAGTCGATGCATCACGATCCTTTGGGGTGAGTTATGTGTACAGCAACATGCTGGGCAACGAAGCGGGCCGGATGATCTACGACGGCGATGCTATGGTGGCGTCGAATGGCGAATTGCTGGTGTCGGGGCCACGGTTGAGCTATGAAGATTTTCTGATTGTTTCGGCTGTAGTGGATGTGGAAATTACCCGCCTGAATCAGACGCAGAATCGAGCCAATCTCGCTTTGGCCTATCCGAACCTACGCGTGACGACGACTTTCGACTGGCCTGACATTGCTCCTGTCATCCAGAAAGCTGAACTTGAAGCCTGGGAACGGGGAGGTTATCTGAAAGAAGAAGAATTTGCCCGTGCCGTTGCGCTTGGATTGTTCGATTACCTGCGGAAAAGTCGCTCGCATGGGTACGTACTGTCGCTGAGTGGCGGAGCCGATTCGTCGGCCATTGCGGCTCTGGTCTTTCTGATGATTCGGATGGCCGTTCAAAATATCGGTCTGGATGGGGTGAAGAAAAAGATGGGTTATATCAAGGCCATTCAGACCTGTAAAACACCCGAAGAAATGGTCGGTAAGCTCCTGACGGTCATGTATCAGGGCACCGAAAATTCTTCCGACGATACATTCAATTCCGCCAAAACCCTGGCCGACGACATAGGGGCCACGTTCATGAATATCAACATCAATGGGCTGGTTGAAGCCTACCGGGGACTGATCGAAGAACAACTAGGCCGTAAGCTCTCGTGGGATAGCGATGATCTGGCGTTGCAAAACATCCAGGCGCGGGTGCGGGCTCCGAGTATCTGGATGCTGGCGAACCTGAACAATGCGCTGTTACTCAGTACGTCGAACCGTTCGGAAGCGGCTGTGGGATACGCTACGATGGATGGCGACACGGCCGGTAGTATTTCGCCCATTACGGGCATCGACAAGCATTTTCTGCGGGGCTGGCTGCGTTGGCTCGAAACGGTGGGCCTGAACGTAAAAAACGAATGGACACCCGCCGACCGAACAGGCACCGTCAGCGACCCGTCAGCGTCCGATCAGTTGATCAAGGTCAAAGGGTTGAGTGTGGTTAATAACCTGCAACCTACGGCCGAACTGCGCCCGCTGGACAAGAAGCAAACTGACGAAGACGATCTCATGCCCTATGATGTGCTGAACTCGATTGAAGAATGTGCCATTCGGGATAAGCAGCCACCCGTAGAGGTCTTGAAAATGATTGAAGTGCGCTATGCAGGCAGTTACGACCGGGATCGGTTGTTGCTTTGGGTTGAGCGGTTTTTCAAACTCTGGAGCCGCAACCAATGGAAACGTGAGCGGTACGCGCCTTCCTTCCATCTTGACGACCATAACCTCGACCCTCGTTCGTGGTGTCGCTTCCCCATTCTATCGGGAGGTTTCGAAAAAGAACTGGCCGACATGCGCGACTGGGCCGCCGACCAGAAACCCAACACCCGAAAAGGGAAGATTGGGTTTTAGAAACGCCTGTCGTTAAATTTGTAAAAAGCCGTTGGGTATGATTACACCAGAAGAATTTCCCTACATCAAATCCTTGTACGTAAACGACTGTTACGCGTACAAGGATTTCAATATTGACTTACACGGCTATAAGCCATTCAGCCATTTGATTCTAACCGGCAAAAATGGCTCAGGGAAGAGTACGATTTTGGAGCATTTACATAACTACATTTCTGGATGGCAAACCATAGATGGTAGATGGTTTCAGGCTAATACTAACTCTCTTTTATTGTATATTGATACTTTACAACACGAAAGAGATGATAAGCTAAAAACCTATAAGCTTTATGATGAAACAGATAATGATTATCGCCAAAGATTGATAAATGAGCTTAATAAGTACGAGCGAGTAGTACCATCAATAAATGCAGTAGTAGAGGGTTTTTGGGAACAGAATAAATCACTAATTGTCTACTCTTATTTTAAGGCAAAACGAGAGAGTAGAGTAAAGGTAGTTAATACTGTTACAAAAGATAATGACTTTACTAATAAGCTGATTGATAGTAACTCAACAGATTATTTTATTGAGCAGTTTAAACAATATTTGGTTAATAAAAAAGTTGAACAAGCATTCTATCAGATCGAAAAACAAAAGGATGAGTCAGATTACATAGATAACTTTTTCTCTATATTGACTAAGCGTTTCCGTCAAATTTTTGAAGATGAAAGCCTTCAGCTTGTTTTTCAGCGAGAAAATTTCGAGTTCTTTATTCAACTTTCCGATGGCCGTCAACTTACATTTGATGTTTTGTCCGAAGGGTTCTCTGCTTTACTCAGTATCCTAATGGACTTGTTTATACGTGTTGATCTAATCCGTAAACAAGTTGGAGGTTTTGCCTATAATCCCTGTGGAATAGTTCTAATTGATGAGCCGGAAACGCATTTGCATCTTCAATCACAAGAACAGGTTCTTCCGTTATTAACAAGTCTATTTCCTAATATTCAATTCATTGCGGCTACACATTCTCCGGCCGTAATTGCCAGCATAAAAAACGCGACCATTTTTGATTTGACAACCAAAGAAACGCGTATCAGTGAAGAAGCGGTTGGACGTAGTTATTCCGACTTGATGCGATCACATTTCGGTATGAACAATGAATATTCTGGAATTGCCGATGAGCTATTTAAAAAGGTTGATGAAATTCTGAAAGAAAATAAGAATAAACCGGAAGAGTTAAAATCTAAACTCCAACAGTTTTTTGTAGAAAATGAAGCTTATTTTTCGCCCAGCTTTCGGGTTGAGTTAGAGTCGATGATTTTAGAAAACGCTTAATCCAGTTGCTTCATGATTAATATAGTGCGAAGCCCACAAGCTCCGAAGTCGCTGGATAATGCCGGAATTAGGAAGTACTTAGACGAACTTGAGGCTTATAAAAACGATCAACAGTTGCCACCAGAACAGCAAACGCTGAAAAAGCCCAAATGCCATGAGTCGTATCGTAACACTGATTTATTTGAAGCTTTTGATGACTGTTTTTTCAAAAAATGCTATCTGACTGAAGAAGCCTTTTTTACGTCATGGGCTATGGATGTTGAGCACTTTGTTCCTCAAAATGAGAAACCTGAGTTAAAATACATTTGGTCGAATTTGTACCCGGCATCTCATGATGCCAATATGATGAAGCCGCGAAATACCCCCGATGGGGGCTATTTGAACCCCTGTGAACCAATTGATGATGTTGAAAATGATCTGCTCTACTTTTTCGATTATGAGAATGATGCAGTCCATTTCGAAGCTGTAGACCCTTCTAATAAGAAAGCCACCAATACTGCCAAGCTTTTACAAAAACTTCATAATGGAGATAGTGAGGAAACTCACCGTAAAACAGCTGAGTTAAGAAATGCTATTCATAAACGGTTTATAAGAATACTGGAACTAATCATTGAGTGGCGACAAGCTCGTGAAGTCTCCGAAAGACACGCTGAGTTTGAGGCAGCTCGTAAACTCAAAGCTTTGCTTTCCCGTAAGGCTTCATTTACTATGTTAATGCGTTCCATAAAAGCAGTCAGGGACTTGCCCTCTGAATTCTTCGATTGAACGACTTTAAATCGTGTTTCGTCAGGCATTTCTGCGAAAGGCGTATCTTTGTGCCGTTTCAATCGGCATATTTTGTTACATGGCTTCATCCCTTTTCGATCAGTTTCGACGGTTTCCGGCTACTACACAGGCCGCACCATCTGCCAAAGTCGAAGCTCTGAAAGTGCAACTCTGTTTCGATACCGATGGAAGCTATGTCCAACTGATTAACGAGAAAGAGGTTGTTGTTGAGCCTGATTATCAGGGTTATAGTGGTGCCCTGCGAAATCTGGTACGGGCCATGCAGCAACTTCGCGAACGCAATGGCTTCGTGATCGACTGGGAGAACCCATCGGCCCAGCTCTACCTTCATCAGTACGACTACCTGATTGATTACATCAGAAATTGCCCCGTCGTCATTGATGAGCGGCAGCATCCGATTCGGTTTACCGACGAAACGGGCGAGTTACGACTTCAGATTATAGCAATTGCCAATCCAACAACCGACACCGACGAGTCGGCCCCAACAAGTCTGGAAGCGAGTGTCCGGCTATTGGTGGCGGGTCGGTACGAAGAAGACTTTCTGCTGCTCAACGAACGGTATGTGCTATCGGCAGGGCGGGTGGTGGAAATTAATGAAGTAGGCCCGGCATTTAATCGGGTTCCGCTGTTTGATACATCACTCACAACGGGCGATTTGACCAAATATCTGTCGTTGGCGTTGTCGAATCTGGATAATGTTCAGGTTGAGTACGACGATTATCGGTTAATCACCACCGGAACCGAGCCAATTATGGCCCAGCCCTGTCTGGTGTTTGAGAAAATCGACGCCGATCAGTCGCTCTATGTACGGGTGACCCAGCAGCTACCGAACACCGATGCCGGTTTTCTGGATGAGTTCGATCTGTATCGCTATGCCGATGTTAACCCGCTCGAACGTACCATTTCCGTTCGGATTGTAGAGCGCCAGCCACTGGCCCGGTTAATTGACGAGGTAAGCCAGTTGATTGAGAAACACACGGTTAAAGAGAAAGGACGGCGAAAATCGCAGGGGCAGTATATCGTAGAAGGTAACCTGTTTGTGTTGCCACAGGAAATAGCCGGTGCGTTTATTTATCAGGAACTGCCCCGGTTGCTCGAAACCTTCCAACTGTTTGGAGCCGAAAAGCTGAAGCAGTATCGCATTAGTACCCATCCACCCCGATTGAACCTCAGCCTGAGTCATGGAATCGACTTTCTGGAAGGTGAAGCCACGGTAAGTTTCGGCGAACAAAAGCTTGGTTTACTCGATGTGATTCGGCAGTATAACCAGCAACGCTATATTCAGTTGTCGGACGGGAGCCATGCGCTGGTCAATGAAACCTATATCCGCAAACTCGAACGGCTGTTTCAGAAGAGTAAAAAAGATACCGTCAAACTGTCGTTTTTCGATTTACCACTGGCCGAAGATCTGCTGGACGAGGCCGTTGCCGGAGCAGCTTTTCAGAAATCACGGGCTTTCTTTACCGGCTTCAACGAACTGGCCAGCCAGAAACCGCGACTGCCATCGGTCGATGCGACACTCCGACCGTATCAGAAACGAGGTGTGCAATGGCTCGAACATCTGCATGAATATAGCCTCAACGGTTGCCTGGCCGACGACATGGGTTTGGGTAAAACTCTGCAAACGATTACATTACTGTCGCGCTTTTATCCGGGCGAAACCTTGCCTACGCTGATCGTGATGCCCAAAAGTTTGCTGTTCAACTGGCAGAAGGAAGTGGAGCGGTTTAACCCCCGGCTGACGACTTATACCTACTACGCCGACAATCGGGATCTGGATGCGGCCTGCCAGTGCTCACTCATTTTTACGACCTATGCTTTGCTCCGAAACGACATCGAGAAATTTCGGGAACGGCCATACTTCTACGTGATTCTGGACGAGTCGCAGAATATCAAAAATAGCCAGTCGCAGGCTAGCCGGGCGGTTGTGTTGCTCAATGCCCAGCATCGGTTGGCCTTGAGTGGCACGCCCATCGAAAACAACCTGTCGGAACTCTATTCGCTATTCAGGTTTCTGAATCCGGCTATGTTTGGGTCGATTGAGCAATTTGGTCATAACTACCTGACTCCCATTCAGAAACATAATGATCCCGATGCCATTGCTGAGCTTCGGAAGAAAATTTATCCGTTTGTACTACGTCGGTTGAAGAAAAATGTGCTGACCGAACTGCCCGACAAAATTGAGCAGGTATTCTACGTAGATATGTCGGACGAACAACGGCGTTTTTATGAGCAGCGACGCTTGTTCTATAAAGAAGCCATTGAACGTCAGATTGCCGACAAGGGTGTGGAGCAAAGCCAGTTTTTTATTTTTCAGGCCTTTAATGAGCTTCGTCAGATTGCCAGCATTCCCGAAGCAAAATCGGGCGGGGCTATTGAGTCGCCCAAAGTCGAAACATTGGTGGAGCAACTCATCGACGCAGCCGCCAATGGCCACAAAATGCTGGTGTTCGTCAACTACCTGGCCGCTCTCGAACAAATTGGCGATCAATTGGATGCACAAGGTATCGACTACGTAAGCATGAGCGGCTCCACCCGCGACCGCCAACGGCTGGTTGAGCGGTTCCAGACCGACCCCGCCTGTAAAGTTTTTTTGATGACGCTGAAAACGGGCGGTACCGGACTGAACCTGACGGCTGCCGATATGGTCTTTATTTTTGACCCCTGGTGGAACAAAGCTGCCGAAAATCAGGCCATCGACCGAAGCCACCGAATTGGGCAAAGCCGAAAGGTAATGGCGTATAAGATGATAACCCAGGGCACCATCGAAGAGAAAATTCTGCAATTGCAGGAAAAGAAAGCCGAACTCTTCAATGCCGTAATCAGCGCCGATGCGTCGGCCCTGAAGTCGTTTAGTGAGTCGGACATTGCTTTCCTGTTAGGGTAAACTGTATGGAGCAAATCGAATTAATTACCAGGCTGGATGCGCTCATCAAAAGCAATACCAATAGTGAGCGAAACCGAAACAACATTGCCAGCGAAATTGCCAAAGTATATATTAAGCAAACAGGGGCTGCTATTTCGCCAGCACTGATTCGGGATATTGACCAGAACTACAACAAAGATGGATTGCAGTCGCTGGCCAAATACGCCCGTAAAGTGGTCGAAACTTGTCAGGATTTGCTGGATGGGTTGTCGCTTAATTTGCCCTATACGCTCCTGAAAACAATGGACCTCAGTACGGCCAACAAAGCCCGGTTGATTTGGAGTGTAGCGTTTGTTTTTAGTGATGCCGATGTGTATCGACTGTTTCATAACTTCTTGCCGACCGATATTCAGAAGGCCGCCGAGCAACTGACCTGGCTCCCGAGAGTATCGGCCGACGTGTTGGGGCCACTGATTGGTACCAAAATGACCCTTAAGGAGCGAGATAACCATTATTATAGTGGTGGTACGGTGAAATTGATCAGTCAGTTCAAACTGTTGCCACACAAGGGCGAAGGCTGGGAGGGAAATGTAATTCTGGAATGGCCTCCACACATTCGGAAATTTCTGCAAACGGCCTATCCACAGCCCGAAAACTACCATATTCGAACTTCATCCGAACCTCCTGCCGGTCTGTTACGGTGGGAAGATGGCGAAACAATCATTTTTGAAGACATTCAGAAGTTGATTGCGTATCGGATGCAGGACAGTATTCCGATCAATAACTCCGGGAAAGTAGCGGCCAATGGCTTGAAAAAAATGCGTAAGCTTCTGGGACTACGTGAATTTTTTCCTGACAATGCGGACTTCCCACTGGTTCGTACTGCTTGCCTGGCACAGATACTAGCCCCTTATCAGCCGAAGAAGAACCAACTAGCCCCCGATTCGCTCGAAGCCCTGATCCAACTCCGCAAAACGTTCGAAAAACATGCTACGGTCT
The DNA here is from genome assembly GCF_001898575.1 of Spirosoma sp. 48-14. GTDB lineage: Bacteria > Bacteroidota > Bacteroidia > Cytophagales > Spirosomataceae > Spirosoma. The sequence continues at coordinate 56,600 of NZ_MKUD01000031.1, forward strand.
TGTTTTTATTGAACGACCTGAAAAATCATGGGTTTGTGAGTCTGTACCAGTATAAGCAGGATGCCGAATTGGCCTTGCTGGAGTGGATGAACCGGCTGCCCGTGGGCGAGTGGGTATCCGTAACAAATATACTGGCGTATGGACAGATTCATGATTTGTCTGTACGGCCCTGCCATGCTGGCGAATACCCGTCTCTAGTCTACGAAACTGAAGCCGAAGTGTCGTGGCGAGCGGGATCAATGGATCGCCGGAATGTGAGTTCGGGAAATGCCTATCTGTTTGTTGAGCGACCTGCGCTCTTGGGCAGTTTTTTTCTATTTGCCTCGCTGGGCTGGCTCGACATTGCCTACGAAGCGCCCACCGGCAAATTTGCCAGCGATTACTACTCGGCTTACGATGGCTTGCGCTACGTTCGGCTCAATGCCCTGGGGGCCTCTATTTTTGGGCGGACAAAAGCGCCTTACGTTCCTAAAGTGAACACAGCCACTCAGGAGCTTCGTTTCGACGAGCAATCGTTGCTGATTTTCTGCGATCCTGAACATGTAGTAGCCGAGACCATCCTGGCCAATTATGCCGAGCGGGTAAGTCCAACCCGTTTTCGCGTAACACCCGAGACATTTTTGAAAGACTGTAAAACCAAACAGCAGCTTCGAGCCAAGGTTGACCTGTTCTGTAAATCGGTTGCCCCGAATCTGCCCGCCAATTGGCTAACGTTTTTCGATGAACTCATGAGTAAGGCCGATCCCTTGACATCCATTACGGACATGACGGCCTACTCCATTGCTTCCACCAATCAACCGCTCATTCGCTTGCTGGCTCAGGACCCGGTGCTCAAATCGATTGTGGTAAAAGCCGAAGGCTTTCGGATTCTGATTGCTACTGATAACCTGCCCCGGTTTCGGAGCCGTCTGCGCGAATTGGGCTACCTGATATGAAAACAATTCTTCCCGGTCTTCTCTTTGCGGCTTTGTGGGCGTCGGCTTCGGTAGCGACCAAGTTTGGGGTACAGTCGGCGCATCCACTGATTCTGGCGAATATTCGGTTTTTAATTGCGGGTAGTGGAATGCTCCTGTTTGCGTATAGTGTGCAACGTATGCCAAACGCCTGGCCTACGCGTACCGAATGGGGACGGTTACTAATCTTCTCCCTCCTGAATACCACAATTTACCTGGGTGCTTTTGTATTGGCCATAAAACAGGTATCAGCCGGGATTGGAAGCCTGTCTACCGCTACGAATCCATTGTTTATTGCCCTACTATCGGCTCTATGGTTGCGTCGGAAACCGGGCTGGAACGAAATCGGCGGGTTATTGCTGGGCCTGGTTGGGGTAGGGGTTGCTACCTATCCGCTTCTGCAAAACAGCTATGCCACGGTAGAAGGGTTATTGATTTTGCTGGTGGGCATGATTTCGGTGTCGGCGGCAACGGTCTATTATGCCCGTTTCGAATGGCGGCTACCGAACCTGGTTATCAATGGATGGCAGGTATTTCTGGGTGGGTTACAATTGGTCCCTTTTACACTGCTGTTTGCCGATTTCTCGTCGTCTCATTACGACATGCGATTTTGGGTATCGCTATTTTGGCTCATTCTGCCCGTATCTGTAGCGGCTTTGCAATTGTGGTTTTATCTGGTTCGGCAAGATCCAATCCGGGCCTCACTCTGGCTTTTTCTTTGCCCGATTTTCGGTTTCGCTTACTCGTATCTACTTATGGACGAACCCATCACAGGGTACACACTGGCAGGTACGGCGCTCGTAATAGTCGGGTTGTGGCTAGGCCGAAAAGCGTAGAGACGCATCCTTGCGTCTCCTGACCAGGTGGTTTTCAGTTAATCTGGATTATTGCTGACGCGTAGGAGACGCGAGGTATCGCGTCTCTACGGTTTTAATACTGTCATTTCGACCCGGCGGTTAAGCTTCCGTGTCGCTTCTGAATTGTTGCTGGCAATGGGACGCGTTGGTCCAAAGCCACGGGTGGTAATCCGATTGGCTGCAACGCCGTTCTTCACCAGATAGTCCTTCACTACATCGACACGCTGCTTGGAAAGGCGGAGGTTCTCATCGAAATCGCCCTGATTGTCGGTATGGCCCGCCAGTTCGATTTCGGCGGTAGGATGTTCCTGCATGAACCCCAGAAGCTGATCTAAAGTTGGCTGGGCTTCGGGCAGGAGTTCGGCTTTGCTCTGGACAAATTGAAGGGCTTTAAGCTGAGTCGTTGTTCCAGCGGCAGCAACCAGTGGAGGAGGGGTATAAACTACTTTGGCATCCAGCGTTTTGGGAGGAGTTATACGCGAACGATCAGCGGTTGTACTGTTGCTGGCTGCTGGTTGCTCCGAAATGGGGGGCGTGGTCGCTGGAGTTTTTACAGGAGGTACCGTAACCGTTGAGGTGGTTGTATGAACAGGGGGAGGGTTGTTGGGTCTGACAGGATTTGAGCTTGCGCGATAAAGTAACGTTGGGTTCCTGGATCGATCCATGCTAGTGGCTGTTGGCGAAGAGAAATAAAGCTGTTCGTCAAGCGTACTATAGCCTTCTGCTTTTGCCGTAAAAATGTACGATTGCTTTGGATCAAGCTTGAGTTGATAGGCACCCTGAGTATTGGTGGTCTGTTGGTCCCGAATGGCTCCAGCCTGATTTTTGGCGATGACCGTAGCTCCAGCAATAGGTACTTTGGTCTGACCATCCAGAACAAATCCCTGAACAACAGCAGAACCATTCGTGGGAGCTACCTGATGGGTAGGTGTGGTTTGGGCCCATACGACAGATGCCATGCTGCTACTGAAGATACACCCGGCAATTACTATATATTGAAAACACATCATGGTTTAAAGGCAACGTTGAAACGTCCCTCAAAAGTACGTTAAATGCCTAAGAAATGGGCTATCGGCTATGTTCTGTTGGTCTGTTTTAAGAGTAGTTTTTGGGGTGAAAAATTGCTATTTAAATAACTGATTATCAATGGTTTAATTATTGAAAATAATGATACGAAAATGAACGGGAAAAAGTCTTTTTTCGTTACTATTGTATGACACAGAAAACCAACGCAACGATGCATTCCCCGAACGCTCAGGCATCCCTTACACCCGCTTCAACGGGCAATTTGCCGCTCGACGATAGCTGGCGGAAATCTATTCCAGCGCAAGTGTTTCTGAACCATTTTTTCTCGATGGATTATCATATTCATCACCAGAACGACCTCTTCGACCTCGCTAAATTTCCCATTTTTCAGCAGTTTTATGGGCGCGTGACGGACGAGAGCCGGAAAGCTTTGGAAAAACTATTACTCAATAGCTGGAGTGCCGAATACGCCTTGCGGATTACGCCAGTTGTTAACGACGAACAGTATCTGCAAAGCTCCCTGCACTGGACATTTCCTCAGGCCTATTACAGTGCGTTGTTTAGCGCACGGGCGTTTCTGGCCGTTCAGGGCATCAATGTGAGCAATGAAGAGTTAATTCGGAAGCGGATTGGAAACATGGTCGTACGTGGCTATTACCCCGCTTCGATTGGTTATTACGCCCTTGGGCCAATCAATAACTACCGTATTCAACGGCTACCAATGGCCAAACGGTTTAGTGTAGCGGCTAAATCGGACCTGCTGCTGCCTTCGCGCGAAGGGTCTGTTCAGGCCGAACTGGCACAGTTTCTGAAAACCACGCGGGATCAACGGGTGAAAGCCTTGCGCAACGCGATTCAGAATAACCCGAAAACAGCGCTACGAAGCCCCAAAACGGGGGAGATTTTACAGAAATTTAGTGTGGAGCAATACAAGCAACTAGCCAAGCAGATTGGTTACACCACCTATTTCGACATGCTGAGCCGTCTACGTATTTCGTCGACCAATCGGGAAATCGAACGGTTTGTCGATTCGGAAATTGATGTGAAGCTGTTTCATCAGAGTCTGGTCAATATTGTTGCCCATGTGAACTCCGTCCATGAAGCGTACATTGCGAAAGCGCTGGGTATGCAGGCCTATCGTCAATTAGTGGCTAAGTTACCTTCCTATTTGCAGGAGAGTTTCGTACGCGAACGAATGAACACCATCATTGCGCCCATGCTAAGTGCCCCGGCTTCGGAGCACGATTCATTTCTGCGCATGGCCGCCTAAAAAAGAATAGAAATAGTCAGGTATAGACAGGATTGCTTAGTCATGGCAATCCATAAATTGAAACCCCGGTCGACAGTTTGCTGGCTGGGGTTTTGTTGTAAATAAGGGCTTTCAAGGGCACTGATCCGAAAGAAGTTCAGAGCAGCTTTGTATTGTCCCGTTTATTGGGCTCCAGCCATGCACCTAACGGGTCAATAACGACCTTTCGGGCATTGGGCAGCGGAGGAAGGGCTATGAACCGCTCATCGGGATTGGGGTGGGCCAATTGTCGATACACTTCGTGGCCCGCTTCATCCAGAACGACCAGGGGAATATAATCATTGATCGGTATCGGCTGGCGACGTCCATTGGGTTCTTCCCGCCATTTGCTGGTAAGAATTTCGACAGTCAGGCCGTTGGGTAAGTTCGCTACATGGCCTACTTTAAAATCGAACGCTAAAGGTTCACTCAGGTACGTTTTCAGGTATTTTAATTGGTCGGGTAATTGGTTTGATAACTCCTGAGCAAAGGCGACCGCTGTTGCTGAAGATGGCTCCTGAATTGCTTTCTGATAAAACTGGCCAATCGTAAGGCTGAGTGGCCGGGAGCCCCAGATTTGTTCAATGCTGGTTAAAGCCAGCGCGGCCCGTCCGCGTTCAACGGCATCGTTTCCATTCGATTGTAAACTTGAGGTCGCCTGCTGGCGGTTGCGTTGCCGACTGTTGGCGTACCACATGGCCCGTTGCGCAAGTCGATCCCGAAGCCGTTCGGAACCATACTGTTTGGCGACGGTTTGCAGGGCCAGGTATTCGGGCAGGCTTTGTTTAAGGAAGCCTGCTCCTGGTTGGCTAACGGGATGTAAGCGATGGACGAGCCACTGTTTAAATACCTCCCGCGAAACCAGGTAATCGATATAATCGAGTTGCGTAGGCTTTCGGTAATCGGCTGTCCAGCCCTGATTTTCGGCTATCCGAATTTCTCCCGGTCGCGACCCTACTTCAGTCGTCCCCAATGGCGTTTCCGTAATCTGTAGTTGCGAATAGGGGTAAGGACCAAAAATCTGTTCGCCATTCCGAAGAGCGTTTCTGACTGAGCGCAACATATGCTGGGTCAGGTAAGCATGGTGATGGCGTAATCGAATTTGTACAGGTCTGCCCGATACTGATGAAAAAGTAGTTGACTGAGTAGCAAGATGAGTTGATTGGTTATCACCAAGGGATGGTGACTGGTGCTTTAGTTGCCAGACCGACAGGCACAGAAAAACGCATAAAGTACCAAATGCAACGTTGTATGGAGCCTGAAATCCAGCGGACCATTGTCGGATGCGGTCGGGGAATGAGCCCGCTACGCCCCGGTTCCAGGTGAGAAAAAACGTAGTGATAAACAGCCCGGCGACACTCCACCAGACTCTATGCATAACTGGACGAAGCTGCGAATTAGCGCCATAACCTATCAGATCAGAATAGGTCGTTGAGCCGGGTAAAAAACTGTATGCGTAAACGAGTTGTCCATTTGCATGGAACTGGTAGCTACTAAACAGAGCCGCAAAAATCAGTAGATTAATTAGGTGACTCAATAGCCGATTATTCACCAGAACAGCGATCAGCGCACCAAGCGCTATCAACTGGCAATAGCGCAGAAATCCGTCCATGAGCAGGTCGTCGGTATATTGCATCCAGTCGATGTCATAGAAATGACTGGCTAGTTGCACCGCAACACCTGTCAGGAAGAGCACGAGCGTTAGAAAAGCGGCAATACCGATCATCGCCAGGAGCTTGGCGGCCAGGAAAACAAAATTTGGTTGAGGCAGTGCATCATGAATGGGCCAGAACCCGACGGTCCGTTCGGAGAAAATCAACTCACCAGTCATAACCAGTAAGAATAGGCCAATGAATACCCCCATGGATAGTCGTAAGGCGGTCATCTGTGAGGTAATGGGTAGTGTCGGAAAATTCTGCTGACCTGACAGAACGGTGACAGACAGAATGGATAGCAGCACCAGCAATCCAAGGGTAATGAAAAAGATGGGCTGACGGGCTAGATTCCGCAATTCAAGTTTAGCCAGGTGGAGAATGGTGGGCCCGACAAATCGCGCCCCGAATTCTAATCGAATCGTGGTTGGCAGGTCGTTCGGCTGGTGTTGATTGACAGGCTGTGTTTCTTTCTGTTTAGTATCGGGTTGCTTTGCTGTGAAGTAATCGAACGAAAACCGTTGCTCGGCATAGGCTAGTAACCCTAGCGCCAGGCCCAGCCATAGCATCCGGTTAATGAGAAACAGGTCTGAAAAAACAAGAAATCCTGCTGGCTGTTCGCTGAATGTCATCGATTCGACCGATTCCCGCGCCATACCCACGCCAAATGGGTCCAGCAAATGCCCTAAATCAGACTCTCCTATAATGTTTTGGCCTGATTCAGTCAGTAAAAAATAAAGAACGACTAAAAACAGACTGACATACGCTCCCCGCATGCTCCTCAGGAAAACAGTGAAGGCAAAGGGTAAACTCACGGCTATCAGGAGGTTCTGGGCCACTAGCCGAACGAAGCCATCGAGCAGAGCTAGCCAAACATCTGGACCATTCAGGTTATAGAAAGATAGAAAAAGCAGAATACCGAGTGGATAAAACAGGGCAAGCAGCAGCACCGTGGCAAACGTACCCAGAAACCGCCCGGCAAAATAGATGCGTGGGGTGATGGGCAGCGTGAACAGATAGGCCGTTGTTCGATAGTCGAGGTCTTTTGTAAGCGACTGTCCCGCCAGCAGCGTCGCAATCACGGCCAGCATTACACCCAGCGAGGACAAAATCAGGTAGACGACCTGAGTAGTGTCCATATAGGCATATACAGTGGTGAACTGATTGGAGTACCAGATTCCCTGGCCTAGCGCCATCAGGACGTACAGGTAAAATGTCGGCTGTCGTAACTGATAACGCAGCTCAAACTGGGCAATAGTAAGGAGTGGATTGATCATACCCCCAAGATACGAAATCCAGGCATTTTGTCAGTACATAAGAGATTATTGTGTATTAATGCTGATTCCTGCCTATACCCGTACCAGTTCGGCCAACCCTATGCCCGAGTCGGCAGCTCCGTAATACATCCAGATACGCCCGGAATCGGGCCATTGAATCCAGCCGTTGGAGAACACAACATTAGGAAAGAAGCCTTCCCGCTCCCATGGATGTTCGGGGGTAAGCAAAGGGAGATTGGAGCGATCGAGTACCCGCGCGGGATCGTCTTTATCCAGCAGGGCGAGTGCCAGCGAATACGAGTGAGTGGCGTCGGCTCCGTGATAACAGACCAACCAGCCCTCCTCGGTGAGTATTGGTTCAGGCCCGGCTCCGATTTTGCCGCCTTCCCAGCTAAAGGGATGACCCAGTGGATCGGTGTCAATATGCCCACGCCCACCAAACAGAAAGCGATGATTGCCCCAGTGGATACTATCGTCCGATTCGGCTAGCCAGATCGACGGTTTCCCAATTTCCGAAACCATGGGCCGGTGCAGCAGCATGTACTTCCCGTTGATCCGTTGGGGGAACAGGGCCACATCTTTGTTGGGCGGGGGGAGGATCATTCCGATGCGTTCTACGTGCACAAAATCGGTGGTGACGGCCAAGCCCACACCCGGCCCATGCTCGGATACGGCTGTATAGGTGATCCAGTATTTTCCCTCCAGAAACGTAATGCGGGCATCTTCAATACCAAAAGCTTCGTCCAGGCGGGCCGGGAATAAAAAGGGTTTGTCCTCGATCTGAAAGTGAATTCCATCCCGACTGCGGGCCAGTCGCAAATGGCTCATGGACGTTAAATAGACTTTTCCATTCAGCGAAAGCAAGCGTGGGTCGTAAGGTTCGCTGGGTTCCGGAAATTGTTTGACCAACAGCGTAGGAACGCCATTTACTATGTCGATGAGCGGAATGCGAATAAAGCCTGGTTCGGCTTTTGGCGCTTCGGCCACACGTACTAGAAGAATAACTTCGTCGTTGAAGAGGCAGGCTGCCGGATTAAAGGCGCCCAGAACGTCGAATCCCTCAACGCTTGGTTTGACATCCTGGGTTTGCAGAATAGGCTGATCAGACAACCGTCGGAGTTGGTAATTCTTCATTCGCTGAGTCAAAAAGCTTTTTTTTTCCGGTTGATGCAACAATTGTGGCACTATTATGCATAAACTTGATAGCAGGCTTGTAGTTTTGAGCTTTTATTGAATAAGTTTGAGCGCTGGCTAAACCTTCCGGGAAAGAGCCGCGTTATGTCGAGTGAACCAACATTTATCCTTTATTGACCATGATTTACCAGCCAACGTTTGATCAGGATGAAGACGTGCTGATGTTGAACCCTGATCCCAAATTTGCTTTTGATGATGATGACGATTTTGACGATGATGACGTTGACTTTGATGAAATAGACGACCCCGGTGTCGATTCAGAGTTTGGGGCCGATGATCTGGATGATTTCGATGAAGACGATCTGGAAGAACTGGACGATGATGACATCGAAGACGATCTGGACGACGATAGTATGGAATAATTAGCCCGGCACGTATAACTCAGAGCGTGATTTCTGAGTTATACGCTTGTCGAACTAAATACAACGTTATGAAACCAGATCCGGCTGAAGAACCTTTAGTGACTACTAAACATGCGGATGAGGAGGGCACCGCTCCCGATTCAGAAACCCAGTCGTCGGCTGCCAGTGAAGCTGGTGATCGCACCACCGAAGACGGCTCCCGCGCTCCCAACGACCCTGCCGAAGGAGCTTAATCCAATAATTGAATGATCGAATTGTTGAATGATTGAATAGAAAAGCTTGCGCCAGCTTATTCAATCATTCAACAATTCGATCATTCAATCATTACAGAAAGCAGTGTCTGGCATTTCATCTCGGTTTCCTGCCATTCACGCTCGGGAACGGAATCTTCTGTTATACCTGCTCCTGCGTAGAGGGTTGCCTGTTTGCCTTCGAGTTTCATGCAGCGGATATGCACAAAAATATGATTCGATGGCCCCTCCTGATTCGTATCAATGTTGACAGGGCCTAAAAATCCGCTATAAAATTCGCGGTCGTGCGCTTCATGTTGCTGGATAAATCGGAACGCTACATCGCGGGGAGTGCCGCAAACGGCTGAGGTTGGGTGCAGCAAACGAAGCATAACGGTCCCCAACTGCGGATACCGAACAGCCTGCGTATCGACGGTAAAGGAAGTACCCAGGTGCATCAGATTACCGGCTACCACACTCTTTGGCCCTTCTTCAATATATTCCCGCAGACGAATTTTCTTGAAACATTCGATGATGTAACGGCATACAATCGCCTGTTCTTCAATCTCTTTTTGTGACCACATCGCTTCGGCCGGACGCTTGGCGGTGCCGTCTGGATTGAAGGCCGATTGCGTACCGGCTAAAGCGGCTGTCTGGAAAATACCATCGGCATTTTGACTTACTAAGCGTTCGGGAGTAGCACTAATCCAGATTTGCCCTTTCTCTGGTATCGAAACAGCTGATACAAAGGCATTCGGATATTTATCGCAAAGTTTATCGAACAACGCTACAGCATTGGGAGCATCAGCGAACAGCACTTGTTTCGTTCTTGATAAAACCACTTTGCGGAATTCGCCCCGTTGCATCGCTTCAACCGCTTCGGCCACGTTCTGAATATATTGTTCCTGTGCATGCGGCTCGTCAAGGGCCACTGGGCTACTCAAGATGGGTTGGTTGCCTGTAGCGATGGCTTTTCGGACCGCCTGCCAGAATTGCTCTGCTTTCGCTGACGAGTTAGTTGAATGAGCAGGCCGATTGGTAAGGGAAGAATTGCCCGAAAAGGTTGCCTGAATATCGGCTCGCAAAAAGAGCGTTTGCGGAACGTAGTCGGTCGTATCTAAATGTTCATCCGGCTGTGCCTCAACGTGCATACTTCTAGCCAGATTGTCGAAGGGGCTGATTATAAAACCAGCGGGCAACTCCTCCAGATCGGCCGAAACTCGTGGCAGAACATCATCGAGCGATACAATCAGGTGTTTATCCTGCTGATTCGGTAATCGCCAGAGAGCAGCCGGAAACCCTACCGATAAAGCCGCTTCCCAATAATCAACGGCACCGGGAGCCGATTCAAACGGACGACGTTTGGTAGTTGGAGTACTCGAAACGAATTTACTTACAGACTCAGGTTGCATAAGCAATAGCCGACCAATTTCAGGGACGACTATAGTGATAACATATTTTACGGTGAATTTGTGCGGCATTTTCTACGAACTTTGCGGTTGGATTACTAGTCCGGCCAACGCTTATGATTCGAATCTTTCAACAGGACGAAACCGCTGTCCGCAAAATTCGGGACATTGATTCCTTTTCCGACACCGAACGAACGCTCTGGGTCGATCTGCAGAATCCAACCCCAGCCGAAATAAAGAGTGTCGAAGAAAAATTCGATGTCGATTTTTTGAGTCAGCAGGAGCAGTTGGAAATTGAAAGTAGTTCGCGGTACATCGAAGAAGATGATTTCATGATCGCCAACTCCAACTTTTTGATTCCTGATAAGGAACAACGGTACGTGAATGTTCCGGTGAGTTTTATCCTGAAAGATGACACGTTGTTTACCTACCGTAATGCTGACCTGAAATCGTTTGCCGATACGGTGAAGCGGATTAAGTCGCGCCGGGCGGTTTTCAGCGATGGGGCCCAGATCATGATTTCCATCTTTGAGTCACGGATCGATTACGATGCTGATTTGATCGAGTTGGTATCGAACGAAATCAAAGCCATCAACCGCATGCTCGATCTGGATGCCAATCTGGATCGGGAAATGCTGCTGAATATCAATGATTATCAGGAGCTGACGATGTTGATTCGGGAGAATGTGGTTGATAAGCAGCGCGTTATATCGGCGATGATCCGCTCCGATGGGTGGTTCAATGAGCTGGAGCAGCAACGGTTAAGAACGCTTATCAAGGATATTAATTCGTTGATTGAACACACAAATTTCATTTTCGAGCGACTGGAATTCCTGCAAAATACTTACCTCGGTCTGATCGACCTGGAGCAGAACCGGGTCGTCAAAATATTTACGGTTGTCTCACTGGTCTTTTTGCCGCCAACCTTACTGGCCAGCATATGGGGGATGAACTTCGATGAGATGCCCGAAGTCCACTGGAAATATGGGTATGTATTTGCGTTGGCTATGATGGTGCTTTCGTCGGCCCTGACCGTTTGGATATTCCGTCGGAAAAACTGGTTGTGAAGCCTGACGAGCCTGTACGATGTAGGCTATCAAAATTATAGATGAAAAGGGGGAGGTCAGTGAGTTACCTTTTAGAGGGGTTAGCGTCTGATTGTCAAACTAATTCCCCTTCACTATGGAACAGGCGCAAACCCGACTGGAACTTTTTTACACGCAGGTCGTAACCTTTGTTACACTTTATGGTGGCCGTGTGCTGCTGGCGATCCTGACACTTATCGTTGGCCTTTGGGCTATTGGCTGGATTACCCGGATTCTGGCTACCACCATGACCAAACGGCATGTTGATCGGGATGTGCAGCCCTTTCTGCTATCGCTGGTCAATGGCTTGTTAAGGGTCTTGTTACTCCTTAGTATTGCCAGTACGCTTGGTGTTCAGACGACCTCATTCGTTGCCATCATTGGAGCGGCTGGTCTGGCCGTAGGGTTGGCGTTACAGGGTAGCCTGGCAAATTTTGCGGGTGGGGTACTGATTTTGATTTTCAAACCGTTTCGCGTAGGCGATCTGATTACAGCGCAGGGTTTTACGGGTAATGTGGAAGCGATCCGAATTTTTGATACAACGCTGGTAACCCTGGATAACAAAACGATTATTCTGCCCAACGGAGCCTTGTCGACGGCTGCTATTACAAATATCAGCACGAAGGGAGTTATCCGTGTTGATCAGGTGTATACGGTAGGCAGCCAAAATGATCTGGACGCTACCAAGATGTCGATTCAGAAAGTCATTGCAGCCTGCCCATATGCGCTTCAGGATCGGGAACATGATGTGCTGATTGCCAAACTGGGGGCTAACTCACGTGACTACGATGTGCGCGTCTGGACCAAGAGCGATACCTACTGGGAGACGTACTATTATATGCTCGAACACATTGCCCGGCAGTTTGGCAAAGACGGTATCGAAGCACCTAAACCTAAGATGTTTATTACAAACGAAGAATAGCCATTCGTTCGAAACCTGACAAAAACGCCCATCTGGACTTTGGTTGTTCAGATGGGCGTTTTTATACCAGTTTTTTTACGGATTCGTTAAACGTTTTTGCGGCAAAAGAGTCTAACTCATGATGAGTGTCAGTACTCACCGCTTACGAACGAATCGCCATGAACATGCTAAACACAATAAAACGGCTTGCATTGATGACCTTACTGGCCTTGAGTCCATCGTTGGTGCAGGAAGCCGCTGCTCAACCAGGTGTTACGGTGCCTGTTGAGTCGTTTTATAACGAACTGTCGCCGTATGGGCAATGGATGCAGTACCCTGGCTACGGAAATGTGTGGTTACCCAATGCCGGACCTACTTTTCAGCCCTATGCCAGTGGAGGTCATTGGGTCATGACCGAGTATGGTAATACCTGGGTATCCGATTATGCCTGGGGCTGGGCGCCGTTTCACTATGGTCGCTGGATTTACGATCCTGCCTATGGTGGGTGGCTTTGGGTGCCTGGTAGCGACTGGGCTCCTGCGTGGGTATCCTGGCGGTCGGGTGGAGGATATTATGGCTGGGCTCCGCTGGCACCTGGCTGGGATATTAATGTCAACATCAATATTCCTTCGTTTTACTGGAATTTTGTCCCCCAGATTTACATAACCAGCCCAAATCTGTACAGCTACTGTGTGCCCCGTCCACGGGTAGTGAATGTCTATCAGCAAACAACGATCATCAATAACTATTATCGGGGCGGAGGACGAGCGTATGCCTATGGCCCGCCGAGAGCCGATATTGAACGGGCAACTCGTCAAAATGTTCCGGTGTATCGTGTCGAACATATGGATCGGCCTGGTCGATCGGTAGTTGGTAACGGATCAGTTGGTTTCTATCGTCCTGGTTCTGCTATGGCAGCTAATTCAGGCCGTGATTACAATGATCGCTTCAATAATGCACCCCGCCGGGATTATGATGGTGGTAACACGAACTATAATCGGGGTGGGCGGTATAATGGTGACTTTAACAATAATCGCCCGAATTACGATAGTCGCCCAGGCTATGAGAATCGCCCGAACTACGATGGGGGTAGCAACGCACCTAGCCGTGAGTATAATGGGGGCATGAATCGGGGCAATGGATTCCCAATGGAGCGCAACGGTGGGGGGAACAGTGGCGGTTTTAATAATACGCCATCGCCTAATGCTGGAAATAGTACAATGCCTTCTCCAGTACCAGCTCCAAATCGTGGCAATTATTCACCGGGCAACTCGCCACAAGGTGATAACGGCTTCCCGAATGGTGGAAGAATGGGTGGAAATGAGCAAAGAAGCTTCCCACAGGGTGGTTTTCAGCAACAACCGAATCGGTCTTTTGACCGGGTTGAGCGACAGCCACAAATGAATAGCCAACCTATGCAGGGCGGTCAGAGTGGCGGTGGTTTCCAGCGGATGCAGGAAAGTCGGCCTCAGTCGTTACCTCAGAACAATCCGGGGCAACCACAACAGGGTGGGGGTGGTTTTGGCGAGCGCCATCAGCGAGGCCCCCGGTAAGCTACGTGCATCAATCATTTCAGGAAACGCCATATGCCTATTCGGTATGTGGCGTTTTCGTTATCAGCTGACCATCCTTGACTATTTTTGCTCCCTATGCGCTATTTTATTGAACTGTCGTATCGGGGAACGGCCTACTGCGGCTGGCAACCACAGACGGTTGGTGTGAGTATTCAGGCCACGTTGGAAGCTGCACTCAGCCAACGACTGGGCAAACGCGTTTATGTAGTGGGGAGCGGGCGCACAGATGCGGGAGTACATGCCCGGCAGCAATTTGCCCATTTTGATACTAATGAACCGCTAAACTTATCGGAAGCATTTATCTATTCATTGAATTGCCTTCTGCCAGAGGACATTGCCATTCGGGCCATTTTTCCGGTTCAGGAAACGGATCATGCGCGTTTTTCGGCCGTTTTTCGGTATTATCAGTATCACATTTCCCGGCAAAAGGATGTCTTTACGCATGGTCTGTCGTATCACTTCCGTCCCTGGCTCAACGAGACATTAATGAACGAGGCCTGCCAGGGTATGCTGAATTACACGAATTTTCAAAGTTTCAGTAAGGCGAGAGCCAATGTCAATCATTTTCATTGCCGTCTCGATTTTGCCTATTGGGAACGCATAAACGAGGATTGCCTGACGTTTCATATTCGGGCAGACCGATTCCTGTGGGGCATGGTACGTACCATTGTCGGTACGATGCTTGAAATAGGACAGGAGCGGATGGATTGCCATCAGTTCGAGCAGATTATACAGGCGAAAGACCGTAATGCGGCCGGAAGAGCCGTGCCGGCAAATGGCTTATATCTGGTTGAGGTGGGCTACCCGGAAGAGGTGATAACAGGGAGGGAGAATGGGGCAAGGCCATAGGGTTAATTTCTACGGACGATCGGTTTACGTCTGCGCTTCACTTAAATTTTCTTAAATAAATGCCTCTATTTTGGCTATTATGAGTCATATTTCAGGATATGGGGTCAAAAATGGGGTCAATTCTCGTAAATTTCCTCCCTTATTTCGTGCTGGTTTGGTCGCGAACTTCAAGTTGAACGTTGACTGGTTTGGTAATGTAAACCGTCTGAACGTCGTCCGTGAATTGACCTTGACTAATTAACGCGCTGCCCTGATTATTTATCAGATATTCTGTAGATATATCAGGATAGGCCTTTTTAAGTAGCCTGAGCGATTCCAGGGTCAGATTTTGCCGACCTGCTAGGAATTGATACAATTTTGCCTCGGGCACCCCCGATTTAATGGCCATTACGCGCGTATTGACGCCCAGTTGCCTCTGGATCGCACGGAAACGCTCTGCCATGTCTTTATCGACCACGATACTACTTCCAATTGCTGTTTCCATAAATGTAAAGAGTTGATAAGGCAAATTTACAAATACTGATATATATACAAAATATTTTTGTAAATAAGTTGGATTATTTGTAATTATATCAGATATTTGCTCCTGTTATCACGCAATTCATAATTCTAAAACACGATGGAAAAGAAAGTAACCTCGCTCCCTTTTGCCTCAGACGAGTATAAGCAGCTTCGCTTGCAAGTAATGATGAGTATTAACAACCCGGACGAATACTACCGGACGGCTGCTAAAAGTCTTGGTCTGGATACTAGTCTCATGCAGCATGACGAGGTTGCCACCTTCAAGGCTCTTCTCAACTGCACTGAGGCTGACATCATTATTGCCACAGCCTACGAACAGGACAGATATGAGTTTTCGGACCAGGTGAAAGAAGGCTTGTACGCTCACTTGTCCGCCATTGCCGAAGGCAAGTAACCCGTTGACTATTACCATTCACCATATGTGGTGAGTGGCTTTTTGCAATTCATAATTCTAAAACACGATGACTTACAAACACGTAGACGAAGAAACCGGCGAAGTGAGCTGGTTCATCAAATGTCTGGCACCGGGCCGGCCTAAACAGTACCGATTCAACGGACAGACGGGCCGCTTCAACATCAACGGCACCAAGGACGTTGGCCCTAGTCTGACGCTGCAACCCATTGCCTGGCGCATCTTTGAAGATAATCTGTTTGGCCGGGGTCGGTTCGAAAAATGGGCAGAGGTGTTTTTTGTGGACGAAACGGGCGCGCTGTCGGTGGTGATGTTTAATAACAACAGCGTCAACGAACTGCTCAACATCGCCGAACCCTTATACTACGACGATTTGCAATTGTCGGATGTGGTACTGACTGTTACGTCGGAAAAGCACGTCAACGAAACCGTTGTCCCGAAAGGAACGTGGTATCTGGCTAAGTTCGCTTACGTGCCTGCTGATCCGGCCGTTGTCGCTGAACTGGCTGAATACGCGAATCAGTACCCAGTTTACCGCGCTGAAACGCTGTCGCCCAACGCCGTCACGACACTCAATTCACCCACGTTTGCCGTAGGGTTGTCGCTTCTCCAGTCGGGTTCTATTGCTGAGCTACCTGAACCCGCTAATTAACTCACCTTTCAAAAACACGCTCTCCTTTAGCTGGCTGATCTGGTTTGGGTTAGTGAGCTAAAGGAGGGGGTTAATTCTACTGACATCATGAAAAAGCTCATACAAACCCGGTTTGGTAGCCCGGACGGTAACTGCTTTCCTACCTGTTTAGCCTGCCTGCTGGATTACGACAATCCAGACGACTTTTTACAATTTCAGCTTTGGTACGATGTGGCTGGCGCGCATTGGATGGCGGAACTGCAAAAGTACCTCATCCAAAAACACGGCGTCATGATCTTTAGTCTGGTCAAACCCTATGATGGTATGCTGTATCTGCGGGGCGTGGAAACCGAGCTCGGTATTGAACACGAAACGATCTGGAAGGATGGCGAACTGTTTCACGACCCAAACCCGAATCGACTCGCTATCTGGTCCGATGGCAGCATTCATCCGGTCGATCAGCAGTTTCTGGCTTTTGCCGATGAGCGAACGTTTCGGGATGCGTTTGAGGGATTGTTTGTGTCAGTGGCTGAGTTTACGGCTTTCTGGGATCACGATCAGACGATAGGTCCGTTTCTGTTTCCGACTGACCGGATTGACACGATGCGCCAACGGGCGATTGATCAGCACGAACAGTTTGGGAAGTCCGTCGAAGCCGAAGCCAGTGACCGTCCATGAACCAACAACACACACCCGGCCCCTGGAAAGTCAGCGATCAGAATGACCAAGCGGTTGTAACAGCCATTGGTGATTTTTACTGGTGGTCTTGGGTACACCTACCCCATCAGCATGAGCAGTATGGCATAAATCCACAGGCTGATGCCCGACTCATTGCAGCGGCCCCTGAACTCCTCGAAGCCTTGATTCTCTCCGTCAAAGACGCTCAGACGAGTTATCGGGTAATCAGCGAAGCCAACAAGGAAATGGGATTTGATGCGCCGAAAAAACCGCTTTGGCTCCAACAGGCTGAAGCGGTTATTCAAAAAGTAACGCAGCCATGAACACCCTATCAACCGAAATCACCGACGGCTGCCGGGTGCGCGTCGAGGTCTATCACCGGGGTTTCCATCAGCGCAACTTCGTTGGCAAATGCGTCGGCTGGACTACCAAAGGGCTGGTTCGCGCCATCGAAGACGGGAAAAGTAATGTGAAAACGTATAGTTCAGAACACGTTAGAAAGATAAAATCATGAGCAAGCTGAAAATTGAAACGACCTGCTTTCAACTCAAGCATGGTCATCTGCGGCTCGATGTACATGGGGTAAAGCAGACCTATCTGGAAGGTGTTTACATGCATTCGTTAGGCGTAGTGCATGTATACTGCGAAAAAGCCTACTGTCGGATTGATACCAGTTGGGGTGCTACCTGGTACATGCGTGAGCGACGAGATCAGCCAACTCCCCGACAGATCAGTAATTTCTGTCGCCAACTTCTAAAAGACATTCATTCATGACAACTGACCTACAACCGATAAACTTATCGCTCGATTCGCCGACTGGCTACGAGCTTCTGCGCGAATCACTCAACGATTTCCGCAACTCGCTGGCCAGTCTGCCAACGACCTGCGAGAATCCCGACGATCAACAGCGACTCGTTCAGATCATCGCAGAGGGCAACAAGCTGATTAAAACCGTCGAAGAGGAGCGGCTAAAGATTACCCGCGAAATCGACAAACAGAAACAGCACTGGATTTCGGAACAGCGTAAGCTAACTGACCCAATCGAAACGGCTCTTGCTCCCTACAAACAGTCGGTTCATGCCTACAACGTCGAACGGGTTCGCCAGATTCGCGAAGCAGAGGACTTGCAACGACAGGCGGAACAGGCCTTGATCGAACAGAACGGACAGGCGGACTGGTTACAGGCGAAGACGCGTCCTGAACACAATCCGAAGGGCGTACAGATGCGCTGGACGTTTGAGGTGGAATCGCTGACGATGGTACCGAATCAGTTTTTGCAGGTCAACGAAAAGGCGGTTCGGGAAGCGATCAGTCGGGGTATGCGTAACATTGATGGCCTTAAGATTTATCAGGAACCTATCAGCACGTTTCGAGCATGATTACACTAACAGATATGTTTTGTGGTTGTATTGATAATCAGCTAGTTATTTCGTATATTATAGATATATAACTGGCTTCGATTATGTATAAAACAACACCCAAACGCTTACAGCCCACTCTTAAAAACCCAGATCGTATCTGCGTAGTCTGTAATAAGCCTTATACGGCAAAGGCACCTCTTCAAAAGACCTGTAGCATCGAATGTCGGGGAATTAATAATGCACCTAGACACCAGCGATTCAAGGATAAGAATCCCGATGCAATGAAGGGGTACAACAAAAACCGAATTCAGAAAGACCCCGATTATTGGCGCAAAAAGATAGAGAAAGAGCGTGTGCGGGTATTGGAGGCATTGGGTGGTAAGTGTATTGTTTGCGGAGCGACTAATAAGAACTGGCTTCATGTTGACTACATCCCAACAATGGTGGGAACAGGTATGCGACATCCCAGGCATCCCAAATGGGTGATTGAGCATAAGGAAGACTTTCGGATTCTATGCGCCAACCACCATTACGAATTAACCATCACTGGCAGAATTGAAGGAAGCGACATCGTTCAACACGCCAAACAGGCCTACTATAAGAAATCAGACAATGAAAAACATAATTCATCCGAGTGAAGTAACTTTAACTGACCTCTTTTGTGGATGTGGAGGGTCATCGACTGGCGCGGTCAATATTCCCGGGGTTGCGGTCCAGTATGCGCTCAATCGCTGGAAGCTGGCCATTGAAAGTCACAACACCAACCACCCGCATACCCATCACGACTGCGCGGATATTTCCGAAACGCATCCGGCCCGGTATCAGCGAACTACTGGACTCATCGCGTCACCCGAATGCACGAATCATTCCCTGGCCAAAGGGCAGAAACGGAAGAACCTGCATCAGCAGGATATCTTTCAGGACAAAGCGTTCGATCCGTCGGCGGTCCGTTCCCGCGCTACGATGTGGGATGTTCCCCGCTTCGCCGAAATCCACAAGTACGAGTTTGTCATTGTGGAAAACGTCGTTGATGTTCGGATGTGGGTCATGTTCGATGCCTGGCTCAAAGCCATGCATTCACTGGGCTACAAACATGAATGCGTCTACCTGAACGCCATGTTTGCCCATGATCTGACGGGTAAAAGTTTTGCTCCCCAGTCACGGGACCGGATTTACATCGTGTTCTGGAAGAAAGGGAACCGCAAACCGGATCTGGATATCCGGCCCAAGGCTCCCTGCCCCAAATGTGGAACGGTTGAGGCCATTCAAACATGGAAACCCAACTGCCGGGCTGGTAAATACAAAACCCAGTACACGTATCGATGCAGTGTCTGCGCAGCTCCGGTCATTCCGTTTTACTACGCTGCGATCAACGCGCTGGACCTTTCCCTACCGATGGTTCGGATCGGTGACCGGGAAAAGCTGGGCATGAAACCACTCAGTGTCAACACCCGAAAACGGGTTCAGTATGGGCTGGATAAGTTTGGCAAGGTACTGACCATTGTGGACCAGCGGAATCAATTTGGTAGTGAGTCGGCTCGCATTCGTAACGCCGAAACGGAAGCCTTAAACGCCCAATCAACGGGTTATAGTAGTTACCTGTTTTCGCCCTTCCTGTTCAACATGCTGCATTCACAGGCACAGAATGTAGTGGCCAGGGGTGTTAGTGATGAGGTCTTCCCGACTCAGACCACAAAGGAAAGTTTGGGATTCGTTTCCCCTCAGCCGTTTCTGTTAGCCAATCGGGATGTATCACCAGCACGCTCAATGACTGAAGTGATGCATACGCAAACTTCGGTCAATCAGGAAATCCTGATTGCACCACCGGGTTCGTTTCTGTTTGCTCAGGAGAAAAACAGTAAAGGCAATTCGGTGAATGATGTATTGCCAACGGTCACGACCATCAATAATCAGTTTGGCTTCGTCGTGCCCATTCATGGAACAGCCAAACCCCGCAATATTCAAACCGATGCGGCCGATACGGTGATGACGACGGGCCACAGTTCATTGATCATGATGCCTTACCATGGCCAGCCGCAGGTAAACCATGTCTATGAACCGGCATCGACTGTACCAACCCGGGACAGCATTGCGCTGGTGGATGCACGTCCATCGATCGATGATTGCTATTTCCGTATGCTGCAACCGAAGGAAACGGCTAAAGCGCAGGGCTTTCCGTCGGACTATGTGATACTGGGCAATAAGAGTGATCAGCAGAAGCAAATCGGCAACGCGAATCCACCACCGACGATGGAGCTATTAGTTAGTCGCTGCGTCCAATCCCTGCTCTGAGGCTTTCGGCGCTGGCCGCTCCCCTGCGAACTCGACATTTTCAGGTAGCAGCCCCTCTTTGATCAGATACGGCACCATCGTGTCGAACTGCTTGTAGTGTAGCGGACTCCAGTTTATGTCTGCCGGTAGTTGATCGGCTGTTGTGAGCGACCAGCCAGCACCGACCTTCCGTTTGATGTGATGGCCAGCTACGCGTAAATACAAATCACCATTCCCCGCATTGCAAAATAAGTCTCCTTCCATTGTGTAAAACTAATCGTTTCTTTTCACCCATGACACACCACTACTTGATTCCCTCATCAGCACATTCGCTGCTCGTTATTCTTCTCTGCCTAACAATCCTGTATGCCTGTCAGTTTATCGAACCTGCAAAACCAGTATCGTTGCGGGTGGTCTGTGGCTGGCTGGTTGGGGTAGGGGTTGGGCTAACGAGGTGGCTGTTTGAGAAATGAGCAAATAGAGTCCGGCCAGCGAGTCGGGCTTTTTTTATGATTGAACCCGGATAATGTATTCAGTTTTACTGCCGACCTGACGTACTTCGAGGCTGGCCCCCTGGCTGGATAACTTGCTGAGTTGCATGGGACCCTCGTCGAGCAGGAGCCAGTTCGGATTGCAGTCCAGTTCGATCAGCTTATATACCGTTCGAATCGTTACATCCTGCCGACCCTTTTCGATGGCCGACACGGCCGTCTGATCCAGTTCGATGCGCTGACCAAATTCGGTTTGCGATAGTCCCAAGTGTTTACGATACTGACGAAACCGATCGGCCAGTGTGTTGTAATGTTCGATGGAAGTTGCCATTCAAGAAGCGTGTTATGCGGATTATCCGAATTGTCTTGTAAAAGTGCGGGAAACTACGTTTTTTTATCGTAAAATAGTAAGAAAGGAAGTACGCACGTTTGAACGCACGTTAATCATGATCATTACCGATGAAATCGAGCAGAATCTTCGTCAGCGGCTCAGAGCGACAGAGGGCGGCATTGTAGGGGCAGCGGCCTGCGGGGGTATCTCGGCCCGGGCGGCTACCAAGCTGTTTGCCCGGCAGAACGTTCGCCAACTGACCTATGACGCGTTTGTGAGTGGCCTGTCGATTCTGGAAGAGGTTGAAGCCAATCGACGGTGCGCTAACACGGAAAAATCGAAAGGCGCTCGGATCGCTGTTTAGTTTTATCGTATTTTACTATAAATAATCGTAAAGTATGGAGAGTACTGATATTTTGACCGAGGTTAAAGCAGCCTGGGATCGGCTGAATCGTCGTCAGAAGGCATTCGTTGCGGCTTACTGTCGCCATGGCAATCAGACCCGGGCGGCTATTGAAGCAGGTTATACGGCCGACAGCGCATCGAATCAGGGCTACCGGATGATGAGGAATGAAGACGTCAAGCTCGTCATTTCCGATCTCATGGAAAAGATGGGTATGTCAGTCGGCGAAGCGATCGGCCGAATGGCGGTCTGGGCACGGGGTTCGCTCGATCCGTTTCTGACCGAATCGGGGGATATTGACATCAACAGCGATCAGGCCAGAGAAAACCTGACGGTTGTCAAGAAGTACAAAAAACGCCGAACGGTCACGACGGGGCCGAATGACTTCGAGTCAGTGACCGAAACGGTTGAGATTGAACTCTATGATGCGAAAGACGCGGTTGATAAGGTCTTGCAGCTCCACGGCCGCTATAAACAGCTACCCGGCGATGCGAATCAGCCGAAACAGATTCAATCCTACAAGATGCCGGATGGTACGGTTATTACTTTTTAAACTATGTCAGTCGCTCCCGTTCACCATACACAGGTTAACTTCGACCCTGGCCTATTCCCCAAAGCGGCCGAACTGTTTCATGCGGCTCATTCGGGTAAGTACAATACGATTGTGTGTATTGGCAGTATTCGCGGGGGCAAATCATTCGGTGTTGGTGGCGTACTGATGACGTTACACAAGCGTTATCCACATTCCCGGTCGATTGTTGTGCGGGATACGCTGGCTAACCTAAGAACAACGACACTGCCTACCATTGAAAAGCTGATGCCGACAGGATTTGTTAAGCAGTTCAAGGGTGATCCGCAGTTTCAGTGGAAGTTTACCAATGGGAGTAGTTTTCAGTTCTTTGCCGAGCAGGACAGCGCTGACCCCGAACGAAAACGCTGGAACGGTTTGGAAGTAAATTATATCTGGCTGGAACAGGGCGAGGAGCTTCAGGAAACGACCTACGAAAAGGCACTCGAACGGCGGGGTAGTTACTTTATTCCCTCCCATATTGGCCCAACTCCTCCCAGTATCATATTTATTACGCTCAATCCAACCGATACATGGGGACGGCAGTTTTATGATATGTGGGTTACCAATACGCTGCCTGATAACATCTGCGTGATCAACTTCATGCTGGATGATAACGGGGCACTGGATCCGGCCTTTAAAGAGTCACTCGAACAGCTAAAGCTTAAAAACCCGGCCAAATACAAGCGGTTCGTCAAGGCGATGTGGGACGTTCGCGAAAAGACGGGCGGGGAGTGGTATCATGAATTCGATTACCTCAAACATACCCGTAGCAAAGAAGAGGGCGGTGTGCCGTTTCTGCCCGATATTCCCGAAGTACATGGCACGTATGATTTTAATACCGTGCCCTATATGACGCTGCTGTTGTTCCAGCTTCAACGGGCGAGCATGAAGCTTCAGATTCGGTTTTTCAAAGAATACTGTTACGCGAACCCGAGCAACTCAACAGCTAAAGTATCGGAAGCGGCTGCCAAAGATTACCTGATGCCATTTCGAAAGTCGTTTACGTATCACGGTGACAGGCAGGGCGAAAACCGGGTTGAAGGTGAAGGCAATTTCAGGCGGTTCGACCGTGTTCGATCAACGCTGGCGCCATTTCTGCACAGTCGGTCGAATGGTGTTAATAAGGCGGTCGTCGTGTCTGCCATCTGGCGGGATTTTATCAATGATGTGCTGGCTGGCAATGTGCCGGACGTTGAGGTACTGATCGATGAGGAGAAATGCCCGAATCTGGTAAAGGACTTAGGCAATACGAAAGAGGGTCCAGACGGTATCAAAAAGGAGAAGGCCAAAGACGCAAACGGAACGGTTTATGAAAAGAACGGCCACTGCCTATCTGCCTTTACCTACGGGGTTGGCGCTGTGCTGTTCGACTATTTCCAGCAGTGGAAAAAACAACGGGGTCGGATTGCAGAATAAAAGAGCCAGACTGTTACGTCTGGCTTTGTACTGCTTTACTCTAAAGTCAGCAAAGGGCCGATGATTGATCCATATAAATCTTTATAGGATTCAGTCCGTCGGTTAAGAAACGTAATTGTCACGCCATCAGGACCATTATTGTCCATACTTTCGATGGTTCGCAAATCAATGCGGTGTAGGCTACCATCAAGCCGTGTTAAAGTAAGCATGTGGATATACTAAAAATAGTACAAACTATACTATCACGTTAAATATATAAAAACTTGAACGGACATTGTATATACGTTCGTTGGGTTTAGTTAAATATTTTTACTTCCCTTTGTTCGCATATCCACATTGCTTGCACAAATAATATTTATAATCGTATTTTACGCTAAAAAATAGTATTTGGCTGTGCCCGGTCGTACAGGGCTTAACTCCTGACGACACAATGCCAAACTTTTCGACCAGCCAGGCGCAGGAATTGATTCAGGATGCCATCGAGAACGGCACCCGGCACGATGGTTATCAGCGAACCATTGCCTTGCGTGATGACTACTTCACCATTCTGTTCGGCTTCAACTGGGAGCGCTTCATTTGCCGCTTTCCCCTTCGGGAAACCATCGACGATCACCGTCAGAAAATCGCACTCACGCATCAGAACCTGAGCAGTACGGCTTCGCTGGTCGAAAAGAAGTTCGGCCAGATCAGCCGCATTCAGGATATTAAGAAAGGTCTCAACTTCGAAGGCACTTCCAAGCGCGATCAGCAGGATTTACAGGATGTACTGAATGACTTTGGTGGTGAAGGGTCTTTTCAACGCGGCTCGCTCGACGACTATCTGACACTGACTTACGATCAGATTGCGCTCTACGACCCCAATGCGTTTATTCTGTATGATTTTGAGCCCTTCAATGCCGATGCAGGCGAACGGGCTAGGCCATATGGGGTTCTGTTCACCTGTCAGAACGTGTATAACTTTCGGTTTACGCGTGGTGATCTGGATTATCTGTTGGTTGCGACGCAGGTCAAGTATAAAAACACCGATGGAATCTGGCAGACGGTAACCGATCTGATCTGTTACGCGGGTCCGTTCGCGTTTCGCTACTACCTCGACAAACAGGATGGCCGAGCCGATATTCCACTGACTGAAGACACCTTCGAAGCGACGTCAGGCGATTTATACCGCATTGTACTATTTGCACCGGGTATTCAGCGGGTGCCGGCGGTTCGGCTGGGCTACAAGCCCGATCCGATTACGGGCAATCTAACCTGCGTATCACCTGCTTTTCACGCAGCCCTTGATTTGTTCAAAGAGCTAATCGATCTGAAGGCCCAAAACGACATTGTCAGCAAGAAGCACGGCTACCCGCAACAGTTCAAGCAGTCGCCCCCCTGCCCGGGTGAGATGAATCCGGAAACCAAATTCCGTGATACCTGCGACAATGGGATCAACCGGCGCACAAATGAAATCTGTAACGCCTGCGGAGGCAGTGGCCATCTGGTCCATAAGTCCGAACAGGATACGCTGATCATGGATCTGCCCGACAACCCCGAAGACTGGGCCGATCTGACCAAGCTGGTTCACACCGTAAAACCGGAACTGGAAACGATAACGACCTATGACGATAAAATCGAGAAGAAAAAACTCGAAATCGTGCAGACCGTCTTTTCGTCGGATCAGCAGATTCAGGTACAGGGGCCATCCAAAACAGCAACCGAATACACCGTCAGCCGGGAGGATCAGAATAATACGCTACTGCCCTTTGCCGATCACAAATCATCGGTGTACAAAGCGTCGGTGATGCACATTGCGGCCCTGATGAACATTTCAGGCGAAGTCAAACCGCTGTACGAGTTTCCGCGCGATCTGAAGCTAACGGCCATGAAAGATTTGTACGCCGATATGGAAGCGGCCCGGAAAGCGGGTGTGGGTAAGGAAGAAATCAGCCAGATTCAGGATGACATCAACCGTAAACGTTACGAATCCGATCCGGTCGCGCTCCAGCAGTACTTCATCAAAAAGCAGCACCTGCCTTACATCAGTATGGCGCTCGATGAATTTGAGTACAACAACGCATCGGGGCTGGTGCCTAAAGACATGGCCGTTTTGTACGCTAATTCCGATATCGTCTTTGGCGAACTGGAAATCGAGCGGCCTGACTTTTACGGATTGCCCTTCGCGGATCGGGATGCACTGGTTTCAGCCAAAGTCAAACGGCTGATCGACAAGCTACCCAAACCCGTCAGCCTGTCGGGCATTCCGACAGCTGGTTCAGATAAGCAAACAGCCATGCAACAACCAGCACAATCTCAATTTGCTGTAGGCGATTCGGTCATGCCCATTTCCGGTAAAGAGCATATGGCCTCCCATAAAGGCGTGACAATGACCGTAACCGAGATAGTGCCTGGCGAAAATGGAGGAACCTACGCATTAAAGATGCCGGATGGAAGTATCCATAAGTGGTATCAGGGAAATGAATTAATGAGCATGACTAAATCGACCTAATCATGAAAATGAAACCCGGCACCAAAATGCCAACGCCCAAAAAACCAACGCCCAAAAAGCCAAAACCTAAAAAGTAACAAACCGGCATAATATGGACTTTACACCCTACTTAGGACTCGCCCGTACGGCTTCGGCCTGTACGGGAATCGTACCGGAGAGCATTGTCAATGACGTGCAAAATACGACGCTCATCTACCTGGACGATGTCAAGGAATTACCCATTGGCCGGGTTCCGGGCGGCAATAGCTGGGCTGTTCGCAGCAATACACGGCTACTGACCAGCAATGCGCTCAATGCCGATCTGAAAGCCTTCCTGCTCGATTCGTTTCGGGCAAGGCCTGTCTACAGTGGTCAGTTCGGAAAACCCGAATGGACGCTGTTTGTAGCCCCTGCATCGCAAACCATAACGTTTCCGTTCCATATGCGCTATCAGCAAGGCGGCAAACTGCTGATTCGCTCGATCGGGCTGATGGTTTCCGAAAATCTGACCAATCAGGTAATCGGACTCTATGCCGAAGGTAGTAACGTCGCCCTTAAGACGCTAAACATTCCGGCCCTTACCGCTAAATCATCGCAGCAATTCAGCGTAGGTCAGCCGTGGGAAATCCCCATGGACGGGCTTCGTTACGAACTGCGCACGACGCTACCCGATGGCGTCAAAGTAGCCAACAACAACCGGGCCTGTGGCGGCTGTGGCGGCATGGGGGCGCTGATCGGTATGATTCAGAACTGTTGCGATGGCAAAGCTGGCGGCTACGTGATGACGCTGGGCGGCCAGTGCGATGCCGACCCGCTCCTTTTGCAACTGATGGAAAACGATCAGACACGGCTGGTTATCGCCAACATGCTGGCGTATAAGGCTGGTTACTTTCTGTGTGTAGCGCAACCCTCGGCTGCCATCGAACGCAGTACAGTGTTGGCTGAAACGGATCTAAAAGCCGATGCGGTCGCGTGTGATCAGCAGTACCTGAACCGGCTGAACTGGCTCAAAATCCAGATTCCAAAGCTCAAACTCAATATTGACAATACGTGCTTTCAGGGCGTTCAGCCGTACGGCTGGAGCCGCTCAGGAGCGTTCCGATAATCAGCCAACGACTGGCTGTGTTTTTCACGTTTAACTGTTTTTTATCATGAGTCTTGACATTTCGCAGCGGTTTGCCCGGTTATCGACTACCCGTCAAACCATTACGTCCGGTTCGGCAACGACCCTGACTAACGCCAAAGGCCCGATTCTGGTCCTGGTCAATCCAGCCTCATTATTGTCGGCCCATGCCATCACCTTCCCGTCGGCTCCCTTCGATGGTCAGCGGGTGCGGCTCATCTTTGGCGGCACGATCACGGCCGGTAACGTCGTGGTTACTTCCTGTACGGTTGTTGCCAATGCGGGTCAGTCAGTTTTAGAGCCAGCGGCACCGGGTTCCAAGTCGGCTGGTACGACACTGGAATACGTGTACGTTGCCTCACTCACCAAGTGGTATCGGTTGGTGTAAGATGAGCACGTCAGAGTATCAACAGCGGATTGCGGCCATGCGTCAGGAGTTGGAGGCTCAGGCTCCCAACATCGCCCTGCGTATGGCCCAAACCGCGCTGACGCTGCAAAAGCGGGACATCATTCAGGACGGCATCAGTGTCGACGGTTCGTTTGCGGAGTATTCGGATAAACCCGTTTACAAATCCAGCTTCAAGAAAAAGGCATTAAACAGTGCAGGTTCTGCCTATGCGTCATCGGGCGGCAAAGGGACATGGGGTGAGTTTCGGGCGGCTCAGGGGCGAAAGTCGGATCACGTCAACCTGTTTTATACGGGTGAAATGCTGGGTTCGCTACGCATCATCTCGCAAACGCAAAATGGTTATCGCTATTCAGTGCTGACGGGCTCAGATAATGCTGACGCCATAGCCAAAATACTGGCAAACCTGTCTCGCTACGGCAACTTCCTCCTTATCCCCGCCGACCGCCAAAAGGTACTGGCCAGTGATGCCGAAATCGAAGTCCGTACCATTATTCGAAAATACTTATGATTAATCAACTCATTGCGCGCTATCTGGCTGATGCCCTGGAGCCCCTGAATGGCCCGGTGATTTCGCGTCTGGCGGGTCTGGTGAAAACGCTCGAAACCGATGTGTTTACGTCAGGCAAAATCAGCCGGTTTCCGATTCCACTGGAAGCCTCACCAGCTAGTTGTAGTCTGTCAGGCCGAGCCTTTCCGGATCTGGTGCCCGATCAGGCTGAACGCCTGATTATCTATTTCGAGGAAATAGGATCACCAACGAGCAATCAGAGCAAGTGGACATCGCGTTTGCGGCTGATTGGCTGGGGGAATCAGGAACTGTTTCAGGACGTATCGGCGGAGAAGGCAACGGCCGTGCTGATTGCCCGGATTGAGCGGCTATTCCGAAAAATCGTCGTTGATTCGGATTCGCCTGTTCAAAGCCTACGGTGTGAGGTGACGGGCTCACCTTCATCGGATACGAATCTGTTTAGCCGCTACACCTATTCGCAAACCAGTTCGCAGTACCTGTTTCCGCCGTATTTCGCCTTTGGATTGGATTTAGTCTTAACCTTTACCCTGCATGATGACTGCAATTTTGAACTTACTGGCCTGCCTGTTGCTGGCTGTTAGTGCTGGTTTAGCGGCCACAACGTACGTGAATACCCTCACCCAGCCGGGAATGATTCTGGCGTTTTGGGCAAAGTGGCTGTACTCGCTTCAGACCTACTTTATCACGCACGGCAAATCATGGACGGAACGCGATGATCATTTGCTATTTCAGACTGGGCGCTACAAGGTGAGTGAGTATCTGCTCAAGCCTATTCTTAGCTGCGTATTCTGCGTGGGTGGTCAGATGGGTTTCTGGTTATCGCTGTACTATAAATTGCAGTACGATACGAATTTTAGTATTATTCTTTGCGCGCTCACGGCCGTTCTGTCTGTCTGGTTTGGGGGCGCGTTTCAATCCATTCAACAGAAATACTTTCCCCTATGAGTGAAATAAACCATGATCTGCTGCCCGTTCGGCTGTCGCCTACGCAAAAGAAGTTTGAAGCCGGTGGCCATACCTACTACGTCGAACACGAAGCCCGGCTATCGGTCGCGCGTGACAGGTGGCTCGAAAAGTTCAATCTGTACGGACTACTGGGTCGCGATGCCGCAACGGTACTGCGTGAGATTCGCAGCGCCTACGACTCGCTCAACAGTGGTCGGGTAGTCGATGCCGGGGTGACGCTGAACAACATCCTGCTTGGGCTGGGTGATCTGAACGCAAAAGCGGCTCCGCTGTACTACATCTGTACGCTGTTTATCAACCGGCAGGATGAAGACCGGAAAGCCTACGACCTGGAATTTGCCCGTCAGAAAATCGAGGACTGGCAGGGTATCGAGCGTGATTTTTTTTTGAGCTTGGCACTAAGTTACCTAACAATTACCGGGCAGCAATTAAACACGCTCATGGAAACCTTTTCGACGGTGAGTCTACCGGAACTGACTTTAAAAACACCCCCGTCCGACAGTTAATCGTCGACAAGGATGCCCACTGGTCAAACCTGCTGCTGACATTGGCAGAAGGCAGACCCGAAGGCGTTTCGGCACTCGACCGCATGGAGACGATCGAGTTTTATCATTTCTACAAAAACTGGAAAGTTCGTCAGCAGGCCATCGCTGATGCCTATAACAAAGCCTAGCCATGCAGGATATCGACGTAAGGTATAATCTTGACCTGGACGAGTTCTTTAAAAAGATGGACCTCGTCTCGAATCGTCTGGGAACAGTCGAAGATTCGCTGACGGGCTTAAAAAGCACGAATCCGTTTGTGGCCGCTAATCAGTCGGCTCAACAGCTCAATACGACCCTATCGACCCAGGGTCAAATCTATCAGAAGATTCAGGCGACCGCCGAAGCTTTTCGACAGGAACAGACCCGGCTCAAGCAGATTTATGCGGAGCTTAAATCCAAACAGGCTGAATTCATTGCCGCTGGTCGGTACCAGGAGCTAACCGCCCAATTGGATTTAGTTAAAGGCCGACTGGCTGAGCTCAAGAAAGGCTTTCCCGAAATTACCGATGAAGTTGAGAAGCTGGGTAAGGCCGGTAAAAGCGGTTCGGGGGGAGGCATAAAAGGCCTTGTCTCGGAACTGACAACGGCCATATCGATTTCGTTCGGTGTCGCTGAAGGCATGAAGCTGATGGTAACCGAATCGGCTAAGTTCGGCAAGGGCTTATCGCAACTCTCAGCCCTGACGGGGGTGACGGGTAAGGATTTACAGTTCCTAGCCGATGCGGCTGTCGATCTGGAAACCAAAACCGGTATTGCGGCCTCAGATATTGTTGAAGGCTTCAAACTGGTGGGAGGCATCAAGCCCGAACTGCTCGAATCAAAAGAAGCCCTGGCCAGTGTAACCGAGGAGGTTGTTGCCCTGGCGCAGGCATCAGGCGAAAGTTTGCAGGATAGCGCCACGGCCGCCGTGGGTGCGCTGAATCAATTTGGCGAAGGAGCTGATCAGGCGGGACGGTTTGTCAATGTGCTGGCCGCTGGTGCGAAAGTAGGGGCCTCCGAAGTTCGGGATACATCCGAAGCGCTGAAAGCATCGGGTACCGCCATGAAAGCGGCTGGTCTGTCGTTTGAGGAAGGCAATGCGCTCATTCAGTCGCTGGCCGGGGTGATGATTAAGGGATCAGAAGCCGGTACCGCACTCCGTAACGTGATTCTCAAACTCGAAACCGATGCCGATAAGAACCTGCGTCCGAGTATTGTTGGTCTGGACAAAGCGCTGGAGAACGCTGCGGCCAAATATGATACGACAACCGAACTAACTAAAGTATTCGGGCAGGAAAACATCGTTGCGGCCCGTCGGATCCTGGATACGCGGGGCGAAATCCAGAAACTGACCAAGGATTTGACGGGCACCGATACGGCTTATGAACAGCAACGCATCAACCTGGACAATCTGTCGACCGACTTGGATAAACTCGGAACCTCATTCAAAGGGTTCTTTCGGGAACTGGGTGATTCGCAGGGCGGCTTTTTACGGTTCGCGATTCAATCGTTTACTAGTTTCTTAACGCAACTTTCATCCAAAACAGGCGAATACAGGGCATTCCTGCGTGGCTTTGTGACCAACTTTACGGGCAACGTCGGCATGGGCATTGAAAACGGGATTGCTGAATACCAGCGTCAACAGCAGGCCAATGCCGCAGCTGCCAGTGCGCGTGCTCAGAATGATGAAGTTCGGAAAGTAGCCAATCAGACGGTGAACTCCTCGATTACCAGCCGAACCAATGCGCTGGTCGGTTCGGGTATCAAAAAGGATGATGCCGCCGTACAGGCCGCTCAGGAAGCGCTATCGACGGCGCAGGACAAACTGATTCAGGTCCGTAAGCAGTACAACGAAACAGCTTCCCAGCTTAGAACCGCCAATACCGAACAGCGAAAGCAACTCATTCAGGACGGTAAACTCGATGCCCTGGCTATCAAACAGGCTCGGGAAAATGTTGCCGTGGCCACGTCGGCTCTGAATCGGGCGAAAAAGGATCAGGCAGGCCGGGCCGCTGCGCTTAGAAGTGCGCTGAATGAACCGCTGACAGCGGATCAGAAAAAAGCCGGTAAGGATGCCCAGAAAGCCGCCGAAGATAATTACAAACTCCTGCTGTCGGCTCAGGACGAATACGTCAAGGAGTATCAGAAACTTGAAGAGCAGTTCGGTAAGGATAAACTTGAATCACTCAAAAAAGACCAGAATGCGTATATCCTTGAACAGGCTAGGCTTGACAAAGAAGAATTAGACGCAAGAGAAGCCTACTTTTTACGTAAACTACAATTAGCGGCAGCGAAGACCACCGCTATTAATAAACTGACAGGTGTAAGAGAGCCGGTTGCCAATACAGCCGTACAGTTACCGGCCGATGTAAAAGCACAGTTTGATGCCCGTCGAAAAGAAATCGATGCGGAGGCCGATCGACAAATTCGCATCAACAAGATTCGTCAGCAGGCCGAACTTATTGGTCTTGAAAAGCAGACGAACGAAACCGAACTAAAGCTGTTTGATGCCTACTGGGAAGAGCGGCTACTTAAAGAGGGCAAGAATTCACAGTTGTTACTGGCTCTGATCAAAAAGCGTGACTCGGATCGAAACGCACTGGTTCAGGATCAACTTATTCGTGATCAGAAAGCGCAGGAGCAAATCAGCCTGTCGAATATTCAGCTTCGGGTAAAGGGTAAAGATCAGACGGGTGCGCAGTTTAACCGACAGAATCAGCTTGACGAGATTGCTACGCAAACGGTGTCTGCTGAAAATCAGATTTACGGACTCACTCAGCAGAACGACCCCAAAAACACGCCCGAAATCAAGCGACTGGAAGCGTTTGTAAAAGCCCTCAAGGATAAGCGTAAGGAGATTGAATTACTTGGTCCGGTGAACCGGGACATCTGGGATTTGCTGGGCGTTTCGAAGTCATTCAAGGATGAAGCCGAGCGTCAGGCGTTTACCCAGGCCACAGAGCTAATTAAAAATGCTTTTCAGGAAACTACACAGGTAGCTATTCAGGCCAGCGAGGAACGCATTGCAGCCCTTGATCAGCAGATTCAGGCCAAAGAAGAGCAAATTCGAATTGAAGAGGAGCGCGATAAGGAAGGATATGCAAACAATAAGGCTTTGCGTGAGGCAGAGTTAGCTGACTTGAAGCGTCAGAAAGCCGAGGAGGAGGCAACAAAACGAAAAGCGTTGGCTGTTCAGCAAACACTGGATCTAGCGTCTGTTGTGTCAAACAATGCGGTAACCGTATCGAATTTAATATCGGCATCGGCTAAAGCGTTCGATAAGGCTATTTCGTCCACATTCAACCCCATTCTCGGTGTAGTATTGGCCATTGGTGCTATTGCGACCATTTTCGCTACTGTTGCTGCGGTAACGGCTAAAGCTAAATCAATTACCAAGCTTCGTAAAGGGGGGCGTCTGAATGGCCCGTCGCATGAACACGGTGGAATTCGCGGAACGGGAGCATTCTCCGATATTGAGATTGAAGGCGGAGAGCATGTGACAAATGCTGAATCGTCGGATCGATTCGACAAAACGCTTGAAGCGCTCAATCTGAATGATCCGCGCAGAGCATTTCTGGCCCTTTTGAAAGAGGGGGGTATTGGGTTGCCTTCGGCTATCATTCAGCATATGACTCAGCCGGGTTTTAGTCATCAAAGTCCAATTGACTTTTCGACCATGGAACGGCATTTGTCTGATATGAATGACCGACTATCGACCATTGAGCGGCACACTAAGCCTAGAAAACAGCAAACCGCATTAGGCAATAACCGAATTCTGGAAACGGATGGTACTAAGGAGACGATTCGGACCATAAAGTGATTGCTCTTACGGTATTACCATTTTTGATAGTACTCTACGATTGATATTATTATTTTGCATCATGAAGCTATACGTCGAACTCCTACTGCCAGCCACTAACCCCGATTTGCCCCACAGTCGGCAGGTAAGTGCGGGTACGGACTGGAAATTTTCGACTCAGCTTCAGGATAACGAGCTCTTCTACCGAACCAAGTTGCAGGGTGGATTAACCTTATCAGGTGACGACTTCGCCTGGTTACTACTCCAACGCGATCAGTTCCCCTGCTGCGTCGAGGTGTCGGTCAACGTGTATTCATCCGCCTGCGATTCATCTGATCTGGATCCGTTCTGGCCAGGGTACTTTAAACTAGACAGTGTTCGCTGGAACTTTACCGACTGTACGGCTGAAATTCGAGAAATCTCCCCGCGCGATGGATACGATGCTTTGTTTCGGGCGTGGGAAAAGCCCATCAACTTACTGGAAGAAGATCCGCAGCGGGTGCCCTTTGTGGCGCTGTACGTCGATTTTCTGGTGACCTCGATTAATAATGATGGCGATGTAATCAGCACAGTTCCCGATGGTAATGCGCCGGGTACGGGCTACAACAACTGGGAGCATGTCTATGAGCGGGGCATTCGGCTGAATTACGCGATTGACTACTTGCTCAGTAAATCCATCGAAAATACGAAGGCCGCATTTATTCCCGGCTTTACCTCCTCGTTTTACTTTGCCCTGATCAATCCGGTAACGGGGCGAAAGAACCTGGACAAACTGCTCCTGCACGGATCGGATGCCAAGCGGCCAGCCTCTACGCAACCTGCGGTCAAGATGGTGACCACGCTGAAAGAAATGCTGTACGAACTGCGCGCGCTGCATAATGTGTACTTTATGCTGGACAACGAGACGGGGCATCTGCGCATCGAACACTACAGCTGGTTTGCTACCCAGAGCTACGCGGCAACCAAAAAGGTTTCGCTGAATCTACTACGGTTTCCGGATTCGCTGGCCAAGGCCAATAACGAAAGTGTCGATCTGGAAAAGCTCTATGGCGTCGAAGAGCTGGTCATATCCAATAACTCGCCAGCAGCCTTTGCGGAATACAAAAAAGCCTCGGTTCGCTATGATGATGGATGCGTGGTTCGAAACGACAAAGGCGAAGTGCAAACCAACACGATGACCGCGCAGAAAATCTGGACAGCGCTCTATTGGGGGTATCGAAGTCCCGAATCCGTACCCGACGACAGTATTTTCCTCTGTGACATCGTGCCAGCCGGAACGTACGATAATTACCAGAGTCCGTACGCACAAATGGCCATTGCCAGTAGTAACGCGGAGTATCCAGGCTACACGTCCGTACTGACAACCATCGGTCCCAACGGCTACCAGTCGGCGGCATTACTATTCATTGATTACCATCGATACGGTCGATCGTTCACGGCTGGCATGGTCAACCAGGTCAAACAGGATGACGGTAGTTATTCGGGCGGACTTCGCATGGCCATGCTATCAACGACACCAACCCGTAAACAAGAAGGGATTGTTATTCCGATCTGCTGTTCGGATTTGCCGATCAATCTGGACGGCTACATCAAATCGAATCGGTTCACGTCGGCCAAACTCGATAAGGGCGTGTTCGATCCGGCCGCCGAAACGATCACAATGGACATCGTAGCCGGTTCGCGCTGTCAGCAGGTCATTACCAGCCCAGCCGATCCGGGTCAGGACTGCCCACCCAAAGGAACGGTACTGTCGGGCCGAAACGAACAAACCTACTGCGATCAAAATCAGGAGATCGTTCGAACGTACGTCGACATCATTTCCTACGCCGATGGTAACTGCGGAACCTATGAAATTCCTGGACCTACGATTTCAACCGGAGCCTGTTAACTCTTACTCTCATGCCAGCGCTGACAACCTTTGATGTTACGTTTGATTTCACCTTTGCCGGCATCACTTCGCCGGTCGATTCATTTCCTGCTGTTGGGGGCGATGGCTCGGGCGGAGTAATGGGCGTATTCCTTCCGTTCTCGGAAGATCCGGGCAACATGGCGACCTGCTTTCAGCCATCAGGTCAGGCATGGGATGCCATCGAAGGCGTACCAATGAGCCTACCCGGTTACCTGTTACCGTTTATTGTGGCGGTACCACTGCCTGACGACGTCGAAGCATCAGCCTATTGTACGGAAAGTCCCAAGATCGTCGATGCGG
>NZ_MKUD01000031.1:92392-105739 GCF_001898575.1 Spirosoma sp. 48-14
GATTCATCTGGGCAGTCAGTTGTACAGCAATTCAACGACTCCAGCCAGCCTGCCAACAGGAACCTACCGAATCGTCGTCGGTGACGCGGTATCCGAACCGTTCGGCATTAAGTGCGGCCCCTGTTCACTACTCAAAGTCCGGTTGCTCAACGATACCCGGCTGGGTAAACTGTTGTACGGAACGTTCGGCTTTCAGCAGATCGTTTACGTCGACGGGATTCTGGAGGGGCCGACCTACGACGAAAGCGAAACCAAGTCAGGCACGAATAAAACCGCTGGCAGTGTTACTAAGGTCTACACGCTGCGGCTCGACAATGCATCGGAGCCCGTTGCCGATGCGCTGGCCATGGCAGGACTCCACCGACTCGTTGAAGTTAGTTTGCTTCGATCTGATGGCTCAGTTCGCCGGTCCATTCAGGCCCGGGAGTACGAAGCCAAAACGCAGGTGTCGCTCAGCGATTCGGGCGGCTTTACGGTTAGTATGACTCTGCCCGTCTCGCAGTTGGAATGGAACGCGGCAGGCTCAGCGGGTGCTGGCTGTTCGACCGATAGTGACAGCAACGAAGTGCTGACTGAAGTGGTTTGCGAAGCGTAGTAAGAAGCAGTTTTGTAGTCACTTATTTACTGTAATTTATCGTATAGTAATATTAAAAGTAGTTTTTATCTTTGTTTTAAACATCCCCCGTCAGTGGCGTAACTGGCACTACAATTATGCCTACCAATAATTTTTGCGCCGAATGCGTAGATGACCTGTGCGTCGATGCTGCATTACCGGCATTAGTTCTGGGTTCCTGCGACGTGGACAACGACGAGGGGATTACTGAAGTGTTCTATACCGACCAGGGTCATCCGGTAGCCGGTGATCCTGCGTCGGCTGCCAGTTGGACAACTCGTTTGTCAAACACATCCGACGGTACGGGCGGAAGTGGCAACGTAGCCAATCCGATCCGGCATTATGAAGTTTATAAGGGCAAAAAGCCCCAGGCGACGCTGAACTACAAAAAGAACCAGAAAGGTACGGGTGTTCGGCTTCAGGATTCTACGCGCTCAATCACCTTCAAGGATGAAGATGACTCAGATGGCAAGTACGAATTCTACCGGAATTTACAGTGTAACGGTAATATCCTGCTGTATTACCGTTCAGGTAAGCACTTCTACGGATCGAATGGGAGTACGGGCGCGGGTTCAGGGGTTGGCATCAAAGCGGTCATCAAACCCGTTTACGAAATTGATCCTGAATCAGCAACGATGGCCCATGCCTGGTTTGTTACCATCGAATGGGATGCTAAATGTGAAGAAGGTCGTTTCGAAGCGCCGTTCTAAGCAAAATAGTTTATCAATCTAACAAAGGCCGGGGAGTAATCTTCGGCCTTTCTACTATTCAATTATGCCTAAGCTTATTGAGAAATCCAGACGATTCATTATTGAATTGACGCCCTACAATCGACAGTTGTATGTGTCGATTGCTGAAAGTGACCAACGATTCAAAGATGGATTGTTGCGATTTATGGATGAGAGTCTTGTTGAGGAGTGGGTTGAACTAATTGGCCCTCAATTACCCTATCAGGATGGAAGAACAGCCGCAATTCGAGGTAGTGGGATTGTCTTAAGGCTTCGGGAGTTTCCTACACACAACAAACATCTGTCGGTTATTGCCCATGAGGTTTTTCATGTGGTAGAATTTCTCTTTCACAGTATCAACCTTCCTCACAATGCAGAAATAAGTTCTGAAGCTTGGGCCTACATGGTCGCTTATGTGCACCACGAGATTTATCAACAGATTTGGCCACCTAAAGAATGACCCAAGACGACGCCAAAAAACGGATTGCCGCTATCGAAAAACTGCAAACGGAGTTCGATAGCCGCCTGCTGACGCTGGATAAGGACCTGTACGCGTTGCTACTGGCGAATGCGGATTCGATTCTGGCTGATCCCAAGAAACTGGCTATCCTGCTGGGTAAATTCGAGCAACAAAAACATGTGCCCGTACTGCAGCAGTTTGGACTTGACCTATTAACCATTAAAAGCCTGAACGATGCCTACTTTCAGGGAGCGGTTGGCGAAACCTACGGCGGGGTAGCGGTCAATCAGGTGCTGTTTGAAAACGTGCAGCGTAGCGTTGACAAGCTCTACACGGATCGGTTCGGTATAACGGCCGATGGCGAGATTGTCAGCAATGGCCTGTTTGATCTGTTCAGTAAGGACACGACCGTGCGTAGGCAAATCCAACAGTTCGCCTACGCGCAAAAATCATCAGGCATTGGGCTGGAAAAGTTCAAACGCAACCTGAAAGCGTTCATTGAAGGAGCCGAAACGGCAACTGATCCAGCCACACCCGCCAAAGGCATCTGGTCAAGGCATTATGACACGGTGGCGTATGATGTGTATCAGCAAGCCGACCGTGTGGCACAGAAAACCTTTGCCGATGGACTCAGCATGACCGCGTTTGTCTATCTAGGGGGTACTATCGCCGGAACGCGTCCGTTCTGCCGGGTTCGTGATGGTAAACTGTTTCTTAAATCTGAAATCCAGAAAATGGGAACGCCTGCGGATAAGTATGGCGGTTATCAAAACAAAAGTATTGGATATTTCAGTGGCAAGCCTAAAGGCTCCTACTCAGCGCAACTGGACGGGGGCGGGGTTTTCTGCCGTCATTCCTGGTCTGCCATATCCGACGCGCAAGCAATGCGTATGCGTTCTGATGTAAAACTAGTTAACAATAAGCTGATTGTCATTGAATAATCGACATCATTGGTCAGCCGTTTCGGATGCACAGGCAGTCCGCATGCGGGATGATGTAAAACAAAAAAAGGATGGAGAATTAATTGTATCCCCATCCTAATAGTTTTACCGCAAGCCATTCAACTGTTATTGGTTGGCTCAGTTGCATCTGTGGTACTTTCCAGAAAAGGAATTGTCTTTTTGATTTGCATAAGTTGATTGTATTCTAATTCCACTTTTAGGGAGTTGATAATTTTCCCTGCTGCATTAGATAATTCTTTTCCCAATCCAGGATTCATTTTACCAGCCTTCATTTTTGTGTAATTGTCAGCTAGACTTGTTCGCAATTCACTAATGTTTTGCATAGTCTTTTGGTTTTAATGATTAAACGTTTTACTTCTATAAAATCCTCATTATTAACTAATTCTTTTGGGTAGTCTTGATTCAAAAGAAGCTGTCTTATATACCAATCACTAAGTGACTGACTGCCTAGGCGATAGTACCTTATTCTCTTTTGCGGGTTATTTTCATACCAATTCAAACGATTACGCACAATGGTTGCCATGCCTTTTTCCGTCTGTAAGTATTTGCTTCTACTTTCTTTTCGTTTTCTTGCACTTACTGGTTTTTTAAGACGCTCCCTTTCAGCTTTATTTATTTTTTCTCTATTTTCTGAGTTTAATCTATAGAGCCTTTTGTATTCTTTCATTCTTTCCTTATTACTAGCAGCATAAGCTCGCCCTCTTTCTCTTTTGCACTCCAAACAATTTGATCCTTTACCTGACTTCTGTCGATTATCTGTTTCAAATTCATTGATAGATTTTTCAGCTCCACATTTAGAACAAGTCTTTACTACTCCTTCCATAGCCCATAATCATTAGTTTAAAACAAAAAAAACGCGGCTCTGCTGCATGACCCGTTGCAAAGCACCTGTGAAGGAACTGGTCGCCATTACAGCTAAACCACGGGATGAAGCAGAGCCGCGCCCTTCGGCTGACTCTTTGCCAATGTCTTATTGAATACCCTTCACGATTACTTTGCGTAACAAATATACTATTTTTTATAATAAATTAGTTGTAAAAATCGTAATTCTTGTATTTTTGCTTTGTCTGTTAGCTAACAACACCCTTATTATCATGACAAACGAGGTCGTTTACCGAAATATCAAAACGGGCGTGAATCGCTTACTACCGGAAGGTATGGGCGAAAAGATCGGCGGTTTTGAGCGAGTGGAACAGTTTACACCGCCCGAGCTTCAGCCAGCAGTTCAGGCTCAAACTGAACAGCAGGAGCTTACAGGCTTTCCTGTAAAAGATGCGGTTGATGTACTTGAAGCACGTTTGAAAGATCCTGATGGCCTTTCAAATGAAGAATATGAGCAATTTGATCGGCTCGTAAAATCGCTTGTTGATGGGTATGACTTCGCTTATGAATCTGAATCAAAGACTGACTCTACTGATTCGCCTTCGCTGATTCAGATTGTCAATCATTTGGAAGGTAAAATCGACGGCGATTCGCGCATCAGCGAAACAGGTAAGAAGCAGTTCAAAAAGCATCTGTCAGATTTGCTCGATGGCCTACCTGTAATCACCGAAGAACAGTCCAAGATGTTCGACTCGGTCGACACCTCGGCAACCTAGACAACCAATCCGCAGGAGTCGGAGCAACCCGGCAAATCGGATGGTGATTCTCAACCTCAAACCCCAGCTACCGATGCAGGTCAGACACAGAGTGACGGGCAAAATGCAAAACCTGAGTAAAGACGAATTCGATGTGCTCAAATCAACCGGGCACGCAAAGAACTTCGATGTGATTCAGGAAACTGATTACGTGCCTGATGAACTCAAACTTCCAACAGCCGCAGCGCCTGACGCGAAAGCCAAAGACAAAAAGGCTGATGATGCCAGTACGAAATAACCTCCTGTTGGCTGATGGGAGGTATAGGTAGCCAGAGTTGACCGCCTGGCATTTTTTACACTTCGGTAGTTCAAGGGTAGAACAGCGGTCTCCAAAACCGCCGATGGGCGTTCGAATCGCTCCCTTAGTGCCAGATTATAGAGTACCCTTTGCGCTTATTGACCGCACTTTGTCAATACGAGTTTTGGCCTTTTGGGGTCGCCTTTTGGCAAACTTGGTCCTTGGAATACCTTAATTCTAAATATATATCATGGCACTATTGACTGAAGATCAGCAAAACGTTGCTGTTCGGGCACTGGCGACTACGCTGGGCAAAGACGTTTCCGACATTGAAACCATGCTGACGGGCGATAAGCCGGGCGACGTAGACACACTCGTCGGCCAGCGCATCAAAGCTGTTCGCAACGAAGGGGACAAAGCCGGTCGCGGGATTTTGCAGAAAGCCGCCAACAAGGTTGCAAAAG
This sequence comes from Spirosoma sp. 48-14, assembly GCF_001898575.1. Classification (GTDB taxonomy): domain Bacteria; phylum Bacteroidota; class Bacteroidia; order Cytophagales; family Spirosomataceae; genus Spirosoma. The sequence goes on from NZ_MKUD01000031.1 coordinate 97,495, forward strand.
ATCTCTTTGGTCTTGAATCGACTCCCGAAACCATTGAGGACCTGCTTAATGAAGTAAAGGAGAAATACAAGCCCGAAGTTGATCCGACAAAACTGACCGAAGAACAGGTTAAGTCGCATCCAGCGTTCAAAGCGGTTGAAAAAGCGCTGAAAGACAAGGATGGAGAGCATCAGAAAGAGTTGACCAAAGTTCGTAACGAGTCGAAAGCCGAAGCGAATCTGGCCAATCTGACCGCTAAAGCGATCAAAGCCCTTCAGGATAATCAGGCCGTGATTTCTGATGACCCCAAGATTGCCGCCGTTCAGGAACGCATGTATCTGGAGCAGTTGCAGGGTGTTGAGCCTAAGCTCATTGAGGGAACAACTGACTACGAATACTGGAAAGATGGTAAGCGCATCGAAACCGATAAGCTGTTTCCGGTAGGCGAAAAAGATTTCTTCAAGGGACTGGTCGAAAACGTCTATACGACTAAGGTCAGCGATCAGAAGTCCTCAACGGGCCTTAACCCCGAAGATGGCAAGCAAAAGCAACAAGGGGAAAAGAAATTCAAGGGCGAGTGGCCCAAAACCCAGCAGGAATACGAGGCTATCATCAGCGATCGGGACAAGTACGACATCGATCAACGTCAGGAGGTCATCACCTACTGGAAAGAAAATTCAAAATCTTAACTGGCCTGAAAAAGGGTCAGTATCCTTTCGTCAGTAGGCAACTGACCCTTTTATTATGGCACAAATTACCGGATTCGACGCATCGCAGGTTGATCAGTTACTGCTGGACCTGGAGCGCAACTGGCCCGACGCACGGGGCAATGAAAACAATGTGCGCATAGCTGATACCAAGATTTTAAAAGGTATCTGGGCCGAACAAACAGCCGAACTGGCTAATACCCTCACCGAAAACGATTCCTGTAAGCCCATTAAAGTTCAATGGCTGGAGTCGGGCGGTTCAACTATTCAGGAGGGCACTTCTACCAACCATACGGCCGTTACCTGTGAAATCGACGGTGATCAGCCTGCCTCCAACAAAATTGAATACCAGATCACTAACTGGATGAGCTCAACGCTTAAAATTCCAGTCAAAGACTGCGGCAACCGCTTCACCTTCGATCAGAAGTTTCAGCATAAACTGCAGAACACAATCATTGATCTGGTCAATCAGCTGGCCTCAAAAGTACCCCTGGCACTACTGGGCTTTTCAGGTGTAAACCCTTACAAAGGGTTGCTGGGCACGTATGGCAAGCTGGTCGATAACGTGACGGACGATCCGACGCTGACCCGAGTGCCAGCCGGTAACTTCAACGCGTTTGACATTGTGCCGTATTTGATGGAACTGGCCGAACTCAACCGCTTCAAGAACCCGGCCGTGTTTGATGGTGGTAATCTATACTGGCCGCTTTACAATGCACAGGGGCAGAAAGGTACACCAGCCGGTGACGCGGGTCAGCAAAATCACTTCGATGACCTGCGTATCTATACTGACCGTCAGAACTTCCTTAAAAACGGCGGCTCACTGGCTGATTCAGACTTCCTGATTGATCGGGGGGCAGTGGCTATGTACACAGCGGCCTATAATGAAGTAAAAGCCGACATAATGGGCGATGGCTTCGCTGAAACCCGTTTCCGTACACCACTGCTAGGCCTTCGTTTTCCCAATGGCCCTGGTCAGTCACTGCCGGTTGAATCCGATACGATCTTCCGTCGTGAACGGATGCCTGTTTCAGAGGGCTCGTCGGTCTGCGAAGATTTCTTCGTATGGGAGCTTAAAATCTGGTACATCATCCTGAACAACCCCTTAATGTCAGTCAACGACGGGGTGACGGGTGTAATTCGTATCAAGCGCGATGCGAACCTGACCCAGATCGGTACGCCGATGCAAAAGGCGCTTTAATCCATTTGTAACAGCCTGTTGGGTCGCTTTCTACAGATGGTGACCCAACAGGCTATTTTTTAGCCTGCACATGCCCTCAACATTTAGCCAGCTTCTTGACGACGCCCTTGAAATAAAGGGCGAACAGTTGCCCGGTGCCAATACAGCCGAGCGGGTTGGGGGCTTTCTGGAGTTACTTTTAAAATCTATCCCATTAGCCTACGACCCCTCCTCAGAAGAATATGAAGCGGGTTCGTACATTTTCTTTAACGACTCGATCTACCGGGCCATTCAAGACCCGGCTATTGGTGAGTCTCCAGCCACACAGCCGGATAAATGGAAGGCTTTGCTCGGCAAAACAATACTTCAGCTTGTACAGGCAGCCTCGCAAGATCAGCGTAGGAGTGCGGTAGATGCGCTCTCTATCAAACTAAGTCAACTTACTGAACTTATTGCTACCCTGGCCATTGGCCTATCTGGCGGTCAGGGTGAAGATTTTAAACGAATCCTGACCGATACGCTGACAGGCGGATTTCAGGTTGTTGTCGATTCGATGGTTCGGCTTCTGATGGGTAGACTTTCGGGACAGGTCTTTGGTATGGCTGATCCGTCTACTGGCAACCGGATCGCATTTCAGGGTGAAAATACCGTCGTTGAGGGTAAGCGCATTTTATCGGGCAGCTCCGAGCAGATCCTAAAATCGTTGTTTTTTACGCAGCTGACCGCATCGACAGCCGATATTCCGGGCCTGTTTGCTCCTCAGACCAACCCGTTAACAGGCGATAGTCAGATGGTTGTTGCTTCCCGAGCTCAGGTATTTAGCTACATACTACCCAACCTAACAGCCTGGCTACAGGCCAACGGAGGTGTGGGCACAGGTGGCAGTTCCAATGCAGGACCTATTGAAGCCATCTATTGTCATCAGGTGCCTATTGACCCGCAACCAAATCAGATACTGACTATTACCCCTTCCAATGTAAACACGTGGATTACCCATAACCTACAGGTGGCAGGGGATAACATTCAGTGGTACCTAAGAGGCTCGGATGGTAAGTCTGCCGAAAACTACGCTGGGGTAGCATTTAACGGAGCCAACAACTACGAAGTAAAGGTGGTGATCAACGATAGTACGATTGCGGCTGATTTCAACGGGACTCTCTGGCTCCAAAAACAACAAACTGCGTAAGTCATGCCTATACCAACGCGAAACGAACTGGTCATTAAACGTGGAGCCACGTTGTACCGGGTACCACAAAATTTAACGGTCGATGACCTGATCAATCTGTCAAGTGTTGATCCGGTAGCGCTGGGGTGGGCTGTCTATGGACCTGCCCCGTCCGATGGCAGTACGCCAGCTGGCTTATCAACCGATTGCAGTGTCACCACGTCGGGCCTTCCTGTCTGGAACGAGGCCCTGGTCAATGCCTCCAAGCCTGCAATCGTACCAGGCCAGTATTTCGAATGGGTCGTGCCCTATAGCTGGGCAGCGGCTTCGACGGGCCATACCATTGTCTCGGTCGTTCTGGCCTCGCACCCGTTTTTGAGTGCCGTTAATCAGGGCGTTAACCAACTAAAGATCTATGGCACCGTGCCCATGGGGCAGTCTGCCAATACGGCCATTGTGCTGACGGCCGTGCAGGATGATGGCAAAAACAAACCTCTGTCGGTGACACTGACCAAGGCGAGTGCCACAATTTACGCAAACTGGCAATGGTCGTCGGGCGATAAAAAACTTGCCATTCGGGTTGGTCCCGATGCGGGTGTACAAAACCTACCCATTGTGACCTTATACACGACGGATGGGGTAACGACGGGGAGTCAGCAGTCAATTCCGTTTACGACTGGACTTATTAACGGCAAACAGTACTACTATTTACAGGTTACTGACAATCCGGCCATTAAGACGTATTACGTCAAAATACAGCATTTGGGTCAAACCCTGTACGGCACCATCCCCCTGACCGGCTCAGAGGTTGGTTATAATGACTTGAGCCTGTCGACCACGGCCCCTACGTTTGGTACGCCGACGCCAGCTGTAATTGCCAATATTGATCAGCGGTGGGTGAAAAATTCTTCTGACCCAGCCGATGCCGCCAACCGCGAATACCTCTGGTTTAACGTGACCCAGAATGCTAACATGGTCCTGCAACTAAGCTGGGCTGGAAATAGCAACACCTGGACGACAGTGCCAACCAGCCGCATTACAGGTGATGCCAAAGGGTACACGCATGCCTTTGATTTGAATTTCTACTTCGGTGCTGTGCTCAGTTTCCGGTGCTGGGCGGTTGGCAACGAAAGCGTTGTTGTACCCTTCTCGCTGACAGTTCCGGCTTCGTCGGTTCCCTCAACAACCCGGATTCAGATCTATCCGACGATTGTCGACAACCCACCAACGACTCAGTCTACTCAGCAAATCGTACGGGGCAATCCATCTGTGTTTGATCCGGGCATTGAGTGGAGCGGAGGCAATGCCCGGATTGTCAACCTAGCCACTCCGAGCATTGGCAGTGGTCAGGCACTCTACGTCTTTATCAGTGGGCAGCCATACCGGACAAGCATGCCGACCACATACGACTACAAGCCAGGCGATACCGTCTCGATGATGGTAGCTATTGCGACGAGTCCAGATCCTAATACCTCCGACTGGAGCAAGAAAGCATATTTCCAAACGCAAATTGGCCCTGCGCCAACCCTGTAATTATGGCAGAAGTATTTCGCCCGTCCTGGCTAGATCCGACCGACATATGGGTGCCCCGTGGCATGAAAGAGGCACCGGTATTTACTCTTCCCGACAACAAGATTTTTGTTGTAGTCAACAAGCGGACGGATGTGTCCTCCAGTTCAATTATTGGCCGGGCAGGCGTCAAAGCTGTTATGGATACCTCGCTGGGGACATCCCAGCAGTTCAACTGGATTCATTCCAGTATTTTTAATAACGTGCCGGGCCTGACGCCCCCAATTACCAACCTGACTGAATCTCAGGTACGGGCAGCTGCCAGGACAGCATCGCTGGCCAAGTATCAGGCTAATGAACTCTATGAAGGTAATCCGTGGGGATGGAGTGATTACACCATTCCACAATACCACTGGTGGTATGACGAACGGAAGAAGTTCCATGAAGAAAATGGAATTCCCTACATCGATTTTGGTACATATGGCGCATGGGATAATTACAATGGCGATCCGTGGAATTTTCAAACAGGCGACGGATCGAATAAAGCTCCCAACGATCCATTTTTCAAAAACATGATCAGTTCAGTGTCGGCTGCTCGGGCGGGCTATGGTTATTTCTCGACGCGCTGGACAGAAGGGGTAGGTCACATCATAAAACATTATGCCGATCAGCCCGACTACGCCAGCCGGTATTACAACAAGGCGTTTGCTGCCGAACGGGTAGCAAAAGCAATGAACTACACCCCCGCAGGTATCCCACCTGACAAGCTAATTTATTTGGACTGGGGCAAAATTGAGGCTCTTAGTCCTGAAGGTGGTGATCTGAATAATGGCCTGAATTATGAGCGGCAAGTGGGCAATCAGGGCAAGATCATTACGATTGGTAAGCACCCACAGGTCGATTACGAGTGGCAGGTAGGTAACATCTTCTGTATTGGCTTTTGCCGAACCATTGGCTACATCATTTTCGATGAACGTACCCGGTACGGTTCTGACCCCTCGAAGGTAACCGCTGGTTACTCAGAGCAGACATGGGTACCTAACGTGTCTGGTACACCAGCACCTTCGTCGGTCGATGGCTACCCAGTAGAGCCGATGCGCTGGCATGATGCTGGCTTTGAAGCGGCCTATTATTATTCTCAGTGCAACCGGACAGAAGGGCAGCCCTGGCAGTATTGTCGCTACCAGCAGGCAGATGGGAGTTGGGTAGAGCCGAAAACTGATGGAACGACAATTCTGGAACATGCAGCGGCTAATGGCGGACCATACTCGGCAACGGGTCGAAGGGGCCGTCCTGACGCCATGTACCGAGTCAATGGAAACGCGGTCGATTACTGGGTTTTTGATCCAAGTCGGGGCAAAAACAGCTATGAATCAATTACGCTAAATCCAGTTCCGGGTATTCAAAAAACCATCAACCTGCAAGGCTCAAAACTTCGCTTATTCCGTGATACGATCTAATATGAAACAGCTACTAAGCCTACTCTTTTCCCTGTGCTGGCTGGGTTCGCTGGCGCAGTCGGGCGTAACCATACCTGTTATTTCGCAGACAGCGACGAGTCCCGCTGCCCCCTATAGTGGAACAGTCAACCTCTACAAACGGGCTGATGGCTACCTCTATCAGAAAAGTAAACTCGGCGCTGAAGAGGGGTTAAAGATCGATGCGCGAACCAACGAGCTGCCTAAGCTGTACATGCTGATCAGTAGTGTACGATCATCGACGCTCTCTTCGTCGGCTTCCCCTTTGTCGATCTACGTGGGTGAAAATGGGCGAAGGGGATTGTTCAGACTCGATGCCAGTGACGCGGTTTCGGCTGACGATACGATTCTGACGATTGTAACCCAGGCTGGTTTTCGCTACAAACGCGATCTGGACGGAGCATACATTAACGCCAGAGGTCACGCGGATGCGAAAGGCGATGGTGTAACGGACGATACCCAGGCTCTGCAAAGGGCTATTAATGCAGCAACCAAGGCCAACAATCCAGGCACCTACGCGGCTAATAGTCCCAGCAACGGTTTTTCGAACGTCGTCTACATCCCACATGGCTTATACAAAATAACGCACGAACTCTACATCAAAGGCTCGGTGACGATTTTGATGGATATGGCGAGCAGCTACGGGGGGACTAGGGCTGTGCAGGTTACAGCGGGGCAACACTTATTTCACATTATAAAGGATAGCGATAATATTAGCTCGGGCGTCCATTTTGTGGGCGGGATTCTGAAAGCTGGCTCGGCTACCTCGCTGGCTGGAACGGCATTGGTCTACGGAGGTAGTAGCCCTCTGGATGCTAACAACCACAGTACCGATTTCGACAATGTCTGGTTTCAAACACCTGAATCCTACGCCATACATATAAAACAGGGGGATGATATACACATCCGTAACTGTCGTTTCGATGTGTCGCCGTATCACAGCATCCGATTAGGCGATTCGACACACGTAGTCACCAATGCCAGTATTGAAGGGTGCACGTTTTTTGATATTCGGGCGGGGGCAATCGATCTGATCAGCGCCGAGGGTCTATCGATCAGGGATAATAAAGTATACTGGAACAGCGCCAACCGCATCCCCTACTTTGTCTCAGTCCTGAATCCATCCGTGGTCACCAGGCTCCGCATTCGGGGGAACGAGGGGGAAGGGGTTAATCAGCTTTTTATCAGTAATGCATCCCTGGATAACGTATCAATTACCCAGAACAGCTTTAAAGACTGCCGTAAGGCGGCTATACAATTGGCGGGTGGTGGGGTATATACTCGGTTCGATATTAGCCACAATGCCTTAGACGGTAACTTTAAGGACACCCTACCGGGTGGCTACGAAGGAAGTCCGTTGTTTATGCAGGGAACAGGCCTTCAGTATAGCCTTGTCGTGGGCAATAACCTCTACCACACCAGTGGAGGTACGGTCAATAAACCGATTCAACTTGATACCAGCCGGGTCACGGGATCTATCGTACATAGCAACGTTACGGCTGGATATTCGGCACCTGTTTACACCCACAATACTCCCTAACCATGGCTCAAAACACGATCATCGATCTGCCGACAACGCTGAACCTTCAGGGGTTTTTGGGTAACAGTCTGACGCTTCGGATAACGGTGCTGGGTGATGCCGCAATGCCTGATGAGGTCAAAAGCGAAGCAAGGTATTCGGCCTATCAGGATAAGCTGCCTAGTTCGTTGCAGCCAGCCATCAGCGTTTCAGGCCGGGTGATTACCCTGGTCTATCCAGCCAGTTTACAGTTTCCTGAAGGCGCTTTTCACCAGATCAGATTCGACGGCCGGGTTGTGCTGGCGGGAACGCTTCAGTTTAGCAAAGGTACACTGAGCCGGGCAACGATGACCGACATCGCCATTCAAACGAATAGTGCGGTTGAGGTTGCGCTAACAGTCGCTCCTTTCTCCTACCGGATTGGTGATGTGCGTAGTCTGGACGGAACAACCCTCGAACGCTGGACAGGTACGGAGTGGGAAACGCTCAATATCAATACCGGAACACCTGCTCAAACCAACTTCGGCCTACCGGGAAAATTACCATTGATACTTAACTAATGCTATGACTGATTTAAGCACAATACCCCAAAAAGTAGCCTACGTTTCCGGGGCTTTTGACTCGACTAACTCAGTCAGTCATATAGAAGTCAATAAGATCGTCAGTTCCATCAAGGAGCTACAAAAAAGCAAAAAAGCCTTTGCCATA
>NZ_MKUD01000032.1:0-26719 GCF_001898575.1 Spirosoma sp. 48-14
CAAGCAAAAAACCTGGCCGCTGCGGCCTGCAACCTGTCGCCGAGAACCCGCCTTGTGAGCCTATTTTGAACACGCCACCCAACATAGTATTGTACGCAAGATCGCTAAATATCAAGATACTGACTATGAATACGTTGGTATTTAGTGTTTTGGTTGAGTAGGGAAACTAATTGCGAAGCGCTTGTTCGCAAAGCAAGATACTGTTAGTGCAGTATCCAAGCCATGCTTGGTGAAATTAGTAAACGGTAGTAATTTACTTCATCGTCAGTACATTAGCCGGGACGTTAGCGCCAGTTTCGACGGTTTTTCGGGCCTTTGAGGTGGGTGTGTTGAGGAGCCTAATGTCTTTGGAACGGTTGCCGGAAATGTGCATCAGTAGGTCAGTGCCGTCGGCATAGCGGATGTTGTCGAGGGTGAGACTGCGGCTGTTCTGAATTTGCATCAGGGTTTTAGCAGGCGACATCAGCGTTACGTTTTTTAGGCGAATATTTTCTGCTTCAATGCAGACCAGTCCCTTCCGGCTTTGTAACACCGCATTTTCGATCAGAATATCTTTTACTGCCATTTCGGGTAAGCCGCGCACCATAATACCTGTTTCGGTACCTTTGCAGGTTACATTCCGAATCTGGAACGCCCGGAACTGGGGAGTGCCTTCCGACAGGGGCTGGGCCGGAATCGGGGGCAATTCATTTGACTCGCCTGGTGTGGATTCGCCGTATTGAGGAACCGGGTCTTTGGCGGCATAATACATATCGAACAGGATGGCTTCTCCGGCAATATTGGTCATATCGATCCCATCGACGAAGATGTTTTCGACAATACCACCCCGTCCGCGGGCCGTTTTGAAACGAAGGCCTACGTCCGTACCCATGAACGTGCAGTTCGATACGTACAGGTTACGCACCCCGCCCGACATTTCGCTGCCGATCACAAAACCACCGTGGGCATGATACACCCGGCAGTTGCGCACAATGATGTTTTCGGTTGGCACACCCCGTTTGCGGCCTTGCTCGTCACGGCCCGATTTAATGCAGATACCATCGTCGCCAACGTCAAATGTGCAGTCTTCAACCAGTCCGTTTCGGCACGATTCCAGGTCAAGACCGTCGCCGTTCTGGGCGTACCAGGGATTTTTGGCGGTCACTTTTCGGAGCGTAATGTGTTCACAAAGAAGCGGGTGCAGGCACCAGGCGGGGGAGTTCTGAAAGGTAACTCCCTCCAGCAGAATTCGTTTGCAGCGGGTCAGGCTGAGCATGTTGGGGCGCAGAAAGTCCTTTATGCCCTCGTAGTAGCTCATCGGCTGGCCCGATTTCACCGCCGATAGGGTTGCTCCTTTGAACGACTGCTCGGAGGGGTACCACATCTCTTTCTTCTCATTGACGACCCCACCCGACGCGACCAGTTTTTTCCATTGATCTTCAGTTAGTTTGCTTCGTTTCACCATCCGCCATGCATCGCCTGAGCCATCCAGAATACCTTTGCCCGTAATGGCAATATTGTCGAGGTCGGTTCCCGAAATGGGGGCCTGATTGCGTACGGCTTCTTCGCCCTCCCAGGTGGTATTGACCAGCGGATACGCGCTACGCTGATCGGTAAATTGCAGCAGAGCCCCTTCGGCCAGGTGCAGATTGACATGGCTTTTGAGGGTAATGGGGCCTGTCAGCCATAAACCACGGGGAATCAGCACTACTCCGCCACCAGCCCGGTTACACTGCTCTATAGCTTTGGTAATAGCGGCCGTGTTGAGTGTCAGCCCGTCGGCTACTGCGCCGAATTTGCGGATACTGAGCGTGTCCTTCCGAAACGTTGGGGTTAGTACGTTGGGCAGGTCAGCACCGGCAGTTGATTGAAGAGGAAGCGTTGTACGAAAGGCGGTTGCCAGTATAACGAGAGCTAAGCCTGCGAGCGTTTTCATAGGTATCGGGACAAATACATTGACGGCCAATCAATCTGGATGTAAAGGGGGGTAAGCGCCAATTGGATAAGTAAAGTGACCCAAAAATTGAGACGCATTCAAGAAACGATTGCCCTTTTTTTACGCAATCGTTGCCGGGAACGTTGTCAGGTCAGGCTGTATCGATTAATTATCGTTCTTAGGAAAATGTCTGAAAACTTTTTGTCATTTCGACGCAGAAGAAATCTCAAGCTAACTCATTGATTATTCCTAAGATTTCTCCTGCGTCAAAATGACAAAAGTCCATTCAGGTTTAAGGGCGTTTGGAGCGTTCCACTAAGTTCGTTATCAGTATACGATAGACATGTGCAGGCTCTATACGGTCGATCAATAGTTTATCTGAAAAAGCTACAAAAAAAACTTGCCGAATTACCAGTTGCTCATAATCTTTATGTACTTTTGACGCAAAGCTATTTGCATGACTATGTATCGAGTTTGCAGTCTGAGTATCGCTCTGGTAGTCACAGCCTGTTGGGGCCTGAAAGCACAACAGGCGCATGTCAATCTGGACTGGAATCCACAGAAGAATACCCAGAATCTGATGCCTTTTGGGGCCAGTGTCATCTCCCCGGAAGTTCGCGACGACCGAACGGTTATCTTTCGACTCAAAGCGCCCGAGGCCAGACAGGTCATGCTGACGGGTGGCCCAATCTTGCTGGCGCTGTCGGCCAAAAATCCGATCCCGTTTAAAAAAGAAACGGATAGCCTGTGGACGCTGACAGTCGGGCCGGTCAAGCCGGATATCTACGTGTACAAGTTCGTGATCGACGGGGTAACGGTGCCTGATCCGAACAACACCCTGACAGGCTTCAACGATCAGCCGGGGTATAGCAACCTGGTGGTTCCGGGCGATGGGCCTGCCTATTACGACGCCAAACCCGTACCGCATGGGGCCGTAACGCGGCATATTTATCATTCGACGGTTCTGAATGGCGAACGGGAAATGTACGTGTATACACCACCCGGCTATTCACCCAAAAAGAAGTATCCGGTGCTGTATCTGGTGGGCGGCAGTGGTGAACTGGCCTCCGGCTGGGCGCTGGACGGTCGGGCTAATTTTATTGCCGATAACCTGCTGGCTGAGGGCAAAATGGTACCGATGATTATTGCCATGCCGAACAATCAGGTTATTCACCGCAGCGACCCAAACCACACGGCCAAAACCTTCCCGCTCTTTGAAGACGAGCTGAAAACGCAGATTATCCCCTTTATCGACAAAACGTACAGCACTATCGCGACCCGGAAGGGCCGGGCATTGTCGGGCTTGTCGATGGGAGGGCGGCATACGCAGTTTGTCGGCCTGAAAAATCTGGATCTGTTCAGTTCGTTCGGCATCCTGAGTGCGGGCGATGTGGATAGCGAAACCAACAGCGCAGCTTTTCTGAATGACCCATCGGCCAATCAGAAAGTCGATTATCTGCTGGTCGGGCAGGGGACGAACGAGGCTAATGCACCCATCGGAAAACGGGCCATTGCTCTGCACGAAGCCCTGCAGCATCATAGCATCAAACACGAATATTATGTAGGTGGCGACGGTGCCCACGATTGGGGAACCTGGCGGCATCTGTTGTATTATAAGCTCTTGCCTACTCTTTGGCGGAGCAAATAACTAGGTAATGGATAATGTAAAATGAACAATGTATAATCATTGTCGGCTCTTCCATTATTCATTCTTCATTATCCATTGTTCATTCTGTATTTACATTCCCAACCCAATTATGCGTTTCTCCAAACAACTTCTGTGCACGGCTGTATGTACGGTTTTTATGGCCCCGCTGGCAATGGCGCAAATGGCCCCGCGAACCCCAACGCCCAACGATACCCTCAAATCGCCTAACGTACTGGCCGATAAGCGGGTACTGATTCAGATTTATGCGCCCAAAGCGAGCGAAGTAACCGTGGGGGGGGACTTTCTGTCGAATCCGCAACCGCTAAGCTTAAAGAAGAATGAGCAGGGTGTGTGGTCTGTGTTGATTGGCCCGCTGAAACCCGACTATTACTCGTATACGTTGATGGTCGACGGTGTTCGGACGATGGATCCCAAAAATCCGGTTATTAAGCAGGGGATCAGTAGCCTGGAAAATATGATGGCTGTGCCGGGGCCGGAAACCGCATTTGAAGATAACAAAGCGGTGCCGCATGGCGAGGTACGAGAGGTGTGGTATTCGTCGAACACGCTGAACATGATGCGCCGGATGCATGTGTACACGCCACCGGGCTACGAAAAAGGCAACACAAAATACCCTATTTTTTATCTGCTGCATGGGGGGGGCGACGATGATTCGGGCTGGAATACAATCGGGCGGGCGGGTTTCATTCTGGACAATCTGATTGCAGCCGGAAAAGCGAAACCCATGGTTGTGGTTATGCCGAATGGCAGTATGCCGCTGCCACCAATGAATGGTATGCCTAATGCCCAGATGATGAATCAATTGCGTGACCTGTTTTCGAGCGAGCTACTGAAAGAGGTGATGCCGTATGTGGAGAAGAACTACCGGATCCTGACCAATGCAGAAAACCGAGCTATTGCCGGGCTGTCGATGGGTGGCTTTCAGACGCTGGACGTAACCTTAACGCATCCTGAGTTATTCAACTACGTAGGTGTGTTTAGCTCTGGTTTCTTCGGCGCAACGGCAGATGAAGCAGATACCAAATACGCCAAGGTGCTCAACGACCCCAACTTTAACAAAGGCAAGAAACTCTTCTGGGTAAGCATCGGTAAGGATGATTTTGTGATGGATTCCAATAAAAAGACACTGGCTTTGCTCGATAAACACAACATCAAATATCAGTACAAGGAATCGTCGGGCGGCCACACCTGGATCAACTGGCGGCAATACCTGAATGAGTACACCCCAATGCTGTTTAAGTAGGGGTATGATGTAAACGGAAAGTTCCAGAACGCAAGAGAATAGCACGCTGATTTTTATGATCTATTATGATTTACGCAGATCAAAATCTTAGTTAATCATAATAGATCATAAAAATCAGCGTGCTATCATTTCCCACCCTTCATGAAACGACGAACCTTTTTAAAGAATAGCTCTACGGCTGGTTTAGCGGCACTAGTTACTCCGGCAGGCATTATTGAATTCAAGCGAAAGTCAACTATCCTTGATACCAAGGCGGCTGAATCGTTTGTCGATGCCTTTGTCAATCCGCCCATGTCAGCGCGGGCGCAGGTCTGGTGGCACTGGATGAATGGCAATGTAACAGCCGACGGTATCACCCGCGATCTGGAAGCCATGCAGCAAATCGGGCTGGGAGGCTTTCAGAATTTCGATGCCGGAACAGGTATACCGAAAGGTCCAGTGGTGTACCTAAGTCCTGAATGGCTGAGCCTGAAACAGCATGCCATGAAAGAAGCTGATCGGCTGGGGCTGGAGTTTACCATGCACAATTGCCCCGGCTGGTCGTCGAGTGGTGGGCCCTGGATCACGCCCGAACTGGCCATGCAGGAGGTGACATGGAGCGAAGCGTATCTGGCAGGTGGTCAGCCGGTAACGATCTCACTGCCCAGACCACCCGCAAAACTGAACTACTACCGAGATGTGGCCGTGCTGGCTTATCCGTCGCTATCTGGCGAAGCATCACTAGCCGCACTGGTTACTAAAATCACAGCTACTGGGGGTACTGATTCGAATCTGGCAGAGCAGTTGGCCGGAGGAGAAGGGCTGACTGTGCAGTCGAGTGCGGAAGGCCAGCCAGCTACGATACTGCTTGAGTTTAAGGCACCTTACGAAGCCCAGTCTATCGCTTTTGTCAGCAAACCTGTCGGGAAAACGCCTTCGGGTGAGGGTGGCTTTGGAGGAGGGCCTCAACTTACGCTGGAAGCGTCGGACGATGGTACTCAGTTTCGCAAAGTAGCCTCAGGGAGCGCAGGGCGTTCGGCGGATGAAACCTTGACAATCATTGAGTTTGCACCGACAAAGGCACGATATTTTCGCATTGCGTCGCCCGGTGCGCGACATTTTTCGCAGTTACGGTTTTCTGGTGCGGCCCGACTTGCCGATTGGCGGAAAAAAACGGATATGGTCTTCGGGGCAATGGGCGTAACGGATGATTCGGAAGAGGCAGGAAAAGCGGCTATTAAACTGTCTTCGATTGTCGATCTGACGAAATTCATGGATAAAGAGGGTTCGTTACGCTGGAATGCGCCATCCGGTAACTGGACTATTTTACGGGTCGGTTACACGCCCAAAGGGGAGCTGAACCGTTCGGCACCCGATACGGGAATCGGCCTCGAATGCGATAAATATAACCCGGCCGCCATCGATTTCCATTTTAACCGGATGATGGAAAACCTGCTGCCGACCCTCAAACCGCTGGCCCAGAAAGGCAAGGTGGGTCTGTTGATCGACAGTTATGAAGTGGGTATGCAAAACTGGACGGCCCAGCTTCCGCAGGAGTTTCAGAAACGGGTTGGCGATTCATTGCTGGCCTATTTACCAGCGCTGACGGGCCGTATTGTGGAAAACGTAGACCTCACTGAGCGGTTTCTCTGGGATTTCCGTCGTGTACTGGCCGATCTGATGGCCGATCATTATTACGCCCGATTCACGGAGTTATGCCATCAGCAGGGCATCTTTGCCTATGCCGAACCGTACGACCGGGGGCCGATGGAAGAAATGCAGATTGGGGCACGGGTCGATGTGAACATGGGGGAGTTCTGGCATGGGCTGTCGTCGTTGTTTCAGAACAACTGGACCATGCGACGGACCACTAAACTGGCGGCATCCATTGCTCATATCAACGGTAAAAACGCTGGTGGAGGCACGCCCGCCAATCCACAATTGGTTGGAGCCGAAGCCTTTACAGGAGAGCCCGAATCGGCTCGCTGGCAGGAATACCCTTTCGGTATGAAAGCACTGGGCGACCGAATGTTTACACAAGGATTGAACCGGATTATTTTTCACCGATACGCGCACCAGCCTCATCCAACCGCTGTGCCGGGTATGACAATGGGGCCCTGGGGTATCCACTTCGACCGGACAACGACCTGGTGGAACCAGGGACGGGCCTGGCTCGATTATCTGGCCCGTTGCCAGAGTTTGTTGCAGCAGGGACTATTCGTGGCTGACCTGGCCTATTTTACGGGCGAAGCCGGAAATCAGTACACCAAAGTAGAGCCGCACGAACTAACCCCAACACCGCCACAGGGCTACGATTACGACCTCATCAATGGCGAAACGCTTCTGAAACGTACTCGTGTTCAGGATGGAAAGCTGGTGCTGCCCGATGGCCTGAGTTACCGGATTCTGGTGCTCCAGAATCACAAAGCGCTGAGTTTGCCACTGCTCCGAAAATTACGTGACTATGTGAATGAAGGACTGGTTGTCGTGGGTGAAAAGCCTGAAACAACGCTCGGTCTGCATCGGCATTCGGAAGGGTATACCGAGTTTAAGCAGCTTTTGACCGACATCTGGGGGCCCATCAACGGGACGGCGATAACGGAAAACAAATTCGGCAAAGGGCGTGTGTTCTGGGGGCAGTCCATCCTGGCAGTGCTCAACCTATTGGCAATCAGGCCCGATGTGGAGGTGACGTCCCGTTCCGGCGATGCGCCCATTACATGGATACACCGTCGCATTGGCGAGGTACAGGTGTACTTTCTGGCCAACCAGCGTCGGACGGTCGAAGAAACGGTCTGTACGTTCCGGGTAGCGGGCAAACAACCCGAACGCTGGGATGCTTCGACGGGGAAAATGACGCCCATGCCGATCTACGAAACCATGGCCGGACAAACCCGCGTACCTGTACAGTTCGATCCGTCGGGTTCCGTATTCGTCGTATTCAGGACACCCGCCAAAAAGCCGCTACAAGCTATCAGCAAAGGGCCCGAAACCGTATTGAGTACCAAGCCTTTCCCGATTCCGACTCGCGGGGTGTACAAGGACGTTGCCAATACCTTTACGATTAGCCTGTGGGCCAAGCCGGAATTGAATATCATGTTGGCTCCCGGTGGATTGCTGGAAAATGTAAAAGGAGCCTGGACTGATTACTACGCCATCTATCCACCTTCGGGGACGGAGTTATATGGGGCTGGGCATGCTGCCTGCGGGCTAACCATCGGGCGAAACGGCGTGGCGGTTTGGGAACGAACGACTGGTATGCCCACTTTTCGGCTGTCGGCCCAAGCACCCATTTCGGGCTGGAGCCATGTAGCGGTGGTCTATAAAGACGGTATCCCGGCGATTTATGTGAACGGCAAACTCATTCAGCAGGGAAAGGCTGGAACAAACATCGTTCATCCCGGAATTAGTAAAGCCTACCTGAGCGATGGGGCTTCGTTTTACAATGGCGATATGACCGAGCCACAAGTGCTCACGGAAGCGGCTTCGGACGACCGTATCCGGCAGTTGGCAGCGCAGAAACGTACTGAATCAACGGCTATCCCTACTGTCGAAATAGCGGCTAATGGGAAAAGCGGGCTACTGTTCTGGCAGAATGGGCAATATGTTGCACGCGATACAGCAGGACGTAGTACACCTATGGCCGTTGCCGGAATCAATCCGCCAGTGGAAATAACAGGTAGCTGGCAGGTTCGCTTTCCGGCCAATATGGGGACTCCCGAACAGATCACGTTAGACAGCCTGATTCCACTGAATACCCATGAGCAGCAAGGGGTGAAGCATTTTTCGGGTACGGCTACCTACATCAAAACGATTCAGATACCGGCCAAACTGCTACCGGGTTCATCAGGACGGCGGTTGTTTCTGGACTTGGGCAGGGTGGAGGTACTCGCCAGTGTATCGGTCAACGGGAAAAACCTCGGTACTTATTGGAAACGCCCCTACCGGATAGATATTACCGATGCGGTGCAGGCTGGCAACAATACGCTGGAAATTAGCGTAACGAATTTATGGCCGAACCGACTGATTGGCGACGAATATCTGCCCGATCCCGACAAGTTTACTCCGGGTGGTGGGGCTAGTGGATTTGCCAGCCTAAGCAGCGGGGCTATTGTCGAACTACCGGCCTGGTATAAAGAAGGAAAGCCCAAACCTGCCGACGGACGTGTGACGTTCACGACCTGGAAACACTACACCAAAGAGTCGCCACTTCTGGACTCCGGCCTGATCGGGCCTGTCGTGTTGCGGGTAGCAGAATTGAAATTGCTGAGTTAATCTTTATGCAGAAGAGTAGTGAACCGCCCGGGCGCGAAGACGCAAAGAAATAATTCTATCGCCTATTCTTTGCGTCTTTGCGCCCGGGCGGTTTAATTGATTGACATCTATTTAGAATACCTACCAAACCTATGAGAACAAAAAACATCACCTTCGGCCTGTTGACTCTGTTGACTGCCTCGGCCGCATTCGGCCAGAACTGGACCGAAACGAACGTCGGAAACTGGACGAAAGTCACCAACAAAGGCGGGAAAACCATCGGTTACTCGTCGGCATCGGGTGTGAAACTACTGACCGATAAAGGGTTTGCCTTTAAAGACCTGAACAAAAACGGTAAACTGGACAAGTATGAAGACTGGCGGTTGTCGGTCGATGAACGGGCGAAGGATTTAGCCTCAAAAATGACCATCGATCAGATTGCCGGACTGATGCTCTATAGCCGCCACCAACCGATTCCGGCGGCTGCGGGTGGTCCATTTGCCGGTACCTACGGCGGAAAAATATTTGCGCAAAGTGGCGTCAAAGCCTCTGATCTGTCGGACCAGCAAAAGGCGTTTCTGACCAATGATAACCTCCGGCACGTACTCATTACATCGGTACAAAGTCCCGAAATCGCTGCTGAGTGGAATAACAACGCTCAGGCGCTGGTCGAAGGGATTGGCGTAGGCATACCAATCAACAGCAGTTCGGACCCTCGACATGGCACCCGTGCCGATGCCGAATACAACGCAGGGGCGGGTGGCTCCATTTCCATGTGGCCCGGTTCGCTGGGGTTGGCCGCTACGTTCAATCCCGATGCCGTAAAACGGTTTGGGCAGATTGCAGCCACGGAATACCGGGCGCTGGGTATTGCTACGGCTTTGTCGCCCCAGGTCGATCTGGCTACTGATCCGCGCTGGAATCGGGTCAGTGGTACCTTTGGCGAAGACCCGCAACTGGCAACCGACATGGCGCGCGCTTACATTGATGGGTTTCAGACGTCGTATGGCGCCAACGAAATTACGGGTGGCTGGGGCTATCACAGTGTCAATGCCATGGTAAAGCACTGGCCGGGTGGGGGTTCGGGCGAAGGTGGACGCGATGCCCACTATGGGTATGGTAAATACGCGGTGTATCCCGGAAAAAATTTCGAAACGGCATTCATCCCATTCCTGAACGGAGCCTTTAAACTGAACGGAAAAACGGGTACGGCAGCGGCTGTGATGCCGTACTATACCATCTCATACGGTCAGGATAAAAAGTATGGCGAGAATGTAGGTAACAGTTACAGCAAATACATCATTCATGACCTGCTGCGGACCAAATACAAATACGATGGGGTTGTCTGCACCGACTGGCTGATTACCGCCGATGAAACCGCTGTCGATGTTTTTCTGACGGGCAAATCGTGGGGTGTTGAGAAACTGACAGTAGCCGAGCGACACTACAAAATCCTGATGAACGGCGTTGACCAGTTTGGCGGCAATAATGAATCCGGCCCCGTAATCGAAGCGTATAAAATGGGGGTGAAAGAACACGGAGAAGCCGCCATGCGTGCCCGCTTCGAGCAGTCGGCAGTACGACTACTCAAAAATAGTTTCCGGGTAGGCTTATTCGAAAATCCATACCTGGACCCACAGGTATCGCAGAAATCGGTTGGAACGCCGGAATACATGAAGGCAGGTTATCAGACCCAACTGGAATCGGTGGTAATGCTGAAAAACAAGGCGAAAGCACTGCCGCTCGCGAAAGGCAAAACGGTCTATATTCCGAAACAGTTTACACCCGCTGGCCGTAATTTCCTCGGTATGGAAATCCCGGAAAAACTGGCCTATCCGGTCAATCTGAATATCGTTAAGAAATATTTCAATGTGACAGATAATCCTGCTGAAGCCGACTATGCGCTGGTGTTTATCCAAAGTCCAAACTCGGGTGGTGGCTATAACAGCGCCGATGCCAAAGCGGGTGGTACGGGCTATGTTCCTGTCAGTCTGCAATATGGCGATTATACAGCCAAAGGAACTCGCGACCCGAGCATGGCCGGTGGCGACCCGATGGAGACATTCACCAACCGGACATACAACGGCAAAACGGCGAAGACCATCAACACCACCGATCTGAACATGGTTACGGACACCTATGCCAAAATGAACGGCAAACCCGTGATTGTCGCGCTGAATATGTCGAACCCGACGGTGGTCAGTGAGTTTGAAGGCCAGTCGAACGCGATGCTGGTCCATTTCGGGGTGCAGGACCAAGCCTTGATGGATATACTGACTGGAGTGTATGAACCCTCGGCCCTGTTGCCCATGCAAATGCCAGCCGACATGAAAACGGTAGAAGCACAGGCCGAAGACGTTCCCCGCGACATGAGTTGCTATAAAGATTCGGAAGGAAACACCTACGATTTCGGCTTTGGCCTGAACTGGAAAGGCGTCATCCGCGATGCCCGCACAGCCAAGTATAAGCAGTCGGTCCTGAGCGCGAAGTGATCAAAACAGGTTTTCGGAGCCTTGTGGTGTACCTCGTCTGTGGTGTTTCGTGCTGTCAGATGCTCACATCTGACACGTGCGGTTTCTCAAAACCGAACGAAAGAACGGTTCGGTTTTAAGAAACCGGCAACACAGCATAAATCAGCAGTACAGCAGAGATTGGCAGACCCTGAGAAACCGCAGGCAATGAAAAGCGCAGTTAAGGATGCCCCAAATTATGAATCGTCTTTCTTTAGTACTTACCACTACCCTCGTACTCCTTTCGACATGGGTATCGGCCCAAAGCCCTTTGCCCAATAAACTGCTGTTTGGCGTGGCGTATTATGATGAATATATGCCCTACGAACGGCTGGAGAAGGACGTTCAGATGATGAAAGATGCGGGCATCAATGTCGTCCGCATCGCCGAATCGACCTGGAGCACGGTTGAACCACAGGATGGCGTATTTAATTTTACCCACATCGACCGGGTGCTGAATGCCATGCACAAAGGCGGTATTCAGGTAATTATCGGCACGCCAACGTACGCAGTACCGACCTGGCTGGTGCGTAAATATCCCGATGTGCTGGCTACCACGTCACGCGGGCAGAACCAGTACGGCGTTCGCCAGAACATGGATATTACCAATCCACATTTTCGCTTCCATGCCGAACGCGTGATTCGGAAAATGCTGGAACACGTAAAAAATCACCCGGCTATTATTGGCTATCAGGTCGATAACGAAACCAAGCATTACAACACCGCCGGGGCCAATGTACAGCAACAGTTTGTGCAGTACATGAAAACGAAGTTCAAAACGCTGGACACCGTCAACAAGGCGTTTGGGCTGGATTACTGGAGTAACCGGATTAACAATTGGGCCGATTTTCCGTCGATGGTCGGTACGATCAATGCCAGCCTGAGTTCGGAGTTCGCTAAGTTTCAACGGAAACTCGTCACAGATTATCTGGCCTGGCAGGCGAAACTGGTGAACGAATACAAACGGCCCGGTCAGTTTGTAACCCAGAACTTTGACTTCGAATGGCGCGGGTATTCGTATGGTATCCAGCCCGATGTCGATCATTTTGCGGCTGCCAAAGCAATGGACATCGCTGGCGTCGATATTTACCATCCCACGCAGGACCAGCTTACGGGTATTGAAATCTCGTTCGGAGGTGATGTGACCCGTTCCATGAAAGTCGATGCGTCGACTCGGGGCCGAAATTATCTGGTGCTCGAAACCGAAGCGCAGGGGGTCCCGCAGTGGGTACCCTATCCGGGGCAGTTGCGGTTGCAGGCGTTTAGTCATCTGGCATCGGGAGCGAGTATGCTGGAATACTGGCATTGGCACTCGATTCACAATTCGGCCGAAACGTACTGGAAAGGGCTATTGAGTCACGATTTCGAACCCAATCCTACCTACGAAGAAGCCAAAACCATCGGACGCGATTTTGCGAAACTGAGTCCGAAGCTCGTCAATCTGAAAAAGACCAATTCCGTCGCCATGTTGTTCAGCAACGAGGCCCTGACGGCGTTCAATGCGTTTAGCTTTGGCTGGGGTGCTACCGAACGGTATAACGACATCCTGCGACCGATGTACGATGCCCTGTACCGAATGAATGTGGGCGTTGATTTTGTCGACCCGTCCAGCACAAATCTGGAGCAGTATAAACTCCTGATCGTACCCGCTTTGTATGCGGCTTCGGATGCATTGCTGGAGCGGCTCAATCGCTTCGTTAAAGCAGGTGGGCATGTCGTTTATACGTTCAAAAGCGGTTTTTCCGACGAGCATGTGAAAGTGCGTTCGACCCGTCAACCGGGTATTATCAGCGAAGCCTGTGGAATTTATTACAGCCAGTTTACCATCCCGCAAAAGGTATCCCTAAAAGGTGATCCGTTCAAGGTAGGTGAGTCGAATAATACGGTTAAGACCTGGATGGAACTGATTACACCCACAACAGCCCGCGTACTGGCCTCCTACGATCATCCGGTTTGGGGAACCTATGCCGCCATTACGGAGAATACCTACGGAAATGGACTGGCAACCTACATTGGCTGTATGACTAGTGATGCTGTGTTGCAGAAAGTGCTGGAAGATGCGGTGAAAAAAGCTGATGTTTGGGGAGTTGATCAACAACTGACTTTCCCGCTGATTGTCAAATCGGGGGTAAATCAGCAGGGTAAACTCATTCATTATTACTTTAACTATTCTGCTACGCCGGGCTCTGTAAAGTACCCCTACAAAGCTGGGAAAGAGCTGTTGGCCGATCAGCCGATAACCTCTGGCCAATCAATGTCCATAGAGCCCTGGGGCGTAAAGATTGTTGAAGAGAACTAGTCGTTGAGTCAAGTGGAAATGACAAAAAATAGCTAGGTTAGAACTCATTTGAATGTCTTGAAAACCTTACAAAAAATAGAAACATCTTCTCACAATGAATCCAACCCGTCGTCAGTTTTTAGGCCAACTGAGTGCCCTGGCCGCCCTGCCTTTAGTGACTGGCTTAGGAATAGAAGCGCCTAAAGACCTGTTTTTCAAGATTTCGCTGGCACAATGGTCACTGCATCGGGCGTTGGCCAAAAAAGAGACGACAACGCTCGATTTTCCTACCTGCGCTCGTCGTGATTTTGGTATAACGGCTGTCGAGTATGTCGATCAATTTGTCAAAAACGAACCGACGTACCTGAAAGAACTGCTCAAACGGAGCCAGAATGAGGGTGTCGTGAATCACCTGATCATGATCGATACGGCAGGCAGTCTGGTCGATGCTGATGCTGCCAAACGAGCCGATTCCATAAACCGGCATTATGCGTGGGCAGAAGCGGCTAAGTTTCTGGGCTGCAAAACCATTCGGGTCAACCTGCAAAATAAAGACGCGGTCGATGAGGTGCGGAAGCGAGCCATTGACAGCATGGGGAAACTGGCCGACCGGATTAAGCCCCTGGGATTGAATGTGGTGGCTGAAAATCATGGCGGCTACTCATCCGATGGCAGTTGGATGGCTTCGGTGGCTAAGGGAGTGAGCCAATCGAATTGTGGCTTATTGCCCGATTTTGGCAATTTCTGCCAGTCGCACGATTGGGGGAGTACCGAAAAGGCCTGTGAGCGCCCGTATGACCGATACAAAGGAGTTGCCGAAATGCTGCCGTATGCCAAAGGAGGGGTGAGCGCCAAAAGTTACGGTTTCGATGCAAAGGGTAATGAAACTAAAATCGATTATGGACGCATGCTGAAACTGGTTAAAGCGGCTGGATTTACAGGCTACATTGGGGTGGAGTTCGAAGGAGAGGGGATGGCCGAAGATGAAGGAATCCGCCGAACCAAAGCGCTGCTGGAAGCTGAAGGCAAGAAGTTAAGCTAGGCGAAAAGGAGATTAATGAGCGATTAACGGCCAAACATCTGGATAATCGGATCGGTTAACAGACTAACCAATTGGTAACGTCATGAAAACGATCCGATCTATTCTTAGTACCTTATACGTAGCTGCGGCCGTTAGCGCCTGTACTCCTCAGATGGTCTTCACCGATTCGTCGATTGTTCCATCTGCTTCGGGGAAAGTTGGCGTTCGAAAGGATAAAAACAAAAACTACGTCGTCAATGTAAACGTTCGGAATCTGGCCGAGCCCAAAAAGCTTAGCCCACCATCGAATACTTACGTCGTCTGGATGGAGTCGGGTAACGATCCGGTCAATAAACTTGGGCAGCTAGTGCCTTCCGGGCGTGCACTCGAAGCGCGGTTGAAAGCCACATCCATTGCCAAACCCGCCGACATTTTTATTACGGCCGAAGATAATGCCGAGGTGATGAGTCCAAGCGGGCCCACGATATTGACCACCCGGAAATAAACAGCGCTGTTGGGTCATGCTTCATCGAAGTCCTGGAGCTACATTCGGATAGAAGCTGTTTGCGTTTGTGGTGGCAGGTTCTTACAACCTGCCTGGTTAGGTTTCTCAAAACCGCACGGCTGGTCTGATTCGGTTTTGAGAAACCGCACAGGGCAGATTTGAGAATCTGCCCGCACTCTAAGAGGGTGCCTATGTGGTGTCAGGTTCTTCAACCTGACGCATGCGGTTTCTCAAAACCGCACGATGGCAGATTTGAGAATCTGCCATCGCTATACCTGGATACCTGGGCAAAACGCTGTAGGCGACCTACTCATACAACGTGTGGCTCTTACCCCACCCGTTCGTACTCGACAAAATCAAAATCTACGGCATGCCGTTCGTCGGCGGGGTGGTGGTGGCGGCTGACTTCACGCCATTCGTTTTTATCGAAAGCGGGAAAAAAAGCATCGCCCTCATAGGCTCGGTGGACTTCGGTTAGGTATAGAGTAGTGGCTATGGGCAAGGCCATTTTGTATATTTCTGCCCCACCGATCACGAAGATTTCTGTTTGATTGATAGCCTTCGCTTCGTCAAGGGCTTTGTCCAGCGTATGCACCACGGTAACGCCGGGAGCGCTAAAATCGGCGTTTCGGGTTATCACAATGTTAGTGCGATTGGGCAATGGTTTTCCTAGCGAATCGAGCGATTTTCGGCCCATAATGATGGGATGATGGCTTGTTTTTCGCTTGAAAAAGGCGAAGTCATCAGGCAGATGCCATGGCAATTCATTATTCCGGCCGATAACGCCGTTTTCCGCCACAGCGGAGATGAGACTTATTTTCATAAAGAGTGAAAGAGTGAAAGAGCGAAAGAGTGAAAGAGTTCTCAGCGGATTTCGCTCTTTCACTCTTTCGCTCTTTCACAATTTTTTACGTCGTTCCATTAATTCCCGCCAGGTGGTTACGATGATGCCCTCTTTCTCGATATAGGCTTTGAGAGCGGGGTCCATCATGCCCAGCATATCGCCCTTCCGCGATTGGCCCGAACTACTGATCAGATCAAACGTTGGCGTTGGTGCGGTGCAGTGCATGATGATGTACGTCAATCCTGGTTGTACAGAGTTCAACAGTTCGATGAATTTCTGGGTTTTAAATTTTTGTAAATCCGAGTCTTTGGCTCCGGCAGGTAGGTTCAAGCTGGTGATGCTTCCGTCCAGATCATCGAGTACCGGCAAGCCTGCGTCCCAAAGCTGTTTGCCCAATTGCCGGGCCATTTGCTGCATAGGCGCGGCCAGTCGGTTGGTTTTGCTGATGAGTGCTGCATGGCCACCGGGAAACAGAATCGGGATTTTTTCGTCGATAGCCACTTTTACATAACGCCCAATAAATTTAGGCTCGAACAGCGTACCCATGTGCGAATCCATGTGGGTCGGCTGAAACCCGAACGACCGATACCGGGCCAGTTGCGCCCGAACTTCGGCCTCTACTTCATCGGGTGTGGCGTGGGCGACCACATCGGCTACTTCGGGCCAGAAACTACCCTGCCCGTCGTAGAGACCCGGCGCTTTGTCACGACCAATGATAGGATACCAACGGTAGTTTTTCCATTCGGAGGTGAGCGTCAGATGGACACCCGCGTCGACATTGGGATGTTCTTTCAGATAGGCAAAGAAATGAGGCACCCATCCACAGGGCATCATAACGCTGGTTGAATTAGCGATGCCTTTTTCGATGGCATTAATCGTTCCGATGTTCGAGTCATAGCTCATGCCCGCGTCATCGACGTGTAAAATAACGACCTTTTTACCCTTCGGGAACCCGAGTTTTTCGGCATAGGTTTCGGTTTGAGAGTAACTCGGCAGTTGAGAAATTGTAAGCAATAAGCCCACTAAACGTAAAGACCAGGGTTTCATATGAGTTGTACGGGGTTCATGTTAGGAATAATACTACATAAATAGTCATTTGGGCCATAACTCTCCTGCCTGATATGGAGTAGCCACGACTAGATTTGACCGTGAACGGGTAAATTTAACGGTCAGATCTGGTTGTGGCTATCACGGCTCAATTTTATGTGTTCGAACTTGTCGTTTGATGAGTTTGCACTGTGTGTTTCGTTGAAAAAGTCCTTTGTATGATTGACGCGTTTATGAGCTAACCTGTCGTAGAAAGTTTGACGGGCTAGTTTACAAAAAAAGGACCATGGTGTTAAACATGATCCTTTTTCTCGTTGCTAATGGTAGCGTATTATTGAATCAATGGGAACCTCGTATCGGTCCTTTGGTCTGTCTGATTACAAACGGTACACATACACTAGCCGGGCAGCCACACGTCGTTGGCAGTAGGGCCACCGTCAGATCGCTATAGCAGCCACTGCCGTTATAAACCCGAACGGTATAGAGTTGAACGGTAGCCGGATTTGCCAGATTCGCCACAATGACACCATCCGACGGTATTGGCTTAGCCACCCCTGATAGCGATGCAGCCGCGTTGAACGAAGAGCCGGGTGAATATTGGTACGTATATCCGGTCCTGAACTGGCTCAGAACGATTTTGCCGTTTGCCTGAGCTACGTTACCTATGCAGGTGACCGGTACAGAAACAGCCTTGAACGTTGGCAGTGTATCTTCTTCAACAATGAATGGACAGCAGCTAAATTCAGGACATTGACCACTAACGGCACCATCGACAAGTAGCGAATACGTACCCGCAGCTGTTACACTCAATACATTCGTGGTAGCACCAACAATTTCAACGCCATCGCGGTACCATTGATAGCTGGTATGTCCCGTTGCCACTCTAAGCTCAAATAAATAATCACTACCCTGACACACCTTAACCGGGATAGTCGTACATACTTTGGCCGTATCACCTGGTATAGTCGCTACATTGTAGAGAATACCTGTACTATCGGCTTTAGCCTGGAACGTCAATGATAGACTTTGGCCCGGTGTCAGACTTGGTACCGTCCAGGTGCTAACTGGGTTGCCATATGCGAAGGTAGTGCCTGTCGGAGCCGAAGCCGAGTTGGCTATGTAGCTCAGACCAAGCGTGGTTGAATCCCGGACTGTAACGTTCGTTGCCGTTGTTGACCCTACGTTGGTTAACACCAGCGTGTAGGTGAGGATATCGCCCTGGCTAGCCTTCGACTTATCAACGACTTTATTCAAAGTCAGTGAAGGGGGAAGGAGATAGTAGCCTGCATCCAGCGTCGGATTGTATTCACCAGCCGTCAGCGTCACCGCTTCGGTCTTACCTGTATTCGGGCTTACATTCGAATCCTTGGTGCGGTCATTACCACTGTAAGGCGTTGTAGCAGTATAGCCCGTTGGTGTCGTAAAGCCTACGGTGTAGCTATTGCTGCTGCCGGGTGTCAGACCTGTAAAGGAATAGAAACCAGACGCATTCGTTACCATGGTTGCCGAAACTGCACCGTTCAGATACAACGTCACGTTGACATCCTTAATACCAGGCTCTCCTATGCCTTGAATACCATCTTTATCCGAATCTAACCACACAAAGTTACCCAGACCCGCAATGTTAGCAGGGGATTCAGGGCCTATATAACCAGCATCCAGCGTTCGATTAAACTCACTGGGGGCCAGCGTAACGGATTCGGTCTTCCCGGTAATCAGATCGGCATTAGAATCCTTGGTGCGATCGGTTCCGCTATAAGGCGTCGTTGTGGTGAAACCCGATGGAGTTGTGAAGCCTACTACATACGAATTACTGGTGCCAGGTGTTAAACCGGTGAACGAGTAGAATCCCGAATCATCCGTTAGGGTTGTTGCCGAAATGGATCCGTTCAGATAGAGTGTCACGAATACATCCTTAATACCGGGTTCTATGCCACCCTGCGTGCCATCCTTATCTAGATCAAGCCAGACGAAGTCGCCCAAGCCAGCGAGTGCTACTGTGCAGCTAGCCGGAGCTGTATAAGTCGTGGAAACGCTACCACAGGCGCTGGCGCTGCTGGTAACGGTTACTGTGTGTGTAGCGCCATCACTTTGTAAGGCCGTGTAACTAAACCCGATGGTTCCAGTACCCGCAGCCACTGTCAATGAGCGAACATAACTTCCGTCTGTCAAGGTCAGGGTCTGACTCACAGGGCTATTGGTGACCGTAATTGTTCCTGATAGTACATACTGATTTGTGGCAGGATTACAGTTCGCCCCTGAAGCTGTTACCGACAGAATACATGCCGGAGCCACAGTACAGGAGGCTGGGGCGGTATAGGTTACACTTGTGACTCCACAAGCGGTGGCACTACTCAGGACTGATACCGTATGAGTGGCTCCATCCGAGATTAACCCTGCCAGCGTGTAACTCACCGGACCGTCTCCAGTTAGACTCACCAGCGTACTGACCCCACCGACCGACACGGTCAGCGTTTGGGGACTGGCACTGTTGGCCACCGCATTGGTGGAGGAGATGCTACCCGTGACAGCGTAGGTGTTGGTGGCCGTACTACAGATACCAGGGGTGGCCGTCGCCGTCAGCGAGCAGACAGGCAGAGCCGTTAGGGTGATGGTCAGCGGCTGGGCATCCGAGCAGGCATGGGTATCGCTCACCTTGATGGTAAAGGAAGCTGTTCCACTACTGGTTGGCGTCCCCGAAATCACCCCACTGGCAGACAGAGTCAAACTGGCTGGCAGACTGCCCACCACCGAGTAGGTGTAGGGAGCGGTGCCACCAGTGGCGGTCAGGGTCTGGCTATAGGGGGTACCTACCTGTCCGTTGGGCAGGCTGGCTGTGGTGATCCGGGTTGAACACACCGTGCAGGCTACCGGAGCGGTATAGGTGGTAGTGGCCGATGGGCCGCCACTCAGGCTAGCCACTACCGTATGGCTGGCAGCATTGGAGGTGCCGCTGAGCGAGAAGCTGGCGGAGGGTTGTCCACTAGTCAGCGTCAGGCTGGCCAGAGTAGCGCCATTGTCGGTGATGGTCAGTGTTGACCCGGCGACCACATTGCTGAGCGAGACGGTCCCTGTGGCGGTGTAGGCATTGGTCAGTGAGTTACAGCTCGGGTTGCTGACCGATACGGTCAAGGCAGACGGAGCCACTGTACAGGAGGCTGGCGCTGTGTACGTAGCCGATGCAGTACCACAAGCTGTTGCCGACGACAGCAGCGTTACTGTATGCAGTCCTGTACCTG
This sequence comes from Spirosoma sp. 48-14, assembly GCF_001898575.1. Classification (GTDB taxonomy): domain Bacteria; phylum Bacteroidota; class Bacteroidia; order Cytophagales; family Spirosomataceae; genus Spirosoma. The sequence continues at coordinate 20,505 of NZ_MKUD01000032.1, forward strand.
ACGTCAGACCGGTCAGGCTGTAGGTAGCCGAGGTCTGGCCAGCACTCACCGAGACGACCGTGCTTACAAGGCCATCCGTAATGGTCAGACTGCTGGCAGGGGCTGCCGTTAGATTAACAGTTCCTGTTACCGTGTACTGATTCGTAGCTGGATTACAACTACCCGGTGTAGCGACCAGGCTCAGCGAACAAGGCACAACAGCGAGCCCAAAGTCATAGGTGTGATTAATTGTCCCTGGGTCGCCAGTCGTCAGCATAATGGTGGGCTTGCCATTCATGACCATCGCATCGTTGTTGATGGTCGTAGTACCCGAGTTGGTAGCACCGCTCTCTCCAGGGGTGATACTCACATCGGTTAAGCTCAATCCACTAACCGCTGTGCTGCTACCCAGACTCGTGATCACTACGGCATAACTCGTATTATAAGTTAAAGCGGTTGTGGCAACGGATGAAGTAGACGTACCTGCCGTTATGGTTGTTGAGGAGAAATAATATTCCCCTGCCGCGTTGGTCGTCACGCTGGCCAGTGCCGTTGTTTTAGCCGCATCATAGAGCGTAATTACGGCTCCTGGAATGGCTGGTTCGCAAGGGTCCTGAAGTCCGTTTTTGTTGTCATCGCGCCACACCCGGTTACCAATTTGAATTGGGGCCAGATTACACAGTACGGCCAGACCACCCCAGTTATTAGCTTTCGGGAAGTTGGTGGCGTAGTAGCCAGATGCATCATAGGTAGAACTGCCAATCAGGTGAATATCGCGTGAGCGTTCGCCGGTGTTTCGGTTTATCCACGTAATCCCCGAGTTGCCTGAATAATAGACATTGTCCATCGCTGGCAATACGAGTTCCTGACGACCAGGTACATAATCTATCATACCCGCCAGCATAGTTCCTTCACGCCCAACATATTTGAAAAAGCGGTTGTTGGTCGACGTATTTCCACCCGCGTAGTTAGTATTCGTCAGCGTCCAGTTGACGGTCGAAACCTGATCTCCAGCCACCGCATTCGATTCGAGCGTCCAACTAGGCGAAGCATTGGTACCTGTGTTGGTCAGCCGCTGTAGTATCCCCCCGGTTACATACCAGGTTGAGTTAATCAGGTCGTGGTAACGGTTACGTGTGCTAACCGTCATGCCATACTTTCCATCGGATTGTAGATCAAATGCAATTTCTCCCAACCAGGGCTGTGTATGCTGGGCATTGGCACTTGAATTCGAATAAAATACGGTATTGGCCGTTACAACTTCCCAAGGGTGCACAGTCTGACTATACCAGTACGATACGTTCGGATTGGTAGCAGGAATGCTCAGATTGAGTGGGAGCGTAGCTTCTAACTGGAAATCCGATGCTGAGGGGGTAGCGTCTGAAGGATCAACGGAATAGACCAACCCTTTCAAATCATTAATCGTGGGGCCGGTGCAGGTAACAGTGGCATATACCCGTTTCGTTTCCGGATGAACCCCCAGCCCCAACACCGCCATGTAGGGCCGACCATCTGACCAGTTTCCTGTCGGACAGCCATCGGTAGGTAATGGGAACCGTTTCAGGTTGGCAGATACAGGTGCCCCCGTGTCATCGACCGGAATCACAATCACTTCCTGTTTATTCAGGTTGACAACGTACAGCTCGCTATTGTCGCTAGCCATTTTTAGCGAGCCTAAGCCAGTATACCCAATACGAGCGGGGCTGACATTGGTCACGCCAAAGTTTGAACTAGGATCTGGGAAGGTAGCATCCGCCACAAACGTACCCGATACACCTGGGCTTAGTACCGTTTCAAGATCAAGCCAGGTGGTCGGTGTAACGGCTGTACCAGAACTATAGCCAATTTTGTAAATTACCCCTTCACCAAAACCATTTGCCGCCGTTTTCATGGGAGCGTACGCACGCATATAGGCGCCTGTAAGTACTTGCTTGTGCGTTTTATCCCAGGCCAGGCCCAGCGTAGTACCAACAGTTCCTACGTTCCCAATCATCGTTTCGGAGGCAATTGGAAGTGTTCCCGTCGGAGCTGACCAGTCGCCAGTATTATCAGTCGCCGACCGGCCGACAAAATTGACGGCATCGTTGTCCTTAATCGTAATGATAGTCGGTTCAGTCGAACCATCGGTATTCCGGGCAAAACAGACGACGGCTACTGATGGATTCGATTCGCAGTAATTCGTCGGATTACTTAACCCCAGACTAACTCCACACGAAGGCGACGTAACAAACTGTACGGACGTACCGCTCTGCGATCCACGCGCCGATTGCTGGAATTGAGTCGGTACATTCCCAAACTCAACCCGGTACGTCACGCCATCAGTCAGACCGCTGAAAAAGTAGTTCCCGGTGATGTCGGTCGTTGTGGTATTGACTAACGTACTGCTACCCGTATTATCACATCGATAAATGGTTACTGTAATGCCAGACAAGCCAGGTTCGGTCGTTGTCTTAACCCCATTCGCATCAAAATCATTGTAGACAATACCGCCGACTCGACCTGTACTCGATACACAGGAGGTACAAACAACACCGGTAACCGTAAACGTAGCGGGGTTTGATACGCAACCATCTACAGTGGTGAGGGTCGCCGAATAGACTGCGGTAGTAGTAGTAGCACTGATGGCCGGTGTAATCTGGCGCGTTGTTGCTCCCGTCGACCATTTATAGGAACCCCCCGGTGGCAGCGTTAATGTCGTTGACGTACCCTGACAAACCAGAGCCGTGCCGCCAATAACGGCTACCGCTGCGGGAGAAACCTTCAACACAAAACTGTCGGATGGTTTACACGCGTCATCCGTCGACTGGAGAATAGCATAGACGTAATAGGTCAGCGGATCTGTACCCGTATTGGTGGGGACAGTTACCGTATAAGAAAGCGTTTTGCTACCCGTCGCTGTCGTTGAATTAATCGTAGCGAGCACTGTACCGCCGGTATACATGGCCGTTCCCGACTGCGGACTGGTGAAGTACACAAACTGAATCTGGTCTGGTGTTACGGCATTGGTCGAAACACTCAGGGCCAATGCCGTAGCCGAGCATTGCGTAACCGTTGCTGCCGATGGCGTGGAAATGGTCAGCGTTTGCGTGGGCTTGATCCGCAGGTTTACAAAAGCCGTATCAGAACAACTGGCACTCAGTCCATTCTGTCCGATGAGGGCATAGTAGCGGATACCGCCCGTTGAGGTCGGCTGCTGGGCCGTCGTTGGACTGAAGGTGAGACTGGTGGCTCCGCTGATGGCCGTAAATGAGCTACCGTTGGCATCCGTATAATACCATTGAACTCCAGTTACGGTGTTACTCGTCACCGTTGTTGATAATGGCAGGCTGAAGCTACTACCCTGACAAATCGTTTGTGGATTACTAATTGCGATTTCGGGTTTGGCACAATCCGGTACTGCAATGCCAAAGTCGTAGGTGTGATTGTTGGCACCATAACCGCCCGTGGTGAGCATAATGGTGGGTTTGCCATTCATGACCATCGCATCGTTGTTAACCTGGGTGGTACCCGAGTTGGCTGTGCTGCTTTCGCCCGGTGTGAGGGGCGATACATTGGTCAGTGATAAGCCCGTTACGACTGTGCTGGTACCCAGACTGGTAATGACCAGCGCATAATCGCTGTTGTAGGTCAGGGCTGTAGTGGCTACCGAAGAGGTCGAGGTGCCAGCCGTTACCGTTGTCGAGGAGAAATAGTATTCACCAGCGGCATTGGTTGTTACACTGGCCAGAGGGGTTGTTTTGGCGGCATCATAGAGGGTGACCACTACGCCGGGAATGGCTGGTTCGCAGGGGTCCTGAATGCCGTTTCGATTATCGTCGCGCCACACCCGGTTTCCGATCTGAATCGGAGCCAGGTCGCAGAGCACTTCCAGGTCACCCAAACCATTGGCCTTGTTTTGGGTTCCGCCCGTTACGCCAGCGTAGAGCGTAAATCCATTTTGCTTCGCTCCGGTCTTGTTGTCAAAACCAGTCAGGCCCCCTGAATTATAAACAAGAGGGTCACCTGTTGATACCCGAACCTCGCCGGAGCCCGCTTTCAGAGCCAGCCCACCGGCGCTAATCTCCTGGTGACCACTGGTGTTATCTACATAAAATTCACCACCGCCAATGCCTTCTCCCGAATTCTGACCAGAGGTGGCCGGTTTAGGACTGGTGGAGCCTTCCTTACCATTGTATTCCAGTTCATACGAGGTCCCATTAAAATAAGCGCGCAGTAGATCGCCACCAACCGCACCCAGGGCTTCTAGCTGTCTGCCGTCGGGTGTGTAATTACTTGGGTAAGCCCCCTGCTGATGCTGGAAGCGATCAAAGAATCCCAGAATCATGGTTCCGTCTACATCGAACTCGATGTCTGATAAAGTTGGCTGTGTATAGAGCGTAAAGCCTGCGCAGTTAATACCACTTCCAGTGGCATTTGGGTAAACATTGGTCCAGGGATGCCATTGCGATAGGGTAGGGCAGGCGCTCCAGTTCGCCCCTTTCGTATAATTAAGTGGGACTGTTAATAAAGGTGTTGCCTCATAGGTGTTCGTCACCGGATCAAAAACCAGCACACTCGCTGTTAAATCGTCACGGCTTTGTGAATGGCTGGCATCGCATACAGCCCCGACATATACTTTTCCGTTGTGAACCGCTAGGGCAAAAGGCCGGGTTACACCGGTTGGTGTATTGTTTAGTGTTGTAAGTTCGAAGCCTGACACCATAGCAAAGCTACTGCCGGAATTACAGGTGATGGCAACGTTTAGCACTCCATCCGTAACGGTGGTTGTAAACGAACGGGTAACACCCACGTTAATCTGATTACCAGCAGCGGCATACACGTCAAAGCCCGATAAGACGGTTGTGCTCTCCAGGGCAACTGTTGTGTTTCGGTTGCTTGTTGTCGCATTTGTGGCAAAATGAAGCTTCACGCCAAAGGTGCCATTACCTACTGGAAAACTGTAGGTCATCGTTGAGCCAGTGGCTACATAAGCCGAATTGGCATATAAGGCAGCATCAGAGGTGCCAGCTGTAGCGCTGTTTGTATTTGTAATCGTCTGTCCATAATTCGTCGAGTTCCCATTTATATCAAATAGATACCCTTTCTGCCACTGCTTACCATCGGCAGCCGTGAACGTTTCGTTGCCTGCCCCCGCAGAGAAATAGCTGGTAGACGAAGCCGTTGAACAAAGTTCAGGCACTGGATACTTGCCATTTAGGATTTTAGTCGCGATATCGATGGATAGCAGTTGCTTGTTGGTCAAATCCATGACATAGAGCGTTTTCTCATCTTCGCTGATATCAATGTCCCCTAAACCAATTCCGGCAATGACACTGAAGGACTGCGCATCAAGGCTAGGAGTCCCTGCATTGGCCAGACCACGAGCTGCATCGGTGGCAAACTGCCAGTTACCACCTACCAGCGCCGACACATTAAGCCATGCTGTGGTGGTTGTGCTGGCACTAGTCGGGTTGGTCATGTCGGTGATATAAATCTGGCCCAGGTTGCCGTCCTTAAGGCCTACGTGTCGCTTCAGGAACGCGGCTGAGTAGAGTTTTTTTGCGGTTTTGGCGTAAGCGACACCCCAGGTTGAACCGATCTGAGTACGGGTTCCCAGATGGGCTACACTGCCTGTTAAGTCGTAATTGACACCTACCAGAACATCGTTTCCGCCATTGTTAGGTGTAACAGCGCCATCCAGATAACAGGGAGTAACCAGAAGAGGGTTGGTCTGACAGTAATCGGACGCCAGATTGATACCTAAATTAGTCGTGCAGGAACCGGGTTGCGTAAACTGAACCATGGTGCCGTTGTTAGTACCCCGGAAGGTGGGCTGGTAGCCTGCGGGCAAGTTGCTGAATTCAACCCGATAAGTCGTCGCTGCCGTTAGCCCGGTGAAACTATAAGCCCCATTAAGGTCAGTTTGCATGGTAGCCACTTGCGTACTTTGATTCGTAGCATCACAGCGGAATAGAGTCACAGTAACGTTACTCAAGCTGCCATCATAGGTATCCGCAATGCCGTCGCTATCGAAATCCCGGTATACCTTACCGCCCAGACTGGTAGCGCTGGCTACACAGGATGTACAGGTGACGGGTGTAACGGTGAAACTGGCATCATTCGATACGCAACTGTTCAGGGTAAGCCGTACCCGATACGTAGTGGCCGTATTAATGGCCGTGGTAGTGTATGGATTGGTGGTGCCGACCACGGCGGTTCCGCTGCCATAAAACCACTGATAGGTAGCGCCGTTGAAG
>NZ_MKUD01000032.1:26731-118018 GCF_001898575.1 Spirosoma sp. 48-14
TATTGGGCCGGGGTTTTAGCGTAATAATCAGGTCGTCAACAGGACGACAGGTGCCATCGGCTGATACCAGTATAGCATAGACGAACAGCCCCATGTTGGCTCCTGTGAGGTTGTCGGGTAATGGTACGTTGCTGAATGTCAGTGTTTTGGTGCCCGTTGCGGTGCTGGACACGACCGACGTTGAGAAGACAGCCCCAGCGGTGGTAGAGTAGGGGTCCGTTTCGGTTGTGAAGGCAACCAGTTTTATACCGTCGGCAGCAACGGCATTAGTCGATACGGTGAATGTCGCTGTACCATTACCGCAGTACTGAGTGTTGGCCGCTGGCGATGTAAAAGTAATTGTTGGGCATGTATATACACCCGCATCAAACGTATGGACGTTTTGACCATTCACGCCCAGCGTAACATCGGTAACGGCCGTCGTAGACCCTACGGCACTAGGTGTAAAATCGCTGTCTATGGTATTATTCGTTCCTACATCTGAGGGCGAGAGGGAGAAGCCCGTAAGGGCTGACTGAGTCTGAGCGATTCGCAACTGAACGGTAGATCCCGGTGTGAGGGCCGTTAAGCTATAAATAGCTGCGGCTGAGTTGGTACCTGTCAAATCCGATGAGAAATAATACTCGCCATCGGTATTGGTAGTGGCCGTTGCAATCAGCGTATTGCTTTTGTAAAGTGTGACGGTTACGCCCGAAATACCCGCTTCGTTCGGATCCTGAATGCCGTTGCGGTTGGCATCATTCCAGACCCGGTTGCCAATTTCAATGGGGGCTATGTTACAAAGGGCTTGAATATCGCCTAAGCCAGTTGCTTTAGCAAAAAACGGTACATCGCCATTAAACACCTGAAAATTGCTTGTTTGCAGGCCAGTGGTATTACTGAGCTTGATAGTTCCCCCAGTGTTAACAGCTAGTGGGTCCATAGCAATGGTTACGACTTCGCCTTTCCCTTTCACCAGCGCTAGCCCTCCCTGCGCTGTTTCGTAATGGGAAGATGCGTATAATTCGCCACTATAAAATTCCAACGGGGTACCTGTAGTGGTATAATTCAGGGACTCAATGGTCCAGGTATTTCCCGATGGCGCTGCTCGCAGGATATCGCCCCCCGAGATATTTGTTTCCTGCAGGTTATTGGAAGAATTGCCCGTTGGTTGGTAGTTTGAGCTACCAATCTGGTGCGAAGTCCGGTCAATAAAACCTAAAATCATGCTACCATCGAGATCGAACTCAATATCTGAAAACAGAGGTGTTGGGTGCGAAATCCGATCTTGCGTAGTGTTGCCTACAACATGCACGGCACTAAAGGCTGATGAGGTGTAGGTGTTTACCCAAGGATACCAGTAACGCGAATGCTCAACCATATCGGTTTGCCCGTTATTGGCGTAGTAGGATTCATTCCAGGCAGATGTTCGTCGGTAGTTCAGGTTGGTTTGCAGTACTGGCGTGGTTGAAAAGGCATTAGTAGCCGCATCCATCACATATACATAAGCCATCAGATCGGCCCGGCTGTTCGAAGTCGATGCGTCGCAGGTAACCCCTACATAAACTTTTCCTGCCCGATAGGCTAATGCAAATGGATGATACGTGCCACCCGAACAGCCAGGATCAGGTACGCTAACGCTGGTTACCACGGTTTGCGAACTGATGTCAACTACATATACCTTCTTATCGTTCAGGTTGGTAACGTACAGGTACTGTTCATCATCGGAGATATCCAGGTCGCCTAGCCCAATGGCACCAACCAGCGGAAACGCAGTTGGATCGGCATTAATGGCCGATGGTGCTCCTAGCCCCCGCGTACTATTACTGGCAATGGTACCCGCGTTTGGAATGGTAATAAATACCGAAGCACCCGTCGTCGTCGAATTCGGATTCGATACATAGATCGCCCCAAGTCCCCCCGGCCCAACGGCCACGTGCCGCTTCAGAAAAGCTGCTGTATACACCAGCTTACGGGTCCGACTGTAGGCGATTCCCCATCCTGACCCAATCTGTGCTTTGGTCGACAGCGTTTTTTCATTGGTGGTAGTGGTACCCGAATCGTTATAATTCCAGCTGACCAGCGCATCGACGGGAGTAGTGGTGTTGGCATCACCATTCACATAGCAGGCCGTCACCAGTTTAGGGTTATCCTGGCAGTAGTCATTCGGTAGGTTGACTGCAAAATTTATGTTGGTGGCCGTGTTACCAGCTGTAACAAATTGAACAGAGGTACCATTACCTGCTGTTGCTGGCGAAAAAGGACCACTATAATTTCCGGTTGGGAAGCCGCTGAATTCGAGTCGAACGGGTGTTCCTGATGGAATAGTAGCGGCTGCAAAACTGTACGATCCGGCAGTGGTGCTGACCACACTGGTGCTTGTATTGTTGTAATAAGCGGTTACAGTTATACCGCCTACCCCTGGCTCACCAGTATCTTTTACGCCATTACCTATGAAATCCCGGAAAACTGTACCCGACACCTGAGCACTTAGGCTATTACTAACAACCAGTAGGGCCATCGACACGATCCAAAACCAGACTTTGGCTCCGGTCTGTCGTGACGTCTTATATGGTGAAAGGGGTGGTTGATTGTAGTGGGTAAATTTACTTATTCGTGGAGTACAAGTATCTGACATATGCCAAAATGGTGGTTGGTTGTTCACGCAAAAAAGAAGAGGTGTATTTTAGGTAGCTTTAAGTTCAATACAAATCAAAAAAGATTGATATGTTTACTAAATTGTTTATTTGTTGGATTATTGATCTACCAATTAGTTTCCTAATTCGTTAAACTAGTTTCATAAAAAGCGCACTGCAAATCATATGCCAACGTCTTTCATCTGAGTGATTTTACGAAAAAAGCGTGACTACTCTGTCTGGATAGTTTTATGCCAGTCGGTTTATCGATCAGGAGTTACTTCTTTATGTACGTGGAGATTTTACGGCTACAGATAACTTGAGACTGTTGCTAATTAACCAAAAGGTAAGAATCAAGTAGCTGGTAGTGAATTGGTTGGCTGGTGGGCGGGATACGTGCACGCGCACCTTTACGAATGAAATACAAACGGATGCCCAGCACACTAGCCGACGATTGAGAATCTTAAATACGTAAGTTTGCTCTTTGCTATAAGTTTTACCGCCTACGATTGTATCTAGTCGTTGACTGGGCAATCACAGCAGCTGGTCAGGACCGACGGAAAAGATTGGCATCCTTTGTGCTAAACGCCAGGAAAATAAGTTTACTCGCCTATGTATGGTTTACACTATAACTCAGGTACGTTATAGGAGCAGTGTAAGGTAGGTCAGTGTTGTAAAGCCGTAACAAAACCATGGCAGTTTGTATGGTGTTACTTAGTTGGGCTTTGTGTTTTTTTATTACGGCACATATATTGCTCCACCGTGCCATCTTGGTGTAAAGTACTGCCTGTACTCAAGAAAGAGGAGTCTGGTTTGGCCGGATGGCTACCACTGCCCTTCCCCCTTTGATAAGCTAGTTTTTGGGCGATTTAAGCCGTTTTTTGAGGGTTCCTAACGCTTGGGAGAAGGGCAACTGATTGCCTGTCAATTAATGATAACGCCTTGCTTGACAGGCCAATGGTAAAGGTTGATTAGGCGCTGGTAGCTAACGCTCTAATCCCGCTCACAACTTATTACCGCGCAAAAACTCCTCGGCGGTCATGCGTCGTTTGCCTTCGGCCTGGAGCGAGTCAATTTGTAGCCAGCCATCGGCTGCTCGTACCAGAATCGTTTTTTTGTTGTCGGAATACGCCTGTCCAGGGTCAGCGGCAAAGGGGGATTCATTGGCTACCGAAACCTCATAGAGTTTAAACACTTTACCGTTGATCAGCGTCCACGCTGCTGGATAGGGTGATAAACCCCGTACGAAATTTCGAATCGAGTGAACCGATTGATTCCAGTTGATTTCGGTGGTTTCTCGACTGAGTTTAGGAGCCGGTTTCAGGTCGTCGGTTGCGGGTTGAGAAATACGTGGGTAGTCTCCGGCTTCAATGGCTTTCACCGTTTTTACGACCAGATTAGCCCCTCGTTCCATCAGTCGGTCATGCAAGGTTCCGGCCGTATCGCTGGGGTAGATGGGTTCGTGGTCCTGAAAAATCATTTGCCCGGTATCGATTTCCTTTTCGATGAAGAAAGTCGTAACCCCCGTTTCAGTTTCTCCATTGATAACGGCCCAGTTGATGGGGGCCGCTCCCCGGTATTGCGGCAACAATGATCCGTGCAGGTTGAACGTTCCTATGGTAGGCATTGCCCAAACCACTTCGGGAAGCATCCGAAAGGCGACTACCACCTGCAAATCGGCCTGGTAGCTGGCGAGTTGTTCGAGAAAGGCGGGGTCGCGGAGTTTTTCGGGTTGTAGAACCGGTAAATTGGCAGCTTCAGCGGCTTTCTTAACTGGAGAGGAGGCCAGTTGCAAACCCCGACCCGATGGGCGGTCGGGAGCCGTCACAACGGCAACAATCTGGTAACCCGCTCCGAGCAGTCGTTGTAAGCTGGCAACGGCAAAATCGGGTGTACCCATGAATATAATGCGAAGGGGTGTTGGCATGAATCGATTTAGATAAATGAACAATGTATAATGTACAATGAATAATGGGTTTTAGTTGATAATCAGTCTGTGGATTGTCATTTTACATTATCCATTATTCATTGCCTACAGTATATGTTGATATAGCGCAGAACTCTTTCTATTTTTGTCTCATCAATGCGCTGCTCCAACCGCATGACAGTAGAACATGATTAGCCGCTTACTGGCACAGCCTATGCGACGAACCATTTTTTATATTCCTGAATCGCTTGCTTCGGGTATCCGACGGCGACTCTGACGCGTCTGCAAAGAAAACCAATTTGGTTGCAGAACGGTCGGTGTACCGTTCTTTTTGTTTTAAGGAGCAGGCTAAACCAATGTGAATAACGAGTAAGTATTAATGGATTATGGGAAAAATTTCATACTACACCGAGGAAGGACTCAACCGGCTCAAGGCGGAATTAAATGAGTTGAAAACCAAAGGCCGGGCTGCTATTGCCCGTCAGATTGCCGAAGCCCGTGATAAAGGCGATCTTAGCGAAAACGCTGAGTATGATGCCGCTAAGGACGCGCAGGGTCTTCACGAACTGAAAATATCGAAGCTGGAAGAAGTGCTTTCCAATGCGCGTGTTCTGGACGAGTCGACCATCGATACATCGCTGGTTTCGGTACTGTCGAAGGTGAAAATAAAGAACAAGAAAAACGGCGCTGTGGTAACCTACACGCTGGTATCGGAAGAAGAAGCCGATTTGAAAGCGGGACGTATCTCGGTGAGTTCTCCGATTGGAAAAGGACTGCTGGGCAAGCGGGTCGGGGATGTTGCCGAAATCAAGGTGCCTGCCGGTATTATGGAGTTTGAAGTAATTGAGATTGGACGATAAAAAGTAGCTAGTAGTTAGGAGCGAGGAGTGAGAATGGCTGACGCCAGAGTAATAAATGCGTCAGCCATTCTCACTCCTCGCTCCTAACTACTAATGACTAGAAGAAACTATGGCTTCTATCTTCTCCCGAATTGTGGCTGGTGAAATTCCGGCGCATAAAATTGCTGAAACCGACGAGTATCTGGCTTTTCTGGATGTGATGCCTACGGCTATGGGGCATACGCTCGTGATTCCGAAAAAAGAAGTGGATTATCTGTTCGACCTGGACGATGCGTTGTATATGGGACTGATGGCTTTTGCCAAAAAAATTGCCCCAGCTATCGAGAAAGCGATTCCGTGTAAGCGCATTGGTGTAGCTGTGGTTGGTCTGGAAGTGCCACACGCTCACGTCCATTTGATTCCGCTCAACTCGATGGCCGACATGAATTTTCACAATAAACTGAAGCCGACTCAGGAAGAGCTGGCCGCTACAGCTGAGAAAATTCGGGCATTTCTGTAAGCTATTTGTTTCTCGTGTAAGATACGGTACCAACTAATACCTGGTGCCGTATTTTTTTTGTCTCAGACTAACTCTTTTAGTAAGTAATAATGACGTTTTTGTTTAATTATCGTCAAAGCACAGAGTAGTTTACTTATTGTGCTTTAATGAAAAATATATACATTATTGTCTTTACGGGTCTGCTAATTTGCTTAACTACATTTGCTACTGCACAAACACCTCTCACTTGCGGAGTTGACGACCGAAATCTCCCTGATAGTACCATTCGGCTGATGGGGCAATTGCCTCGCCTGATGGCAGCACAAAACGCGCGTAAAGCGGCTGGTGAACGGAATATATGCCGAATTGCCGTAGAAATTGATTCTGACACGTATCTGGAATTTGAGAAAGATACCAACCGGATACGCAGCTATTTTCTGGAACGGATTGAGCAGGCATCGAAGATTTTCGAGCGTGAAATCAATACCCAGTTGGTCGTTGTCTATTTCCACATCTGGAAAGATACCGAGCCTGACCCCTATCGGGGTGAACTGGATATGTTCAGGCTATCTACAATTTTTTCGAATAAATGGGCGACTCAGTTCAATCAGATTCCCTACGATAAGCGGGTGTATTTCCCAACCAAATCCGTAACGGGAGCAGGTGGTTTGGGTGGTGGTAATCAGGCTATATCGGCTAATGGAACTGATCTTTCGACACTTTCTCATGAATTGGGCCATTGTTTTGGTTCACCCCATACGCACAACTGTTCGTGGCCCGGTGGCCCTATCGATTATTGCTCAACTGCTGAAGGTGATTGTTATAAGGGGGCTCTGCAAACGATCCAGGGTACCATCATGAGCTATTGTCAGGTGGTAAATAATGCACTCAACATAACGTTTCACCCCCTTTGTCAGGCGTTAATGACTGATTACGCAGTGAAGAGCCTGCCTAAACTGTCGGCCGCTAACCAGGCACCCGTGTTGCCCGCCCAATTGGCGTTGTCGGGTATACCGTTTATGTACTGGAATGGCCAGGCGATGGCCGAACGGTACGATGTGGAAGTAGCCAGTGATGCTGATTTCGCGCAAAAAATCATCAGCGACACCACTCAGGTGAATGGTTATGCCATGAGCAAACTGGCAGTGGGGCAAACATACTATGTTCGGGTTCGATCTGTAAACAGATTAGGTACTTCAGCCTGGTCAACTAGTTGTCAATTGCAGCGTGTAGTGGTTGGAGTTGCTGCCCCTATTCTGCTGGTACCAACGCAGGATCAGCGGTTAATCCCTTACAATAACGGTATTTGCCAGATGGCGGTACAACCTGTGGAAGGTGCTACGGGTTACGAGATGCAGTTTACACAGTCAACGGACCCGCTCTTTAAATACTCATCGGCTATTTCAACATCAACGGCCTCCTTTACGGTCAGTTTGAACCGTATAGGAACAGTTTTATGGAGAACCAGAGCGATTGTGGGTAATACAAAAGGCCCCTGGTCGGCAACAGGTCGGTTTGTGGTAAACCCAGCATCTTATTATATCAATCTGCCTTTTAATACAAACGAATCTGCACCCCTAACCTTCCCCTATGTTTTTACCAAATCCCACGACCGCACGGAGATTCAGATGACGCTGGCAACTGATACGACATTTGCCAAACCGATATCAGTCCGAACGACTACCCATACCATGAGCTATTATTATGCGCTTGGAATGGCCGAAAATTTACAGCCCAACACGCAGTATTATATTAAGGTAGAAGAATGGAATACGCAAATACTGGATTACCCAACAGGGCTTCTTACAAGGACGGTTATACCGTTCAAAACAGGTAGCGCCAAAATGCCGGATGGCTGGTCGTTTATAAACAACATACATAATCCAGACTGGCCAGTGGGCAATAATATGAGGTCGCTGGTACTGTCGCCAACGGCCGCCTGGATCAGTACAGTCAATGGTATTACTCGAATTAGCCTGGATAGCTTAACAGTACGCTCCTATACACCTAAAAACACCAATGGCAAAATCGGTAATGTGGGGGCCATCTTGACGACTGAAGATCAGGGCAATGTTTGGCTGGTAAATCGAAAATCAGTTAACGTTTTTAAGAACTCCTTTGCGGTGCCGTACTATCAGTTAGGGAAAATTGCCGAACAAACCGTCGACCTGACTGAAGCAGTGGTATATAACACGAACGCTAATTATTCATCGATTAGCCTTTCACCTAAGTTATTTCATAGCTACAATGCTATTTACGAGCAGAAAGCCGATACACTGGCGAAGTTCTATACCGCTCCCGAAAATCGGGGTATAAATCAGACGGTGGCCAGGGCGGGCATAGTTTGGATACTACAATATAACGGTAGCAGCGCTACTGCGCCATATGAGTTGGTACGATTGAACACCCTAACCCGCACCACTCAGGTATTTAATGCTGATAATACACCACAACTGAGAAAGTACCTCAATCGCATAGTTATCGATGGATTAGGTAATCTGTGGGTGTCGCAGTCAGATTTGACCTTCTCATTTCCACCACTGGCCCGATATGATGGGCAAACATGGACGACATTCAGCCAAAATAGCACAATGCCTATCTCGTATGTCAATAATATGGCCAGCGATCCATTGGGAAATTTATATGTAATCGATAACGCGTCTCCTCGTAGAATCTTTAAATATGATGGACTTAGCTGGAAGAAAATAACGACTATGCCGCTAAATGACATAGGTACCATGAGCGCTGATATCAATGGTAATCTGTGGTTTAGCGGCAGTGCCTATCAGGTAATACGGTACAGCGCCTGCGCAAATGTGGCTACACCAACCCTGACAGTCTCTAAGCAGACCATTGAAATTGGCGAGAGTGCTACACTTCAGGCGGCTGGCTGCTCCGACGTGATCTGGTCATGGGCCAGCGAAACCGAAACGGTCACGAACCGTCTGGTTCGGGGAAATAATCAACTGCTCGTAAAACCCGAAGTCAACACCACTTATCGGGCGCGGTGCTATACTGGAAGTTGTGCCGGAGCCGATACGACACTGTCAGTGACCGTCTTACCCAAACTTTCCTTAATGCAAACTGGCAAAACGGTTTATTGCCCCGGCGATTCACTGACGGTCGGATATGGCGTACAAGGAAAGGTAGTCAACCCAAATCAATACTGGTTTGTGGTGAAATCGGCTGGTAAAACCACGACCTTACCTGCTACGGTTCGGGGAGGTACGGTGTCGATGCCCATATCGAATACATTTACCCCTGGTCAGTATGTGTTCTTTCTGGAAGCCTCCCAACCCGTTGTGCGCACACGCGACTCACTTCAGATCACTGTGTCGGCATTACCTACTGCTGAGCTCAGTAGTAATAAGCTTACGTTCCCACTCGGCGACAGTGCACGTGTTTCTATTACATTAACCGGATCAACACCCTGGCAGTTTACACGTTGGGACAATCAGATTATACGCGCCGATAATTCGCCTTATGTAGTGAGCCTTAAAGCCAATCAGCCAACGAACTACAGCTTATCGATCACTGGGTTGAGCGATGCCAACTGTGCTACGGGTACTATCAAAAACTCCATAGTGATCAGCGCGCTGGCATTGGCCAATGAGCCGCTTCTGTTGGAAGGAATTAGCGTATACCCAAATCCAGTAACTGACCAGATAACGATTGAATTAAAGGCGGGTACTGCGCCATTGGCCCGACTTCAATTACGCGATGAACAAGGGCGCGACATTCGTCAAAAAAACCTTACAGGGCGATCATTCAGGGAACAGTGGGATATGCGGGGCCTGCCTTCGGGATCCTATGTTCTGCACATTGAAACGCAGGATGGCCGAGCGGCCAACTGGAAAGTGGTCAAGCAATAAACTAAAAAAAGCGGGTCACAAAACCCGCTTTTTCATGTGTCAATAGTGCATTATTTATGAAAGAAATTAGCTTGACTCAGTAACCAGTTAATTGTCGGCGGAGATGAGTAAAGTTACCGTCGCAACAACAATCAGCGCCAGCCAGGAAAGCCAGAAGCGCCGACTGTCACGCTTCCGTTCATCGGCCGTCATATCCCGTCGTCGTTTGGGTGAACGTTGAAAGGCTTTACTGAAGTAGTAAAAAGAACCCGCCAGTCCGCCGAGGCCGAGGTAAAAGGTCAACAAGGCTCCAAAACCATAACCGGCACAGAGAACATTACAGGCCAAACCTGCCAGTACATAGGCTACGGCAATTCCGGCTATGCCCAGCAGTATGTACACGATGCGTGGAGGAGCCGTGTTGTCTGCACGGGTTAACCTGGCTTTTGTCGTTGAATGAGCAGGTTGCTGGATGGTATCGGGCCGGGCGAGGCTATCGTTAACAACCGCTATTCGTCGACTGCCCAGCACAATGCTCGTTGCATCTGAAGCCTGGACGCGATGCGCCCACAGGCCACCTAACAGACTAAATAACAGTAAGCTTCCTGTAAAAGCTATAAAAGCCCATCGGCGTACAGCCCAGTAGGAATAGCTAGCTTCCGAATGTGTTGCCTGTATGTGGACGGATAGAATCAGCCCGATAATCGATAACGAGCTGATATAGAGCCAGAGTGGAGGTAGCTTATTAAATAGGCTCGCTCCTAAAAGTATGGCATTGAACCCATTGGCTAGTTCACCAAAAATAATAAGTCCAATCGCCAGGATAGGATGCCGACTGGCCCACACGGAAAGAGTTTTCATATGGTTAGGGGTTTATTGCCTGTAACCACCTAAACCTGAAAGTGTTACTGAAATGAAACGCTCCGTAAAAAAAATAACTCCTGCCAGAGAGCATCTGGCAGGAGTTATTTTGGGTTGATGAACAGCCCGGGATGTTAAGCGAGCGCTTTCGCCAGTGTTTTTTCAACGCCGGATGCAAGCATTGAACTAAGATCGTCGGCAACTGCTTCAACAAATCCCGGCAATGTACTTAGATCGGCCAGCCAGAGCTTTTGGTCGGAAAGAACACTTTTTACAAACGCTTGTACGGTCGATTTGTCTTTAGGTTTGACGGTTTTCCAGTCGCCGTAGAAATAGCCCGCTTTATCGTCGCGGATCGGGTAGGTGAGTATGCCGCCGTTTACCGCGATTTCACCGAAAAACTGGCCCCCTTCTTCGCGAATGGCTTTCATGAAAAGCAGGTAGGCTGCAAACCCTAACGTGGTCATCTTCGGAACGGCGTTGAACTGGTCGAAGTAGCGCTGAATGGTGGCTACGTTACGGGCCTGCATTTTCGCTGTTTCCTGCAACGAGATATTCAGCAGCAAATGGTCCAGATGCGGATTGCGGAAGCGGTCGAGTACGTCGTGAGCAAATTGACGAACGGCTTCTTTATCCATCCCCGAAACACCATAGTCTGGCACGGTAGGGACGATCTCGTTCAGCATCAGTGACTCAACGAACTGGCTCATGAGCGGATGGCGCATCTCGTCGGCAACAGTTTCCAGGCCGAGCAGATACCCAAGTGGCATGGTGAGGGTGTGCGTACCGTTCAATACCCGCAGTTTACGCTCCCGGTAGAAATTTATATCTTCGTCAATAATGATTTGCGGGGTATTCCCATCCGCAAAACCAAGTGTTTCCTTGACCCGGTCGTCGCCTTCGATGGCCCACAGATGATATGGTTCCGTGAAGGTGAGCAGGGCGTCTTCGTATCCGGCTTCCTGTTGCAGAGCCTGTTGTGCTTCGTCGGTCGGACGAGTCACAATTCGGTCGACCAGTGAGTTACAGAAACGAACATGGAATTTGAGCCATTTGGTGAACAGCTTACCCAATTCGTTGAACTGCGCCAGTTTCTCGACAGCTTCGCGGAGTTTGAGCCCGTTGTCGGTTACCAGTTCGGTCGGAATGACAATTAACCCTTTGGCTTTGGAACCACCTACACTCCGGAATCGCTCATATAAAAAGGCTGTCAGTTTTGCCGGAAACGACTGTGGAGGATGTTGAAAAATGCTTTCCTCGACATAGTTCAGACCAACTTCGGTCGTATTGGAAATAACGATCTGGAGTTTAGGGTTTCGGGCTAGCATCAGCACCTCTTTCCACTGGGTTTGGGCGGCTAGTACCCGGCTGATGGCCGAAACAATGGTCGTTTCCGAAACGTCCTGCCCTTGTTGTACACCACGGACAGCGACTGTATATAAATTATCCTGTTCGGCAAATTCATCCGTCTGGCTGTCCGTCGATTTGACAACGACGATTGAGCCGCCAAAGCGGCCGTTGGCATTTGCTTTATTGACTAAATAATCTGGCAAGCCCCGGAGTAGCACGCCAGTGCCGAACTGGAGAATTTTTTCGGGATAAACAGGAGCGGGATGCGTTGAACGCGTTAGTTTGGGCATGGTTGGAGGGGCGGCAATCGGCTCTTCGGTCATCAGTTAAGTAGTCGTTACTGTTATCAAAAATCGATTTTTCTAGCTGGTGTCGTCATCATTCAGCAATATTACGAACTACATCAATAACCCGTACTTTCATTTTAGTAAATGTGCGGCTAGCTGTGTTTTGTTGATTAAGAGGCCAACCGACTTCGCTTTAACTTGTTCGGCTCAGCGTTTTAATTTGCCTGAGCTATCGCCACTGGCCAGGGTTTCTATTTCGGCTACAGTTGCCAGATTGACATCGCCCGAAATGGTATGTTTCAGCGCGGAGGCTGCTGCCCCGAACTCAACGGCTCGTTGCAGGTCGTTGAATGTCAGTAAACCATAAATCAGGCCTGCTATGTAGGCATCACCTGTGCCGATGCGGTCGGTGATGGGGCGAATGTCGTAGGTCCTTGATTTATAGACGGCTTGTCCGTCGAAAAGCTTTCCCGAAAACTGATTATGCGAAGCACTGAGCGAATTTCGTTTGGTATCGGTAATGTACCGCACAGTAGGGAATCGCTTGAACATGGCACGGCCAGCTTCCTGAAAGGTACTACCCACTACATCGTATAATTCGGAGAAAAGCCCTTTGCTGCCGAGCACTAATGTGCAGCCTTCGGTCAGGGCGGGCATAATCTCCTGAGGACTGCGACCGTATTGCCAGAGATTGCT
This sequence comes from Spirosoma sp. 48-14, assembly GCF_001898575.1. Lineage (GTDB taxonomy): Bacteria > Bacteroidota > Bacteroidia > Cytophagales > Spirosomataceae > Spirosoma. The sequence goes on from NZ_MKUD01000032.1 coordinate 39,657, forward strand.
CCGGTACACAATATCGGCCGACACAGGTACGCCCAGCCGATTTGCTGTCTGAATTCCCTTGAGCAGGCAGTCGGCAGCACCTTGCGATAGAGCTGGTGTAATCCCCGTCCAGTGAAACCAGTTAGCCCCCTGCAGAATAGGTTCCCAGTCAATGTCGTCTGCTTTTATTCGGGCAAAGGCCGAGTCGGCCCTATCATAAATAATCTGGCTGGCCCGGCTCCCGGCTCCTGTTTCCAGAAAATATAGCCCTAATCGACCATCTCCGTATTGGATGTATTGGGTGTTGACATCGTATTTACGCAGGTATCCGGCAGCGGCTCTACCCAGCGCATGATCGGGGAATCGGGTAACATGGTTCGCCTGTAAGCCCAGCTGCGCCAATGATACGGCTACGTTGGCTTCGGTACCACCAAAATGCATCTCAAGGGAATCGGTTTGGGCAAACCGCTCAACACCCGGCGGACTCAGCCGAAGCATAACTTCTCCAAAAGTGACTATTTTCATCCGTTTTTATAATCTAGTGCCTGCCAGCCAATGGGTACTACTTTCTAAATCTTCGGCCTTTAGCGGCTCCAATTTCGGTAATATTAAATGAATAAGTACAAGGGCAATCAGATATGAGCAACTGGCAATGATAAACATAGGTAAATAACCGAACGAGGTAATAATCCGCCCAGCCAGCAAGCTTAACAGAATACCGCCTACAGCGCCAAACATGCCGCCAATGCCGGTCACAGAGGCTACCACATTTTTTGGGAAAAGATCCGACGCAAAGGTATACATATTGGCAGCCCAGCCCTGGTGAGCGGCTGTTGCCAGGGCTAATAGACCAATCGCGACGGTGAGGCTACTGGTCTGGGCCGCAAAGAAAATCGGGATTACACAGACCGCACAAATCATCATTGTGGTTTTTCGAGCCTGGTTGGCAGTCCAGCCCCAACTCATGAATTGAGTGCTGAGCCAGCCGAAAAAGATGCTGCCAGCATCCGAAACGATGTAGATAATCAAAAAGGGAACCCCAAATGTTTTGAGTTCCAGTTTTTCTTCAAAGGCATCGTTGGAGTTAAAGAAGTCGGGAAGCCACGAAATATAAAACCACCAGATCGGGTCAGCCATGAACTTACCTACAGCAAACGCCCACGTTTGTTTATAACCCAGCAGTTGACCCCACGAAACATGTACCGGAATTGTTTTCTCATTGTCGCTGCGGATGTAGGCCAGTTCTTCGGTCGACAGATTGACCTGTCGCTCAGGCTTGGTGTACGTAAACCACCAGATAATTAGCAGGACAAAACCCAGCATTCCGGTAATGAGGAATGAACTACGCCAGCCAAGTTCAAGAATAAGATAAGGCGTCACAAAGGCCGTCAGAATAATGCCAACGTTGGTTCCGGCGTTGAAAAGGCCACTGGCAAACGATCGCTCACTTTTGGGAAACCATTCAGATACGGTTTTAATAGCCGATGGAAAGTTGGCCGACTCACCCAGACCCAGAAAAGCCCGCGCCCATCGAAGTCCAGCCATATTATGGACAAACCCGGTCATTACAGCGGCTATGCTCCAGACAAGAATACCCAATGAGAACCCCCGTTTTGTACCAAACCGATCGATGAGCCAGCCAACCAGCAGAAAGCCAATGGCATAGGCGAATTTAAAGGCCGCATCAACGTCACCATACAGCACTTTAAACCGGTCGGTGGCTTCTTTGGTCAGAACGGTGTCGGGCGCTACATCGAGCATTTCCTTTCGGAACAGGTCGTCAGTCATCGTAAACGATAACACCTGCCGATCTACGTAATTTATGGTCGTTGCCAGAAACAACAACGCGACAATACGCCAGCGAAAGCGGCCCGAAGGGGTTGGAATTTGCACAACAATGAAAATAGGTTGGGGAGAAAAGAAAATTAAAATGCTTATTTACCCGAAAAAAGTGGTTCACGGTATATCGTATTCGGTTTTCTATTTGTAGTGGGCTGGCGCAGGAAACATCAGGCGAGTCTGACACTCATTGAAACCCTAACGTGAATACTATAAACTGTAACGAACAAACAGCCATTGATGATTAACAACTGTTTTTATGCTTGAACAAACCTGGCGATGGTTCGGTCCAAACGATCCGGTATCGCTCAATGATGTCCGACAGGCAGGCGCTACGGGTATTGTAACCGCCCTGCATCATATTCCGAACGGCGAAGTATGGACCGTTGAAGAAATTCAGACCCGTAAAGCCCTGATCGAAACCAATCACCTGAGCTGGTCGGTGGTCGAAAGTATTCCGGTGCATGAAGGAATCAAAACCCGAACCGGCGATTTTCGTCGGTATATTGACAACTACAAAGAGTCGATTGTAAACCTGGCGGAGGTCGGTATCGATACGGTCTGCTATAATTTTATGCCGGTTCTCGACTGGACGCGCACCGACCTCGATTACCCAATGCCCGACGGTTCGACCGGCCTTCGGTTCGACGCTACGGAGTTTGCGGCTTTTGAGTTGTATATTCTCCAGCGTCCGGGGGCTGAGTATCTGTATAATGACGAACAGAAACGGCTGGCCAGAACCAAGCTCGATAGCATGAACGATGCGCAGGTCAAACGGCTGACGCGCACTATCATTGCTGGATTGCCGGGTTCGGAGGAAAGTTATACGGTCGAGAAGTTTCGCGATGCGCTGGCAGCGTATAAGGACATTAGTGACCGCGAACTCCGACAGAATCTGTATGCTTTCCTTCGGGAAATTGTCCCGGTTGCTGAATCGGTCGGCGTCCGGCTGGCCATTCACCCCGACGATCCTCCATACCCGATTCTGGGCCTTCCACGGGTAGTCAGTACCGAAGCCGATGCCCGTGCTTTGCTGGCGGCTGCCGATTCACCGTCGAATGGGCTGTGTTTCTGTACCGGCTCCTATGGGGTCCGGGCCGACAACGACCTGGCAGGTATGGCCGAACGACTCGCGCCAAATATCCATTTTATTCACCTGCGCAGTACTCAGCGCGATACAGACGGAAGCTTCCAGGAGGCTAACCACCTCGAAGGTGATGTGCCGATGCCAGCCGTTATGCGGGCGCTACTTACCGAACAAAAACGCAGACAGGACGAAGGACGATCGGATATACGGATGCCGTTCCGCCCTGACCACGGCCACCGAATGCTCGACGACCTGACATCAGGAAAACGGACCAATCCCGGTTATACAGCCATCGGCCGGTTGCGCGGCCTGGCTGAATTGCGTGGCCTGATGCTGGGACTACTGAGTTAATACTCCTCAGTCGATAGGTACAAAGCCCATCATTGACGGCGAGTGCCTATCGACTGTTTTTCGTATATTAGTGCTGTAAAATCGTTTGATGATGGAAGCTGCCAATAAATCCAAACGTCCTCCTCTTACTGCTGAACAGAAACAGCGCCGGGTCGAACGAGCCCGCTTGCTGAAATCGCTCGTCTACGAAATGTGGGCTGGCAAGCCGGTGTATTACGCTGGTTACGATGACGTCCTGAAAGGGGTAAAAACAGTAGAGCAGGTTATGAGTTCAAGTATTTTACAGAGTTTACTGGTGAGTCGATTGATCGTTCATCTATCGACGGTCCTTGATATGGATGTTTATGCCGTATTAGGAAATGAACTTGGTATTCAATTCGGTAAGGGGGATTGGCGAGCTTGTGATGTAGCTATTTTCGAGCTAAGTGCGTTGGAAGGCCAGGATGAGACAAAATATGCATGGGTGCCCCCCAAAGTCGCAATTGAAGTAGATACGAAAGCAAGCCTGAGCCAATTCGACTCTGAATTTGACTACTACGAGCAGAAAACGACAAAACTTCTTCAGTTTGGCGTTGAAAAAGTGATCTGGTTATTCACGAAATCACATAAAGTACTGATTGCCGAACCCGGAAAAGACTGGCTCATTCGCGACTGGAGCCAAGTAGTTGAGGTGTTGCCTGACTGCCAGTTTATTCCCGATGAACTAGTCGTGAAAAAGAAATAAGTAATAGATAGAACTTAGTTAAACCGCGAGATCGCAACGATTTGATGGGTAGCTTTTAGACTTCTTGCATCTCGGCATTCTCGCGGCTTAAGTAAGTAGGGAGATCTACTGCTTATACACCTTGCCGTCTTTCATAACAAACTTGACGGCCTGTAGGGTCTTGATGTTCTGAAGAGGATTTTCATCGACGGCAATGATGTCCGCAAATTTGCCCGATTCAATCGACCCGATTTGTGCGTCCATATTGAGTAGTTTGGCATTGGTTAGCAGCGCCGATTTGATGGCTTCAACGGATGGCATTCCGGCTTCGACCATGTACTCAAACTCTTTAGCGTTATAGCCGTGAATGAATACACCCGCATCGGTCCCGAACGCAATCTTTACCCCCGCTTTGTAGGCTTTAGCAAACGTAGCCTGAATTTTAGGGCCGATAGCTAAGGCTTTAGGCGTAACCAGAGCGGTGTAATAGCCGAAATGCTTGGCTGAGTCGGCTACCGTTTTTCCGGCGATGATGGTGGGTACAAAATAGGTGCCGTGTTTTTTGAATAGCTCGATGGTTTCATCATCCATGAAAGTGCCATGTTCGATGGTCTGAACCCCCGCCCGAATGGCTCGTTTCATGCCTTCGGCACCGTGGGCATGAGCAGCTACCGAAAAACCGTAATCTTTGGCAGCATCCACAATCGCTTTGGCTTCTTCTTCCGTAAACTGTGGGCCTGAACCATCCTTGGCATTGCTCAGAACGCCACCTGTAGCCGTAATTTTGATCAGGTCAGAACCGTCTTTGTACCGTTGCCGAACGGCCTTGCGGGCATCATCCGGGCCGTTGATGACCCCATCTTCCGGGCCGGGGTCTCCCATCAAATCTTTGCGATAGCCGTTGGTAGGATCGGCATGGCCACCCGTAGTAGCGATGGATTTTCCTGCCGTTAATACACGCGGCCCTTCCACCAGACCCGCATTGATGGCATTCCGGAGCGATACGTTGATGCCGGAGCCACCCAGGTCCCGAACCGTTGTAAATCCAGCTAATAGGGTTGTTTTTGCAAAACGGGCCGCCCGGAACGCCACATCGGCCGGATTGCTCGTAAAGCCATCGATGGCCCCACCACGCCGGGTCTGGGTTTCGAGGTGAACGTGCATATCGATCAGGCCGGGCAGTACAGTTTTCGATTTGAGATCAACGACCTGGTCCTGACTCGAGGCTGCTGTATAGCCTTTCTGAACGGCCGTAATTTTGTTGCCTTCGACAACGATGGTCATTTGCGGCTGGACACTGTTGCCAACCCCATCGAACAGATTACCGCAGTGAATAAGCGTACGTTGGGCAAAAAGGGGAAACGCCAGTAGCGAAAGACCGGCCAGCAGGTATATTTTTTTCATTGACTATAGTGGTTGGGTACGAAAAAGGCCGTAACGAATTCGTTACGGCCTGAAAATACGGAAAAGACGCTAATAATGCCTATAAACGGGCAACCTCAACGATCGCTTTTTGAGTTGGATCTGGCATAAACGAAGTTGGATAGGGTGTCACATCTTTCAGAACTACTTTGTAGGCCTGGCTACTCAGAGTAACCTTCGTTGAATCCAGGCGATTGTTCTTGTCATAATACCCTAGCGTCAATCGGACTGCGCTGGAGTCGACAGACTTTGACAGGAGCAGTTTAACCGTAACCGACCCTGCTGTTAAACAGGAAAAGGACGTTGAGTTCGGACATCGGCCATCCCAGATAGAATCAACACGCACTATAATGTCAGAGCTCAGTCGAGCTGATTGATGAAGCCTCACCGAGACCTGATTGGCCGGTAGCGTGTCATTGGATTGACAAGCCGAAAAGACGATGGTTCCGATAATCAGGAATCGCTTCATTGGGCCTACTTTCCTTTACTTATCGTACGTGTTCTGAACCCTATAGCTTCGTGACCTGCACAACCGCCGTTTGAGGCTGATTGCTCGGTGTCGTATCCGGATAGGGGTTTACTTCACGCAGAATCACTTTATACGTTTGACTACTGAGCGTTACATTCGTCGAATCGGGACGTTTGTTTGTACTGCCGGGTTCAGCGCCTAAAGACAGCCGCACCGTGGTTGAATCCTGATTAGCCGATAGTTGCATCTTCACCTTCGCCTGGCCTGCCCAGATACACGTGGCATTGGCTGGACAGCGACTGTCCTGAATAGAATCGACCCGAACGGTTACGTCGGAACCAATCCGTGCTGATTGATGAAGCCCCAATGACACCTGATCAGTAGGGTCGGTGTTGGCATGTTGACAAGCGGCAAAAACAAGTGTTCCAACGAAGAGTAAACCAGAAAGCTTTTTCTTGAACTGTATCATACTATAATCCTTTTTTTAGCAGGACTCAAGAACTAAAAAAAGGGTTGTAACAGTCAGCTATCTTTTTACGATAACGCCATCGGCCACAAACGTCAGGGCTTTTTCGGGCTGGGTAATTTTCTCGATTTCTTCCTTCGACTTTCCAGCGTCTTGTGCGTAGTGACGCAGGTCGGCTACAGGTGTAGTGGTAGTTTCTGCCAGTCCTTCAACAACCACGGTTTTGCCTTCAATATCTTTTGGGACAAAGAAGCCGTAATCTTTAAACGTGACGCGCATAGTTTGCCCATCGGCCGTTTTCAGTTTCATCCAGCAGCCTTTTACTTTACAGACCGACTCAACCGTTCCTTCTACTTTAGCTGGCATTTGTGGTTTGTCGCCCATTTTATTGGCGAGCTGAGTCGCTGGAATGGCGCCGGTCTCTGTAATTTTTTTGCCGTGGAAGCTGGTTTGTGCGAAGACGCCGACCGAAGCGGTAAGCAAAAACGCAGTAAGCAGGAAGTGTTTCATTACTTTGTTATTTTGATGGACGAGTGTTCGTCAAAAATACGACTTTTTGCGGTATCCGCTGGCTAGTGCTACTTTTAGCGTACAATACAGCCTTGTGAATTATATCGTTGACTTTACTACTTTGACCATCAATTAGAAAAATAAGCGAAAGCCTGCGTAGGTCTCGCTTCCCAAAACGGGAGGGGGCCAGGGGTGAAGAAAACGCTATGCAAACGATTTCAGAACGAATTACCGCCGATTGTCATGCATTTGTTGACGTGGCTAACCGATTATCGGAAGAGGAGTTTCAGAGTCATACCGGCGATAAATGGTCCGTAGCTGATGTGATGCAGCATCTGTACCTATCGGCCCGGCCCGTTGTTAAAGTAATGGCAGGCCCGCGTGAGGTATTGACGCAGTGGGGAAAAGCTGATCATCTACCCAAAACGTATGACCAACTTGCTGCGGAGTATGGCGCCGTGCTTTCTACTGGCATGAAAGCGCCAACGCCCTTTGTTCCCCGGCCTGAGGATATGAACGTTGAGAAACAGGTTGTCATTGATCGATTTACAGCGATGTATACGGCTGTAAACAATGCACTTGAAAGCTGGACGGAACAGGAATTGGATGCGTATTGTATGCCACATCCTGCATTGGGCAAACTGACCGTGCGGGAAATGCTTTATTTTATCAGCATTCACACGCAACATCACCTTAACCGGCTATAAATTAAGTCGTTACTATAAACCAGTGCGCATCACAAAACTCTTTGTGATGCGCACTGAGTAAGTAAATGAACTAACGTTGCAACTGCTCTAGTAAAGCGGCTACCTGATCGGCCGAAGTGGCCGGGAAATTGGCAATCCGAATCTGGCTTTCCTTGAACTTACCGTATCCGCTGCCTACGACCATATTCGCGGCTTTGGCGCCTGCAATGACATCGGCAGATGGCTTTTGAGTGGTGGCTACAACGACGGTTTGCGAGCGGTGGCGCTCCTGCTTAACAAAAGCCTCAAAAGCATCGGAGTTGTCAATGAATTTATAAATCATTTTCGCCTTTTCTTCGGTCTGCTTCCGAATGGTATCGATACCGATCCGGTTGAAATCTTCGGCGATCTTGCCCAGCAAATAGATAAATAATACGTTCGGCGTAGCTGGTGTTTCAAACGTTTTATAATGTTTCCAGAGCGTTGGCAGCGTATGATGGGCGCCAATAGTAAGCGAATCGGACTTCTGCAACCGCTCGGCTTTGGCCAGACAGCCTTCACTGGCAATCCAGACACCCAGACCGGCAGGCATGCCAAATGCCTTTTGTACCGAGAAGAAAGCCGAATCAATGATACTAAAGTCAAGATCGGGGTAGGGGGCCGACGAAACCATATCCACGCAGAATAGCTTTTTCGGGTATTTGCGTTTGAGCTTATGGATTTCGGAGGTTTTCATCTGCACGCCCGAAGAGGTTTCATTGTGCGCCAGACAGACAACCTCGGCATACTCGGGGACCTGAATTTCGGCTGCGTCGAATCCCTCGCCAAACGGCTTTTCGAACACTTGCGCGTGTTTGTGAAGCGCATTGGCGTAATCGTAAAACTTCTGCGAGAATGAACCGTTGACGAGGTGAAAACTCTCAAACTCAACGCAGTTCAACAGCATGCGTTCCCACACTTCGGAGGCTGAGCCCGTAAAGAAAATACCGTGCGTAGCCGGAATGCTCAATAACGTCCGAAGCTGCTCGTCAGTGAACTTATAGAGGTCCCGGAACCGTTGGCTACGGTGCGAAATCGAGCCAATTTGCTCATCCATAGCCGTCTGCAAATGCTTGTAAAAGGTCGGATAGAGTTCGGCAGGGCCGGGCGTAAAGTACGTTTGAGGCATAATAATTGAATTAGGGATTGAGTGGGCAGCCGCAGGGAAACCGTACCGACTGGCCTAGTAAGCGATTGACTTTTTGCCGCATGGCAGCTGATTTGGGGATGAACACAACATGACCGGCCCCTGGCACTTCAGTAGCAGCCACTGGCCGACCCATCTGTTTATAAAACAAATCTACGCACGATTTAGGCAGCAAATCTATGCAAAGATTGATACCGGCGAAGTCATTGGCCTGATAGAATTCCTTAAAAAAACGCCATTGGTCATCAGTCAGGCAGGTGGTCAACTGCTTGGCCTCCCAGATACTCGACGTGTCTGGATGATTCAGCAGGTCAGGCCAGCCCGCCCGAATAAAGGGTTTGATCTGCGACTCGTGCAACCGCCCGAAATAATGACCGATTGTTTTCTTATCGTGAAAGCGCTGAAGCGCATAGAGCATATTCGTTCGATTATACAACGGACAAAGTCCTTCCGGCAAACCAACCGAATTGCCCCCAATCAGGCAGAAAGGCCAGTCTAAAATGGCTTCACCGGGTTGTTGCTTGATTCGGTCGATGTAAGCCTTGAATGAGTCGGAATAATAATACGGTTGCTGACTATAGCGATACTGATATACGCTGACAGCCTCGATAAGCCCAATCACCAACCAAAAAACGAGAAAGGCAGGGCGAATACGACCACTCCAATGCAGCGCAAAAATGACCAAGATAACCGGGTAAGTGATGGTAACCCGCGAAGGCATCCGGTTGAATCGATCCCAGGGGAAAATTTGGAGCGTAGGGATTCGAATCGGGTGATAGAGGGCATGTATCAGGCCAAAGATAAGGAGGGGGACATACGCCCAGCGAATGGGTTTGCGGGTGGTCCAGAAACCCAGCAGACCCAGGAAAAGCAGAAACCAGCCGGCACTTCCTGCCCCATAGCCTTCGGGCATGTCCTTAAGATACCCTCCTAACGGGTCGATAATCGGATCAAATCCGGGTAAGTAAGGGGCCAGCAACCGGAGCGGATGTACCCAGCCATGCCCATTGGCAAAACGGTCTTTAAAGACAAATGACTGCGTTTGTTGTACAATTTCGAGCAGCAGCGGCAGGTAAAGAAAGCTAATCAGCAGCGTAGCGAATAGCAATGCAATCGGAATGAGCGGCTTTTGTCGTTCACCACGCCAACTGACCAATAGATTCCTGATTTGTTCACCCGGTTTTTGTGGGCTTCGAACCAATCGCCAGCCCAGTAGTCCGGTTACAAACAACGAATTGACTGTAAATGAACTCAAGGCATACCCAGCCATATAGGTCAGGTCGTGGCCCAGGCATAAGAGGATTAGAAGAATTTTCAGGAGAAGAAACCGGAGACTTACCCGTTCCTGCAACACAACCCGCCGGGTTAGCAGGAAATCGGTTAAGATACTTAGCACCGTCCAGTGGATGACCGCATGGGTGAAATGGCCGGGGTATTTGTTGAGCGCGTAAAAGTTGAAGAAGCAGACAAACAAACCTGCCAATGCGGCCCGGAATTCCCCGTAATCGTGCCGAAGCAATACATAGGGCCCAAAGCTGAGCAGAAACAGACTGATCAGGTAATAGATGTTCAGCCAGGGGCCGTTGCCCAGAAACAGGTACCAGCCTGCGTACCAGTAATCCTGCTCAAAAGCCCAGCTCTGAAAAACGTGGTTGGTTCCGTAGGGGTAAAAGGTTTTATCGTTCAGCAGATCCAGATGGGGGAATGGGCTGAACGACAGATTCTTAGCGAAGTAATAGCCAATATAATCCCATTGGTCGGTATCGCTGGGAACCATACTGGCCAGAGGGCCACTGAAATTTCGGATAAAAAAGATGCCATACAGCAGGGCTAATCCTGCGAAGCATATAGCTACTCTACCGGGTGATATCCATTGCGCATAACGTGATTCGAATGAGGAAGGTTGAAAGTAGCGGTTGGGCATAAAAGAGGAGGAAAAGAGAAAGGGAGTAACGCAAAAAGGAGGCCGGTAGTTTTTTCATTCTTCCCTTCCTCCTTTTTGCGTTACTCCCTTATTAATAGAGAAGCCTAAACTTGATCGTATTATCGATTTTCTTCAGCTCATCGACAACTTCCTCGGCATATTCTTTCGCCACGTCTGTAATCACATAGCCAATCTGCTCGTTGGTTTTGAGGTATTGGCCGTGAATGTTGATGTGATATTTGGCGAAAATCGAGTTCATTTTTGCCAGAATACCTGGTACGTTGGCGTGAATGTGGAGCAGTCGGTGTGCGCCTTTGAGCAGTGGCAACTGAAGTTCCGGGAAATTGACACTGCCATACGTACTGCCATTATTGATGTATTCGAGCAGTTTGCCTGGTACAAAATTGCCAATATTTTCCTGGGCTTCCTCGGTGCTGCCACCGATGTGCGGAGTCAGAATCACGTTTGGTAAGTTCCGAAGAGCACTGACAAACTCTTCGTTGTTGGTTTTGGGTTCGTGCGGGAACACATCGACGCCCGCACCTGCCACTTTACCCCGCTCAATGGCATCGACCAGAGCCGGAACATCTACAATATGACCCCGCGACAGGTTCAGGAAAATAACCCCGGCTTTCATGAGCGAGAACTCCCGGTAGCTGATCAGGTTTTTGTTTTCCTTACGGCCGTCGGTATGCAGGCTGATGATGTCGGCAATAGCCAGCAGTTCATCCAGCGATTTGCATTTACGGGCATTGCCCAGCGCCAGCTTATCCACGATGTCGTAGAAGTACACTTCCATACCCAGGGCTTCGGCCACAACCGATAACTGGGTGCCGATGTTGCCATAACCGACCAGCCCCAGTTTTTTACCCCGCACTTCGAAGCTGTTCTTTGCCGACTTATCCCAGCCGCCCTGGTGCATAAGATTACTTTTCGGAACAATGCTCCGGATCAGCATAATGATCTCACCAATCGCCAGTTCGACTACCGAACGTGTGTTGCTGTAAGGGGCATTGAACACCGCAATGCCTTTCCGGGTGCAGGCGTCCAGGTCAATCTGATTGGTGCCAATACAGAATGCGCCGACTGTCATCAGTTTGTTGGCGTGTTCGAGGACGCGGGCAGTCACGTTGGTTTTGGAACGGATGCCCAGGATCGATACGTCGCGAATGGCTTCGATGAGTTCATCTTCATCCAGCGCCCCTTTTCGGATTTCGACGTTAAAGCCTTCCTGTTCGAAGAGCTGAACCGCCACCGGGTGGACGTTCTCCAGCAGTAGTACTTTGATCCGACTCTTGGGATAGGATTGACTGCGATTCAAATTGTTATGGTATAAAAATTCATCGAGTGAAGGCGCAATGTGATCCGCTTTTTCGACCACTCGTGGACGCATCACATTTTCAGTAAAGGCATAAAAACGGTTCGCCAGCCCCGACGCCCGGATTTCATAATCCGTATAGCCATCACCCAGCACGTACACTTCGCCATCCAGATTCAGGTTACGAATTACCTGCGATTTTCCCCCATTGGCCGACAACGGATTTTCTGGGTCAAAACCGATAATGGCACCGCTGTCATCGAACACAAACGTATTGGCAAACACATTGTCGGCCAGAACCCCCAGCGATGTAACAATCGGTACGATGAATTCTTTAAATCCGTTCGATACCACGTAAATGTTCTCGGCATTCTCGGTCAGAAAATTCTTGTTGCGCTGAAACGAGTCGGAGATTTTGCCCATCAGATTGTCGATGAGCGCCGGAAGATGATCGCGATGTGCTTTGAGCAGGTTCAGCCGTAGATTGAGCGATTCGGTAAACGAAATCTCGCCCGACATGCCCCGGTCGGTAATGGCTTTAATTTCGTTGAGTACATCCTCCCGGTCGGGTCGGCCGATGAGTGAGATTTCGCCCAGCACGTCGAGGGCCTCTACCTTTGTGAAGGTACTGTCGAAATCAATGATGTAGTACGTCTGTTCCAATGGTTTGGTGAGCATGAATTTGAGAATCTATTCCGACTCTTTATTAAATTGTTGTAATAAGAATTCCAGTTTTACTCGAAGCGGTGGGATGTCTTGCTGAATAACAGCCCAAATAATATCGTAATCAATGCCAAAATATTCGTGGACAATTACATTACGGATTCCAGTTAGTACTCGCCATTCTATATCTGTAAAGCGATTTTTGGTTTCCTCTGTAACATGATTTGATGCTTCGCCAATTATCTCAATCAGTCGGGTTAAGGCAAGTTGTAGCTTTCGGTCTATTAAGTATTCGTCATAGTTGGTAGTAGCTGCAAACTCCTGAATCTCAGCAATCGCACTTAACATATGCTGGATGCGAACCTGTTCATTTAGCTGTTTTTTCATAAATCAGCTTTTTGTCCTGATCAATGTACGGCTTTATGTAAGGCGAAAGGCCATTGGCAGACACCAGATCGACGGATACATGCAGAAGTTCTTCTAACTGTATCTTCATTCGCACGAAGTCAAATAAAGATACCTTTGGCTCCAATTCAACCAAAATATCAACATCACTTTCCTGGGTAGCTTCTCCTCGAGCGTGTGAGCCAAATAAATAAGCTCTCTTAACTGGTTGAGAGTTAAAATATTGCTGTATATCTACTTGATAAGGTATCATACCAGGACTATAATTTTGTTAAAAACTCGAGCGCTCGCTTTTCCGACCAGTAGGTACCCTGAAGGCTGCTGTGCCTGTCGGGGAAGCCACAGTGGCCACCTTGCTCTGGAAACTCCATCCAGACGTTGGGTAGTTCCCGGGCCAACGATTCTGGGAAACATTCGGGCGAAAGAAACGGGTCGTTTTTCGCATTGATAATCAGCGTGGGTATCGCAATATTCGGAATAAACTGAAGCGAGCTGCTTTGCGTATAGTAGTCCAGTGCATCCCGAAAGCCGTTCATAGGTGCCGTAAAGGTATTATCGAACTCTCGAACGCTCCGAACTTTTCGAACAGCTTCGGTCGGAAAAACACCCGGCATCACTTCGGCTTTCTGCAATACCTTTCGTTTAAGCGTTCGATTAAATCGGTAATTATACACCCAGCTATCCCATTGCTCCAGCCGTCGGGCTGAGCCCATCAGATCGAGGGGGACCGAAAAAACAACAGATTTTTTGATAGCTGGATGGATTGCTCTGCCTTGTTCGCCGAGGTATTTCAAGGTTACATTGCCACCTGCGCTAAACCCCATCAAATACAGGGTTGTATACCCTTTCGTGAGGGCATAGTTAACTACAAAGTCCAGGTCGCTGGTTTCACCAACGTGATAAAAACGTTGCTGGCGGTTCATCTCACCACTGCACGACCGATAGTGCCAGGCCAGGCAATCGAATCCATGATTAGTCAGCTGCCTGACCATACCTGCCAGATACGGACTCGTTGAACTGCCTTCCAGACCATGGGAGAGAATAACTAATGGATAATGATCAATGGATAATGGATAATGAGCACTCGCAGCTTTTTCATTATTCATTATCCATTGATCATTATCCATTGCCCTTCCCCAGTCCAGATCCAGAAAATCATCATCGGGCGTTTCGATACGTTCGCGGACGTAAGCAACCGATACCTTGCGAAACAGCGAGGGAATAATGGTTTGTAGGTGGCCGTTCCATAAACGGGCGGGCGGCTCATAGCTGGATGGGGCAATCAGCGGCATTGCACACGCGGGCGATTGAAGCCGCAAAGGTAAGCGTTCTACTGCTTAGAAACCTGGTAAATTCAAAAAAAGAGGGCGATTGGTTTGTTTTCTTTTAGTGGTTGCCCGATTCTATTGCTAATTCGGTATTGATAGTAACTATTTGCTGAATGAATGTGAACGTATAAAAATAAAAAGGCTGGTCGTAGTGCGGCCAGCCTTTCCCATTGAATACAACCTGAATTGAAAAAAGCAATGATGGATGCCGCGTTAGCAGCAAGTGAGTCAAAATTGGTAAATAAAAAGATTTAATACAACTATTTCGATAAAGAAAAATTATTTTATTACTAATCATTCTTTTGGAGGCCCTATATTGCATGACGATCATATATCTAACACCTTCCTGTGAATAATCGGTTAAGATGGTGGCTGCTTGGGCTAACCGTGTGTTTAATAACAGGCTGTTCGAAAACTCCTGAACCGGCCAAAATTGTAAACACAAATGTGGTGTTGCCGTCGCAGGCGGCTCTGGTGTCGGTACAGCCAACCGGACCGGCAACCGCTGAGGTGATCGTTAAGCTAACTTCGGCCATTAAACCGACCGATTGGCGATTGACCGCTCAGACCGCATCAGGCACGGTATTAGCCCTAAACTCGGTCGAGGAGCAGGTTTATGATCCGTTTAGTCTGACTATATTGCAGTTGTCAGCCTTAAATCCGGGGCAAGCCTATACGCTACGACTGGGCTTTCGCTACAATCAGAAAGATACCCTTACTCTTGAGCGAACGTATACGCATACGACCTATAATCCGTGGAAGCGACTGGCTCAGTTGCCGTTCAATAGTGGTGATTTTACCGGGTCGATTGTCAGCTTCGTTTCGGATCTGGATCGGACGGGCAGTACGGTGCAGGTCACGCGGTATGTGGATGCCGAAACCTGGCAGAGGGCCTTGTTTAACTATCAATTAAATACCTGGTACGACTATAACCCGCCCTATCTGACACTGCGCCGGGGATTGATCGAGTATGTCCTGTATTACCACAATGTCGACCGATCGTATTTCTATGGGATGGGCTACCAGACCGACGATCTGTTTCCTGATAAGTATATTTATTCACGGGATTTATACGCCATTTTTCCGGCTGGGGGCAGCCGGGTATTTCCGTATTATCAAGGCGAAGATGGCGAAGTGGTGTATTTTACCACCACCGAATGGGCGTTTTTTCTGACCAACAACGGTTCACCGGCCATGCGTGGTATTTATGCTCAGTTTGATCAGGAAGCTCGCGCTCCCCTGCCCGAAAAACCAGGTATTATGGCCACGTTTAGTCTGGGTGAAACGGGCTATGTGGTCAATCAGGTGTTAGGAAGCCAACCCCATTTGTTCGCCTACGATTCGCAAAAGGATATCTGGACCCGTAAAGCGGATTTTCCAGGTACACAGCGATCAAGAGGCATTGGGTTTTCGGTGAATGGAAAAGGATACTTCGGCCTGGGTACAGCTTCTGACCAGCGTGGCCTGCGCGACATCTGGCAGTATGACCCGGCTACGGATAAATGGCAGTATCTGACCGACTATCCGGGGCAGGGTAATCGCTATCTGGTGGTGTGGAGCGGGCCTAAGCGGGCGTATCTAGGTTGGGGATACGAAAGCCAGACGGAGGTCGAATCGTCGGGTCATAGGCTGGTGGGCTGTACCGATTTCTGGGAGTTTGCTCCCTGATTAGTTGGGCGTGAGGGTGGTATTTTGAACTTGGTCTGCTTGTTATTGATATATGCGAAATCTGCTACTAGCTGGTGTTTTTATTTTACTGATTGCCTGTGTCGATGAGGTTCAATTGCCGATTCGGCAGGTCGAACCCCGATTGGTGGTGGATGGGTTTATTACGGATGAAGCGCCACCCTATCCGATTAAACTGACTTTTTCAGGAACCTATTCGTCAGGAAACCTTTTTCCGGAAGAACTGATAATCAATGGGGCCATCGTTACGATTACGGATAATGGCGAACGAACCGTAGCCCTGGAACAGGACCCTTTGTTACCGTCCTATTATTGGATGCGTAATCCGGCTTTTCGGGGCCAGCCAGGTCATCGGTACACGTTAAAGATCGTTCTCCCCGACGGCCGTACTTATGTTTCCTCGCCGGAGCTGCTGGCTCCTATAGCGCCAATCGAACGGGTTTATGCTGAGTATCGGCAGTCGGACGGATATTCTGGTCAGCCAGACCTGTACAAC
The DNA here is from genome assembly GCF_001898575.1 of Spirosoma sp. 48-14. Taxonomy (GTDB): domain Bacteria; phylum Bacteroidota; class Bacteroidia; order Cytophagales; family Spirosomataceae; genus Spirosoma. The sequence continues at coordinate 56,175 of NZ_MKUD01000032.1, forward strand.
ATTCTGATAGATACCCAGGACCCGGCTACACCGGGTGATTATTACCGATGGTCGACCTACAGTTATGTACCTCGTTGGGCGAGCTATGACCCGAAGCATCCACCAGTGGGTGCTATGACACTTTGTAGTACCTGTTCCTGTTGGGTGCCTTACTTTAGTCAGTTGACTAGTGTATTATCCGATGCACTGATCAATGGCAACCGCATCAGTCATCGCTCTGTGTTCAATTCGCCAGTCTATGCCGTCGGCAGGCAATATGTTGAGGTCAGGCAATATTCACTGAGCCGGGCAGCTTATCAACACTGGACACATTTTGACGAGCAGCGTAGTCGTACGGGGTCCTTGTTCGACCCTCAACCGGCTTCTATTGAGGGTAATGTGCATCTACAGGCCGATACGACCGTACTGGCACTAGGGTATTTTGGGGCTTCGGCCGTCAGTAAACAACGGTTGGTTATTCCAGGTGATACAATTAACTATGATAAATTTCTCAATCGTCTGAACAAGTCCTTTATTCCACCCGGCGACTGCGGGTCGAACTTCCCTCAGTTTCAACTAGACGTACCGGTAGGATGGTAAACCAAACGAAAGGCAAGGCTATTCGCTACGGAATACTGACGTTGCTTTGTTTCTATACCTGTACCGTGCAGGCCCAGATTCGGGTTCGGATTTATGGGCAGGTAAACGACGGGGTGACGGGTAAGCCAATCACGAACGTGTCGGTTTATGATAAAAAGCAGGGAGCAGGCACCACTACCGATAGTACAGGAGCGTTTAGTATGCAGGTGCTACCAGGCCCGTATAATCTGACCTTCTCAGCGGTTGGGTATTATTCGCGGAGCCGGTTTCTGGAAGCTGGGCGGAATACCATACGGCTGGAAGTGGCCCTGAATCCCGACACACGCCAACTGGACGAAGTGAACGTTACGGGCCGAACCCCCGATGCCAACGTGTCGGCTACGCAGATGAGCGTGGTACGGCTGGACATGAAAAACCTGCGTAACATTCCAGTGGTATTTGGTGAAGTCGATATTCTGAAAGCATTGACCTTACAACCGGGTGTCAGTACCGTAGGAGAGGGCGCAGGCGGTTTCAATGTGCGCGGAGGGCGTACCGACCAGAATCTGGTGCTGCTGGATGGGGCCCCGCTATTTAATACGAGCCATATGCTGGGTTTGCTGAGCAACCTGAATGCCGATGCCATTCAGGATGTAACGCTCTACAAAGGGGGCATCCCGGCGGCATATGGCGGACGATTATCGTCTTTATTGCTGATGAACACCAAAGCGGGCGAAACCGAGCGGGTCAGTGTAACTGGTGGTATCGGTTTATTAACCAGTCGATTGCTGGTGCAAGGACCCGCAAGTCGGAATAAAAAGCTAACGTTTCTGGCGGGGGGGCGGATCGCATATCCTTCATTTATACTTGGTTTATTCCCGGCTCCAACGAATAAAGATCGAGCGTTTTTCTATGATATCAATGGCCGGCTGACGTACCGGATTAACGAAAATAGTCAGGTGTCAGCTACTGCCTATCGGAGTTATGACACCTTTAAATTTCCGCAAGACACACTCTATACAACGCAATCGACACTGTTTACAGCCCGATGGAGCCAACGTTTGAGTCCACATCTTTCGTTTAATCTGAATGCTACGCAAAGCGATTATCGGTTTTTTCTGGATGGACTGACTAGTTTCAATACCTACCGCTATCAGTCAACCATCCGCCAGCGCGATGCCCGTTTCGATGGTTTGTGGACCCCAACGGCAGCGCATCGGATTGAGTTTGGCAGTTCATTGACGGGCTATCAGTTGCTCCCGGGAGCCATCAGCCCGACGGGGACTAATTCAACGATTATCAACATAACCTTGCCAACCGAACAGGCGCGTGAATGGGCGGGGTACGTATCGGAAGAGTGGACGCCTACCCGCGTAGTATCGGTGCAGGCGGGTATTCGGTATGCGCAGTTTACGAATGTGGGGCCAGGAGTGGCCTATACATATGCTGAAGGACAACCGCGTACCCGCGAGAGCATAACCGATACCCTGCATTTTGGGAGTGGGCAGTCACTGGCAAAATACGGTGGCTGGGAGCCCCGGTTAACTATCCGAGCCAACGTAACAAAGAATAGTTCGTTGAAAATCAGCTATAACCGAACCCGGCAGTATCTGCACCTGATTTCCAATACAACGGCTATTTCGCCCGTCGATTTCTGGAAAGTAAGTGATGGACTGGTGCCTCCGCAGGTAGCCGATCAGTTTGCGATAGGGTACTTTCATAATGTTCTGGACAATGCCTACGAAACGTCGGTGGAGGTATACCATAAAACCCTTGAAAATCTGGTCGAGTACCGTAACGGGGCTACTTTATTGCTCAATCCGACGCTGGATGCCGATCTGCTACGGGCGCAGGGACGTGCCTATGGAGTGGAAGTGAGTATCCAGAAAACGCGTGGCCTACTGACTGGCTTGGTTGCTTACACCTATTCGCGTACACTGGCGCGGGTGCCTAGTCCCTATGCCAGCGTACAGATCAACGGAGGAAACTGGTATCCATCCACTTTCGACCGACCACATAACCTGACCATCGCAACCCAGTGGAAATGGAGTCGGGGCTGGACGTTCGGTACTAATTTCGTGTATACCAGTGGCCGACCGACTACTTATCCCGATGGCACTTACCGGCTCAACGGCACAAAAGTGCTGGACTACTCACAGCGAAACGTTGACCGGATTCCCGATTACCATCGGCTGGATATATCGTTTACGAAAGATGGCCGACGAACGCCAGGGCAGCGTCGATACAGCAACTGGGCCTTTTCGTTTTACAATGTCTACGCCCGTAAGAACCCGTATTCCATTTATTTTCAACGTGTAAACACCACAACGAAAAGCTATCAGCTATCCGTTTTCGGTACGATCATTCCGTCGGTAAGCTGGAATTTTAACTGGTAATGGCGAGTTATCGTTGTATAGAATTGGCCGATAAATCGTTACCTTTGGTAAATGCCCACTTAGCCATGTCTGAACTACTATTGCAGATTTTAGATACTCCCCAAGCCCCGCTTATACTTCAGAAAGTGCAGGCTATTCTGGATGAGGAGCGCCAGAAACGGTATGCTTTTTATGAATGGCTGGACGAAGATAAAAAAGCCGAGTTTATCAATGGTGAAGTCGTGGTGCATTCACCAGCCCTGGATCGCCATAACTCGGCAATGCTGCTATTGGCTACGTTGCTGACTGTTTATGTAAATGACCGCCAGTTAGGGTATGTTCGGGCTGAAAAAGCGCTGGTTGAACTGACGCGCAATAGTTACGAGCCAGACATTTGCTATTTTGGACCCGCCAAGGCTGCACAGATTACGCCCGATCAGCTTTATTATCCCGCCCCGGATCTGGTGGTTGAAGTGTTATCGAAGAGTACCGAAAAAATTGACCGTGAAATCAAGTTTGCCGATTATGCGGCTCATCGTGTAGCTGAATACTGGATCATTGACCCGCTGCGCCGAACTATTGCGCAGTATGGCATTGATGCCGATACGCTGGAATACGCATTGACGGGATCATTTGGGTTGAAAGAGACTATTACCAGCCAAACATTGCCAGGCTTTTCGATTCCGGTTCGGGCTGTGTTCGATGAAACGGCAAATATCCTTGCCCTGCGAAATCTGCTTACGTCCTGAGCGAAACTTAACAGTCAGGGGCTTTAGGAGGCTAATCCTGGATTGGTAAGTACCGTTGGCGGTACAAAATGCTTCTGATTCAGTTGCAGATTTTCGGCCGTCCATTCCACATCGCTGATAAAGGCTGACCCTCGCACCGGGCAGTTGGCAACCCGGCAGTAATGGCAACAGTCCTGTATACATGGATCGGTGTGTACAAAAATTTCTACTTCGGCGTCAAACCCATCCTTCAGCGTATCTTCGAAATGGTGAACTTCATCGTGTACCCTGGTCAGTTCCCAGTAGTATGGAAGAGTCAGATGGCAGTCGATATGGAGGTCGGCTCCGTATTTCTGTACGCGTAAGTTATGGACGTCGATCCAGTGGCGATCCCGATTAGTGTTGAGCAAGTCAACGACCCGGTTCATGGTCGGGATGTCGGTTTCGTCCATAAGCCGGGCTACCGACTGGCGGGTGATCTGGAAACCATTGTAAATGATTACCAGCGATAAACCCAGTGATAAAGAACTATCGATCCAATGCTGACCTGTGAGCGCCACCAGGGCTACGCCCACCATGACCACAATGCTGCTAAACGTATCGGTAAGCAGGTGTTTCCCATCGGCCGTGAGTGCCGCCGAATCGGTTTGCCGACCTGCCCGGATGAGCATCCAGCCGACAAACGCATTGGCAGCCGCTGTAATGCCTACCAGGGCAAAGCCCCAATCGAGGTTGCTTAACACCTTGGGTTCAAAAAAGCTCAGAATGGCCTGCCAGACAATAACGATCCCTGCCGATAGAATCATGGCTCCCTCGAAACCAGACGACAAAAATTCGATTTTCCCGTGTCCGTATGGGTGGTTCAGGTCGCGCGGTTGCCCGGCCAGATAGATGCTGTAAAAGGCAAATCCACTGGCAATTACATTCACAATCGATTCGACCGCATCCGACAGAATCGCCGTCGAATACGTTAAAAAGTAAGCCGTGAACTTGATAATCAGCAGGGTTATACTTAGCCCCAGTGAGATGCCCATCCAGCGGTATTTCGTTTGTTGACTGGCACTCATGCGGCCATTTTTAGCTTGTTAGAAACAACAAAGATAACGATTCTGACGCGGATTGCAGGGTATTTTAGCAACCAGGGAAGGATTTGGTTATCGGAAAAGGTGGTCTGCTACGGCGTCATAAATTGCCAACTGATGGACGTATAATGAAAGCCGGGCGTCCGGGGTTGGGTCCAGCTACCGACGAGTTTGCCTTGGCGATTACGCTTGACGGTTAACGGTGTCCAGGAGAAAAGACCTCGTTCATAGTCGTAGGTTTCGCCGTCGTCATCGTAAAGTGACCAGCTCGTTTCTTTCGTCCCATAATGGCGTACGATCAGAGGAAGTGTTTCCTGCTTGTTGGGAGTATGCAGCCGGGGTGGAAGCATGGGAATAATTCCACCATCTTTTACAAACAACGGGATGTGTGAAAGGCCGGGGCTAATTTCGATAAGCTGAGCCTCGCCCACCAATTGCCCGGTATAGAAATCGTACCATTTTCCCGCAGGCAGCCATACAGTCCGTTTGGATTGTCCGGCAAACATGGGGGCTACTAACACATAATCGCCAACCATAAATTGATCATTCAGGTCTTTGGTAGCGGCCATCGCGTAGGGGTTATCGGTCGAATTCAACCGTCCTTCCGTCGTTTGCGAAACGGCCGAAAACCCATCTACCAGGTGCATCGCTCGGATAGGTGGTTTTCCATCGAAATGGTATTGTGCGAAGGTGGTGTATAGGTAGGGGAGTAGTTGCATGCGAAGCTGCATGACCTCTTTAACGTCCTGGGCTACATCGGCAAATGTCCAAGGTTTAGTCCCATCGGCCCAGGCATTTAGCATGGCCATTGGCGAAAAACAAACCGACTGCATCCTCCGGAGCCATTCTTCCGAGGTTTTGGAGGAGCGTGCTTCGGGTGTCCATAACACACCGATAAAGCTGCTGGTACATAGGGCCGTAATGAAGTCGTGGTGGTCGTAGTAGTCGTTGTAAATCACATAAGGCAGTGCCGAAGCCCCGGCATTGGAGCCTCGAACCAGTCCATACGTTCGCTGGTTACGTTCCCGAAACCAGCTGTCGGTCATTTTCTGGAATTGTAACCCGTAAATCTGGCGCATCTGCTCGGCTGGAATCCCCGACGGAAATGTAGCCACATCCGGCCAGAGCCAATGATCGTATCCATCGACCTCATCGACTTTATATCCCGAAATGCCCATCGACAGGTGTTGCTGGGTAAATAACTGCTTGTACAACGCCTGCGCTTTCGGAAGGGTAAAATCAGGCACGCGCCCAACCCAAACCATATGCGAGCCCGTGTACGGCAGGATGTCCTTAAAAATTGGTGAATGCGACGAAACGTACGGATTGATCCATAAATTGGCCCGAATCTCCTTTTGCCTTAGGGCGTCCAGAAATTGCTGCGGCTTCGGAAACCGGGTACTGTCCCATACAAAACTATTCGGATAAGAGCGGGATTGCCAGCCAGGTTCCAGCCCGACAAAACTCAATGGGTAGCCTTTGGCTTCGAAATCGGCTACTTCGGCTAGAATCTGTTTGTCGGAAAACAGCGTTGGCGTTCGATGCGTGAAGCCCAGGCCCCATTTCGGTGGTAACACCCCCCCGCCATTATACAGATTATACCGCTGGACTACTTCCATGGGCGAACGGCCTGCAAAAATATATACTTCGGTGCCGGAAGCTGGAACCAGAATGTCGACCGCATCGGAATAAGGCTGGGCGCTCCAATCGCGTTGGGTGTTCCGATCTTTTTCGGGTGGAAGGTTCGGACTGTCGATTCGAACGGCTGTACCGGCATACACGGTGATGTATCGCGCCGAGTTGATCAATACCCCATAACCCAGACTGGATACATAGAAAGGAACCGGAGCATGCGTCCGTCCATTGTCTTTGCCATTGTAATGATCGACATGCAGGGTTTTGATTTGTCCCCGTTGCTGAACGGTTTTGAAGTTAAGGCCCAGACCAAACAGTTGCTCCTCTTTCTGTAAAGGAAAGCGCAGGTAGGTTTTTCCGTCGACCGACTGATGGCTACTTCCGGCCAGTACATCGGGGAATGCGGGTTCGCCTAATGATTTCAATCGGTCGATACGAGGTGTAATACCCGCTACGGCCAACGGTGTAATTCGGTCCGACTGCCCTACAACGGCTTTCCAGACACCGGGAGCAACCGATTCCCATCGAAAGTCTGTTGACTGAGCGGTTACGGCTGCGCCGAAATTCAGGTTTATTAAAATCAAAAGGGTAAGTAATCGTCGGGGCATAGGGGTATACGAATTGTATTGATCATGATAAGCGAGTTGGGGTTTACGGCTACTCAAATTGGCTTATCCGCGATATATAGCGGACGAGAGACGATGAAAATTTAATTCACTAAATGTCTTTGTGTTGTTTTTACATAATAAGTCTTTATGTACTTTTGACGTAAAGGTTCTATTGTTCTCCTTTAGCACCTGATTAGTCCGTTCCTAACGATGTTATAGTTCTGTTCTTCATGAAAAAAATTGTTCTGTTCGTTGTTGCCTTTTTTACTGTAGGGTGTGCTTTGGCCCAAACGACTCCACCAAAGCGACCACTGCCGATCATCGACGTCCATGTGCACGCGATGAAAGTAAGCCCTGGGTTTGCCGTCGAAATGTGCCCGTGGTTCCTGCGGGATATGCCCGGAGGAGACCCAACCCAGAATCTACAGATGCGGGCCTTCCTGAATACAGATTGCGTAGACCCCTTACAACCGGCCAAGTCGGACGAGGAAATGCAGAAGGCCGTACTCGCTACGATGGAGCGGCTCAACATGACTATTGTTGCTTACGGTGATCCACAGATCTTACGGAAATGGAAAAAAGCAGCCCCCGATCGGGTTATTCCGGGTATTGGAGTTAGCTCGCCCAATGAAATGAGTGTACAGGCCTTCACCGATTCACTTTCGTCTGGTTTTTATAAGGTGATGGGTGAAGTTGCGCCACAATATCAGGGACTTTCACCTAGCGATATGTCATTGGATGGCTACTTTGCAGCCGCTGAAAAACTGAATATCCCCGTTGGTATTCATATGGGTACGGGAGGAAATGGTATGGCCAACTTAACGCAGGCGAAATACCGCGCTTCGCTGGGACGTCCGTTCCTGCTCGAAGATGTACTGGCCCGGCATCCCAAATTGAAAATATGGGTGATGCACGCAGGTTACCCGATGTTGGATGAAATGATTGCCCTCATGGGCGCCAATGCCTATGTGTATGTCGATCTGGCGGGCTTCATCTGGAGTTATCCGCAGGCCGAAATCCATGCCTACCTGAAGCGATTGGTGCAGGCTGGTTTTGGTAAACGGATTCTGTACGGCACCGATTTCATGATGTGGCCCAAGCTATTCGAAGCGTCGATTAGTGTGATCGAGAATGCTGACTACCTTTCGTTCGATCAGAAGCGTGATATTCTGTTCAATAATGCCGTTCGCTTCTTCCGGCTGGACGCCAACAAATTCAACTAATCGGAATACAGAGTCCGTTCGAAACGGTTGTCGCCATTCCTGTCTGATATTCGCCAATGCGAACAGCCAGGAATGGCGCCAACTCGTTAGTGGGGCGGGGAATTATTTCACAGACTTTGCTCCCAGCCAACTGTCACGAAATGTCTGCATCGCAGGTGTCAGCGAAAGGCTGGCATTTTCGTAGAGTTGAACCGAAATAGCCGGATTTTCGGCCAGAGTAACCGATGCTGTTTTAGGTTCACCCCGATGCAGGTAGGCGATTTGAAGGGTTTCGCCGGGTTTGTGCTGGTTGAGAATAGTCGATATATCGGCAGTTTTGGTAACGGACTGCCCTGCCAGGCTGGTAATCACATCATCGATATCCAGACCCGATTTGTAAAGAGGGGTATCCCGAATGGTACTGGTCAGCAAAGTGAGCCCTTTATCCGTCTCGCCATAGCGGACATTACCAAACCAGGCTTTTCCTTCCTGCGCTTTCTTGAGTGCGACCCCGGCTTTGGTCAGGAGCGAGGCATAGTCGACCGCTTCGTGACCGTAGATGTATTTACTGAAAAACTGTCTGGCAAAATCGGGTGTGGTGAGCTTGCCAAGTTCGCTTTGCAGGCCATCGACCGTATAGGGTTGTTCCGTTTTGCCGAACCGTTGCCAGACCGCCTGCATATACGCATCCAGTGATAGATTCCGCTGTCGTAATTCCAGATCCAGCGCCAGGGCCACAGCGGCTCCATACGTGTAGTAGGACGTAAACATATTGGCGTAATTCGTACGATCTATAGAAACCCCGGCATCGACAAAGACGGCGTGGCAACTGGCATCAATGGGCGAAAAATACGTACCACCCGGTGTCAACTGTTTTCCCGATATGATGCCGGTAAGGGTATTCATATAACTATCAACCGGTGTAAAGCCTGCCCGAACCAGTAGTAATTCGCCGTAATACTGGGTGAATCCCTCAGCGAACCAGAGTTCGTAACTCATGTTGCTTTTCTCGAAATTGAACGGTTCGAGGGTTTTCGGCCGTATCCGTTCCACATTCCAGCCATGAAAAAACTCGTGTGCAAATACGCCCAATACGCGTTCGGGGCCAGTGAAGGCAATGGGTACAGCAATCATGGTTGAGTTCCGATGTTCCATGCCATCGCCCCGCACATAGGGGTTCAGGCTGGCCAGAAAAGTATAGGTGCCGTAATCATAGTTGGGAAACTCGCCATATACTGCCTTCGCCTGATCGACGATTCGGCTGATCTTTTTGGCGAAACCATCGGCAGTTGAGTCGGGTACAGCCGCTTCCAGCGCTACCCGGAACGTAATTGATTTCCCATCGGTGTTGGATCGTTGCCATTCCTTGATCGCCAGTTTACCAATCTTTATCGGCGAATCCATAAAATACTGTAGTCCCGGAGCGGTGTACGTGAAGCGGTCTGCCGTGGGAACCAGTTGGGTGGCAACTACACCCATATTGTCGGCAGGGAGGTTGAACTTTACCTCGATAGGGCGTTGGTCAAAGCCTTTGATCCACATGAACGTAGCGGGTATATTCAGGTGAATGCTCTGTGGATCAATGCCCATGTAGGTGCCATCCGGGTAATTGCCAAACAACGTGTAGCTTAACGTAACAGTCCCCTTGTGATTGGCTACACTGTATACATCGCCATCAATCCGGGTGACGGTTAAAGGCTGGTTCTGTTCATCGACCGCTCGCACATTGTATACGTTTTTACCGAATTCGTGGGTGGCATAACGTCCCGGCGAAGATCGACTCATGCGAAAAATGGCGGGATGTTTTGGTAACTGATTAACCGTCAGGCTAATTTCGGCTTCGTGGTGAATGGCGTTGGGAAAGGAAACAGCGTACCGGATCGACTGGGCCATGCTCAGGTGGGCGAGCAGGAGAAAAAAGAAAGGGGCAATTTTCATTGATGATAGGGGAGAGTACTAAATTCGTTCGTAGGGTCTTACGATACATCCTGCCCACAGGGTAGCTAAACTATAGGTAGTAGCCTATGAGCAGGATGTTGGCCTTGCAAATAACTAGCGCGCGGCCTGAGTAGCGGGCGCTTTGCGAGGTAATTTTTGATCGCGCATGGCCGCGTTATAGACAAAACCGGCTACAACGGTGGCAGCCTGTTTCAGGTCGTCGGGTTGCAGGTGATCGTATGTGTCCATATTGGTGTGGTGCGTGCGGGTGCTGTATTCGATCGGGTCCTGAATGAACTGGAAACCCGGCAAACCAACCCGGTCGAACGAGAGATGGTCGGTGCCGCCTGTGTTTTTAGGCGTTATCGTAGTGGCCCCCAGGTCGTTGAACGGTTTGAGCCACTGGGCAAAAATCGGTCCTGCTTCCTGATTGCCCTGCAAATACACCCCTCGAATTTTACCGGTCCCATTATCGACATTGAAGTAAGCCGCTATGTTGTCGCCTTCTTTGTTGAGTTTAGTGGTGCCCGATTCGACCAGGTGATTGGCCACGTAATTTTTAGAGCCATGCAGACCCTGTTCCTCACCACTCCAGAGCGCCAGCCGGATGGTACGACGGGGTTTGACGCCAATCGTTTTCAGAATTCGAACGGCCTCCATCATCACCGAACTTCCGGCAGCGTTGTCGGTAGCCCCCGTAGCCGCATGCCAGGAGTCGAAGTGGGCACCCAGTATCACTACTTCGTCTTTAAGTTTCGGATCAGTCCCTGGAATTTCGGCCAGTATATTATATCCTTTGGTATCGTCGGTATAAAATTTTGTTTTAACGTCGATTTCTAGTTTGACAGGTACACCGGCTTTCATAAGTCGGCAGAGCGTCAGATAGTCTTCCACAGATATAGATAAGTCAGCCAGATCGTCGGGCGTTGACCCTAGGGCAGCATTGGCATAATCGCCACTAACAAACAGGGTGCCGTCGATGCTGTTCTGAGTGGAGTTGAGAATCCCCAGTGCCCCTTCCTGCTTGGCTAGTTTCCGCATTTTCTGGTTGAACGCGTTTTGGGTACGCATCGCCAGCATCCGGCTACGGAACGTAGTGTCGGCACCCGCTCGTGGGCTGGGAGCGGCTTCGTTCGCCATTTTCTGGAGTTCTTCGTCGGTAAAGCGACTGGCATCGGCCTTGTACGTGGGCGGAATCTTGTACGACTGTTCGATCAGAATAACCTTATTTTTCAGTTTACTGCGGTAGCTTTCCAGGGCTGTCGTATCGGTGGCACTGATGTATAAAATATCGGCCGCCTGTAGTTTATTGGTGCTGCCACTCCAGGCTCTGGGTACGGCAATAATCGATTTGTAATACGGAGCGGTCATGGCCAGATAGCTGTGCTCAACGGCCCAGCCTTTGCCCCATTCGCCCCAGGATTCCAGCCGGGGATTTTGCAGGCCCCAACTGGCTAGTTTTGTTTTAGCCCAGTTGGCCGCTTTCATGAAACCGGGACCCTGTAAGCGGGGGCCATTCACATCGGTCAGGTAAAAAGCCGTTTCCATAACCTGCGAGTGTTGCAGCCCCTCCTCGCGAATTTTCTGAATGGTAGCCATATCCAGTTTCTCGTCCTGCCCATACGTTAGCAGCGATGTACCAAGAAATAAACTGGCTACCAGAAGTTTGTTGTGCATATGATTGAGTCAATTGAGTAGTAGCCCGAAGATACCGTTTTTAAACAATCGACCTGTGAGTCACGTACAATCTTTCATCTGAAATCGTCTGGCTACGGCATTGATGGACGCGAAGAGCCACCTGGTTGATCATACCGGAAAAGAGATCGATTTATCAAAAGCCTGGGAAAACAGGAAGGGAGTCGTTACGAATGGCCGAAAGGGGTTAACTTAGCGACTTTTTACGGCACAATTCGACTATCGGCAAGCTGAAAAAGCCTGGAGAGGATGAACTCTTCTGCCGCTTTTATTTCTATGGAAACAACCGAAAACCCCTGGCAGACACTTAATTCGTCGGTCAAATATGAAAATCCCTGGTTAGCGATTCGTCATGAAGAGGTGATCACCCCCGCCGGAACACCTGGTATTTACGGCGTGGTCAGTTTTAAAAACAAAGCCATCGGGGTCGTTCCAATCGACAGCGAAGGAAATACTTATCTGGTTGGCCAATACCGCTATGCACTGAATGAATATTCCTGGGAAATTCCCGAAGGCGGTTGCCCACTTGGCACCGATCCGCTCGATTCGGCCAAGCGTGAACTAAAAGAAGAAACGGGCCTGGAAGCCGCAAAATGGACAAAAATAGCCCGTATTCATACCTCGAACTCGGCGACTGACGAAGAAGGTTTTCTCTACATTGCCGAGGAACTGGTACAGGGCGAACATGAACCTGAAGAAACCGAAGACCTGCGCGTGTGGAAACTGCCGCTGGCCGAAGCTATCAATATGGTTATGACCAGTCAGATTACGGATTCGCTCAGTGTTAGTGGCCTCCTGATTGTAGCCCGATTGCGGGGAATTTAAACACAGTTTATCGTTTATGGTTTACAGTTTACAGGGCTTTGATGCGCCAGGAACGTGCGTCAACTCACTGTAAGTGATGAGCCGTAAACTGTAAATCGTAAACTTTTTCACATCCTGTGTTCTTACCCATTCTCTTTGGTTTTTTATTGGGCGTTGCGCTGTGCCTGACCTTCGGAACTGTCTTTTTTGCGCTGATTCAGAATAGCGTCGATAATGGATTTCGGTCGGGGCTTAAGATGGTATTCGGCGTTATTGTGGGCGATATTATCTTCGTCATTGCTGCCCTGATCGGAACGTCATTTATTCCTAAGGTTCAAGGCTTCGAAAATATCATGGCCATCGTTGGGGTGGTCTTTTTGGTCGCTCTGGGGCTGGTGAATATCCTGAAAGGGACGCCCCGGCTGGCTTACCCCAAAACTCGTTTAGGCAATTTTGTCTATTACTTCACAACAGGCTTTTTTCTGAATGCGCTCAATCCCGTCAATTTTGTGGCTTGGGTGGCTATTGTAGCCTATATCCGGTCGCACCTGCATTATTCCGATGCTCAGCAGTATGCCTTTATGACTGCCGCATTGGTAGGTGTCTTTAGCACTGAGACAGCACTGGCTTATTACGCCAACCGGCTCAAGCGGTTGTTTACGCCCCGTGTCGTCAAGATTTTCAACCGTACCACCGGCGTAGTTTTCCTGATTGGGGCCGCCAACATCGCCTACACGCGTCTGCTGGAGCCCCTATCGAAGGCGATGAACTGGTAGGAGGTTAAAGAGCGAAAGATAGAAAGAGTGAAAGAGCGAATGGCTGTCGCAAGCTTTTTTCGCTCTTTCTATCTTTCTATCTTTCGCTCTTTAAAAAGTTTTCCCACTCCTTCACGAGTCCCTTCTTCAGCACGCGCGGGAATTTGTGCTGGCCGCCCATTTTGCCCCGCGATTCCATCCAGTCGTAGAAGGTTTTGGCGGGCAGTACCGTTACCGAAATATCTTTCAGGGCATGCTCACGTTCAACGGCATAATCGTCGTTGAGTTCTTTGAGCCGGGCATCGATCCGGTCGCGGAGAAGGTTGGCATCCACTTTATCGTCGGTGCCGATATACCAGTCGTGGGCGAAGAGTGTACCATGCGCAACCCCGGCCACGGTAAATTCACGCACCGAAATCCCCAATTCCTGCGACACCAGTTCAATCGCTTTATTCATGTTATCGACCGAAAGGTGTTCGCCACACAAGCTCAGGAAGTGCTTCGTTCGGCCTGTAATCACGATTTCAGCCTGCTTTTTGTCGACAAACCGAATCGTATCCCCGATGAGATAACGCCAGGCACCCGCACAGGTCGAGAGGAGCAGGGCATATTCTTTACCTTCCTCCACTTCATCGATCATAAGCGTTTGTGGATTGTCGGTTAGCTCACCATCGGGCGTGAAGTTCTTTTCGTTGAAGGGAATAAATTCAAAAAACAGACCGTTGTTTAGTACCAGTTGCATCCCTTCGGCATTGGGGTGCGTCTGGAATGCAATGAAGCCTTCGGAGGCCAGGTAGGTTTCGATGTAGGTAATGGGGTGCGCAAGCAGTTTCTCAAAGCCTGCCTTATAGGGCTCAAACGAAACACCACCATGGCCAAATACCATTAAGTTGGGCCAGATATCGTGGATGGTTTTTACCTTGTACCGGGCAATGATTTTCTCCATCAGCAGTTGAATCCAGGCCGGAACGCCCACCACATAGCCAATATCCCAGTCGGCCGCCTGCTCGGTGATTTCGTCCAGCTTCAGCGCCCAGTCGCGTTCCTGAGCTATGTCTTTACCGGGCTTATAAAATCGCTGAAACCAGAACGGAATCTGACTGGCTGTAATCCCACTCAGATCGCCCTCGAAATGCCCCTGTCGCGCGTTCAGATTAGTACTGCCTCCCAGCATCAGATAGCCTTTTTCGTAGAGTGTAGCCGGTAGGTTCTGGTATTTGCCCAATGTCAGGATTTGCCGGATACTAGCCCGCTGAATAGCCCTCGACATGGCTTTCGTTACCGGAATGTATTTGGTAGAGGCTTCGGAGGTTCCCGAGCTTAGAGCAAAATATTTGACCCGACCGGGCCAGGTGATGTTTCGTTCGCCAGCCAGCGTGCGATTCCACCAGCCATCGAACATTTTGTTATAGTCGTGTATGGGGACGTTCTTCTTGAATTTCTCGTAGAACTCATGGTGGGCCCCAAACTCGACCGCCCGGAGCAATTCGTCGAAATGAAAGGTCGTGCCAAATTGCGTAAATTGTGCTTTCTGAATGAGTTTTCGAAAGGCTTTTCGTTGTTGACTGAACGGATTCGTTTTTCGTAGTCGAACGGCATTGGTGAGCCGAATACCACTTTTAAGCAAACTTCCTAAGAGAGCCATAGTTTGTTGATGTATGATGTAGAATGTATGATATAGAAATAAATACATTCTACATCATACATCATATATCCTCAGAGTTTCCAGTTCTTCAATTCGTCCATCATGCTGTAGGCTGTCAGGTCGTAATGACAGGGAACAACAGACGTATAATTGTTGGCGAGCGCGTATTCGTCGGTGTCTTCAGCATGGGTGTCGAAGTTGACAAAGTCGCCAGCCAGCCAGAAATACCGACGTCCGTGTGGATCGCGTCGTTCGTCGAATACTTCCTGCCATTTAGCGTTGGCCTGTCGGCAGATACGGATGCCTTTCAACGGCTCAGGTCCACGGGCCGGGAAGTTGACATTCAACGCCGTACCACGCTGAACACCCTGCTGGAGCACGTTGCGGGCAATGGTCAGGATGTGCTCATGCGTATGCGAAAAATCGGGTTGCCGCGTAAAATCGCTTAACGAAAAACCAATAGCGGGTATCCCCTCAATGGCCGCTTCGATGGCTGCGGACATCGTTCCCGAATACAAAATGCTGATCGACGAATTGCTGCCGTGATTGATCCCACTGACCACCAGATCGGGCGAACGATCTTTCAGCACATGATGCTTGGCTAGTTTCACACAATCGGCAGGAGTGCCCGAACATTCATAGGCAGGTACGTCGCCAAAAATATCGGACGGATACAGCCGGATTGGATTGGCAATGGTAATGGCGTGCCCCATACCCGATTGGGGGCTGTTGGGGGCTACCACAACCACCGAGCCAAGTTGTTTCATTAAATCGACCAAGGTGCGAATGCCGTGAGAAGTGATCCCATCGTCATTTGTTACTAATATCAGTGGTTTTTGTTCAGACATAAAACGGCATAGTCAATAGGTTTATGCATCGCCAGGCCTTATCGGCTGAGGCTACAGACTGGCGACTATTGACGATTGAAATGCAATACTACGGAAATCAGCCCAACCTTTGGGCCGAAAAACCAGTCAATGACGCGTTAAATAATCATGTATCGTTCCGAATACAGCGAATAACTCGAAATTAGTATCCGATTTTTCATCACTGGATTTATGCTTTCGTCAAGGCACAAAATTTTTATGGAAGTGGCTCGTCTGCTGAGCTTTACCAAAGCCAGCCAGACGTTGTTTTTGAGCCAGTCGGCCATCAGCAAACACATTAAATCGCTGGAGTATTTTTACAAAACAGGGTTGTTTGAGCGGCATGGTACCAGCATCAGCTTGACCCCAGCCGGGCAAACACTCTACGCCAAGCTCCTGGAAGCCGGGCAGTTGCAAGAAGAACTACACCAGGAGCTTCAGCAGATCAACGAGCATTTTTTACCGCCCACCAAGCTGGCCGTCGGCTCCAGTACCACCATCAGCCTTTATGTGCTGCCGCCCGTGCTGTCGGCCTATCTGAAGCGGTATACCAATATCCAGATCAACGTTTTGAACCGCAACTCGAACAATATTCAGAATGCGTTGCTGGCTCACGACATTGATGTCGGCATTGTAGAGGTCATGACCCGAATTAATACGCTGACGTACACACCCTTTATGACCGACGATGTACTGGCGGTATGCTCGGCCCGGAGCCCGTTGCGAAACAGAACCCTTACCGTGGCCGATTTACCGACTATTCCGTTGGCCTTGCGCGAAAATGGATCAGGCACCCTCGCCGTTGTTGAAGATGCACTGAATAAGCAGGGCCTTGCCACCGCTTCATTACGAATCCTGATTCGATTGGGGGGAACCGAAGCCCTGAAAAACTTTGTCCTGGCCGATACCTGTCTGGCGTTTTTACCAAAGCGGGCCATTCTGAAAGAACTGGTAGCGGGCGAACTGGTCGAAGTACCTATTCAGGATTTGACACTCCAGCGGACCTTCTATTTCATTCAGCGGAAAGGCACCGAAAACAATCGACTTGTCAGCGGATTTATTCAATTTGCCCTCCGCTATTATTCCAAACGGGAATAACTCATCTCAAAACGGTATTTGCTTCGTGGCTGGTTAACCGGGATTTTTCGGAAAAAATACAACCATGAACGTAGCTATTACATCATCACTATTAGGCGATTTACACTGTTCGCAATGTGGGAAAACCTACGACCCGTTTAGTCGGCAGACGGTGTCTCGATGCTGTCAGGCTCCTTTGCTTTGTGACTATGTACTGGATGTAGGTAGTGTATTGCCCGGTGATTTGGCCTCCCGGCCTAAATCGCTCTGGCGTTATGAAGAGCTGCTACCTGGTATTCAGCCCGAGAATCGGGTGAGCCTGGGTGAAGGGTTTACACCGATTCTGACCCTGAATCGACTGGCTAGCCAAAATAATCTGCAACACCTCCTCCTGAAAGACGAAGGACTAAATCCGACGGGCTCGTTCAAAGCGCGCGGGTTAAGTATGGCAATTTCGAAAGCGAAAGAAAACGGTGAACAGGCCTGTATTATTCCAACGGCTGGTAACGCGGGGGTGGCAATGGCCGCTTATTGTGCACGGGCTGGTATGGAAGCCGTAGTCGTGATGCCCCGTCACACGCCTGATGCCTTTAAGGAAGCTTGCCGGGCCTATAATGCTCGCCTTATTGAAGTAGATGGGTTGATCAACGACTGTGCGGCCAATGTGCAGGAAATCAATCAGTCTGGCGCGTATTTCGACGTATCGACCTTAAAGGAACCTTATCGGCTGGAGGGTAAGAAAACTATGGGCTTTGAAATCGCTGAGCAGTTGGCCTGGCAGCTACCCGACGTGATTGTTTACCCGACTGGAGGAGGAACCGGCCTGATCGGCATCTGGAAAGCGTTCGATGAGATGCAATCGTTGGGGTGGCTTCCGCAGGAGGTAACCCTGCCGCGCATGGTAGCCGTACAGGCTGAATCGTGTTGTCCCATTGTGACCACCTGGCAGGGCAAACAACTGAATAGCAAGCAATATGTCGGGCGACCTACTCTGGCCAACGGACTAGCGGTTCCGCGCCCAATCGGCGAACCACTTATTCTGAGTGTGTTGCTTGAATCGGGTGGAACCGCCATTGCCGTTTCGGACGAGGAGATGGTGAAAGGTGTACGCGAACTTGCCCGGTATGAAGGAATTTTTGGCGCGCCAGAAGGCGGGGCTGTATGGGCAGCTACCAAAAAACTGCTGGAACAAGGCTGGATTCAACCCAACGAACGGGTACTGCTTCTGAATACCGGATCGGGACAGAGCTATCTGGATAATCTGAAGGGGAAGCTGACCGATTGAATGCTAAAGCGGTTGATTGACGCAGGCGATTCCAACGCGTCAATCAACCGCTTTAGCATTCAATCAAGTTATAAATTAACCGCCAGCGTTTGTCCTTTCCGGCTTTTGAAACCTTGCAGAGGGGAGTAACTGTCGGTTGTTTTTCCATAGTACCCCGTACCGTCGTATTCACGGAGTTGCGGATCGTTCTTGCATGCGTCAGAACAGGTCCCCTGGTGCTCGAGGCCGCAGGATTCGCAGAGGGTAAAATGATTGTTGCAGGCAGGGCTCGCGCAGTTGACCATCCGGCTGGTAGGCGTGCCACAGCGATGACAGGTCGATATAACGGCCGGATTGACCTGGTTAACGGGCACCGTAACCCGATTGTCGAACACATAGCATTCGCCGTCAAAATCTTCACCACCCGCTTCCATACCGTATTTGATGATGCCGCCGTGAAGCTGGTACACATTGTCGAATCCCTGTGCAAGCAGATAAGCCGACGCTTTTTCGCATTTAATGCCGCCCGTACAGTAGGTGACAATCTTTTTGCCGGAGCCTTTCAGGTGCTCGATTTCTGCTATGTGTTCAGGCAGCTCACGCAGGTTTTCCATGTCGAACGTAATGGCTCCTTTGAACTTGCCTACCGAGTGCTCATAATTGGACCGCATATCGACCAGCACCACATCCGGGTCATTTTTCAGGTTCAGAAACTCGTCGGGCTCAACGTAAATACCCGTTTGCCGGAGCGGATCGACAGGGAGGTCGGAGTGAACAATTTCGGGTTTTACCCGAACGTGTAACTTCTGGAACGTATGGCCGTCGGCTTCATCGACTTTGAATTCAATACCAGCAAAACGAGGATCGTTGCGAAGTGTATCCATATAGGCTTCGCAATCGGCGGTCAGGCCCGATACGGTTCCATTGAGACCTTCGGGGGCGACAATAATCCGCCCCAGCAAGTTAAGGTTGAGGCACAGCATATGATGTTCCTCCCGATATTGCTCCGGATTCTCAATGGGCGAATAGATGTAATACAAAAGCACTCGATACGGTTTCATAGGCAAAAAGTGAAAGAGTGAATTACCGGGCTGGCGCACCAGTGAAAGAGCGGATTCGCAACGGCAAATCAGACTCCTGATTAAGGCTCTTTTCAAATACAAAATTAAACTCAAAACACGAAAGTTCGTTATAGAAGGAATAAAGGTATCTGTTTGCGTATGCATATCGCCATTACTGGAAATATCGGTGCGGGGAAAACTACGCTGGCCGAAATGCTGGCTACTCAATTTGGCTGGGAAGTTTTGTATGAAGCAGTCGAGGGGAATCCGTACCTGGCTGATTTCTACGCGGATATGCCGCGCTGGTCATTTAATCTGCAAATCTTTTTTCTGAATAGCCGCTTTGCGCAAATGAAACGCATTCTGGATCGTCAACAGGCTATAGAAGCTATATCCGGTCGGCCAGGGGTAATGATTCAGGATCGGACCATTTATGAGGATGCCGCTATTTTTGCCCGTAATCTGTACCAGCGTGGCGATATGACCGAGCGCGATTACCTGACATACCGACAGGTGTTTGAAAACATGACGAGTCTGGTTCGGCCGCCCGATCTGATGATTTACCTTCGAGCCAGTCTGCCCCGACTTCGCCAGCGCATTCGAAAGCGAGGGCGGGATTTCGAACAGGCCATAAGCGATGAATACCTTGATAGCCTGAATCAACTCTACGAAGAGTTTGCTTCAGGCTATCAGTTAGGACCTCTACTGGTACTGGATGTCGATCGGCTGGATTATGTAGCTCGCCCGTCTGATTTCGACGAAGTAGTGAGCCTGATCAATACGTCGCTCTCCGATTTATAATCCACTAATAATTCGGGCGTATACATTATTGGCTGAGTTCCCATCGTAGGTTTGCGTAGCATCATTACTCACATTGACCGTAATGTTGGCCCCCCCTGAATTAGCAGTAGTACAGGTAACACTAAAACCCAGCAACGCCGTCGCATTGGTGGTAACAATTTACCCTTTATTGATCGCCAGGGCACTAATCGGGAAAGTAAGGCGATCGACCAGCGTGTTTGAGGCATCATAACTATTGAGCTAATCCCAGTTTCCCAGATTTTAGTTATTGCTACCGACAACTTTTATGGTAGAAGGTAAATACCAGGCTGTTCGGAAGACTGCCGCCGATGGGTCCAGTAAGTGGGGGATGGCGGCAAAAAGAGGAGAATCTGTTACCAGGTACAGAATGGTGAGCAATACATTGCTTGTTAGGCTATAGTTTTTCATAATTGATAGGTTTACTTGATGAGGATCCTTTTGGTTGCTTACGAGGATTGTAAGGGAAAGTTAAAATTTGGTTACAGGAAAAATGATAATATGTAGAATAAATGTTATTTTTTCGTTAAACAAGTAAGTGTACAGGTTTTAAGGCAATCGCTTATCGTTAAAGACTCCTCTGTTTAGCGGGTAGTTGTGAAGTTTGGCTTAGTAATTGCACAAGTGCCTTTTCCTGAACAAACATTGGTTTTAACCATCAGCCTTCTTTGTGGCGGAGCTTAGTTATTGAGGTGATTTAAGCGCTCAAAATGCTGATCTTAAGATGCTTTAATAGCGAAGGAAAAACAGTTGTCGTAAAAAATAATTACCGTATTGGGCTTTGGCGTAATTCTTGTAACCGTGATTCGGTAAGTAAAAATAACTAAGTAATGGCATGGGGAGCTGATAGCATAATTCCAGGAAATTTCCAGTCAGAAACTTAGATTTTACGATGGAAGCTCAACCAGATTTGTTGAGAACTGAAATGATTTACTCAACCGGTTTGCCTATCGAATGATTGTCTACATTCATCAACCAGCCAGTAATCCTGCTGAATTACTTTCCTGGCCACCCTTACGGGTTTATTCGAGCGATAGCGGTGCAAAATGGCGAGCTGTTGCCGACTTAATGTATTTGCGGGGTGAGGCCAATTATACATGGCTTCATTGGAGGAGCGATCCGCCCATATTAGTCCCATACACGCTTAAACGGGTTGAAGCCAAGTTGCCTTCAACCTGGTTTACGCGTACGCATCGGCATTATGTGGTAAATCAGCGATTTATGGAACGAATCGAGCTTGGCAACGCCAGTGCCATGTTGCATCTGACAAATGGGGCTGCTTTACCGATTTCCCGTCGTAAATGGTCACTCCTACGCCGTGAATGGGCTGGTGTGGAGGCTGCGGAAATGGCTGGGCCTGAATCCCGTTCTGTTCGCCCGGCAGTCGCCCCCAGACTAACCATTTTTCCGCCTGAGAAAAACGTTTTTGCGTCTATTCTGATGCGCGACTAGGTCGTTAGCGAACTAATTTCGTTACCTATCGAGTCCATGCCGATTTCTCGTTGGTGACGTGCCCCCGTTATTTTATGCCATATACCCTAAAAAAAAGCCTGACAGCAACTGCTGAATTCAGGCTTTTAGGCTTATCGTCTTGTCAGATTTAAGGGTACTTACTAGGAAATAGAATTGTGCGCATCCGAACAAAAATACCCGACTCAAGGGCGGTCGGGTATTTTTTATAACTAATTGATGAGTTTTATCCTCTACATACGTCAGATCGTAAAAGGTGGATTGGTGCCCAACTAAAAAAAGGTAAAAAAGTTTAATCCACTGGCTCAATTATATCTGGAATCGACTGAAACTATTCAACGCTAGAGCGGTTATTTCCATAAACAACCTATATAATCATGGACAAAAAAGTAACCACTCTGGTTGGACTGGCATTAGGAGCATCGTTGCTGGCTGGTTTTGGGATTTATAAATTGATCAGTAACAAACGTAGTAAAACCCATAAAACGTCAGCACCCGAGTCCGGTGTTGGTCGAAACGGCTTGGCGGATGGGTTTATTGGCAATGGATTCGTCAAAAGTACTGGTCTTTACAAAGGGATCGATCTGGCGAACGGTCTGATCGGAGGAGGTTTGTATAAATTGCGTGGGGCTCATATAGGCGGCTGATCGTTCGGTGCCAAGAGTTTTGCCACGTCAGGGCTCATGAATATTCGGTTTACCAATGAATATAAAGAGAGCCGCAGAGGATGAGCATGTGCAATAATTAGGTCTTTTTTACGGTTCAGCAGCTGTTTTTACCAGTTCATCCATCTGAGTATTTGGCTGGCATAGGGGGCGTTTACTTTTGTCTGCGAAACAACGACACAAGACTTAAACACCCCCTTGCTAATGGACACATTGCTTCTGCCTCACTTTACATCGAAACGCTCTATTCCTATACAAACCATCGAATACCTGGAAGCCATGGGTAATTACACGATGGTTCATTTGATGGGACAAAAACCGATGCTTGTAGCGATCACGCTGAAACGATTCGAAGAACGATTGCCCTCCTTCCTGCGGATTCATAAAGGGATGCTGGTAAACCCTGCTCATATTGTTACTTACCGAATTCGGTACGAATCGAATCCATTTGTTGAACTCTCGCGCGAACGGCAGCTAACCGTATCACGTCGGCAGATTCGAAGGTTAAGACCAACCCTGGCCGCTTTCTCAACGGTTACTGCTAAATCCTGATAATCAAATCAGGCCTGTGCAGTTTTAGGTTTTCTTATCATCTAGTTTAAGCGTACTTTAGATTTAAAGAAACAGGCCATGCTAACTAGCATGGCCTGTCTAATTGCAAGGTGTAAAGTAGACATTTAAAGACAGTTAAATACCATATATGTAAACCGCCAGCTATACTACTTACTTATTGGTAAACAATATTAATACCATAGTCTATACAAAACAAAACTATTTTAGTTTGTTTAATTACTTTTTAAATAAATTAGACAAACTAAAGGCTTTCATAATTAGTATTCTATTGAATAGAGTTTAATCTGGGTGACTGGTAAATAAAAAGTTAATCTTACGTGTATTTACGTAACTATTCTGTAGAGGTAATAGCAGCGCCCAAGTTATGTGTACTGTATGGGACCTGACCTTATTCCGTAAAACTTCGTTTACTAGTCGAATTTGGTGTTGGAAAATCAGGGGGAATGGGAATATCAACTTTACCGGTAGCTGCCCACTGGGCCCCTCGCTGTAGCGAAGTAATGAAGCCTACACATTCGACAGAGTAGTCGACGTGGCCTAAGGGCGTATGGAAAATCCGCCCCTTTCCGTAGTTGATGGTCATCAGCATAGGTTCATTGCGACCCGTACCCTTGTTCTCCGTAGACGAAAAGGCGGTTGCCAATACGGCCATATTCTCGGCTGGTCCGCGCAACCGATCGTACATCTCATCTTTCGTATGCATCCAGGTTAAGGGCATTCCTTTCGTGATAGGATGATTCGTGTCGCGTACGGTAATCAAAAACTCCTGTTGTGCACCATGCGATCCGGCCCGACCAGGTTGCTGGTCTCTAATCAACTTTCCTTCGTTATCATAATATACGTAAGGACCATCTTTCTCGGTTCGATCACCCCAGCCTCCCAAACCAATCATTTTGTTATAGGCAGGCCACAACGGAAACGAATTATCAGCCGCATGGACCACAACCAGGCCACCCCCTTTTTTTATGAAGCTTTCGAAGTCAGTCTGCGTTTCATCGGACCAGGGAGCGGCATTCCAGCCAAAATTACAGACAACAAGATCATAGTTCGAAAAATCGGGGTGAAAGCTGGAATCTGCTCGGGATTTTGGCAGTGCTTTCGTTGTCTGAACACCCGGAATTTTGTATTTGTCAATTAAATCTGCTCCGTTCCAGGTATAATACGTTCGTTTTACGTCGACCGAAAATTTGCCTGTCTCTTCCAGGTAACGCTTGATCATAAACGTGATTTTGGGCCACTGATCATGGTTGTTCTGCCCATCAACGATTAGTGTCCGAATGACTTTCGTTTTAGTCTTATTGGGCGATTGTGCTAATCCCGCGCTGGTAATGACAAGCAGCAGAAACAGAGTGTATAGGGGTTTCATAAGAACTGTTTGGCCATAATAGATTTACGGACTCGGAAAATGTAGTAGCTGGATGCAAAAACGCGAAATGGATTGAATCTACTTGAGCAGTTTGGGAAACTCTTGTGAGCGACTATCAGTAATGTTTGGCTGATCTCCAGTCATTGAGCTGAACTGAACTAACTACCGTATCGTAGGCGTGGCAATTGACTTATTGCTAAATGGTCAAGATCAAACTTAACAGATCAGGGACAATAAACGGGTTGGCCAACAGGTGAAGCGGCTTGCCGACCGGATGGCAGTATCTGGTTATAATTTAATCGTGTAATCAGTCGGGGTGCTAGTTCGTAATTGTACTGCATAACCAGTGCATCGGAAAGTGTCTGCATCATGCTGACACCCGGCCGGTAATAGGGAGTAGTAGCTGGCGATACATAGCTGAACTGGCTGATCAGTATATCCTGTGGAAATTGATCGCGCCAGTATTCGGGAACGACATACTGATATCCCCGAGCGGGCTGAGCTTCCAACCTAACTAGTTGATTCACGTAGCCTTTGACCTGAAACTCGCGATACTGATTCCAATAGCTACCGCAGGTACCAAGAACCTTCAAAGGGTCACCACCAACCATAAGTGGAAATGTCTGACAATCACGGAGTGTATCGTGTGCTAGTCCAAAGGAATGGCCTAACTCATGAGCGGCCAATTCAGCATTGGCATTCAAGCAAACCAGGAATGGACCTTCATAGGTGGAGTAACCTGCATAGGGGTATTTGGGATAACCCGTTGGGAGGGTTGGGTCTTTCATGAAAAAGACAATCCGGGTAGCTGCTTTAGCTTGTTTGAGGGCTACCAGCTTCTGGGTGAGTGGATCGGTTGAATCCGCAAATAGTTTATTCATCAAGCCTTCCGGATCTCCACTATCCTTGAAACGAGCCATTTCATCGGCCGACAATGGGTAGATGATATGCTGAAAGACGAGTTTATTCAATTCCTGCGGATGTTCTGGTTGGGCACGGTTTAGAAAATCGACAAAAACTCGATTCTGATATGGATCGTAATGATTACCATTGATTGTAGGAAACGCGCTGACGAAAGATGGATCAGTGAGTATGTAAAGTAATCGAATGGTATCCCGCTTATTGGATGGTAAGTCTGCAAACGTGCGGGCTAGCCTGGTACCCACTATTACCGATTGAATGCCGAAGATCTGTCGGGTATTTCGGTCGATAGTCAGTTTTACCTGATAGGTAGCGTTACGGGTAAATTGATGGGTAATTCGAGGTGACTGGGTACTCACCTGCGCAGTGCTATCGCCAAAATTCCAGCGATAGGTGGCTCCCTGCTGACTTGAATCCGCCTTAAAAACAACTAGTCCATCCTGCTGGGGAACTATGTGAACAGTAAAAAGCGCTGTTTCCGGGCTATCTGGGGGCAGCTCTCTTGAACAAAAAATTAACAGAGAACTCATAGCCACCAGGCAGATGGGGAGCCATTTTCCAATAGGCGCGATGTTGTGGATTATCGATTTCATCGACGTTTGTATTTAACAGTTGAGTGTGAGGCAAAAATTTGCCAGGTAAGCTCCGCCAATAGGAATCAACTGATGGGTAAGAAGCTCATCAAAAATTAGTAGGTTGATTACTCTGTAAACCTAGAATGTTCCACCTCTTTTGGCCTTGATCTACTATTTATACAAACCGAAAAACAAACAAGCACTTACTAGTAAGTGTAAGTGCTTGTTTTTTAGTTTGTTATGTGACCACGGGGAGACTCGAACTCCCATGCCGTGAAGCACCACCCCCTCAAGATGGCGTGTCTACCAGTTTCACCACGTGGCCGATTCGGTTATCGAGGTGCAAATATAGCGTTTTAGCTTTTTTCTGCAAAAGACGCCCGTAAATCTTTTGCTTTTTTCCCTGCGCCAGGGGGGAAACCGACGAAAATTTCGTACTTTTATCTTTCTAAATTAAAAGATTAAAGCCCATATAGTATGGCACTTGAATTAGTCGGAAAGCTCATAAAAGTATTACCCGAAGTTACGGGGCAGGGTCGGAATGGAGCCTGGAATAAACAGGAATTTGTTATTGAAACACTGGATAGTCAATATCCTAAGAAAGTTTGCATGACCGCCTGGGGTGAAAAAGCGAATGATCTGAAGCAGTTTGCCGAAGGTGATACGCTGAAAGCCACCTTTAGCGCCGAGTCTCGCGAGTATAACGATCGTTGGTATACGGAACTGCGTGCGTTTCGAATCGAACTGACCGATGGCGATAGTGCCCCGGCCGCACCGGCAAGACCTGCTACGATGCAACAACCACAAGCGCGTTCAACGCAGCCAGCTCAATCGTCGGCTATGTCGTTCAACGCAGCCTTTGACGAGGAAAGCAACGATCTTCCATTTTAACAACAGCAAACGAAGAAGGGTAAGAACAAGAGAATGGATATACCATTTTCTCGTGTTCTTACCCTTCTTCGTTTAAGATTCTTTTTGTGATTCGGCTGGGATTCGAACCCAGGACCCATACATTAAAAGTGTATTGCTCTACCAGCTGAGCTACCGAATCAGTTGAACAGATTTCGCTTTTGAGAGCGTCTTTGTTCCTAATCGCGGTGCAAAATTATGGCCTTATTTCGTTCATTGCAAGCTATTCGTCTTAAAATAAGCCTATTTTTTTGTTTGCTGTCAGTTACTGCGCTGGCACAGACGGCCTTAACAGATTCTCTTCATCGAGCAGACTCGCTATTTGCCAGAGGAAATTACGCGCATGCTGCCTATTTATTTGAGATGGCTTTGGCTGAAGGGCATACCGCTACTGACCCGATATTGTTAAAACTTGCCAGCATTTATGAGCAGCAAAATGACATTCCCCGACTGCTTTATTATCTGGATGTCTATTTTGATAGACACCCGGACGATGCTGTGCTGCGCCGAATGAATGAAATCGCTCGAGCCAATAATCTCAGCGGCTATGAGACCGATGACCTGAATTATTTCTACCTGTTTTATCGAAAATACGGAATTTATTTTCTCCTCTTTTTGCTAATTCCGGCAGGCTATGTCTTTAGTGTTCTTATCCTGAAGGTGATCCGCAAAGAAGAGATCCCAACCCGCCAGAAGTGGATTGTCTTTCTGTATCTGTTCCTGTTACTCATCTTTACCAATTTGCCTGAGGGGGTTCAGTCGGGTATTACCAGCCATGATCGGGTGCTGCTTCGCACCGACCCTTCTGCGGCTGCACCCGTAGTAGAGGTGATTGGTCGTGGACACAAGCTCAATATCCTGGGCAAAAAAGATATCTACCTGCGTATCCTCTGGCATAATGAACTCTACTTCATCCGACGTGACAACGTTTGGATAATTTAATGAGCGAAAGAGTGAATGAGTGAAAGAGCGAAATGCTGACGCAAACTATTCTTCACTCTTTCACTCTTTCGATCATTTCTTAAGTGGCGAGTCTTTTTCTTTGGCCAGCGTGTTGTAGACGAGTTTGTCGGCAAGGCTGGGTAGCCACTTATTGATGAATACGGTCAGCTTCCCCTGGGTGGTTAGAATAAGTTCACGCTTACGGGATTTTACCGCTTTTAGAATATGATCGGAGCATTCTTCGGCGCTCATCATATTGCTTTCGTCGCGCATGGTTTCACCTTTGGCATTACCGTGGGCATCCAGAGCGGAGTAACGAATATTTGAGGCTGTAAATCCAGGGCAGGCCGTCAATACGTGAACGCCCGTATGCAATAGTTCGGTGCGAACAGCTTCCAGAAACCCGTTCATCGCAAACTTGGAGGCCGAATAGCCTGACCGTACAGGAAGTCCCCTATATCCAGCTATCGAGGAGATACCGACGATAGAGCCTTTTGATTCGATAAGGTAGGGTAGGGCGTATCGGGTAGCGTAAACGGTTCCCATAAAGTTGATGTCCATTACTTTCTGAATCACCGACGGATCGGTATCAATCAGCATGGAACGCATGGAAATCCCCGCGTTATTGATCAGAACATCCAGGCGGCCGTATTGAGCGATAGTCTGTTCGATAAGCCGTTTGACATCGGCTTCCACACTGACATCGGCTGTTATGGAAAATACATCTATACTGGCCTGCTGTAGTTCACTGGTTACGGCTTGTAGCGCGTCGGCCTTGCGTCCGCAGATGACAATATGAGCTCCTTCGCGCCCAAACGCAAAAGCCAGCGCCCGGCCGATACCCGACGAAGCACCGGTAATCAATACAACTTTATTTTTCATAGAGGGAACAAAGATAGAGCAATTCGTCGATAGTAAGCAGGGGTGAATTGAATCGACTCACTGCCTGCCAACGGCGATTAACGAATCAAGGTAACCGTTCCTTTTAGGGTTCGTTGGGTGGTAAGGAGTAGGTAGTAATAGGTGCCGGTAGGGGAGTTGGTGCCGTACCATCGGAATTTAGGGTCAGTGGACGAAAAAATGGTAGCTCCCCAGCGATTAGTAATGTCAACACGTCTGAACTGCTCGCTACAGGAGTTTTCAGGTAAGTCTTTGACGGCAAAATAGTCGTTGATCCCGTCGCCATTGGGGGTAAATACATTTGGCACTTTAATGTCGGCCGCGAATGTTGGGTTGGTAACATGGAAGGTGACGGTCGTAGTAGCGGTATGATTGGGCTGGCAGGATCGATCATCGACCACAAAATCCACCACAAACGTTGCTTCGGTTTTCCCTGCCATTAGTTCGCAGGTGGGTTTCCAGTCAAAAGCCGATCGGAGCGTAGGCAAACCTGATTTATTTGTGAAGTTCATTCCCAGATCTTTTACATCGAAACCACGTCCTGTTCCCGAAAGTTGAATCGTATCCCGGTCGGGGTCATTGCCCAGCACATCGAAAGCGGTGTGCCCTGTCGAATCGTTTGGGCTAACGGTAAGTTCAACCACAGGTTGGGGGAGTGTCGTTTGAACACTAGGTGGCTGACTGGGTTTGCCCACTGCCGACAGATTGACCGTAACCGTATCGCGCAGGTTCTGATTACAGCGGGTATCCGTAACAATAAAGTCGACTATGTAGTTGGGTTGGGTTGCCTGCGTACAGGTTGGTTTCCAGGTAAAGAGCTGGGAGACCTTTCCCACTCCCGAAGCTGATCCAAAAGTCATACCTGCCTGGGTCAGCGCAAAGCCTCGCCCCACAGCCTGAATGGTAATATTGTCGTTGTCAATATCATTGCCGAAAGCTGTGAATGTCAGCGAGGTTCCTACATTGATTTTGGCCAGATTGTTCAGCAGGTTGGTACTGGCTGTTGGCTTATGGTTTAGGGATGGAGTTATTGATAGCTGGATGCTGATGGTATCGCTAAGCCCTTGCGGACAACCATCGTCGGTGGCTCGAATCATAAGCGTAACGGGTTTGCCATCGGCACCAACGCATCGGCCAAAGCAGAATTTCGCCTGTAACGTATCCTTGCTGCTTCGCGTGAACAAATCGCCGGGGGCAATGGTCAGGCCAGGCAGTGACCCACTCATATTGATAATGGTAATGTGCTGGTTCGGGTCAATGTCGGTAACATACAGACTTAAACAGTTCGTGTCCTTTTCGGCAATGGTGAGCACGGTTCCTTCTTTATAAAAGGTTTTCTGACCGTCGGGCCTGAAAAGGAGTTGGGGAGCGTTGTTGCGGGGACAGTCGATCACTAGCACCTGAAAATCACGCCGAACTACCCCGATCCGTTTACCCGCCCGAAATTCGGCTACTTCGACTGAAAAAACGAATAAGCCTGCCCGGTCGGGCGTGACGCTCAGTAAACCGGTACGGGCATTGACGCGAAGGGGCGCCGAACCCGGAATTTCATTCGCAACAGAGATGCCGGTATTCCATTGAATAGTCGGATACGGGCCTGAGTAAAAGACGGGTTGATCAAAGGGATTGCTGGGATTACTGGGAATGGGTATTGCTGCCGTGCTGAAGCCATTGTAAGGAGTAACCAGCGTATAGCTCAGACTATCACCATCGGTATCTTTGGCGCTGAAATCAAGTGTGAAGGGTTGCCCAATACAGGCATAATCGCCTTTAGGAATTGTAAAATTTGGTGACGAGTTTTTGGTCGATAAAGCTGGAAATTCCAGGTAGAAGGTCGAGCCTGCCCCGCTGGGATTGACAATATTATTGATGACTCCATTTCGACAACAACGATCCCACGAAATGTAATAGCCGCCCGGATCGTTGAAGATATTGGGGTCGAACGTTACGTCGTTACTGTATTTGATCAATAACGTACTCAGACTCGATGTGGCACAGGCAGGTCTGGTATATACAACAGGTTGTTCACTAACGTAAGAAAGAGCGAGCGCACCCATAAACTGGTTAGTCCGTTTGGAAAAAATACCCACCCGGATCACCCCATCTCTAGCACCCTGACTGCCATTAACAAGGTCGAAGTACAGATTCAGGTTGACCCGGTGGGTATAAGTTGACTGAGTACCCAGGTACCGCAGTTCAAGTTCTCCCCCGACGATGTGCGTTGCTGAGCTGAAGTGGCTGATAACCAGAAGGAAGGATGTCAGTAAAAAAGGCAGCCTTATCAGACGGTACAAGTTGAGCATAGGGTAGAAATTGTTCGGAATGGAGAGTGTCCGAAAATGGATGCTTAAATTAGCGACTTTTTAGGACTTATGCGTAGAAGGATTCATAAAACACCCGAACGGTTGGCAAGCGTCCGAATCGATGCGGTGGCTGCCGAAGGAAAGTGTATTGTACGTACCGACGAGGGCGTAATTTTCGTAGATAATCCAACCGGAGGGCCTGGTGTGGCTCCGGGTGATCTGGTCGATCTGCGCATTACAAATCGAAAAAAACAGTATCGTGAAGCGGTAGCCGAACACATTCATGAATGGTCGCCGGTGCGTGCTGAGCCGTTTTGTGAGCATTTTGGTACCTGTGGCGGCTGCAAGTGGCAGCATATTCAATACAGTGAACAACTGGGCTTTAAACACCAGCAGGTGATCGATCATCTGACTCGCATCGGGAAGGTGGCCCTGCCCGAAATACGGCCTATCCTGCCTGCTCATCCCACTCAATACTACCGGAACAAACTGGAATTTACCTGTGCCGAAGGGCGTTGGCTGACCACGCGTGAGGTCAATACCGATCAGTTGATCGATCAGCGAGCGGTTGGCTTTCACGTTCCGGGCCGGTTCGATAAAGTGCTTCCCATTCATCATTGTTACCTTCAGCCCGATCCGTCCAATGCGATTCGACAGGCGGTGAATGACTACGTATTTGCACATGGCCTGACGTTGTATAACCTGAAAGCACACACGGGTTTTCTGCGGACACTGATCATCCGTACTGCTGCCACTACGCAGCAGGTCATGGTAACGTTGCAGGTAGCCCAGGATAATCCCGAGATGCTCAATGAGTTACTTAGTTACCTTCAGACGCAGTTTCCTCAGATTACATCATTGAATTATATCCTGAACACGAAGAAAAACGATAGCTATCAGGATCAGGAGGTAATCAACTGGGCGGGCAAACCCTACATTGAGGAGCAAATGGATGAAGCCGACGGGCCACCACTGACGTTTCGGATTGGTCCT
Source organism: Spirosoma sp. 48-14 (assembly GCF_001898575.1). Lineage (GTDB taxonomy): Bacteria > Bacteroidota > Bacteroidia > Cytophagales > Spirosomataceae > Spirosoma. Next base: position 87,904 of record NZ_MKUD01000032.1, read on the forward strand.
AAATCCTTTTACCAGACCAACGCCCAGCAAGCGCATAATTTGTATAAGATCACGCGTGAATGGGCTGGCCTTACCGGGCGCGAGCGTGTGTATGATCTCTATACCGGAACGGGCACCATTGCCTTGTTTGTGGCCCGTCGGGCAAAGCAGGTAATTGGGGTGGAATATGTTGAGGCTTCGGTAGCTGATGCGCGAATTAATGCCCAGGTTAATAACATTACCAATACCACATTTGTAGCCGGTGATATGCGGGATATTCTGACGGATGGCTTTTTCGATCAGCATGGTCGGCCGGAAGTGGTTATTACCGACCCTCCTCGTGCAGGTATGGACGAAGCCGTGACGCGGCAGCTGCTGAAAGCGGCTCCCGAACGGATTGTATATGTAAGCTGCAACACCGCTACCCAGGCCCGCGATTTAGGTATTCTAGATGAAAGCTATCGCGTGGCCGATGTGCAGCCCGTAGATATGTTTCCGCATACGCACCACGTCGAGAACATTGCGCTTTTGGTGAAGCGGTAAACGAATGGATAATGAATAATGAATAATGTAAGCAATCACGCAGAATTACCTTTTTCTGTATGACCCCGATGGGACGGTCGGCCGTTGCCGTCAGATGTTTATAGTAGATAGCGCCTTTCTATAAACATTTGACGGCAACGGCCGACCGTCCCATCGGGGTCACACAAAATTTCATTCAATTTAATCCTGCGAGATTGCTTACAATGCAAAGCCTGGCTATTCCCCATTATTCATTAGACATTATCCATTATCCATTACGTTAGAATTCCAGATAGGGCGCTAGTTTTTCGATGGTTTTGGCGTCCAGAACGCGAATGGGTTTTAACGATTCGGCAGACGTGTAGGCACCGTGCTGTTCGCGGTAATTGACAATAATCTGGGCCTGACGACGGGATAAAAACGGGTGACGGTCCAATTCGTCGGCAGTAGCTGTATTAATGGGAATCTTACGGACGCCCGACTGGACTTTACCGAATTTCAGCAACTCCTCCAGAGCCAGCGAGTCGAGCCCGTAAATGTCACGGTATTGCTCGGTTGAAACGAAACCACCGAGGGCATCCCGAAATTTGACAATACGACCAGCTAGTGTGCCACCAATGCCTTTCAGAGCTATCAACTGCGAGGTATCAGCCGTGTTAATATCAAAAGGTTGCAGTACGGGTTTGGCAGGGCGTTCGAAGGCATTAGACCGATTTGACAAAGCTGGGCGCTCTGTAGATGTGGGCGCTTCTGTAGAGTAGGGTTTAGAGCCAAACGATTGCTTGGACGGAGCTTCTTTCAGGGTAATATACGGCTCAAGTTGATCGTAAAGCTCCGGCGGGAAGTCATAAATACGTAGCAAATCGTCTTTCTTTCGAAACTGCCCACCTTTGCTCCGAAATTTCTCGATTCGTTCGGCCAGCCAGCGGGGTAAACCGAGTTGCTGCCACTGAGCTACGGTTGCTGTATTTGGATCGAACGGAAACAGTTTAGGTTCACTGAAGTGTTCACTAGTGGTTTTTTCTTTTTCGGAACGACTGCCATACCGGGGTTGTTTTGCTTCTTCCGCCTGCATGATTGCTACCAGACTGTCCAGTTTTCGTTGATCGGCTGGTGACGAGTCGATGGGTTTCCGATCCGCAAAAAAACGATATACGAACGGAATCAGGAGAAGCAATACGGATAGGAAAAGCAGAACAAGAAAACCTCGGGCTTCTTTATGTGATAGGCCAAAATAGTCGCGGATAAGCGCCTGAAAACGATTCAGCATGAAAACGATTTGTTGCGGTGTTATGTAACTGCCGCAAACTAAATCGTATTATTATGCTACGCAACTTTTTGAGGGTTTTAGTTGACTAAATGCCTGTTGTGTTGAGGACGACGGGCCTGCCATTTACGATATACATATACACAGAGCCATGCCGCCAGTACCCCAATACCAGCCCCTGTCAGTACATCCAGCGGATAATGAGCGGCCACATAAATCCGACTGTACGACACAACGATAGCCCATACATAGCCTAAAATCAGCCAGGGATACTGCTTTCCAAACAACAACCAGAGACAGGTGGCCAGCGCGAACGTATTGGCAGCATGGGATGATGCAAAGCCATACGGCCCTCCACATTCCATAACGGGGTGAATCAGTTTCTGGAGTGTAAAGACATGGCAGGGACGTAACCGATGGGTGAGCGGTTTTAACACCGACGAAGCCGTCTGGTCGCTGATCGCTACAGCGGCAATGAGGGTAATTAATAGACCAATGGCCTGTTTTCGATAGCGGTATATGAGCCAGCCTATCAGGAGGGCATACAGTGGAAACCAGCTATTTCGCTCCGTTACCCAAATCATGATCGGATCGAGCCAGGAAGCATAATGGCCGTTGAGCCACAGAAAAAGATCAGTATCGAGTTGATTAAGCGTTTGGAGCACTGTCAATGGCCACTTTGTGGTAAATATCCTGCATCGGAATAGTAAAATCGCCAAGTTGGATAGCCATATCAAGAGAATCATAATCCTCGTTAAGCCAGTGACGACTATCCTGTTGTTTGGTGTACACCGACACGAAATGTACTGCCTGATCGATGTAGACAATATGCTGCACCGACTCGAGCTGCTTATAACAACGTAACTTGGTCGATAAGTCCTGGCGGTAGGTTGAATCGGAATGTACTTCGACCAGCAGATAGGGATTAGTGATGCCTGCTTCCTGCCCTTGCCGAAGTATAAGCTGACTTTCGCCTTTCATGACCAGCACATCGGGTTTCACAGCCAATTCACAGGCTGAAACAAAAACCAGTTTATTGCTACCCATCACCCGTATATCGGGCTTGTCATAATAAATTGTTCGTAACGCTGCCCCAATATTTAAAACAATCGTTTCGTGTCTGTCACTGGCCATGCCGATTCGTGCTCTGATCTGTCCGTTAATGTATTCGATGTCATAGTCAAGAGGAAACGATTCGTCGCGCAACTCATCCAGCAAGGCCCAATACTCATCCAGTGTGGCCGAAATGAAAACTTCTGGCTCCTGTTTGAGTCGCTCGGTGATTTGCGTTACAAGTGAGGCCGTGGCAACCATAGGCGTAGTTTTTGATAAAGATACGATTTTCGATTTGTAGTTTACAGTAGGCTTATGCAAAATACGCTGATGCGTTAGCCTACTGTAAACAAGGGCAACGATACGCTATAGCACCAAAAATTGCTTCAAATAATTCCGGGCGGTCAGTATGGCGGTTTTTACATCTTCGGGGCTGCCTTCAAAGGCTTTGTCTTCGACTTCAATACAAACAGGGCCCCGGTAGCGAACGTCGGTGAGTGCGGCAAAGAAATGACGCCAGCGTACATCGCCCAGCCCCGGTAATTTAGGTGAATGGTATTCGAGTGGATTGGCCATGATACCCACACGATTCAACTTGTCGGGATACAGCTTCACATCTTTCAGGTGAATGTGGTGCAACCGATCTTTATAGTCATAGATTGGTCGGATCTCGTCCATCATTTGCCAGATCAGGTGGCTAGGGTCGTAATTCAGACCCAGCGCCCGCGAAGGAATAATCTCGAACATACGATCCCAGATGGCGGGCGTTGTTGCCAGGTTCTTACCGCCCGGCCATTCGTCATCAGTGAACCACATGGGGCAATTTTCTATGCCAATCTTTACGTTACAGGCTTCGGCCTCTTTCACAATGGCAGGCCAGTGCTCGGCATAGAGTTTCAGGTTTTCGGTGATGGTCAACGAAGGGTTTCGACCAATAAATGTATTTACGACTGGGATGCCGAGTTTGGCAGCCGCCCGGATTATTTTTTTAATATGTTCCCGGTAATAGTCAGCCTGTTCAGGGTTTGGGTCGAGTGGATTTGGATAATAACCCAGCCCCGAAATCGAAACCTTATAGAGCCGTGTCAGCGTCCGAATCTGATCAATATCCAGATTGTCGACATCAATATGCGTTACCCCGGCATATCGGCGTGTATCGGCATTACTGGTAGGCCAGCACATGACTTCAACGCAGGAAAACTGATGCTCCGACGCAAATTTTAATACACTATTCAGATCATAATCGGCCATAATAGCCGAGACAAAACCAAGATGAAGCATAGACGGGTTTACAGATTAGATGGAGTAAAGCGGGTGGAAACCCGCAAGTATGAAGCGTGAGTAACGGGTTCCCACCCGTTTTACTAATATCCTTTCGACTCAGCTATTGGGCCTGTCGGCGTATCGGCCGAAACGGCACCAAAGCGACGGTAAGCTTCTTCCATAATGGCTGCTGTGGCCGAAGCGCCCAGCCGGGAAACTCCCATCTCTTTGACTTTCAACAGCCCATCGAGCGTGCGAACGCCACCAGCCGCTTTGACTCGCACATCGGGGCCAACATGGTCGAGCATGAGTTGCAGGTCGTGTTCAGTAGCACCTTGGTAACTGTACTTACCATCGGCACCCTTCACAAACCCGTATCCGGTTGATGTCTTGACAAATTCAGCGCCGACTTCTGTACAGATTTCGCAGAGCTTGATTTTGTACGAGTCGTCGGGCAGGTAATCGTTTTCAAAAATGACCTTCAGAATAGCGCCATGTGCCTGACAGGCCTTATGAACAACCCAGATCTCGTCGCTTACATACTGCCAGTCCTCGCCCAGCACTTTACCGATATTAACGACCATATCAATCTCCACGGCTCCATCCTGGCAGGCCTGTTCGGTTTCGGCAACCTTAATGCTTGTGGCACTATTCCCATGAGGAAAGCCGATGACTGTGCCCACCAGCACATCAGAACCAGCGAGTAATTCAGCCGCCATGCGTACGGCATAGGGTTTTATGCAAACGGAAGCAACATCGTAGTTGAGAGCCAGTTCGCAGCCCTCACGGAGTTCGGCATCAGTCAGGGTAGGGTGGAGGAGCGAGTGATCGATCATTTTGGCCAGCTCGCGGATTAGGGTAGGGTTCATAACCGTATCGGAAAATGGTCGGCTAAGTTACGGGATTGACTGGAAAAGTAATGGGAAAACGAGCGATTGCATAAGCTGTTTTTGACTCGAATAGCGAGTGCTTAGAGAGCACGTGCCGTTGTGGTACGGAAACAGCAAAGCACAAAGATCATGGCTTCGGTTATATTTTGTCAAATCAAGGCTTCTTAACAGGAAGTCAGATTAAGTAGCAACCGATTTATTTTACTCATTAAAGCCATGACCGAATATCAAACACCTAAAGACCGGGCGTATACCGATACACTTATCAAGTCAGCTCCCAAAGAAGCTGCGGCATTCCTGAACCTTAAGCATACGGCCGAACGCAAAGATGGTGTTATACCGATCAAATATCGTGAACTGATGTCCGTAGCCGTGGCGCTAACCACTCAATGCGCTTACTGCATTGAATCCCACATCAATAATGCAGTCCAGGCAGGTGCTACTCGGGAAGAAATTGCTGAAACCGTTTTTATCGCGGCTGCGCTGCGTGCTGGTGGTGCTGTTGGCACCGGTTTAATGGCTATGCGTATTTTCGAAGAGGCAACCACGCCAACCGTTTAAAAATCAATGCTTTTTAATGGTTAGTATTGATCGACACATTGCCTTCGGGATAGAGACACGGGTATCGGAACAGTTAAATTTCTGGTAACAAGTTGAGTGGAGTAATAGGAGTACTCAACTTGTAAGCTAATCCAGTCGCACCCAGATGATGCCGGAGAGTGAATCGCCGGGTGCTAAAATGGCTAAGCCTTCACCATTGTTGAAGGCATTTACATTGGCAGTTTGGGGCTCAATGGCGATGCTGTCGCGTCGGGGTGGAGTGTAGCATACCAGGTAATTCAGTTTCCCTTCGCCGGTTTGCTGGCCAACGATCAGGCGTGCCCCCGTTTCTCCTGATGTCAGAATGGTTTCGGCGAAAGACTCATTGTCGGTTGGTAGGCTGGTTGGTGTGACCAGAAAAGGTGTGTCTAACTGTCGTTTGTGGAGTTCAATGATTTCGGCAGGTTGAAACGGGTACTTACTGACAGGAATCATGTGATCGTCGAGTACAATAGCAGTTCGGCCTGGCAAGGCCAACGTCATTCCGTCAACAAACTCAGCCGTTCGTGCAGCGTCTTCAGTAAACGTAAAGTAAGGGTGCCATCCAAAAGCAGCGGGAGCCCGCGTTGTTCCCGTATTCTGGGCTGTATAGCTGATTTTCAGCGCACACATTCGGTCGTCAGCCGGGTTGCTACCGTGCATGAGCCGATTTGCCTGGGTCAGTTGGTAGGTAACAGTCAGAACGAAGGGGAATGGGTAGCCGAACGTATCCCCTTCATATGAGTAACGGAGTACGAGTTGTGCATGCGTTGAGGTAACTTCCTGATTGACCACTGTGAAAGGGCGCCCATGAACAAAACCGTGTATGGCATTGTCGCGGTAAACCTCGTTCATTTTTACGGCATAGTCTGTCCCGTCAAACTGGTACACTCCATGCCGAATCCGGCTGACAAATGGGTACAGGAATGCGCTGGCATAACTCTCATCGGCCAGTAGTGCCTGGGGGGATTCAGGAGCCTGAATCAGCGCAAACAGATGACGCCCTTTTCGAAGGACCAATCGACGAAGAATTGCTCCAAATTCTGGTATCACCGTAATGAATTCACCCGTTTCGGTGTGTTCGAGCACGTATTCGGTAAGTGGAGCGCTGCCCGTTGGTAGAGGGCCAAATGGTTGGGTAGTGATCTGAAATGGCATCCTGTTCGTTTGACAAGTTCGTATTTGGGTAATCCGTTTTGGCCAATGTTTGTTTATTAACCTTTGTTAATCTCAATAAAAAAATGAGAATCAGGATAAGGTAGACAGATTGGGTATGAGGTTTACATTTCGCCTTCAACGCCGAGCCCAAATAGGGCAAAATCGTAGCGAACAGGGTCTGATGGGTCGAATAGGCGAAGTGTTTCAGTCAGTTCCAAAGCGGCTTTCCAGTCGGTTTGTGGCCGGGTAAGTAACGCTAACTGCCGGGCTACCCGGTTGACGTGTACATCAATAGGAATTATTAGCTGCTCGGGCCGGATGCGGGTCCATAACCCAAAATCGACTCCCCGATCATCGCGACGAACCATCCAGCGAAGAAACATAAGTAGTCGCTTGCAGGATGAGTTGCGGGCTGGCGTGGCAATATGCTTTCGGGTACGTTCGGGGAAAAAGTCGGTGAGGCCACAAAAGTGGTCGTGAAAGGCAATCAGACCTGCCTCGACGGTTTGGGTTGTATCTGATCGAACGGCGCTATCCGGCAAAAAAGCATCTTCCAGCGAATTATGATGCTGATAATACTGGCGAAAAAAATGAAGGAAATAAAGGGCGTCGGTTGCGTTGAACGTACGGTGTTTGAACGATAGAAAACGCTTCAAATCACTTTCCTGGTGATTCCGAATGAAATCGTAGGGGGTGCCATCCATGAGGTCGACAAGCTCAGCCGATTTTTTCAGAATTACAGGGCGTTGCCCCCAGGCCAGCACGGCTGCCCAGAATCCCATGATTTCAATATCCTGCTTCTGGCTGAATCGATGCGGTATGCTGATCGGGTCGCGTTCAATGAACGAAGGCCGATTGTATTGATCGGCCTTCGCATCTAAAAAATTCTTTATGGACGAAAAATCGACGGGTTTCATTTACTTTTTCCTCCACTAACAATCCAGGCTAAAGCACGTGAAATGCCCGAGAAGATGGCCAGCAGGGTAGACATAATAAAGGTAAAAACGGCAATGAACGGATAGGCCAGGGTAAACATTATACTGAAGGTAATGTAACCAGGCGACGATTTCATTTCCTCATCACGCTCCCGGTGTCTTCGGGCAATCCGTTCTTCTTTGGTTTCCATAACTTATCGCACAATATAACTTACCTCTGCCCGAAAACGCCGATCCTCGGGTGAAAGTTTCGAGAAAGCCTGACTTGATAGCTTAATCAGAATCTTGTCGTTGATGCCTGTATTGGGTAACCGACCAATAACTTTTACCCATAAGCTCTGATTATTGAACTCATTTCGGACCTGTACCAGCGTTCCAATGGGGGCCGTGCGGTGTAGTGCCAAATATTTGCCTGAGCCATCAGTTCCTTCAATCATTTCGGCAACACCACTTGACGAAATACGGCGTCCCTGGGTTGGCATGGGGGCGTCGTTGCCTGGACGGGGTGGTTCTGGTTCCGGTTCGGCAGGTTTCGTCCCAGAGGCCGACGGACGGGTAGGGGTGTCTGCCTCGTTCCGGTGATCAGATTTGGGTTCGGTGTGGGGAGTTGGCCGGGTCTCGTGAGGGCGTGGTTCACTGGTATTTGTATCGACCGTATGAGCGGGCGCTGGTCGGCTCGGTGCATCGGCCGATTTGGTGCTGGCTATCGAATTGGACGGGGTACGGTCCAGATACGCTCTTTCCGAAACAATCAATGGCTGGCCGATCAGTACGTTGTTGCCGGGCAGGTTGTTCCATTTACGAATATCGGCCTGCGATACGCCATACCGATTCGCGAGGCTGTAAAGGGTTTGACCGGCTTCGACCACGTGGATGCCCGACTGAGCCGGATCGTCTGACTTCTTTACTTCTTTTTCTGGGGCTTTTTCGGCTTTAGGAGCGGGTTTGGTTTCCGCAATTTTCTCCGTTTCCTTCTCTCGCTCCCGGGCTTCTCGTTTGGCTTCTTTTGCCTGCTTCTTTATTGCTTTATCAATGGCTTTTTCCTCTTTTCGCGTTAGCAGGCCATCTGGAACCGGAATCAGAACAAGCTGGTCATAGCGAACAGCGTCTTTCATATCGGGATTAGCGGCCTTAATCTCTGCTACCGATCGCTTGTATTTTCGGGAAATAGCGTAAAGTGTTTGCCCTTCATCGACCCGGTGTACGATAAACCGCTTTCCGTCTTTTTTCTCAATACGAAGGGAATCAGTGCTAACGATGTGAACGATGTTTACAGTGGTTGCCCGTGCTGAAGGAAGACTCAGGCAAATAAATCCACTTAAAAACAACAGAGTGGAATAGAGGGGAATTATTTTCATGGGTTTATACGCAGCCAGACTTATCCGGCAAGTCGGTAGTCAGCTATATAAACGGTTTATTTAGTGAAATATAGGTAAATGTACACCTGAAATTGCCAGAAATGTGCAGTACATGTAGTTATTCGATCAAGCAGGGATTTATAGATTTTTTTTAAAATAGATTAAACTGTTGTAAATCAGTATGTAGTATAAAAAATGCCCGCTACGGTTAAGGTAGCGGGCACGAGTATAAGAGAAACTACGCCGATCTTAGTTGGCCGTCAGCTTCACAATAATTCCAGGACCATAATACAGGACATAATACGTATCTGTACCTGCCGAGCTTAACAGAATATCGACCGGGGTGATGGCTGGTGTAAAGAGTGTCTTATTCGGATCGTCACCGCTGGCTACCCGAGCCGTGGTCGAAAAGCCAAACTCTGTAACCAGCAGTTTACCTCCCGAAGTGAACGTTAAGTCGGTCAAGCCTGAAAAGCCTGATTTATAGACTGATGGTGAAAGCGGGGGCGTGCCTGCACCAGCCACCTGGTAGATTTTTGACTGTCCTGCCGGGAACGGAAATCCAACCAGCGAAGTGACGAAGAAATTTGAGCCATCAAAAACAATGCCCGTCGGTACAGGGTCGAGCGTTGGAGGGCCTGGAGCCGATGGGAAGCCTGGGTTTGGGGTATCAGGTAAAATGGAATATACACTTAAATTTCCTGTTGTTTTATCCCGACGGATAATGGCGTTACCACCTGCATCAGTTATGAATAGATCGCCGTTGGGGCCAAAGGTAAGGTTATACGGGTTGGAGTCTTCCGGATCAGGCGCGTTCGTATGAGCCTTACGCACAAAGGTGCCTATATCAAAACCTGTGAGGGTGCTGGCTGAAATAGGTGCACTAACGCCGGGTACGAAGCTTGAAATATCGACAATGTAAAGTTTTTCTTCGACACCGTGCAGGATATATAGTTTACCATCTCTGTAAGCAAGGTGGTTAAGTCCCTCCGGCGAATTTTCGGGGCTAATAGCCGAGACAAAGCCAGTAATTGCGGGATACTTGGCTCCAGCTGGTGTAATAACTGTTACCTGACCATTGTTGACTGTACCACTACCGGCTTCGGTAACCCACAAATTGCCTTTAGGATCATCGGTAAGGCCAATAGGTGATTTCAGTCCAGATGCAAAAGGTGGCCCTTGAACGGCTGTCAGGCCTTCGGGACTGGGAATTCGGTGGTCCTGTATCACGCAACTGGCTACGCCAAATACAATAATGCTAACAACCAAAAGGGTCAGCATGGAAGGGAAATAGTAGCGTTTCGGGAACATAGCAACGTTAAAATAAAGTGATTGAGATTAGTGGTCAATAAGTACTTTGTGGAAAGTATACAAAGTAAATAGGAATGTGATTTGGATATGGAAATCTAGCTAAAGAGTTGATTATACGGGCCTTTAGCGAACAGATTTTGAGTGAACGGTCGTCAGGCGTAACCGATCCAGTACGAGTAAATCAACCGACCAGGTAGGGGACTTGAACTTGGCATTTGAATCTGCTACTCTCTGATAAGGCGAGTAGTAAGACATAGCTATTTTATGTAAGGAATAAAATAAGCCCGGACTTCAATGGCGAATCCGAGCTTACGAGTCATCGCTATTATTCACACGAAACTATTTCTCTTGAATAAGTACGTGCTGTTGACGGAAATGTTCTGGCCCACACATCATTATAATCAGAATTTAATTCAAACGAATAACGCTGAGCGTAAGAAGCTATTTATGAAAAATGCCTGACCTCAAACGAAGTCAGGCATTTTATTCTCAACCTAAGTGCTTTCCAAAAACCTTCTGTAGTTGCATTAAAAACAGATTAAAACGATAATCCTACTCGTTCTACTTATACATAAAAAAAACACCCGATTCAACTGATCGGGCGTTTGAATATCCACCGTAACTGTGCTTACTTGATTCACAGTAAGACAATCGCAATAATTAGATGCTGAATTGTACGAAAGGTAATGGATGCTCAAATCAATTTTAAAAGCTACGATTCATAAGGTTAAAATAAGATTTGGTCTGTTCAGCAGACTTTAGTACGCTTATATCTTAAAAAACCTTAATTATGAACTGCTAAAACACAACCGGACGTTTCCAGTTAAACTAAATGATACAGTTTCGTTCGTATTGCCATATAAGTCGAACGAAATCCCGACGAATAAACCACCAACTGAACATATGCAAAATTACTCGATACTCTGGGCCGATGACGAAATAGATCTGCTAAAACCCCATATCCTGTTTTTGAAAAATAAGGGGTACGACGTTACGTCTGTAAACAGCGGGGCTGATGCGTTGGATGAAGTAGAGAACAGCAATTATGATGTCGTTTTCCTCGATGAGATGATGCCGGGGATGACTGGTCTGGAAACGCTTTCCCAAATCAAGCAAATGCGTCCAAACTTACCCGTCGTAATGATTACGAAGAGTGAAGAGGAGCATATTATGGAAGAAGCTATCGGTTCGAAAATTGCCGATTATTTAATAAAACCCCTGAATCCCAATCAGATTCTGCTGTCGGTCAAAAAGATTCTTGACAATAAGCGGCTCGTTACCGAGCGAACCAATATCGGGTATCAGCAGGATTTTCGGAATATATCCATGCAGTACAACGACCGAATGGATTTTGACGAGTGGGCAGATGTCTATAAAAAGCTGATTTATTGGGAGTTGGAACTAGACGGATCGCAGGATCGGAGTATGTCGGAAGTGATGAACATGCAAAAAAGTGAGGCCAATGCCGAATTCTGCAAGTTCGTGATCGACAATTATGAAGACTGGCTCAACGATCCGAAAATGAGCAGCCCGATCATGTCGCATCAACTGATGCGAAAAAAGGTGTTTCCCTTACTGAATCAGGGCGGCACTCAGGCTCCGCTGTTCTTTATCCTGATCGATAATCTACGCTACGATCAGTGGAAAGTTATTGAGCCGATCCTGGCCGAATACTTTACGGTGGAAGAAGAAACCTCCTACTACTCTATTCTGCCGACAACGACCGGCTTTGCCCGAAATGCTATTTTCTCCGGCATGATGCCCAGCGAGATGGAACGGAAACACCCCGACCTTTGGGTGAACGATGATAGTGAAGACGAGGGGCTAAATAACCACGAAGAGGAGTTTCTGCGACGCCAGCTCGATCAGAGCCGCCTGAACGTAAAGATGTCGTATAACAAGATTTTGAACGTAAATCAGGGGAAAGCGCTGGTTGATAATTTCAACAACCTGTTTCAGAACCAGTTGAACGTAGTGGTTTACAACTTTGTGGATATGTTGTCGCATGCCCGCACCGATATGGCCATGATTAAAGAACTGGCTCCTGATGAGTCGGCTTATCGGTCGATCACCCGTTCGTGGTTCCTGCATTCTCCTCTGCTGGAGTTTGTTCAGAAGATTGCGGCCAAAGGAGGGCGACTCATTGTGACAACGGATCACGGTATGATTCGGGTGCAGAAACCGGCCAAAATTGTGGGCTATCGCGAAACAAATACCAATTTGCGCTACAAACAGGGCAAAAACCTCGGATTCGATGAAGATCACCTCTTTGTTGGTCGTAAACCCGAACGGTTATTCCTACCCAAGCCTCATGTATCAACGGCATATGTTTTCACCCTGGAAGATTACTTCTTCGCCTATCCGAACAATTATAATTACTACGTGAATCACTACCGGAATACGTTCCAGCACGGTGGGGTATCCCTGGAGGAAATGATTATTCCGTTTGCCTACTTACGGGCTAAGTAATAGACGTAAATGATTGGTGGAGTGAGTGCGTCCGTTTCGATAGCGAATTACTCACTCCAACTTACGTCATTAGAAGGTAGCGAATATATTCTCCATAACATACGCATGGGTGCCCAACCAGTTGGCAGCACCGTCGAGTTGAGTAACTTCAATGCGTAGGTCATTCTGGAAATCACCCAGGCAGTACTGCCGGATGGCCTGCTCGATAGAAGTCAGGATGAAAGTTGATGCTTTAGCTAATAGGCCATCCACAACAATCATTTCGGGGTTGAGCAGGCTGATGGCTATCGACAGTCCTTTTCCTAGTTGGAAGCCTGCTTCATTCAGGATCTGAATAGCATACATATCATCCTGTTGGGCCGCAAGAATCAGTTCATCAATATCGAGCTCATCGACTCGCTCACGAAAAGTTGCCAGTTTGGAGGGGTGTCCGGCCAGAATATCGCGTTTAGCCCGGCTAACCAGCGCGGAAGCCGATGTGACGGTGTTCAGACAGCCGATTTTCCCACAATGGCAAAGCTCCCCAGCCGGATCAACCTGAATATGACCTAGCTCGCCCGCAAAGCCACTGGCCCCCTGGAAAACCTCGCCATTGACAACAATACCCAACCCGACCCCCCAGTCTATATTAATAGCGAGCACTTGCTTCTTGCCTTTAGCCCGGCCAAAACGGCTCTCTCCCAGCACCGTAGCTTTGGTATCGTTGATCAGATAAACAGGCTTGCCAGTCTGTTTAGAAAACCAGTTGGTTAATGACGAATCGGCTGGGTTAAGACTTTTATAAGTAAGATTTAAGCCTCGGTGTGCATCAATCAGCCCCGGCATAGAGATTCCAATGGCCAATATGTCATTGTTGCTGAGTTCAGAGGTAACCAGGGCGTTCGTAAAACACTGGACCAGCGACGGCAAAAAGGTTGGGTTGTCGACGATTCGAAAGGCATAGTCTTCGCGAAAAACCAAATTCCGACGGGCATCCATCAGCAGAACTTTGGTGTCGTGCGTACTCACATCCAGTATGGCGATATAATTCCGCTTGGTGTTCAGCCCAAACAGCACCGGACGGCGACCATTGCTGCCGATCGCTATGCCGATTGGCGATACCCATTGATCGTCAATAAGTTCTTCGATCAGACCTGTTACAGAAGGAACGCTGCCATGCAACATTTTTGTGAGTTGGGCCAGTGTGCTGTTACCTTCGGAATATAGATACGCAAGGGCTTTACGCTGTTTTTGTTTTTTTTTATAATCAACCACCGACTGTTGACCCAGAGAGTCATCGTCGGACATAACGACAGCATTCATTGACTACAGACAGATGAGACGTTTGACTATAAGAGAGTAATCCATACGTCGCTTGGGACCCATCAATGGGTTGAGTTGCTTAATCAGATAACGGGTTGGTGGGTAGCAAAGGCACTAAAGATAGTAAAGTTTTAAATCAGTTCTTTCAGAAAGCGCATTCATTGCAATAAGAAGTTGACTAAACTGGCTTATTGCCTACAATTCCTGAAGCGCACCCGAAGAAATAACGTGTGGTGTGGCAGGTTAGACCGGCTTTCTGAAAGAGTTGCTGAGCCTGCTGTGTATCTTTAAACTGGGTACAATAAATTCCCAGCATGCGATACGTTTCCGGATTACCCAGAAATGTGGCACCGAGAACAGGGATAACCCGGCGCAGATAGAAGAGATAGAGTGCCCGAAGCAGCGTAGACCTGGGGACAGACACTTCGATGCATGAAAACTGACCGCCTGGTTTAAGAATCCGGTTTATTTCCTGGGCTAACTGGCTGATCTGGTCGCTATTGAAGGTTTTTAATCCAAATGATACGATCACATGATCAGCCGATTGGTCTGGTAACGTTCCCGCCAATACGTTTTGTTTGTAGAGGTGAATCGTATGCTGAGTAAATCGTTTTCGTTGTCGTTTCTGATCCGCGTACTGGAGCATCCCTTCCGAAAAATCAACACCGATCAACGTGCCACCAGGTCCTATTCGCTGACAGATGTAGTCCCAGGTTTCGCCCATACCCGTCATGAGGTCAATCACAACCTGCCCCGGCTGAATGGCCAGTTCAGCCACGCATTGCCGACGCCATCGATTCGAAAAGCCAAACGAAGTAATCGTATTCATACGCTCGTAGGTAAGGCTCATCTCGTTGAAGAGTTGCTCAACAAACTCAGGCTCGTAAATTGATTGAGTATCTGTGGGTTTTTGAAAGGCCATATTCAGTTTCCTCGTTTACCAATACCACCGCCACCCGGTGTTTCGATTCGGATGCGTTCGCTGGGTTGCATGGCTCGGGTGAATATGCCCGGTAGCGCTTCTTCGTCACCATTCAACAACCTCACCCACTGGCGGCCGGTTTGCCCTGCATCGCCCCCATGGAGGCCATACGGAGCTTCCACGCGGTGCTGACTCAGGAGCGTAGCCTGAACAGGTGCTAGAAATTCGATCTCGCGAATGATACCATCGCCACCTCGCCATTGACCATCGCCACCGGAGCCAGTACGAATGCTGAATTGATGCAATCGGACGGGGTAGCGTCGTTCCAGTTCTTCCGGATCGGTAAGTTTGGTATTGGTCATATGCTGATGGACGGCCGAGCGCCCATCAGCGCCATCGATAGCCCCGGTACCCCCGCCAATGGTTTCGTAATAACCAAAATTGGCATTGCCAAAGAGGAAATTATTCATGGTTCCCTGGCTACAGGCTGCCAACCCCAGCGCTTTCAGTAACGTATCGACCAGGCGCTGGCTGACTTCGGTATTGCCTCCAACAACAGCCGGACATTCGTCTTTACGGTTGTCGGGAAAAACGGGATTCAGAAACGAGGATTCTGGCAGAACGAGGTCAACGGGAGCCATTAGCCCTTCATTCAGGGGAATGTCGCGTCCGCACCATAGCCGTAGTACATACAAAACGGCACTGTACAGAATCGATATATTAGCATTGAGGTTGTTCGGATGAACGTCAGAGGTTCCCGTAAAGTCGAAGCAAATACGCGATTGTCCCAGATTCGGATCAGCTTCATTGCTGGTCGAAATGGTGATTTTTAACCGAATCTGATGCCCGTCGTCCAGCGATTCGGTGGCCTCGAAAACTTGCCCAATTAGTGGTTTTAAAACAGCCGTAATCGCGTCGGCTGCCGATTGCTGAAGACGGCTCATGTACTGATGGATGGTGGGCAATCCGTGTTGTCGGACAAGGGTTTGTAACGCCTGTTCACCGGCTCGGAGCGAGGCCAGGGCCGCTTCGATGTCGGCTTTGTTTTCGGCTAGCGAACGAGTGGGGTAGGGGCAGTTGGTAAACCGGGCGGCTAGTGCTGAATCCCACAAAAACTGACCGTTTTTCACCACGTATGTAGGCTCCAGCACTACGCCTTCTTCAACCAGCGATACGGCATCGGGGGGCATCGATCCCGGTACTTTTCCACCAATTTCAGCATGGTGAGCCCGGTTGATTACATACCCGATCAGTTGGTGATCATCGGTAAATACGCCACTCAGAAGCGTTAAGTCGGGCAGATGAGAGCCACCATACTTGGGATGATTCGTGATCACGACATCGCCAGGTTCGAGCGGAGGCAGGGCATTCAGAACCAGTCGGGCACAGATACCCAGACTACCCAGGTGGACCGGAATGTGTGGGGCGTTGGCAACCAGTTCAGCTTTTTCGTTGAGCAACGCACAGGAGAAATCAAGCCGTTCTTTGACATTTACCGAAAACGCTGTTCGCTGCAATTGAGCGCCCATTTCTTCGGCGATAGCCCGGAAGCGCTGCGTAAATAACTCAAGCTGAATGACTTCACTGGCATGCTTACCTTTCTCCTGTTTCGAATCTACATTGGTTTGCTCCTGAAAATTAGTCGAAATGTCTTCTTCGTAGTCTGCGATATAATCGACAAGGGCATTTTTATTAGCCTGAACAATGACTCGCCAGCCGGGTTCGATGAAGGACGAGGAGGTAGTATTGAGCAATAAGGCAGGGCCCCGGAAGGTATCGCCCTCCTGTAACTTTGTCCAGTCGTAGGCTGGATACGCATCGGTCGCAAAGGTAGGCACTGCATGCCGATGGCTAACCAGGGCACTATGTATAACCTGATGGGGAGAAGTTGTGCTGACCATCACGCGGACACTCTCTACCTCAATGGATCGGTTTTGGGGGAAGTGGCCATAAAGATGCTGGTATTTGTCCCGAAAATCAGCTTCCAGATGGTCACTCAATGGAACATCGACGGTGGCTTCCTGGCCTAGCAGACGCAGAAATACTGTAATCGCTTTGGTTTCGACGGCTACCTGCTGACCGACATCCTGCCGTAGCGTTTCGGTAGCAGTATCGGTCAGACTACTAACGATGGCTGGCAGCTCGTGCTCCACGGTTGCAAGTGGTTGTAAGACAGAGCGTGATGCCAACCGTTCAATTTGAGCCTGACCAATCCCGTAGGCACTGAGTAAGCCGCCGTCGAAGGGTAAAATGAGCTGCTCTATCCCCAGCAACCGCGCAATCGCACAACCGTGTAGTCCGCCAGCACCACCGAATACCAGCAAACTATAGTCTTTTGGATCGAATCCGCGCGATACCGAAATCTTCCGAATGGCCCCGGCCATTGTTTCATTGGCGATTTGTTCGAAACCACGCAGTAAGTTGAATGAGTCTGTCTGGCTTCCTGTTTTTTGCTCCACTTGGTGCAAAACCACTTCCAGAGCAGCCTGCGCTTTTTCAGGGAAAACCGGAATGCCAAATTGCTTCGGATGGAGTTTGCCCAGTAACAGATTAACGTCGGTAATGGTCAGTGGGCCACCAGCGCCATAGCAGGCTGGGCCAGGGTTGGCACCGGCACTGTGAGGCCCAACGCGTAACTGGCCCGATGTAGCACCGTGACTTTCGAACCAGCAGATTGACCCACCTCCAGCCGCTACCGTTTCGATAGCCAGTGCGGGAAGCTGCAAATCGAACGGGCCGATTTTGGTCGAAAAACGATAGTCTAATCCGTTTTGGATACGGGCGACGTCGGTGCTTGTACCACCCATGTCGAGCGTAAGCATTCCTACGGTTGATCGGGTAGTGTGGAGTTGGTCGCCTATATCAGCAGCACCAATAACGCCCCCTGCCGGTCCACTCAGCAGACTATCTTTCGGCTGAAACAGGTCGGCTCGAACCAGCCCGCCCGAACTTGTCATGATGCGTACGGGATTACCGCCCAGTTGCTGCTGCACATTATCCAGATACGACCGCATAACAGGGGTTAGGTAGGCATCGACAATGGCTGTTTGCGTACGTGACACATATTGGGGCGTTACAGACGTATCGGTCGATAGCGTTATGTACCTGAAACCAGCTTGGGTTAGTGCCTTCTGGAGTTGATGCTCATGGGTTGGGTTTCGGTACGCATTCAGAAGCGATACGGCAATTGCATCAGGTTTTAGTTGTTGAAGTTCGTTAATCAGACTGGTGCAAATCGGCTCCGTTAGCGGTAATAGCGTCTGGCCATCGGCAGCTATCCGTTCGTCGACTTCCAGAACGGTATCATACAGAACTTCGGCGGGTGGAATCGCTAACTGGAATAAGTTAGGTCGTTGCTGGGTTCCGATTTTAAGTAGGTCTTTAAAGCCTTTGGTCACCAGCAGGGCTACCCGTCCTCCTTTTCGCTCTAGCAGTGCATTCGTACCTTTTGTCGTGCCAAGTCGCATCTCCAATGCAGGAAAAGGCTGGTTGAGAGGGGTTTGTGTCAGGAGCCGGGCTGCTAAAACGGGAGCCTCTTCACCGGTGTACAGCTCAACTGTATGTAACGCCGACAAGATGTCGGAATGCTGCACTACGTTTCTTAGTATTAACGCTCCATCAACGCCCAGTGAGTCAATGGTAGATACCTCATCAGTTTCGAGTATGCGGAGCTGATACCCGTTGAAAATAGCCGCTGTCAGCCAGGGAGCAACCAATTTGCCATGAATTAATTGTCCACGTAAACGGCTACTGCTGAGTACTTTGGTGCGGTGTAGGGCGCCGTTGGGATCAAGCGCAAGACCATCGGTGAACGTGCCGCCCGTGTCGATCCAGATCTGGTACATATATCGTTAACGCCCTCTGTGCGGAGCGCGTAAGAAGGTCAAAAGACAAAACTAAGACTGTACTGTGGCGAAGTAAACCAGCCAGCCTGAATAATCAGGGCTTTTTTACGAAAAATAACTTTGTATCTGTGAAGCAGATAATGCTAACGACCTCATTGACTAGTTGTCGCCCTACATCAATGTAGCAACTTGACTCCAGCTTGATGGTAAGCAGCCAAGAGGTCGGATGATGCTTCGTTGTCGGTAACCAATACATCGAACAGAGTCAACGGAGCAAACTGAAGATATTTGGTCGTTTCCAGTTTTGACGAATCGCAAAGCAAATAGACCCGTTCCGATTGTCGGGCCATCGCTACGGCCGTACTGGCTTCCTTTTCACTATTGGCACTCAGGCCATTTGCCAGCGAAATACCATCGACGCCAATAAAAGCCCGATTGGCCCGATATCGGGCCATGTGTTCTTCAGCAATCAGTCCATGAACCGCTTGTCGTTCCTTATCGACCTCACCCCCAATCAGGTTAACCGTTACTTCCGAACTCATTAGTTCGGCTATAACGGGCAGGGAGTTGGTAATGACGGTAATTCGTTTGTTCCGAATAAATGGGCAGAGCCGGAAAACTGTACTTCCACAATCCATAAAAATAACGTCCCCCTCCTGAATTTCGTTGGCGGCCAACTGGCAGATGTAGTCTTTGCGCTCAGCATTGACGGCCGTTTTATTGGCAAAACGGTGCTTATCCGTAGCCAGACTTACTTTCATAGCCCCACCATGCGTCCGATAAATTAGACCTGAAGCGGCCAGTTGGGTCAAATCCCGTCGAACAGTCATTTCGGAAGTTTGCAGTAATTCAGCCAGATCTCGCACATCGACCGAGCCCCGTTCTTCGACCGTTTGTACAATTCGGCTTTTCCGTTCTTGGAAATTCATTCGCAATTGATTTGATTTGAACAAAAATAAACAAAATATAACAAAATTGAACAAATGCATGCGGATCGCGTACAAATAACGGAGGAGAAACTGCTTTCAGATAATTGGTACATTCTGAAACGATTTACATTTAATTATCTTGGTAAAAACGGTAAGTGGACAACGCAGCAACGGGAAGCATATGATCGAGGCAATGGGGCTACCATTCTGCTCTATAACTCTCAGGCCGACACGGTTATTCTGACACGTCAGTTTCGGCTGCCAACCTTCGTCAATGGGAACCCAGGCGGGATGCTCATTGAAGCCTGCGCTGGATTGCTGGATGATGAACACCCAGACGATGCCATCCGACGCGAAACAGAAGAAGAAACGGGCTACCGGATTCAGTCGGTACAAAAGGTGATGGAAGCCTATATGAGCCCCGGCTCGGTGACAGAAAAACTGTTTTTTTATTTGGCTCACTATACAGCCGATACCGAGCGGGTAGCCGGTGGCGGTATTGACGAAGAAGAAATCGACATTCTGGAATTGCCTGTCAGTGAGGCAATAGACATGGTGATGCGGGGCGAAATAATGGATGGTAAAACCATCATGCTATTGCAATACTTGCGCCTACAACAATTGACTAACTCGCTGAACTGATCGAACCGTTATTGAATAAAAGCCTGTCCAGAAATCTGGAAGACGTTCAGTAAGTTGTTTGTCTCGTGCAGTCAGGTTCTTCAACCTGACTGCGCGAGGTTTCTCAAAACCGAGTGTATGATTCGTTCGGTTTTGAGAAACCTCACACGTCGGGTTGAAGAACCCGACGCCACACCAACACCCTACAATAAGAGAATACTTAGGCTGATACCTTCTTGTGGTGTCAGGTTGAAGAACCTGATACCACATTAAATGCCATATTAACACGCCACAAAAAAGCCTATGTTACAATAAGATAGCTACTTACGCTGTGAGCCTGATACCGATGCGGCTGGGCTACTTGCTGCGGAAATCATATTGGCAAACAGGCGGTAGGCACCCGGTACACCGGCAGGTAGCTCGCGGAAGAAGACTAGCCCTGTGTACATAAAATGACCCTTGCCGTAGGTAGCGTAGAGTAAACTTCCCTGTTTAGGCGCTTCATTCTGATCGTTGGCCGAGAAAATGGGCTCGTAAGCTTTGTCCCATTCTTTAGCGAAATAAATGCCGCGTTCCTGAATCCAGCCGTTGAAGTCGGCATCGGTAATTTTGTTCGGGTAGTTAAGCAGCGGGTGCTGTGGATTGATGAACGTCATTTTGGCGTCTTCTTCGGTAACCCGCTCAGCGCCAACGGAGAAAGGGTAGGGGCCAAGCTGTGGCAACGATGGGTCATTACGCAGAAACGAACTTCCGGGGGTTACGTACTGGACGATCATGTTACCGCCATTTTTTACATAATCCAGGAGTTTTGGCTGGTAGCGAGCCAGCCACTGGTTGGTGTTATATGCCCGAACCCCCACTACAATCGCATCATAGCCTGATAGATTGCCGTTGAGTTCGGCAGGCCCAAGAATCGTGACTTTACAACCCATTTGCTGAAGGGCCGCTGGAACTTCATCGCCCGCACCCACAATGTAACCGATGTTCTTAGCTGTCACTTTGATGTCCAGCTTTACCAGTTTGGCTTCGGCGGGTGGGAAAAGCGTTTGCGTTGGAATATGTTTGTAGGCAATCTGTCGCAGGCCGGTCGTGAAGGTGCCACTGGACGTTGTCATGCTGGCTTGTAACTTGCCATCTTTAGCCTGATTCGTTGGCACTACGGTAAACGTAACCCGTTGCTCATCGCCTTTGTAGGTCAGTGAGAATGGGACCGATGCCGGTTCAATACGCCAGCCAGTTGGGGCGGTTAGGATGAGGGTTCCCGATACATTAGCACGACCCGCTTTCAGGACCAGATCGGCGCTTTTTGGCGTGTTATCGCTGAAGGTGAACACTCGCTCGGTCAGGTTGGCTGTTACGTCAGGCTGGATGATAAAGGGCCGGTAAATCTCGCCATCGACTGGGTCGGTTGATTTATAAACGACGGGTCGGGTATAGATAAAGCGTTGACCATTGATTTCGACTGTGTAGCTGGCAGCTACGGCTGCTGGGTTTTCGGGCAAACCGATCAGTTGCTGATTATCGACCTGAAACAGCCCTTTATCAATCGGTTTTTCGAGCCAGTAGGGTTGCGAAATCTTCTGCGTTTTGGGAATCGCGAGCGAGGTCGGGTATTGAACGACTTCGTTAGGTTTTAAGGCCAGGTTGAGGGTGGTATCTTTTCCGGTCGAGTAGTGAATACTGACCAGTTTAACGGGAAAGTCTTCCCGACTTACCACGTTCGTAGACACTTTGACCGTCTCACCCGGTGTAGCGGCAAAATCGGTTGGGTTGGTTTCGATCCATAGGCCCAGGCATTGCTGAATAAGTGTTTGCACCTCCTGACGCTTGATTTTTACGTAGTTATTGGTGGTGTCCAGCTTGCCGAGCGACCCGTATAGCTGCACCAGCGCCGGAACTGAAGCCGAAGGCTGGTCGGGCTTGAACGACGAAATGAGTTGTGTAACCTGTGTCTGAACAGCATCACTATTTTTAATCCGTTTCCAGCTTACATCAATGCCGTCGAATGGGTCTTTTTCCACTGGATCACCGCCTTTCAACAGCAGATAATCGATACGGGCATTTCGGTTAGGCGCTACACCAAAGCCCTGGCTCTTGTGCTGGCTCCGGCTTTCAGAGGCTATTTCGCCGTACGATTTGCCCAGTAGCGGATTATAGAGCCCCGTTTCGATACCGATCAGGTTGCCAGCTTCGTCGGGTTTTTTATTGCTCATGAAAGCACCCGGAATGAAAACGTTCCAGAGGATGCGCTTCGCCTGCCAGGGTTTTACATAGGCTAGTTGTTCCGGAAATTTGGTCGGGTCGTTCGAGATTTTGAACGCTTCTTCGCCCAGGTAGCCCGATGCGCTGTGGTGCCCATGTCCGGCGCGGGCGTCGGGTGGAAAGCGGGTGATGATTACATCAGGCTGGTACTTGCGGATGATCCAGACCACATCGGCCAGTACTTTGTCCTGACCCCAGGTTCGTACGGCTTCGTTGGTCGATTTGGAAAAGCCAAAATCGTAGGCCCGGCTGAAAAACTGATCAGGCCCATCGACGCGCCGGGCGGCCAGCAATTCCTGAGTACGAATTACCCCAATGTTTTCGCCCTGTTCGGCTCCGATCAGGTTTTGCCCGCCGTCGCCCCGCGTTAAGGCCAGATAACCCGTTCTGACAAGCCGCCCTTTTGCCATATAGGCCAGAAACAGGGTGTTTTCGTCGTCGGGGTGAGCGGCTACGTAGAGTACCGTTCCCAGGACGTTGAGCTTGTTAAGATTCGATATAATTTCACCAGCCGGAGCCAGTTTAATTGGGCCGTAAGGCACCTGAGCGGATAAGGATAAGCAGAGTAATAAACCAGATAGCAGAATGGGTAGGCGTTTTTGAAGCAACACAGTCGGAAGCAGTTAAGATGGAATGGACAAATTTACAACGAAAGCATAGAAAAGGCTATCCCAAAAGGATAGCCTTTTAACCCGCATTACCTAACAACTAAACGTATTTATTGAAAGATCGGAATTTTCGTAAACTGGTCTGGCAGGGGCTTGGGCACATTCGGATTGGTATTTACTTCATTCTGAGGGTAAATAAACCGTTCAGGCTTTTTGGTGCCTGTGTATAAGGGGATAGGCAACTGGACTACAGGTGTCGCTTTTTCGAGTCGACGGACATCGTTAAAAGCCTCGTATTGCATTAGCAGGAAAATATACCGTTGGCTGATGATTTCATACAGCAGGGCCGTTTGTACCGTTGCTAGCTTTGTTGGATTCGCCAGACCAGTGGGTGCAAAGTCACTCAGCGTATAGGCATCGTATTTAAGGCCGGTAGCTGAAATTGTTTTCCCGTTGATATACCCACTAGCCAGCCCTTTCCGAACTGAGTTAAGGGCATCAAGGGCTTTATCGGTGACACCCAGACGGGCCTGCGCTTCGGCAAGAATCAACTGATTTTCATAATACGTAATGATCGGATGCGGAGAAGAGGCTGTAAAAGCGCCATCGGTCGTATTCGGGTCCAGACTGCCCGTTGCGGTTATGCCGACTTTGAAGTAATGATTGTAGAGCGATGTTTCGTCTGTTTTTGTATTGGCCGATTTAATGCGTGACTGCATCAACACGGGAAGATAAGCCCCATCGAAACCTGTATCGCCTGCCCGGTTTACCCGGAAAAAATCATAGTTCTGATTATAATCGACCCCTTGGCTGGTACCGTGTGGAATCAGCGCATCTCCGGCGGTACTGCTGATACCCGATGTGGCATTGGTAACGGCTTTGGCATAGTCACCAGCATGAAGATACAGTCGTGCTTTCAGGGTATAAGCTGCTGCTTTCCATTTCGCCACATTGCCGCCATAAATGAAATCCTGAGTAGCAATTGCCAAACCTGCTGGTGCCGACAGATTTTGAATGGCATTGTCTAACGTGGTCTGAAGGGCTGCATATACATCAGCCTGCTTGTCGAATGTGGGTGTCGGATACTTTACATCATCGAAGGCCTGGCTATAAGGGATATCACCATAGAAATCAGTGGCTTTGGCAATTAATAGCGCTTCCAATACCTGACCTATCCCTTTTGTCCACTTATCGCCAACGGCATCGGCTTTGGTCTGGATAAGACGAGCCTGACTGGCCGCAGGATATAAAGGACTCCAGCTAAAGTTCTGCGATGACACAATATAGTCGGCATAGCCCTGATGCTGGCGAGCCAGACCATTCAACTGACCAGCCCAGATGGCACCAATTCGTACGTCGGTATCTTCATGGATCATGGCTACTCCCAGCAGCGTTCCTGATAGTAAGGTGGCTACATCGACATCGGTAACTGCGTTCGGATTGCTTTTAATGTTAGGCTCATTAAATAAATCGCTACAACTGCTGAGCAGGGTAATCAATACCAAAGCGACGGAGATTTTATGCGAAACTAATTTTTTCATGGTTTGAAGAAGTTTGGGGATTACGACGAGCCAGTAATAGAGGTAAGGCCGCGTTAACAGGTCGTGTGTCAACTGACTAAGCCAATGGCCTGCCGTAAACCGGATGCCGGAAACAGGTTAGTAGTTGATTTTTACCGAGAACAGAATGGACTTGGTATTCGGGTTAGTGAACCAGTCCTGCCCGCGCGATAAGCCAGCTCCGGTAATATTTACTTCGGGGTCGGTGCCGGTGTATTTAGTCCACAGGACGAGGTTTCGGCCGGTAAGGGCAAAATCAACAGACGACAGGTGAGTAAACTGGCGGAATTTAGGGCTCCGCAGGCTATACGTCAGCGTCACTTCGCGTAGTCGTGATGAACTCCCGTCTTCGATGAATTGCTTGTATGAAGCGGAGTTGAATGCCGTACCACGTCCCTGATACCAGGCCTGATTGAGCGCTACGGGGCCAGCGCCAAAGTCTTTGATTTCGCCCTGGAACTTTGTGCCTGCTGCAATCAGGTTTCCGTTTACATCTTTAATTCCACCAGCCGGAGCAACGGCTGTGTGTCCCTGGTCGGCATGCGTACCTATGTTATAAAGCGCACCGCGTGTACCGTTGTAAAAGTCATTGCCCGACACCCGATCAAACAAAACATACAGCGATACCCCTTTGTAGGAGAAGGTACTACCGAGTCCACCCCGCCATTTTGGATTTGGGTTGCCAATGATTTCGTTGTCGGTGCCACCTTGCGGAAACCCATTGGCATCCAGCTTATACTTGCCCGATTCGTCTTTTAGAAAGTCGGTTGAATAAAAGACACCGAATGGCTGCCCCGGAATCAGGGAGGAGTTTTCCTGGTAGCTGTCGGGCAGGATATAGACCGAGGAGCCAGCCAGCGAGATCACTTTGTTGCGGTTCAGGGAGAAATTAGCCGAGAGGTTCCATTTGAAATCGCTTTGCGGAAGCATGTCGGCACTGGCTTCAAATTCGAGTCCCTTGTTCGATAATTCCGCTGCGTTGATATTCCGAACGGTATAGCCCGTTTCGTAAGGTACGTTTAACGACAGAATTACATCTTTCGTTGTATTGCTGTACGCTGTTCCCGAGAAGGTAAAGCGGTTGTTGAGAAATCGCAGATCGACACCCAATTCGGTTTCGGTTTTCCGTTCAGGGCGCAGGAAGTCATTCCCAGCCGTTGTACTTCGAACATACCCCCCACCGTATAACGAACTGGCTGAGGTCAACCCACCCGCAAACGAATCGCCATAGGAGGCTGGCGAAAAGGTGGTAAAGTTTTGATAGGGTTGGGGCTGAATCCCTACCTGACCCCAGGTAGCCCGGAGTTTACCGAAACTAATCACAGAACTGGATTCCAGCCCTTTCAACTTGCTAAACTGCCAGGCCAGCGCAGCCGAAGGGAAAAAGAAACTGCTGTTCGTTTTTGATCCAAAGGTCGAGGCACTCTCATTGCGGCCCGTCAGCGTCAGGAACACCATATTATACGCCTGTACTTCTGCCTGAGCATAATAGGCGTAGGTACGAATCAGCGAGTTGTAGTTGCTGGCCGACAGGTTGGAATTCAACGCATTCGTCAGAATATCTGGAGCCGTGGGGACAATAAAATTGGTGATGGCGTCGGATAGGATCGCTTTTCGCCGACTGTTGTAGTTGACCCCTACCAGGACCGAACCGTTAAAATCATTGTTGAAGGTTTTGGTCGCATTGATAAAGATATCCGTATTGAACTGCTTTTCAGTAATCCAGTTTTTCGACAGATAGCCTCCCAGATAAGTCGATGAATTGCGGGCAAAACGTTCCAGACGGGCATCGGTAAAGTTGTCGATACCGGTACGGCCTGTAATGGTCAGCCATGATTTTGGGGTAATATTCAGCTCTACATTCCCCGTGATTCGGTCGACGTCGGTACTGTTTTTGTTATTATTGATGTTCCAGACCGGGTTTGAATAAATGGAGTTCTGATCGATCCCAAGCGGGTTCCGGTACGATACGTGTACGTCGTTGAAGACCTGCCCTGTCGCGTTTGTATAGGTGCCGGTATAGTATGAATTGTCGAAATCTGGTGGAGTACGGGTTCCGCCCAGCAGAATACCATCCAGGTTATCACCCTGTTGCGTACGAGACGAATATACCTTGCTGTACCCTACGTTAGCCGATGCCCGGAACCATTCGGTAAACTGACTGGCTACATTGACTCGGGCCGTGTTGCGCTGGTAATTGCTATACGCCTTGATCACCCCTTCCTGGTTCAGATTCGAATAGCTGATCATGAAGTTTGATCGGGCATTGCCACCGCTGATATTCAGGCTATTATCGGTGAAATGCCCTGTCTGGAATACATCATTCGTATGATCGTAGGTATCTTTTGCGTTTTTCCCTCCATGTGGACTAGCCGTGGTTCCTGACGCTATGGCGTAGCGCTTCGTGCCATCTGGAAAGGTAACAAAACCCTGGTAGCCCGCAGCCGTAGGATCGGTGATGTATGTGTCCGGGCCGCCGGTACGGTCGGCAATCAGGTCACCGAAACTGGTCTTGTTTCCCTGTACAAAGCGCCCACCAGTACCTTGTCCGTAGGTTCGCTGCAACTCGTGCATCTTATTGACCTTGTCGAAGGAAACGGTCGATTTAAACGTAATATTGACTTTTCCTTTAGAGTCTTTTCCCTTTTTTGTGGTAATAATAACGACCCCATTGGCTGCACGAGTCCCCCACAAAGCGGCCGCCGAAGCGCCTTTCAGTACCTCCATGCTTTCGATATCTTCGGGATTGATGTCGTTGACACGCGATTGCTGAACGATGGAGTTGCCAGCCGCTGACCCTGTATTATCACTGGAGTTGCTTACCGGAATTCCGTCCACGATAAACAGGGGTTGGGCGTTACCGTTGATGGTATTCTGACCCCGAATCTGGATATAAGCCCCCGCTCCTGGATCGCCCCCGTTTCGGGTAATTAATACCCCGGATGCTTTTCCGCTTAAGCCGGTCAGGAGACTGGTTTCGCCCGACTTGGCAATGTTTTTTCCGTCTACAGTCGAGACCGAAGAGGCAAATTTGTCGCGCTCTTCTTTAATACCAAGCGCTGTGATGATGACTTCATTTAGTTGTTTGGTATCCGTTTTCAGGGTAACGTTAATCTGACTTCGGCCTCCGATTGCTTCTTCGATGGTTTGCATACCTACGGCTGAAAACACAAGAATAACTCCAGAAGTGGGTACGTTTATCGTGTATTCTCCCTTCACATCTGTTACTGTACCGATGGTGGTACCTTTCACAACAACAGTAGCCCCCGCAAATCCACCAACGCCCTCTTCGGCAGTAACGGTGCCGCTTATCTTGCGACTCTGTGCCCATGCCAACGAGCAATTAAAGCCTATAATGAGTAGACTCAGTAGTAAATACTTCTTCATGACAATCAGCTTAGTTAAGTTAAGAAAGTGTAAAATGGGCTTACTAACTCGGTAAGTTTTGTCAATTATAAGAAAATTATATTTTAATAATAAAAATATTTTTAGAATTATATTCTGTTATTTAAATTTTTTATAATATAAATTATAATTTAATGAAGATTTAATTTTTGGGCCTCAATAAGCAGAGAGTAAGTATGCCATGCTGATGAAATAAATAAGTATTTATGCGGATATATAGTCGTTACAGAATCAGTGATAATGAGCACAAGACCTATAAACGCAAGCTTATAGTTACGTGATACTACTTAGGAGCTATAGTTTATTGCAGGATTATAGGTAAGTAGTTAGGGGAAGTGAGGATAATTGCTGGCTTTTCAGGAGAAAAGACCGTCTAAATACATGTTTTTGCGATTTTTGCTCCTAAAAAAAACGTAATTAACCTCGAAAAAAGTCAAAAAACGACTTTTTTGACGTTGGGTTATTTCCCTCAAAAGCTATCTTTGGGGCAGTTTATTTCTAAAACCTATACTTATTCGCATGAATTACAGTGTTTATCTGGTTCCCGTATTGGGTCTTGTCGGGTTGGTGATTATGTACACCAAATTCCTGTGGGTGTCTAAACAGGAAGCCGGCGACGACCGGATGCAGGAAATCTCGTCGTATATTGCCGATGGTGCCATCGCTTTTTTGAAGGCGGAATGGCGAGTTCTTACCTATTTCGGTATCGTTGTAGCCCTTCTGCTGGCTTATTCAGGTACCTTGGTTGAAAATTCCAGCCCCGTTATTGGCCTCTCCTTCATCCTGGGTGCTTTTTTATCAGCTCTGGCGGGATACATAGGGATGAACATTGCTACGAAAGCCAATGTACGGACGGCTCATGCTGCCCGTACCAGTCTGGCCCGCGCGTTAGATGTATCATTTACGGGTGGTTCAGTGATGGGTATTGGTGTGGCAGGTCTGGCCGTATTAGGACTTGGTAGTCTTTTTCTCGTACTATATAATACCTACGTTGCCTCAACGGGCGATATGAACGGATTGCCGATGGAACGGGCCCTTGAGGTATTGGCTGGTTTCTCGCTGGGAGCAGAGTCGATCGCTTTGTTTGCTCGGGTAGGTGGTGGTATTTATACCAAAGCGGCCGATGTAGGTGCAGACCTTGTTGGTAAAGTAGAAGCGGGTATTCCTGAAGACGATCCACGTAACCCGGCCACCATTGCCGATAACGTAGGCGATAATGTGGGTGATGTAGCTGGTATGGGCGCTGACCTCTTCGGCTCATACGTGGCAACGATTCTGGCGACAATGGTACTGGGTCGTGAAATCAAGATTCCGGCTGATATGAATATTGTAGGTCACGCTCCCATTGTACTACCGATGATGATTGCGGGGCTAGGTCTGATCTTCTCGATTATCGCTACCTATTTTGTGAAGATCAGCAATGACAATGGTAGTGTTCAGGGAGCCTTAAATATGGGTAACTGGGCCTCGATTATTATCACGATTATTGCGTCCTATTTTCTGGTCACGAATTATCTGCCGGATGTGACGATGGAGATTCGCGGTGTAGAATTCTCCCGGATGGATGTATTCTATGCGATTATAACGGGTTTGATTGTCGGCGCTTTGATGTCGTCAATTACCGAATATTAT
Source organism: Spirosoma sp. 48-14 (assembly GCF_001898575.1). Lineage (GTDB taxonomy): Bacteria > Bacteroidota > Bacteroidia > Cytophagales > Spirosomataceae > Spirosoma. The sequence continues at coordinate 117,773 of NZ_MKUD01000032.1, forward strand.
ACAGCCATGGGGCGTCGCCCCGTATTGTCCATTATTCGCCAGTCGGCGACGGGGGCAGCGACCAATATCATCGGTGGATTGTCAGTTGGTATGGAATCAACGGTGTTGCCGATTCTGGTATTGGCGGCTGGTATTTATACATCCTATCATTTTGCTGGCCTGTATGGTGTGGCCATTTCTGCGGCTGGTATGATGGCAACAACAGCAATGCAGTTGGCAATCGATGCCTTTGGGCCAATCGCCGAT
>NZ_MKUD01000032.1:118117-139820 GCF_001898575.1 Spirosoma sp. 48-14
GCCTTTGTAGGGATTTCGGGTATTTCGGCTATCGATATTTACAAAGCTGACGTATTGGCTGGCTTATTTGTTGGAGCCATGATTCCGTTTATTTTTTCGTCGCTGGCGATTGCGGCTGTGGGTCGTGCTGCCATGAAAATGGTGGAAGAGGTTCGTCGTCAGTTCCGCGAAATTCCGGGTATTCTGGAAGGGACGGGTAAGCCTGAATACGAAAAATGTGTAGCTATATCAACACAGGCGTCGATTCGGGAGATGGTATTACCTGGGGCTATAGCCCTGACTGTTCCTGTGATTGTTGGCTTTATTTTCGGGCCTGAAGTACTGGGCGGTCTGCTGGCTGGGGTAACGGTTTCGGGGGTATTGATGGGGATTTTCCAGAACAATGCCGGTGGTGCCTGGGACAACGCCAAGAAGTCGTTCGAAAAAGGCGTCGATATCAATGGACAGACCTACTATAAAAAATCGGAGCCACACAAAGCGTCGGTAACGGGCGATACAGTAGGTGACCCCTTCAAGGATACATCGGGGCCATCAATGAACATTCTTATTAAACTGATGTCGATTGTGTCGTTGGTGATTGCGCCTTACATCGCGGTTCAGTCGTCTGAAACACCGGGTTATAATAAGGAAGGTAAAGAAGCAGCTGGTACAGAACTTCCCCTCGAAGAATCGACAGCCGCCGACAATGATAAAGTGAGTACACCCAATGCAAAACTGGGTGAGTTCAGCGTTCAAAAACTGACCAGTGGTGTTGAGTTAAACATCCCGGAGTTTGGTGTTGAAAATAAGCTGCTGGCGTTCATCAAAAGTGATAAACCTGTAGACAAGACCACCTGGTTCGATTTTGACCGGCTGTTGTTTCAGACGGGGAGTGCTACCCTTGAGCCACAATCGCAGGAGCAGTTGAAGAACATTGCTGAAATCCTGAAAGCCTATCCAAATGTGACTATCAAACTAGGTGGTTATACCGATAATACGGGGAATGCAGCTGCTAACCTGAAACTTTCGCAGGATCGGGCCAACTCGGTTCGGGGGGAGCTGGAAAAAATGGATATTTCGAAAGATCGGCTAGAGGCAGAAGGCTACGGCCAGGAACATCCTGTTGCCTCCAATGAAACGGAAGAGGGCCGTGCGCAAAACCGCCGGATTTCTATTCGGGTGACGAAGAAATAAGCAACTTATGATACACAGAAAATGGTCGACTGCTACAGGTCGACCATTTTCTTTATTGTCGGATTGTAATGGACTTGCTGACAATTGTTCAAGATTTAGAAACACGCTCAATCGAGGGTAGGAGCCAATATATTTGCGCCTTTCTTGAGCAGCAGCAAATTGGTTATACGTTTCATCGATATGAATCGGGCAGAAATATTTTGGTTAATCATAAATCTACTAAACCACTAATTGTTATTAGTTCGCACTTTGATGTAGTACCTCTTTCGCCTGGAGCTAACGACAACGCTTCTGCGATAGCTGTCTGTTTGGCAATCTTAAATAAACTGGAATCATATACCTTTGTAAACTTTGATGTAGCTGTTTACTTCTTCGACGAGGAAGAGCATGGATTGAGAGGATCGAAGGCGTATGTTAGAGATTTTGGTATTGATCGAATTAAAGCGTTGATCAATCTTGAATTGGTGGGTCAGGGGGATAGATTTGCGCTTTGGCCTGTGAATGATTTATCTGCCGGACAAGTGCTAGGCGCATTTGAAGAGGCTGCTCATGAGTTGGCTGTTACTTCGCATAGATTTGATCAAATAGTGACCAATTCGGCTGATCATATTAGTTTCCAGAAAGCGGGTTTAGTAGATGCCTTTACTATAACCTGTGTTTCCGAAAGTGATTTACACGTTGCCTATCACTATTATAGAGCACTTGAGTTTGACGTCGATAAAAGCGTGTTACAGGAAATTATACAGCAAGCTCCTCTCTTTCAGCATTATCATAAGTCGACCGATTTAAGTACTTATCTATCGGAAGATTCTCTTCAAATGACGGTGAATACAATCTGGAACGCTTTGATAAGGTTGGATAACTAGAGTCCATATTATAAAGCTGTTTAAACTTTCCTGCTTACGAAAATGCCGCTTCGATGGGCCGATTCCTTCGTCAACAGGACAGAACACTCCTATTGTGGCTCCATTCGTAAAAGTTTAAACAGTTTCTGTGTAAATCATAAACACAAAGCGGAAGGCCATTCATTGTACCTTCTGCTTTGTGTTTATGATTTATGTAAGAACTAATTCCCCAGCGCGTTGTAAATCAATAAGTTGTTCGCTGTGACAACCCGGTCTCCGGGAGCCAGGCCACCTGCCAGATACGTTTTCGGACCAATTGACTTATAAATGTCTACCTCACGTACCATTGGCTGGTTCTTTTTATTAACCATCACCACAAAATTGCGGTTTTTGTCGAATACAACTGCTTTGGCTGGTATGGCTATCCGCTGATCGTGACCGGCATAGGTTACACTCACATTAGCAAACATTTCGGGTTTAAGCCGATAGTCAGCATTGTCCAGTGTAACCCGAACCTTCAGCGTTTTACTTTCAGGGTCGAGTACGTTGAAGATTTTGTCAATGCGCCCACGGAAGATTTTGTCAGGATAGGAGAGCGTTGTAATGGTTGCCTGATCGCCCTCTTTCACATTGGCGAGGTCTGACTCATACACGTTGGCTAAGACCCATACGTGATCCAGGTTGGAGATGGTAAATAAATTCTCAGGGTCATCGGAGCGGAGCTCCATTCCCTGAGCTGCTGTTTTTTCAACGATAAACCCACTAACCGGCGCTTTAACAATGTAGACCGAGCCGTTACCACCTACAATTCGACGGCGCTCGTTAACACGATTGACTTCGCCCTTGGCCGCTTCCAGTTGCTCTTTGCTGGCTACCAGATCTTTCTGGGAACTTAGTCCGGCTTTGGTCATATCTTCCGTAACCTGCATATTTTTCTGGGCCAGCGAAAGCTGACTGCGAGCGGATACAGCCTGCTGTTCTAAATCGGCAAGGTCACCCGAACGAATAACGGCCAGCGTTTGTCCTTTCTTTACATAATCGCCAAGATCGGCTTTCAGTGTTTCAATATGGCCGCCAACCAGCGGAAATACTTTAACGACCTGATCTTGGTTAAATGTGATTTTGCCCGTCAAATTCAATTCATTACGAGCATTTTCTAGTTTAGCAGTATCAAGAGTAGCAGTCGCCAGCAGATTTTTTTCCTGATGAACTTTAGACTCTTCAACAGCTGTCGACGATGTCGTTGAACTGTTGCAACTACTAAGCCCTACGAACATAAGTAAACTGGCACTTACAACGAGTGACCAATTCTGATGAGGCATTAATTGATCAGGATAACCAGGCAAGGGTAATCGGCCCGATTTTTCAAATGGATGCTCCTCGACAGGTATGATTGATATCAGTATAGGGGCAGGCTTAGGCCCAAACCAGGATCGAACTAGAGCAAGCAGGTACTTTTTCATAAGAGTGTTTCACGTTTAGCCAATCTGTTTACCTGACTGATCGGCTAAAATGATGAAACAAAAGTCTTCTTTGTTAATTAAAGAGCTCTTAAGGCCGCATTAAAAGGTCATTAAACACCTTAAATGAAGAAGCCCCATCTGGCATACAGATGGGGCTTCTTCATCTTTCAAAGACGTTGAGTAGATTCGGAGATCGACTAGTTCAGTTTAGCATTATCGGCTAACTGGTCGACTTTGTCATTATACTCTTCCTTAACGTTCTCTTTATTCTTGTTTAATGCAGCCTGAGCCTGATCTTTATACTGGTTGTACTGATCTTTTGCTTTATCTGCGTATTGATTCACCTGACTTTTGGCCTGTTCTAAGCCTTCCTTGACCTGCGAAACGCCTTTTTCCCATTGGTCTTTCAGATCGTCTGTGCGTTTGCTCGCTTCTTCCGTTAGCTTGTCACGCGTTTCTTTGCCACTGCGCGGAGCAGTCAGGATTCCGATAACGACACCTGTGATAATACCGGCCAGAAAATCTCTTGAGCTTCTCATAATTATATTGTGTGTTTTAGGTGAGTTTCGTTTTAGTTAATAAGCGTTGTCTAGTGTTTAGCCTTCCGCTTAACCTGAGTGGTTAACTCATGTGTTTTCTCAGCTGCCGAATCAACATAGTCATCATATTGCTTTTTAATGCTATCCAGACCCGTCTGGAGCTGATCCTGCAGATCTTTGAAAAACGTATCTGTTTCCGACGAAATGCGCTTACGGGTTTTTTTGCCGCTCTCGGGAGCCAGCAGAACACCTATGACTGCACCAACCGCTAATCCTACTAAAACTCCTGGTAATGATTTCATGGTTTCTAACTTTTGTGAATGACTTATGGTTCCAATGATGCTAAAGTAGTAGAAAATACTGTACCACAAAATGATATAGATAGGTAATATGCTGTAAGTTAATTGATTAAGCTAACTTAGATTTCGGGAGACTGAGGATTTTTTTCTACAATGACGTCCACGTTTTACGCATTTTTTTGAATTAGAGAAAAAAGTAACTTGGATTATACATAAGATTGGATGCCTCTAATAGAGGATATGGCTACTTGTCAAATGTAGCGAAATACCTGTTCCGACATTATGTTATCGTCAAAATACCTACTACTGCTCCTATACCGATCAGTCAGTGGCTGTAAAGCAGCTAAATAATAGTGAGGCTGTTCTATAACGGTTGTTAAATCGTCTCCTAATTCTAAAAACTCCAGCTCACTTCCGGGGCAAATACAAAACTTCGGGTGAGGCCGTCGGGACGAACTTCGCGAACTATCAGCGGCATGCCCACTGTAAATCCCAACCGTATTTTTGTACTCAGGTTGTACCAGCCCGCCACTGTTGCGTTGAGTGTCAGCCCTTCCGAACCTGTAATAGCCAGTGACCGACTGTTTTGGTCATTATAAGTATCCTGTCCCAGGTGATAGATACCTAATAAGCCGATATTCAGGTTTAGCCGAGACTGGTTTAGTAGGGTGTATGCCGCCCGGCCCAGTACGTCAGCTTTGCGGTTGAACTGGTTCGAGGGTGGATAGGCTCGTGCTTCGGGCCGGGTATCCGACCCTGGTAAAAACATGTTGGCATTAGACCCTGTCAATGGCTGCTGCCAGCCTGCCGATAACTGCCAGCGGGAACTGTTCACCGATAGCCCCATTATCAGGTCGACCGTTCCGAGGCTGCTCTGGTACTGCATGGGCAACGGATTGCCATTGACCTTCAAGTTGGCATTACTCAGGGGGAGTTTGGCCCCGAGGGTAAGGCCCGTTCGCCAACGGGCCTTTGCGGGAAAGCTGTATGTGCCCGACAAAAATACATCACCGAGACCTGTAACGCTGCCCAAATCGCCACTCGCGTAGTTGGCCGTCAGCTTTGCCTGAATGGCCCACCTGGCCGAAAAAATGCGGTCATACTGAAGTCCCGGCGTAAAAACGAGTACCGATTGGTCACCTAGTCCCAGTGGTAACAGGAGCGTTACCCGCTGTTTCGCTGAATCGGCCTGAGCATGCTGTTTAAGGGCTCCGATGGTACAGAAACCCGCATCGCTGCATCCCTGCGCCTGTACTGCTGACTGGGTAAGGAGACCAAAAACTGCCAGCATACTGCCCCGGAGAAATGACTTATTTATCATCTGGTTGATCATGGAAAAGTAAATCGTCTAGTTGAGTTCAGCATTGCCGAAATGAACCGAAAACCGCTTGCACCAGATCAGCACATAGCGCTGGTGGTTCATGGATATACCTGTTGGGACAGGCACATAAAAATTCCCCGTTGCTGAGAGCATCGTAACTTCCGTAAACGACTTTGCCTCGGTATCGGCTGCGAGATAAATCCGGAGGTCGGGGCCGGTATCACTGTTGAAATCGGTAAATACCAGCGTTTGCTGACCATCTTTTTCATACAACTGAACGGTACCACTCACCGCGTGAACTCCGTTTATAAACTGCCCCTTAGCCAGAAGTTTTTGACCCCCATTGTCAAACGGCTGCATGGACATACCGACGCTTACGGGCGTTCCGTTACTTCCTAGCGGGATCAATTCCTGATCCTTCACACAAGCGGCAAGGACCACGATGAGTAACAGCAGAAAACCCCGCTTCATTTGGTGGTTTTGATTTCGTTCCACTGTTTATCGGCCTTTTCGATGTAGCCAGCCCGGTCTTTGTCCCATGTCTCCCGTACTTTGGTATTGTAGTTCAGGTATAGTTTGCCAGCTTCGATGGTCCAGGCATTGGGTTCGGTGGGGGCTTTGTAACCGCGTGAGGTGCCAAAAGCGCAATATCCACCGTACTGTGGAGCATATTTGGCCGGATCAGCCCTGAACAAATTCAGGTTAGCCTGACTGGCAAACTGCCAGTTGGCGCCATCATACGTGTAGGTCAGCAGCGAATCACCTTTGACGGGCTTACCCTCCGTAAAATAAGCTACAGGATCGTACCCGTGAATGGCTTTCCCGTTGGTTGAAAATACTACAGGTTTCTGCGCAAAAGCCATATTTACGCTGAACAGAGTCAGTAGCAATAGGATCAAAAAATTGATTTTCATGATATTGTTTGTTTAAAAAGGATAGTTGTCTGATTTGAGTTTGCCCTGCATGGCGTGTCGTAACTTTTCCACTTTGGGGATAGACAACTGCCGGATATAAGGTTGATCAGGATGTAGCTTACAGTAGTTCTGGTGGTACTTTTCGGCGGGGTAAAACACCTCATACGGTACCACTTCAGTGACTACTTTTCCGGCGTAATGCCCTGATGCATTCACCCGTTTAATGGCTGCTTCGATCTCCGCTTTTTCGGCGGCATTCCGGTAAAATGCAACCGACCGGTAGTCGCGGCCTACATCGGGACCTTGCCGGTTGAGCGTAGTAGGGTCGTGACCGGCAAAAAACGCGTCGAGCAAATCGCGGTAGCTAATCACCTTCGGATCGTAATACACCTGGACAGATTCGGCATGACCGGTTTCGTCAGTACCGACCTCACGATAGGTTGGATTTTTCACAAACCCGCCCGAATACCCGGAAATAACTTCACGGACACCTTTCAGTTGGTCGAAGCCTTCTTCCTGTGCCCAGAAGCAGCCACCTGCAAAGGTAGCAACGGCCTCTCCGTCTTTGAGTTTGGGAAGTTGGACAGGGGCCGTGTCCAAGGGTTGCGCCTGACTGGTCAAACTGATCAGCAGCAGGGCTAAAAATGAAGGAAATCTCATGGCCGTGCTATTTTTTGATAAACTCTAACGCTACACCGTTTATGCAGTACCGTAGGCCCGTTGGTGCCGGGCCGTCCTCAAAAACATGGCCAAGATGGGCATCACACACCGCACACTGCACCTCTGTGCGTACCATGCCGTAGGTGGTATCTTTCAACTCCTTCACAATTTGCCTGCTGATGGGCGCGTAAAAACTGGGCCAGCCCGTACCGGACTCAAACTTAGTGGTTGACCGGAATAAAGGTTCGTGGCAACAGACGCAATGAAAGGTGCCTGCTTCGTGGTTATCAGCCAGGGGGCTGGTAAACGCGCGTTCGGTACCATGCTGACGAGTCACATAAAACTGCTGCGGGGTCAGGAGTTTTTTCCATTCCGCTTCCGTTTTCTCAACCCGGCGGGGTGCCGTGTCAGGCAAGGTAAGTCGTTCGGGCCGGAGGTGAAACGAAAACAAGGGGATTAGAACCAGGCTTCCCATCAGGAGCCGGCTAATCGTGTTGCTGATTGATTGTTGTTTCATGTGTTTTTGGGATTGTGTTTACTGTAAAAACTGGTATATGATCTGCAAAGCCGCCATCCCGATAAACAACCCGCCGGTAACACCATTGTACCAGCGGCCATTAAGGTAGCGGGCTACACGCTGCCGCTGCCGGTCGGCCAGCCAAACCAGGCTGAGCAGCAGCACAAAGGCTCCTGCCGAAGTGCCTGCGGCAAACACCCATTCAGCGCCTGAGCGGTCTGCCGGAACAACCATACTTTGGTTCAGATACAACCATACTGCCGACCAGAAGGGTAGTAACTGCGGGTTTGTCCCCGCTAACGCCATGCCTTTCCAGAAAGGGACAAACCGGCTCACCGTAGCGTGACCCACTTCTGTTTTCAGCCTTACCGGTACTGCCTTTTGGCGAAACGTGGCTATGCCTGCCAACAGCAGCACCGGAATGGAAGTCAGTTCAATCGCCTGACCCAGTTGCGGTGACATCGGCAATAACATGAGTCCACCGGCGGCCAGGATACTGTAGGCCATTTCGGGCAGACTCCCCCCCAGAGCAAGCCATAATCCCGCCCGACGGCTTTGGCCAAGCGTTGTCTCAATCACGGCAAGATTCACCGTACCCGGATGCAGCGAACCCACGAAACTGATGACGGCAACCAACAGAAATAAGGTGAACATGCGTGATTTAACGGTTTAATGTTGATTGTTATACTGAATAGTTGAATAGGCTACCCCAAAATGGGCTGGCAGATACACCATTGGAAATGAGGCCCGAACCGCTACCTGAATCAGGGCCATGTGGTGAATGGCGTGCTCAATGTTGTAAAGCAGCTCACGGGCAAATGATGAGGGAATCAGTACCGGACAACTTGCCGATTCGGACAGATCGGCTTCCAGCCATAGCGTTTGATTCAGATCCAGTCGTTGAACAGCCCGGTCAATGGCGTCAATACGCCGGAAAGCTTCCTCCGTATCGACTTCAAGCCGCAGGTCCCGCTGCCGGCGGTCGTAATTCAACAGGCTTGTTGAAACACTGGCCACCAGCAGTTCATAAAACTCCAGAATGTGCCGGACGTGTTTACCAATGGTGTTACCCGATAACACATCGAGTGGCCGGGTATATTGATGAACCGGCAATTGGCCCACCACGTCGGCGAGCTGCATCAAAATATCGGTACTGGCGGATTTGAGCGACATAATTTTATTGAGCGAATGAGTGATTGGGCGAAAGCATCTACGCCACGCGGGAACGACCGGTTAACCCCTGAACAATTGGCAACCACTGTTGACGGGTGAGAGCAAGGATGACGATACAACTGATGGCAACCACAACGCCGAGGAAGAACAGATAGCCGCCATCGCCCAGTATGTCGATACCCAGAACAGTCAGGTGAGCTAAAATGGCCCCTGCCATCACACCCAATCCGATGCCCGCGCCAATCCAGCTCGTTCGCGGGATGAGAATGAGGATGGAGGCAATCAGCTCGATAACGCCCGATCCTATACGCCCCCAGGGCTCAACGCCTAGCCGGGAAAAAATGTAAACCGATTCGGCCTCTGCCCCAAATTTGAAATACAGCGTCTGGAGGAGAATGGTCGCTGCGCCTAAGCGGGCAGCCCAAAGCAGATAGAGAGGTAACTTTTGCATGAGTGCAGGTGGTTAGAGGTGGCTTATAATGTTGCAGGAACCAGCTTTCCCCAGTTGGCATCGGCTTTCCGGTGCAGATTAGCTTCGTCCTTGTTCCACTTGGGCAGGGTATTGTTGATGAAGCTGTGGTAAAACAAATACAGCTTGCCATCCAGAATTTTATACGTCTCGGGGTCTATTTCGACTTTCTCGCCGGTGGCGCCCATTGCATACGCACACCAGCCGCCGTACTGTGGTTCATATTTGTCGGGGTTGGACTGAAATGTTTTTAAGTTGGCTGCGGAGGCAAAGCGATAGGTTACATTTTTGTATGTAAACAAATTAGCGGCTGTGCCTTTGACGGCTTTATTCTGTGTGAAATAGGCAACCGGATCATATCCCTGAATAGCCAGACCATTTTCAAGATTAAATTCTTTTTTACGCGTAGCCGGATTCGATTGAGCGAAAGCCAGATGGGTTAGTCCCAGAGTTAGTGCGAAAAACAACAGTGTTTTCATGCCAGTTAGTCGATTCTGATTTGATGGATTTAACCGGCGGTTCTCAACCGCCTTGTTCATCATCAATTGCCAAATTCTGTTCCAACCGGATTCAGGAACCGCAAAATGCCTTCTTCCGGGTCTAAACCGCGATTTTTGTAATTCTTTCCCTCATCAACAGACGATGCCAACCCAAAAAAATCCCGATATTTCGTAATCGTTCCGAAATGACGTAGCTGGTTAAAAACGACACTGCCGGACATCTGCCTTAAAACCTTCACCTACCGCTGAATGGGCGTTTAATTGGTTGGCGTCGAAATTGCCCTTGTAAAAACGGAACAGGTCAAACTCAATCATGACAACCGCAGACCCCATCCCTGAACACGTACTCCGGCTTTCTCACTTTACGGTCGAGAATGCCCTGGAACCAATTTTACTGTTCGATGCCAGAGGGCGGGTTAGCCGGGCTAATCAGGCGGCCTTGCCACAATTGGGCCAATCCACGCAACAAGTGGAGGAGCTTCTGTTCTGGGACGTTTTTCATGAAACAGTTCCTGATGATTATGCGCGGTTCTGGCAAACAGTTCGCCAGCAGCATACACTGACCATTACGCTCAACCAGCTACGCGGACAGACGGAGGTCCGGCAGGTAGAGGTCGGGATGAATTTTGTGGCCTATGACGGTCAGTATTATCTCTGCTGTTTTCTGCGCGACATTACCGGGCGTTCCCAGCTGGACGATGCCCTGCGGCAGATTTCCGAAAATACCGCCACTGATATTGGTATCGATTTTTTTGAATCGCTCGTCAGGCAACTCACCGGAACACTGGGTGTGCAGTTTGCGATGGTTACCGAATGCGCTAATGTCGGTAAAACCCGCGTCCGCACGCTGGCCTTCAGCGTCAATAGCCGTCTGCACGAAAATATCGAATACGATTTGGCAGGTACACCCTGCGACATTGTCATGAAAGGCCGCGACTTTTATTCGCCCACCGACCTTGCCGAAAACTTCAGTCAGTCGGTTGGACTGGCTTCTTACCTCGGCGTACCGATCTATGACAAAGCCGGGGAAGTAGTTGGTCATCTGTCGGTGAGTGATTCCCGTCCGATGACCAATCATCATCGGTACATTGGCATCCTGCGTATTCTGGCTGCCCGTTCGGGGGCCGAGATTGCGCGGAAAGTGGCTGAAGAACGGCTCCGGCGCATTCAGGAACAACTGGAGGTGACCGTTCTGGAACGGACCCGCCAACTGGCTGAAGCCAAGGAGGAAGCCGAAGCCGCTAATCGCGCCAAAAGCGAGTTTCTGGCCACGATGAGTCATGAGCTACGAACTCCGCTGAACGGCATTCTGGGCTATACCCAGTTGTTCCGGCGTGATGCTGCCCTGTCGGCAAGCCACCAGAAAGGGGTACGGGTCATACACGATTGTGCCGAAACCCTGCTTTCGCTCATTAACGATGTGCTGGACTTGTCGAAAATTGAGGCCCGGAAAATGGAAGTCGAGCAGGATACCATTCACCTTCCCGAGCTGCTTCAGGCCATAACACAATCTATTCAGCTACGGGCCGAACAGAAGGGACTTGCCTTTGAAACGGAGTGGTCAGAACTGCTCCCTGCGTGGATACAGGGTGATGAACGCAAAATCCGGCAGATTCTGCTGAACATTTTGGGAAACGCCGTCAAGTTTACGTCAGCAGGGTCTATCACGTTCCGGGTTGACGGGCAGACGCAGGATGATAATACCATTCTCCGGTTTATTGTTGAAGATACCGGCGTAGGAATTGCCGGCGATCAGTTGACAAGCATCTTCAGGCCTTTTCAGCAGATTCGGGAATCCCGCGATTTTGTCGAAGGTACCGGCCTTGGCCTGGCTATCACTGATCAGTTAGTGCGGCTTATGCAGGGCAATCTGGAGGTATCGAGTCAGTCAGGTAAAGGCACCCGGTTTTGCCTGTCGATACCCGTAACGGTGCTGACGGAAGCAGGCCTGTCTGATCCTGAGCCTTCTCCATCGGGCTTGATCAGAGGGTATGAAGGAGTGCGGCAAACCATCCTGATTGCCGATGATGGCTGGGAAAACAGTACCATTCTGGCTGACTTACTTCGTCCGCTGGGATTCACCGTTTTGACTGCCCGGCATGGTGCAGAAGCCGTTGCTTTAGCCCGGCAAGAACTTCCCGACCTGATTCTGCTGGACATAGTTATGCCCCAACTCGACGGACCGGGTGCCTTGCAGCGGCTACGTGCTCATCCGCAAACACGGACGATCCCGGTGTTTGCCTGTTCGGCCCGGGTGTTCGAGCAGGACCGGCAGCGGGCATTGCAGGCTGGTTTCGATGGCTTCATCACCAAACCGGTTGACCTGGACGAGCTACTAACGAAAATCGGTCATCATTTGCCGATTCGTTGGATTACCGACGAGCCGGAAGCGAAAAGCAGCCGGTTCGAACCCACATCAGCTCCGGCTGCCATTCCGCACACAGACATCCTTAAGGTACTGTACAATGCCGCACTGATGGGCGACGTTCAGGAGGTGGTCAGGCTGCTCGATAACCTGGAACAGAAGGATCAGCAGTATTATGCTTTTACCGTTGAATTGCGCCGGGCAGCCAATTCGTTCGATACCGAAAAAATGAAAACTTTCCTGAGGGATTATTTAGCCGAACTATGAACCCATTTTTACGCGACCATGATGATCCCGAAGCAGTCAGCGGAAGTCCCGCCACCATCCTGATTGTGGACGACATGCCCAATAACATCAGTGTATTGTTTGAGACGCTGACGCGATTTAACTACAAAGTACTGGTGGCACGCGACGGCAAGAATGCCATCGAACAGGCGGGGCTTGCCCAACCTGATCTGATTTTGCTGGATGTAATGATGCCCGGCATGGACGGTTTTGAAACATGCCGCCGGCTGAAACAAAATCCGGCAACCGAGGTCATTCCGGTACTGTTTATGACCGCTTTAGCCGAGACCATCGACAAGGTAAACGGCTTCAATATGGGGGCAGTCGATTACATCACCAAACCATTTCAGCTACCCGAAGTACTGGCCCGTATCAATACCCACCTGATGCTGCGCCGACTGCAACAGGAACTGGAAGAAGCCAATACCCACCTCGAACAGCGTGTTGCCGAGCGGACAGAATCCCTCAGTAAGGCCCTGGCCGAAGTCGAGCGGTTAAAAAATCAGCTACAGGCCGAGAATACCTACCTTCGTGAGGAAATCCGTCAGGCCGGAACATTTGAGGAGATCGTCAGCCACAGTAAGGCATTCGCGGGTGTGCTCCGACAGGTTGAGCAGGTGGCCCCGACACCCATTACAGTTCTTATTCTGGGGGAGTCTGGCACGGGTAAGGAACTACTGGCCCGGGCGGTTCACAAACACAGTCCCCGTAAGAACAAACCCCTTATTAAAGTTAACTGCGCAGCCTTACCAGCCACCCTGATTGAAAGCGAGCTGTTTGGTCACGAGAAAGGCGCTTTTACCGGTGCTACGGGGCAGAAAACAGGGCGGTTTGAACTGGCCGATGGCGGCAGTATTTTCCTCGACGAAATCGGTGAGCTGCCGGTTGATCTGCAACCAAAACTCCTGCGGGTATTGCAGGAAGGTGAGTTTGAGCGGGTAGGAGGGAGCAAAACGTTACGGGTCAATGTGCGGGTTATTGCCGCGACCAACCGCAACCTGGAAAAGGAAGTGATCGATGGTCGTTTCCGCGAAGACCTTTATTACCGGCTGCATGTATTCCCGATTCAAAGCATTCCCCTGCGCGAACGAAAAGACGATATTCCGCTGCTGGTCCGGCATTTCTGCGATAAACACGGGGCAGGAATGGGTAAACGTATTGAGCAGATTCCGCAATCGGTCATTGACATCCTAACCGACTATAACTGGCCGGGCAATATCCGCGAGCTGGAAAACATCATCGAACGTTCGTTGATCATTTCTACCGGTAAAAAACTGGAATTGGGTAACTGGCCCGGACAAAGCCTGTTAAGCCTCCGCGCGAGTAGTACAGGCCCATCAAAACCGGTATTGCTGACGATGGAGGAATGCGAACGGCAGCATATTCTGGCCGTGCTGGAACACACGCGCTGGAAGGTGAGCGGAAAAAACGGTGCCGCCCAAATGCTGGATATGATTCCCACTACGCTGGACTCCCGAATGAAAAAGCTGGGTATCCGGCGGCCGGAATGAAAACTCCCTGGTTTACCGGTGCTATGCTACCATCGGGAAGCTACCATCCGGGAGTTCTATCAGCAGGGAGAGGATAAGGTTGTATTCCGGAAGAAGTTAGACGCTTAACGAACGTTGCCGCATTCCTTCAACGGAAACACGCGTACTCCAGCTCCAATAACAAACACCAGTCACCCCTACGTCTGTAGTGTGACTGGCTTTTGTATGATCAGGTGGCTTACAATTCTTTGGCCAATGGAAAATCAATAGGCAGTTGCGTGATCGCATGCAGGTAATTGCTGATGATTTTGTCGCCAATCACCATTATGACATCGATAAGGTTAGCTTCCGAATAACCGGCGTCAAAAAAAGCTTCTACGGTGTTCTGGCTGGCCTGTCCCCGATTCCCGACAATTGATGCCGTCAGTTTGGTGAGGGCGTTTAGCTTTTCGTTGAAAGACGCCTTGCCACCCCGTATTTCCAGAATCTGCTCTTCTGTAAAACCGTGCATTTTACCCAGAACTGTGTGTGCTGACTGACAGTAGCGGCAGCCGTTGATCTGGCTCGTCACGAGGTTAATGACCTCCCGCTCTTTAGGGCGTAATGTACTTTTCCGGTTTTGCAGGGTCAGGTAGTCGCTCAGTGCCGTTTCGTTTTTGCCAAAATAAGCGTACAGGTTAGGTACAAAACCCAGACCCTTTTGCAGAGAGTCAAAAATAGATTGGTTGGTTGTTGAAACTTCATCGCGGGTAGGAACGGAAAACGTTCTTGTCTCTACAGTTGTCATGGTATTGCTTGTTTAGCGTGTTTTTGTTTAATTCTGACCCTGCAAAGGTCGTACGCCAAACAGCCTTGTTCCGATGAACCAGATTAAGAAAAACGCTTGAAGCAGTTCAACTTTTTTTCCGCACCTTGTTATTACGGATTTTGGACAAAAACTCGGTGGTCATACCGAGGTAGGAGGCAAGGGCGTATTGCGGGACCCGACGGGCTATCTGCGGGTAATGCTGAAGAAAGTGGTCATACCGTTCCTCGGCAGATAATGTAAGGTTGGCAATCAGCCGCCGTTGCTGAAAAGCGAGACCCCGTTCGGCCATTTGTCTGAACAGGGATTCAAAACGGTGATTCGTCTGCTTAAGGATCTGTTCATGCTCGTAGTCGATCTGAAGTACTACACTGTCTTCGAGAGCAACCACAAACATTGTGGCCGGTTGTTGGTAGATATAGCTATTGTAATCGGTGATCCACCAATCCTCTACGGCAAACGAAATGGTGTGCTCCGAACCTTCTTCCCCAACAACATACGCCCGTAAGGCACCGGATACCACATAATTCCGGTGGTTGGCCGGAAAAGTAGGCTGTATAATGAATTGCCGCTTTTTGACTTTCATTTCCCGAAAGGCACCGGCAAACGTGGCCGCATCGCCAGTTGTCAATCCACCTAACCGACGGGCAAATTCAGCCAATTTCTGGTATCCTGCTGAGATCACTTTTTAGTTACGAATTAAGGTCTTTGTACGAAACGAAAGCTGTAGCCCCTTTCGCAAGGCCAATATCGTAAAAGAGCTTGATATGCCACACTACCGGATAACTCAGGTTACAGCAATTGTATCGTTTTATACCTGTGCTTTTCGGACTATTCAGGATACTTACGAAATATCGTGACAGAGGGGAGGCTAAAAAAGTGAGTTTTTTTTGAATAATTAATTGATTTTCAGTGTGCTGTGTTTTCTTTTCTTATGGTATCTGTCTTGCATTATGGTTGCTATAACGAATACGTACTATGTGTACAGCCACTTTTTTACCTCACCCTGCCGAAGGATTTATACTCACTCACAGTCGTGATGAGAAAACGGCTCGTCCTGCTGCTGAACCCGCCCTGCCACATGACCGTAACGGACAGGAACTGGTTTACCCCGAAGATCCGCTCGGAGGGGGCACCTGGATAGTTAGTTCAGTCAATACAACGGTTTGTCTGCTCAACGGCGGCTACAAAGCCCACAATCCACAGCCCCCATACCGCCACAGCCGGGGGCTGGTGCCGTTGCAAGTCTTCGATTATGAGACGATCGATGATTTTCTGGAGTACTATAACCCGTCTGGCCTGGAACCATTCACGCTGCTGCTGGCCCGGCCCGACCGGCTGGTTGAGGTGCGCTGGACCGGCAACCGCTTGTTTATCCATGAAAAAGATCCCAACCGTGCTCATATCTGGTCGTCGGTAACGCTGTACACCCCTGATGTGATTGAGACCCGCGACCACTGGTTTCGTGACTGGCTGTCTCATAACCCGTCTGCCACCACTGAGGCCATTCGTTTTTTTCATTTACATGCTGGCGAATCCGATGAAGCCAATGCCCTGCGTATGAACCGAAACAATAAACTAATGACCCTCAGTCTGACCACAGTAGCGCATACAAACGGGCAGGTGGCCATGCAATACGACGACCTGATCCGTCAGCAATCCAGTTTTCACCTTCTCCATTCCTGTGAACATGCAACCGCTTAGCCTTCCGAACCAAACTATCCGCTTATCACTGATCCGGTTATGCCGCAACCGGCTAACTCAACTGAGGCTGACTTACCCGTTTTTTATCCGGTTACGTTCCTGGGAATACTGGCCGTTTTGGGTCGTTTATGCACCGATCGGGGTATACTGGCTGTGGTTGTCGGTTAAAGCCCGCTCGTTTTTCTTTTTCTCGGCGGCTAACCCTTCTATCCTGACGGGTGGCTTGCTGGGCGAATCGAAAAAGAGTATTCTGGATAAAATCGATACCCGATACAAGCCCGAAACCTTGCTTATCAAAGCCGGGACGCCCATTAAAACAGTATGTCAACTCCTATCGCAGAAGGGAATACGGCTACCGGTTATTGCCAAGCCGGACGTGGGTGAACGGGGCTGGCAGGTTGAAAAAATCGAGAGATACGAAGGGCTTGTTGACTATTTACGGCAACAGAAAAATGATTTCCTGATTCAGGAATATGTGGATGAACCGCTGGAGTTCGGCGTGTTTTATTACCGGTTGCCAGGCCAGGTCAGGGGCGTAGTGACTTCTATTGTCCGGAAAGAATTTTTGGGTGTACGGGGTAATGGTTATAACTGCATTGAAGAACTGATCGCCCAAAACGAGCGAGCCATTTTGCAACTGCCCGCCCTGCGTCAACAGTGGGGAAAACGATTGCATGAAATTCCTGCCTCGGGGGTAGAAGTCCTGCTCGTTCCGATCGGCAACCACAGCCGGGGTACTAAATTCATGAATGCGAACCACCTGATTACGCCTGAACTCACTGCCCGCTTTGATGAAATCAGCGGATCTATTGACGGATTCTATTATGGACGTTATGATTTGCGGTGCCGAACCATTGCCGACCTGACAACAGGTCAGCACCTGAAAATTATGGAACTGAACGGGGCAGGGGCCGAACCCGCCCACATTTATCAGCCTGGTTTTCCGATTCTGGAAGCTTATCGGGTATTATTCCATCATTGGAACCTGTTATATCGGATCAGCCGGGAGAATAATCGTCGGGGTGTAAGGTATATGACATTGTCAGAGTCCTGGCAGATATGGAAACAGCTCAAGGCGAAGAAAGCCTGATTTTGCGTTCCCTCTGACAGCATCTTTTTAACACGAAGGTTCGTGATTTAAGCGGCTTGAGTACCCTGCCTACTCATCTGAAAGTCTATCATCTCCCGGTTATATTAGATGGGGCCAGTCGTATCGGCTCAACACATGTATGAGGCTTGTCTGAATTGTCTCCTCGATAGCCAGTTAGTTTTCTGGTAGCCCCTTTACCGATTGTACACCAATGTGGTGGCTGACAAAAATTGAAAAAGAAAGCTCTCTCGTTTCTTCGGGAATTGCTTGAAGACCGTCGAAATTACCGCTGAATGGGCTATGAAAAATAGTCCTAAACCTGTTTAGGTTTGGTGTACAAGGAGTGTGGCCAGCAACTAACGAGGTAGTTCACAAAGAGTGCCCGGCTACTTTTCGCAACACCTGATCCAAACGCTTTGTTTTCTCTATGCTTGAAGGATACAAGTCGTGTCTTGTAAAATCTGCTTTGGAAATGGAGTCATCACTCATCTGTACGAGTAGTGAATTTTGCAACATACACATAACAGGAATGGTTGTGAAATCAAATCTTAGGGAGAGAAGTATGAAGTCTGTTAAGTTAACGTTTTTCGGGGTATCTGTTCTCATCTCACTTTTCCTGATCTGTAACGATTTGGTAGCGCAGAGCCTGTCACCTTACCCAACAGTAAATTTGTACGTATCGCCAAAAGGAGATGACAGGAATCCGGGTTCGTTGAAACGTCCGTTTAAAACCATCGAAAAAGCAAAGCAGATGGTAGGCGACCTTCTGAAAACGAAAGCGGAACAAATCACGGTCACGTTACGGGGCGGTCGGTATGCGTTGGGACAAACCTTAACGTTCAATCAGCAGGACGCCGGGGAGAATTGTCGGGTAGTTTATCAGGCTTATCCGGGCGAAAAACCTGTACTATCTGGTGGGCAGAAAGTCTTTGGTTGGACGCTCCATAATGTCGGGCAAAACATATATAAGGCCTCTGTGGGAAATAGAAATTTCAGGCAGATTTATGTCAATGGTAAAGAAGCAGTACGGGCGAGGCAGCCAAATAGAGAAAATGAAACCGATTTCGGTCCTTACTTTCGACTGCTGCGGGCGAATGTGCAAAAGCAGGAGTTTACGATTGCACTAAAAGACTGGGATGCTGCAAAGCCGGTTGCCCAAAAAGAGGCCATGGAACTGGTCGTGCTTCCACACTGGCTTCACCAGAATGTACGCTACAAAAAAGACAGGATTGAAGGAGATTCTGTTCGGTTTGTCCCGGAAGATGCGGAACGAATGGCCGTTTTTAATAAGTACGACAACTACTACCGGAATGCACCTTTCTATTATGAAAATGCCTATGAGTTTATTGATGAGCCAGGAGAATGGTATTTGAATAAAGAGGAGGGAGTGCTGTACTATAAAGCTGAAAAGGACATTGATATAAGGCAGTTGGATGTCGAAATCCCGGTGCTGGACGTACTGATTGAGGTGACTGGCAGTCAGGAAAAGCCCGTTCAAAATCTGGAGTTCAGGGGGCTTACGTTAGAGTGTACAAACTGGACTAGCCCCTCAGAAGTTGGGTTATCGGCTACGCAATTCGTACTGCCTTATGGCCAACTTGCTAACCGGGCGTTTGCCAACCGCGCCTATCCGCAGGCTGCCTTTAAACTGATGAATGCCAAATATGTGACCATTCGCAACAACGTTATTCGTAATGCAGGCGCAAATGCCATCGTATTTTTTGCTAATGTGGATGACTCGCCGATAGACGGGAATACGATAACGAATATAGCCGCCAATGGTATTGTGATTGATGCACAGGGTAAAAAGAACGCCAGACCGGAAGAGCATTCGGATAGTGTCGTTATTGTCAATAATTCCATTTCAAAATGCGGGCAGGTGTATACCAACGGTGGTGGTGTGCTGGCTTATAATGTTCATGGGATGACCATTGAACACAACAATATTTTTGATATGCCCTATAGTGGTATTCAAGTGGGAGATCAGCCAGCAGGGTATGCGGATGTCGGATGTTATGCGAACCTGATCCGATTCAACCACATCCATCACTGTCTTCAGTTACACGATGATGGCGGAGGCATTTACACCTTAGGCGGCAATCAGCGTGGAACCCGCATCGAAGAAAATTACCTGCACGACATCAAGCGCAGCCAGTGGGCAGGTGAGTGGTATGTGGAAGCGATTTACCTGGATAACTACTCTCAGTTCATACGGGTAGCCAATAACGTCGTTTACAATGCTGAGGTGGGCGGACAGTACAACCATGCCCAAAATAATGAATTTACTACTAATGGCCCCGACATACCACAAAAGGCTGCTATCATTGCCAATGCCGGTATCAAGGTAAGGCCTAAAGCTGAAAGCAGCCCGAGCGTTCAGCAATCATCACGTAGGAAGTAGAAACTATACATACCCAATTCAATAAGGGAGGTAGTTAGATAATACTCTACTGGGTGAGCATAGGGTTCCTTTTTATTAATTGCTACCGTTATTGCCGATCGTAACCAGCAAACCGTTCGGATATGATTAGTTCTTTATTCAATTCCAGATAGTTCATGAACGCCTGTGAAATGGGTGAAAACGGTTTAGCTTTCAGCCAGATTAGGTTCCATGAGGTTTGCAGTGGTAGCCCGCTGACTGGTATAATTGTCATATCACCGCGTTGAATTTCACTCCGAATACCAATTAAGGGCATGATTGAATAGCCCAGTCCAGCCATGATTGCCTGTTTCACTGCTTCGTTTGATGTCAATTCCAGCTTTTTACGAACCTGAATCTGGTTGTCGGCGATAAATTTTTCCATCATGTAGCGTGTTCCTGAACCAGCCTCCCGGTAAATTAAAGGCAGGTTTTTCAATGCCTGGGGATCCAGCACCTGTGGTTGCGGAATGCCATTGGCGCCACCCACGAAATACAACTTATTGGGCATTAATTCGATTCGTTCTACAGTCAATTGCTGGGGCACTATCGAAACAAGCGCAAAGTCCACTTCATTATTGGCCAGACTTTCTAACACCATCTGCTTGTTGGTTACGTCCATTTTCAGATCAATCCCTTCGTGCGCCTGTAGAAAGCCAGCTAAGAAATAAGGCATCACATACTTACCCGTCGACACCACCGAGATGCGGAGTCTGCCAAACAGCAACCCTTTGTAGGACAAGGTTTTATAATTAATAGCATAGACTTCGTTCACGATTTTTTCGGCGGCCAGAGCAATCTCCCGACCAAAGTCGGTCAGGTATAATTTGCGGCCAATGATCTCCGTCAGGGGAATATCAAACTGATCCTGAAAGTTTTTGAGTTGAATCGAAACGGCAGGTTGGGTTAGATATAACTCGTCGGCCGCTTTTGTAATGCTCTGCGTTTGCGCGATTTTCAAAAATACCTGAAGTTGATGCAACGTGTAATTCATAAAAATTATTTATGGATAATATCAAAAATATAAATTTTCATTTATATTTTAAAGTCGTCACTTTTGTGTCATACATGATCTTAATTATACTTATGGAACACCAAATTGATCTAAAACTAATTGAGGGGGTATTTACTCATGAGGATGCCCGAGAAGTCCTATGTGGATTACTTACCTATAAGATTAACTTCCATGATTTGAAAAACTTTTCACACATGGAAAGGAAAGGAAAAGAGCATATCGATTCCTTAAAACGATTGACGGAGTTAAAAGCCGATAAAGACAGAATAGTATCCTGGTTAAAAGGAATTGAAAGTGGGGAAATGATCCGTATCCAATCTGAGATAAAGATATACGTAGAAAATGAGCAATTAGCCTTTAGTAACTAAGCACTTATTATGTAGCTTCAGGAACATTATCCTTCATGCGAAGGGGGGCATACTACAGTATGTGTCTTGGTCTATCCTTACTGTTGGGTTTGCAAGTTCAAAGACTGATTCATAATAAAGCCCATTCCTACCAATTCAATTATTAATAAGCCTCCTGGTAATCAGAATTTTGATTAGGTTTCAAATAGTCTATAAGTGAGATAATTAGTTATGGCTATACGAAACCGGATCAAGGACAATACTTGTGGAGCAACTTGGATTAAGCATATAACTGAGTGAGCCGATATAA
>NZ_MKUD01000033.1:0-796 GCF_001898575.1 Spirosoma sp. 48-14
CGACCTTGGATCAATATGGTTTTTTCGGAAGTATTCTAGCGCACTTTCTGTGTATGACTTCAACGTTAGTTTTTCAGGTTTTTTTAGCTTTCTACGTCTTGTGGTATCAGCTAATTTGTACTGATCCTGATATTCGCGGTTAGCATTTGCATTTAACTGCTCTACTTCCTCGATCATTACGTCATATACAGTTTCATCTATTGCAACTACTCTATTTGCCATTTTCTCGTACATTTTTAGCCATAGATATAAAAAAATCTATTATAACTAAAAGACTATCAATACTTTATTAATATAAATCATATTTTATAAAAAGCTATACTTTTGATTTACAATGATTTATCTATGATAATATCATTCCTTCTTGCTGAAAAATACATGTATAGTTTCTTCCTATCTCTTACTACCGCGAAAATAAATGATAAAAATCTCATATTGTTAACAATGTAACATAAATAATTTATTTACTTTTCTACATTATACTTATTTAATTTTAAAACATAAAATATATAATATTTTATTAACAATGTTATGTATTATACATAGTACACAAATTAACATAAATCACATTGCATCACTAAAGTACCTGGTAGTATGATTTTCACACGATTCTTTCCATTTGTTCGTAATGTTACTTTGTCTATTACGCAGTAAAAAAAAATGTAATTAACATACATTGTTAACTCAGTAACTATACAGATTCTATAATTTTATACAATAGGTAACAATGTCAAATAATTACTTAAATAACTAAGTACATAATAAATTTGTATTGTTTGTATTGTTTGTATTGTTT
>NZ_MKUD01000033.1:891-8234 GCF_001898575.1 Spirosoma sp. 48-14
TTGTTTGTATTGTTTGTATTGTTTGTATTGTTTGTATTGTTTAAAATTAAGAAATTATTTGCATAATTAATTAATTTCTTAGTGTGTTTTGTATATTTGTTAACAAATATACAAAGTAACATTTAAAACCAAATATGTATGAGAGTCATTTGCGCATCGACCATGAAGGGTGGGGCCGGTAAAACAGCAACAACCTGCTGGATCGCGAACGTGTTGGCTAAGCATAGTGGCCAAAAGGTACTGGTTATTGACGCCGATAATCAGAAGTCAATAACTGACCTCCGACAGGAGGATAAGGAAATTGCTGAATCGGGTGGGGGAGGAGTAACCTTTGACTGGGATCTCAAAACGGCCACTCCCGAAGAAGCCCAGGCAATTATTGAGGAAGCTTATGAAAATGAAAGTTACGATCTCATTTTCATCGATATGCCCCGTATGACAGGCCTGGAAGATGATGCGATCATTGCTCTGTTAGCCATGTGTGACAGCTTTATCATCCCCATTAAACCAGCCAGGGCTGACGCACTGGCGACTGGCCACTTTATGGCCACTATGGCTGAACTAAAAAAAATTAGACAGGACGAAGGCTATCCAACGTACGTCTATGCGTTTCACAACTTTTTCCGAAACATTAAGGAGAATACATATCTGCCTGAATTTGCCGAAGAAATTGGGATCCAGTTATTTCAATCAAAAATCAAGCTTAAAAAAATCTTCGAGAACTATAACACATATACCTCGCTGTTAGAAAGCCAAGAAGGCAGAGATGAGTTTTTGCCCTTTATCAAAGAGTTTTTAGAGAAGTATGAAATAGAAGCGGATCTGAACACTCCAACCACTAAATAAGACACCGATGGCAAAAAGCTTTGGATTAATCTCGAAAAGTGCTAGAAATAAAGCCGCCGAGCAAGGTACCAAAACACTTAATAACACAGACAGTACCGAGTCTTCTTCGGAAATAGAAGCAGTACCTATACAAAATGAATCAGCTCCTGAAGTTAAGGTACCAGCTGCTCACGTTCAAGACTCGAAGGGATCGGGCTCTAATGCGCCAGTCGTTCCACCGGTGCAAGAAGCTGTGGCTGATGTGAAGTCACCAACTAACATGCCTGTCGTGAATTCTGTGGAGACTGAACCGGCCGTAACTGAATCGGCAGACAAGGGGAGCACGGTTAATAAAAGGGGCGCAAAATCAAAAAAGAAAATGGAGACACCAGCGCCATCGCCATTGAATGCAGCACGAGTATCAGCTAGGGCTCACAAGCTACTCAATATGATTAGTTCGCTGGAAAATAAAACCCAGAGTGCCATTATTGATGAACTGATTGTATTACACCCATTATATCCTAAGCTAAAAGCATTAGTCGAAGCGGTAGGGTAGGGGGATTAATCATCCTCCTTATCCACGTCACCTGCTGATTCATTCATTTCGCGAAGAATTATCTTAACAACAGCGGTAGGCGTTTTCTTAAGCATTTTCGCCAGGGTAACAATTTCTAAAATTGTGTATAACTCTGGGTTCTTTTTGCGTACCCTTATAGTGGCACGGTTATAATTCAAGACCTCTGCCAGGTCCTGCATAGTTATATTTGACTCTTTTATAAGGTCTGATAATTTTTTTGAATCAGACTTATCAGAATCTTTCATAGGTCGATTCATCCGGTTTCTCGTAAAATAACAGCTAAGGGGCGATTATTAAAAATTGCAATAACTGATTTGTCTTTATACACTAATCAAGACACGCTATTTTTAACAGTCAGATCTGAGATACCAGAATACAGGAGGGTCTCATAATATATCATTTACTTTTGGTATGACCAAAAAAAGGGTATAATCTAAGATTTACTGTCATTTTGGCACAAACAGTTAGTGTATTCGAATCTTCTACTTTGAAATTGGACAAAATGCTAAAAGCTATAATAACTACAAATATAGTTGCCGGAAGATTTTTTTAGTAATTTAGGCAGTTTATAATAAATGGTTTTAGTAAAATATGAACATTTAAACATATTTTGTCTCTCTTTTTTTCCCCTTTGTTCTTTTTTAGCAAGATTGTCAAATTTTTCTAAAAATTTCTAAAATTAGATAGATTAGGAATGACTTAATTAGTTGATTATTAGTATTTTACTAAAAGAAAAGCGACTAATGTACGAAGCTAAAGCGACTAATGTACGAAGCAATAACGACTAATGTACGAAGCAATAACGACTAATGTACGAAGCAATAACGACTTGTGTACGAATTAACTAGGCGAAAAACGACTTGTGTACGAAGCATATAGAACCCCCTTAAAAGCGACCAGAGTACGAAGCAATATGTCCTAAGAACCTTTCAGCGAAAAGCGACCAGAGTACGGAGTAGAAGGCAAGTCCAACTTATTAGTTTATTACAATTTCTGTATCAATATAATACAATAACAACTCCTCTACTAGTCCGTAAAACGGACAAAATTAGATCTAAATAAGCGTAATGGATGGCTCGCTAAGTCCTTAGAACCAATGATTTAACAAATGGTAGATTTTTCTACCATTTGTTAAATCAAGAAAACGACTCAGATACGAAGCAAAAGCGACTTGGCAACGAAGATCGATTTTAGTAACATTCTGAGAGATAAGTAGTTGTAGTTACATCAATTTTGTACAATTCGATTTGGTAGTGCTTATTTTATTTCTAAATTGCGGATGTTTTTCCTGAAAACTTATTTTTATTCGCTATGTCGGATTCAACGGAAAATTTGATGGTGGTGCCCAGTAAGAAGCAAAAAAACAATTACCAGCCCAACCTGATAACTGAGTCTCGGCAGATGTTCACGGCTTTGGAGAAGAATATAGTCGTTATGATTATTAATCAGTTGACTATACGCTACTTTGAGAAAAGCCAGCCCTTGTTCCCTAATCAAAATGTTGAGTTCCTAATCCCGTTTGCTGAGCTCAGTAAGAGTAGAAACTACAGTGAAATTGAGCGGGCTGCAAAATCGTTGCAGCTAAAGCAACAGGGATTCGCCTTTACCAATGAAAAGGGTGAACGCTATTTTAAGTATATGATCCCTTTTCCACTGGTTGAGAACCTGATGAACAAGGGGAAGATGTGTTTAAAAATTACCATGTTCTCTGGCGCTGTACCTTACTACACTGAGCTAGGAAAAACATGGACAAGTTATGATTATGAAGTAATGCGCTCGTTAGGTTCCCTCTATTCAAAACGGGTATATGAAATTCTAATGAGTCACTACCGAAGCGATACTTTTACCTATGAGGTCGATCACTTGAGGCATATTCTTAACGTACCCGAAACGTTCAAGTATTTTGATTTTACGCGTAAGTGCTTAGATGTAGCGTATAATGAAATCAAGGAGAAGACGGGCATTGAATTTACTTACGAACCGGTTAAGAAAGAGGGTAAACGGGTAACCCGCTTAAAGTTTACTAAAAAAACACCGCTAAGTCAGATTGAAAGCGAAGTAGATGCGAGCAGAGAATATATCCAGAAAATGCCCATTGGAGAAGCCGTTGCATTAGCGTGGCAATGGTTTGCAGGCTACACACTCAACGAGGCTCAGAAAGCAGCCATAACCGACAACTCTGATAAGTTAGAAACATTCCTGCGAATCCATACAGAGGTAGCTTCAGGAAAGCGGAAAAACGTTAAAAATGCTACGGCTTACATGGTAAAATCCCTTGGTATTGAAAACGTTAAAGTAAAAAAGAAAGAAACTACTCCCAAGTCGGCCACTCCACGTCGAACAGGTACACCTAAAGCAATTAGCTCAATCATTGGCACCATGAGTTTATTTCAATCCGAAGAATAAGAACAGCGGGGAAAAAAAGTGTAATTGTATGGCCAATCTAAGAAAATCTTATCCTATGAGCACATATAAAATCATAAGTTACATTGGGGTTTTGCTTATTCTGGTAAGTGGATGCAAAAAAGAGCCTGACCCAATTGCATTAAATAACCAAATCGAGTTAGGTGAAAATCCTGACCCAATTCAACGGGTATCAGGTACATACAATGCAGTATTCGTCGATGCGGGGTTTAAAGTAGGAGATGGCTTTAAAGCATATCAAGAAGGTAGCTACAGTCTTAGTCAGCCTGATGGAAGTATAAAAGGGGGAGGATATCAATTAACGGTGAAACCGGCTGGAGCGCAAACGGTAGCGGTTACGGTTGAAGGATCAAGCACCAATTTCGCCAAAGTGCCAAACCATACAATTGGTACCTACACAGTATATACCGTACAAAATGGTAGTACAACTGAATATCAATTACGAAAGTCAATGGCTGAACCCATTGCCTTATTAATAAAACGGTACGATGCTTTTAGCACCTTAACGAGTTATGAATATGACGTAGCTCTCAACTACTATTACAACAAAGCCACTGGGGATTTTCATTGGGGGAAACAAAATGAAATAGAGCCAGATCCATCATCCTGGTTCTATTTGAATGGAGATTCTTATACTGTGTACTTCAAAATGCTTCGTAAGGTGTCAAAGAGTTAAGGTTGATTGGGTAACTTACTTAGCATCATATTATAGAAGAAATCGCTACTACTTCAAAATAAAATCAGATAAAAAGCTTCCCTAATAGTTCTTGAACAAAAAAGTCGTATTGCTTCCGATAAAACCACGATTGCCATATGGGAGTGAAATGACAAATATGCTGTGTTATTGGTACCGCAGCTCAATTAAAGACCAGTCGTCAATTAAGTACCCTTACCTTAAATTACAAAAACTCTACCCATACAAATAAAGTTGAACTTAGAAATACAACCTTAAAATGGAAACCGAAAAAGTCCCTATAAATCAGCCTACTAAGCCATCACCTACTGAAATCACTAAGCCACCTCGGCCCAAACGACTACGGATAAAAAAAGAACGGATTCATTCAAATACCTACGGTGTGAACTTGAAGTTGGGTTATTCTAATAATGTTATTCTCAAACGTTTACAGTCATAACACAAGCCATGTTATATTAAAAATGGATTCTTACTTAATCAAAGATCTTATTCCTATAGGCATTGACATTGGGACAGATGGGACTGTTGATAGTTACTATAGACTACCAACTCCCATGGTGTGGATTTTTCGAATTCCTCACCCAGATGACGTAGAGACTTACACTCAAGTGGAGACGATTGTAACGAAAGTAGCCGTAAGCCTCATACCGGCGTCTGCCGAAAAAAAGGCTACAGCATGGGTGGCTCCCCTGAATGAAGACGACGAACCCGATATTAACGGGGCTTTAGCCTTTGAGGGAGTCAATTCGTATGAGGGGGTATTAGTCAAATTAGGATTTACTCCTGCTTTGCCAGCTAACTAACAAGTTAGCTACCCATATATTAATATTAATCAAAGGGACGTTTTCCTGAACGGTGGGCGGGTTGACCCGTCCGGAAAAGTTACCTTGATTTAAACGGGTTAACGAAACATACCCGGGTTAAAAACGACTGCTTCCAGGCACTCATTCACAATTGTGGCAACGTTCATAACCATGATACTGCTTGTCAAAACAGAGCGGCTGCGCTTTATGATTTATCCAGTGTCGATAAGACGTCCTGCACCAATTTTACAAAGGCCGATCCAATCTGGCCTGGATAGCTCGGGTAAATAAGGCAGGTCAGCTTGTCAACTGCTATGGCAGTCTGCATAGCGGCTCTTTCGACTTGCTTTTGCCGAACAGCGCTCCGGGGATGAGTACATTTCATAAGCTTCTAAACCAGTGGCTACAGTAATCCTGCTTTCAAAGGAGGAAGCACTACTGCTTTTTTGCCGCAACCCAACCCACCCAGGTATGGTAACTAGCTGTCTCGAAACCTTACACTCTACTAGCAGCCAGTCGTTTGGCATAAAAAGGCAGGAAACACGCATTGGGTACTGCTTAATTTCCTGTTGCATGTTGCATTCAGTTTCCAACTTACTGGCTTTACCGATTAAAATACCTAATACCCATATCGACAAAATTTACTTGTTTCCCGAAGCCTATGTCTTAGTCGGATAGCCTTGTTGTGACTAATCTGGATTTCGCTTCCGGCATCTATGCTGATAACGACGCTGTTCCCGCCACAGAAACAGACCAGTTGCTGCTAGCACGAATAAAGTGAATAGTGACAGCACCTCAATTCCCATTTGTTCCCGCCAATAAACGCGCCGAATTAAAGTTGCTGAAGCTCCCGCCAAAAAGCCCGGATAAAGGCCCGCTCCTGACGGGAGATACCCTCATGCGCCCGGGCAACCCGCAACAGAATATTGACAAATCGTTTCTTGGTCTGTTTGTCGAGTTCAACGCGCTTATCAGCCATCCGGCGCAGGCCAAATGCATACGCTTCCTCGGTGGTTTCGTTAACGGTATCCCGTAAAAAGCAGGCACAAATGGCTAAGTTGCTATAAGGCTCCTTCGCCAGTAGTTCATTGACGGCTTCGACTTCCTGTCGGTGAAAATCGCCATCCAGCTTAGCCAGCGCATAAACGACGCTACCTAATCCCAGCGATATGTCGGGGGAATGCATAAAGGAATCAGTTGTTGATGAATTGTTACTACGAACGAATCGGCCAGGGTGTGAGCGATGTAACTAAGCCTGAGCCAGCGCAACCAGTTGATGAAACACCCGTTCATCGAGCCGGTAGCGGTCATTGAGCGTCAGGCTGCTCCGACTGGTAAACAAGGCGTAATTAACGGCATTATATAAGAGCCAGTACGAAGCAGGCTCTTTGAGCAGTCGCTCTTCCAGCCGCAGTCGGTCGCGGGCCTGCTTAGCCAGTTGAACGGGTATGGGCAGCTTGCGGATCAGACCCTCCTGGGCTCCGGCCAGCGGGGCCTCCTGTAGTTGGTTGTAGACCACGGCCGTCAGGGCCGGAGGGGCCGATAAATGCTCAAGCAATAGCTTACTCAGGTGCTCCTGAAAACGCTCAATCGTCAGAGCCCGGTGATGAATGGTACGAATGTCGGTGGTGGTTCGTGTTGAACGGGCGGGCGAGGGGTTACTTCGGGCGGAGGGTAGTTTATCAGTTCTCTTCGCCCACTCGTCCAGCCAACCCCGGTATGTATCCAGATCGGCAAACGAATCCGCCCATCCCAACAGCCCGTTCTGACAGACCGACCGGTAGAGACTACTGCCCAGTTGGGAGGAGGCATCCAACAGCGTAGTCAGGGTTTGCCCCTGGATACTGAACGGCGTGCGACCGTTATAACTGTTGGTCAGAATCAGACTATGGTGCAACCGTTCACTACCCACCGATAAACTGGTCGGCAAGATTATACTGATATTGAATTCCCCGGTTGTCGTGTACTTAATCAGCAGACGGTACGCTGGAATCAACCGGTCGACTACGTCACGGATGGC
>NZ_MKUD01000034.1:0-6650 GCF_001898575.1 Spirosoma sp. 48-14
AGGAGTATGTTGCCTCCATTCGTGCCGCAAGAGTAAGCCAGAAATTAGCAGAGGGCCGAATTGAAACGTCTAAAATGTTACTTAGATTCAGCCAGCAGAATCGAGACTCCTTGGCCAAATACAAACGGCTGGATTCTACGATTGCAGTCAGAATTAAGCAGCGTACAGACAACAGTAAGAATTACTACCTGGCCAATGCCGTAGTCAAATCAACCACTGGCCAGCAGGTCGAAACGGATACAACCAAGTATTTATTAACAAAGGACTTTAAATTCTACGTCTTCAACTAAAACCCTTCGGTAAATACTTCAATGTGCCTTCATTTGGCTTTTAGAGTCTAAAGAATATCTTTACGCAGCTTATTCATACTGCGAAGTGTCGGACCAAACACAACATACAGGACAAATGATCAAAGAAGCGCGAATCAAAGCTGGCTTAACTCAAAAAGAGTTAGGCGAACGAATAGGTGTATCTGTTTCAGCAATTACTAAGCTAGAAAACCGGAAATCAGCTCCAGCTGTAAGCACTTTGGAGCGAGTTGCAAAAGCTATAGGGAAAAAACTCGAAATAAATTTTGTGTAATATTTTTTTATTCAATTATGGGATTATTTAGTCCCATTTAATTACTATTGTGAAAGAAACCGAGTGAAGTACACTCGTTAGACATGGGAAACCCCAACGCTGCGTCCGTGAGAAGATTTGAGCGTTGGGGCCATGTGAACCGTTAAACCAATTAAGTCTATGTTCACGGAGCAAAACTACGTGGGTAGGGGGAATTCTGCAACAACCCTACCGAAAACACACCTTCCAAATCCATCAGCGGCCCATAATGGCCCTCAATCCCCTTCATTGCCTGATGATCGGCAAGGTCATCTGGGTAACTATCCTCAGAAACAGGACTTTCAACCAGAACGAGCCAACACTAACCCGGTTAGGCTTGAATTTTCCCCCATCAATCCGATCATCGCTGATGAGTATCCTACCTTAAACTCAACCGATTCAGAAGCTCCTAAACTAACCACTGTAGGACCTGAGCAGATACAGGTAAACAAATCAGTCTATGAGGCTCAAACTCGGTTGCTGGAGCTAGTCGACGACTTCCTTCTAAGGGGCAAGGGAGTAACGCCCATTGAGGCTATTAATGAACTTCTGTTCGAGTGCCTTTCTACGCCACATACAACACTGGCCAGCAAGGGCAATGAAGCCAAACTATGGATTGCCCTGGAACTGGCTTCCTTTTTATCTAAACTGAAACAGTACGCTGATAATACTGACTACCTGGTAGAAGAAGCCCATCGGGAGGGGGTATTGTATGGTCAACAATAAACCCTCTTCAACAGCGGCTAATAACGTGGATACCTCCTCTATTTTCTGGGCCATGGAGCTTGAAATCAATACTGATTCCAGGCGAAAGGATATTGCTTCCAATCCCTCGGATGCGGAGGTGATTTTACAGGCGCTTATGGACTACCAGCAAAAGCTGTATGGGGAGTTGGATGAGCAGAAAAAGAGCTGGGTTGCTTCACAGGGTTTATCCCAGGCAGATATTATTCGGTCGTTTGCTACGGGAGAATTAGCCTGTACGTTGGAGCAGATAAAGGTATGCAATACGTACATCAATCTAATAGCTACCCATCTAGGCGTCGATCTACGCCGGATCGGTAATGCCCAGCCGAAAAAGGAGGTGAGCCGTGACTAACGAACACCTTTTTACCGATACCCTGGTCTCCTTTCGCGAATGGGCTTCCAATGCCTACCATTATGTGAGTAGAAGAAACCACTTAAACAGCAGTGAGAAAGATGAAGCCCTAAAGAGATTGCGAGAATATGAGTCCTATTTAAAGGAAATATTCATTAGACACTCAAATGAGGATTGCAACTCGACACTCAACTGGATACTGCGAGGGCAGGCATCGATGAATCATATTGCCCATTTGTATGAGTTTCCGCGTTACCCTTTGCCTGACGAGGCTCCTGACAGCAAAGCCTTTGGGTACATCTTGTTTAATGTGACAGATGATTCAATGGAGCCCTACTTTCGAAAAAACGACGAGATGATTTGTCAGTCAATCAAGTTCATTGCCAGTCTAAAGCCTCACGATCTAATCGTCGTCACGTTTCGGAAAAACTACCGCACGCCCAGGCAGTCCAGAGTCGGCTGGTTTGATTCAATACAAGGAAATACTCTGTTTCTGGAGCGTCACGACCCTAAACGTGGGAGACTAAGACCGGATTGGCAGATTTCCATGTTCGATGTGGTTCATATCTGGAAAGTAATGTCTGTTAGCACTGACTGGGAATAATGAACAAAGCCTTAACCACAACCAGGCTGTCAAAACGCGAAAAGCGGAAACAGCAAACCGTCGACTGGGATCAGTTCGGACGAACGGGGTATATGCAGGTGATGCACTTTGAGTTATGGTACGTCGATGGCAGCAAGGGCGAAATCAATATTACCTCTCCTCATATCATCTGGAGCGAAGATATCGAAAACCAGCATTTCTTTATGCAGGAGTATCTCAAAAGTCAGTGCCAGCGGCTGGGGATCGTCAAGTACCGGGGCCATTGCTACCATAATATCAATGGGATATTGAAGAAGGCATTCTCGTATGCAGCATTCGACTTGATCACCAATAGCAACGTTGACGTGTATGACTAGCCTTGTTTGTAAAACCACACTGTCCCATAGTTGGGACGTGGGACAATCGGGATTCGTTACTGTCCCACGTCCCAACTATGGGACAGCTTCTAAGTATATGCCAAGTGTGCAGGATAGCAATCTCATCCTAGTAGCCCGTTGGGCCCAATATCAAAGGGTCGCGTCTGAAACGTGACCCTTTACAGGTGCCTGATTGTACAAAAACAAGGAGCTCTGCCTTTCTTTGGTCGACTACGGAGACGAAGCCAAATCAGCGCCAGGAACGTTTTTGTCGGACAAAAACACATCTTGCTATAGTTGATCGGCCTTGTTGCAGCAAGGGTAAACCAGAGAGGTAATGGGATCTGATCAGGTCATTCAGGTCTTGGATTTTTCTCCCCTTTTCAACTTTTACTTTATGTTTTCCTACCTGCTGTAAAATGCAATGCCAGCAACAGGCCTGATTTGAAATCGGAGGTGTCAGACAATCCTATAAAACAAAAGCCAATGGCAAAACTGATTTTGATCTATGACGGCGTTAGGATTCCTAACGCCGGGCCCTACTGGTAGTAAAACTCCCTACCAATAGGTCAATCCTAAGTTATTCTGGCAGATGGCTTTATTTTTAGATGGCCACCCACCAGAATAATGCAAAAGGTTCGGCATCGCTAGTTACATATAAGATCCGGCTCGGTTAAGGATGCCGGTTGACATCAGCGTATCCGTCGAATGTGATATTGCCAGTAGCGGGTTCAATGCGCTGCGTAATCTCAGGCGCAAGACCCTGGGTTCGTATGGGGGCAAAGAGTCGGATTTGGGACGTAGGGAAAGCTTCCGAAAGCCGAAGTGCACAGGCAAACGATGTTCTTCCTTTGGTTAAAACGTCATCGATGATGGTTATCCGTTTGGGCGGGATCACATCGGGTTTGTTGACGACCAGGCTTTTGTACTGATCCTCAACGGTTGGTCTACTACCCTGTGGGGCGTTGGAAGATTTGTTTATGGCGTAGGATCTCTGCAAGTAAGGGGTAACTACCCCGGCTAGGCCAACCCGAATCAGTTCGTCAGCGATCAACCGGGCAGGCCATAGCCCACCGGCTACCAGAAGCGAACTGCTAGGTGTTGGAACTAATACAACGTCGGGTCCAAAAAAGTCGTTGAAAATAGCGGATGTTGCAACTTGCCGGCGTAGGTAGTTGGCGAATTGCTGGAGCGTGTCTGCATTTCCATTTTTAAACCGGTAACAGGTATCCCTCGATTGGACAGAAAGTTCAGAACTTCCTCTTGGGGAATAATTCGCTACGGTCGCATACTTAAGCGGGGAAATCAGAGAAGCATTCTTCATCAACTAAGCCAGATGGTATGGAATAAAATAAATCCTCGAAGTTGTCTTGAGAAAGCAACTGAGCGCCATACTTCATCATTTCCTCCGCCCATGATAGCTTTCTTTCCTTAACCAGGTTTTCCAGTAAATACAATTGTCTTCCCAGTCTAAGCGCTTCCCATCCCTGATGAACCGTTCCACTTTTTTCAGAGGCTTCAATGACAATCGTTGCGTGACTAATAAGGGCCATGGTCCGGTTGCGAATCGGAAAGTTTTTTGGCTGAAAAGGGCTATAGGATGGAAACTGAGAGATAACCAACTGCTCATTGGCCAGTCGCTCAAAAAGATCCTGATTGGATTTAGGATAGGGTTTATTCAAAGGGGTTCCTAAAACAGCTATGGTTTTACCATTATAGTTTAAGGCAGTCTGATGCGCAATGGTATCAATGCCTTCGGCAAGACCACTCACAATCGTAATCCCTTTTTCAACTAAACGCCTTGACACAATCATGGCTCTCCTTACACCATTGGGTGTTGGGTTTCTGCTTCCAACGACAGACACACGCCCCCCACTTCGTAGTAAATCCAGGTTGCCGGCATAGTACGCTTTATGAGGAGCATGCTTCTTTTCGAATTCATTCAAAACCCCCATAGTCTCCGGGATTGAAAACGAAGGGAATTCTTCTGTTTCTGGCAGGTCTTTCCTATTCATAAAGTTTCTCCTGTATATCGTTAAGCAACGTGTAATTTTTTATTCTTTCTATCAAGCCGAAATTACTATGGGTACCCACATTCACGCACCGCTACACCGTGGCTTCCTTCTGGGTTCGCTGAATCAGCCGCATTACCTGAGTGGCCTGAAACTCGCAGCCCTGGGAGGTTCGAAATCCCGCCTGATTAAGCTCATAAGCAATCTGGGAAAAGTTCTTACCCGCTTTAAGCATCATTATGGCCATCGAGGTAGCTCTTCGGTTGTTCTCGTTCAACGCAGCCCGTCGAACATTGGCTGCTGTGCCTTTGGCCTGGGCTTCGGGCGTGAGGTTTTCGGGTTTGCCTAGCTGAGCACCCTGGGCAATCTTAGCCTGAAGAGCCGAGCGGGTCCGCGAACTGATTAGTTCGCGTTCGTGCTGGGCCAGTGTAGCAAAGATGCCAATGGTCAGGGTATTGGCATCGGGCATATCGACACACTGAAAGTTTACACCTGAGTCACGGAGCGTAAAGATGAACGAAGCATTTCGGCTTAGCCGGTCGAGTTTGGCAATAACCAATACGGCCCCTTCCCGCTTGGCCCGATCAATGGCAGCGGCTAGTTGAACCCTTTGGTTATTCTTACCTGATTCTACTTCGGTGTATTCGGCAATGATGGCACCCTTTACGAAGCCAGCCACAGCCGACCGCTGAGCCTCCAGGCCTAAACCGGATTCACCCTGAGCCCGGGTCGATACCCGGTAGTAAGCTACGTACTTGGTTTGGCCATTAGCAACCTGTGAGGAAGAGTTTTTCTTTGCCATTAGCTTATAAATGTTTGTAGAGGTAATGACCACAACCACAACTATGAATGAATTCCCAAGTTTTTTTATGGTCTTCTGTCCAGTAAAGAAAACCAGGTCTTACATAAGACAAATTCAATAAATCGTTCCAGTCATTGGGCTTTATTTTGAGACTACTTTGCATAGACAGTTGCCTAATCCATTCATCGAAAGTTGAAAGGTACAATTCCAGAGCGCTCCAATTAAGTGGCAAACCGGCTACCGTATTCGTTATCACTTGTTTAGTTATCTCCTTATGCTGATATCGTACCTCGGCTCTACTCATTTGCTTTTTATGAAGCCCTCTGAATTCAATCTGCTTGCGGTGTTCATCAATCATGTCCAAAAAAGCCTTATTGTCCCTTTCGGTTTGATCATAATATTCTTGATAGGCTTTACGAGCAGCCTCCTCATGAGATTCAGGAGGTTTCACCACCCTTTGAACCGACTTGATCAACCTGGAAATTTGCTCCCAATTTGATTGGCTTGCCTGGTGACCTGACACTAATTTCATGTACTCAATCGGCGGTTCGCAGTAAAGCTCAGTAGTATATTGGTCAAAGGCCATAACAGCTGCCCGCAATTGCGTATAGTCTTTCAGTCCGTTTGGGCTTGTACAAAATTCATAACCATTAATATATGTGCCAATCAAGTGCTTTCCAGCTATCTCCTGATGATCTATCCTTCCATCTGACAAACGATACCAGATGTTAGTATCACAAATAATAGACACCTGTTTATGGTCCATTTTAGGCTTATTTTACACTACTTAAACGTCCGTTCAAGCAGTGTAAATATAACGTGTTAGCATTAGCAACACAAATATTTTAGTAAAAAATGTTGCTACTATTAACACTTTTTTTGCTAAGTTTATTCTTCCTAAAAACTAACGCAATGGCTAAGGAAACCAGTCACTTACACGTACGGCTCAGCACGAGGCTGAAAGATGATTTTAAGGCAATGTGCGATGAAGACGAAATTGATATGTCTGACAAGGTGCGTGAAATTATTGCCAATTTGGTAAGAAACCGCAAACGACAATCTGGTAAAGTAGATACAAAAGTTGGATAACTAGTTGATTATCAACAATTCTACTTGATTGTCGAATTGTACATAGTCTTCGCAATTGTCATTTGTAACCATGAGCAACTTTTTAGAA
>NZ_MKUD01000034.1:6714-8003 GCF_001898575.1 Spirosoma sp. 48-14
GGGAATTAATCAACTCGCTATTGATGCCCTGACCCAAATGGAATTTGTTGGGCTCCAGATTCGGCACTACGTAGCTGGCTATCAAAAGACCCTGCATCGGACAATGAGGGAAGTTCGCCATTTCCTTTTTGATTATCCCGGTTTTGCCCTTGGTCTAATTCCAATGATGATCGAGATAATAAGGGAAGTCTTTCTGAGTAATGAATGGTATGAGCTGATGCCCCGTTTCGAAAAGGCAGTTATCAGCATTGAGAAACTATTGATAGCCGCTACATAATCTCTTGACCATGGAATTGTTTCTAACCCATAATAAGCCCTCGGGTATAACCATCGACCTCTGCAAACTCAATGGAGAAGTGTTCGATATGCTTACCATTACTGGCCCGAAAGAGCAGATAGATTATTGGATTGAAAATTTTGCACCGGTTTATCAGCTGCTTTTTGATGAAAACCTGGACTCGGCAGGTTCTGATATATTCAGGAAAACGGCCTTTGTCCATAAGAGTCGATCAGCAGACCTTGAAAAAACCCTGTTTATTCTGTTTAGAGGAGGTTCGGCCGTAGCCTATAACTGACCTATGCTATGTTTGATGACGCTCGGATACTCGATGAACTGAAAGCCCTGGATATTCTGCAAATCGCCCGGGATTTGGGACGGGAGCCCAACCGGCAAAACCTGATCCACTGCACGTTTCATGACGAGAAAACTCCTTCGATGAAACTCTACCCAAAGGATGGCCATTTCAAATGTTTTGGGTGCGGAAAATCGGGAAGTACCATTGATCTGTATATGAGTGCTGGCCAGGGTATGGAGTTCGGTCAGGCCGTTAAGGAAATGAAGAGCCGATACTTGGGAATCGTCGACGATCAACCCTTACCCAAGCGAGTGGCCAGGCCTGTAGCCGAGCCAGTGAAAGCGCCAACGATTCCAGCTGAGAAGTTTAGCCCAATCTATGCCAGCTTACAAACCTTTTGCCGGCAGTATGTCTCGACCCAAACCAAGCGTCAGGCCTTGGCTTATCTAACGGGCAGGGCTTTTACGGTCGACATCATTCGCCGGTTCGGTCTGTTTGTTATTCCGGATCCAAAGGCAACCGCTGATTTTTTGACCTCAACTTATGAACATGGTCAACTGGAGTCAGCAGGGCTTTTTACGCAGAAAGGGTATTTTCTATTTTCGAAACACCCCATTATTATTCCTTACCTGAAGAATGGCCAGATCGTCAATCTGCAAGGCCGATGCATTGGAGAGCCTGACGAGAAAATGAGTAAATACCAGTTCTTGAAAG
>NZ_MKUD01000034.1:8014-15226 GCF_001898575.1 Spirosoma sp. 48-14
GAACAAAGGTCTATTTGACTGAAGGGGCCTTCGATACGATGGCTACTACCCAAAAGGGAGGTATTGCCGTTAGTATCAATTCCGTAACGGGCTTCAAACCCGAGTGGGTAGCCTTATTTAAAAACTTATCCGTCTGCTTTCTTTTGGATTCAGATGGAGCTGGCCAGAAAGGTATTCAAAAATTAGCTCCCCTTTTTCAGGCCGAGAAAATCCCCGTCTCAATGAAGAGTTTGCCCGTTGGCTGTAAAGACGTTAACGAGTGGCTCATCAAATGGAGTGGTCATGTAAATGGATACCCAGCCTTCTGGGATCAACAATAGTCAATTTGTAATCAATGGAACTAAGCCCAACCGAATTAGATCACCTGCCCGAAATCTCACTGGATACGCCCAAGTGGTCAGCCCTTGACCAGTACCTGGAGGAGTACTATGCTCAACTGGGATCCCAGGGCAAAGGTCTAAAAACTTATTTTGATGAGTTTGACAAAAAGCTGGAGGGTCTGCGGGGTATTGTCATTATGGGAGGGGAGCCTGGTAGTGGTAAAACAGCTCTTGCCCTTCAAATCGGTTTCGATACGGCAGCCGACGAAGCAAATATACCTGTAGTCATCTACTCCTTTGAGATGCCCAAGGCTCAGTTAGTGACCCGGCTATTTCAACGAGTTGGTAAAATTCGTTATCGAACCTTACAGCAAAAGACTACTGAATTAACTGAAGCGGACCGTCAGCAGGTACAAGACACCCAGAAACAAATCCAGAACATAGCGCATCGGCTATTCATCCGGGAAACTAAAGACTTTTTCAAAGGCGCTAAAGATGGTTCAGGATCCATCAGCGCAGTATTCGATTTCGGTGAACAAATTCGCCACCTTGAGCAATTGACCCAGCAATTTGGTAAACCTCCTCTGGTCATCATTGATTCACTGCACGAAATCCCCGTCGATCAGCAGTATGGCCGCGAGCTCAAGCAAAAAATAGATCATCTGATGCTGAACTTACGCAATATGTGTGATCAGACGGGCGCCACGATTCTGCTCATTTCTCACCAAAGCCGAAGCGGCCAGTCCAGTGGAGGACTGCAAAGTTTTATGGGTAGTGCCTCCATTGAATACACCGTCGATATGGCCTTGACGATTACTAATCCTACTCAAGAAGACAGCCCTGAAAAAGAAAGAGAGTTAAGTGTTGCCAAGAACCGTTACGGCCCAAAGCCTAAAGCACGCCTTTACTTTGACGGCGCATTCATGGATTTCGAATTCGTCGAACTTATCAGTAGCCTGGGTGTGGCTATGCCTGAAAAGGCACCCAAAAAAGCAAGTAAGAAAAAAGATGATTCTATCTAATGCCTATGAACTTCCATGAACTAGTACCAATCGAAGTGACAAGAGTTGACCCTGAAACGAATGTCCAATACTCATTTAAGGCCAGCCCTCCTATTGATATAACAATCCTTACCCGAGATCCGACTAATAGCTTAGCCGACTTTTTAGTTTCCTTCTCCTGGAGATGGTTAGCCGGATTATGGGAAGATAGTATTTATGAAAATTTCCCAGACACCCATAAACAAATTGTAGATATTCTTCCGATTCTGTTAGTGGTTGTAGGCGATATAAAGATCAACTACCTCAATGAAGGCGAAATGGTTGACTTTCAGAATAGGCAAGATTTTGAAATCGTCATTGATCGAGAAAATTCAACTCGTTGGGAAGGAATTGTACCCCATCCTAGTCCAAATTTCCTTGATTCTCTGGAAAGGGAAATTATGGAATCGCCTGCTGTACAGCTAGGAATTCGAGCCTTCATTACTGTCAAATTTTCTGAAATAGTAGAAGAGTATGCTAAAAATACCAAGGCGGATGACCGTCCAACTAAGCCAACCAACAACACAGTATGGGCTATGAACGGACTAGGTCAATTATTTACACCACCCTCTCAAAAAGGAAAGATTCTTAAGCAGAGCGTTGAAAGTTGGCAAGAACAAACAGGTCAACGAAT
The DNA here is from genome assembly GCF_001898575.1 of Spirosoma sp. 48-14. Taxonomy (GTDB): domain Bacteria; phylum Bacteroidota; class Bacteroidia; order Cytophagales; family Spirosomataceae; genus Spirosoma. The sequence continues at coordinate 10,009 of NZ_MKUD01000034.1, forward strand.
TGAACAGCCTATACTTAACTACGGAATCGATTTAAATGAAATACCCTTGCGGGTGTTAGAAGGTGTTCTTTGGCAATTTTCGAAAACCAATTATAAAGGCAATGTAGAGCCAAAATCCAAAGAAGAGGAATTGAAAAAGTTTAAGGCCCTTAAAAGTGTCGATGAACTTCCCCGGGTTTTTCAAAACATCAAGGAGATTCCCAGAATTCAGATCGGCAAGCGGGAGTTATTACGACTAGCAGGAATGAACTACGATAATCAGGGCGATGTCGATAGAGCTGTAAAAGCACTGATGGAATTAGGCGCGACACAGTTCTGTTTTTACTACACGCGCTTATCTATCAACAAAGAGGGCAAGGCTGAGAAGGACAAGGATGGGGATTGGAAAAAGGAATCTGTAACGGCTATTGACACTTTACTAGACGTAAGAACTGTGAGAGATGAAAAGACTGGCCAACTCAAATATTACGAAATTTCGCCTTCACCCATTTTCCTAGACCAGAAGGAAAAGTACTTCATGCTGATTCCGTTCGGCTGGCGAAAAGAAGTAGAAATGTTAGTAGGTACTAAAAAAGCCTCATCTTATACCTATCTATTCTTACTATACTTACGCTACCAGTTTGAACAGAAACGCCGGAAAAATGCTAGAGCAAAACCAAGTGCACGGCAACGTTACGAAATTGTTAGTAGCTGGGTTAACATTGCTCAAGCTTTACGTATGCCTGAATCGATTTATAAACGCAAACCTGATCGAGCCCTATCAATCCTTGATAATGCTTACTCGGCAGCTAAGCAGTTAGGCTATCTAACCAATTACTCCAGAACAGATCACATAGATCGGCTTGTGTTAAATCCCGAAAAATACCCAGCCTCAACACTCGAAATCGAATCAGAAAACTGACTGCTTAGGGTGGATACCATTTGTCGCACGTAAGTGGATACCATTTGTCGCAAAAGTGGATACCATTTGTCGCAAAAGTGGATACCATTTGTCGCAAAAGTGGATACCATTTGTCGCAAAAACAGGGGTTAATATACTGACAATCAAGGGTGTTTTTCCGTATATTTTTTAATACTCCCTAAAGAGTATTTAATAAGCTCTTTAGGTAAGTTCGCTTTAAGGCGCTTACCTAAAGAGCTGGTTAAATAAAATTTCCAGTTAGTAAGGCCTCAACCCGGCGAGGTTAATGAGATTGAGAAGCTGAAAGTAGGTTTCCCTTAACAAGACCTTAACGCTTAAAAACCCTACTGGTTCGTGCCCCAAAGCAAAGAACCAGTAGGGTTTTTAAGTGCATGAATACCGGTCCCCTCACTTTCTCGACAAATTGTCACCACCTCTTCCAAATCTCAAAGGAATTAAAGCTGATCCATCTCATGGTCTATTTATATAAATCTATAAATATATAATTGCTTAAACTGCTGACTGATTCGCCGATCGCGTATCAGATTCTACTATTGCAGGAAAAAATCGGAATTATACATTGTATTTTACCGAATTAGTTCTCTGATTTTCAGTACAGTTACCTTTATTTGTACAAGAAAAATCTGCATTCTACATACGTTCTATTGGAAAAAGATACCACTGTTTCGCCATTTATCAGACGCTTCTTACCGAGCCAAGGACATCGATGAGGTTATTTTAAGCAATGGTTATCGATTGAAGCATGATAAGCTAAAATAACCGTAAAATAGCCCCGTGGTTGAACGATCTCAAAAAAGTAGGGGTAATGCACGTTTTTAGCTGCTGAGGTCAAAAATCGAAAATATGGGCCTTAAATGATTTTAGCCGTTCGTTAACTGAAAAAACATTGTTACGAGGCTAACATTTGATAGGCCGATTGCTTTCTGCAGAAATAGTTGTCTTGACAACTAAATATCCATTCATCTGCATACTCCTACCACACTAGGAATATTCTCTAAGGTTGTATAGTACACCCTGTCAGAAACATCATCATTTGCCAACACTTGAAGCCTCCTCAATTCCCCCGCAAACGTTACTTTTCGTTACTTTTTTCGGATTTTACCCCGAAAATTACCTATTCCGGTTACATACCGAATTAACACGCTTTAAATCAATCGATTTCAGGTAATTCAACCTTAGTGAAACTTAGTTTTTAAGAGTTCAAATGTTAAGTATTGTTAAGGTGTTTATGAGAAGCCCTAAACTCCTACCACACTAAGAGTTTAGGGTACTGCTGATGAGGCCTGAAAACATCCGACCTGTGTTTGCTGGTAAGTTGAGTCACGGCCAGCCAGCTATATACTGAACAGTCTTGTTATGGGCAAAAGGGTTCCTGCCTACTAACACCCTGAACGACTTTAGAAAACCTTAGAAAACCTTATGTTTTAGGAGGGTTGACCTCACTTTACCTCACCTTTTGGGAAATTCTCCAGTAAACCCAACCAATGGAGCGTTAGCCCTGATGTATAGGCATAGCTACTCTTTCTGAAAACCGTTCTGACTTGTAGAAACTATAGAAAACTATAGATTTTTGACGGGTTTCGCCGGTTGAATTGAATCGATCGATAGTGATGAGGACTAGGTTTTAGTATCGGCCCCCCTTACCTTTCCTTACCTTTCCTTACCATTCCTTACCTTTTTGAGCTGTTGACCTTACTTCATACCTAATTGTCAGTTTACAATCATTTACAATAGTTTACATTTTTCGCTAGTTACCCCATCCGGTAGATCATTGGAATAGCCTCTCCCGGGCTCGCATTTTGACGGATTTGTATACGGATGGCTGTTGATAGGAAAACTTGAAATTTTAAATGCAACTCAGGATTGCATTATCAAGTATGCCACCAATATCTGTAGACAGTAAAAGCCCTCCCATTCCCTACATTTTTCACCTTCCCCTACTCGCTTACCTATTTATCAGTTTACAATAGTTTACATTTTCGGTTTACATCGGGTGTAATGGAGGTAGCTTAATGAATTTCTCCCAATTGGGAAAAACCCTACAATTCCCTACAATTCCCTACCTTTTTTGCATACTTCCCCTACCTATCCCTTTATGTTTATCAGACATTGATGCCAAAAAATCCGATGATTTCCGATAAAATCCGATGTTTTCCGATGTTTTTGAGTGGATATTGAGTGTGCTTTACCAGTCCTGGACTTTACAAAACTTTACAAAACTTTACAAAACTTTACATTTTCGGGGGCTGACCGTTACAAAACGTTACATTTTTGGCGTTTCTCTCCTGGCCTATATCAGATTAAGGAACGGCTATAGCTTTGCTTAATCTGACTGACCGTCTGCCACCTTTTTGACGTGTTCGCTACTGACAACAATTACCCGGCCGTCACGATCTGCTTTCACCTTCAGTTTCCCCCTGGGTGTCCAGTCGATCACCGAAGCTTTATAAGGTTTACGAGCATATCCCTTCACGTAAGGCGTTACTAATACGCGGTCTCCAGGTGAAATAACTGGCTTCATAAGTGGCAGTGGATTTGTAAAATTACAAAGGCAGAAACAGCCTCAGCACATTATAAAGGCCCATTTTGGCCAGTTGATTTGTAAATTTACAAAGAACAGTATCTAGTTTATTGATCAGGCAAAACCCAAATAGGCAATCTAATAGTCTAACAAAAAAGGCACCCAGATTTCTGAATGCCTTTCCAAACTACCTTTAGCTGTTATTATTCAAATTCTAAAAGGTCACTATAAATAGCTTTCTAGTCTGCTAGGCCCCAGCCGCCCGGGTTATGGTTATAGAATCAACCTGATACCAGATGCCACTGACATGCTCAAATATTACTGTGTTATCGCCCTGTTGTAAACTGATCGTGCCTGTAATGGTGCGCGTGCCGCCGTCTGCGGCTACCGTGTTAAAGGTTACCTGACGCGTCCCGTTACTACCCACTTTGATGCCGCCCTGACCACTGCCTGAAATGCCAGTAGTCCGGATTATGGCGGAGAAGGCATAGTCTGACGCCGTTTTGGGCGCATCAGTAAAAGCCATTTCCTGCTTTGTTTCCTGATTGGTAGAGCTTACATAAGGATGAACAAAGAAATTGGGAGTGCCCTGTTTGGTCTGCGAGTAGGCAGGGTAGGACGTGGTAGCGTTCACTACGGAGGAATAGCCCGATGTGGCCGAACCCGACGTAGCCCGGACCCGGTAGAAATAGGTCGAACCGGTGGTCAGGCCCGTATCCGAGTACAGCGCCGTGGTCGGCGTTCCGATCTGGGTCCAGCCCGAGGAGCCGTTCGGGCTCCGCTCGATCTGATAACCCGTGGCACCACTCACCGCGTTCCAGGTAATGTTGATACTGGTCCCGGATGCCGTGGCGGCTGACACGTTGGTGGGGGCTGATAGGGCAGGGGCTGCCGGTTTGGTCGTCGGCGGCACCGTGTTAGCTGGAATTACGGCCCCGTTGTCCTCCACCACTAAGGGAAATGGATAGGTGCCTGCCTTGATAGCGGCTGCCATATCGGCATTGCCCTGGGTAGTCAGTGGGAAACCGTTGGTTCCGGTTTCGCGGGTGGTGCGAACTGTGTAAGCTACCGGTCCATTTGGTGACGCCTTGATGCGAATGTTGTTCTGGGTTCCTTCTGCCATGATAGACTATGATTAGGGGGTTATTGATTAAGATTCTGGATCGGTGTTGGCGGTATTGACCCAGGCGATGCTGAGTTTAGCGCCCGTTGGTACCGACAAAGCTGTTAATTGCACATTTTGTACATTCCCACTCAGACCCGAAATACCAGCCAGGTTGAACGTAGCCGTTTGCCATGTATTGTCGCAGATCAGCGTAGCCGATGCCTGCTGGCCATCGTACTGATTCGGTGACTGCCCCACCGTGCCCGCTTTGAGAACCAGACTCGTCGGCCAGCCCGATGCCCCTTTGTAGCGAACATAAAGTTTATCCAGCTGGCCGACCGGTATCGATACCCGTGGCCAGTGAATATCTACGAAGCCGCCCCCGTTGATGGGACTGATTTCAACCCCGGTATCGGGCGTTGGGAAGCCGGTATCGCGTCCATTGCCGTAGTGGAAATAGCCCCTGCCGTTGCGGGCATTGAATTTCCAGCTGAGTTTGTTTCGATTCGTTGGCAAGGCATTCGCCCAGTCCCGGATCTGCTGCACCGAACCGATGCGGAATTTATGATTCGTATAATAGACCCCGTTCCAGTCCCAGATAATGCTCTGGTTGGATACTGAATAGTTGGCTGGGTTGTCAAATTCACCACTGGCCGTGTCGTTGGGGGCA
>NZ_MKUD01000035.1:0-247 GCF_001898575.1 Spirosoma sp. 48-14
CGAGGAAGCAATAGTACACGCAGGTTTAGATTACGAGGTTATCAAATCCCCACTATTTACACAGGGCAGAACAATGAGCATAGGCGGCAGCGGAGAACTGATTGAAGCCAATGACATCTTAGTACCTAACAGTTTCGCCACACTCCGCACCGACACCAATACACCGTTGGGCGTAGTAGGCAAAGACTACCATATCGTACAAAACCGTGAGGCGTTCAATTTCTTTGATGCTATTGTAGGCGCAGGC
>NZ_MKUD01000035.1:311-1608 GCF_001898575.1 Spirosoma sp. 48-14
AGCTGCCCGACTATATCCGAGTAGGTAACGGCGACGATGTTACCGAAAAGTACATCTTCTTAACCACAAGCCACGACGGTAGCGGAAGTATTACCGCAGCGTTTACTCCTATCCGTATCGTATGCCAAAACACCCTGAACGCATCATTGCGGAGTATGACCAACGTAGTGCGTATCAAACACACGTCAGGAGCAAAACAACGCCTTGAAAATGCTCACAAGGTTATGGGGCTTGCCAACACCCTAAGCACACAATTAGAGAACATTTTTAACGACTGGGCTAAAGTAAGGGTAACAGACCGAGAAGTAAGAAAGCTAATCCAGTTGGCACTTTGCCCGAACAAAGAAACGCTTAACCTGCTTAAAAAAGGTGCGGAAGATGAAGTTTCCACCGTATTCAAAAACACCGTAGATGATGCCTTTGAATACGCTATGATAAGCGATACCCAACAAATGGCAACTACCAAAGGCACATTATTCGGGGCTTACAATGCTGTTACAGGTTACTTTCAGAATGTACGCAATTACAGGGATGGCGAAGCCAAACTACAATCTATTGTAATGGGCGGTACAGCACAGCTAAAGACACAAAAAGCCTTTGAACTGTGTACAGACTTTGCCTATTCAGGAGCAGAGATTTTCAACTTCAATTAATCATCAAAGGCGACTGCCTGCAAAGGTGGTCGCCTACTAAAAACAAAAGATATGAAAGCATTAGATAAAATGGACAACCTCGATAAAGCGGGCTTGTTGTGCAAATTGTTTCCCGCAGAACTGGAGAACCTGCAAAACGCTATAAAAACGCAATGCGACTACTTCCTGCAAAATGAAACCGCCTTTCGTGAGGGTTGGTATCAAAAGGGATTTTTTACCGCTGAATTTTGGTACAGGCTTGTGCAGAATGCACAAAAAGGCATAGACAAGAATGAACCACTTTGGAAACGCCCGAACTGGTTTACAGACCATTTTTTTGACGGACACAATTCAATTTTCGCTATCCACTGCCTGATTGAATATACAGAGGATGCACAATGCGACCCGCAATTAAAACAGGCGATACACCTGCTTTTCGGGAACGACAAATTTTTACAGATAACCTTAAACGATAAATAATTATGGCTAATTGGTGCAACAACTGGGTTGTTTTTGAGGGAACAGCCGAAGCAATAGAGCAGATAACACAGCTATTCAAATCAATGGCTGAACAGGAACAGAAAGACAACTGCGGGCATTTACCCCATTTCGTACAGGACACGCACGGAGATTATTTCTACAATATCAGTCAGGACAATGAAAGT
>NZ_MKUD01000035.1:1622-11671 GCF_001898575.1 Spirosoma sp. 48-14
ATGAAAGTGCGGGTGTATTCCAGTATGAAACAAAATGGTCGCCAAATACGGATGCCGTTAAGCAGATAGCCGAACATTTCAAAGTGAATTTCACACAGGACTATGAGGAATTAGGATGCTTAGTATATGGTCAGGCAATATTTGAAGAAGGAATACTAACGGATACCTGTTTAGATAGCCAGGACTTTGACAGCTATGAATTAGACGAGGAAACGGACACCTACCATTTTGAGGGAACAGAGTACGACAGCGAATGGGAAATACTCGACAATTTGTTAGAGCGTAAAAGCGAAAATCAATTAAACACCATTAAAATTTAGAACGATGAAACTATCAGATAAAGCGACAGCACATATTTTGGTTAAAGCCAACAGCGAATGGGATAATTGCGAGTTTGCAATTATCCACCTATCCGAAGAATGGAAAACAGAACAGGCAAAACGGCTTGCATTAGTTAAGCCGTTAGAGGGCAATCACTATTTCTGCTCAATGAATTACTATGATACAGCAGTAGATTTTTATAGGACAGGCGAAAACGACAACCCGAATATTGAAGAATTGCTAAACGGTAATGAATGGATATTTGTGGAGCTTGACGAGCAAGAGCAGGAAACGTTTACCGTACCTGAAAACCGACTGGACTGTTACAGGCTTGTATTAAGGGCAAACGGTACAGGCTACTATACAGCATACGGGAAGCATACGAGCGAAGAATTTTGGACGGAAGAATTTTTATTAACCCAATTAATTGCTTAATCAGAAAAATCAAATTTCAAATTATGACACGTTCAAATCTTCACATCAAATTGAGTAACGGTAAATCCCTTGTATGCGTTGCCGACAGCAGCAGCGCACCCGAACAGGGCTATATCGTTGAAAGGCTTTTTTTGCCCTTGTTATCCCTTGATAACAGCGAGCAAGAACTCTTAATGCTTAAAGAGTATTGCACGATGGATGAAAGGCGGATAAACGCATATTACCGCTATTTAATAGACCTTACCACTAAAGAAGTTAAGTTTTTTGAAGAGCATTACAGTTATACCAATGACACTTTCAGGAAAGGAAAGGATATAACGGAAAGATACTACGAGTATTTAAAAACGATTAACTAATACAAGCCGCCTGACCCGAAAAGTCGGGCGGCAAAAAGACAGATCCTCCCGATGGTCGGGCAGTCTTTTTGCTTTAAATTGGTGCAATCCCCTTTAGCAAAATGCACCCTTACAAATCCTTTTCATTTTACCAAACAGGTTGCAGCGTTATTGCGTGGGATATTCGTTATCCCATAATTAGATTAGAGTGATTACTTTCTTTCGTGAGTTCAGCGGAAAAGAAAGTAACAAAGAAACCTGCTATTGCGGAAACTGTTTGTAATATTCTTTTGCTACTTCAGCTACACCTGCACTGAAATAACGCCCTCCGTCGTTTAGTACCGTGATGGCTTTTTTGAGTTCTTCGGGGTCTGCGCCTTTCAGGATATACCCTTTTGCCCCGCTATTAAGCATTTTAACCACATCCTGCACATCATCGTTAATACTAAAAGCCAAGATTTTGGTTTGCGGATATTTTTCAAGCAATGCTTTAGCAGTTTCAAAACCATTCATTACAGGCATATTTATATCAACAACCATTATATCGGGAATAACTTCAATTTGCTCCATTTTTTTCAGTGCTAATTTGCCGTTTTCCGCTTCAAATACGATTTCAAAATTATCGTCGTCCCGTATAAAATCGCAGATACCTTTCCTAAGTAAGTCGTGGTCGTCTATCATTCCTATCTTAATTATTTTTTCTTTACCCATTTTCTTCTTTTGATAAAATTGAAAAATCCGTATTTAGACTTAGATAAATCAGATGTTCTGTCAACGTGAGGTAAGCCATTATTAACCGTAATGTCCCTGACCTTAAAATGATTAAGCCATTCTTTAAAGTGTGCTATTTCGTGAGGCTTGAAACGAACAATTTCCCCGTTTTTAAGAGATACGATAAAAACATCAATGCAGAGAGTGAATGCAGATAGATGGGATGCAGGATAGTCAAATTCGGGGTAAAAAATATGCTCATTCTCCATAGCCTTAATGTTTTAGGTTGTGGATGCCTGGCACAAAAAAAGAGCGCAGGCAACTACACTTACCGCACATTGAGGCACTGGTATGCCCGACAACGAATAAGCGAGCGCCCACGCCTTTTGACGTGAGCGTTCTTACTTATCTGTCCCGTTGTCTAAAAATTACCAGTTTTCAATGTGGGACTTAAAGCAAAAACACTTTAAGTATTTTCTATATTTTCGACAACAAAGATACTAAACTCGTGCCTTTTTGACTGCATATAGTACAAAAAAGATTACAGTCAAACTGTTTTTTGTGAAATATAATTCTGTTCAAGTATTGTCAGAATATCGCTTTCCTTATAAATAATCTTACCGCCTATCTGTATATACGGCAGGATATTGTCATCACGGTATTGCTGTAAAGTTCGTTTGCTGATATGGAGCAGCTTACACACATCTTCGCCCGACAGGTATATTTCCCCGTTCATTACAGGACGGTAATTTTTCAATATACTTTCGATACGGGTTCTTAGCAGCGTTATCATTTCCTGATGGGCAATGATTTCGTCATTCTCGAATAAATCCATTTTCAACGGTATTGTACGGCTGTCCGGCTTCGAGCAAAGCCTGTACATCCGAGCGTTTATAATAATTCTTACGGTTCAGTCGGGAATAGGGCAATAGTCCTTTGTCCTTATACGTCTGCAAAGTCCGCTTGGTAATGTTCATCATCAGACACACTTCCTGGTTATCGAGCCATTTTTCTTCTTTGAAAATTGGCGTGTATTTTTTCGTAGCATTTTCGGTCAGTTCCAAAAGTGCTTTCAGCTCATTTTTCATTCCCTCCAGTACGGACTTTTGTATTGTGATTACTTCCATAGTTTGCTCAATTTTGCTGTGGAAGTCGAATTTATAAAGGCTTATTGCAGCGTTGGAGAATGTTGCAGGATTTGGCTTTGAAAGGCAGCGTTTGGCGTTAGTAGTAAGATTTGGTACAAAAAAAGCCCCGAATTTCGGGGCTATGATTTGCTGCTATTTTATTTTGCCAACTTCAGTATTCTATATGCACCTCTTGCCACAATCACGAATACAATTGCCCCAATAATCAAATCCGGATAACTCGAATTGAGCCAATTGACCAATAATCCCGCAATGATAACACCCGAATTGATTATAACATCGTTGGAAGTGAAAATCATCGAAGCCTGCATATGGGCTTCTTTGCTTTTGTTCTTTTGTAATAGATAAAGACAAAGTACGTTTGCAATCAACGCCAAAACAGAAACAACAATCATTGTTTTGAAATCAGGCATCGCTTCTATTCCGATAAAACGTCTGATAACTTCAACAAAACCGATAACGGCTAACAGAATTTGAAAGTAACCTGCAAATTTGGCGATATTGTTTTTTCTTGCAATCGTACCCCCAACAGCAAACAATGCCAAAGCGTAAACAATACTGTCTGCAAGCATATCCAAGCTGTCTGCTATCAATCCCATTGAATTGGAAAAAATACCGAACAACATTTCCAATCCAAAGAAAACGAAATTGATAATCAGTACAGTCCAAAGTAGTTTCCGTTGGTCATTGCTTGTATCTGTTTCAAGAACTGCATTGCTTTCTTCAGTTGAAATCAATGACGTATTCAGGTTTAATGTTTCCAAAGCCGAAAAAATCGGCTCTGGTTTTCCACTATGGTAAACATTTAGTTTTCTACTGGGAATATCAAATTCCAATGACTTTACCATATCGAAATCCTGCAATTTCATACGGATTAATTGCTCCTCACTTGGGCAATCCATTTTAGTTATATTGAATATGGTTTTATTCATCTTCTTAAAGTCTAAATTTTATTCCGCCATTAATGACAAATCCGTCCAATGGTGCATAAATGTCTTTAAATATAGGATTACTAATTGTACCTGTATAAATGTTGCCAAAACGTGTCTGCCTTGTATCAAGGAAATTTTCAAAATTGACATATAACGAAAACCTTTCCCAAATCTTTTCAGCCATAAATCCACAAGTCCAATAGTCTTTTCCTGTTGTTCCATCGTTCAGCTTTTGCGGGCTGAAATAGTAGGCTTCTAAACCAACTTTCCATTTGTCTTCGATTTCATACATTAAAACCGAGTTAATACGGTGTTTTGGGGTTAACGGGCTTTCGGTAGTTGTTGCATTTTGGTGTAACTGTGCATCTGTATAAGTGTACCCTAAAAATAATTTCACATCATCGTAACCGATTTTGATATTGGTTTCTGTTCCTTTTGTATGGATGTAACCAGTAGAGTTTACAAATTGATAGAGATTAGCTGATGGATTTTCAAGTAATAGAGGATTATTCAAATAGGTATAAAAGAATAATTGATTGATACTGAATGACCAACCATCGCCAATATTAGTGCGGTAATTTATATCTGCATTTCCACCATAACTTTTTTCCAGTTTATTGGTTTTATTGTTAATTGGCATTACGTTTTGATATTGTAAGCGTTCGCTTTCTTCGGTAAAGATAGTGGGTGTTTTATATCCAAATCCGCCGCCAATCCTTGATGTTAATCCGTTTGCAATATGGAATAGCGCCGATACTCTTGGCAAGAATACAGCCCCATAATCTATAACATAATCCGTTCTTAAACCTGCTTCCAATTGAAGCCAATCCGTAGCTTTAAAATTATTTTGGACGAAAGCCCCAAATGTGGTTTGGCTATAATCTCTTAACGGAAATACTGTAATCTGCTTTTCTTTAAAATTGTCCGTCCAAATATTAACGCCTGTTACCCATTCTGACTTTTCTTTGCTGTAAGTATAATTAGCTTCCGTAAAAGTGGCTGTTTGCGTTCCCTCAAACTCGTAAGTGGGAATAGCCGTATTGCGGTTAAAATAACTTACACTGTTTTTGATTTGAAAAGAACTGTTTTCATTAATTAAATGGTCAAAAACAAATTGTGTGGAATAGCGTTGTGTTTTGTTTTCTTCAAAATATTGATGCGTATTATCCCCTTTGCCCTTGATGTAAAGTATATCGCCGCCCAAACGGTTCTCTATGGTTGTATTGATGCCAAAATTCAGTTTCGTTTTATCATTGAAGTAAACAAATAATTTAGGGTTCAATACGAAGCGTTCAAACTTTGGAATGGCGGAAAAACCAATTTTTGCAGGGTCATAAGCTCCGTTTCTGTTGTGCGAAGCGAAAATAGTTGTTCCAATTTTATTGAATTTTTGCCCATAAAAACCATTAATGTCTAAACCTCTCCCTGATGTTCCGTTGATATGAAAGCGTAAATCTCTTTCATCAGTTGGCGTTTTGGAAATCAAGTTGACTAATCCTGCTATTGCTCCACCTCCGTAAAGTGTAGAAGTTGAGCCTTTGATAACTTCAACCTGCTTTAAATCAAGTGGCGGAATTTGTAATAAGCCCAAACCACTTGAAGCTCCCGAATAAATCGGAAAACCGTCTTTAAGGATTTGTGTATATCGTCCGTCAAGTCCCTGAATACGGATACTCGCATTGGCACTTGTGGGCGACGTAGTTTGTACGTGAATACCTGTACTTTCTGCCAAAAGCATACGAATATCTCCCGGTTTCATATTCCCTTTTTCTCCCAACTCCTCACTTCCAATAAACTCAATACGTGTAGGAATATTTTGTATGCTTCTTGTACTTCGGGTAGATGTAATTACAACACCCTCTAATTCCTCTGAATTTTCTTTGAGCAGAATTTCAATAACATTGGTATCCTTTAGTGGAAATTCTATTTTTTCAATAAACTCTTCAAAGCCTACGTAGCTAAAATGTATCTCCTGTATTCCATCAGGAATATTCGATAATATAATCTGTCCTTTTTCGTTCGAGGTTCCTCCAATTGAGGTGCCTTTTATAGATGTTGTTACACCAATCAAGGGTTCTTTTGTTTCACTGTTTTTTACAACAATGTTTAATGTATTTTGTGCATATACACAAAGGTTGAGTGCCATAAAAAATGACACAATGAGTATTTTTTTCATTGTAAAAATGATACTTAATGTATATAAATAAGCTATGACGATGCAAAGACATCGCTTTTTAATTAATTTGTGCTGAAAGCATTATACATTAAGCAAGTTGCGGGGGACGCCAAATGGAAAATGGAAAATCAGAAACAGGTGGGGTCAGCATATTTCCTAACTTCCGTTGCGGTTCTTTTACTGAATGGACAATAGAGAAATGAAAAGTAGTTAAAACAAATCCTGTACAGGTGTTGCAACTAAAAAAAGGCGAGCAACATCCCTTATTACAATCTTGGTCATCCTGTCCGTTTTGTCCTTGTTCGGTAGTATGCTTCTGCATACATTTATCCTCAATAAAAGTCGGTACTGCTGATAAAAGCAATACATAGGCGGCTAATATTAAAGATATAAACTTCACCATACAAAGTTAAATAAAAATTAATTGCGTTAGCTCACAAATCTTGTGGAGGTAGTTAAAGCGAATAGTTTTTTTATCGAGATTGTTCGGTTTTTACTTCAGGCTGCTGTTTTTCCTTTTTCTCACGGGAATAAACCCACAGTGACAACAGACCGAAAATAATCAGTGCGTAAGCTATCCATTTACCAACCCTTTCAATCAATTTAATGAAAACCGAACTTTCATAAGATGAGAAACCCTCTGCTCCCATAGGGCTGCGCCTGTAAAACTTCCTGCGGTTAATCCAGTAACGAAGTCCCAAGCCTGCAACCAAAAATATGATACCTATAACCAATGATGCGACCATAACAAAAACACTTTATTTCCACTGTTTGAATTTACGAAAAATATTTGTTTCAGCCTGTAAACGATGTGAATTAAATGCGAAAGAGGCTTACCCCAAAAGGCAAGCCTCTTTCATTGTTTATGGAAATAAAACCTTACTCAACACTGAAATAGATTACAAGGATAAGAAATTATTTCTTTTGAAATACACTGCCCGGCTGAAAATTAAAAACGGCTTACCAATCAGATAAGCCGTTTTTTTTTGAATTGAAATACTGCTCTTAATCGCTGCTGTTAAACTGAAAAGTTATCTGCTTTTCATTCCCGAAGCTGTCCGAAATCCAAACGTCAAAAGACTGTGAAACGGCAGACGTTGAAGTGTAGTACAGCCTGAACTGCTCCGTTGGTAATTGGTACAGGTCATTGGGCTGATACGGCGGTTCGTTGTAGTATTGCAATGTTCCCTGCCCGTCAAATTGAAAGTAACGGAGGAAATACTGCGTATTGCTGTAATTGCCTGTACGCTGTATGGTAATGCGTATTTCTACGGTCTGCCCGTTTGCAACATCTTTAGGCACTGGCATTACATTGACCTCGAAAGGAAAATTGTTCTGTATTTCGAGGTCATCATCTTTGCTGCAAGATACCAACGTAACCGAAGCTGTGAGGATTGTCAGGAATACATATAGTGGCAGTAGCCCCGTTCTGAATTTATTGAATATTGCTATCATCGTTTTTACGTTTTAAAAGTTAAACCTTAATCCCACACCTGCTGACGGTCGGAACTGTTGTAAATCCGTACCCCAAAGGATTTTTGTACGCCCTTGCAGGACTAATACAAAACGGTCGGACAGGTACGTTTCAAAAGTGAGGCGACCGCCTGCACCGTAGATAAAATTATCTTCGCTCAATATCTTCGCACCGTCGTACAACATTGTTTCGCCCCGGTTGATGGTTTCGTAACCGACCACACCTGTTACGGCGAAATTCAGCGTGATGTTCTTACGGGCATCGCCCAACAAAAAGAAGCTGTAACCGCCCTCTGCGGAATAGGTTTCCTGCGGTATGCGGAGGTCTTTATACCCGTGGTACTGGTGGGTATATTCCAACGCCCAAAGCTGATAGTTACCATTCTTACCGTTTACCGTCATTGCTGCGCTGATGTAGTAATCATTGCCAATCTTATCATCGGACAATACACCTGCACTTATTTCCAATCCTTTCTGCTTCGGCAGCATTCTTTGCGCCTGTGCAGCCGTGATGCCTATCAGGACAAACAGCACGGTATAGATATACTTTTTCATATTCTTGCTTTAAAGGGTTATTAAAATTTCAGGTGCATATCGTCAATCAAACGGGCTTTGATTAAATCGGAATTTTCGACGTGCAATGTTTGATGCCTGCCACCGTTTTTCTCGAAAATCTCAATCAGCAGTACCTTATCATCGGCAATGGTAAACTGGTCTAACAGGAACACATTTTGTTCGGTCGATTTTCCGGAAATACCGTCCAATGGCTTGTAAGTTCTCAAAGGAGTTAAAGGGCGTTCCTGGACTACGGTGCGTTTAGCTACCTTTTTATCCACTACTTTGAAATTGATGAAATCAATCTCGAAAGGAACATTGGCACGGTTTCTCAATTCAGTATGGAAATAGTATTTGCCGTTATGTATGTAAATCCCTTTTAGTATAAACTGAATGCCGAAACTCTTAGCACCGATATGCTTTACAATGCGTTTGTCTTTCTTGTAAATGGTTTCCAAAAGCAAGCCTGCCAGTGACGGCGAATTGTTGCCCAGTTCTTCAAAAAGCACATCGTTACCTTTGGCTTTATCCACCGCTTTTTGCATCGTGAGCAGGTCATAGCTCATTGCCTCCGGGTAGGAACTGTAATACACGTTGAAACTATAAAAACGTCCGTCATTCGTAATAACGGAAAAATTCGTTTCCGGCTCAAAGTCCCTTACAGATGCTTTTACACGCAACACGTTTTCCGCATCTTCGGCTTTCCCTGCAATAAGGTATTCGCTGCCCAAATCCACGTAACGAATGGCAGTCGGGAAAATCAGGTGCGAGGTTTTATCGTAGGTAACTTCCATACGGTACGGCTCTATCTTGCCCAATGCAAGTGGTGTTCTGATGCTGTCCTGTGCATTAGATTGTGCAGCAAAGCCGAGTATAAGGGCAATAGCCCAAAAGGTTTTTAAATGATTTTTCATTGTTTTATTTATTTGAGTTCAACATTATTTTTTAGATACAAGAAAGACCTGATAGCCTGCTTTGAGTGCAACCTTTGGCGTTCTTACTTTCTTAGCGAAATAGCCCGAAATACCTTGCACTGCACTTTTACTTAGGTCAGAAGTAATTTGCTGTCCAGGAGTAGAACTCATACTGAAGCTCGAACCTGTGGCATTGCCCATATTGGCTACAATGTCCGTAACCGCATTTCTTTCAGGCGAATACGGAACATATAAACCTTGCTGTCCGTCCAAATCATAAATAGTAATATCTACCGGGATGATATTGCCCTCCAGTTCTACCGAAGTAACTTTTAATTGTAACCTGCCATTCTGAAATTTGGCATTAGCCGTTACAATTGTTCCTTTGGGGATGGTACGTTGCGGGGTTTTGGCAGGCTCTAACAGGCGTAAACGCACACCCGTTTCGCCAACTACCGTTTGGGCTTCGTGTACACAGGCTTTGATACTGTTTTTAGGCTGTACCACCTCTTCAGTAGAACCTGCGGTATAGAACCCCCTGTTTTTTGTTTGGCTCCAATCGGCTGCAAAGGCACTGTCCGACGGTTCACGGTACAAGGCTGATACAATGTTCTTTCTTGTTGGTGTGAACGATACAAATTGCTCTTTTTGGTTAGCACCCGCAGCAGCAGGAGTTGCACCGATGGCAGGAGCAGCGTTTCCGGTATTGGCATTTTGGGGAAGATACTTTGCTGCCATTTCATAGGATTTCTCCATTAATTTGAGTTGGTCGTCAACGGTGGCCACAGGTGGCACATCTTTTTCCGACAACTTTGCTTTCAGTTCGTCCACTTGCTTACGGAGTTCCATTGTTTCAGCATTGTCATTATTATAAAATGAACCCAGTGTGCTTTGTGCATTACGGTAGCTGTTCAATGCAGAATTTCCGTTTCGTCCCGAATTTCTGCCACCACCGCCAAAGCCGTTGCTTTCTTCATCTTCTTCAGGTAAGTTTTCTTCATTGTCAGCAGATGCACTGTCTTCAGTATTCCAATAATCAGAAAGCGTGG
>NZ_MKUD01000036.1 GCF_001898575.1 Spirosoma sp. 48-14
GGATCAAGGCCAATACTTGTGGAGGGCGTTGTATTTTTCTAGGTTTGTGACTTTCATCAAACCTACTTGCTTTGGAGAGTTTCTTGCCCATCGTTCAGTTTCTGCTACCCGAGTTCATTCTAGACAATTTTGAACTGACTTCTATCGACCGACAGGACGGCCTCTTTCAGGTGCATATCGAGGAGAAAAATGCCGACCAGAATGACCCCGAACGCAAAAACTTACTCTCTAAAGGCTTTTTCCCTACTATCACCGTCCAGGACTTTCCCATCCGTGGTCACCAAGTGTTCCTCCATATCAAGCGTCGTCGCTGGCTCAATACCAAAACCGGAAAAGTCGTGTATCGAGACTGGACTCAAGTGGCTGATGGCACGCGGATGACCAGTGAGTTCTCCGCTTTTTTAAAACAAATCAGTCGATACCAACCCGAATAGCATCCAATCCATCGGTGGCTTTTATGGGGTTGGTGGCAAAGCCTTATTGCGTCACTATCGCGATTGCCCAAGTGGCTTTACCGATTGGGAGCAACGAGCCCATGCCAAAGAGTGGCTGTTGTTTCCTCAGAATCTGGGGGCGCATCTGTCACTGGATGAAACGAGTCTGTCACAGGGAGAACTCTATACCATCCTAACCAACAAAGCCGCCAAGGGCGGAAAAGGTAGTATTGTGGCGATTGTGGCAGGCACTAAGGCCCAAACCGTCATGGACGTCTTGCGTAAGTTGCCTGAAAAACAGCGTAAAAAGGTCAAGGAGGTTACCCTGGACATGGCCGGTAACATGGGGCTGATTGTCAAGAAATGTTTTCCCAAGGCCACTCAGGTAACCGACCGTTTCCATGTGCAGCAATTAGCCCTAGAAGCGGTTCAGGACATGCGCATTGGGTATCGCTGGCAAGCCCTGGAAGCCGAGAATGAGGCCCTTGAGCAGGCTAAACTCAACCAGACTGAGTATCAACCAGAGCTACTTTCTAATGGCGACACGCTTAAACAGTTGCTGGCTCGCAGTCGCTATGTGCTCTATAAAAAGGCCACGGCCTGGACGCTCAGTCAGCGCGAGCGGGCTGCTTTGCTGTTTGATCGGTATCCAGATTTGAAGCAAGCTTATGAATTGAGTCAGTCTCTGAGCCACATTTTTGAGAACACGACTGATAAACTCTACGGCTTAGCTCGGTTAGCCAAGTGGCACGAGAAAGTCCGCCAAGCTGGTTTTAAGGCCTTCAACACGGTGGCTCGTTCAATCCAGAACCATTACGAAACCATTCTCAATTACTTTGACAACCGTAGTACGAATGCCTCAGCCGAGTCCTTCAATGCCAAGATTAAAGCGTTCCGAAGTCAGCTTCGAGGGGTTCGCAGCGTGGAGTTCTTCTTATATAGGCTGACTCAGTTATATGCTTAATTCAAGTCGCTCCACAAGTATTGCGCTTGATCCGAGTTGTCTAAAGAGGATTCTCCACAGATAAACCCTTCCAACTTTGTACGCTTTACCCCTTAACCAATTTCTAGATCAAACTAAAAGCCCCGTAGAGCTGACCAAGCTTTTAGTTTGATCTAGAAATTGGTTAAGGGATCGTATTACATTTGTTTGGCTTGTTATAGTCAATTGATAATGAGTGATTTATCTTTGACGGATCAATAGCTGCCCCGCAACCGCAGACTACTATTTTTATCTAGAAACAATTTTCCAGTGGGGGTATAAAGTATTTGTAAAGCTTGCCCTTGATAATCTGGTGGCAGATATACGGCATGATTTAAGGTAACCACGTCCGTTTCTATTGGTAATCGTCCACACGACCATACACTTATATCTGTCCAACTGCCTGCCTTTAAACTATACATGCTGATACAACCGCGCACCGAGCTTATACCTAGTTGGAAGCTTGTTTCTGCCGATAAGCCAAGTGAATAAGTAGCTTTTTCTCTTAGGTTCAAGGGAGAATCTGCCGTGGTCGAAGACACGCCTGTAATGGTACTTGGGGATAGATAACTCAGACGATTGGCTAGGCCACTAACAGAGATGGAAAAGCTGGTTGGCGTCTCGGCTGTTTGATTGGGGATGCCCCTTGTTGTGGGAGAGCTGTTAAAGGACATTACTGTTACACTCATTGTTCCCGAAGCCGTTTGGCTATTAGCGTCAGAAAATATAGGAGTGAAGTTAGAAGTAAGGGCCGAGTGACCAGATAGCAGGATTTGAGCAGGACTATCAGTAGGGGATAGGGTTAATCGCTTAATGGTGGCTGACTTCGCATTCTTGATAGACAAAGTACTAGTAACTACATCATATCGTAGTATTATTGACGAATTTGGTAATAAACTAATCGGAACGATAGGCCATCTAGCCAAGGTGGGGAAGGAGAATAATCCAAGTCTGATAAAGAGTAGGGCAAGGAAAAGTTTGCGCATGAAGGATAGTGCCTGAGTGGATTTTAAATAAACTTTAGTGATAAATATAAGGTGCCTAAGGGCTAATTCTGCGAGATTCAGTTCTATGGGGCATGAATTTCGTATCAATAGTTTATTTTGGGAGTAAAATCAATAAATTATAAGTTGTGTTTTTCTCACATAGGTCGCGTCACCTTTGTCGGATACGGGTGCATATGGAACGTAATTGGTAATGCCCTTGAATTAAGGCAATTTTATAAAGCAACCCTTAATGCGGCTTCACTGGTTGTCTAGGCTTTACGAGACTCGTCTGATAAGTTCGGGGCTCAAGCCTATATATAATAGAACACCCCCGATTTCCGAGTTTTCAGGGTACGCCGTTTGTAAGGTTATTGGTTTTGATTGACCCAGATAGTGCAGTTGCTACTCGTCGAGGTCTTTTTAACAAACGCGTAATAGGTCGAGTATTTGAGCTGCCCTCCGCAGTTGGCTGCCACGTTCACGATTAATCGCTGGTATTTACTGACCAGGCTGTCAGGTACAACGAAGGTGCTGGCTTCTATCATTTTTATTTTTTCGTCCTTCGAGGTAAAACCCATGATGCGGCTGGTATCTTTCAATGCATAAATATCCCAGGTGAAACTTAGAGGTGCATCGCCATACTGACTGGCTGTTAGGCGCAGGCCATTGCCCGTATAGCATTCAGAATCGGCGGTTACCTGCTGGGGCTGGCCGCAGGGAGAAGTTGTTTGATTGGTGCAGCTTTCGGTAAGTCCGAAAAGTGCCAGGAAGCCTAGTGCAAGAAAAGCTGACGTTTTCATAACCTTGTTGATTAGGGTTTGCCTAAAGAGCAAACAAAAGGATAAAAGGTTGGAAAGCTCATGAAGCTACTTGACGAGGTAACTCATTGCAAAACAAAAATCCCTGTTACTCATACGAATAGCAGGGATTTTATGGATGACCGGAAGCAACTTATTGACCAATCATTTCCGCATCAGCCAGAATGTAGTTCAGTTCGTAGATATTATCGGCGTTCAGTTTAAGGGTTCCCCGGAAGGTCCGGCGTTCATCCGTCTTAAACTTCTTATCTGATTTCTTGAATTTTAATGATACGACCGATTCCGGGCCAGCACCCCCGCAGAAGAAGCAGGCACTATAGGGGAATGCCGAAAGCACATACACGTTCGTTTCCAGATCGACTGGCAGCACATAACCCGTCAGTTCAACCGTTTTGCCATTCAGTTTCTGGATACTCTGGCCAAAGGTAGGATATAGCATATATACTGATTCTTCGGCATACCATTTCTTCTTAAACGTCACATCGCGCAACACTTCCCACGACAGTTTGACGGGCTCGGCAGCGACGGAGGGAGCGGCTTTTGAAGTAGTTAGCTCGACGGACAACTTAGCAGGCCGAAAAGCCGAGGCTACGAGCGATACGCATAGGAAAGCGATAACGATACGGTTCATGGCGTTGAAAGACTTTAACGATAGAAACTAATGGTAAAACTACAAAAAAGATTACTTTTATAAATCATTTTGACTTGATTACGCTGTCCAGTGGCCGATTTACTTCACGATAACGCAAAAGACGGTTCGGTAATTCCCGTTCGATTCACTCGTTTATACATAACGATGTTTTTAATTCTGGCCGTTCTGCTAACCGTCGGACAGGGGCTGTCGCAGTGGCGTTTCGGCGTTATTGAGGACGAAATGGTCGTAGTTCGTCAAACAGCCCTTCAGCGGCACCAGAGTCAGCAGATTGTGAAGCAGGTACTTCAGATCACCGACGCTAGCGAACAAGGTAGTTTTGAAGAGAATGTAGCCGAGCTTCGTCAGCTATTTCCGGTTTTTGAACGGTACCATCTCGAAACCCGCGAAGGACGTGCGGGTGGCCGTGAAGTAAAAATGGTTTATTCGGACGCTATCAATCAGCTATATACCGATATAAAGCCACAGTTTGAAGCGTTTCAGCAAAGCGCGCATCGGATGATGAAGCTGCAGCATTTTGAAGAGGTACATCAGCCCGATGTGCAGGCTAATCTTCGGCTGATGCTAGCTAACGAAAAGCCATTTCTGGAAAAAATTGACCGGATTGTCGTTGTTTGTAACGCGCAATTACGGGCAAAGCTAACCTTGCTGCGTACCATTGAGTTTTACTCTTACATTTTTACACTGGTTACGTTAGTGGCCATTGGCTTACTAATTTTCAGACCCGCCACCCGAAAACTTAAACAAACGTTTGATCAGTTGGTGGAAGCTGAAAGTCGTACTACGGCGGCTAATAAAAAATTAGTGAATGCCAATAAATCGCTGAAGGAAACCCGCCAAAAACTGTTTGAGGCTACCAAGTTGCAATATCAGCAGCAAATCGACGACCAGAAACTGAGGACATCGTACCTGATTGCCGGGCAGGAAGAAGAACGAAAGCGACTTTCCCGTGAGCTGCATGATGGGCTGGGGCAAATGCTCACCGCCATCAAATTACAGATTGAAGGACTTGAAGCTGCACTTTCCAGGATGATCGTTGGTGAACAAAATGGTGTAAGTCCGTATGCTAAGAACTTGAAAACGTTAAAAAGTCTGGTAACCCAAACGATTCAGGAAACTCGTACAATTTCTAACAATTTGATGCCCAGTGTGTTGAGTGATTTTGGGATTATACCTGCCATTAAAATGTTAGCCGAGCAGGACCGAAGTGAAACAATTGACGTTACATTTAAGACAAATCTGACGACAGACATGCCTCGCCTGGATAAGAACGTTGAGATCATGCTGTATCGGGTTACGCAGGAGGCTGTTAGTAATGCCGTACGCCATGGCAAACCATCTCACGTGCATATCGAACTAAAGGACCGTGGAAACTCTTTACAGTTAGTAGTGAGTGACGATGGAAAAGGATTTGATGTGCCTTCTGTGAACCAGCCGAATGGGTTGATGAAACCTATACAGGAGGGTGAACAATTGCGGATGCCGAAATCCCGCCCGCCATCGCAGGGGCTGCATAACATACTGGAACGTACGAAACTCGTCAACGGTAAACTAAAAATAAATTCAACGCCCGGAAAAGGCACTAAATTACAGATTAGCATTCCCTACCAAACGCATTTTGCTCAACATGACACCTACTAAATTAATGCTGGTGGACGATCATTCAATCGTTCGTGATGGTATCCGACTTTTGTTAGAACAAGCCGAAGGGTTAGACATCATCGATGAAGCTAACGATGGTGAAGAAACGCTCGATAAGCTTAAAGCCAACCAGCAGACCCCAGAAAAATTACCCGACCTGATTTTGATGGATATTTCGTTGCCGGGTATGTCGGGTATTCAAACGGCACAGGTTATCAGTCGGTTATATAAAAATGTGCGGGTGCTGATGCTGTCCATGCATAATAACGAAGACTATATTTTGCGGTCGGTAGAAGCAGGCGCATATGGGTATATTCTGAAAGATTCCTCATCCGACGAAATGATCAAGGCGATCCGTACCATTGCCAGTGGAGAAAAATACTACAGTTCGCCGGTCGCTTCCATTATTCTGAGTGGCTATATGCAGCAACTCAAAAAAGGTAGTAAACAGAATCGGGCCGAACGTCAGTCGAAGCTTTCAAACAAAGAAAAAGAAATTCTACAGTTTCTGGTGGCCGGTATGAGCAGCCGAGAAATTGCTGAAAAACTGCAACTTAGCGTTCGGACAGTCGATAACCACCGCGCAAATATGATGCGTCGATTGCAGGTTCGGAATGCAGCAGAACTGGTCCGAATGGCGGTTGAAGATAAACTGATCTAAATTTATTAACGCTGTCATTGCGAACTCATAGCTTATTTTTTAGGTTTGCCCATCAAAACCGGCTCACTGCCGGTTTTAGATTCAATAACTACTATATTAATTAGATAGAATTTATCAACTAAAACCACCCTTTATTATGTCACTGCGTTTAGGCGATATTGCTCCCGACTTTGAGGCTGATACAACCCAGGGCCACATTCACTTTCATGAATGGCTGGGTAATTCCTGGGGTATGCTGTTTTCGCACCCGGCTGATTTTACTCCGGTTTGTACTACTGAGCTGGGCAGAACCGCATTGCTGAAAGACGAATTTGGTAAGCGTAATGTAAAGGTGATCGCTGTGTCGGTCGACGACCTGGAGTCACATAACCGTTGGACGCCTGATATCAAAGATGTGACGGGTTCGGAAGTGAACTTTCCGATCATTGCCGATCCCGATCGGAACGTAGCAACACTCTACGACATGATCCATCCTAACGCCAGCGAAAAAGCAACGGTACGTTCGGTATTTGTCATTGGACCCGACAAAAAAATCAAGCTAACGTTGACCTATCCAGCATCGACAGGGCGGAATTTCAATGAGCTTCTACGGGTAATTGATTCGCTTCAACTGACTGCCGACTATCAGGTGGCTACACCTGCCGACTGGAAAAATGGTGAAGACGTAATCGTAACCCCAGCCGTATCTAATGATCAACTGGAGGCTAAATTCCCGAAAGGTGTCACGTTTGTGAAGCCCTATCTGCGGACTACGCCACAGCCGAATGTGTAAGCGGACCATTCGAACACTTTATTAACCTTATGTCAAAACGGTCGGTTGCTGATTTGTAAAGAATCAAACAATTGAAACGTTATGGCTAAGAACAAGAATGACAATCCTGAGCACACGGAAGGCCCTGTAGCAACGGCCATTGAGGAACAAACCGCCAAGCTGCCTTCTGATATTTTTTTATGGGCCTCGCTGGGTTCGATGGCCGTATCCCTGGCTTTACAGGCAACGGGTGAGCGCCATAAGAGTTTATTTGTAGGCCAATGGGCAGCACCCTTTTTGTTGCTGGGCCTATACAATAAGTTAGTAAAACTGGAAGGGCACGACTGAGTTGCTTCTACCAATTAGTGCCTAAAAGCTCGTTGCTCCTGCATCGAGCTTTTTTGTATATGATAGGTTCGGAAAGAAAGCTGTATTTTCGGTGTTGAAAGAGTCAGTTTGATTTGAATGAGAGTTCGTGTTCTATATAAGTTGATTTCAAAACGCTACGGGTTTTGGATCATAGCCTTTTTTATCCTGTTGGTAGGTATCTGGGTTGTTCGTACAAGGCGGCCCGACGAAATGAACTGGCGATTTGTACAGTCGTTTGGGATTCGATTACCCATGCGCTATACCATTCATGGCATTGATGTGTCAAGGCATAATGATCGGATCAACTGGGCGAATGTACAGAAGATGGAAGCGGAAGGGATTCGTATTCAGTTCGTTTTTATCAAAGCGACGGAAGGGGCTACCTTGTCTGATAAGCATTTTAGCAAAAACTGGCGGGAAGCTAAAAAGATTGCGTTGCACCGGGGAGCCTATCATTTCTACCACCCAACCCGTGATCCGATAAAGCAGGCTACTAATTTTATTCGTCACGTCGAACTTCAATCAGGTGATTTTGCGCCGGTTGTCGATTTCGAAGTGGTTAATGGCCAAACGGATGAAACGATCGTGAATGGGCTAAGAACGTGGCTGGAAACTGTTGAAGAGCATTACCAGATTCGACCGATTATTTATACCAACGGTAATTTGTATCGGCGGTATATTAAAGGCAATCTGGATGATTATCCGCTCTGGATAGCCGACTATTCAACTAAACATCTGCGGAGTTATGATGCCGATAAGCTGTACTTCTGGCAGCACAACCAGAACGGATGGGTAAAGGGCATTCGGGGACAGGTCGACTTCAATGTATTTGTTATGGATGAAGACCGTATGCAGGAAATCTGTTTATGATGATAAGGCAACGCTCCGTAAAGGTGTTAGGATTGCCATATTTCCCAGGCTTTCTCGGCTTGTAGCTCCAGCATCCGCAATCCATTATGAACAGCAGCACCCTGTTCAAGGCCACGTTTCATAAACAGGGTTTCGGCCGGATTATACACCAGATCATACAGCAAATGCTTGTTAGTTAATAAGTGATAGGGCAGAGCTGGTGCCTGATCTATTTTAGGATATGTTCCGATTGGCGATCCGTTGATTAGCAGATGGTAGTCCGGTAAAAATGCTTCGACTTCGTCGTACGTTAACTGGTCGCTGGTTTTGGTGCGCGACACAAATTTGTAGGGAATACCTAGGTCGCTTAAGGCAACAGTGACCGCTTTGGAAGCGCCCCCCGTACCCAGTACCAAAGCATTCAGATTGATAGCCGTGCGTCCAAGTGATGTGAGCCAATTGGTCAAAGATTGGCGAAAACCGTAGTAATCCGAATTGTAACCTATTTTTGAGCCGTCAGCTTCCAGTTTAATGACATTGACCGCACCGATCTTTTCAGCAGAGGTATCCAGACGATTCAGGTAAGGTAAGACCGCCTGTTTATGGGGAATCGTTACGTTGAGACCTCGCAGGTTGGGTAAGGTAAGCAATTCAGGTAAAGCCGTTATATCGGGCAGTTCGAACAAGTCGTACTGACTGTTTTCGATACCTTCCCGACGGAATTTTTCTGAAAAATAGCGTTGCGAAAATGAGTGGGTGAGCGGGAAGCCAATAAGCCCGTAACGGTTCATAGTGCTGTATTAATAAAGATTCTGTGGATTTGCTGGCTTTGTCAGTGAGACAGAATCCCGCCAATCCACAGAATCAGAGCGAAAGCAATACATTACGCCCGCGATACGCGTTTTTTGAAAAACTCGATTATAATGGGCAAAATGGATAAGCCGACAATACCAAATACAACTAGTTCAAAGTTTTTCTGAACAATGGGGAAGTTGCCGAAAAAGTAGCCCAACAACGAAATACTCGTTACCCACAAAATTGCTCCTGCGATACAGAACCGGATGTAGGTGCTGTAATTCATGCTACCGGCGCCAGCTACGAAGGGAGCAATAGTTCGAACGATGGGAATAAAGCGGGCTATAATTACGGTGCGTCCGCCGTACTTTTCGTAGAATTTTTCGGTTTCGGCAATGTATTCACGCTTGAAGAATAAAATCCGTTCCCTCGATTTAATCTGACCACCCAGGAATTTTCCTACAAAATAGTTGACGTTATCACCGAGTAATGCCGCTCCGATGAGTAAAGGGATAATAACCCAAACGCTCAATTCGTTGGTAGGCCGTGCAGCTAGTGCACCAGCCGCAAACAGCAGCGAATCACCGGGTAACAACGGCATGACAATCAGACCGGTTTCCGTAAAAACAATCAGAAATAATATGGCATACAACAGAACACCATATTGGTTGGCCCACAGATCAAGGTAGCGATCCAGGTGAAGCAGAAAATCCAGTAAGGATTTGATTATTTCCATAGGACAGGAGTTATAAATGAGGAACGAAGACTGGGCTGTCGGGGCGATGAGAATGACCAGACTTGGTAGGCTAACGCACCTTTACCGCCGGACAGATTCTTTCTATTCGCTCTTAACTCTTCAATTCTTGGTTAAAAAATGCATAAACGTATCGCCACGAAGTCCTAACCGAATGGTTTCGAGAGGAATTACTTCATGGGGGGCAATATTACCCAGATTGACATTAGCCCCAAGTAATTTGACAAACCAAACCTGCTGTTCTTTCTGGGGCGCTTCCCACAAAATACTTTCAAAAGGAATTTGCGTAAGGATTTCTTCAACAAGGCCCTGGCGAACTTCGCCACTGGATCGGAATAAACCGACTGTACCTCCTTCACGTGCCTCACCGATTACTTTCCAGGCTCCTGCCTGTAACTCAGCTTTCATCAACTGAATCCATTTGTAAGGAGGTATGATCTTCGCTTCATCCTTAGAACCTACTTCAGACAGTACAGTAACCTGAGTAGCCAGCTGACGAATGTACTCACATTTTTCGTCCTGGGTCATTTCGATGGAGCCATCAGATACCTCAGCGTATTGCATACCGTACTGATCAAGAAGTTTACGGTATTCGTCGAATTGATTTCGGATAACAAAGGCTTCAAACAAGGTACCCCCAAAATAGACGGGTATATTGGCTTCCTTGTAGATACTTAACTTCTCTTTCAGGTTGGGTGTGACAAACGATGTTGCCCAACCTAATTTCACAATATCAGCGTAACCAGCAGAGGTTGACAAAAAATCCTCTACTTCTCGCAGGCTCAGCCCCTTATCCATGACCATAGTCAACCCGCTTTGACGAGGCTTAGTGGTACGTTCAGGGATTTGCGTAAGCGTATAATTCATAAAGGGTAATCGAGTAGGCGAAATGAAAATCGCCCAAAAGTAGTATAAGTCTTGGAAACCTCCCAAGAAAGTCCATAAATAATCGCACCAAAGGGCTATATAGCTTAGTTAAGTGCTATTTTTGCCGGATATGGACAATTTATCAAATTCTCGAATCGATTTCCTGCGCTCTCAAATTGGTCGTCCGATGGGTGGTGGCCTGTCTACTTTTGGTAAATGGTTAAACGGAACGTTACGGGAAGTAGCTTATGGACGTCTGGTAGCTGATTTCGAGATTCGGGACGATATGACCAATCCTGCTAATGTATTGCATGGGGGAGTTGCATCAGCGATACTGGACGATTTGATCGGTGTGATGGTATATGCTCTTGGGCGTGACTATGCCTATACCTCTGTCAATCTGGCTGTCGATTTTCTGCATGCAGCCAGGCTGGGAGACCTGGTTACCGTAACCGTTGAACTCATTCGGGCTGGGAAAAATATTATTCACGCTGAAGGGCGTATAGTGGCGACCGATGGAAAAATTATTGCCAAATGCGCTACCAATCTGATCCAGACTTCGGTAAAACTACCTTATTAACCGATATGGATCAGATATTCTATGCTAGTTTTAGCAGCTTTAGGGCTCTCCTACTATAGCCAGCCTGTTATATTAATTGTTATACTACGTCATTGCTTAGTAACAGACCGTATATCTGTTACCGCTAATAGGCAAATAAGATTTAGCTTTTTGGTAAATATAAAAATACTAATAGATATGCGTTTATTTTGGGAGAAAATGGAGAATAAATAAGACAAATAAAGGAAAATTTGGTTTCTATCGGCAGGAAAGAAGTATTTGTTTTATAATCACTCGTTTATTGCTATTATTGGCCGCCAATAAAAAAGGAAAAGATTTAAACACAATTGGGGCTATTTAGTAGTATTATAAGTCTGAACTTTATTCAAGTTTAGTTGCATAAACGATAACAACACGCCTGTTGAAAAATTAGATTGACAGACCTTATTAATTGAAAAAATATCTAAAGGATGAATTGACTTTTGCAATTCAGCCTTAACATTGCAGAAAAAATAGGGGTGAAGCCGTTTTAGGACTACATCTATGAATGGCTTACATGGCTAATTAAAGCGTTCGAAATGGTTCAAAGCCAGAATATGGCTCAATTGCAACAAAAAATTATATATTATTTGAAGCATTGAGAAACATTTCGTCAAAAAATTAGTCATATGGTGGTACGGTGGGGCTATAGACGTTAA
Source organism: Spirosoma sp. 48-14 (assembly GCF_001898575.1). Taxonomy (GTDB): domain Bacteria; phylum Bacteroidota; class Bacteroidia; order Cytophagales; family Spirosomataceae; genus Spirosoma. The sequence goes on from NZ_MKUD01000036.1 coordinate 11,817, forward strand.
CTCTCTTGTGGAAATGGTAAAAAAGCAGTGAAATTCATAAGCTAGCAGCTGTTACCGTTCCCTAAATTTCTATAGTCGTATTTGGAAGATTTAAAGTTTAATAAGAAACATTGCGTCAAATTAACTCAATAAATATGCGAACATTTATCCAACAACACCCTCTGCGGATGCTGGCTGGACTCGTGTTGCTAAGTTTTGCAATACCAACTGTTAGCCTTGCTCAACAGGCTACAACAAGTCCATCATCGACTACTTCCAGTGGAAGTTATGTGCGTGAGAATATCTATCGGTTAGGAAAAGGTATTTATACTGACACCTTACGTAGAAATGACTTCAAGGCACAGGCCAGTGATGTGGCTGAGCTGGATGACTGTGATACTACATTTCAAACGTTCATCTTAGTTAGGCGGTTATCTCCCTGGCGTGTAGGCTTATATGCTGGCCCTAACTTTGCGTATTGCGGTACATGGGAAAATACGTTTGGTCCTACTAAACGTGACAATACGCTTTATAATGGAGCCGGTTTTAACATTACAGCGAATGCTGATTATTTCCTGACTCCTGCTACTCGACGTCTTCGCTTCGCAGTGGGGGCCGCTTTTGGGTATCAGAACTATATCACGCGTAGTATTTACCGAGATTACCTGTATAGTCTGGCCGCAAGTCGTGGTTTTACCAACAATCAGGTAACCATTAATCAGCGTGCTTCTGAAGATATGTTCCTAACGGTAGGGCCTGTTCTTACATTTACACTGGGACGGAGCCGTAAAAACCCGGATGCAACCTCCTTCATTGAGTTGGCTGCTCGTGGTGGTCTTTTCCGTACTGAGGCAGCTACTATTGCTGCTTATACACCATCAACCCTGACGTTGCCAGCGGTTCCCTCTTTTGTAGATGGTGGTGGATTGATTCGGTCTGTAAACCCTAGTTCGCACTTGTATCACTTAGGTGCTCTTGGTTCTGCGGCCGTTTTCTTCCCAATCGGGCGTAACAACTGGAACATTGGTGTTCAGGGGCAAGGGTTCATTACTCAGTTAAACTACCTGATCATCAATGGTATCGACGATCAGTTGTATGAGTTTAAGCGGAAGCATGGTGGATTTAGTGTTGGCCTGGCCGTTCGGAAAGGATTCGTGCAGAAGAAGCTTATTCCTAAAGCTCCTGTATCCTGCCCAACCTGCGAACAGGTGCCTGAGCTGAATGTACGGTTCAATGGTGCTTCTCTCAAAGGGGCGTCTCTTGCTTATGTTGATAACAGCAACGCAGCTCAGTCTGCTCCCGTCAACACAGCCGCTACGGCTCCAGTTATTAGTTGGCGTAGCACCACTCCGAATCCGAAAAACGAAACCTTTACAGCCCGTCTGTACTACCGTCCTGATTCGGTCGTAGCCGGTAACACGGATCAGGTAATTGCTCAGTTGGAAAATACAACCGATACCACGCTGGCCTTCCCATCGGCTTATTTCTCAGGTGGTCAACTGACTCCAGGTTTCTACTACGTAACGGTTCACAACAAGCAGACAGCTAAGTGTGGTACGTGTATGAGTGAAGTAGCGACAACCAGTTTTGCCAGTATCAAGCCTGTTGTTGTGACACCAGAGTGTGAATACAACCATCGCCTGGAGCGTCTGGAAGTGTTCTACCGGACTCCTTACACTCGCGAAGTGGCTAACGTCTGTTACTGTAACGGTACAGTTACCTCAGTTGGTGATACGGTTACCCGCCTGCGCTACCGTGGCCTAAACCGTTTGTTAGCAACCGGAGCTGTTGATTTCGATACGAACACGGTTATCCTGAACCTGAACGAGCTGCCAGGTGGTCTGGCCCAGCAACTGCAAGCTGAAAAAGCGAAAATTGAAAGCGGTAACGCGATTCGTTTCAAAGGCCGTCGGGTACGCCCACAAGTTCAGTACTTCCGTGCAGTGTTCACGGTTACCAAGAAGCCTTGCAATGGCCAGCCTGAACAAACAGTGGGTAGCTTCAGCACCACGATTAGCGATAACAGCTACACAATCACTGATCTGAAGCCGCTGACTAACGAACAGAAAACAAAATTACTGGCTCCTCCAGCACCGAAAAAGCAGGTGCGTCGCCGGGGCGGTAACAGTGGTCGCCGGGCAGATGTAATGTTTGGAGTTGAATAATTCATAAATACAATTGCAAAAACCGGGGGCCAACGCCCCCGGTTTTTTTGTTGAATAGAATTCAAAATCATAATGCGTTATCTCTTCGCCATTTACCTTATCTATTGCGTAACTATGCTACATGCACAACCTGCTCACACGGATGCTGTCGCATCGGCCACTATGCAGACGTATTCATTCAGATTAAGACCGGGTCAGGATCTAAAAAAGGAACTGGATGCTGTTGTTCAACAACAACGGATCGAAGCTGGCGCCATAATCACCTGTGTTGGCAGCCTTACTCAGGTGGCTTTGCGGTTAGCTAATCAGACTGAACCCACGATCTGGCAGGGGCATTTTGAAATTGTCTCGTTGGTGGGTACGTTGTCTACAGGGGGCAGCCATCTACATCTGTCTGTATCGGATTCGATAGGTCGTACTATCGGAGGCCATCTGGTAGATGGTTGTACTATCTACACAACTGCCGAAATTGTTATAGGCGTAATGACAGATTTGACGTACGGCCGAGAAATCGATCCAACATTCGGCTATCGCGAATTAGTCGTCCGAAAGAAGCGAAGAAAATAATAATAGGGATAACACATCACTCTAACTCATCAGTTGTGCATAACCCATACACAATTTTAAATTGGATTTGCCCATGTCCAAATGTCCGTATCCAACTATTCTGTAAGTGGAGTAGTAAGGTCAATACCGGGTGATCTGTAAAGTGAGACGGGCACCTCCATTCGACAATTATCCCGTTTTTCGGGTAGGGCTTTCTAATAACTTTTTTGGTTAGCTTTACATATTGGCACTTATACAACTTTTGTGAGAGTTAATTTTTCATCTTAAAATTTAGCCTCCTGTTTATGAAATGGAGTCAACTGGAGCGCTGGTATAAAAACGCATGGTTTCAAATAGGTCAGCTTTTCTGGTATCAGATCGAAAAAAAGCGAATGAAACGCAAAGCCAAGAAAGAAGGTGAAACTAAGCTAGGATGGCACACCGAAATAGGAGGAAAAAAACAAGGCTGAAGAAATGCGGTATTCACTGAGAATGGCAGGTTCTATCTTTTGTCCCTTTACATAAAGTGAGTTATAAAACTCGTCGGTAAATTAGACAAAATGCAAACGGTGGCTCATTTGGCCGCCATTTGCATTTAAAGAATAGTATTGATTTATCACTTTCAGACTAATCGGTTGGCCTGTGGGTCGATGATTTGCTGGGCAACTCTGGGCGGAAATAGCTGGTAGCTTCTCAAATTCCAGCTATTTCTACTTATATCTCCTCAATCAACGATCTTGATCGGAACTCCGTTGTACATCATCGAAATGCCCTGTTTGCAGCATTCGGCTTGTGTCGAAACTACGCGCGTTCAACACAGTAAGGTTAGTATGGAAGGAATTGGCATTTTCTAACTATCCTCTACAAAAGTATATGGCCGATTTGTTTTCTAAATCGGTGTTGGGATCAGCGTATGACGGAGAAAGAATTTGGAAATTTCTATCTTTACGGTATGCATGAACGGTTCAGGTATTGGCTTAAGCGTGTAGGCTGGCTGGGTTTTCTCTTCTTTCTGATCAAGGGCCTTTTGTGGCTTATCATCCCTTACCTTATCGCAAAGGGTATTCTTTCCAAATAGGAATCGAAACGTTTTTATTGATTCAGCTTTCCTGTCTTCAGAAGTTACGCAAACAGTAGAAGCATTATTGTAAATAATGCTTTCTATTGTGATGGCTTAGGTTACAATTGAGTGTTGGTATTGTGCCATACGATAACAGAATTAGCGGTTCTGATGTGCTATTTTGTTAGTATGCGTACATTCAGTATTCATTGAAACCGGAACGGGTATCGGGTAATCTGCTACAGAAGCCATGTGTAATGGAAGAAGAAAGGGTGACTGGCGTCTAGTCCTTTGGTTAGGATTGATGGTAATAGGTCCTGTACCCGTATCGGTGTTGGCATCCCATATTATTGGAGGGGATGTTAGTATGCAGGCTGTAAGGGGAACACCTGGTTTATTTCGCCTGCAATTGACTCAGTATTGGGATGCCACGCAATCGGTTCCCGGTAATCAGGATGCATCGGTTACCTTACGGATTTACCGGAAACAAAATCCCGTTTTAGTTCAGAAAGTATTATTATCCTTACAGGAAACTCTTCCGCTTACGTTCGATAATGTGGCTTGTGCTAGTTTGCGGCAACTTAGTTTTACGCAGGCGCGCTATTACACCACCTATCAGTTTACAACCGATATATACAATGATCCCGGCGGTTACTATATAGTTTGGGAACGTTGCTGTCGCAATGATGCACTGACCAACGTGAATACCTCTCTACAGACTGGGGTAGCTATGGCTTTTTACCTGGAGTTCCCACCCATGACACGAGCAGGGAAAGCGTTTACTAATTCGTCGCCAGCGTTTAAATTCCCCAATGGCGATTATATCTGCATCAATAATCCGTTTACGTTTGAGGCAGGAGCTACAGATGCTGATGGGGACCAGCTCCGGTATTCGCTCGTTACACCCCTAAACGGATATACAACGAGTACAGCCCCCACAGATTTCGATGATTCGCCCAAGCTCAGTTACCCGACGATAGCGTGGGCACCTGGCTATAATCTGTCGACTATCATACCCGGTAATCCTCCGTTGACCATCAACCCATCGACGGGCCAATTGAGTGTCCGTGCCTCAAAAGAAGGTCTTTTTTTATTTACGGTGCAATGCGAAGAATTTCGGAATGGAGAACGGATTGGAGTCGTACGTCGGGATTTTCAACTGCCTGTAGTTGACTGCTCAAAAAATACACCCCCACCAGGCGTAGTAATGGCTAATGGAAAAGTGGCATCCGACTTGGTCTGGTGCGGAAGTCAGCCGCTGGTATTGTCTGTTGAGCCAAATTCCGATTGGGCGTATCAATGGCAAAAGGACGGTGAAAATATACGGGGAGCTACGTCGGATACAATACAGGTACGGGTGCCAGGTGTGTATACGGTTGTAAAAAGCCTGGCCAAGTCCTGCGCTAATGATACTATGTCGCAGGCGGTAAAGGTAACGTATGTAACAGCGCCAGCCGTGAAAATCGGAACAACCTCCCCGGAGCCCTATTGTACAGGGGACACGATTAGGCTGGAAGCTACTGGGCAATTGAATTATCAGTATCGATGGCAACAGGATGGTAAAGATATCAATGGGGCCACGCAAGCTGTATTACGTGTTTATCAGTCAGGCGTTTATACGGTGCTGGCAAAACCAGCCAATGCAGTTTGCGATGGAACGGATACGGCCCGTATTTCGATTCATCCCAAGCCTGATGCAATTATCAAAGCACCCAGACTATCGTTTTGTGCCGATGAAGCAACTTCACTAACCGTCAGCAGTCAGACCGGATACCGCTATAGATGGCAGCGAAACGGTGCAACGATTTCGGATACGACCGCCTTGTTAACTGTTCGACAACCAGGGACTTATCAGGTTACTGTCAGGGCTCCAACTGGCTGTGCTGCGCTTTCGGCTCCGGTTAATGTGACCCGCTATGAGCGCCCGATTGTATTATTTGATTCAATTCCGCCGATTTGTGCTAATAACAGTAACGGGGTTACTCTACGGGGGCAACCTGCGGGAGGTACCTTCGATGGGCCCGGCGTGTCGGGGAATCGGTTCGACCCGAAAACGGTTGGTGCCGGTACGTATCAGCTTACGTATACTGTCGTTTCAGATACAGTTTGCCAAACGCAGACGAGCCAACGAGTAGAGGTCATTGCCAGTCCGAACATAGCAGGACAGGCACGCTATAGCTTAACTCGCGGAAGCAGTGTGCAGTTGGTAACTCAGGCTGATCAGCCAATCGTAACTTACCAATGGGAACCCCCCACTTCGCTTGATCAGCCAACTATTGCCAGCCCAACAGCTAGTCCTACTGAGACAATCATTTATCAGGTCACGGCAACCAATGCAGAAGAGTGTGCAACCACCTTCTCGGTGCAGGTCGATGTGTCGACCCCGCTCTACATACCAACCGCCTTTTCTCCCAACGCCGACGGGAATAACGACGTGTGGCTGCTTTCCAATATCAGCTCGTTTCCTCTGTGTGAAGTGTCTATTTTTAATCGATGGGGAGAGCTGATTTTCTACTCGAAAGGATATGAACAGCCCTGGGATGGTACCTACAAACAGCAATTGGTACAAACAGGGATCTATACCTATCAGATCAAAACGGGTAATGATCCGCTTGCTCATACATACCGAGGGCAACTGACCGTACTCCATTGAGCCGATTCGGCAGTACTTAACTAGTTGGCCAGCGTGATGGCTAAACTTTGTAAATCCTGATTGATAGATCGTATGGACGATTGTAGCTGATTGAGCATATTGGCCCGGTTGTGTAAGTCATCGGCCTGATAGTCACCGCCCTCACCAAAGTAGAGCTGCTCCTGGTCTGACGAGAGCGGGCTGAGGACATAGTTTTTCCAGCGTTCGCGAATGGTGTAATGGATCGAAACCTGATGGGTATTGCTAAACGATTTTTCATTCAGTATATACCAGATCATGGGAGGATACACGGAAGACGTATCAGATTGCTGCCAGATGTCGGTCAGCAGGTTACGTTGGTGGCGGAATGTGACGGTTCGATTAGACGAAAACGCAGCCAGACCGCCAAAGCCAGCTCCAACAATACCGCCACTAATACCAATTACTTTGCTAGTATTGTCGGAGGTAAGTAGGGTAGTTGCGACAGTAGTAGCAGCTCCTATTACGATAGAAAGAATGGTTAATCGACGGATACGCCGGGTATCTCGCTGGTCGAGGTAGGTTGCGATCTGGTCGGCGCGTTCGCCTTCGCAATCCAGTTCAGCCGCCAGACTGGCAATCTGGGTTGAGGCTAACAGAAACCGATTAAGGATTTTTTGCCGTATGCTGAGCACTGTTAGCTGATTGTCTGATACCGGGTGTTTCTCCAGTAAAACCAATTGTTGCAGAAGTGGTAAAACGCCGATGGCATTAGCTAACAGCAAATCGTGTTGTGAGTACCGTTTCACCAGCAGCGTATCCGTTTGCAAAATGTCCTGGATAGTTGGCTTAGGCAGATAGGTTGTATCATAAGCATACTGTACCGATGGCACACAATAACTGTTCGTTAGTGCTGGTATGCCTCGGGGTCGGAACGAGCTACAGGAAGCCAGTGTGAATATACTGCATAAGGCAAATACCCATCTACACATGCGAAAAACCATCAGAATGCTATAAAATGTATAACCATAAACTCCGCACTAAATTAGCGAAGGTAGGTATCTAGCCAGCTAAAAATAGCCTGACGGTTATAATCACTATCGAACATAATACCGTAATGAGGAGCACCGGGCACAACGATAAGTTGGTTTTTTACGTTGGCGAGGGTCAGCCAGGAACTCAATAGTACCGATTGGGCTGCTGGTACCGACTCGTCTTTCTCTCCCTGAATGATTAGAAAAGGCGGATCATTTTTGTCAATATAAGTGATGGGGCTGGCCCGCTTAGCCAGGTCAGGACGAAGAAGAGGAGAAGCGCCTAATAAACGGCTTTCTGGTGTCGCAATGGCGGTATCCGACAGAGGAACGTCCCGGCGAGTCATAGCCAGTAAATCGGCAGGACCGTAAAAATCAATAACTGTTTTGATGCGAAACGACGGCTTTTTCCGATTAGGGTAAAAGTCGGCAATAGAGTTGTTAGTCGATAAGGCTAATAAAGAAGCCAGATGACCACCTGCCGAAAAGCCCATCAGGGCAATACGGTTGCGGTCGTAACCGTATTGGGCCGCGTTTTGATACAAAAACTCCATTGCCTGATTGCAGTCCTGAATCTGAGCCGGAAACGGTGCTGCAGTGCTATGTCGGTAGTCGATGGAGGCAAACGCATAACCTTTTTCAAGAATAGACCGAACCGTATTTTTCATGTAACTCATGTCGGCATACTTATCGTTGACCATCCAGCCTCCCCCATGTACCCACACGACCAATGGGGCATTGGCGGCCATCTTCGCGGGTAGATAGATATCCAGCAGGTGCTTTTTCAGGGTATCGCCTGCATAAGCTACGTTCGGAATAAACCGGGTATCTGCCGGAAAAATCGCTTTAACAGGGTTCGTCGGTTGGGCTTGGCTGATTGAAGAAGCCAGCAGATACAAGCTCAAGTGGCTGTATAGGATGTGACGGAGAAGTTTGTAAGCCATATACGGGGAGAAGGATACGCAAAATAAAGTCGCAAGATATGGATACAAACCATTGATCAGATTAGTCGTTAGTTAACCTGACCGATATTCCTTTTCGGAGGGTGTTGTGTACTTCTGCGATTTGATCAGTATGGCTTATCAACGCGTCGATTTCGGCAGCAGGCGCATCGGATGTGACATGGGCTTTATAGGTGAAGTTGAAGCCGGGTTCACCATCGGCGCCAAATTCTCCCGAAACGGTAACGTCAACACGCGAAACGGCTATGTTTCGCTTACTGGCTTCCCGGTAAATGTCATTACAGAAGCAGGTAGCCAGCGAAAGCAGGAGCAGTTCACCCCCATTGATGGCTGAGCCAAACCCAGACGGTTTGGTAGCAATGGATAATGTCTTTGAAGCACCATTGGTTTGCACGACGATATCATGCTGGTTGAAGGCGCTCTTGATACTGGCTGACATTTGCATGGTTCAGGAGGTTTTCAAAAGAGGTTGAAGGGAATTTTGCTATCGTTTTGTGGCGGCTATTCCCGCAAAAGAATGCCATCATGAACCTGAAACTACAAACAATTTCCGTTTATTTTCAAGAGATTTTGAGCGATCAGATGCTTGTCGGCCTGTGTTTTAGCCAATGGTAGCGCCTGCTCAAAATTTGCTCTGGCCTTTTCGGGGTCGATGCCTTTATATAGCTCACCGAGTAGCGTAAAGTAATATGGGCTGTTTGTCAGTTGAAGTTTTTCGGCTTCGCGGATAGCCTCCTCGTTGCTGTTGGCTTTTGATAGCGCATAGGTACGGTTGAGGGCTGCAATCGGCGAATACGAAATCTGCAACAGCTTGTTATAAAGCTGTAGAATCGCTTCCCATTTTTCGGTCGTATCGGCTTTGATGGTATGCCAGTACGCAATACTGGCTTCCAGATGGTATTTGGAGAGCGTATGACCCTGCGCAGCCTGTTGCAGATAATAAGCGCCTTTCGAAATTAAGGTATAATCCCATTGGGTTTCATCCTGGTCCTGATACAGAATAAGTTCGCCCTGTGCATTCTTTCGGGCTGGGAACCGTGACGAATGAAAACACATCAACGCAAGCAACGCGTTGACAGCAGGAAGATTGGTTCGCTTGTTTTCTGTCAGTAGCTGAGTTAGGCGCATCGCTTCGTCGCATAGGTCTTCGCGAAGTACAGCATCCTTACTTTCGGAATAATAACCTTCGTTGAAAAGGAGGTATAGGGTTGTCAGGACGGTTTCCAGTCGCTCGCCAATCGCCGGTTCGGATGGAAGTTCGATGCGTACCTGTTCGAGTCGTAATTTTTCTTTCGCTCTAAACAGCCGTTTGTTGATGGTTTCTTTATTGGATAGGAACGCATTGGCAATTTCGTCAATCCCGAAACCGCAAAGGATACGCAGAGCCAGACCGATCTGGGATTCAGCCGGGATAGACGGATGGCAGATGGCGAACAACATTTGTAACTGGCTATCCTGTATGTTGTCGGCCGATAAGTCAATGTCGGGCTGGTAGCTTTGTTCGATATCAACCGAAGGCAGAACCTTATCCTGGAACGATTTGATGCGGGCACGGTAGTTAGTTGCTTTGTGTTTGGCTACCGTATAAAGCCAGGCTGTTGGATTATCGGGTATCCCTTTATAACTCCATACGTCGATGGCTGTCAGGAATGTATCACTGGCAATATCTTCTGCCGTTTCGATGTGATCAATCCCAAAATGCCTGCACAGAACCGTTGCTATTTTTCGGAATTCGGTTCGAAACAGATGGGGTATTATTTCCTGATTCATCGGGTAATGGATTGGGTGACGTTGTCGAAAGAAAGGAGTTTAGAAGGACTTCCGCCACCCAATCTGCCTACCGGGCTTACCGACTGGCCACCCTTCGAACTTCGACACTATTGCCTTCGCCCTGTAAAACGGGGCACCCTTTGGCAAATTCAACGGCTTCATCGACCGATTCGGCTCTGACGGTAATGAACCCGCCAATGGTTTCCTTGATGTCGCCAAAAGGGCCGTTTGTGACGATATTGTTGGGATGTACTACACGAGCATCTTCGAACGGAAGTCCCGTGCCTGATACAAATTTGTTTTGGGCAGCAATACCGCCGATCCAGTCCATAGTTTGTTTCATCCAGATTTGCATCTGTTCGGGTGAAACCAGGTTTTTACCATCTTCATGCCGCATCACTAAAACGTATTCGTCCATTTCTGCTTGTTTTTATCGGTGACTAACTGGATTAAACTACACCTATACGACAGATGAGAACGTAGAAATTGGACAGAATGAAAGAAAAAATTAGCTGAAAGGGAGCAGATCGGGTTCGATGTAGGTACGTTTCGCCAGATCGGAATTGTAAATATCAAGCTGATAATGAGTCGCTAGCAACGCTCTAAAATCGGATTTGAGCCGTGGAAACTGATGAATAAACTTATAAAAGCTGTCGGTGTCGGATCGGTTCATGAAATGGCTGACGGCTCGTATAGCAGCAACGGTCAGCGTCTGGTTGTACTTGTCGCGGGCCCCCAATGCATCTACATAGCGAATCAACTGTCGGCACACGTTCTCAACGGCCTGTTCGGTACCGTATTTTCGGATATGTATCCAGGCTAGCCGGAGGTGCGCTTCGTGACTAAAGAGGGCTGGTGGTAAGGTACAGGCGTCAAATTGCTGTTCAAACGCTTCGTCGCTCAAATCGAAATGAGTTTCCATTCGTAAAGGTATCTAATTGAATAAGGCCCTGTTTACTTTTTCATAATGAGCAGATTCCCTCTTGACTTGTCGCCATAGTTCTCCTTTTGCCCAATTTCCTGAAACCCGTTTCTCTGATAAAAACGGATACCCTTTTCGTTACTGGCCAGCACCTCCAGCCTGATTTCGCTCAGGTTAAGTTGTTTCCGGATCGAATCAATAAAGGCCATACATTGGGTACCTAAGCGTTGGCCAACGACCTTTTGCAAAAAATACATTTTACTCAGAAACAGCGTATCATTATCAACAGTAAACTTAAAATAACCTACTGGCTCATCGGCTACCTGGACAATGTAAAACTGTGTATCCGGGTCCGCTAGCTGATCGGCAATGACGGCTGTAGCAAAGGATTTGTCGATGTAATGGGCAAGCCCTTGCTCGTCAGGCCAGGTATGCGCAAATGCCTGACTATATGTTTCTTTCGCTAAAAAGCTCAGTAACGCTACATCGTTCGGGTTTGCTTTTCGAAATAAATTCATGGTTTAGTAGTGAAAACGGGGCTTGTCTGGTTTTCAGGTGTTTACTGGCGATCCTGGTAGGCAAAATAAAGCCCGTTTGTAAATAAGGCAAAGCGTCCGGGCTAGATTTCGAAAGTGTATTTAGCTCAAAGCGCCCCTACTTTCAGAAACAATACGGTGAGTAGTGGGTTAGAAAGGCAAGACATTGTCCGATACGAAAAAATGAGGTTGTTATGGAAAATCAAGAGAAGGACGACATTATTCGGGCCAAGCAGGCCATTTCGCCAGCAGGCCTGGCCAATCAATCCGTAGAAGGAACCAGTGGACCAGGTAGTGAGATTGATCCCGACGAGCTGGCCCCCGACGAACTGGAAGATGAGTATATGGATGGCGATAAGCCAGCCGCTAATGTACGCATGAAACACCCCAATCGAAATCCCAATCCAAAACCGGATATTGACAAACCGGCATACAGCTAAGACTGAAAAGGGCAATTCGACGAACGAGTTGCCCTTTTCAGTTAACAGCGAACAATGTAAACCATAACCAACAACTCGGTTAGGTCGTTATGTAGTTATAGACCATTCATACCATTACAGCATGGATAAGCAGAAGAAAATTATTGTTGGCATAGCGATAGGGGTGGGCCTGATCATCCTTTTCTTTGTCGGGCGATGGTGGAGTGCCCGGAAGGAGGATCACCAACAGGCGGCCCGTGTTGAACAAAAGCGGAAGCAGGATGAAAAAGTTGTCAGACAGGCGGCCCTGACTCTTCATCAACTGTGCTTATTTGCCGATTCGATTGGGATCGATACCAGTCGATTTGGAACGCCTAAACATCTGGATAAAGCCGAAATTGATGCGAACCTGACGCATGTGCTGATGGAAACCCGGTACGGAAAGAAGCCGTCGCAACTGGCATTCAATGGCTTAAAAGAAGCCGTCGATTCGGCCTGGGCCGAAAAGACGGATGCAGTTCAGGCTGGGCAGGTCAAAGCGTCGTTACTGGCCTTTGAGCCTTATGCAAAGCTGGTGGGGCATTATAACCGATTGCGTAAACAAGCTGGGAAGAATGCTACAAGTTCGGATTCACTGCGATTGATTCGACAAACGCTTAACTTCTATCGGTACGTTAATCGGTTCAATCCCGATCAATTTGTGGTCGTTAATATCCCGGCGGGTGAGCTGAATGTATTTAATCAGTCGGGGAAACGCTTGCTACCCATGCAGGTCATCGCGGGAAAACCCGATCGACGGACTCCCTGCATGACGACCTACATTCAGGATATTATCGCCTATCCGTACTGGAACGTTCCCCAGAATATTGCTCTGGATGAAATTGTTCCCCACGTAAAGCGTGATGTGGCGTACCTGTACAACCAGAATTTTCAGGTCCTGGACGAGCGAAACCGTGAAGTTGACCCGGAAGAGGTTGACTGGGACGGCATTACGGAAACAAATTTTCCTTATCGAATCCGTCAGGCTTCAGGCTGTGAGAACTCGCTTGGGTTACTGAAGTTCGATCTGGCTAATCCGCTTGCAATCTATCTGCACGATACGAATAGCCGCGACTTGTTCAAACTCACCAGCGACCGCTGGCGGAGTCATGGCTGTGTGCGTGTACAGAAACCCGTTGAACTCGCCAATCTGATATTAGGCCAACAAACCTTCGACGAGGATTTTATTAACAAATGCCTGATCGATCAGAAGCCCCGCGTCCTGAAAATCCCAAAACCTTTTCCGGTTTTTATCACCTATAATCTTGCTGATGTAGATGCTACAGGAAAGCTTCGGTTTTATAAAGACGTATATGGCTGGGCTAAGTAAGCCGACTGAGCCAAATAGTCTGAATTGGGCGCGTAAACGAACAGGCATGACCCGCCTTTGACAGCCTGAATAATGCCTTTCGAATCGGCATAGGGAACGGCTGGGCAACCCTGGCTGCGACCTAAACGACCCGTCTTCCGAATAATGTCTTCACAAACATAATCAGCTCCGTGAAGGACAATATTTCGATTGTAGACATTGTCGTTAAAGCCTTTCTCCAGCCCTTTCAGTTGGAGCGACAGACCATGTTTACCCATATAGGTGCTCAGGGTCTGATAAAAGCCGAGGCTCGACTGAAACGAGGACTGCGTATTGGAGAATTGATTGGCCACCAGATCACCTGAGTTTCGTCCATGCGCTACATAGGTGTTGAAAAGCAGCTTTTTGTTGAACAAATCCACCACATACAGTCGTTTACGATTCGAGGGCTGGCTCAGATCAACGATCGTCAGCATAGATTTGGCCGTGTCCATTTTCTGCCAGCCACGGAGAGCGTACTCAAAAACACTGCGCTGCAAACCAGTCTGTGCTAAGTTAAGTTGGTCATAGATAGCAAGATGCCCGGTCGAATTAAGTTTTAATGTCGTTGCCGCCTTAGGCGCTGCGGCTGCCAGAGTCACGTTACGAGTGGATTTGTATCCGGTGATAGCCAAATAAACTATGGCTAAACTTACCAGAAGCAAAAAAACATTCTTCATGCCGATAAATAAGTAATTGTTTATGGGTTTATGAGGATGTACAAACTTACAACAGCCTGACTACAGGTTTAATTCGCTCAAGATATTACTTTTTAGTTAAAAAAAGCAAGTATGACTGCTTACGAACGAGCGGTTCGAAACGAATTGACCCGCTGGCAACAGGCCATGCAGAAGCCACCATCCTCCTTTGGAAAGCTCTCAACGTCGTTGCAACGCCGAATTAATCGTATTATTCCTGATCGGGTCCATGCCATTATTACAGCCACAATCAAGCAGATGACACGGGCGGTTTTATTTGGGGCTGAGTTTTTAAACAAGGCGCCTATTGAAGGGCAGACCCTCACGCAGCGCGATGCGGCTGTAGCTAAACGGATCGATTTCTACCGAAAGACCAGTGCGGCCGAGGGGGGCGTAACCGGGGCAGGTGGGTTTTGGCTCGGTCTGGCCGATTTTCCTATCCTGCTGGCTCTGAAAATGAAAATGCTGTTCGAAATCGCCAGTCTGTATGGATTCTCGGTGAGCGACTACCGCGAACGGGTATTTATTCTATATGTCTTTCAACTGGCCTTTTCGAGTCAGGAGCGCCGGCAGCTGGTATACGAGTATATTGCCAACTGGCCTGAACACAGCCGTCAATTACCAGAAGACATTAATCAGTTCGACTGGCTAACGTTTCAGCAGGAGTATCGCGACTATATCGACCTGGCGAAGATGGCTCAACTGATTCCTGGTATCGGAGCAGCGGTGGGCATTGTTGTCAATTATCGACTGATTAACCAGTTGGGCCGAACCGCCATGAATGCATACCGGATGCGACTCCTGGCGACTGATCATCCTTCATTGTTAACTGAGTAGTCTGGCTAAAAAATAACCAGTTTACGGCTTTTTGGGGATTTGGTAACCCAGGAATCCGGATGTTGCGGGATCATAGCCCATAATCTGTCTCGTAATGTCGCTGATTAGTCGTAAGCCAGTGGTTGAATTGGTAAAATACACAACGGCATCTTTGCGGCTACGATGGCGTTCTCAAAATGCATAAGCTGCATGCATCAACAGGCTGACTTCGAAAGAGTTGTCGTGCGTGCTGGCTCCGCCCAATTGCCCAAAGTTATAACTCCAGACGGGTTGTGCCGATACTGTATACCGATCGGTCAGTTTGTAGCGAGCCCCTGCCCCTAATAACCCCAGAAAAATAGGGCGCGGTTTGTCGAGTAGTCGTAAATACTGGGTCGATTCACCCGTCCGCTTCACAACCACTCGCGAAGTGATAGGGAGATCGACCAGGAAACCCATTGAGAAAAAGGGGGACAATCGTTTTGGCGACGAGTAGTAATTCAGTTGGATTGGGAATCGGACGACTCGTTTGTGAAGCGCAACGGTGCCTTCGCCCGCTGTAGGTTGCCGTTCTTGCCGAATGGTAAGCTGCTGAAACCAGATGCCTGACGAGTACGACCAGCCGGGGGTATAGTCCCGAATGACGGATACCCCAGCCGAAAAGCCGGTTGCCCAGCGGCTGCCGTTCAGGAAAACAGGTTCCACAATCTGCCCATCACTCTCTGGATAGAAATACCGGAATTTATACACCGTATGCGAAAACGTAGGGGAGACCGTTGCCGAAAGGGACAGCTTTTTCTGACCGAAAGCCAGTGCGATTGGAGAAAGGAGTAAGGCAAGCAAAAGACAGAACGTCCTGTTCATACTGAAACCGCTGAGTTCGGATGGGAAAGATACACCGACAACCGATTGGACCCATTAACTTAGCTCCAAAATTACCAATCTTACATTCGCTCATGCTCTTTTTAGCCCTTAGCATCCTGCTTTCGGTGCTGTTGCTGCTGAATTTTCGAATATTCCCCCGCTATCAGGTCGATACCTTTCAGGCCATTGTGTTCAACTACCCGGTCTGCTTTCTGACTGGATTGGCCCTCTTACCTGCTGGGCAGTCGTTCACCATTGATTTTTCGCAGACCTGGACCTGGCTGGCATTTGGCTTGGGGGTTGGTTTCATCCTGACATTCATGCTGTCGGGAGCCTCAACGCAGCGGATGGGCATTACGGCGACGTCGCTGGCGAACAATCTTTCGCTGGTGGTGCCGGTGTGCTTCAGTTTGTTTGTGTTTAAAACGGGCGGTAAGGTGTTCGATGCCCTGAACTACCTCGGTCTTGTTCTGGCCGTTGTGGCGGTAGGGTTAAGTACGTATAAGCCCGAATCGGCATCCGATCCTGGTGCAAAGCGTGGTCGATTAGGAGCCAATGTCCTGCTACCCATAGGCGTATTCCTATTTTATGGCGCCACCAACACCATGATCAACTACATGAACCTGCACTATATTCCTTCGACCGATAAGACCATTCAGGTAACTCTGACAATGGTAATCGGAGCAATTGTCGCTGGTTTGCTGATGCTGATCATTCGACTCATTCAGGGAAAAGAGCGGATTCTGGCTCGTAATCTGGTTGGGGCAGTTACGCTGGGTATTCCCAATTTCCTGAGTTTCTATACATTAGTCATGGCCCTGTCGGCATTTGGGGGCAATGGCGCATTTGTGTATCCGCTCTACAATATCGGCGTTATTCTGCTGGCTGCCCTTATGGCCGCTCTGTTCTTCAAAGAATCTCTCTCGACGGCTAATAAGCTTGGCCTTGGGTTAGCTGTTGTAGCGATTAGTTTGATTTCCTGGCAGGAGCTTGCCTCGCTTCGGTTATAATCCCTTTTGTTTCTTGCCTGACTACAAGGTATATGGCAGAGAAAAAATGACGATGCAATCGGGCGATTCGATGCGGGTAGTGGCGCAACCGATTGGCTATTTACCCGGTGCAGAGGTTAAATTCCGGAAATAAACGACTTTTGTTCCAACAAAACTCCTGAGTGTATGACGTTGAAACTGATGGCTAAGTCCGTAGCAGGGCTGGCTGCTTTGGGTACCTTGCTGTTTGTCGCCCCCGGTTATTTGCCTGAAAAACCGGCCCCTGTTCAGAAACCCGCCCGTCCGAACATTATTTTTATTTTCTCCGACGATCATACGCATCAGGCTATCAGCGCGTATGGAAGTAAGCTAGCCAAAACCCCCAATATCGACCGGATTGCCAACGAGGGGGCTATTCTGCATACCAACATTGTGACCAATTCCATTTGTGGGCCCAGCCGGGCTACGCTTCTCACAGGCCAGTTTAGCCACGTGAATGGGTACAAACTCAATGAGAAGGTATTCGATATCCGGCAGTCGGTATTTCCCGAAGAGTTGCAGAAGAATGGCTATCAAACGGCCTGGGTTGGGAAAATGCACCTGGGTTCACTGCCGCATGGTTTCGATTACCTGAACGTACTGCCCGGACATGGCCATTACTACAATTCCGATTTTGTGAACTCAAAAAATGAAACGGTACGCTATCCTGGCTATGTGACAAATGTGATTACGCAACTGTCGCTTGACTGGCTAAAGCAGCGCGACGAATCGAAACCGTTTTTTCTGGTCGTCGGTCATAAAGCCACCCACCGCGAGTGGTTGCCCGATATTCCCGATCTGGGGGCGTATGATAACCGCACCTTTCCCATTCCGCCAACTTTTTATGATGATTATGCAGGGCGCTTAGCGGCTCAGGATCAGGATATGACCATCGATAAAACGATGCGACTTAAAGAGGATTTGAAAGTTCATCTCGATTACGACAATAAGGGGGCTTTCAATGGCTATAATCGATTTACGCCCGAACAACGTAAACCCTTTCAGACCTACTATGATAAAATCAGTAAAGAGTTCGATGAGAAAAAGTTAACAGGTAAGGCCTTGGTGGAGTGGAAGTACCAGCGCTATCTGAAAGATTATCTGTCAGTAGCCAATTCCCTGGATCGCAACATCGGCGAACTGCTGGATTATCTGGATAAAACAGGGCTGTCGAAAAATACCGTCGTGGTGTATGCCTCCGATCAGGGATTTTACATGGGCGAACATGGCTGGTTCGACAAACGCTGGATCTACGAAGAATCGCTGAAAACGCCCTTCGTGATTCGGTATCCGGGTGTGATTAAACCCCACACGCACATCAACCAACTGGTATCTAATATCGACTGGGCTCCGACGATCCTCAGCCTGACTGGTACGGCTATTCCAAGCTATATTCAGGGCGAATCGTTTCTGCCATTACTGAAAGGCGAAAAGACAAATTGGCGAAAAGAAGCGTATTATCATTACTACGAGTTCCCACAGCCACACCACGTATCCCCCCATTTTGGCATCCGAACCGAACAATATACCTTGGCTCGTTTCTACGGTCCAAAGGATTTCTGGGAACTGTACGACATCAAAAAAGACCCGCACAACCTGCATAATTTGTACGGACAGAAAGGGTACGAAACCATTACGGCCGATTTGAAAAAGAAACTGACGGAGCAGATAAAGAAGTATAAGGACGATGAGGCTCTTAAGCTGGTTGACAGTAAATCGTAGTATAATCACCTCACCAACATGTCGGCCCGGCCTGATAGAAGGAGAGGGGTTGGGGTGGAGTAGCCTCTTGCTCTCCACGATTCTAATCACCATGGCAGGGTGCTCGTCTTCCAGCCAGACCGACGAAGAAAAGGCACAGGCTAAAGCTGATTCGGCTGCGGCTTGTATCGCGGAAGGAATGCCTTCGCGGGCGGCTGCTATTCGGCAGTCGGCTTCCGGGCCAGAGTCGGGTACGGGCACTACGGCTGGTATGGTCTGGATACCCGGTGGTAATTTTCTGATGGGGGCCGACGAGTTTGTGGATGCCCGTCCTGTTCATCCCGTTTCAGTCAAAGGATTCTGGATGGATGAGCATGAAGTGACCAATGCCGAGTTTGGCCGATTCGTTGCCGCTACGGGTTATAAAACCATTGCCGAACGACCACTCAATCCCGCCGATTATCCGAGTGTTCCGGCTGAACAACTTGTGCCGGGCTCCGCCGTGTTTACGCCACCTTCTCAGAAAGTATCGCTCGAAAACCCTTTACGTTGGTGGCAGTATGTGAAAGGAGCCAGCTGGGAGCATCCTGTGGGGCCATCCAGCACCCTGAAAGGGCATGAGAACGAGCCTGTTGTGCATGTCAGTTATGAAGATGCACTAGCCTACGCAAACTGGGCTGGGAAACGATTGCCTACCGAAGCCGAATGGGAATTTGCGGCCCAGGGGGGCAAAGGAAATCGGACCTATTATTGGGGGACGGAACTGAAACCAGCTGGAAAATGGGTAGCCAATATCTATCAGGGCAGTTTCCCTGACCATAATACCTCCGAAGATGGGTTTACAGGGGTAGCGCCGGTAAAATCATTTTCGCCTAACCCGTATGGGTTGTATGATATGGATGGCAACGTGTGGGAGTGGTGTCAGGATTTTTACCGGCCCGACTATTACGCGAAGCTGGTGAAAGACAATCCAAAAGGGCCGTCGGACAGTTACGACCCCGACGAACCCGGGGCGGTGAAGCGGGTGCAGCGGGGTGGCTCCTTTTTGTGCAGTGATGAGTATTGCATTCGCTACAAAGCGGGCAGCCGGGGCAAGGGCGAAGTGACTAGCGGAAGTAATAATCTCGGTTTTCGTTGTGTACGGGATAAATGAATTTTCTGACAGGATTTACAGGATAAAACAGGATTGGAAAATTTGAAAGAAAATCCTGTTTTATCCTGTAAATCCTGTCGAAAAGAAAAGATGTAGCATGCGCTGTTCGAGGCTGACTACCCTAAATCCCATTAAAAATGCGTACCTTTGCGGTTCAATTGAACAGATAATCAGGACATGCTATCGGTACAAAACGTCTCACTTCGCTATGGTAAGCGGGTGCTATTCGACGATGTAAATATAAAATTCACTTCCGGCAACTGCTATGGCGTCATCGGTGCCAACGGAGCTGGTAAATCAACGTTTTTGAAAATTCTGTCCGGTGAAATCGAGCCGCAAACGGGTGGCGTATCTATCACGCCCGGTGAGCGGATGTCGGTGCTAAAACAGAACCAGTCAGCGTATGACGAATATCCGGTGTTGCAGACGGTAATTATGGGTAACCAGCGCCTGTACGACATCATGCAGGAAAAAGACGTGCTCTACGCCAAAACCGACTTTACGGATGCCGATGGTGAAAAAGCCGCTGAACTCGAAGCCGAATTTGCTGAAATGAACGGCTGGGATGCAGAATCTGATGCCGCAACGCTGCTGTCGGGTTTAGGTATTAAAGAAAGTATGCACTACGCCCAGATGTCGGACCTGAACGGGTCGGAGAAAGTGCGGGTGCTGCTGGCGCAAGCGCTGTTTGGCAATCCCGACATATTGCTGCTTGACGAGCCAACCAACAACCTCGACGTGGAATCGAGCATCTGGCTCGAAAACTTCCTGGCCAACTTCGATAATACCGTGATTGTGGTATCGCACGACCGGCACTTCCTCGATCAGGTCTGTACACAAATCGTCGATATTGATTTCAGTAAAGTGAAGCTCTTTGCCGGCAACTATTCGTTCTGGTACGAATCGAGCCAGCTGGCGCTGAAACAACGGCAGGATCAGAACAAGAAAACCGAAGATAAGCGGAAAGAACTGGAAGAGTTTATCCGGCGGTTCTCGGCCAATGCTTCGAAATCCAAACAGGCTACCAGTCGGGCCAAGCTGCTTGAAAAGCTCACGATTGAGGATATCCAACCTTCATCGCGGAAGTATCCGTATGTAAACTTCAAATCAGAACGGGAACCCGGCGATCAGATTCTGACGGTTGAAAACCTGACGTATACGGCCGAAGATGGCACTAAATTGTTTGAAAATCTGTCGTTTACGGTCAATCGGAAAGACAAGATTTTTCTCTATAGCCGCGATGGCCTGGCCGTGTCGGCGCTGATGGATATTCTGGCGGGTGAGCGCAAAGCCGATTCGGGTACATTTAGATGGGGTATTACGATTACCATGTCGTATTTCCCGACGGATGCCGAAAAAGATAAGTTTTTCCAGACAGATCTGAATCTGGTTGACTGGCTGCGTCAGTACTCGGCGGAAAAAGATGAAAGCTTTATCCGGGGTTTTCTGGGGCGGATGCTGTTTTCGGGCGAAGAGTCACTGAAGAAAGCCAGCGTATTGAGCGGGGGTGAAAAAGTGCGGTGTATGCTGTCCAAAATGATGCTGTCGGGCGCTAACGTGCTGATGCTCGACGAACCGACGAACCACCTCGACCTCGAATCCATTGAATCGCTCAACAACGGTCTGATCGATTTCAAAGGTCCGATCCTCTTTACCTCGCACGACCACCAGTTTGTGCAGACCATCGCCAACCGCATCATCGAAATTACCCCGGCGGGTATTATCGATAAACTGATGACCTACGATGAGTTTATATCCGATGATCGCGTAAAAGCACAGCGTGAGGGGTTATACGAAGCAGTGGCCTAGTTTCTGACTAGTTACTTATAGAACGGGGCTGATGCATGCATCAGCCCCGTTCTATAAGTAAAACCGCATGGACACAATCGATTGTCTATAGCAGGGAGTGGTTCAATACCTACGCTTATCACTCAACTACTCAGGAGTGACTAGACAGAATCAGTACAATTTGGGTGAACTCGGCTAATGAAAGCGGGTGACGAATGGGCTTTTCGGCCTGAAACTGGTTCCAGTGAAAGGTTACCAGGAAATAGATAGGGCCGCTTATACTGGATTGTTTGCCATTCAGGTTATGTTCGATCAGGAGTAATCGTTTGGGGTGAAACTGGTAATGACTGACTAATTCAGTCGCCAGGCTGCTCACCCCGTTAGAATGATTGATAGATTGATCGGGCCAGGAAGCAATTACAATCTGTAACTTCCTGTCCATTCGAATCAAACAGGAGTACATTTGATGGTTGGTGGCTTGAAAAACCACTACACATTCCTCCATAGGGTATAAGTCAGCCGGTTTATGAATGTTGCAGAAGAATAGAAAATAGCCATCTGCCAATGACAAATGGCTATTTAGTCCGCATCTGGATCAGAGATGCATTTCCAACTTGAATGTTCTGTAAACGCGTATGAATAACCCGTTGGGATCAACCAGGGTAACAGCAAAATTAGATGACTCCTCTGAAACTATACCTGTCCAACCGATTAGAAAAAAATTAGAGTTGATTAGAATTCTATTAGAAAATACGCCTGTGGCAGGTGATAGCAGAATGAGCTATATTGCTGATTAGTAACGGCCTAAAGTTCGGCTTTGCTTGATCTTACAAACTCACGCCCATGTATTCTTTTGTGACTACTCCATTGCATAGTCGTTGGGCGTTGATGAGTGCATGGGCATAGGGAATATGAAGCACGCGACCTGGTGGGTTACCTGTTAAATCGGCATCCCAAAGACCAGCCTGGTGCCAGTAATCAAGATGATCCCAGTCGGGACGGTCAATGATCGGGTACAGACAGATACCCCATAATGGTACACCTGCCTGCAAAACGGCGGCACACTCCTCGGCAATCATGGTTATCCATTGGGGGCGATGCTCTCCAGAATGACTGGTTTCGGTAAGCGCAATCGGCTTCTGATACCGGTGGTGGGCTTTCATAAGGAGTTTTCGAAGCGGCAACCAGCGTGGGTCTGGTATGGCGTCGCCCCAGGGCAGATAGTCGGTAAAACCCAGTATCCACTGATTGTTGTAGTAATAATTGAAACCCAGTATGTCCAGATAGTCAGGTGAGCCGCCCAGATCGGGAGCCAGATAGCCCGCCAGCATGTCAACAGCCTGGAATTGGGCTTCGTCGGCAATGGCTGCTTCTATTATCTGGTCGGAAGTAGCATCAAGAGGAGGGACAATCTGAACCAGCGGCTCAGTAGTCAAAATGCGGACTGTGGGGTCTAGCTCACGCATCGCGGCTACGGCTTCAATATACGCTCGCATTAGCCCTCGTTTCACCTCCCATCCCTGATTGATGCAATAAGGCGTGGTCCCCCGCGCATCGCCCCCGAGCCAGGAGATAAAACTGACTTCGTTGATAGGGGTTACAACCAGGTCTTCGTCGGGATAATGGTCACGGTAAAATTGGACAAACGCTCGGCTCATGGCGGCAAAACGACGGGCAAATAAGGGGTGCAGGGGGGATAAGTCGTCGGGATACCCAAAATGACATAAATCCCAGATTTGCTGAACACCGAGTTTATGCCCCGTATCCAACAAGGTTTTAACCACACTCCAGTCGTATTGATACGCTCGTTTCTCGACCTGACTCCAGCGAATTCCTTCCCGAACGGTTCGAATATGAAACGGTAAAAGCCGACGGTAATCGGCCTCGATCAAGTTCAGGTGTCCGGTTTGAGTCAGTAAATCGACCCGATGACCGAAACAGTTCAACTGATCAGCGCATTCAAAGCCCGCCCACCAGAACGACTGGAAGGGGTTGTGGTGTAGTGATGAATCCATAAATGCCAATGCGGTACCATTCCAGATGTGTCCTTATGCGAAAGTGTATTCGTCTGGAAATTGTTTGTGGATTGTCTGGTTTGCCATGCTTGGGCGGACCGTCTGCTAACAATTCAGATGAGAAACGAGTCTGTTCGGATTGGATTCCGGCGCAGCGTTAACAACCGTACGCATACACCGTTCATACTCCTGCGACGATTACCGCACATTGCCTTCGGGCTATGTTCATCACTTATATCCTTCAACAGCCCATGTCCGTCCCAAATTTGAAAAAAGAAAAGGCCAGTCCTGTTTCTTCTCTGCCTGTACAACCTACTCATTTAATCGATCAGGAGGTAACCGATTTAGTGTGCTTTTCCCACCTGCGATGGAATTTTGTTTTTCAGCGTCCACAGCATCTGCTGAGTCGGGCCAGCCGTCAGTGGCGGGTCTGGTTCGTAGAAGAGCCGATCTATGGCGATACCGACCAATTGGAGCTTCGTTCCATTGCCCCAAACCTCACCGTAGTTGTTCCCCATATCCCCCACGGTAGCACTCCTGAAAAAAGCCTTGAGCTACAACGAAGAGCGGTCGATCAACTTATGGTTCAGCATTCCATTCAGGATTTTATAGCCTGGTACTACACACCGATGGCACTGGCATTCAGTCGTCACCTGAAACCCCGGCTGATGATTTATGACTGCATGGATGAGCTGTCGGCTTTTTTGGGGGCTCCGGCGAATCTGCTGGAACAGGAGAAAGAGTTACTCAAACGGGCTCATCTCGTATTTACGGGCGGACTTAGTCTGTTCGAAGCCAAGCAGGGCCGACATGATCATGTATTTGCGTTCCCCAGTAGTATTGATTTTAATCATTTTTCACCCGCTCGAAACGAACTTCCTCTGCCCGCCGATTTGGCATCCATTCCGGGGCCGCGCATTGGTTACAGTGGTGTAATTGACGAGCGAATGGATCTACATTTACTCCGAGCTCTGGCAGAAAAGCGGCCCGACTGGCAGTTTACGTTGTTAGGGCCCGTCGTGAAAATTGACTGGGCAAACTTACCACAGGCGCCTAATATTCATTACCTGGGCTTTAAGCAATATGCATCGTTGCCGCATTATTTTTCTCATTGGGATGTAGCTATCATGCCATTTGCCATCAATGAAGCTACCCGGTATATAAGCCCTACCAAAACCCCCGAATACCTGGCGGCTGGCCTGCCCGTTGTATCGACGCCAATTCATGACGTGGTGAGTATGTATGGCCATCTGACTCCTGTTGATATTGCGAATTCTTCTGACGCCTTTGAGCAGGCCATTGCCAGAGCCCTGCTCGAAAACAACTCGTGGGAGGAAGTCGATGCGTTTCTGTTGAGCCATTCCTGGGACACCACCTGGGCCGAAATGAGCCAGCTTATCCAGTCGCAGCTAGCCTTGCTGTTCGAATAAAGAGTCGGGCAATACATTGCGAAAAGTGAGGCAATGGGCCGGGTATTGGTGGTACCCGGCACGGAATGTACTAGCCAATCTCTATCTATATTTTTGTGAGCACTGGCTTTTGTGAGCGTTCTGATTTAGTAAAGTGTATTGGAATCCGCAATAATATTGATCGACAATAATACCTGGGAATAGCCTACAAAAGCGAATCCTGATTCGCTTTGTTACCACATACCCGTTAAAGAAGGCAGTTTTGTTCTGTAAAGTACAGTCTGAACTTCAGCAGGACAAAACTGCTTTGTTACCCTTCTACTCTGACAGTATAATTCAACCCAAAAAGCCAATTTTAACGTGTGTTCCATCGCAGTAAGGTTTATTACTGCTGCCACCGCATCGGCAGAAGGCGGTTACTTTATTTTTCTGCGTTTCGTGACCGCTGGCATCTTTTACCCTGAGATTCCCATATACCAAAAGAGGGCCATTGGGCAAGGGTTCTACAATGCTTTCCGCCTGAATATCGTCGACTTTAACCGGCTCTTCATTTCGGTAATAGCTCAGAGCTTTTGATGGACAGCGATCGATCTGGTCAGCAATGCGTTGCGTCGCTGCCCCGTCCATATTGACCCACGGACGTTTTCTCGGGTTGAATACCTCGACTAACTGCGTCCAGCAGATTTTGGAATGAATACAGACGGACGGTTTCCAGACCACGGTAATCTCGCCATTCGTATAGGTTTTGGTAATGTCGGGTGTGGGGGAATGTTCAGATTGGCTCATACGAATTAGTTGGTTTGTTTAAGTTATACAGTTTTCAGTCGCGTCCGTTTGCTGAAATCCGTATACCGGAAACTGTATTTATTTCCCCCATTCGGACGGATTCTGTCGCCAGGCTGCTAACGATTCCATCGCGTCGGCTGGAATATAGTCAAGTGCCTGAGCTTCCTTCAAGAGTGCGTCATAATTACTCAGGCAAACCAGCGGCACACCTTTATTGGCAAAGTTCTGATCGGCTATCGGAAAGCCGTAAGTGAAAATAGCCGCCATACCCAGCACTTCAGCACCAGCCGCTCGTAGGGCATCGACCACTTTAAGCGAACTGCCACCGGTCGAAATTAAGTCTTCAATAACGACTACCCGCTGACCGGCCGACAGATGACCTTCGATTTGTTTCCCCATGCCGTGTGCTTTAGGTTCAGGCCGAACGTAGCAGTAGGGCAGGTTCAGTACGTCGGCAACTAGCACGCCCTGAGGTATGCCCGCTGTAGCGACGCCTGCAATCACATCAGCCGTTGGAAACTGTTGCCGTATGGCCTGGGCCAGTGCGTTTTTAATAAAGCTACGAACCTCAGGGTGGGCGAGCGTAATCCGATTGTCACAGTAAATGGGTGATTTCCATCCTGAACTCCAGGTGAAGGGCTCAGCAGGGCGGAGCCGGACGGCCTGTACAGCCAATAGATGCTGGGCTACCGTTTTTTGAATGAGTGAAGAATCCACAGAGTCATAAAATAGTAATGGTCAAAAGTAAGCAAACTCCTTTGGTCCATCAGCACCGATGTGCGAATAATCGATCGATCCTTGGTTTTCAGACAAACAGAAAGATGCGCTTCGGTCGGGTTCATGAGCCATTTGTTCCGTTTCATCGGGTGAGGTATTGTAAACAGCTGATGCATTCCGTCAACTTTAACACGCTAAAGGAAAAACAGATATGGCTTACGCTACTAAACAAATCCACAATACAAGAACCGGGCAGACGATTCGCTTCCTGAAAACGAGCGAGGATACCGATGGGGAGTTGCTGGACATGGAGGCTACCTTCAAAGTGCACTCCAGAGAACCAGCACCCCATTACCACCCATCGCAGGTTGAAGATTTTACGATACTCGCCGGTGAATTAACCGTCCGGATCAGTGGTCAGACACGGATTTACAAACAGGGGGAGTCATTCCGCATTCCGAAACAAACGATCCATTCGATGTGGAATGAGGGGGACCAGCAAACGGTGGTGAACTGGCAGGTTCGACCGGCATTGATTACGGAGTATTTTTTAGAAACGGCTACCGGACTGGCGAATGAAGGCAAAACCAATCAGGATGGAGTGCCAACGTTTTTGCAGGCAGTTCTTTTGCTGAATCGGTTTATGGCAGTTTATCGGCTCCCGAAGCCTGCCTTTGCCATTCAGAAAGTAGTCTTTACCGCGTTAACGCCATTAGCCTACTTGTTTGGTTATCGACCAACGTACAAAAAGTATATTGACTAAGAAGGGGTGATGGAGTAACCATGCGGTTATTTTTCACGATTCAAATGTACTTTAACCGTATCGATTCGAGTGCCATCCATAGAGACTATGGTGAACGTGAATGGTGAAAATTCAATAACCTCGCCAACCTGTGGCACATCTTCGTGGGTTGCCAGAATTAAGCCGCCCAGTGTATCATAGCTGCCTTCGGGGATATTCCAGCCGTAGGTTTCGTTCAGACTGTCGATTTCATGACGGGCACTTAGTAGCCAGGTACGTTCATCGAGCTGTTGCTCAACCCAATCTTCGTTGGTGTCATATTCGTCCTGAATTTCACCGAAAATCTGCTCTACCATATCTTCTACGCTCACAATGCCTGCCGTTCCACCAAATTCATCGACTACCAATGCCAGGCTTTTCCGCTCTGACAAAAACCGCAGGAATAAGTCCTGGGCGGGCATGGTTTGGGGAACGGTAATGATTGGCGTAATTATTTCTTCAATCGTGGCTGGTTTTTTGAACAGGGCCAGTGCATGGCAGTACCCGATCACGTCGTCGATGGTATTGCGGTATACGACAATTTTTGAATGACCGCTGTCCTGAAAGGCCTGCCGTAGTTCCTCAACCGAATCGTCGACTGCAACGGCCGCAATTTCAGTGCGTGGCACCAGACAGTCGCGTACGCGCACATCCCGAAACTCAATGGCGTTGTTGAAAATCTCGGTATCGACCTCCACCTCTTTTTCGGCGTCGGCTTTTTGATTAAGCTGCTGAAGATACTGATTGAGGTCTGTCAGGCCAAAAACGGGCCGAATTTCCGGGTTTCGTTTACCGAGAATGTACCGAATGAAAAAGCGAGCCGTCCCAACCAATACCCGGACAATAGGAGCAATGGCTTTATAGATTACCCAGAGTGGAACCGCCAGCCCTTCCAGAAATCGGTCGGGGTGAATGAGCGCCAGACTTTTGGGGATGTAATCGGCAAACGGTAAGAAAATAATGGTGAGAATAAGCGTCTCAATGGTAATGATGACAAACTCGTGCGCTGCCCAGGCAGGAGGTAGTATCAGTGCCAGTAAGGGATTCAGGGCCATGACGCCTAACACGGTGTACAGAACCAGAAAAAGCGTGTTGCCGGTCAGCGTGGTGCCAATAAACAGAATTGGGTTTTTCAGGAAGCCCGACACTAATTTTTCGCTTAACGGGCCTTGTTTGCTGTGGAGTTCAAAGTACAGCCGGTTTACGGATACATACGCCATTTCGACGGCTGAAAAGAAGCCGGCCAGGACAAGAGCAAGTAAAGCACCAAACAAAAGGGCGTATGATTCCATAGACAATGAAATGTGAAACATGAAGGGTGAAGAATATTTATTTCTATTCTTCACCCTTCATGTTTCATTTCTTTTTCTTCTTCCGTTCTTCTATCATTTGTTTGATGGTAGGAGAAACGGCTTTTTCTCGTTCGAGTCGTTTATTTTTAAAATATTGGAAAGACAGCAGAAAGCCCAGACATAGCATCAGTAACCAGTAGCTTTCGGCAAACGTTGTACGCTGATACTCCGCGATCCAGAGAATCAGAAAACCGGCAGCCGCCGACAGGAGTAAAATCTCAGAAAGTTTTAACTTCATGGTTCGTTAGTCGTCAATGCCTACCGGCTGACGACTGTAGGCTATCTACTCTTTTGAAATTCCCGATACCGACGGACCGTTGAAATGCTCAGACCAAGCACAACGACCAGCGTTCCTATCCAGAGAATATTGATCAGCGGTTTTTCAACAGCTTTCATGACGATATAATCGCGTTGGGTGCGGTTCACAGCAAATGAGAATTTACCCGTGCGTGGATCAATTTCGTTCAACTGAATGCGTACGCCAAGTTCATCACTGATTTCGGCGGGGTGGGCAACCATCCGATTTTTGATGACAAAGGCAGGGGTAAGCATATGCTCGCCATTTTTATCGAGCACCCGTACATGCGCCCGAACAGCCGCATCTTCTGGCCCTACCTCAATACCGTCAACTTCGTTCGTGCGTACCACATCGTCCAGAATAGCCACATAGTCGTTCAGGAAGAAGGTGTCTTTGATCGCTACAGAATAGGTTTCGGTTTTTTCCCACTTGTTTTCAGCATTTGGGTCAGGCACCGACGATACATAGGTGTACATATCCCGATCGACTTTATGCCGAATATCGGGTGATGCCAGCAGCCCCATGCGTTCGTTTACCTGAGCGCGTGGATACAGACTAAATACTTTTCCCCCTGGTTCCCTGTATTCAACCTCATAGTAGGTGTTTTCAGGGTAAAGAGCCAGGGTATCCCCTTTTTTATAATAGACTTTGCCATTCTGCTCAATATCCCGTTGGGCAATGCCGTGAAAATCACCTTCGATGACCATCACATCCTTGCGGGAAAGATACCCCGGTACGTCGCGGGCTTCGATACGCTGGCCCCGGTAGGTTAGCTGGTAAGGACCCATGCGTTCGGGTTGATTCAGCCAGAGCAGTGTATTCTCCTTATTTTCTTTGTTGTCGTTTTTGGTGAACTCATCTTGCTTGGAAATGAGTAAGCCGGTTGTATTCAGCGAAATAACTTTCGAAAAGCCTGCCGAATAGAGAATACCCAGTAGCATCAGGGCCATACCGATGTGGGCAATGGCTCCGCCCGAAAACCGATAATTTCCCCGGATAACGCCAATCAGGATGGAACCGTTAGTAACAAGCGCAAAGACTGAAGCCACCAGCAGTGCCATGTAAACTGGGTTTTTCATCGACCCGAAGGCAATCAGACCGGCGCTGATGAGTAGCGTGATGATTCCCGGTGTAATAAGCGCATCCCATTTTTTAGCTTCAATTTTCCGCCACCACATATACTGACCAACGCCCGTCAGCAGGCAAATGGCAACGAAAAACCAAATCTGGAATTTATTGTAGTGGGCAATCTGATCAGCCGGGAGAGCGAGGTTCGTGATTTTACCGAACGATTCCAGAATCTTCGTATATACCGGGATCGACGTAGTGGCAATCACTTGAAAAGCGGCCAGACAAAGAACAGTAGCCCCCATAAAGAGCCAGAACTCTTTGGTATAGACCGATGCTTCCTTTTCATCGCTGGGAATGAACTTCCACTTGCTGGCTGCCAGTACAATCGAAACGGCCACAAACACCAGCAGGTAAATCAACAACTGGCCAGAAAGGCCCAGGTCAGTAAAGGAGTGAACCGATGCATTGCCCAAAATACCGCTACGTGTCAGGAAGGTAGCATAGAGTACCAACAGGAATGTGCTGATGGCCAGAATTATAGCGGTTTTGAGGCCTGTGGAGCTACGCTTGGCAATCAGCATGCCGTGAATAGAGGCTACCATGACAAGCCAGGGAACATAGACCGCATTTTCGACGGGGTCCCAGTTCCAGTAACCGCCAAAGTTGAGTGTTTCGTAAGCCCAGTAACCACCCATCATGATGCCTACGCCCAGGATCATAGCACCAAAAAGGGCCCAGGGGAGTGCTGGCCGAATCCATTCGGACGGTTGGTTCCGCCAGAGACCTGCTACACAAAACGCAAACGGAACCAGGGTCAACGCAAAGCCCAGAAACAGGGTAGGCGGGTGAATGACCATCCAATAATTCTGGAGCAATGGATTCAGGCCGTTACCATCTTTCGGAATAAAATTAGGGTCCGTTGCGAAGATCGGCGCATCGGGCATGGCGTCCCGCAGCAATAGAAAAGGCGATGAGCCAATTTTGAACGAATCACCAAACACAACGCCCAGAATCATAGAGGCAAGGAAGGCCTGGACTAGCGCAAAAATGGTCATCATGGGCGCTTCCCACTTCGACCCGGCGGTACGAATCAAAACAGCGCCCAGCACCGCATTCCAGAATAACCAAAGCAGAAATGAGCCTTCCTGGCTTTCCCAGAAACAGGCAATCATGTACTTGATCGGGAGAGCCCGCGAGGAATGGCTCCAGGCGTAATGATACTCGAAATAGTGATTGAAAATGATGTAGAACAGACAGACCGCAACACCCACAACTGCAGTACCATGCAGGTAGAAAGCCCAGCGTGCCAGCTTCCTCCAGTCGTCCCGTGCGGGGGGCTCAGTGATCTGAACAGTGGGCTTCGCTTTTCGTTTGGCGGTTTTACCTCCGAAACTGGCTTCGTTGGCCGATTCACCGGCATAGGCTAACTGAGGCTCCTCGACTGCCTGGGTCTCAATTTTAGCAGGTCGTCCAAGAGCCGACAAAAAATAACCCACCGTTGCCACCAAAGCCGTGACAAAGGATAAGATGACGAAAAAGTGGCCGAGGTTCCCGACAGTTGTGTGTATCATTGGCTAATTATTCTATCGTATTCGGCATGAGAGCCAATCCAAAACCAATATAGTTCATCGCTTTCCCGAATGGCTAATGCACGGAAATGATCGCCTACTCGTGCTGACCATAAATTCTCTTTATGGCTTAATTCTTTAAAATGAAGTGATGGATGAAATGGATCTGCTTTTAAAATCTCGAAGTTTTTATCGGCTAAATCCTGAATAGCATCGGGTAAAGCATAATACCTTTTCCAAAACTTAGTCGTGGTCCGATGATTCATAAGGGTTTTGTTCGCCCCTGACGAATATCTTCTCTAGCTTCATTTAATAAGGCATCCAGACGTCCGGCTTCTACATCTCCTTTTATTTGTTTGTCCCAGCGATCATGAAAGAAATCAAAAAGTCGATTCAAGAGCCCATCCAACTCGTCGGTAGGCAGTTCTTTGGCTGCCTTTTCAATTTCCTGTACGCTCATAATTGTGCTGTTTTAGCTTCGTGTTCAGTCGTTTCGAGCTTGTTGTTCTGGTATTTCGACGGACACTTCAACAGAATTTTCTTGCACTGGAAATGATCACCCTGCATCGCTCCGATAACCACAACCTGCTCCGAACGGTCGAAGTCCTGAGGTTTAGGGCTATTGTAAATCACTTTCTGAGCCCGTTGATCATTATCGACCAGCGTAAACTCAAAATGGTTGGGGTCGATAGCCGGGTTGTAAAACATATCGACAATCTGCCCGTGGGGGTCCTTTTTGAGTTTGCCGACAACGTGAATCATTTTTTCGTCACCGTCCTGGGCCATTTTTTCAGCCTTGGTAAAGGTCGTGTATACACTGGCGTCACCTGCCGTGCTGGCAATCACTCCAATAGCAATGGCGATAACGATAATGCCGATAATGTGCGAAATTTTCATGGGATTAGTACTTGTTAGCTGTGGTTTGTTTGGGGCTTAATGGCTGATTACAGACGACGATTTTTTCCTGACGTCCTTTTCCAGTTTGCTGATTTGGCGGTCCAGCCGAATCAGATAGGTGACAATTCCAGCAAATACGGCTGCAATCACGGCAACAACCACCCAGATTTTACCATCGGCTCTTAACCGATCAGCCATTTCAACACCGTCGGCAACGGGCTGCTGGGCGAATAGATGCTGGCTGAGTAACAGAAAAGCGGCTAGTGGCGCTTTTCGTATAAATGACAATCGCATTTGACTACGAAATAGTTAGAAAAATAACGCAAAAATACACTGAATCATTCACGAACACTACATGAGTTTACTCATCGAGGGCCGCTTTTATTCGTCGATAACGCACACGCAGTTGTGTTATCCAGACACCTAGCAATGTAAATCCGATAATAGCCGGATAAAACACCATACGAAGTCTATTGTCCATGTCGTATTTGCCGAAAGCCGGATTACCCCCATTACCAGGGTGTAACGAGTCGGTTAGTCGGGGAACAATGAAAATGAGGGGGATGAATACCGCAAAGGCAAAGATGTTGTAGACAGCCGAAATACGCGCCCGTCGCTGCTCATCATCGAACGATCCCCTTAGAATCATATAAGCCATATACATGAGCATGGCAATAGCCACACTATTCAGTTTAGGGTCATTGGGCCAGGGTTCGCCCCAGGTGAAATTGGCCCAGATCGACCCCGTAGCACAACCTAAAATACCAAACAAAATGCCTGTATTGGCAAACTCAACGGCCACAACATCATCATCGAACCGACCATTGCGAAGGTAGCGAATGGAGTAAATGGCAGATGTCAGCAGCAGGGTAATCATCCCAAACCAGAGCGGAACGTGAAAGTACACATTCCGGATACTCTCGTTCAAAATCGGTTGCCGGGGCACTACACCCAGCATACCTTGCAGAATCACATAAGTCAGAATCAGGACGGCCAGAGCCTTCCACCAGTTTTTATTCATAATGTAACGCGGGTGAAAACCCGCATCTTCAATTAAAAAGCGGGTTTCCACCCGCGTTACTCAACTCCGCCATAAAAACGGAAACAATAACCAGGACACAGTCAGCACAATAGCGTCAATAGCCAGTACTGTACCTATTTCGCTCCAACTCACCGATCGGTCGAGGCCATCGAGAGCATTTTTGGCAATCTTTAACAACGTTAGCAACAAGGGCAGAATGATCGGGAAACTCATCACCGCCATCAACGTGGCTGGGTTTTCTGCTTTGCTGGCAATACCCGATACCAGTGTCAAGGAAGAGGCAAAGCCGATGGCACCCAGCACCAGAGTTAAAAGGTATAAAGGCATATCGCCTACCGGGTTTCCCAGCACAAAGGCATAGACGCCAAACCCCAGAAACGCTAATACCAGCATCAGCAGGGTATTGTATAGAATTTTTGACAGGATGATCTGCTGGGGGCTGGCGAGCGTGTAATAATAAAGCTGCCGACTGGCCCGTTCCTGCACGAAACTTTTGGCAATAGCGTTGATGGCCGTAAATAGCAGAATAATCCAGAATAGGGTATTCCAGACAATGGGTGTCAACTGGCCACGGCGGGCATTAAAGCTTAAATAACAGACAAATACGGCACTGACAATGTAAAGTAGCATACCATTGAGTGCGTAGCGTTGCCGCCATTCGAGCAGAAACTCTTTCCGCATCAACGCGCCCATTTGCCTAACCGATTCGACCATACCCTGTTGTTTGTTACCGCAAAGTTACGGCAGGCAGAGGAAAGGAGGAAAGGAGATGAGGAGAAAAGCTGTGAAGCGTACAACAATCTGGTTCAAATGATGATCTTTGCCCTTCATTCGTTCATGCATGGATTACGGTTCAATCGGTACGCTTTGTTTCTTCTCGTTTTTGGCGGGTTTCATTGATGCAATCATTGGGGGAGGAGGGTTGATCCAAACGCCCGCCATTCTGTTTACGCTTCCCCAATACCCGGTTCCTACCCTGATTGGAACAACGAAAATTCCTTCGCTATCGGGTAGTCTGATGGGGGCTTTTCAGTACAGTCGGCGGGTGGCTGTTTCCGGCCGCTTTATTGGGCCGATGATGGCCATTGCCTTTGGGGCTTCGTGGTTGGGAGCGATGACACTGACACGGGTGCCGAACAGTTTTATGAAGCCATTGGCTCTACTCATTCTGATCGCTGTCTTTATCTACACGTTTACCAAAAAAGAGTTTGGGCAAGTGCCGCAGGGCGTAGTTACGGAGCGGCAACAGCGCATACGCATGTGGGCAATGGGGGTAATTATTGGGTTTTACGATGGGTTTTTCGGGCCCGGAACGGGTAGTTTTCTGGTACTTGGGTTTATTGCCCTGATTGGTTTCGATTTTCTGAAAGCCAGTGCGCATGCTAAACTGGTCAATGCGTCGACTAATCTGGCCTGTACGCTTTTCTTTTCGCAAAAGGGCTATATTCTATACGCAGCAGCTATTCCCATGGCAGTCGCTAACCTTTCGGGAGCGTTTCTGGGAGCCCGGCTGGCTATCTTAAAAGGCAACCGATTTATCCGGGTATTCTTCCTGCTGGTCATAGCGGCCACCATCCTACGCTTCGCCTGGGATTTAACCCATTAGCCCTGAATCGGGATGTGGGGGTTATGACTTAATTTTCATCCACCATTTTTGCATGGGGCCCATCCAGTCGGGAACGTCGAGCCGCGAAGGCTCCTGAATGATTGCCAAAACCTGTTGGGCCGTTAGCCGACGTTCGGGCGATACGGTGAGCAGTTTCTGAATCAGTCGTTCGCTGGCGCGGGACAGGTTAGGATTTAATTTAACTGGCGACAGATAGTCGGCCTTTTGGATCAGCCGTCCGATCTCTGATTCTGTACTCCCGCCAAAAGGTGTATAGCCGGTCAGCATTTCATAAAACAGAACACCCAGTGCCCAGCAGTCGGAAGCGGCAGTGCTAATACCCGAAAACTGCTCGGGAGCCATCGACGCCATCGTTCCGACCACGTGCCCCTGGCGGGTCAGTCGGGGGGCGTTGGTTAGTCGTGCCAGCCCGAAATCCAGTAATTTAGGCTGACCTTCACGCGTGAGTTTTATATTTCCGGCTTTCAGGTCGCGGTGAACAATTTCCCGGCTATGCAGATAATCGAGTGCAGACGCTAGTTGCCCCAGAATTTTCCAGGCTGACTGTTCCGGCATAGGGCCATTTCGGCGGAGTGTTTGCTGGATTGTTGGGCCTTCTACATACTCCATAACCAGGCATGGAAGCTGACCTTCTACAAAAAACTCATAGATCAGAGCGACGTGCGGATGGCGGACGGACGCCTGTAAAGCCGCTTCGTTCCGAAACCGTTCGGCCTGCTCCAGTCGGCTTAACAGCTTAATCGCAACGGTACGCTGCGTGGCGTCATGGATGGCCTGATACACCTCGCCCATACCGCCCGAGCCGAGCCACTGTACTAACGTATATCCTCGAATAGGTTGATTCATAATGAATTAAGTTCCGTGTTTTACGTGTCAAGTATGAAACTAACCTAACACCGTAGCCGCCAGCCGGCTGATGTTTAGTGTGCGTGCGTTGGAGTCGATAATATCCCGGTACAGTCCTTTAACCTGGTAAAGCGATTCGTGAGTGCCCTCGCCAATTACGTCGCCCTCTTCCAGTACGTAAATCTTGTCGGCATCCATGATCTGGCTGATGTTATGGGAGATAATCAGCACCGTTCGGTCTTTCTTGATTGCATCCAGACTTTCCTTGATTTGCTCCGTCGTAATGGCATCCAGGCTGGCAGTGGGTTCGTCGAGAAACAACACGGGCGGGTTTTTCAAAAACAGCCGGGCAATGGCGATGCGTTGTTGCTGTCCACCCGACAACGACCGGGCCTCGGTAGCATAACCATGGGGTAATTTGAGAACCTGTTCGTGCAGACACGCCTTGCGGGCCGCTTCAATCACGTCTTCGTGGGTAGCTTCCAGGCGACCGTAGCGGATGTTTTCTTCAATTGTTCCGGCAAAAATGTGGTTCTTTTGAAGGACCAGGCCTACATTTTCCCGGACAAACGCGCTGTCGTAAGCCGACAGTGGTTGCCCATCCAGTAATACCTGTCCCTGGGTAGGATCATAAAAACCCGCCAGCAGATTCAACGCCGAACTCTTACCCGCTCCCGATAATCCTACAAGGGCCGTCACTTTTCCCGGTTCCAGCTCAATGGTGACGTTACGAAGGGCCTGTTTTCCATTCGGATAGACGAAATCCACGTTCCGAAGTGAAAAATGCCCTTTCCAGACCGAGCTGGTTAATGTACCCGTCTGGGGTAGGTAGGCGTTGTTTTCAATCATATCGAAGAAGCCTTCGGCATATACAAGGGCTTCGGTGTATTCGTCGTAGATGCGGTGGAGATGCCGAACCGGAGCCGATACGTTGTTGAACAGCATAATATGCAGCAGAATAGCCCCAACGGTCATTTGTCGATTCAATACAAAATAGATGGTGACAACAAAGACCAGTATAATTCCGACCTGTTCGGCCACGCTTTTCAGACCGTCGAACAAATAATTGGTGCGGTGGTGACGGATTTCGTTTTCGCAAAGGCTGCGGTTGATGTCGCGCTGATGTTGCTGTTCATACGTTTCCCGCACAAAGGATTTGACAACGAAAATGGATTCCAGCAGCCCGAACAGTGCATTGGCTTTGTTTTCCCGAACCTCCTGAATATTGCGTCGAATTTGTTTCTGGCGGTTAGTCTGTTCGCGACTGATGTATGCGTATAGAGGCAACACCAGCGTCGCCACAAGCCCGACGCCAATATTTTTATTGTAGATCAGAACCAGGGCAAATACCGCATTGGCTAACATCGGCACTATATCGACAAACAAGTTTTTGACGGTTTTGGTCAGGTTTTCGATGCCTTTGTCAATCCGCTTTTCGAGCTTGCCGGTCTGGTTCTGATTAAGCGCAAAAAATGATAAATGGTAGGAAACAATCCGGCGGATGGTGTAATCATAGAGGTCGGCCGCCATTCGAAAGCGGATGCGATCACTCAGAAATTTTTGGCCTAGCTGAACCAGTAAACTCAGTAATTCTTTAGCCAAAAGAATAGCGACCAGCGTGCCAACTACCCAGCTTACCTCTCCTTTGTCGATCGGGTGTTTCAGCAGCCCCTGAACGGTATTGACCGTATACTCCATCACCAGGGGAGTTACCTGGGCCAGCAATGCACCAATGGTGGTTAGCAGTAGGGCCAGCACCAGACTACCCCGATAAGTACGGATAAACGGCCAGAGTTTTTGAATGAGTAACCAGGTAGACATGGGTGTAGCGTGGGTTTAAAATCGATCCGAAGTCGTTGGATTATTTCATGTTGATATGGCCCACAAACTCCTGCGTATTCATCCGGCCATCGGACTGGTAATCGTAGAATAGTTCGGTCATGGAAGCGACAATGTGCGGATCTTCAGTCAGAAAGGCGGTCAGTTTGGTAGCTCGTCCGCTGGCACTTGAGCCACTACCGAGGATACAGACGCACAGCCCACGGAA
The DNA here is from genome assembly GCF_001898575.1 of Spirosoma sp. 48-14. GTDB lineage: Bacteria > Bacteroidota > Bacteroidia > Cytophagales > Spirosomataceae > Spirosoma. The sequence continues at coordinate 49,712 of NZ_MKUD01000036.1, forward strand.
GATGCCGGGTTTATTTTCGCGGGGGGCACTGATAAACAGTTGAACCGGAAGTGTTTTGTTGACTTTAGACACCCGGATGCCCAATTCCTGCATTTCCTGGATTGCCTGCGAATGATCTTTGTATAACTGGCTAACGAGTAGGGCCTTAGGGTCGGTAGCATCTTCGGTCGATGAGGCTACCAGAAACCGATTATGATGTGGGATATCTTCACGGCTAGTCAGAATTGCGTTGCTTCCGGGACGGTACGTTTCGACCGAAATGTGCTCGTTGACGACTTTACCGAGGTATTTCAGAAACGCATGGGTAGCGCCTTCGTTCTGGTCGTTAAGGGTGACGAATTCTACATGGGCATCGCTTCCCATATTTTGCAGATACAGAGCTGCACCTTTTAGTTTATTTTCAATATCGGTACGGTCGCGCTGGAGGGCTTCGGCTTTGCGGGCGTAATCAAATTGGGTAGCATTCCGCAACTCATGGGGTTTCAGGTTGGCGTGTTTGGCCACATATTCCATGCGATACGGAGCAATACCTTCGATGCGGGCCGTGTTGGATAGCACCAGTAAATCATTCCCCTGCGACTGCGCCGACTCGACCACCTTGCCAATCCCTTCCAGGAGTTCATCGGCACCTTCCATCAACTGCACTTTTTCGTTGACCTTGCCGCTTACATCAACCATCAGTGTATTCAGTGACTGGGTAGCCTGAACCAGCAGATTGGTTTGCGTTTTGATATGCTCCATTTCCTGCTGATTGATCTTCTCTTTCTGGCGGTTGGCTTTCTCAGTCGATACCGTTACGAACAGGCCAATGAAAATCCCGACTATACCCCCCAGCAGACCAGCAATGTCAAGCTCGCGAATGTAGCGGTCGATACCGGGGCTGAAATAAACGTTCTGATCCGACCAGCCTCCAGTTTTGGGGTCGATCTGGAAGTTGGACAGGTAATGCGCTGAATCATTAAACACGTAAAACCATTTGAAACCCAGAGAAATCAGTAAAGCCACGAAGGGAATCATAAATAGGACTGTAAACAAAACAGGATGCCGACGAATGATTTCGTACAGAACGGTGAAAAAGCCTTCATCTTCCGTTTTAGGATCGACGCCGGTAAAGGCGGAGGCAGTAGGAGTAGGCAAAGCGTGTTGCATGAGTTCTTGATTGTTAACGTGTTACAAAGTTCTCCCGTAGTTGACTGCGGTACTATCCACAAAGACCTACATACTGGCTATAGGAAAACCTATAAATTGAGAAGTAAAGGGAATGAAAAGCGGGGTTGATAAGCGTCGGCGTATCCCGAACCAGCCGATTGTCAGGAAGAAGTGATAATCCGTAACTACTATTGACCAGTTAACGAAAGAAGGGTATCCGCGTCATTCAGGGCAATCGTGATCAGGGCTATGGCACTCAGGGTCAGTGCAACCCAAGGTAAAACGTTGTCAAGGAATACGGCCTGTTCCCGAGCCAAAGCGGGGTTAGTGGGCTTGTAGAATAACCGAACAGAATCACCTACTGAAAGTTGGGGTGCATACGGGCTGCAATGTATAGGGTAGGTGTAGGTAGTGGCATCAATCACGTAAACTACAGTGAGTGTATCCCACAATTGGCCAAACTGGCTTTTTTTCTGCCGACCAATGATCATACCTGTAACGGAACTAGCACCACTGAACCAGTTTCGCTCGCATTGATACGTGCGAATCAGTATACATACAGGAATCAGAGCAATCAATAATAAAGCAGCAGGATGGCGCCATGTATTGGCCAGGTAACAGGCAAAAAGCCCTGCCTGACTCAACGCAGCTCCCAATAGAGGGGCGGCCAGTTTGAATGAATTGGTTGTGTTCATGTGCGTTTGGTTTTTAGAAAAGGCAAATGATCAAAGAACATGACAAAGGTCATATCCTGCCTTTTGCTGAACCATCGGCAAACACCTACATTTGGCCTACAGGAAAACCTATAAATTTCATCTATATGGATTTTGTGGGAACCTTCCTTGGATTCTACAACTTTACATTGTAATCTTGCGTTAATTAAATTGAATCTAAATAAATAGTAGCAGTACCCACCATGAGTAAGCGTAGTGTTGCTGATTTGAAAATAGGCGAGCGAGCCACTATTCAGTCGTTTGAAAACCAGGTGATGTCGCTTAAACTGCTCGAAATGGGCTGTTTACCCGGTGCTGAAGTATGTTTATGTGGTAAGGCTCCACTCGGTGATCCAATTTGCCTGGATGTGTCGGGCTATTGCCTTGCCCTCCGTAAATCGGAAGCTGCTACCATTTTTGTTGACTAAGCTCCAGGCTTGTCGGGGGTGAACTTTTTTGCCTCCCCAATCTGGCAGACTACAAACTATACCGAGTTGAGTTCCCCCGTAATTGCCCTTGTTGGCAACCCCAATGCCGGAAAATCCTCTTTATTTAATCAGCTAACCGGCCTGCGTCAGAAAACCGGTAATTTCCCGGGGGTTACGGTTGATAAAAAGTTTGGGACATGGTCAATCGATGCACAGACTGTTGCCACCGTTGTTGACCTGCCCGGTGTTTACTCTATTTACCCCAAGTCGCTCGACGAACAACTTGTTACGGATATTCTGGCAAACCCCGACCACGCCGATTACCCCGATGTGGCTATTGTCGTTGTCGATGCTTCAAACTTACACCGGAATTTACTACTCTTTACCCAGGTTGCTGACCTGAAAGTGCCCGTTATTCTGGCGTTGAATATGCTGGATGTGGCTCATAAACAGGCTAAAGAGGTCAATGCCGTCAAGTTAGCCATGCGATTGGGGGTTCCTGTGGTGCGCATCAACGCGCGAACGGGTGAAGGACTTGACTCACTCAAAAAAGCGGTTACCAGTCAGATTCAGGAACCAACCTTACCGGGTAAACTATTTTTTGATCCAGCCGACGAAGCCCCCGACCTGATTGCCGATACCCGACAACAGTATGGTCTTGATAATAATTACCTGGCCCTGCAATATGTGATTCAGCACGATGGGTTCACGTTTCTAAATCGTCAGCAACAGATTGGGCTCGATGCGCTTATTGATAAGCATCAGTTCAATGAACAAACATTTCAGGCAGGAGAAACCATTACCCGGTACAAGCGCATTGCAGCTATTGTCACCGAGACAATGACAAACCAACGACCAATTGGACAACCTACCTGGAGCCAGAAACTGGATCATGTGTTGCTGCATCCGGTTTGGGGCTACGCTATTTTTGGTTTTATTCTCCTATTGATTTTTCAGGCAATCTTCGCCTGGGCACAGCCATTTATGGACGCTATCGACACGGGTGTGGCCTGGCTGAATGGACAGTTGAAAGAAAGTATGCCTGCCGGGCCACTTACTGACCTACTTACCGATGGGGTTCTGGCTGGCGTTGGCGGGATTCTGGTATTTATTCCGCAGATCGCTTTTTTATTTCTACTGGTTTCATTGCTGGAAGAATCGGGATATATGTCGCGGGTGATGGTCATTATGGACCGCATTATGCGGAAGTTTGGGCTTAATGGTCGGAGTGTTGTGCCTTTGATTTCGGGTGTAGCCTGTGCCGTCCCCGCCATTATGGCTACCCGCAGTATTGGAACCCGGCGCGACCGGCTGATTACCATCCTGGTCACTCCTCTGATGAGCTGCTCTGCACGACTGCCGATTTATACCATTCTGATTGCGTTGGTGGTTCCGAGTCACCGTGTGCTAGGCGTTTTTAATTTGCAGGGACTGGCTCTGATGGGGTTATATCTGCTGGGGTTGGCAAGTGCCTTGCTGGCTGCTTATATACTAAAGCTCTTTTTGCGCACCAAGGAACGCAGCTATTTTATTATGGAGCTGCCGACGTTTAAGATGCCCCGATGGAATCACGTTGGTCTTGCGGTCTGGGAAAGTGTTCGGTCTTTTGTCTGGGAAGCAGGGCGGGTCATTCTGGCGATTTCAGTCATCTTGTGGGTACTGGCCAGCTACGGGCCTGGCGATGCTATGAATCAGGCCGAAGCACGGGTTCGTCAGCAAAATCCTTCACTAGCTACCGATCAACTCCAGAACCAGATTGCTTCCGAGCGGCTTGAAGCGTCGTATGCAGGGGTGTTTGGCCATTTTATCGAACCGACAATTCGGCCACTCGGCTACGATTGGAAAATTGGTATTGCCCTGCTGAGTTCGTTTGCTGCCCGGGAGGTTTTTGTCGGTACAATGGCCACGATTTACAGTATTGGGGATGGGGCCGACGACGAGGGGGTTACTGTACGTGAGCGACTTCAGCAGGAGCGTAACCCCAAAACAGGCGGCCCCATGTACACACCTGCATTAGCCTGGTCGTTACTAATTTTTTATGTATTCGCCATGATGTGCATGAGCACGCTGGCGGCTACACAACGAGAAACCAAAAGCTGGAAATGGCCTGGTGTTCAGCTACTCTACATGATGAGTCTGGCTTATCTAGCTGCGTTTGCCACCTACCAGTTTTTAAAGTAGTAGTCGGTTTATTGTATTCAGTTTACGGTTTTCAATAAGCCGTGCCAAGGAGCTAGGCAACAGTTCGCCGTAAACTGAATACCGTATACGTTTACCAAAGCACCCCTTTAGAAATAAGTGGATAGAGATGGTAAAGAATATAAAGCAGCAGGGCAACGGCTAAGCTACCTAGAGCAGTTGTTTGATCAAAACCGAGACGGTCTTTTCGGGAAGGGCGGTTATCCCTGTGTGTAATTTGTTTCACGGGTGGGTCAGTATGAAATTGGGTAGTACAAAATTGAGCGTTTGCCAGTTCTTAAAACACCGCAAAAACCCTGCTTTTACATGCGTATTACTACCTGATCTGACAATCACCTGTCAACATTAGCGTGGCTGGCAGCGGCAGTTGGTTCATAAGACACCGCTGTAGACATAAAGTAACGGGATAACGTTATAGTTTAATAAATTTTTTATCGCTATTCCCAGCGCAGAGCATCAATAACGTCGGAAGCGGTCATGCCAATCGGCCCTCTTTGCCGGGCTACGCGGTCGCCTGCCAGCCCATGAGCAAAAACCCCCAATACAGCGGCCTCTACAGAATCGTAATTTTGAGCCAGTAAGGCCGTTAGTACACCTGTCAGAACATCGCCGGTGCCTCCGGTACTTAAACCGGGATTGCCGGTCGAGTTGAAATGAATATCTCCCTCTGGAGTGGCAATGGCTGAGAAAGCCCCTTTTAAGACCACCACCACCCGATGTTGTTTGGCAAAATCTCTCAGAATGTCCAGCTTCTCATAGTCATTTTCCCATTTTTTCGTCAACCGCTCGAATTCTTTAGGATGAGGAGTCAGAATGCTGTTCTTAGGAATATGTTTTAGCAACTCACGATTTTCGGCAATCAGATTCAGCGCGTCGGCATCCAGTACCATAGGCTTTTTAATTGATCGCAACAGCCCTTTGAGCATATCCAGTGTCTCAGGGGCTTTGCCAATACCCGGTCCAACTCCCACGGTCGCATAATCGGCTGGGGTAAGGCTGCCTATCTCACTAATACCTCGATCCAGTGTGCCAGTTAGTACATTCGCCCCTCCGTCGGGACGGCACATGGCTTCGGGAACCGCCGTTTGCAACACATCGTAGCCACAGCGTGGAATTTGAACAGTCAGAAGCCCAACGCCCGACCGCAAACAGGCTTTCGCAGCCAATACGGCGGCTCCAATTTTGCCATAACTGCCCGCGATAAGCAAAGCATGGCCAAAAGATCCTTTATTTGAATAGCGTTCCCGTTTACGAAGCAACAGACGGGCGTCCTGAGGCTGGGTGAAGTAGTAGGGTGTTGGGGCTAGGTCGATGTACCGCTTACGGAGTCGAATATCAACGATATGCCAATCGCCGACAAACTTGCCGTTGGCAGGAAGCATAAATGCCAGCTTAGGCAACTGGAACGTAATGGTATAATCCGGCTCAATAATGGTATCCGTAGCTTCATTGGGCTGATCAGCAAAAAGGCCACTGGCAATATCCACTGATACGACGGTGGCGGGCGAGCGGTTGATCGACTCAATAACGCTTTTTACGATACCTTCGGTTGGGCGGGATAACCCCGAGCCAAGAATAGCATCGATTAGTACTTCGTTATGCCGTAATGCCGGAATATCCTGCGTATGCTCAACATAATGAATGGTTTCTACAAGAAGTTTGAGCCGACGATGGTTATGCATAAAATCATCAGACTCACGGGGAGCATACCGAACAACATACACCTCAATCGGATAGTTACGCTCCAGAAGTAATCGGGCAATCGCTAATCCATCTCCACCATTATTACCTAATCCACAGAAAAGTTTCGTAGGGGTTGTATTCGGAAATTGGCGGGCAAACCAGTCAACAAAGGCAAGTGAAGCCCGCTCCATTAAATTGATGGGAGCAATTGGCTCATGTTCAATTGTGGATTGGTCAAGCTCCCGGATTTGGTTAACATTGAGGATTTTCATAGGATCGGCGTCACAAACACAGCGTAATTTTACAAAAGTATTTTCTCAGACCGAGATTTTTACTATCTTTGCGGCTCAATTCGCAAATACTTATCTGGCGATTATATACAGTCATGAGCGACTTAATCAAATTAGTGGAGGCAGACAACGCGCAGCGTCGCACCGAGTTGCCCACATTCCGGGCGGGTGATACGGTGAACGTACACGTTAAAATCCGCGAAGGAAATAAAGAGCGTATTCAGGTATTTACGGGAACGGTTATTCAACGCCGGAACCCAAGTACCGGTGGTGAAACGTTCACCGTCCGTAAGGTATCGAATGGCGTAGGCGTTGAGCGTATTTTCCCACTGCTGTCGCCCAATATCGACAAAATCGAAGTAGTTCGGTTGGGTAAAGTTCGTCGGGCACGGTTGTTCTATCTGCGTGGTCGCCAAGGTAAGGCGGCTCGTGTGAAAGAGCGCAAGCCTAAAGCAGTGGCAGCTTAATTTCCTGTTTTGTTTGCCTAAAAGATCAAAAGCTGCCTGAAAAGGTGGCTTTTTTTATTCTCTCACTCGTAAGACCATGACCTTCGACTTTTATAAATACCAGGGCACCGGAAACGATTTTGTGATGATCGATGACCGGAACCAAACCTTCCCGGCTTCCGATCAGGCTCTAGTAGAGCGCATTTGTCATCGGCGGTTTGGCGTTGGAGCAGATGGACTCATTCTGCTTCAGAATGACCCTGCGTATGATTTTCGGATGGTTTATTTCAATGCTGATGGGGCCGAAGGTAGCATGTGCGGCAATGGGGGGCGATGTATCGTTCGGTTTGCGCATGATCTTGGTCTGTTTGAGAAGGAAACCCGCTTTCTGGCAGTCGATGGCGAACACACGGCTGTCGTAAGCGAAGCGGAGATCTTTTTGAAAATGAGTAATGTGTCGGGCATAGAGAATCGGGGTGGCTTAACGTTCCTGAATACGGGCTCTCCACATGTCGTTCAGTTTGTTGATGATCTGGAATCGCTGGATGTTGTGGCAGAAGGGCGTGCTATTCGGTACGACACTCGTTTTCAGCCCGGTGGAACGAACGTTAATTTCGCACAGGTAATTGATGAACACACACTGTATGTCAGAACCTACGAGCGGGGTGTAGAGGACGAAACCTACTCTTGTGGGACTGGTGTGACAGCTGTAGCCTTAGTGGCGCATCACCTGCTAGGGCGAACCAACCCCATATCGATCCGAACGATGGGGGGAAACCTCCGGGTTTCGTTCGATCCTACGGGTAAGGAACAGTTTGAGAATATCCATCTCATTGGGCCCGCCAAACGGGTATTTACTGGTCTGATAACTGTTTAGAGGCAAAAGGTATACGTAGTTAAGTTGATGCTATTCTGGCTGGAAACAAGCTTTTGACGAATGATTGGCCCTAAAACAAAAGCTTACTTTCTTCCATCTGGTATTGTCACCCAGACAGACTGCTTCGCCGGTTTATCATCGTCGCTATACACCTATTGACTGGGTTGTTGAAAAGCAAACCACCTCGCCCGGTTTTATGATCGTAAAATATAGGATGTATCATACATCTTCAATGATACCGCCGTGCAGGTGATAGATCGTTTTGTGCTGAAACTCGGGTTGCCGTAGTAAATCTTTGGCCGCTACCCGACTTCGTACGCCGTTTGTACACATCACAATAATGGTAGCGTAGGGGAGTAGCTCGGATTTGCGTTGGCGTATGTCGGGTAAAGGGATGTTTAGCCCACCAAGGTTAAATTCGTCGAACTCCCACTCATCGCGAACATCCACTACGACTGTATTCGGTTGCTGACGTAGTTGTTCCAGTTCGGGTAACGTAATGTCGGTGTAGGAATGTGTAAGCATATACGTGCACAACATCCAATGGCCGCGAGCTGTTCCGAAGGCATTCTAGAGTTTCTTTATCAATAAAATATGTATTTCGCTCACTTTATAGCGATTTCCCCATCCACATTCCAGATCAACCTGCTTGCCTGTTTCGATAAAGCGGACAATGGCCGTACGTTCCGATGGTTTTGGGTTCGCAGGGAGCTCATTCAGGGCTTTTTCGAGAATGGGTCGCGTAACCGAACTTGGCTTAAACAAATTTGCTGTTGACTGGGAAGAATTGCTATGAATCCGAATGTGACTGTCGCAACCGTCAACAAAAAGCTGGTTCTCATAGAGATCGGCTGTTTCAATGCGTTGGGCTCCTTCTGGAATAGTATCTGAATGACAGCCGATCAGAACGAATGTAACTAGTATGCAAAATAGTTTCATGGCTGAGGTTTATTTGCGAGATAGACCCCGGAAAGCAATGAATCGTTGGAAGGTAAATGAGTATCAATAAGGAAAAATCTGTCAATCTGTCAGATTACCCCATACTGGAACAGGATTTGAGCAAAGGCAGCTAGATTATAAGACTATACTCATAGCTAACTATCTATTTATGGAAGCCGTACAGAATGAAAAAGGGCAGATCTCGATTCATACAGAGAACATCTTCCCGATCATCAAAAAATTCCTTTATTCCGACCACGAAATTTTTCTGCGCGAGCTAGTTTCCAACGCCGTTGACGCTACTCAAAAACTACGTCAGTTGTCGTCATTTGGTGAGTTCGGTGGTGAACTCGGCGATTTGAAGGTGACGGTATCGCTGGATGAAGACGCTAAAACCATTACCGTTAGCGATAACGGCATCGGTATGACGGCCGATGAAATCAAGAAATATATTAACCAGATCGCTTTCTCCGGGGCAACGGATTTTCTGGAAAAATATAAAGATAAAACCGATGATAAGGGGCAAATTATCGGCCATTTCGGGCTCGGCTTTTACTCGGCATTTATGGTGGCAGAGAAAGTTGAAATCGTTACCAAATCCTACCGGGATGGGGCCGAAGCCGCTCGCTGGGTGTGCGATGGATCAACTGAGTTTGAACTGACACCTGCCGAACGTGCCGAGCGCGGAACCGATATCATTCTGCACATTGCTCCCGATTCGGAAGAGTTTTTGACTAAAGGACGGTTGCAGGGAATTCTGGATAAATACGCCCGGTTTCTGCCAGTGTCCGTTGAGTTCGATGGCAAAGTCGTGAACAATACGTCGCCAATCTGGACGAAATCGCCTTCTGAACTCACCGACGAGGATTACAAATCGTTCTACCGGGAGTTGTACCCGATGAGCGAAGAGCCCCTGTTCTGGATTCACTTGAATGTCGATTATCCGTTCAACCTGACGGGCATTCTGTACTTCCCCCGGATTAAGAACGAACTGCGTTTCCAGCGCGAAAAAATCCAGCTTTATAGTCGTCAGGTATTCATTACGGATGAGGTAAAAGACGTAGTGCCTGACTTCCTGATGATGCTTCACGGTGTTATTGACTCGCCCGATATTCCGCTCAACGTTTCCCGTAGTTTCCTGCAGGCCGATGCCAATGTGAAGAAAATCAATGGCTATATCACCCGTAAAGTCGCTGATAAACTGAACGAACTGTTCAATGCTGACCGAAAAGCCTTCGAAGAAAAATTCGATGACATCGGCCTGTTTATTAAATACGGCATTCTGAGCGATGACAAATTCTGGGAAAAAGCTAAATCGTTCGTTCTGCTGAAGAACACGGAAGGAGCGTATGCTACACTGGATGAGTATCGGGAGAAAATTCAGGCCAATCAGACCGACAAAAACGAAACGCTGGTGATGTTATATACGACTGATGTCAAGCAGCAGCATGCGTACATTGAGTCGGCTACGCGTCGGGGCTATGATGTGCTGAGAATGGATAACGTGATCGATGCGCACTTCATCAATGCGCTGGAGCAGAAACTCGAAAAAGTTCACTTCCAACGGGTAGATGCCGATACGCTCGATAAACTGATCGATAAGGGCCTGAACAACGAGAGCGTTCTGTCGGAAGCCGATAGCACCAAACTGAAAGAAGTGTTCGATACCGTGTTGGACAATAAAATGCTCAATGTGAGTGTGGAAGCCCAGCCCGTCGACGAACTGCCGGTTACGATCACTTTCCCTGAATTTATGCGTCGTATGAAAGACATGGCGGCTCTGTCGGGGGAACAGTCATTCTACGGAAATCTGCCTGTAACGTACAACATCGTCGTCAACGCCAATCACCCGATTACGGCCAGAATCTTGGCTGAAACGGATGCGGACGCGCAAAAAGCACTGGTGAAGCAAGTGTATGATCTGGCGCTACTATCGCAAAATATGCTTTCTGGCGCTGACCTGACTGCCTTTGTAAAACGCACAGTCGCCGGGTTATAATGCTATAGGTAAAGAGGTAAAGTATAAACAGCGGGCCGATGCGAATGTCGCATCGGCCCGCTGTTTATACCCGTCCGTTACTGCTACGAGGCATCTTGGTGATTGGGTTGCTTCCTTGTTTAGCTGGGCGGGTGAACCATATTTTACGACGGGCGATTAACCGTCCCAGTACAAATAGGAGGAGTAGCCCAATCAGTACAATAGCAATGAGGGGCAGAAAGATAGTGACCAGCGATAGCCCTATAGAGGCTACATTTTCGCCCGTGGCTACAACAGGATTGGCTAATCCGCCCGTGGTAGCCGTTGAACCAAGGCGTAGTAGACTGGTTCCTGCCTGAATAATACCTGCTGAACTGCCGCCGAGCATCAGGCCAAGTCCCCAATGCAGAATGGGGTTATCAATGTGCAGGAAGGACGTACTGAGCAACGTTCCGGCAATAATCGATGTCGGTGTCGCCAGCGTATCCAGTGCGTTGTCTAGCCATGGAATATAATAGGCTCCCACTTCAACTGCTGTGGCTACCGTTAGCCCTAAAAGAGCGGGCCACTGGCCTATCCATTCAAAACCGTGCACGGTACCAATAAGACCCAGCTTAGTGCCAATGCTGGCAATCAGCAGCGGTACGAAAACCCGAAACCCACAACAGGCTGCTAAACCAACGCCAATGCAGGCACTCATGATCCATTCGAGGGACATAAGGATGTGAAACCTTTATGTAAAAAACTGTGGACTAAAATTCATTAAAAAAGCCTCATCCGTTGCCCGTGTTAATCCGGTATACAGCCAGCGCACAAACTCGTCGTTGACCTGCCCATCCGGCAGGAAACCCTGATCGATAAATATGGCGCTCCACTGGCCCCCTTGTGCTTTATGACAGGTAAGCGCGTAAGCAAACTTTACCTGAAGAGCATTCAGATAAGGGTCTCGACGGATAGCTTCCGTTCGCTCCTTTTTGCTTTTAATGTAGAAATAGTCTTTCATGACACTTTCATACAAGCCCTTATACTGGTCGGAGGTTAGCGATGGCGATGGCGAATACAGTGTATCCAGGATAATTTTGGCTTCAAAATCAGGCTGATCGTCATAGTCGACCATACGTAGGGTGACCGTAGCGAACCGGAAACCATGCATTTCTTCTTTATTCCGAATCTTCTGCACTTCCACAAACTCACCATTAGCCAGAAAACCAGCGGGCGAGTCTTCGTCCAGAATGGTGTAGTTATTTCGGGCAATCATCAGCATATCACCGGCATCCAGTTCTTCTTCGCATTGGTCGATCATCCGTCTTACAAACTGATTATACTGGACGGCGGTTTTATTTGATCGACAAATAATGGCAGTATTTTCGCGCCCATACTTATCATAAGCGTATCGGATGCCATCTTCCAGCTTGGTAAGGGGCATTTTATAGATGTCGTTAAACGGCTGAACAACCAGTCGAATGGCCGGGCTTTCGGACCCAGAACTTACCGGCTTGTCGCTTAACAAGGCATCGAATCCAACCGCTTTTGGGGTGGGGGAAGGGGAGCCGTCAAGAAGCATTCGCAGATTGGTAGCGTTGTAGAGAATACCTGATTCTTCATCCTGCCGCATCACTTCCGTCAACTCCTGTTCATAAACCGACATGTCGAACGAACTGGCAAGAAACCCACGGTCGAGGGCGGGGCTTAATTCCTGTCCGATAGGAGGTAGCTGAGCCGTATCGCCAACCAGCATGAGCTTATTGCCGGGACTCTCGAAAACAAAATCGATCAGATCGGTCAGAAGGCCTTTTCCGCCAAATTCGGCTTCATCAGAAATCATGGAGGCCTCATCGACGATAAAAAGTGTGTCTTCGTGATAATTTTTCTGCCGTTGAAAGGCCAGCACACCCGATCCAGGATCAGCCACCTGGCGGTAAATTTTCCGGTGGATGGTTTGGGCTGGTTTCTTGGCGTAATTGGTCATCACTTTAGCCGCCCGTCCTGTAGGGGCTAATAAGACAGATTTATAGCCAAATCGGGGAAGTACTTTGATGAGTGTTCCAACCAGCGTGGTCTTACCTGTACCGGCATAGCCACGAAGCAGAAAACAGTCTCGATAATGTTCGTATTCTTCGCGGGTGATGAACGCGCCAATCTGATCAAAAAACTGACTCTGGCCAGCGGTGGGCTTAAAAGGGAAACGTTTAGCCAATAATTGAGCGGCTGTTTGGGTTTCGTTCATGCTTCTAAGTTACAAAAAAACGAGGAAAGAAGAAAGGGGCGGAGTCGCAGAAATGGAGGTATAAACCGGAGCCAGAGTAACTGAATTTTATCAATTTTTAATTCTTTCTCTCGTTCGCTTTCATCCCTAACTCCTTTTTTTTATCTTCACCGACCACTAAATCCTTCTAACTCAAATGAAAATACGTCAAATTCTTCAGGGGAAATCGATTAATGCTCTCTATTCCGTTTCGTCGGATCAAACTGTACTCACGGCACTGGAGCTCATGGCTGATAAAAACATTGGGGCGGTGTTAGTAGTGGACAAAGGCGAACTGACCGGGATCTTCTCCGAACGGGATTATGCCCGAAAAATCGTCCTGAAGGGGCGTCATTCGGATGATACGAAAATTGTCGATGTAATGACAGCCAATGTCATAACCATTGCTCCGGAGCAGAGCCTGGAAGAGTGTATGCGCATTATGTCGGATAAGCATATTCGTCACCTGCCTGTCATGGATAAAGGCGAATTGGTAGGCATTATTTCGATTAATGACGTAGTGACGGCTATTATCCGGGATCAGAAAACCCGGATTGATTCACTCGAAAGTTATATATCGGGAACGTATTAAGTAGTAGAAGCGAGGAGTTAGCAGTGAGAATGGCTGACGCATAAAAAGAACGCACAAGCTATTCTCACTGCTAACTCCTCGCTCCTGCTACTTAAAATTTTCTACCTTTGCGTCCCCAAACGATGAACAGTGCATGACACAGGTAGATTGGCCCCATCAGGAGGTACAGAAACTATATGGGAATCGAATCCGGGTTCGGGTTTGTGGATTGTGCCGCGAAGGGGATCAATTGCTGATGGTTCGCCACCAGGGCCTTGGGCCAACTAATACATTTTGGAGTCCTCCGGGGGGAGGCATACAATTCAGTGAACGAGCGGCAGATGCGTTAGTTCGGGAGTTTAGGGAAGAAACTGGACTGGATGTTGACATTAGCGGCATGCTCTTTGTTAGTGAATTTGTTCAACCTCCCCTTCACGCTTTGGAGCTATTTTTTGCCGTTGCGATCAAAAGTGGTAGCCTTAAGCTGGGCTATGATCCCGAAATGAGTCCGGATCGTCAGCTTATTGACGCGGTGAAATGGATGTATTTTGATGAAATAAAGGAGTACCCGGTTCAGGAAGTGCACCATGTGTTTCAGCAATGCAAATCACTCGACGAGGTGTTCCAACTGAGAGGCTACTTGCTGTGAGGGATAAACACAACCGATTAGTAGTTAATTGATTCGTTTTTACTGTTTAGTTATCTGAATTTGTGCAACTTGCTGTGACCCTTTCGCCTACTGTAACTATCCAAGCCGATTCGTTCGACCCACGACGTACCGACCAGTCTGTTCTATGCCTGGAAGTCGGGAAAGATCGGTTTCAGGTGTTGGTACAGAATGGTCGTAAGCAGGCGCTATACCTTGAAGATTATACCTTTCCGTCGCTCCTGGCCGATCGTTTGCTGACGAATGTGTTACCGGATATATTTCGGTATCATAAAGTGCTGTCGGCCGGTCCATGGCAGGAAATTCGCATTGGTATCAATTCACCGTCATTTACCCTGGTCCCTCAGCCATTATATCGGAAAGAATATGCGGGCAGTTATCTGGCACTGATGCGTGGGAGTGAACTGCCTGCTCATGAATTTGCACAGGCTTTTCTGCACACCAATGAAGGGTTTCTGACTGTATTCAATCTGGAACATCCGTTGGCCGATTTCTTCTCGGAAATGTATCCGCTTCAGCCATTGACTTTCGTGCATCAGACCAGTGCTCTGGTACGAGCTACTGCCGATCTGGATCGTCATTTACTGACACCTAATACGGTGTATTTATATTTTGAAGACGAATTTGTTACGATTCTATACCGGAAAGAACACCAGTTACGCTACTGCAATCGATTCGGGTATAAGCACGTGCAGGATTTAGTGTATTACGTACTTTATATATTTGACGAGCAAGGGTTACCTACGGATACAAGTAGTATATCGCTGTATGGTGAAATTACCCCTTTTTCGGAAGCCTACACTGAATTAAGCCACTTTCTGCCAAACCTTTCGTTTGGGCAGATACCTCCCGGATTAGCACTGGCAAACGAATTTGATGACCTGCCAGCGCATCGTTATTTAAGTTTATACGGATTAGGTTTATTGAGTGATTAAGCGAATGTATGATTGAGAGAAATTGGCTCAATCGCCCAATCGTGTGATCGCTCGTTCGCTCTTTATGAAACGAATTGCATTGTTTCCTGGCTCGTTTGACCCATTTACGAAAGGCCACGAAGATATTGTGCTGCGGGGCTTACGATTGTTCGATGAGATCGTGATTGGTATTGGGCGCAACGCTCACAAAGAGCGCTATTTTCCGCTCGATCAGATGATTCGCCTGATTGAGGGAGCCTTTTCCAACGAACCGGCCGTACGCGTCATTAGTTACGACGGTCTGACGGCGCTTGTGGCCAGGGAAGTGGGAGCCCGGTTTTTGCTACGGGGATTGCGTAATACCACCGATTTTGAGTACGAGAACGGTATATCACAAGTTAACCGATACGTTTACGAAGGGGTCGAAACGGTATTTTTGATTACCTCCCCCCATCTGGCCCCCATCAGTTCGAGTATTATTCGCGACCTGCACCGGTATGGCCAGCATGTCAACGAATTCCTGCCCTATCCATTAGATGATTTGCATCTGGTAAAGTGATAGTAGTAGTCAGGATGATAGCCCGGTGAATCGTAGCCCTAAAGGGTTTTTGGTGCAAATGAATGCCTGCTTTGATTGATCTCAAATCGCTAAAAAGTTTGCTAGTGTAGCTAACAGATTCTGTATCTGCTATAAATGGTATTGACGGAGGGGGGGACATGCATCTGCAACTGTTTTTAAAAGCAGGTTGTCGCATACTTTTATCCAAATATGGGTGCGTAATCCTGGGCGAACTGCGCAAATGATCGAGGTGGTTTCCCCGTCACTTCCTGCACACTCGGGCTAACCAGCGCGGCCTCTCCGCGAGCGTAGTGGGCGTAGTCTTCAATCAACCCATCGGCCTGCCAGTCGGGGAAGCCGGCTTTTGTCAGTTCGGCCCGCATCACGGCTGGGGGAATATCCACAAATTGGACTGGGTGCCCTAAGGCCGTCGTTAGCTGGTCAGCGACGTCGGTATGGCTCAAAGCTTGCGGCCCTGTTAGCGTATACACGTTTCCTTCATGGCCGGCTTGGGTGAGGACTACAGCCGCCACGGCTGCTATATCGCGCACATCGATCATACTTATGCGGGCTTCGCCGATAGCAGCAAAAAACTCGCCCTGTTCAGCAATGGATTGACGGAATCCTAATAGACCCTGCATAAAAAGATTGGGTCGCAGAAACGTGAACGCCATACCCGACTGTTGGATGGCTTGCTCAACTATTGCATGGTACCGTAAAAAACGCACAGGAGAGTGTACATCAGCCGCTAACTGAGAGAGTTTGACGATGTGCTGCACGCCCGCTTGCTGTGCCTGCTCTACAAAGTGCAACTGCTGTACTTCGGCTTGCTTCGAGGAGGGCGTAAGCAAAAACGCTTTCCTGATGCCTTGCAACGCCTGAGCCAGGGAAGCCGGATCGTTGAAATCACCCAATACCGCGTCCCCGCCTGGCAATTGGCTGAAAAACTTCGCATCTGTCCGAGAGCGCACCATTGCCCGAAACCGAACCCCCTGCCCGGAAAGGGTGTTAATTAGTTCGCGGCCGACGTTGCCCGTGGCACCAGTTATGAGTACAGGAACTGCATATTGATTGACTGCCTTTGAACCTGATTTTTCTGTCGTTTCCATCTACTTTCGTCTTTTGATTATTATGAACGCGACAAAGGTCCAGTCTGAGAGTCAGCTAAAATTGTACGAAAACGAAATGTCAGCGCCCACGAGTAGTCAGCTCGTAGAAGCCGACGAGCGGCTGGCGACGATTTTTAGCCATTTTTACTGTGTGCAGCAAGACTCTAATGCACACAGACTAGTCCAGCAGTTACTACCCAACTACGAGATGCTGCTCGCGTTCAATTTCGGTCCGGCCATTTCTGTACAGTTGGATGAACGGGCTTTTAAGGTTCATAGAACAGTTGTGCTGGGGCCAGTACAAACCCTGCTGCGATACGAACTGCCACCGGGGGGCGATCTGATTGTCGTTAATTTTACGCTCAATGGATTCTACCGGCTATTGGGCCAGCCCATGCACCAGTTCCGGCTGGATGAATGGCAGGGTGCCAATGATGTGCTGAACTCGCAGGTTTTCGATACGCTTTGGGAGGAGCTTTCACACATGACCACTCTTGCCGATCGACTACAGCGAATTAGTTCGTATATACTGACTCACCTCAAATTCGGAAGAGAATCGACTGACACGATCATCAATAGTGTTCCGTTGTTTAACCAAAATGTCGTTGACCCGGTGAAAGCGATCGCTGCGGACCGGGGTTTATCGGCCCGCAGCATTCAGCTTTATTTCCAAACTAACCTGGGCTATTCAGCGAAGGATTTAACCCGTTTTCTGCGATTTAAACATGTGATGACATACCTGATTCAACGTGCTCCTAATGCTGTTGACTGGCCGGGTATAGTCGATCAGTTTGGTTACCACGACCAAAGTCATTTGATTCGGGATTTTCGCCATTTTCTGGGTATGACGCCCCGTCAGTTCAGTCAGCAGGTTCGACAGGGAGCCGTCTGCGTAAGTAAAGCTGGTAAGATATACTGACAGGGTTCAGGTCCGCAGACCAGACTTCGTTAGATAGATGTCCGAACCTCTCAACCGGGGGCGCGGGTTGTTTTCAGGATAATAAATATAGGGCAAGATAGCTAGTTCGCAATTTGCGTGGTTGGTGCCTGTCAGCGGGCAATGAACAACACGGATTGTTGGACTTGATAGGGCCAGAGGAACTTGCTACCTTATGCATCAGTTCTAAATAAAGACTGCTGCTCGTGCAGAGTTGGAGGACGACCTCCCTCACGGTGAGAACAAAATCGGGACGGCCCGGCTAAATCGTTAACAAGTTTAGTCATGGCCTGGATCTTGCTGGTATTGGCCGGTTTATTAGAAATTCTTTGGGCGTATTCAATGAAACAGTCCGAGGGCTTCACTCGCCTAACACCTTCTGTTATTACTATTGTTGCTATGCTGGGCAGTTTTGCCCTACTGGCCTTAGCCATGCGCTCTTTGCCCCTTGGCACCGCTTATACCGTCTGGACGGGCATCGGAGCCACTGGCGCTTTTATATTGGGCATTGCGTTTCTGGGCGAGCAGGTGAGCTTTATTCGAATAATCGCGGCTATTTTAATTGTGTGTGGCCTCATTCTTATGAAACTATCCTCAACGCATTAACCTGATTCACATTTGATACGCCTGGAGAGCACCTTGATTAGGTAAGGAAAAAAAACGTTGTATTTTGTATATTCCGAATGAATTTGCAGGTTAGCTGTCGACTACGACAATGCCCGTTTTTTGCGGAGAAATATCTCCGCAAAACGGGCATTGTCGAACTGATGATCCCAGGAATCACCTGACTTAATTCTATGATCTATGAGCGAATGGTAAGCAGTTTACATGGGGAACAGAATGCTTACCAACAGAAAACTGGCAACCACAGAGATCCTTTGAGCCCTGTAGAGTTGACCCTGTCGCTTTAGGAGTTCTATCATCGTGAAAACAACTCAGGTCTTTTCACAATGAACCCGTTGCTGCTGACTACTCCACTTTCTGCTCTCTGCCCGCTTCATCGATGACGTAACGGATGGAGCTAAAGGAATTTGTCAAAGCCAGTTTGGTTTCGCGCCAGTTGAGCCAGGCCAGTTTTTCAATATCTTCATCTTGCTGTGGGGTCATCCGGCTATCATCGAGAGCAGCCATCCTATACCAGCGCGTACGTTTCAGAATACGGCTTCCATTGAGCGTATAGGTGTGCCAGGTCGTGCAGATGCGTTCCCCAACTGCCACCTCTACATTGGTTTCTTCTTCCACTTCACGCACTGCCCCTTCTTTTGACGATTCACCTGGGTCTAATTTCCCTTTGGGCAAATCCCAGACCCCTCGCCTGAACATCAGCAGAATCTTATCGTCCTTATAAACAACCCCACCGGCTGCTTTAATCACTTTAAACGGCTTTTTTATCGCTTCTTCACAGGCTTCTTTATCCAGGCAGCCCAAAGTAACAGAAAGCAGGTTACTCGTCTCTGACCGTTGAAGTAGTGTAAGAAGTTTACTGACGGTTGCCGGGTTGGCATTCAGAATCAACAGGTGCCCATGTAGAGATTCTGCTCTAAGAGCCTCTAAACGAGCATCGACAATTTCATCATAATCCGTAAAAGAGGGTTGAGAAGACGACGTTGAGCCTGTCAGTTGAGCAGCGGCTTTGGGACCAATGAGCCGAATTGGTTGGTCGTTAATGAAAACAATCATCAGAGCATAGGCGGTTCGAACTGTAAAAGTAGTAAAATGGACGGTCAGTCGTATGGTCAAAACTGTTGCAAACCAGTTCAGTTTCTATATTTTTGCAACAGGACAACCTTCTTCCTTTGTGGAACTCCTTATAATTCTGCTACTAACCATCCTGAACGGTGTGTTCTCGATGTCGGAAATTGCCTTAGTTTCTTCGCGCAAGTCTAAATTAGAAACCGCTGCCAAAAACGGTGATCGTCGGGCACAGGTGGCGCTCGATCTGTCGAACTCTCCCAATCGATTTTTGTCGACTGTGCAGATTGGGATTACCCTGATCGGTATTTTGCTCGGTATTTTTTCGGGCGACAAACTGACAGACGATGTTCAGAACTTTGTGGTTCAGGTTTCCTTCCTACAGCCGTATGCCCATTCGATTGCCGTTGTGCTGGTACTGCTTCTGTTAACGTATCTGTCGTTGGTGTTTGGCGAGCTTGTTCCCAAACGCATTGGTCTGTCGAACCCAGAGGGAATTGCCAAAACGATGGCCGGGCCAATGATTTTCCTGTCGAAGCTCACCTCGCCCTTTATTGCTTTACTGACCGTCTCCAGCGATTTGCTGCTTAAGTTGCTCAATATCAAACCCAACGAAAGTGCCGTAACGGAAGAGGAAATCAAAAGCCTGATTCAGGAGGGGACTACGGGAGGAGCTATTGAAGAAATTGAGCAGGAAATTGTACAGAACGTCTTCCAGCTTGGCGACCGTAAGGTTACCTCATTGATGACCAATCGGCAGGAAATCGTTTATCTTGATCTGGAAGATGACTTGGCCGAGAACAAAGCCAAAATACTGGAATACAAGCACTCTGTCTATCCGCTTTGTAACGGCGGGGTCGATGATGTAGTTGGCCTGATTTATTCCAAAGATTTTCTGGGGAAAGACCTGGATACCGAACTGATGCGCCTGAACGACATTAAGCGGGATGCCTTATTTGTTCCTGAAAACAACCGGGCGTATCAGGTGCTGGAGCGTTTTCGGGAACGGCGCCAGTACGTAGGTGTCATTGTCGATGAATACGGGGGGATACTGGGTATTATCACACTCAACGAT
Organism: Spirosoma sp. 48-14; assembly: GCF_001898575.1. GTDB lineage: Bacteria > Bacteroidota > Bacteroidia > Cytophagales > Spirosomataceae > Spirosoma. The sequence goes on from NZ_MKUD01000036.1 coordinate 70,183, forward strand.
ATTCTGGATGTGCTGGTTGGTGATATTAATGATGATGTCAATTCTGATTACGAAATCCGCGAGCGTGAGGATGGCAGTTTCCTGATTGATGCGCAATTACCGTTTGAAGATTTCCTGTCGTATTTCTCAATTAATATCAATGCACAGACTAAGCGTGAACTGACGGGGTTCGACACCCTCGGTGGGTTTGCGTTGCATATTTTGAAAGACATTCCCAAAACGGGCGAGTCATTCGTATGGCATGGGTACCGCTTCGAAATTATGGACATGGATAAAAGCCGGATTGATAAAATACTGGTCAGTAAATTAGGCGAAGAATAAACCCATAATGCCATTTACAGGACGCCCGGCAAAAATTGTCGGGCGTTTTTGTTTGTCACAACCGGACTGAATATCCTCAAATTCTAGGATATGAAATCGTCAATTTTAAGGATTTTCGTTCGGCCCACAAACGCACAACTTTGTACTGTTATCCAATAGCCATAAAGTAACAAGTGCCCAGAGCAGGCTATTGAGCTAGATGTATATAGAATTAGGTTTTTGGATATTTATCATTCAAATTACAGCGGTCGTACCAGTTACATAAATAGCCATGCGTATTCTACTTGCCGAAGACCACCGGATATTGCTGGATAGTTTAGCACTGCTTCTGTCGAGCATTGAAGGTATTGAAGTGGTTTCTAAACATACCAATGGCAAGCAGGTACTGACCTCACTGGAAATAGAATCCAATATTGACCTGGTAGTTTCTGACCTGCAAATGCCAGTAATGGGCGGTATTGAATTGACGCTTCAGCTCCGCGAACGCTTCCCCCATGTACGAATTTGTCTGTTGACAGTGGCCGACCAACCGGAGGCCATAAAGGAAGCAGTACGCGCTGGGGCCGATGGCTATGTACTAAAAAGTGCTGAGCGATCGGAACTGGAAATGGCGTTGACGATGATCGAAAAAGGGCACAAATTTTACAGCCAGCAAGTACTGATGCAGTTGGCTAACGAAACAGGTCTGGAATTAGCCCCCGTCGTTGATAAGCCCCAAAAGATTGCCATTACCCAACGCGAACTGGACGTACTGAAACTAATTGCTCAGGAGTATTCGGGTACGCAGATTGCCGAAAAGTTATTCATTAGCCCGACCACGGTAGAAACGCACCGAAAGCATTTAATGCAAAAACTAGGCGTTCAGACTACGATTGGCCTGGTGAAATATGCCCTTAAATATCAGCTTGTTTAATTTTTTCATAACTCTATAGCCACAAGAATTTCATGGACCAGGAATCTGAAAAACCATTTGATGGGAAGAGAAAATATATTCACATTCAAGGCTTTGTTAGCCGCGATAAAGCTAAAAATTTTCTTTTTCCTTTAGCCTCGGGCAAGGATGCTACGTTTAAGATATCGACGAAACTACCAGTTAGCCAGGAGGTATTTCAAACAAACGTTGGGCGCAAACCAATCCAGTTTGCTAACCTATTTATACCTTATTCGGCCGAAGCGATTAGTGTCCTGAAAGAAGGAACTGGCCGATTTGTTGAAGAGATTATTATTATTGGCCCTGATAAAGTACCGGGAGGAAAGCCCCCGGGGGTTGTTGACCCACCAGTACCGGAATCGATCTTACATCTTGATTTTAGAGTCGAGATTAGTGAATTTGGGCGAGTTACTGAAGTCGTTGTTTTTAAGGCAAATTAACTAGCGTTAGATCAGTTGGCTGTAGCGTTCAAATTCTAGATTTGATGCCATACATTAAACCGGAATTTGAACGCTGATTATTGTCCCAAAAGGCTTGTTGGCCATAGCCTGAAAGGTTCCTCCCAACGCATCGAGTCGGCTCTGAATATTTTGTAACCCGATACCCTGTTCGAACTTCGGTTGAATTCCTCGCCCATTGTCCAGTACTGTCAGTTTAACATCTGCTGAGGTTTGATGTAACTGAATAAGTGCCTCCGTAGCCTGTGAGTGTCTGATGACGTTATTTATCAATTCCAGAACAATACTGTATAAATTGAATTCTATTATAGAAGGCAGTCGTTCTATTGGCAAGGTGGTATGAAGTGTGAAGTGGATTAAAGCATTTGTATTCAACTTGGAAATTAACTTGGTCAGTACATTGCAAAGCCCTTCGTTTTCGAGATCGTTAGGTAAAATATTGTGTGATATATTACGCACTTCAGCATAGGCATTCCCCATCATTAGCCTGATATTCTGGTAAATTATTTGCTCATGCTCTGGTAAACTTTTCGGATTAATTCCCTGAATACTCATATTAAGAGCACTTAGTAAGCTACTCAAATTGTCATGTAGTTCAATCGCAACCCGCTTACGTTCAATAGTTTGCCCTTTAAACAGAGCCTCTTTTATTTCCTCATTTTTGCGTACAAGCTCCGAATTGGCCTCTGAAAGTTCACGAGTACGCTCCTGCACCCTTTGTTCTAATGACTGGTTCAGACCGGCTAGTTGTTCCTGAGCATTTTCGAGTAAAATCTTTTGCTGATTTATTTGTCTGTTTTTGGCTTGTAATTTTCGATTGTTCCAGAATAATAAGCCTGTTGCGAGCAGAATACCCAAAAAGCCCACAAATAAACTATTGCGCGTTTGCGCTAATTGTTGGTTTTTGTTCTGCTGGGATAAGAGTTGTACTTGTTGATTTTTTAACGTATTCTCATGCTGTACATTTTCATATTGTGCCTGCAATGTCTCTATTCGGGCTTCGGTGGTTTCCCGGTTAAGGCTATCTTTTAAAGTAATGTAGTGCTCGTAGGCTTCTAACGATTCACGGGTTCTTCCTAATTTTTTGTAAATTCTATGTAATTTCTCCTGGGTTTCAAGTAGCGTAGATGTGTTTTTCATAGTCACACTTTGCTTTTGTACATTCAGGCTGTATTGAAGAGCTTTTTCCCATTTGTGTTGCTTCATAAATAAGCCTATCAGATTGAGCAGGATACTACTTTCCAGATCAAAGCTCTTCGTACTTTGGGCCAGTTTCAACGCATTCTGATAATACACGGCGGCTTTATCTAACTGATCAAGTCCCTCATAGGCCCAACCTATTTCATGTAAACTTTGTGCTTCATACCAGCGTTCTCTGCTGGCTTTGGCAATGCTGTAAAACTTTAGGTACTGCTTGAGTGCTAACGTATACTCTTTTCTTTGTTTGTAATTTGATCCATATACATTCAGAATCTCCATTTCTGTTTGTATATCAGGATATTTCTTGAGCAGGGCTAAACCTTTCTCACAAAAATTAAGTGATTTTCGATAGTTGTTTAGGTTGTAATAAGAATGGGCTATCGAGTAATAAATATAGGCGATCTGGCGATTGTCATTTTGCTTCTCAGCAATTAGTAAAGCTTTATACAATAGCCTGATGCTCTCAAAATCAGCACCTTTAACTCGATTTAAATAGCCAGCATAGATATACGCCTTGACTAATCCCTGTTGAAAATGCTGACGCTGACAGAGGGTGATTAAGGCCGCATTGTATTGTAAAGCCGAGTCTACCTGTATATCGGTATAGGCTTCCATTAGCTTCTTATTAAAATAGCAAGCAACAGAGTCTCTGTCTCGACTCAATGGTTGTTTTTGTAGAGTTACCAGACCCTGTTTCAGGCTATCGATCTGACTCGTCTGCGCCAGACAGACCTGAGCGAAGAGGCATGAGACAATTAGTAACTTCTTCATAGAATGGTGGATTACGAACAAACATACTAAGGCCAGCTTAATTTCCAATCTGGAAGACTGGGTTAACATAGTACGACAATATCCTAGAATTCAGGGATATAAAATCATAAAAATCCGGGATTTCGGCAGCAGACATGGATGCGGACCTTTGACCTGTTCATTTGGAGTTCGCTGCAAACTCTATGGATGGGCGCTAAAAAATCTGCTCTGTCATTCAGAAAATCAAAAAATCAATGAAACCCTCATTTCCGCTTCTTTCCACGCTGTTTTGCCTATTGTTGTTATGGGTTGCCTCCTGTAAGAAAACAGAGGATACTCCATCGCCAGGTGGAGGGACAACCACGCCAGCCACCAAGAGTTCGGCCAAATCCATTACAACTTTTGCATTTAATGCCCTTAGTCCAGCAGTTACTGGAACGATTGATGCCACGGCCAAAACCATTTCGGCCACTGTTACGTCGGGTACAGACGTGACGAAACTGGTACCAACCATTACGCTTTCCGACAAGGCGACGGTGTCGCCAGCCTCAGGCGCGGTACAGGATTTTTCGAAAGCTGTAACCTATACGGTCACTGCCGAAGATGGCAGTACGCAGGCGTATACGGCGAGTGTATCAGTAGCGAAGCCCGTCAACAACGGTACGGTCTATATCGGCAGTTTGGATGGTAATCTATACGCCATAGATGCGCTGACCGGAGCAAAAAAGTGGCAGTTCACTACAGGCGATGCTGTGAATGGAACACCGACCGTAGTGAATGATGTAGTGTATTTTGCCAGTTGGGACAAAAAGCTTTACGCCCTGGATGCCGAAACGGGAACAAAAAAGTGGGAGTCTAATCCGTCATCCATTAACCTACTTCAGCCCTTTGCTGCACCGATGGTGGTTGATGGGCTGCTGTATTATGGGGGCGAACATCACTTATACGCCCTCGATGCCGCAACGGGTTCCCGGAAATGGGCGTATCAGCATGATGATGTATATCCCTGGCAGGCTTCGCCAACGGTGGTCGATGGGATTGTCTATGCCACCATTCGTGGTAGTTCAGGTAGAATGTCGGGGCTTCATGCCCTGGATGCCGCAACGGGTGCGCTGAAATGGCATCAGCCCGATATAGGTATTTCGGAGTCGTCGCCGGCGGTCGTAGACGGACTGTTGTATGCAGGTTCGGAATACAATGGTTTTATGGCTTTCGACGCGCAGACGGGCGCTATGAAGTGGACGTTTGCTAGTGGCTTGAGTGTCAATTCGTCTCCGACCCTCGCCAACGGCATCGTTTATATTGGTGCAAATGCATTTGGAAACAATCCCGGCACGAATAAACTCTACGCCTTCGATGCCAAAACGGGCGTGAAAAAATGGGAGTTTACTACCCCCGATGGTGGCCCTGAGGGCTCATCCCCATTTGTTGTCAACGGTATCGTGTATATAGGAGCGGGTGGCACGCTCTACGCCGTTGATGCCACTACGGGAGCTAA
>NZ_MKUD01000037.1:0-74689 GCF_001898575.1 Spirosoma sp. 48-14
CTACCCGGATGCTCGACCACCACGGCGGTTTACTCCGCTCCGGCTTCCTGCTCTGTAGCATCGACCTGCTCCATCAGTGCTATCGTTACGGCAGGAGCATGTCAATCGGCAACCAACACCTTTACGACGAAAGCGGTTATCACGCTGGCTAACCCAGTTGCAGGCATACTCACCGTGACCGATGGCCCTAACAGCATGACCTTTGCTACTGTGACGGGCGCTAGTGCATCCTTTACGGCTACATTTGCCAATCTGGTTTCAGATGGCTCCAGCCATACGGTTGTGGCTTCGTTACCGGGATGCTCAACTACCATAAGTACTTATACGGCTCCGGCTAGCTGTAGCGTTGGCATGGCTATATCTGTAACAGATCCGGGTGTATGTCAACCCAATACGAACACCTATAACACAACGGGCGTCATTACCCTGACCAATGCTCCCGCAGGAATCATGACGATTTCCGACGGCATTCTCAGCCTGACCGTAGCGGTTTCGGCCGGAACCACATCAGTACCGTATTCCATGATAGGTCTGTTGAGTGGATCAGGATTGCATACGGTGACGGTAAGCTTCGCCGGGCAAACGGCTCAGACAACCTACACGGCTCCCCTTCCATGCTGCGTATCACCCGTCTGCGTTCCTATACGAATCAAACGGGTACGGTAAAAGAAACTGCTTACCCCAACTGATTACAATTCAGAAAGCCCTCCGACCGTCTGGTTAGAGGGCTTTCTGTTCGTTTGTGTGCTTAGAGGACGGGGAATTTAGGATTAGCAGCCGGTACGCCAACTTTTAAGTAGCTGATTTTGTTAGCCAAACAGAGAGATACTGATTCATCTGTTATCTTTGCGGCTCATTTGCCAACGAGGGCATTACAACCTATTATGTTATCCATCAGTAATTTACAAGCCTCTATCGGCGACAAAGAAATATTACGAGGTCTCAATCTGGAAGTCAACCCCGGTGAGGTTCACGCGATTATGGGTCCTAACGGTGCAGGAAAAAGCACCCTGGCATCCGTTCTGGCAGGCCGGGAAGATTATGAGGTGACGGGCGGCAGCGTTACCTTCGACGGGAAAGACTTATTGGAGATGGCTCCTGAAGAGCGGGCAGCCGAAGGTATTTTTCTGGCCTTTCAATACCCAGTTGAAATACCGGGTGTCAGCACGACCAACTTTCTCAAGACGGCGATGAACGAAATCCGGAAGTATCGGGGTCAGGATACGCTCGATGCGGTACAGTTTCTGAAGCTGATGAAAGAAAAGATGAAACTCGTCAACATTGATCAATCGCTGCTGAGTCGATCATTGAACGAAGGATTCTCGGGGGGGGAGAAGAAACGAAATGAAATTTTCCAGATGGCCATGCTGGAACCCAAACTAGCCATTCTGGACGAAACCGACTCGGGTCTGGATATCGATGCCCTGCGGATTGTGGCCGATGGCGTCAATAAACTTCGGTCGCCGGAACGGGCCACAATTGTCGTTACGCACTACCAGCGCTTACTCGACTACATTGTACCTGATTTTGTACACGTTCTGTACAAAGGACGTATCGTAAAATCAGGCCCGAAAGAGCTGGCTCTCGAACTGGAAGAAAAAGGCTACGACTGGATTAAAGCCGAAGCAATCTGATATATGATATAGGATATAGACTGTATGATGTGGCCTACTGGCAATTAATTCATCATCCATCCTGGATCCTACACCTTACATCATACATCATACATCAAAGAAATGACTCCTTCTTACGCATCTTATAACGAATTTAAAGAGCAACTGCTGGCGGCTTTTCGGGACAACGAAGAGCGAATGAACGGCGAGCGCAAAAGCCCGCTGCATCAGACCCGGCGGGCCGCTCTGAAACAATTCGACCAACTTGGGTTTCCAACCATCCGGCACGAAGAATGGAAATATTCCAATGTAAACGGCCTGCTGAAGCAGTCATTCGAGCTGGACGAGACAACCACGCTGACGATAGACGATTTGGCTCCGCTGGAAATTCCAAACCTTGATGGCAACATCATTTATTTCGTCAATGGACGCTACCATGCTGAATTGTCCAGGCTTGTCAGCCCGGTCGATCAGGTTCAGATCATGAGTTTTGCAGACGCTGTAAAAGCAGACCCTGACCTAATCGATACACATTTCGCCCGGTATGCCGACTACCAGGACAATGCCTTTACGGCCCTCAACACCGCCCTGGCCAACGATGGTATTGTGATTCGGGTCCCTGCCAATACAACGGTAGAGCAGCCAATTATACTCCGGTTTATTACCGACACCCGTGCCAAAAACATTACCTCGCAGCCTCGCAACCTGGTTGTGGTAGGCAAAAATGCAGAGGTCATGATGGCCGAGTCGTACCGAACCCTGGGCGAAGGAACCAGCTTTGTGAACGTTGTTACCGAGATTATCCTCGAACGGGATGCCCGGATGCAGTATTACAAAGTGCAGAACGAAACCGAAAAGGCATACCACATCGGAACCACCCAGGTACACCAGGCCGATAACAGTCATTTTTACTCGGCAACCGTTACACTCAACGGCAACTTTGTACGCAACAACCTGAATATTGTTCTGAATGGCCAGCAGGCTGAAGCGTTCATGTATGGCCTTTATATGCCGAACGGTCGTCAGCATGTCGATAACCACACATTGGTCGATCATGCCATGCCTAATTCGTACAGCAATGAACTGTATAAGGGTATTCTGGACGATAATAGTACGGGGGTTTTCAATGGTAAGATTTTCGTTCGGCCTGATGCACAGAAAACGAACGCGTATCAGTCGTGTAAGAACGTTGTTCTTTCGTCTGGTGCCACAATGAATACCAAGCCGCAGTTAGAAATTTTTGCGGACGATGTAAAGTGCTCTCACGGAACCACGACAGGCCAGCTTAACGACGAAGCCTTATTCTACATGCGTTCACGAGGCATTCCGAAAGATGAAGCCCGAACGCTATTACTGTACGCTTTCTCGCAGGATGTGCTGAGCCAGATCAAGATTCAGCCGATCCGGGAATACCTGGAAAAGGTAGTGACGCAGAAACTGACAAAATAATTCAGTAGCAGCAGGTTGACCTCATGGCTCATTACCTGCTGCTACTTCCCCCCCTACTTCCAGGGAGCCATCTACCCCGTATCATTTTAGCGATCTGACCAGACTGAAGCATATATCTATAGCATATATCTATGCCCATTGGTCGGTGGATTACCAAACCCTGCTTACCTAGTAATTGCAGATAGCGGATTCGGTTGTACGGCATCAGCCTCCCGTAGACACGGGCCATTTTGCCCACCTTCATAGTAGTGTACTTATTCTTTTCGCGATAAGCCTTTATAGGTATAGCGCATGTCTGACAGGAAATCTTAACTTGCAAGAGTGTATTTCCCTCCTCTCACGCATGAACTTCCTGAAAACACTCTGTACCCTGACCGCACTGTTGCCGATGGCATCTTTGCTGGCTCAATCGACCATACCGTTGGCTCCGTCTGGCAAAACGGTCTATGGCAACAACCCCAACGTGGGCCACTACGCCAGCATCCGGGGTTTTAAGATGTATTACGAAGTTTATGGTTCGGGTAAGCCGCTGCTTCTCATCCACGGTAACGGAGGGTCGATCAATAACTTTACGAATCAGATCCCCTACTTCGCCAAAAATTATAAAGTAATCGCGGTCGATAGCCGGGCGCAGGGCAAATCCGTTGACCCCAGCGACTCCCTCACCTACGAAATGATGGCCGACGACTTTAATGCGTTGCTGAATGTACTTCGTTTGGATTCGTGCTATGTAATTGGCTGGAGCGACGGAGGAATCGACGGGCTTTTACTGGCTATGCGGCATCCAGAGAAAGTAAAGAAACTAGCGATTACGGGCGCTAACCTTTGGCCCGACACCACAGCGATCGAACCCAGCCTTTTTCAATGGATTGTCTCTTCCAGCGACAGTCTGGCCAGGGTAGCGCAGACGCCTACTGTCAAAGCTCAGAAGAAGTTGCTCAACCTGATGGTCCTTCACCCGCACATGTCAACTACCGATCTGAAGCAGGTAAAATGCCCTACCCTGGTCATTGGTGGCGATAATGATGTGATCCTGCCCACCCATACGCTTGCCATTGCTCAGGCTATTCCAAAGGCAAATCTATGGATTTTGCCCAACTCAGGCCATTCGACGCTTATTCGTTATAAGGATACGTTCAATCGGACGGTGGGAGACTTTTTCAATACGCCTTATCGTCCCATAAAGGGTATGGCCAAGCTTGACTGATTCCCATACATCAACCAAACTATACAACCATGAAACGAATCTACCTACTGTCACTAATCAGTCTGCCTTTCCTCAGCTCATCGGCTGTATTAGGCCAAACCAACCCATCAACCTTGAAAATAAATCCCCAACGCATTGAAAGCCGAATTACCGAACTTGCCAAATTTGGGCGGGACTCACTTGGTCGAGGGTATCGGGTTGCGTATACCAAAGGGGATGTGGAAGGGCGAAACTGGTTCATCGGGTTGATGAAACAGGCAGGTCTTAACCCAACCATCGATGCGGCCGGGAATATCATTGGCAAACGGGCAGGAAAAAATGCCACCTTGAAGCCCCTGGCCTTCGGCTCACACATCGACATGGTGCCTGATGGCGGTAATTATGATGGCTGCCTGGGTTCTATTGGCGCCCTAGAAGTCATTGACGTTCTGAACGAACATAAGCTAGTAACGGAGCATCCGCTGGAAGTGATCATTTTTGCCAATGAAGAAGGCGGTACTATTGGCAGTATGGCTATGGCGGGCCATTTAACCGCTAAAGGTTTACAGGCTGTTACGCAGAGCGGCCTTACCGTAGCGAACGGTATTAAAGCCATTGGTGGCAACCCCGACCATATTCAGGAAGTAGCTCGAAAAAAGGGGGATCTGAGCGCCTTCCTTGAATTACACATTGAGCAGGGTGGCATTTTAGAAAAAGAAAACCTCCAGATCGGTGTAGTGGAAGGAATTGTGGGCATCGAGCACTGGGAAGTTACGGTAGAGGGGTTTGCCAATCACGCAGGTACTACACCCATGAACATGCGGAAAGATGCGCTGCTGGCGGCTTCCCGATTCATTGTAGCTGTCAACGAGGTAGTGACCAGCTACGAAGGTCGGCAGGTCGGAACGGTCGGAAAAATTGCGGCCCAGCCCGGCGCCTACAACGTGATTCCGGGCAAGGTGATCCTGGGGCTGGAACTACGCGATCTGGACTACGATAAAATCTGGAAGCTGTTCAGGGATATCGAAAAAAAAGCATCAGACATTGCTACAGCAACGGGCACCAAAATTTCATTTACGCATCAGCCTAACCCGGCCAAACCGGCGTTGACCGAAAAGACTATTCAGGATAAGATTGTAGCCTCTGCCAAATCGCTGGGCCTCACTTACCAATATTTACCCAGCGGTGCCGGGCATGATTCGCAGGAAATCGCTTTGATTGCACCCGTCGGAATGATCTTCGTGCCTAGTGTGAATGGCATCAGCCACTCGCCCAAAGAATTTACCAAAGCGGTCGATATGACCAACGGAGTCAATGTATTGCTTCAAACGATATTGGCCATCGATAAAGCCAAATAACCCCGACCGAATGAGACCTCTTCTTGTACTTATGTGCTGCTTAACAATTGTATCGGCTTCAGCACAAAGCGTACAGTTCACCTTCGATGGCGATTCGACAACCATTCCGCATACCATCGATAGCCTTCGAGGTATTTCGGGGCTGGACATTAATCCGGCAACGGGCGAGTGGCATTTGGTTAGTGACCGAGGCCGCCATTTTGTGTTTACCAATATCCGCAGCATCCGCGACTTGGGCGTTCCATCCCGATTAACCGTTTCTGAGCCTACTCCCTACTGGTTCGAAAGTATCCGCTACGATAGTCGCAGTAACACCTATTTCTGGACGGATGAGCATGAGTTCGTTACCTCACTGCTTTACGGAAAATCGATCCGGGACAGTACGCGTCAGATTCTGCTGAAAATACCGCTCCCCAGTTCGAACAAGGGATTGGAAGGTCTTGCGCTGACCGCTTCGGGCGCACTGTGGGTTGCCCCCGAAGCGGGTTGGGAAGGTCAAACCCGCATGAATGAGGACACAATCACATTTTTCCGATACGCTACTCCTACAGCTCCAGACCCATCCGTCGAACGCTTTTCGTACCCAATTAACCGGTGCTCCTTTGCTCAGGGCGACGAGCGCGTGGGCGGCATTTCCGAAATTGTAGCTGTTGACGATCAGCATCTGCTGGTGCTGGAGCGCTGTTACGATAGTGCGGAAAAACGTGTAACGGCCAATCTGTATGTGGCTACCATTGATGAGCAAACGCATACCCTTACCAAAGAACTTGCTTTCGATTTCAACCGTCAGTTTCCGGGCAATGTCTGCAACCTTGAAGCGATGGCCTGGGCCGATGTGCAGCACCAAACTCTTGTCGTAATCGCCGACGATAATTTCCGACGAAACCAAACGCTACGTAACCAAGTGATTATGCTGAAACGACGATAGAAATAGAACCGCACGGGCGGCCCCGGCAGATTTTTATGATCGTTATGATGTACACAGATCTTAATGGATCATAATTATCATAAAAATCTGCCGGGGCCGAACGTGCGGTTCTATTTCTCTTGACGAGCATAAATTGTATTCCACTCGTCCTGAAAGATACGGCGGTATGACCCAATAGTTATTGGAGCACTTATTGGAATATCATAACTCGCATTCAGGCGGTGATCGCTGATAATGTACTCGACCTGCTCCTGTTCAGCCAGTCGAAAAAAATCGTTTAGGGGTAAGTCCTTTCGCTTTTTTGCCAGAAAGAGGTAATAGGTCAACCCCCAGATTTGGTAGGTCTCCATCTGCCCAAAGAAAAACTCGAGTGGGGCAATCACCCGCGTATGCTTGTGAGGCATATGGCTTGCCAGCAGGGCGTTATGCTGTTCAGTATCAGGCACGGTTCTATTCTCGACGATAACCTCCCGAAATTGAATAGCGCTTACAAGCAGATACCCGATCACCAAAACCTGCATCAGTCGGCGTTGCCAGACAGGTTGATAAGGCAGATAGGTGATCAACCAGTTTGCCGCCAGAATCGATAGCCAAGGCAGAAACAACAGAAAGTAAATGTCCGTACTACTTTTAGTCAGTAACCAGAACGAGCCGATCAGCAGCCATGTGTAAAGCAACAGAGGGTCTGTTCGGGCAATCTGCTTTCGAAACAAAATGGCGCAGAGCAAAACAAGTACACTGAGGGCTGCCTCGTTCTGACTATGAAAAAAAATCTGGTGGAAATCGGCCATCACCGTCAGCTTTGCCATCAGGCCAAAATTTTCCTGCGTTGCCGGATCGTTCCGGAATTGGTCGATCAAGGTTCCAATCTGTCCGGCCAACAGCGCATCGAACCCATACAAACTAAGGGTTAGTGCCCCCGCTACACTGAATACCAACATAGCCCGCCAGCCTACTTTTAGCCAAAGCCATACGGCTCCCGCTATCAGGTATATGATTCCGTTCAGATGGGTCAGTGCCGACAGTCCGGCAAATAGTCCCGCCCAAATCGGTTTCGAACGCCATCTCTTCGGCGGATCAATGGCCAGATACGAAGCAAACCCGATGGCCATACACATGGTTTCTGGCCGGTTGACCGATATAAACCGAATCAATGTACCGCAGCCAAAATAGAGTAGTACCGAAAGCCATTGCTGCTCCCGCGACGCCGAACGGCCAGACAGCCAGACCAGATACCCACCAAGCAGACCAAAGAGAATACTAACCAATTTATTCGTCGCGACGGAAACGCCCGTTGCCGACATAATCAGCGCCCCGGCATAGATGAACAGTTTATGAAAAACGAAGATCCCTTGATTCCAGCCATTGTAGTTACGAAACATTGTCGATTTCACTTGCCCCGAATGGATAAGCCAATACGACTGCTCGGCAAACCAGGCTTCATCGTAATATTCGGCGCGGTGAATAAACGTTATCACCAGCCCGGCAAGCAGTACTAGTAATAAAATCAGATAGGTACGTATCGGAAATAGTACAGATGGCATAGAATGGAAGCAATTGAGCACAAAGGGTATCAATCTATATCATTTCGTTTACCGATAAAAATAGATGATGTATTCTAATTTACACATGCCCAGATCCATTGCCCTGATGTCTGTGTAAACGAAGGTTCTTTCTGCGACGCTCCGAACCTAATCCGAGCCGTTTTACGTTTCCTTTTCAATAGACATTCTTTTGCGTGCCCATGCAATCAGCCCTAGATACCCCACTCGACATTCAGAAAATTCGTCAGGACTTTCCGATACTGGATCAACAGGTCAACGGTCGGCCACTGGTTTATTTCGACAATGCCGCTACGAACCAGAAGCCGTTACCCGTCATTCATGCCTTGACACAGTATTATGAAGGGTATAATGCGAACATTCACCGGGGCATTCACCACCTGGCCGAACAGGCTACGGCTGCTTTTGAAGCGTCGCGCCGGGCCATTCAGGCATTTCTGAATGCCAAACACTGGCAGGAGATCATCTTTACCTACGGTACTACCGACGGCATCAACCTGGTTGCCCAGAGTTACGGACGTCATTTTCTCAAGGAAGGTGATGAGATCATCATTTCAACCATGGAACACCACTCCAACATTGTTCCCTGGCAAATGCTTTGTGAAGAAAAGGGTTGCATCCTGAAGGTGATTCCGGTCGACGATAACGGCGAACTGTTGCTGGATGAATACGAAAAGCTGCTGTCAGACAAAACGAAGTTCGTATCCTGCGTACACGTATCCAACGCACTCGGTACGATCAACCCTGTCAAAACCATCATTGACAAAGCCCATGCCGTCGGAGCCGTGGTACTAATCGATGGAGCGCAGGCCAGTTCACACCTTGAGCTTGATGTACAGGCGCTTGATGCAGATTTTTATGTTCTGTCGGCGCATAAACTCTACGGCCCAACGGGTATGGGCGTTCTATATGGTAAAAAAGCCATTCTGGACGCCATGCCACCGTATCGGGGGGGCGGTGAGATGATAAAGGAGGTAACGTTCGCCAAAACAACCTATGCTGATCTGCCGTATAAGTTCGAAGCAGGCACACCCAATATTGCCGATGTAGTTGCGGTAAAAACCGCGCTTGAGTATATGGCAGGTTTAGGCAAGGAAGCCATTGCCGCCCACGAAACCGACCTTCTTCACTATGCCACCGAACAGTTAGTAGAGCTGGACGGCTTGCGCATTATTGGTCAGGCGAAGCAAAAAATCGGGGTAATTTCGTTTGTTATGGAAGGTATTCACCATCAGGATATTGGTGTAATTCTGGATCAACAGGGTATTGCCGTCCGAACGGGTCACCACTGCACAATGCCCCTGATGCAACGCTTCGGCATTGCCGGAACTACGCGGGCCTCGTTTGCGGTTTATAACACCAGAGACGAAGTAGACCGGCTCATACAAGGCCTACGCCGAGTGCAGAAAATGATGTTGTGATTACCTAAAATCGCCAAAAATATGGAAGAAGAGCTTTTGCTTGATAAGAACCAGGTAATCGAAAGTTTTGGAAACTTGCCTGATAAAGTATCGGCTGATGAGTTAATTGAACGTATTTTATTTATCCGTTTGATTAATGAGCGACTTTTAGAAGCTAAAACCACCCCGGGTACCTCCCATGAACAATTCATGGAGGAATTTAAGGCGTTTAAGGCTGAAAAAAAGGCTGAACGACAAAACAGGCCATGACATTGATTTGGAATGACGAGGCTAAAGAGGATGTTCGAAAAGCCTATAGTGATTACTTTGAGATCTCCCCTTCCCTGGCTGACGATTGGTCGGACGAGTTAGATAAAAAACTAGGATTATTATTGCAATTTCCAGAAATGGGGCGCCGAGTACCTGATTTTAATATTAGTTTTATTCGAGAGGTATTTGTTAGAAAATATCGGCTTGTCTATCAATATCAGGATGATATACTCCGCATTTTAGGGGTTCGCCCTATGGGGCAACCACTTGGCAGATTCTAATTATGACCATTAACGAAAAACAGGACGAAATCATTGACGAGTTCGAGTTGTTCGAAGATCAACTCGACAAGACACAATACATCATCGATTTAGGCAAAAAATTGCCACCCATGCCCGAATCGAAAAAAACCGACGAGAACCGAATTATGGGTTGTCAGTCGAAAGTATGGGTAGATGCCGAACTAAAAGACGACCGGCTTTATTTTTATGGGGACAGTGAGCCTACCGCCCAGATTTCGAAAGGGTTAGTCGGGTTGCTGATTCGGGTATTGTCGGGCGAAAAACCGGACGACATTGCCAATGCCGACCTGTACTTTATTCCACGGGTGGGCATGGGTAACCTGATTACCTCGTTACGGGCTGGCGGGCTGGCCTCGATGATTGAACGAATGAAAGCGTATGGTCGAGCATATTCAGGGCAAACCGCTTAATTTTTCAGATTAAAGCAATGACAGACGAAGCATTAAAAGAACAAGTTATTCTGGCCCTGAAAGGCGTTTATGACCCCGAAATTCCGGTCGATGTGTACGAACTGGGGCTCATTTACGAAATCAAGATATTTCCGGTCAACAACGTGTATATCCTGATGACGTTAACGTCACCCTCCTGCCCATCGGCGGGCTCGATCCCGGCCGAAATAGAAGAGAAAGTACGAGCTATCGAAGGCGTTAACGATGTAAGTGTTGAACTTACGTTCGACCCTCCCTACTCGACCGAACTGATGTCGGAAGTAGCGAAATTAGAACTTGGCTTTATGTAAAAAATTAAGTCATTGGGCATTTGGTGTCACCCATAGTCGTTAATTTTTGTTATTACTGATGACTATCAAATGACGTGAAACGAATGCCTACTCAATGACCATCCATTAATGATTAACTACTAAAAATATGTATCCTCCTCATTTGCTTGTCCCGATGCGGGAAGACCTGACCAGCGTTGGGTTTGAAGAATTGACCACTCCAGCCGAAGTTGATGCCGCTATGACCGATCAGCAAGGTACGGCTTTAGTGATGGTAAACTCGGTATGTGGCTGTGCAGCTGGTGCTGCTCGTCCGGGTGTAAAAGCCGCCTTAGCCGTCAGCGCGGTTAAGCCAGAACACCTGTATACGGTTTTTGCCGGTGGCGACGTCGATGCCACAGCCCGGATGCGTGAGTATTTGCTGCCTTATCCGCCATCGTCCCCTGCGATTGCTATTTTTAAAGACGGCGAATTAGTACACTTCATTGAGCGGCACCACATTGAAGGACGTTCGGCACAAATGATTGCCCAACACCTCGAAATGGCCCTTGAAGAGTTCTGCTCCCCTGCCAACGCATAAGTAATCTGTAACGTGGGTGGCAACCCACGATTGATAGAATTCAAATCTTATCAATCGCGGGTTGCCACCCACGCTACGTTACGGCAAATGCTTTCGCTAAAAACCGGGAAAGAGGTAGTAGTAAGAATACAATTAATGCTAGCGGAAACGAGGCAAAGGCGGCTACCCAGGCCGCATTCATAATAATCAGCGACAACACGCCTGCCTTTACAGCCAGGCCAATATTGCGGCCAATCGGCTCTTTTACGGCACGCCAGAGTGGAGGGAAAATAGAATAGCCGAACAGTATCAGAAATGGGAAAGCGGTTCCCAGCTGCTGTCGCCATTGCGCCAGTGCCGCTACACAGCCAATCACCAGTGCATATAGCAAACCCGCCACGCGTAGCGTAATCGGGCTACCGCCATGAACTTCGCCCCGGCTGATCATTGTGATGGCGGCTATGTACACAATCGGCACCAGTCCTACCCATACCCAGGGCATCACCTGATCGGGCAGAATACTTACTCCCAACAGTAAATTAAGTCCACGACACAAGCCCATATTGACGGGGCCCAGCCAGTTATGATGCTTACCAAAGCGGTCGTAGATGAGGGCAGCCGCCGAAATGGCAATAGCCAGAATGCCAGCCGTCTGGTTGACCCAGAACGATGCCAGAATACCAACCGCCAATAAACTAGTTCCCAGTATACTAGCCGCCTGTTTGCTGACAACACCGCTCGGAATAGGGCGTTCGGGTCGTTCGATGGCGTCCAGTTCAGCATCGAATACATCGTTGAACACTACCCCTCCACCATATAATCCGACAGTAGCCAGACAAAGCCAAGCTATCGCGGCCAGGTCGAAGTTCGGGATCAGGAAATACCCTGCAATAGACATACCCGCCAGCACATCGGCCACCGACGTTACCAGATTAGCCGGGCGAGTAAGCGAAAGAAGCGCCTTGATCATAATGAAAAATGGATAATGTACGATGGAAAATGGGGCTATTAATTATTCATTATCCATTTTTCATTATACATTTTAACTAATTATCGTTGATTCTTTATCGACTTTTGGGGCTTGCCCACCGCGCAACACGGAACTGCCGTTGTAACGTTGGCTCTGATCAATACCCAGCGGCTGCGAAAGCTCTTCCAGACTCAGTTGACCACTTTGCGCAAAAGCCGTTACCGCATTCGCAAAGGTTACGAGCCGGATTGCTTCGTCCGAGATGCCCCGCTGTTTCATCAAAGCCGCCGTTTTAGGGACCGCCAGCGGATCGCTGATACCCCAGTCGGCAGCCGAGTTGATCATGATACGCTCCGGCCCGTACTGTTTTACAACTTCTACCATCCGTTCGTTCCCCATTTTGGTAAATGGATAAATGGTAAAGCCAGCCCAGAACCCACGATCCAGTACCTCACGCACCGTTTCCTCATTATTGTGATCGACGATCACCATGCCGGGGTCGATACCGTGCTCGATGGCAATGTCCATACTGCGGCTGGTGCCCTGTTTTTTATCGCGGTGCGGGGTGTGAATCTGGACAGGTAGATTCGCTTCTCTGGCCAGTTCGAGTTGTGCCCGGTAGTATTTCTCCTCAGCAGCCGTCTGGTCATCAAAGCCAATTTCGCCAACGCCCACGACGCCCTCCTTATAGATGAAAAGTGGCAGAATTTCCATAACCTGTTCGGCCAGGGCTTCCTGATTAGCTTCTTTGGAGTTCAGGCCAATGGTACAGTAGTGGCGAATACCAAACTGCGAAGCCCGGAACCGCTCCCAACCAACCAGACTGGCAAAATAATCCCGAAACGAGTCGACGCCGGTACGCGGCTGACCCAGCCAGAAGGCAGGCTCAATGACGGCTACCACACCCGCATCGGCCATAGCCTGATAATCGTCCGTTGTTCGGGAAGTCATGTGGACATGCATATCAAAAAACGACATGCCCTTAATGGAATCCATAAAATCCATATTCATATTAATTAAAAACGAATGATGCATAATGACCAATGAATCATGACGAATCCGTATGATCGACAGGTATCCATCAGCTATTATACATTATTCATTGTCCATTATTCATTTTACCTCACGCAAAGTTCTCAAAAAAAGAGGGGCCTTTCTACATGATTTTTACCCATATTTTAATTCACGTTTTACAAACTTCCGCTTTCACTGCGCGTTTTATAGGTATACAACAAATGCAGTTATGAAGAAGTACCATCAACGTCAACTAAGGAAAGGAGGCCTTTGGGCGCTCCTACTGCTAGCCGTAGGCGGAAGTCTGAGTGCCTGCCGCGATAAGGCCATCGATGACCTAAGCGCAGCCGATAGCCCGGTTTACATTACCAATTACGATAAGTCGGTCAACTTCGGCCAATACAAAACGTTTAGCCTGCCCGATTCGGTACTTGTCGAAACCAACAACGGCTACCAACCAGCTCAGAACAGCGTTTCTACCCAGTTTGTAAACAATATCGCCAACACGCTCACAGCGCGGGGTTTTCAGCGAGTAAGTAAAGGGGACAGTGCCGATCTGGGAGTTGCCATTATCCGGGTCAACAAGCAGTATACGGGTGTTGGAGTCGATCCATACGGCTATTATTCGAGTTACTGGGGTTATGGCTACGGAGGCTTGGGCGGGTATTATCCTTACTATCCGACCTATTACACCTATCAGGTTTCTGACCAATACTGGGAAATTCAGATTGTCGATCTGAAAAACAGCACGACTAACGCCAGTGGTCAAAAGCAGGTGAATGTCATTTACGACGCTACCATCCGGGGCACCGACGTCACAGATACGCAGTCCGTCGATGCCGCCACCACAGCTATTTTCAATCAATCCACGTATTTACAGGCTAGTCGCTAACCAACGTCATGAAACGTATCCTCGCAGTAATTGCCCTGCTTGGCCTCAGTACGGCGGCCTGGGCACAGTACCAAAATGAGTACATGGGTTCATCGATCTACGATCGGTATGTAACCTTCAATATTTCGGCCCGCTATGGAGTGGCTTTCCCGATGGGTGGTCAGCAGGGCTATATCGACCGAATTTCACCAACCAACCTCGCACTGGATGGTGAATGGCTCTTTCCGAAGCGGTTTTCGATTGGCTTGAAAACGGGCTATCAGTACACGCACCAGCGGATGCCCCGGCAAATGTATGAATACGACTCGCAGTCGATCTCAGCCGTTCAGACCCGAACCTTATCGATGATTCCGGCCATGGTTTCGCTGTCGTATTATTTTGCCGATAACGCAGCGGCCATTCGCCCGTATATTCAGATGGCAGGGGGTGGTGCATTTGTCGATTACACCAACTATTTCGGGCCGCTGGCCGACCAGAAAAGCGGGTTTAAAGGGGCTATTGCACCAGCGATTGGCCTTAAATTTTATGGCAAACGCGAGCAGGGGCTGGGTGCCGAAATTCAGGCCCAATACCAGAACGTATTTTTCAACTACGATCTGCTGAAAAACTCCGCCCCCTCGCTAATGCTTTCGGCAGGAATCATTTATCGGTGGTACTAAACTAGTCTAACAACAACTCAATACTGGCTGGCAAACTACGCCCGGCAGCCCGACGTTCGGCGGCATAATCCGTCAGAATATGGGTTAGCCGGGCGTTTTTACGTTCCTGTAAACCAGTAATCTGAGTAATATCTTTACCCGTAAAGAACGCCTTCATTACTAACTGATTCCAGGCCAGCTCATCCAGATAATCGGCAGGATATGGATTGTTCAGCATAATCGCCGACTGCACATCGCCAATGTTATTCCGAACACCTTCCGTAGCCTGGAACTGCCAGTCTTCGGGGTAGGCCAGCACAGGCAATGCCGAATAAAGGGCCACTAATTCATTGAGTTCGCCCGCTTTGAAAAGTTCAGTGATCGTCTTCATATAGGTGGTCTGGTCGTCGGCGGGTAGCTGAAGCAGCCACCATACCCGCGCCAGTCGATCAAGTGTCCAGCCAGCTACGGTAAACCCCGGCCGAATTCGTTCCAGCGAAAACGCGATGTCGTCAGGCACCTCAATGGGTTGCTTACCAACAAAGCGTGGCATGGCCGTAAAGACGCGGTAAAACGTGGCAACCTGCGGATTGGCATGGAAGGCATCGACCTGCTGCCGCAAATACGTAACGGCTTTTTCGGAATTTGGCTGCTGTTCGATCAGATAAAACAGCGTCTGGCTCATCTGGAGACTATTCATATTGCAAAAATACTCGTGTAATTCGTACGCTTATAGTCGTAAAGGCACATTAGTACATGACTATAATCACCTTTAGGATTCTAGAATAAAGTTTATTCTGCTCTTTTGTTTCCCTGAATGCCGATCATTCGCTTTCGATCATGAAAAAAACGCTCCTGGTTTACCTGATTATTTTCAGTTTTAACAAGCTTGCGACCTTGGCCCAGACACCAACAGAATACACCTGGTGGAATCCGACGCAGAGCGATCTACCCGTGATAGAAGGCCAGGGTTGGTCGGGTACGACCTTGCAAAATGCGTATGACCGACTACCTGCTCTGGCCGAACAACGCGTGCGTAAGGAAGTCTGGAGTCTCTCGCACGATGGCGCCGGTTTGATGATTCGGTTTCGGGCCAGTACCGATCAGGTTGTGATTCGCTACACCGTCGGACGTAAGCAAACGGCACTGCCCCATATGCCAGCTACCGGGGTCAGTGGGGTCGATCTATATGCCGTAAATAGTGATGGCGATTATCTGTGGTGTGCCGGAAAATATACCTTTGGCGATACCATCCAGTACCGATTTACCAATCTTGAACCCAACGACCCATATCATAAGAAAGGCCGGGAATATCGGCTGTACTTGCCGCTTTACAACTCCGTCAAATGGTTAGAGGTGGGCGTACCTAAAGGCGTTACGCTTACGCCACTGGCAGTTCGGCCTGATAAACCGATTGTCATCTACGGAACGTCCATTGCTCAGGGGGCCTGTGCTTCCCGGCCCGGTATGGCGTGGACGTCGATTTTGGGTCGAAAGCTGGACCGTCCTGTTATTAATCTAGGGTTTTCGGGCAATGGTCGGCTGGAAAAAGAAGTGGTTGATTTTCTACCGGAGATCGACGCGAAACTATATGCGCTGGACTGTCTGCCTAACCTCATTGCTACAGTCGGTATCAAACCAGATACCATCAAAGCCCGAATTATTCAATCGGTAAAAACGCTACGGCAGCGACGCCCTTCAACGCCTATTTTGCTGGTCGAACACGCGGGTTATACGGAAGGAGGCATCAATCCAACCCGAAAGCAACTCTACACCGAAGTCAATGAATTGATGCAGCAAGCCTATACCCAACTCACGAACGAAGGCACCGAACAGCTTTATCTGCTTTCGAAATCAGCCATTAATCTGGACATCGACGCGATGGTGGACGGTACGCATCCGACCGATCTGGGTATGCAGCAATACGCTGATGCCTACGAACGGATTATCCGACCGATTTTGAATGAGCCAATTGGTCAATCGTCAACGACGAAGCCACGCATACAATACCGTGACGCGAATAAATACGATTGGGAAACCCGCCACCGGGCCATTATGAACCGTCTGCAAAGTAATCCGCCCCGCATCGTTTACTTCGGTAACTCAATCACTCATTTCTGGGGTGGCGAACCCGCTGATGTGGCGTCGGCTGGTGCGGATAGCTGGAACAACGTCATGGTTCCGTTAGGGGTTCAGAACCTGGGGTATGGCTGGGACCGTATCGAAAATGTATTATGGCGGGTTTATCACGGTGAACTCGACGGATATAGCCCGAATCAGATCGTCGTCATGATTGGCACCAACAACCTGCAACTCAACTCCGATACTGAGATTAGTGAGGGGCTGAGCTTCCTAATCCGCGCCATGCAGACCCGACAGCCTAAAGCGGAGATTTTACTGGTTGGCATTTTACCCCGTCGGCAACTGGAATCGCGCATTGCCACGCTCAATCAGCAACTGAATCAGGTTGCCAATAAACTAAATGTTCGGTTTATCCAGCCGGGCACCGTCTTTCTAAAACCCGACGGCACCATCGACGAGACCTTGTTCGGCGACGGCTTACACCCCAACGCCGAAGGTTATCGGCAGTTTGTGGCCAAACTCCAACCGTATCTGAAAAAGACAGAAACTACTAAGGTGAAGAAGTAACTAATAGATTTTTTGATATCAGATACTTCCACTTGAAAAGCGAGATTTCTCAAACCGAGTCAATGATCGCACTCAATTTTAAGAGACGTAACGGCAAACCATGCTCACGGTGTCGGTTATTAGTAACCGACACCAGTGCAACAACACAACTTTGTCACTCGTTCACAAACAATCTTGGATAAGCAGTGTAGTTAATGGTCATGAATCCGTCTTTTTAAAATAGTACCGGACTCGTTTGATTAAGGCCGTCCCGTTCCAAGTCGTCTCCTCAATAAGGTTACCATCAGAATCGTAAGTCAACCTTTCTCTTCTATTAGAAGCCGTTGCGTCAAATTTCCCACCAGAAAATGATTGATTTTCTTGGTAAAAGGCAGTCTCGACTAGTTGCTGTTTAGCATTGTATTGCTGGGTATAATAGAGTTTCTTCTCGTTATTAACCAGATTATATGTAGCTATTAAATTTCCGTTGGCATCATACTCATACTGATAAACACTACCCAGATCTCCATATGGTGAATACATTTCAAATCTAACAGGAAGCCCAGTTTTATTGTAAGAAAAGGCAGCACTCATATAAGGCTT
The DNA here is from genome assembly GCF_001898575.1 of Spirosoma sp. 48-14. Lineage (GTDB taxonomy): Bacteria > Bacteroidota > Bacteroidia > Cytophagales > Spirosomataceae > Spirosoma. Next base: position 18,091 of record NZ_MKUD01000037.1, read on the forward strand.
ATCGTTCATACTCATTATCTGGGTAAATACTTTTATTCGTTGCCCTTTCGAGTTATAAACGGACTTTTGATGGTTTAGTACTTTTCCAGTTGGATCTAATTGTTTATATTCTGTTCGATGCCCATCCTTATCATGATCATAAACAAATATCTGCATCAAATTACCAGCACCATCGTAACCAGCTTCTTTAGTCATTAACCCTCTCTCATCATAAGCAATCATACCCTTGTACTGAAGTCTGCCAGCGTCATATGATTGTCTTCGGATCAAATTACCTGTACTATCATAAAAGTTATGCTCAACCAAGCTACTATCCCTCTCAGAGCGGCCAAACTCGTAGGTTAATATCTGCCTGATATGGTTCTTTTGGCGCGTAAGCCGTTCTAATTCATATTTTTTCTCTTCATCCTGAGCAAGGAGAGAGAAACTTATTAGTGATAGAAATAGAATAGAAAATTTGGTAAACATAGGAATTAGTAATTTATATGTATAGAAAATTGTTCTTCCTAAAAACTTAATATTATATATTTTTCCACTATTTATATATTTATTTACAATCATCATGAGGTTTAATTCCTAATTCATACCCTTTATATTAGTACCAATACAATCAGCGGCTGGTTGGTCTGAATCTTATGTCGGGCTGAAAAACGTAGAGCAAGCGTTTTACCCGTTTGGCTTAACTGCACTGCAATCGTCTGTCCGCCCAGTGTTACCGTTACTTTTTTAACGGGTTTCGCATCGCTTTTTTCGACGGTTAACTGCTCCAATGCCAACGAGCCGTACGCTACCTCAAGACGATATTCATAACGTTTACCCTGCTTTTGCTGAGTATATGTCCCCCATCCTTCGGCAGCCGTAAACGGAGCCATAAACATGTCGGCACCCCATTTCGGTGCAAAAGCCAGTTCGCCTTTAGGACCGTGATACGTATAGCCGCAGGCTGTAATAAATGCTCCATAACTCGCCATCGCCCGTGCGTAATGATCGCTGCACTCCACTTCGTTGAACGGGTTCCGTTTGGCAGCATGGTAACGGTCATGAATAGTGCGGATGAGGGCTAGCCCTTCATCGGTCATGCCTTCGGCTAACATATGCCCGGCCACCTGATGCTCAAAACCGCTCATGCACTCATGGAAATAGGTTACCTGCCACGCATCTTCCACTCCGTAGGGTAAGGGCACCTGAGCCGGGTTGGTATTCATGAGCATACCGCCTTCGCCCGGCAAGGCATAAGGCCGCCCACCGTGATGGTCTTTCAGGTAAGGGCCTACATCGGTTGTGAAGTTGTATTTCCAGAGTGCCCGCAACGCCGACAGGGTTTTCTGCTGATCAATGATGCGCCCCAACCCAACCTGAAACGCCCACGACTGACCGTACACCTGATCGATATGGCAAGTGTCGTATGAACCCAGAACGGTTTTACCCAACTTCGGGTCAGGTTTATGGATGAAGTACTCACCATTAAATAGTTGCGATTCCATATTGGCCTTCCCCTTCTCGAAAAAGGCTTTGCAGACAGCCGCAAAATCGCGGTCGTTCATCTCTTCGGCCATGTGCTCGCCTGCTTTTACGGCTGCCAGACAAAGCCCAACCAGCCAGGCGATTTCGCCCGGCCACTTGGCATCCAGCGTATTTTCGAGCTGCGAATCAACCATACCGTTCCCAGTCCGGTCTTGTTTCAGGATGTATTCAATAGCCAACTTGGTTTTCGGCCAGTTCCGACGCAGGAATCCATTGTCGGCACTCATTTGATGCTCCCGGTACATTCCCAGAACTCGCCCGGCCTGCCCATCAATAGCGGGTTGCTGGTCGTATTCTGCCCGAAAACCGATATGCCCATCGTCGTGAAAGCCAACTCCCAGATCGACGCGCTCGCGTGTATCCCGTTCCAGAGCCGGAAACAGTCGCCCCATCGCCTGGGCATATTGCCAAACGTGCGTGCAAGTACCCGCGCAGGAGCCTACGCCCTCCCACGCATAAAACCGCCCCGACGAAAACCGATGACTGGTAGTGGTTGCCAGCGTCGATACATTCAGCAACGTGCGTTCTAAAAACCAATGGGGCAATGTGCTTTTCGTATACCAGGTCTGGCACCAGGTTTTGGTCTCACCCGATAGTTTGGCAAACTGTTGCTGAATATAGGTAGCCACTTCGGCCGCCGATTTGAACTGGTTGGCGTAATACCGCTTCGTCTCATTCTTAATTGAATGAAACGACAGATTAGGGAAATACCAGCTCAGCACATAATGCAGCTCCGTCGTTTTACCAGCTGGAATTTGAGTTGTATTGCGCACGGACCCCAGCAATAGTTCATCAAACCGTTTGCTAGCAGGCTGACTGTTTTCGCTGTTGAACAACGCATCATTCGCCAGAGTCGCCGATGTATTGACCACCGTAGCCGGATTGAGCGAAAGCAGGCAGAAGTTGCCATAATCGGGCTTGAAATAATAGGCATCGTCGGCCCAGTTTTTATTAAGAACTGTACTGAAAACACCGTTCGGAACAGCCTTATTCGACTTGGTATACTGATCGTCGCTGGCGGTGTAGATGGCGGCTTTGTTTTCCAGCCACCCCACTACCGACACCGTTACATCGGCCTGGCTTTTATTGATGATGGTAAACGAATAAATAGTAGCGGGCAGACCCGAATTATCGGCATCCAGTGGAATAAATGGCGAGTATACCTGCGCTGAAACCTGAACCGGCAACGTCGCATCCAGATACCGAATGGTTGCCATCGGGTAGGTTGCTTCAAATTCGATCTCGTCCCAATCGTCGGCCAGTAGTCGTTTCGTAACGCTCCTGCCGTTGTAGTCGATCTTAAACGCAAACCCCTGCTCTACCGGACGAACATCCTTAACAGGTTCTACATAATTGGAGCCATCGAACGGACGCAGAATAGCCTTGTTGTTCTGGATTTTTTCGTGCCAGGGAATGTCTTTGTAAATAACGCCGGTCTGGTTCTTATTGAAAATATCCCATAGCCAAAGTCGGCCATCGCCCCCCAGGTACACGCAACCACAGCCAATACCGCCCACCGGCATGCCTATGTATTGAAGTTCAGCTTTCGTTTTCCGATACGTCGTTGGCACTCCCCGCTCATATAAGGCTTTGATCCATTCAGGAGCAGGTTTTGTAATCCCCGGTTTATCGTCGGCCAGCCAAATGGGCTGATGAAGCGAGGAAAAATCGGTTAAAAATCCGGCAGCCATCAGGCTAGTGGATTGTATGAAATTGCGACGAGTAGTTGTATTGTCTGCCATGACACATCAGGAGCCCTTCAATAGGTTCCGCACTAAAAACCAATCGAATCACAACTATACTCGTTCCGATGCTGAACAGATGCGGGAACCAACACCGAATAGTGCTATCTGCGACGATCTGGGGTTATTTTTTGGCTTTTGGATGAGCCTGATCGTAGGTTTTCTTGAGTTGCTCCAGGCTCGTATGCGTATAAATCTGAGTAGCTGCCAGACTACTGTGACCTAGCAAGTCTTTGATGGCGTTGAGATCGGCACCCCGATTGAGGAGGTGGGTAGCAAAGGAATGGCGCAATACGTGCGGACTTTTCTTTTCGAGCGTCGTTACCAACTCCAGATGTCGCTTCACAATACGCTGAATCAGCACCGGATAAGCCGCCACACCTTTATCACTCACGATCAAAACTGTATTATCGGCCTGGCCTGAGAACTCCGTTTCTTTTACCTGATTATAGGCCTGAATCAGCTCAAAAAGAGGTTGCGTAAGGGGTACAATCCGGTGCTTGTTGCGCTTCCCCAAAACCAGAATCGTTTTTTCGTACAAGTTGACATCGACTGTTTTGAGTCCAATCAATTCACTCAGCCGGATTCCGGTGCCGTACAGAAGCTCAAGCACGAGTTTGTCGCGGATGCCCTCAAACGTATCAGGAAACTCGACCTCGCTGAGCAGCGTTTCCATCGGTTTTTCTTCGATGTACTGAGGCAGTTTTTTACTGGCTTTCAGCGCCTGAATTTTAGCCATCGGGTCCTGGTCAATCACTTTCCGACGAAGCAGGAAGCCATAAAAACTCCGAAGGGTAGCAATCTTCCGGTTCACCGACGATTTATCTAAGTCGGCCTCCACCAGACTTACAATCCATGACCGTATGTGCCGAAAATCGGCGCGTTCCGGCTGATCGACATTACACTCAGTATGCAGAAATTCCGTAAACTGCTCCAGATCTTTTGCATACGCCGTCAGCGTATGATGGCTCAGCCGTTTTTCGTACCGAATATGCGTGAGGAAGTCCGAACCGGGATTCATGTGATTCATGGATTAATCTGATTTTGCTTACACAAACATACCAACATTACTATTTAGAGGATTTTTAACGTCCTCTTTAGTTAATTGAGGAATTGACTACACCTATCACAAATCATAAACAAAATCCTGAAAATCCATCAATCCGCTAAATCCCGGTCAAACAAAAAGCAGCAAACATCTCTGCTTGCTGCTCCTTCTGTGCTCTGGCTGGCGGTTTGAAACGGCTGACTGCGCATTCAGCGATTTAACCCCAACATGACCGATGTTTCGGAACAAAATGTCCTATTGCTCGGTATGGTTGCCGTACATTCTCTCTTTGTAGGCTGCCTTAATGATTTCGGTGCGACGCTTTACCGACGGTTTTTGGAAAGCCGTCCGCGACCGCAACTGCCGCAACACGCCCGTCTTCTCAAACTTCTTTTTGAAGCGTTTCAGGGCCTTGTCGATCGACTCGTTGTCTTTTACGTTAATGATAAGCATTGTTAAATATTGTGTTTTAGCTAAAACCGGACGGCAAAGATAATAGATTTGCGGACATGAAACAAGCCATTATTGACTTAGGAACCAATACTTTCCATCTATTGATTGCTGAAACGGTCGGCTCTACTCAACAAATCCTGTTTCGGGAAAGTTTGCCAGCCAAAATTGGTCAGGCAGGAATCAATCAGGGCATTATTACTGAAGAAGCTATTGGACGAGCGCTGGGTGTTCTGACTTATTTCCGGCAGGTCCTCAATCGATTCAGTATAACTCCTGACCAGGTTGTTGCGATTGGCACCAGTGCCATACGGGTAGCGCGCAATCAGCAGGAATTTATAGACCGGGTTCGGCAGGAAACGGGGATCTCTATTCGGGTGATTTCGGGCGATCAGGAAGCCGCTTATATCTATCAGGGCATACGGTCGGCTGGTGCGTTGAGCGAGTCGACCGGACTGGTTATTGATATCGGCGGGGGCAGCGTCGAATTCATTCTGGGCAATCAGTCAAGGATTTTCTGGAAACAAAGCTTCGAGATAGGTGGTCAGCGACTGCGCGAACGGTTCATGACCTCTGACCCAATCAGCCTTACCAGTATTCGTCGGCTGAACGATTACTTCCAGGATCAGCTCCTGCCACTGGCCAACGCCATTCATCAATACCAGCCCAGTGTAATGATTGGCTCGTCGGGTTCGTTCGATACGCTGGTCGATATGTGGTTCATGCACGAACAGGGCCATCTGCCCAACCCCGATCAGGCCACCTTCGATTTACCCATACAGGAATTTTATCGGTCCTACGAATTACTCATTACGAAAAATAATGCAGAGCGCATGCAGCTACAGGGTATGATCGAGCTCCGGGTCGATATGATTGTCGTCGCCGTTTGCCTGATCGACTATGTCCTGAAAACCTACGGTATTACTCAGATCAAAACCTCAACCTACTCGCTGAAAGAAGGCGTGTTGGCTTCGCTTAACGAGTAATGTAGAATGCATAATGTAAAATGCACAATGCAAAATGGATGATGACGAATAGCAGGTAAGTTTTCAGGCAATTACGCTTTGTAACACATTATCCATTTTGCCTTATACATTATTCATTATAGATAATGAAAGCTGAAACAAACGACCGATCGTCGTACCGGAACCTGATCTTTACTGCGCTCCTTATTTTATTTGTCGGCCTGGCGTTTGCTTTTCCGGCGCCGTTTGTGAGCATCGGCGGGTTCCCGCTCAAGAAACTGATTGTTCCTCTCCTGCAAATCATCATGCTGGGCATGGGCACCACCATGTCGATTAAAGATTTTGAGGGGGTTATTCAGCAACCCAAAGCCGTTTTCATCGGGGTTGTTTGCCACTTTATTATCATGCCCCTGCTGGGCTACACACTAGCCAATACCTTTAGCTTTCCTCCCGAAATTGCGGCCGGTGTTGTACTGATCGGCTGTTCGCCCAGTGGTTTAGCGTCGAATGTCATGTGCTTTATTGCCAAAGCGAATGTCCCCCTGTCTATCACGGTTACCACGATTTCGACCCTACTGGCTCCGTTTGTGATGCCTGCGCTGATGAAATTTCTGGCGGGCCAGTTTATTGAAATTTCATTCCTGAAAATGATGGTCGAAATTATGCAGATCGTCATCCTGCCTATCGTGGTTGGTCTGATTCTGAACCGGGTTTTCCATAAATCGTCGGTGATGCTAAACCGGGTTATGCCAATGCTGTCGATGGGGGGTATTATTCTGATTGTAGCGATCATCGCAGCCGCTGGGCGCGACAGTCTGCTGACCGTAGGCTGGACACTGGCCTTATGTGTGCTGATCCACAATCTGTGTGGATTTATATTGGGCTACGGAACAGCCCGGCTTTTTGGCATGGACGAACAAAGCTGCCGGACGGTTGCCATTGAAGTGGGTCTGCAAAACGGTGGTTTGGCATCGGGTATTGCCGTACAAATGGGCAAAGTAGCTACAGTTGGGCTGGCCCCTGCCCTCTTCGGCCCCATCATGAACACAAATGGTTCACTGCTGGCAACCTACTGGAGTCAGCACCCCCCCAAAGACGTGCCCACCACTGAACCCGCTTCTGCCCGACAAGTTTCGTGATTTACACTATATAACTCAGCTTCTAAGAGATTAAGACAGCTACCCAATTAATGAAATAATGAAAAAGCTTTATTTGGGTGGTTGTCCATTTGGTGCGGGTAATATTGGAGACGATGCGATTTTGAGCTCTCTGGTAAATAACTTTGGAATCAATGACAATGAATTAACTATCTGCATTTCTGCGCATAGTAATAATAGTGATTACATAAATGAATACATCTCAAAGAAAAGTAGAAACATAATAGCCTATAAAAATAAGTCATATTCAAAACCGATCCTCGGAATTTCGCTAAACTCAAATCGATACCCTATACAAGGTATCGTTAATCATTACCTTAATAAAAAGAAGATCCGTAATAAGGACTTATTGATTTGTGGTGGAGGCACACTCGTAACAGACATGCCCTGGCATATGGTGAAAGTATTAGATATCGCCCAAAGCCAGAATGTGCCTGCAATACTATTTGGTGTAGGTATGGCGGAAATAAAAGATAAATCAACACTTCACAAGCTAACAAAAACACTAAATCTTCTTGAAGATATTTATGTCAGAGACAGCTTCGTAAAAAACAGATTAATTTCTATTGGTATTAGAGAAGAGAAGGTAAAAATATCTTTTGATCCTGCTATTACCTTATCCCCAAGTAACAATTTAGATTTACACAGATATCTCTCTCAGTCCGCTATAGATAGCTATAAAAATACACAAGTAAATATAGGCATCACATTATCTTCTGAGCCTGATGTCCGTGAAAGGACCAACTTCAAAGCTATCGAGACAATAATCAGACATTTGATAAAAAAATTCAATGCAACTATTTTTTTAATACCTACTAATTGTAACAATAATTTAGACTGGCACTTCATGCGACCTTTATTAGTCAACTCCAATGTTTATTTAATAAAGGAAAGATTTATTCCAGAAGATTTAATTACTTTCAGCCAGAAGTTCACATTGATACTTTCTAGCAGGCTGCACATGAATATATTAGCTTCTATTGCTGGGATTCCTTTTGTTGGACTAATCAGAAATAGTAAAATAGAAGATTACTCAAACCTTCATAATTTACGCTCATTTCCTTTCCACGAAGTAGATAGTCAAGATTTCATAAACTATCTGGATTATTTAATTAGTAATTATTCAAGTTTAAAGCCTATTATGTTAAAAAAAGTTATTGAGATGCGAAACTCCCACTTTAGCTGTATCAGAGACATATTCAACCGATATTTGCAATGAATAAAATTAACATATCAACTACTATTTATAACATCATAAAATTCATATACATAAATACAATTGAGTATATATTCACCATTTTGACTATATTTTACTCAAAAAAACCAAAAAATCATAGTAATAAAATATTATTCATTGCTAATGATGGAATAGGCGACAACATAATCAGAATATCTATTCTAAGAAAATATATAGAATTTTTCAAAACAGAAGACATTTATTTCTTAGTAAGCAACGATTCAGGACAACGAGATTTTTTCTACTTAGTTTTCCCAGAAAAGGAAAAACTAATCTCTTGTTATTCAAAAAATATAGCGCGTAATCCCTTGTATCGATTGTCAAAAATAAACGAACTTAACCAATATAAATTCTATAAAACTATTTTACTACACACAAAAAGTGAGCGTGTCACTAACATATTCAAGAAATATATTCACACCAAAGAACTATATTATCATTTCAGCGAAAATCCATGCAGTTACACATTAAAAGAAGATATAGAGTTATTCCAAAAAGTAACCAATATCACGCTTACTATCAATGAAATAAGACCTGATTTAACTTATTTAATAAAAAATGAAAGCAATACGTATAGACTACCTAAAGAATTTATCGCGATCGGCATAGGCTCAAGTGCAATTGCCCGTACTTATCCAGTTAGCAGTTTTTTAACTGTACTAGAGTGGTTAGCTATAAACGGTCAATATCTGGTTTTTCTAGGAAAAGGGCAAAGCGATAGTATGTATTACAACACACTAATCAAACATTCTCCACTAATAGCAAAACATTCAACAAACTACATTGATAAGCTTTCTCTTTCAGAGTCATTAATGATTCTGAAGCAATCTAAACTATTTGTTGGTATCGAGTCAGGTTTATTTAATGCTGCCTACGTTTTAAACGTGCCTTTCGCTGTCATTTATGGCGGTGGACACTATGGAAGGTTTATACATCCGCATGATTATTCAGCATATATTTCAAATAGAATGGAGTGTTTCGGCTGCAACTGGGAAAAATGTGGCTATGGTAATATTAGATTAAAGCCAGCTCGATGTATAACGAGCATTACCCCTGAACAGGTAATCGAATCTATCTCACATTTACTATTGATAAATACAATAAACATACAATAATTCAAAGGATTTACTTTTTATTTTTTGCCGATTTATATATTTTCACTATGGTATCATATATGCCAATTGCTTTAGTTATTTTTATTATAGCTCTCTTAAAGACTATAGTACTATTTTTTATTAAAAAAAGTAGATAAAAAGCATAATAAGACAATTTATTAACCACTATTTTCTTAAAGCCCATACGTTCATTATATATATTCTCATAATACAACTGAAGCTTGGCTAATACAGGTCTATATAGAACTCGTCTTCCGTCCTTACGAATTCTATAATGGTCGTTTGCATGGATGACGTATATGGGTTCCTGATTATAAAAAGCGGTTAAACCATCTACCGTACAGGTCGATAAAGACGTTTTACCCCTACAATGCCAAATAGAACCATTAATCGTCCTGATTTTTAATCGTTCCATATAAATTGCAGCCACGAAAGCATCTTGCTCCCAAAATGAACGGCCATATACGAGCCTGCCCAATTGTTCGTATTTTTTAAAAAATCCATTTGGGCGAATAATCCAAAAGCCTGAGCTAAAATATGAATCACTTGCCCGGAGCCCTAAATCATCTATTGTTTTCTCATCGGTAATTTCGCTTACAGACTGAACATGGGCATCTATTAATAAATCATATCCCTCAAGTATTGGATATACGTTTGGGATTGTGGAATTAAAAAATGCATCGGCATCTATCCACATTATTATATCAATTTCATTTATCCTATGTTTAATAAATTGATCTAGTAATGTTTTCCCTAGCCAAGGCTCACTAATTAAGGCATCAATATGCAAAATAGTTAAACCCGGTACTTTTTCCAGCTCTGTTAGTTGCATCTCTGACATACCAAAATCACATACAGCTAATTCATAGTCAGCCATGTGTAGCATCCAGGACCCTAGCAAAACCCTTAAGTTAAAAAAAAAGCTACTATTGCACCCTGTAACAATCAGAATTTTATTAGTATGGCGCATAAAAAACAAGACATTTTAACTACTTCAGCTAATAGTATAATACAAATAAATTATCAAATCAATAAAAACCAACAATCCTCTTTCACTATCATAAATAAATACTGGTGTGAATTGGCATAGAGGTGCCTACTTCGATCGCTTCTAGCGGTGCTTTTTCAATCATGAACTTAGTATATAATAGCTAACTCAATAGGAAATATGTATGTCGTATTACAGCATGCAAATAAGAAAGTTGCATATACAACTTTTTACCATCATTTTTACAGTATGACTACCGAACCTTACTGCATTGCGGGTCGATTACGGATGCTGGCGCGGATTGTGACAGGTCGATACAATGATGCATTCGTATCGGAAGGTGTTACGTTTGCCCAGGCTGGCTTGTTGATGCACATTTTCGCCCAACCAGGTGTAAAGCAGGCTCAATTGTCCAGAAAACTACAGATTGAAAAGTCAGCCATGAGCCGGGATGTTCAGTTGTTGCAAAAAAACGGCTGGCTAACTGATACCATTCGGGGGGGCTTGTTCCTCACCGAAGAGGGCCGATTGCTGGCTAAACGATGCCATAAAATCTGGAAAGCCCTCAATCAGCAGGTATGGGACGAACTTGGCCCCCAGGCCGTCGACGGACTTACAAGCCTTTCACAAAAGCTAATTCCTTAATACAAACCACTACAATGACTACCGAATTTTTATCGCAAACCTGGCAAATGGCGCAGGCTTCGGCGCAGGGACCGATGCGCAAACTTACCCCTGACAATTACCGTTATCGATTAACGCCCGAAACGGCTTCGGCCGGATTTATTGCCCTGCACACCGCCGAAGTGATGCACCGCTTTGCCAAGATCATGTTTGGCCGCGAGGTGAGCATCCCTTTGCAAGCGGTAGGGGGCGTTTCGGACGATGGGCGTGAACTTGACTTAGCCGAAATACAACAAAAGCTTGACGACAGTTTTGCATTGATTGCCGACCACGTCCGGCAGACACCCGACGAACAATGGGCCGAAATCGTGTCCTCGCCCTTTGGTGATATACCACGAATGCAGGTGCTCGTATTTCTGATGCATCACAATTCGTATCATGCCGGACAAATCGCTCAGGCCATCAAAAAAGGTCAGGAATTTCCGGTAATAGCTTAATAGGTTCATTGGTTTCCGTCTGACGTTTAGTATCAGTTAACGTCAGACGGAAACCAACGAACGTCATCCTGTAACTATGAAGCCCGCTTTTTTACAAACGACTCGTAAGGAATCAGCGAAATCATGGCTGTTCCGGTCAGGCTTGAACTGGTATCCGATGTATTTCGGTACGGGAGGCAAAATTCTTTTCTGGTCGAGCGACTGGCGGGAAGTGCATGTTCGTTTGCGACGAAATATATGGACGTACAACTACGTAGGGACCATTTTTGGTGGTAGTATGTTCTCGGCAACCGATCCCTTTTACATGGTGATGCTCCTGCGAATTCTGGCAATCAATACGTCGTTTGGGATAAATCGGCTAGTATCCGATTTCGAAAGCCCGGTCGTCAGACCCTCTACGCCCGCTTTGAAATCACCGATGATCAGCTTGCGATTATTCGGCAGGAGGTAGCCGCCAACGGCCAGACCGATTATGTATTTACGGTTCAATGGCTCGATAAAGAGGGAGTCGTCCATGCGGAACTGGAACGGCTGTGCTATATCGCCGATAAAACCCATTATGAGCAACGCAAAAACGACCGGCAACAGGCACGGTTTAAACGGTAGACTCTTATGATTCAGGAACATCATCTGAAGGTTCAACGAACGGCCCGTTTCTATACCATTGGCCAACTCACCGAAAAGACTCGAAACATCTGGTTCTGTCTGCACGGATTTGGGCAGTTAGCTCAATATTTTGGCAGAAAATTCACCGACCTGGCCAGCGACGAAACGTTGATCGTGGTCCCCGAAGGCCTCTCCCGATCGTACCTCGATATGAACTACCAGCGCGTTGGCGCTTCCTGGATGACCCGGGAAGATGCGCAACACGAAATCGATGATTACGTCGCCTACCTGAATTCTCTGTACAGCCGTATTCTTGAGGAGCGTACAAGTCTGAATGAAAAGCGGCACATCACGGTGTTCGGGTTCTCGCAGGGAGCCGCTACCGCCTGTCGCTGGCTGAATAATGGGGGAAATGCATCGAGTCGCATTCATGTCGACAGGCTGGTTCTCTGGGCCGGTTACTTTCCAAAAGGTCTTTCTGACCTGATCAGCGCCAACGTACTTACGGATACCGAAACGCATTATGTGTACGGCAGGCAGGACGAGTACATCAGTGCCATAGCCGACCTCGACGCTTATCTGAATCGACTACAGGACGACGTGCCTAATTTGCAGATAACCGCCTTTGAGGGATCACACCGGGTGGAGCCTGATGTGCTGAAATCATTAGTGACGGCTCCTAAACCGATTGCGTAATCGTTGCCAGAACGTTGCTCGTTTATAACCACCAACCACGACGACTTCTCCAAGTGCAGTCGTGTCCTCATTCAATCGAATGTCTAGTGAGTTTCGGGAGGTGGGCGTCAATCGAATTTCCTGCGTAATGTACCCTATAAACGTCACCTGAAGCGTAAGTTGCTCCAAACTATGGTCGGCAGGAATTAATAGCTGGAAGTTGCCATCTTTATTAACCTGGGCGCCCCTTCCTAATTCTTTGATAAGAACAGTTGCTCCACAAGCGGCTGTGTTGGATGCCTCATCAACTACACGCCCAGATACGATCCTTGACGAATCTGTGGGTACTATGCTTTCGGGTTCAAGTTGCCCTGATTTACGCTCCTCACCGCCAGCCTGCACTGAGGTCGATTGCTGCGACAAGGGCGCTAGAGACTCCGACTGAGCCGCCTGATACCCCAACAGGCCTGCTGTCAATAGCCCCCAGAAACGGCCTCGCGAATTAGGAGTAGTCACCGACAATTGTAGCGATCGCTCAAGCTGACTTTGCCGAAAGCGTCCACAGCCTTCATTCGCTGTCTGAGCCATAATGGAAGCAATCTGCTGGTCGGTCATAGCCGTAAAATCGACTACCGTTTTCTGGCAGTTCATACAGAAACGACCACCTTCATCGGGCTTCATATCCTGCCAGGACTGTTCGCAAGGCGACGGTATCGTTAGTTGTATCCGTTTAGCAGTCATGGAGGCAGTCAGTAGTTTCTATAATTAAAGTTAACCGCAAAGGTGCTATAGGCGCAAGGAATTATCCAATAATTTTGAATAGCTTGTCCCTATAGCGTCTTTGCGGTTCATCGATTATGGCTTCCGGTGAATCGTTTGTGCGCCTGCCTGCGCCCCCGCCAGAATCGTCATATCTGCAATGGTCACGTGAGCGGGCGCTGTAACAGCAAACACAATGGAATCGGCTATATCCTCGGCAGTAAGCGGGGTAAAGCCCTGATAGATTTTAGCTGCCCGGTCTTTATCGCCTTTGAAGCGTACCATCGAAAATTCGGTTTCGACCGCTCCCGGAGCAATATTCGTTACCTTGATACCGTGCTGGGTCATATCCAGTCGCATACCTGAACTGATGGCTTCTACGGCTGCTTTACTGGCGCAATATACCGCTCCGTTGGGATACGTTTCCTTGCCAGCTACCGAACTCAGGTTTACAATATGCCCCCGTTTTCGTTCCACCATGCCAGGCATAACGGCTTTCGACACATACAGAAGTCCCTGCACATTCCCGTCGATCATCAGATCCCAGTCGGCCGGATCACCATCCTGAATCGCTGACATCCCATAGGCATTTCCGGCGCTATTTACCAGAATATCAATGGCCTGCCACTCTTCCGGTAGTGTATTGACCGATTCATAAACCTCTACCCAGTTTCGTACATCGAAGTTCAGGGTGGTTACGTCGGTCTTTTTACTCAATAGGTCCTGCAATTCATCCAGCCGTTCCTGTCGACGGCCGCAAAGAATCAAGCGAAATTCGAGATCAGCAAAAGCTTCGGCGGTAGCGCGGCCAATGCCAGAGGTAGCGCCGGTGATCAGTGCAATACGAGACATGAAGAATGAAGAAATAGATGATTTTGCAAAGATAAACTACCGACACCCTTTTCGGTCTGGCATGAATTTTTTGTGAGGTATAGGCCTCAATATACCCAAAATCATCAACAATAAATTACCTGTTTTTCAACCGATTAAACAAAATAGTATTTTTTATCAAAACAGCCCTCGCGAATTGGTTAGGTTTTTGCAATGCTATGATTATGCCGTGATACTGATTGAAAACGAGATCATTGGTTCCGTTTTGACCAGCCTTTTCGGCGCTGCCTAATCAAGTACCTGCGTTATTACCTGTTTATATGCTACCTGAATTTTCGGTTGTGATCCCAACGTATCAGCAACCGGCTTTACTGCTTAAATGTCTGGATGCGTTGGGGCGTCAACGACTCCCACGCGATCAATTTGAGGTCATTATCGTGGATGAAGGCAATTCGCCCGAGACCGAAACGGCCGTACAACTTTTTACCAAACAGGTAGCCCGTAATGGCGGCCCGCTTGAGGTGCGTTACCTGGCTCAACCCGAACGGCGCGGCCCGGCAGCGGCCCGAAATCGGGGCTGGCGAGCGGCCCGAGGGCGTATTATTGCCTTTACTGACGACGATTGTTTACCCGAACCCGACTGGTTATCCGCAGCCCTTACCTGTTTTCAGCGTGGTGCTCAGGTCATGAGTGGGCAGCTACGCGTCCATTTGCCCGAACACCCTAGCCCATTGGATCGGACAGCCACGATTCTGAAGCGAGCCGAATTTATGTCGGCCAACTGTTTTTGCCGCAAATCAACGCTGGAGCGGGTGAATGGTTTTGAAGAAGCCTTCGACACGGCCTGGCGAGAAGACAGTGATCTTCAGTTTAAATTCATTCAGGCTGGTATCCCCATTGGCAAATGCCCCGAAGCGATCGTGATCTACCATATCCGGCCCTGCCCCTGGTACGGCTTACTTCGCGACGAACGCAATAACTGTTACGACGCGCTTCTGTACAAACGACATCCAAGCCTGTTTCGGGAACGAATCCCCTCCTACCGGCGACAGATCGTTCAGTATTATGTTTCAGTCATCAGCATAATCGCCAGCCTGGCAGGAGTATTCCTCGGAGAATGGGGATTCGCCCTGATCGGGTTAAGTATCTGGGCTATTCTATCCACAGATCTGATCATGCGTCATTTACCCCAGGAAACACTGACCTGGACAACAGCCAAACATGCTATCATTACTGCTTTGGCCACGCCTTTTCTATCCGTTTACTGGCGATTATACGGCGCAGTGAAATATAAAGTGCTGTATTTATAAGCGTGGGGCCAGGAGCAGGGTGCATGGAGCAAGATAAATATTTTGCTCCATGCACCCTGCTCCTGGCCCCATTCTCCCTGCTAATTTTCCCCCATTTAATGAACCATAAAGGATTGGATTGTATTTTTGGTAGGTAAAGACAGTATTACTCAACTGGCTTTATCCGTTCATGGATCATTTGCACCAGTCTTTTAGCGTACGCTTTTCGTATAGTGTTTTTTTTACCGAGCGACTTTTCGATTCGACCAATACTATTTTTGCCGACTTTTTTAAGCAACAATTGGCCGGAGGTTCTCGTAAAAAGCTCCTTTTTGTTATTGATTCGGGCGTTATTGCGGCCCATCCCTCTTTACAGACAGACATTGCCCAGTACTTCGCTCAGGAATCTGATAATCTGGAACTTATCCAGGACATACTGGTGATACCAGGTGGTGAAACAGCCAAAAACGACCCTGATTTTGTCGAAACAATTGTCAATGCTGTTGATCTGTACGGTATTGACCGCCATTCGTATGTGGTTGCCCTGGGTGGCGGGTCGTTGCTCGATCTGGTTGGGTATGCGGCTGCTATTTCACACCGGGGTATTCGCCATATTCGGATTCCGACTACGGTGCTATCGCAAAACGATTCGGGCGTCGGGGTCAAGAATGGCGTCAATTATCGGGGCAAGAAAAATTTTCTCGGCACGTTTGTACCGCCTGTAGCCGTATTCAACGATAGTCAGTTTCTGACCACATTGGATGATCGCGACTGGCGGGCAGGTATTTCGGAGGCCATTAAGGTAGCGTTGATTAAAGATGCCTCGTTTTTTGAGTGGATCGAACAACATGCCGAACAACTGGCTGCCCGCGACATGACAGCGATGCATTATCTCATTCATCGGTGTGCCCAAATGCATCTCGACCATATTGCCGGGGGTGATCCGTTCGAAATGGGTTCATCACGGCCACTGGATTTTGGCCACTGGAGCGCGCATAAACTCGAACAGTTAAGCGATTTTGAAATCCGGCATGGTGAAGCCGTAGCGATTGGTATCGCCATGGATAGTTTATATTCAAATCGGTTAGGCTGGATTAGTGATACCGACGTAAACCGGATACTTGGTACCCTGCGAACGCTTGGCTTTTCACTTTACCACCCCATGCTCGACTTTAACGACAGCGAAGGGGTTTTAAAAGGTCTTTCGGAGTTCCGCGAACATTTGGGTGGTCAATTGACCATCATGTTGTTAAGCGCTATCGGTAAGGGGGTAGAAGTTCACGAGATGGATACAACCCGCATTCGACAGGCGATCGCAACGCTACGGGAAAACGAATTGTCAGCTATCCTTTAATCAACCCAGTTTCGTTAACAACAGGTACGACGGCACTCGGATGCTGTCTTCGTTAAGGTTCTGTGGATAACGCTTATTATGAAAACATCGCTGGGCCACCTCGGATATTGCACCAACATTCATGCGGGAGAAAGCTGGGCCGATCATTTTGCGGCCATCCAGCAGGCTATACCCGAGTTAAAGCAGCGCTTATCGCCCAATGCTCCATTTGGTATTGGCCTCCGCCTGTCGAACCAGGCCAGTGAAGAACTTGAGCTTCCCGAAAACCTGATTGCTTTTCAGCACTGGCTCGCCCAAAACGATTGCTATGTGTACACGATGAACGGATTTCCGTTTGGTGGTTTCCATGATACAATCGTGAAAGATCAGGTGCATGCGCCCGACTGGACAACCGAAGCGCGGGTTGAGTATACCAAACGGTTATTCCGTCTGCTCTCCGTGCTGTTACCCGTTGATGAGCTGGGCAATGCCATTCAGGGTAGCGTATCGACATCGCCCCTCTCCTATCGGTACTGGTTTGAGTGGCAACAGCCTGCCGCCCGCGATTATATCTTTTCGCTTACTACGCAGAATATCCTCGAAGTGGTAGCAGAATTGGTCCGGCTTCACAAGCAAACCGACCGGCTTATGCACCTCGATCTGGAACCTGAACCCGATGGGGTTATCGAGACGGCGGATGAATTTATCAGTTGGTTTACGGAGTATCTGTTGCCCATGGGCATCGAGCAACTCACCAACGAATTTGGGATGACTGATGCCGAAGCGGAGGCTACTATCTGCGAACACGTTCGGTTGTGTTACGATGTCTGTCATTTTGCGGTGGGCTACGAACGCCCGGCCGAAGTACTTGACAAGCTGAAAGAATATGGTTTACGGGTCGGTAAAATCCAGATTAGCGCAGCTCTAAAAGCGCAATACCCGGATGATCCAGCTGGCCGTACCGCCGTTCGACAGGCTTTCGAGCAGTTCAACGAACCGACCTATCTGCATCAGGTCGTTGCCCGCTCAACCGACAATACACTGGTCCGATTCCCGGATTTACCAGAAGCCCTTGCCGCTTTGAACGAATCGCACAGCGAATGGCGATCCCATTTCCACGTCCCTCTGTTTGTGGCCGATTATGGTGTTCTGCAATCTACTCAGGACGACATTGTGGAGGTGCTGCGGCTCCAGGCTGAACGACGCTTTACTAATCAGCTCGAAGTAGAAACCTACACCTGGGGCGTATTGCCTGATGATCTGAAGAAAGATCTGGTCGACTCCATCGAGCGCGAGATGAAATGGGTCGTTGAGCAACTAGAGTAGATTTTGCTACCTGGGCCGCGAATCATGTATTCGTGGTGGCAGGTTCTTACAACCTGCCCTGTACGGTTTCTCAAAACCGAGTCAGACAAACCGTTCGGTTTTGAGAAACCGCACAAGGGCAGATTTGAGAATCTGCCCTCACCCTACATGGGAAAATGCTGTAAGCTGACTAACTCAGACAACGTCTAAAGAAACGTTCTCTTCATTCGAGAAAAGTCTTAGAACCGGGGTATCCTGCCAGGGGCTTTGTCGTTCTGGCTTAGAAGAAGCTGAAGCGTGCGCCAAGCTGAACCTGGAATGGATCGCCCGAAGGTGTAACGGCTCCTGTATTGTTAACCCGGTAATTATACTGCGGCACTGCTGCGTTGAAGCCCGGTAAGGCAGCTGTCGTACTCGTTGCAGGAACACTCAACGCATACAGCGCCTGCGTACCCAGTGACTTGTTTGTCCCCCAATCTCTTTTCAGCAGATTCGTAAAATTGAACACATCAGCCGATAGTTCAAGGGCGTAATTCTTACCGAATCGGAACCGTTTCAGCGCCCGGATGTCCAGTACACCATAGAAACCATTGATTCCACCATTCCGCTCGGCAATCCGGCCAGAATACGCTTCGATGTAATTTTTCAGACTCTGGCTGGCAGCAGGGTTATCGAGTAGCGCTTGCAGACCCGTCCGAACGTTGGCGGCTACTTCGGGATTGTTCCGATCAAATACAAAAGCTAGATCGTTAGTCGCAACAAAGTCACCGTTGGTATTAGCGCCAGAAAGCAGCGAGTAGCGTGTACCGCCAATACCCGTATACCGGAAGCCTAGCGTAACGCCAAAGAACGACGGCAACGTACCGTATACGACAACCTTGTTACGGAAATGGTTATCGGAATACGTCATATTGCTGAGATTGCGTGGATCATCTTTTACAGGCAACACCAGCGTAGCCGTGTTGGCCACGTTACCATTGTAAGTAACATTGTCGCGGGTATCATTCCAGGTGTAGCTCGCCGTGATTTCGCCATCCCGGAAATATTGCCACGTAGCATCAACTACAGCCGCAAACTGATTCACCCGGCCTTCGCTGTTCAGTTCCAGCACCCGCCCCAGTCGATTGCTGATCCGCCCCTGCTGCCAGTCGCCCACCCCTGTCGTCGGCATAGAAGCCAGCGGTACATATACACCCCGATTCGCTTCGTTGGCCAGCCGGAAGAATGGTTCTGCCACCATATTCCGGTCGATGTACATATAGTTATTACGTCCCAGCGACATGTACCCCGACACACCAACTTTTAACCGATCCGTCAGGAAGCGCGAGTACGAAACGTTGGCCTTGTAGAGCACGGGTATTTTAGCGTCGGCGCCAGTCATGTTGATGGTTGGCACCTGAAACTGGGTCAGTGTCGGAATACTGGAAGCATTTTGCCGGTAGGCTGCAAAATCTGGCGTCGGTACGTTGGCTCCTCGCACATCGACCGTAGCAAAGTGCTTACCATCGAAGGTCAGGTTGTTGATCAGCATGTAGTTGTTAATATCTGACGCAAATACCCCGGCTCCCATCCGGATAAACGTGCGGTGTTCGTTATTAACGTCCCAGTTAAATTGGATACGCGGTTGCGCAATAAAGGATTTGATCTGGTTGTCGGTACGGAGTTTCAGATCATCGAATACCACCTGATTGAACTGGGCTTTGGGGTAAATCGAATAGTCGAAACGCAGTCCAGCGGTCATTTCCAGTTCTGGTCGCAAGTGCGTGCTGAGTTGTCCGTAAGCGCCCAGGTTATATATATTGCCGTAAACGGTCGGATCGGCTACGAGGGGCACCTCGCGGTAGAACCGATACGGCTTGAGGTTATTAAAATTATCGAGTGCCGACCCGGACGCGTCGTTGATGAAATGAAACCGACCATTTACTTCACTGCCATACAGCGATTTAGCATGTGTGTACATCAGATCGGCGCCGAACGTGTACTGTACCCGGTCGGTATTGTAGTAAAAATTGTCGACCAGTTGCAGCACATTGTTCGTAAACCCTTCCTGCGCAAAGCGATGACCACCCATCTGAATATTGGTCGACAACGTTTTTCCGTCCACCGTCGATGTGACGTTCTCTACGATATTACGTGGGATATTGGCGGCTGGCAACTGATCGCCCGGAGCACTTTTCTGATAGGTGTAGAGGTATTGAAGTTTCAGTTCGTTGGTAATCTTAGGCGAAACCGTCGTGCGGAGCGTAGCCAGCAAGCTATTGTCAATGTTGTAATCGTTCCCGTACGACTCATAAATGTTAATAGCTGTATTGTCGGCCAATCCTAATTTATTCCGATCGTTGGTATAGTTGTCGCGGATCGTCAGCAGGTTATTGGCGTTGATCTGCCAGTCGATGCGGGCGAAGGCTGCGTCGGTGCCCCGGTTTTTGGGAAACGTACCAAATTGCTGTGTGTTAGCTACCCCATACTTGCTACGGGCAATGTCTACATAGCGATTGAGTGTTGCATTGGTCACGTTAAAGCGGCTTTCGTCGAGCGGAGTCTGTACGTCGGCAATAATGAGCGGGCGCGAATCCTGCTGATGATCCCATACAACGAAGTAGTGTAGTTTGTCCTTGATAATCGGGCCGCCTAACGAAAACCCAAACTGATTGGTCGAGAATGGTACGTTGCGTACGTTACCGCGAATGTCATACTTGCTCGACAGCCAGTTGGCGCGGGTGTAGTTGAATACGCTCCCGGTTAGTCTGTTCGTTCCTGCCTTCGTTACGGCACTCACCAGACCGCCCCCAGCCCGGCCGTAAACCACATCATATTGGTTGGTGATGACCTTGAACTCCCGAACGGCTTCAATCGAGATGGAGTACGGAGCACCGCTACGGCTGGTTGTTGCTCCGGCCGACGTTGGGTTTTTGGCTGTCATCCCATCAATGGTGTAGTTGGTGGATGAACCAAGCTGCCCCGACAGACTACCGCTACTGTTGGTGAGGGGCGACAGGTTAACGAGCTGCGTAAAATTCCGACCATTGACGGGCATCGAAATCAGTGTTTTGGCGTTAATAGCCGTAGCCGCTCCCAGATTGTCGGTCTTGTTTTTCAGCCCCGACGCCACTACCTGCACCACTTCGAGCGACTGATCGGCTTCCTGCATGGTCAGGCTGATGCGGATGGCGTCGCCCTGATTGACCATGTAGCCGGACCGTTTTTGTTCACCATAGCCAATAAACGTAACCCGGATGGTATAGGGACCGCCTAAAGGAATTTCCTTAAATGCGTACTCCCCTTTGGCATTGGTTACCGTTCCGGTCGTAAATCCGGTCGATTCGTTGCGCACCTGAACCGTAGCGCCGGGTAGTGGTGATTTCTCTTTTTCAGAGATCACCCCCGAAATAGAAGCTTGTGTCGTTTGAGCATTCGTTCGATTGATGAAAAAACTAACTAAAAATAGAAGGATAGCACTAAATAGTAGGCCTTTTTTCATTTGACAACTGAGTAGTTATGAGTTGCAAAGAGAGTGCCCGCGTTTTAACTGAATTTTAACCAACTCTTACCTTATCATTACCATTATCCAAACCGGAGTTAACGATTTAATTATATCAGACACTATCAGGCCAACCTAGTAATCAGTATGGTAGAATAACCATTTTCGCGCTTTATTGCAGAGAACCATAACGGCCTTCAAAACCGTTCTACTGGCAGATTCTATACTTTTATAGCAGATTTTCCTTCGTTCAGATAACCATGCAAAAGACCGTAGTACTCGACGTTGTAGGGCTGTCGTATTCGCTCATTGGCGAGCACACACCTTTTTTGAAACAATGGTTTGCCAGCAAACATCAGGCAACCATCGACCCGATGCTTCCGGCTGTTACGACCTCTGTTCAATCGACCTATGTAACGGGTAAATGGCCCAGCGAAACGGGCATCGTCGGCAATGGCTGGTACGACCGAACAGACTCCGAAGTGAAATTCTGGAAACAGTCGAACAAGCTGGTAGCAGGTGAAAAAATCTGGGAACGGGCGAAGAAGATTGACTCCAATTTTACAGTTTCCAAGATGTTCTGGTGGTACAATATGTACTCAACCGCTGATTTTTCGGCCACGCCCCGCCCCCAGTACCCATCCGATGGCCTGAAAATCCCCGACTGCTACACCCACCCCGGCGACCTTCGCGATAGACTACAGAAAGAGCTGGGTACGTTTCCACTTTTTCAGTTCTGGGGCCCAGCCACTACCATAAAAAGTAGCCGATGGATTGCCGATGCGTCTACGCTGGTTGATAAGTGGCACCACCCGACTTTAACCCTGATTTACCTGCCGCATCTGGATTATTGCCTCCAGAAATTCGGTCAGGACTTTTCGAAAATTGCCAATGATCTGCGCGAGATCGACGACGTTTGCCGCGACCTGATTCAGTATTACGAGAAAGAAGGCGCCGAAGTGATTGTGTTGTCGGAGTATGGCATCACGAACGTCGATAACCCGATTCATATTAACCGCATCCTGCGCGAAGCGGGTATGATCCGCTACCGGGAAGAACGAGGACTGGAAGTGTTCGATGCGGGTGCTTCCCCCGCCTTTGCTACACCCGATCATCAGATTGCCCACGTATACATCAATGATCAGTCGGTATTTGATAAGGTTCGTTCATTACTCGAAAAAACGCCCGGTATCGAGTTGGTACTGGACAAAGAGCAACAGAAGCAGTACCATATCGATCACGAGCGGTCGGGAGATCTGGTCGTAGTAGCCGATGCCCGTAGCTGGTTTACGTATTACTACTGGCTGGACGACGCACGCGCTCCCGATTATGCCCGACTGGTAGCCATCCACCAAAAGCCAGGTTACGACCCTGTAGAGATGTTTATGGACCAGACGAACCCGCTCATTAAACTGAGAGCGGGCTACAAATTGGGGCGCAAGCTACTTGGCTTCCGGTACTTGATGGACGTTATCTCGCTGGATGCTAACCTCGTAAAGGGCTCTCACGGACGAGTCGGTACGGCCCCCGAACATCACCCAGTTTTTGTCAGTAGTCGAAACGTTGGGAAATCACTGTCGGCTATTTCTGTTTATGATCAGATCTGGGAAACGTTATCAGCCAACGTATTAGTGAGCAAATAATGAACAATGTATAATGCAAAATGTACAATGAATAATTGTCGTAGTGCCCTTATTCATTATACATTTTGCATTATACATTGTTCATTACTTATTGGTTATTTGGGCGAAAGCATCTAATTTAAACCTATGAAAGCGATCGTCCCTCTTTTACTGTTGCTCTCGGCTTGCTCCACTCATCGACCGACGGCCGTGAATGCTCCTGCCGATGGTGCCGAATATTATCAGGCCAACCAGCCGATTGCGGGCTATCAACAACGTCTGTATCCAGATCCGCAGGGGGGCTTAGGGCATTCGCAGGACCCGGACATTAAAGTCACCGATATTCGCCTGACGGCCAGCTATACAGTGTTGTACATGAACTTCGGTAAAGACCCTCACGGCCACGACAATAATTACTACGGCACCAGTAGTATTTCCTTCAACCCGAAGGCCGTGCTGGCAACATCCGATGGCAAGAAAACCTATGCCCTTGTCAAGACCGAAGGGATTCCTATATCGCCCGAAACCCGTGATATTAAGAATGATGAAAAAGTACCCTTTATTCTGTATTTCGAACGGCTGGACAAGGGGGTTGAATCGTTCGACCTGTTTGAATGCAAAAGCGATAATCAAAACTCCTGTTTCAATGTAGCTGGCATGACTGTACGTAATCCAATCGATTGAGTAACATAACAGCCAAAATAATCTATCTTTTTCTGTTCATATATACACCGAATCCGGTAATCTGGCGTTAATTTTATAATTTCCAGTCGATTATACTGTTTGATTATGGTGTTGATTACCTCCGTGAGCCGTCGCTTACGCACTCCTCTTTTTTTATCTATCAGTCTGTTTATCACTGTACTTACCTTTGCACAGGTCAACTTAGCCTATCGCTTACTTAACGGATATACGCTGAGCAGTGAGGCATCGGTCAATAAGAATAAGCCTACCGTATTTGTGCTCAGCGAAACCGAAGCTTTTGAAAAGGTTTTTAATCCAGCCGTTACAACTAAACGGCCCGATGCTATAAATTTCACGAAAGAAGCGGCAATTGGTATTGTTCTTCCTCCTACAACCAAGCCCCCTAAGCTTTCGATCAGCAAAGTCTTTGTTCAGGATTCAGTTTTAACAGTACGTTATATACGGCTAGCGGATACAACGCTGACCCAGCACCCACAATTAATCGCTACACAGCCCTTATTATTGGTAGCAGTGCCAAAGCACAACTTCCTGAAGACCAAGCTTGTCGAAAACGGTAAAGTCGTACAGATCCTCAAAAAACCAGAGGAAGACTAATTTTCCTGTCTATTTACTCACCTACTGATTAGTCGTCGTAGCTAAAGTCAGATTCCAGGCCGAAATGGATACGCTGCAAACTGGCGATTGCCGCTGACAGGTGCTGGAGCGCATCGCCCACCCGGTCTGCATCTGGATGATTGGCGTCGACCTGCCCCTGTAGGCTGCTGATCATCGACCGTGTGGCTTCCAATTGGGCTACTGTCTGGTGAAGAACGGGCTTTTGTTCTGGATTCATGCTTAGCAGATTTGGTTTGTTAATACACACCCAACTCTCTTCCCCGATTTCTGTTTAGGGTAGCCTCAAAGCGAACGCTTGCAGATCATTTATTCTACGCCCTTTACTCGCATGGGTAACGTATAGATCGACTCTGAAGCAGTGATGAACAGCATATCCCGTTTTTTCCCACCAAAGCAAATGTTTCCCACCCAACGCGAAGGAACAGGAATATTACCCAGTTTCTTTCCCGATGGATCGTATACGGTTACCCCACGGCCTGAGATATACAAATTCCCCTGGCTATCGAGCGTCATGCCGTCGGAACCCTGCGAAATAAATAACTGACGATTGCGAAGCATTCCATCGGGGCCAATTTCGTATTTATAGGTTTTGCTGTCCCGAATGTCGGCTACATACAAGTATTTCCCATCGGGCGTACCAACAATACCATTGGGTTGTTTTAAATCACCATCGACCAGGATCGCTTCCGACTTACCTTTGGGTAGATAATATACTTTCTGCCCGTCGATATCCGGCTTCTTCCGCTCCCAGTAGTCACGCTGGTAATAGGGGTCAGTAAAGTAAATCCCACCCTTGGAGTCAATCCACAAATCGTTTGGCCCGTTCATGCGCTGCCCCTGAAAATTAGTCATCAGTACCGTCACTTTCTTATCGGGGCTAATCGACCACAATTCGTCTTTTTCATCAGCACAGGAAATGATATTGCCTTTTTTATCGAAATACAGCCCGTTGGATCGTCCGGTTTTGTCCATGTAGAGCGACAGGTTTCCATCGGTATCGTATTTCCAGATTTTATCGTTTGGCTGATCGGTAAAGAAGATATTTCCCTTCCTGTCGACAGCTGGCCCTTCGGTAAATGTAAACTGGCTCGATATCTTCTGAAGCGTAGCACCGGGGGCTACTACCTTTATCGTATCCAGCCCAACGGTGTTCGTCTGTTGGGCCATTACCTGGCCCGATATAACCAGAAGACTTGTCAGTATAAAGCCTGTTTTAAGCGAATAAATCATAGGAAATGGGGAAAAACTTTTTCTAGATCAGTAAGTTCGTTTTTCGGGAAAACTAATCGGCTACGGAACCAACTTTCTACCGGATGGGCGTGTCGCGCGAGTCGGCATAAGCTTTGCCGAAGTCGATCTTCTTCACTTGCCCGGCTACGTACCGGATACCCTGAAAGATGTGCTTAATAAACGTTTGATCGTCTAGATAATCGGTTTTCGCATGGCCGAGCGTTGTACACCAGGTGTACCCACCATCGAAATTGTAATACCAGGCAGAAGGATACAACTCGGTATACGAACCGCCAAACATCTTGACTTTCTCAGGCTCGTCCTGATTGAGTGACGTCAGATCATTCGCCATGATGACGGTAGGGCCAGGCGACATATTTTTGGTAAAATAAAATTCGTCTTCTTTCTCCCAGATCTTCGGCAATCCGCTCATTGAAGGGTGTTTTGTGTCGATGACCTCAATTTTGAACTTCTGGAATTTCGGATGCCAGGCAAAGGTGCCACCAATCATCCGTTTGAACCACGCCCAGTTGCGTTCGGTGCCCATAACGGAGTGAATACCCACGAATCCACCACCCGCTTCAATATACCGCCGAAAAGCAAGACGCTGAGCATCAGTATCGAACACATCGTTATTGGTGCTGGCAAACACCAGCAGCGTGTATTGTTTCAGGTTATCTTCGGTAAAAACGGAAGGCTGGTCAGAGGAATCGACGTTGAAGCCGTACTGCTGGCCAAGCTTCTGGACGCACTGAATGGCATTCGGAATATTGTCGTGTACGTAGCCTTTGCCATTTTTAGTATACACTAGCACCTTCACTTTTTTCCAACTAACGTCCTGCGCCTGTAGCCCGGCAACCGATAACAGGCTGATCAACAATACAACGGCAAATCGGGTCATCTTAATGGTTCGTTATGCCTCTATAAGCAACGAAGCCCATTGTTCTACGCGTACGAGCCGAAATGGACAAGCGATTTTCATTATTCGTCCTGGCCGGTCTGGACATCTTTTAGAAACAGCTTCCAGCTCTGAAATTGTACCTGGTCAAAATCGGTCAGAGCGCATACAACTATTCCAGCATAACGAATTCCCTTTTTACCATTTGGTAAATGGCTTGCCGAGCATAGTCAGGATTTTTGTCGTCAAAAACAGCTAGTATATGGAAACCGCACAACACATAAGCAATTTGATGGGCAAACGGGTCATTATCTTGGGAGGAAGTTCGGGGCTTGGTCTGGCAACCGCCAAAGCAGCCGCCGAAGAAGGTGCTGAGATCGTGATTGCGTCAAGTAATCAAGCCCGTATTGACGAAGCATTAACGGAATTACCGGCCGGAAGCAGTGGATACGCCGTTGATTTGAGCCGCGAAGAAAATACTAAAGACTTCTTTGCGCGTATTGGTCGCTTTGACCATCTGGTATATACAGCCGCCGAAAACCTTAATCTGACTACAATCGAAAATACCGACCTGACAAAAGCCAGAGACTTCTTTACCCTCCGCTTTTGGGGTGCGCTGGCTGCCGTTAAGTACGGCGCTCCCCTGATCAACGAAGGCGGCTCAATTGGTCTGACCAGCGGCATTGCCAGCCAACGCCCCGGTGCTGGCTGGGCGTTGGCTGCCAGCATTTGCGGGGCGATGGAAGGATTTTGCCGTGCCATGGCCGTTGAGCTGGCCCCCATTCGGGTTAATGTCGTTTTACCTGGCGTTATTCAAACCAATCTCTGGAATAGTATGCAACCGCAGGAAAGGGAGAACTTTTATCAGTCCGTTGGTAGTTCGCTGCTCGTCAAACGCGTAGGTCATGCCGACGACATTGCCCAGACCTATCTGTTCCTGATGAAACAATCGTTTGCCACCGGGCAAACCTTCATCATCGATGGAGGAACGGTATTGGTATAGCCGATTGACTACTGCTGCTCAGTAATTGAATGCAGCGCACTAAGGACGTTGCTTTGTCGATAGGAGCGATATATTCCTTCGGATTCGACTGAGTGACTGTTGCGTAATACCCAGATAGGAAGCCACATCACTAAGCGGAACCTGCTGAATAATATGGGGCTGCTGCGCAATGAATTTAAGGTATCGGGTGGTCGCTTCTTCTCCCATTAAATTATTGCGGATCTTGATTTTGTCCATCAGGGCCTGTTGCGTAATAGTCTCTACAAGGTCTTTAAAATAAGGCAGCTGTTGGTAGAGGCTATTGAGTCGTTGTTTTGAAAAGACAAACACGACTCCATCGGTAGCGGCAACAATACCCTCCTGCGAAGCAACCTCTCCCATAAAGCTGTACAGGATGGTACAGAACTTATTATCCTTTACGAAGAACTGGATGACCTCATTCCCTTTCTCCGAAATAGAAACAATTTTGAGTATACCGCTGGCAACAAAAAAGAGCTCTTTGGCCGTTCGGCCCTGCTCCAGTAACGTGTCTCCAGCCTTAATACTGCGGAACTGCATAAACTGACCGATGAGGTCAAAATCGGTGTCCGGGATTTCCCTGAAGCGATTCAGGAATGCATGAAATAAAGCGGGGTCAGTTTCCATAGATTCTTTTCTGCTTTAACGAACGGTTAGTTTCCCTTTAAAGGTAAGTTCACTGCCAGTAAACACCCGTAAGGTAAACAAAGAAGCGTGCTTCTTCATTTACCTTACGGGTGTTTGTCTACGTTATACTGCCTCCGCGAGCACAAGCCCTAAATAGCAAACTGAGCGGCTACACTCTTCCGAAAATCTTCTGCGACAACGTTAAGCCGTTAGTTATAGGGGGCTATGACATCAGGGGCTTTAGCCAAAAAAGTTTGGCAGTTGCTTTGCCAAGACCGGATGATGCCCCGGTAATTAAGATGGTTTTCATCGTGATGACTCGAAAAATGAGGGATTAATGGCTCGCCGTTTTACTCGTTTTGTGAAACGAAGAGACTATTGGTGAACAACTGATAGGCTTCTTCCGATGAACTGCGTCGGGCATTCAGAATGGGCAGAATATCGTTCGTTGGCGTATACCGGAGCCGGTCTGTGCCGTCGGTGGCGGCTTCGAAGATGGCTGCTACGACCTTTTCAACGGCGTCGGGATCAGCCGCTTCCTGCATACCGCCATAGACCTTGCCAATTTTCCCCAGAAACGGCAGATAGTCCTCGATTAGCTGAAGTCCAGTGCTTTCTCCTCCAACACGGGCCATGAAGCCGGTTTGCATGGCTCCTCCCGGCTCGATGATTTTTACCCGTATGCCCAGCGATGCCAGTTCGTAGCGCAGACCTTCGGAAAAACCCTCCAGCGCAAACTTCGACGCGCTATAGATCGATGCCATTGGGAAGCCAATGGCCCCGGCCCCCGAACTAATATTGATGATGGTTCCTGCATGATTGGCGCGAAAATGCGGGAGAATAGCCCGCGTGACATCCATTGCCCCAAACACATTGACATCGAACTGCGTTTGGATAGCCTCACGCGATGCGCTCTCAAAAATGCCAAACAGGCCATACCCCGCATTATTGACCACGACATCGATGCGACCAAAACGCTCAATACCAGCCGCAATTGCCGATTCAATCGTTACGGCATCCTGCACGTCCAGTTTGGTAATCAGCACATTATCGCTATTCCGAAGATCGCCCGCTTTATGGGTATCCCGCATGGTAGCAATAACATTCCAGCCTTTTTCGGCAAAAAAATGGGCAACAGCAGCCCCGAAACCGGACGATGTTCCGGTTATCAATACTGTCTTTTTCATTCTGGTAATGTGATGGTTAATTCAGGTTTCTAAATTCGCCGGGCGACATGCCCGTTTTATTTTTGAAGAGCTTATTGAAGGATTGTGAGTAGTCGAATCCAAGCGAGTAGGCAATTTCACCCACTGACAAATTGGTCTGTATCAACTTGTTTTTAGCTACTTCGATAATATGATTGTGGATATGCTGCTGGGTGGTCAGGCCAGTAAGGTTTCTGAGCAGGTCACTCAGGTATTGAGCGGAGATAAATAGCTTCCCGGCGAAATAATGGACGTCGGGGAGTCCTTGCTGCAAATGGGCATCACCCGCAAAATAGTCGTTCAGGTACGCTTCAAATTTGATCAGAATATCATGGTTTACTTTTTTGCGCGTGATGAACTGACGATTATAAAACCGATTACAATACGTCAGTAACAGATCAATATGAGATACGATAACATCCTGACTGAACGAATCGATATTGCTCTGATATTCACGTCGGATGTCGTCCCAGATTTTTTCGATCTGTTGTTCCTCTTTAGCGGAGAGGTGTAAAGCCTCATGGGTCGCGTAGGCGAAGAAGCCGTACTCGTTTAGTTTGCTGGCGAGCGGGTAATTTCGTACCAGGTCGGGATGAAAAATAAGCCAGTGCCCGGTTGCATCGCCATCGTCTGAAATCTCGGTCGAGGTCACCTGACCGGGGGCATAAAAACTGAGCATACCTGCATCATGGTCATAATTTGTCTGCCCATACCGGACTTTTCCCGTAAAGTTTTTCTTGATGCAGATTGAATAGAAATTATACACTACGGGTTTGGCGTTCAGCTCTTGAAACGAACTTCCTGTAATCAAGCCGTTTACGCTGACAAGCGGATGCTCCGGTTCAGGCAAGCCAAGAACCTTATGGAGTTGAGGTATAGAGTTTATAACACGTATGTCCTTCTTTTCGCTGCTATTCATGGCCTATCATTTCTTCTGGCATGAGTTTCTGCTGCAAAGATGGGGTTAAGCAGGTAGTCTGATTGTTTCCAAAACAAGGATTCTTGTATCCATTATTTTTTTCGGCTGTCAGTAGGCGACAGGAGATCCTGCTTATGATGGCTTCAGCGATGACTCTCGCTACAGACATGGCATCTGCACATTAGGGCACGCTAAAAGAGCTCATACGTATTTTCAACAGCCTCACCTGAAAATGTCTAATCCGTTTTAGGAGCAATTCGTTTAAGCGGTAACGATTTGGGTCTGGTGATAACCAATGGAACAGCCTCGATTGTAACGTTGCTCGTGTCCAGCCCGTAAGCCGCCTGTGGCGATAAAGCAATATTTTTCAGCAGCATGTAGCCGAACATAATTACTTGCTGGCGCACGGTCAGATCGTTTTCGTAGGAAAGAAATCGTCGGAAAAGCACAAACCGAAAGTCGCCGGGAACCCGGTGTGTACTCAGCGATTTATACCGGCTATCAATCGTCACTTCGTTATTCTCCACCATATCCTCGACGACCATTCTGAAAAGCAGATTGATACGCGGATCGATACGAAATCCCAGATAGAACGTAACCACATATACATCCTCCGCTGCCAGGGTTTCGACCGAATACCGCATCACGTAGGGTTCATCTTCTACACAAACGTGAATAAACCAGTAAATGTCCGCTCGTTTGGGCGCCCGGTTCAGAATCGAATACAGGATTTCGGACTCGATACGCTTGCTGGAATCGGATGTAGTCAGGTAAACCAGATGGGTAGCAAATTTCGGAATAGTCAGATCATTACTTAACGATTTTAGAATGGGCAGATTACTCGTCAGCGACTCGTATTTGATCAGGCTCTGTTTTATTGACTCGCCCTCATGCCAGAACAGCATCATGGCCATAATCAGTAACCCCAGCGTGACTGAAATCCAGCCACCTTCTTCAAACTTAACTAGGTTGGCGATCAGAAACGTCGTCTCAACGGTGAGAAATATAGCAGTCAGAACAACCTGAAGAATTGGATTGAAGCGCTTCACACGCATGTACATACTCATCAGTACGGTCGACATGAGCATCGTGAGCGTGACGGCCAGCCCAAAAGCAGCTTCCATGTTTTTCGATTCCCGGAAGTGAAGCACAATCAGGCAACAGCCAATCATTAAGGCCCAGTTGACAAACGGCACATACAGTTGCCCTCGTTCATCGGACGGGTAGGCTACGCGCTGCCGTGGCCAGAGCGTCAGTCGCATGGCTTCACTGACCAGCGTAAACGAGCCACTGATCAGTGCCTGCGAAGCAATGATCGTCGCCAACGTTGCCAGACCAATGCTAAAGACGACAATGGATGGAGGTACAATGCTGTAAAACGGGCTTGTTTCGCCCAGTCGTTGGCCAAGGTGATGCATCAGCCAGGCCGATTGCCCCGCATACGATAGCAACAGCGTTGTTTTTACATAGGCCCAGCTAACCCGAATATTACTCCGGCCGCAATGCCCCATATCGGAATAAAGCGCTTCGGCTCCAGTCGTGCAGAGGAAAACACCACCCAACAGCCAGAAACCACTGGGGTAGGTCATCAGGAAATGGAGGGCGTAATAAGGATTGATCGCTTTAAGAACCGTCGGCTGGCTCCACAACGCCCAAAGGCCGATGACCCCGATGAAACTGAACCAGACCAGCATAACCGGCCCAAATAACTTTCCTAATTGCTGTGTGCCAAACTGTTGCCCGACAAACAAGGCGATCAGGATGGCGATAACGATGGGAACGGTATCAAGTTTAGGGTAAAAAATCAGCAATCCTTCAACTGCCGACGACACTGAGATAGGAGGTGTAATCAACCCATCGGCTAGTAGAAATGCCCCGCCAATTACGGCCGGGTACATTAGCCATTGGCCCGTATATCGCCGAACGAGTGTGTAGAGCGAAAAGATGCCGCCTTCGCCCTTGTTATCGGCCCGGAGTGTGATCACCACATACTTAATGGTGGTTTGTAACGTGAGCGTCCACAAAATGCAGGAGAATGTACCCAGCACTAAGTTTTCGGATAACTCCCGTCCTCGCATAACGGCCGACAATGTATAAAGCGGAGAGGTACCAATATCCCCAAAAACAATACCGATAGCAACCAGAAGCCCCTGCGCCGAAACCTTGTTAAGCGATGTAGATGACATGTCAAATAAAGAAATACACTGTTTTGAAGGTTCAATCCCCCTTAGACCGAATACGGATCATAAAGTATCCATTTCGCTCAATTTTCGATAAAGACTGGTCAGACCGATACCAAGTAATCGGGCCGCTTCTGTCTTGTTGCCATTGGTATGCTCTAGAACCCGCCGGATGTGCCGTTGTTCGACCGTTGCCAGATCCAGTATGGAGCTATCGCCCACGTTCGTTGCCGAAACAGCCATTTGCATTTCGTAGGGCAGCAGATCGGGCGTGAGTTCAACCGGCGTATTTTGAGGAGACTCGGCCAGAATAACAGCTCGTTCGATGACGTTTTTCAATTCGCGGATATTGCCTTTCCAAGGGTGTTGCTGGAGCTTCTGAATAAACTCTGTACTCAGTCGGATGTCGCGCTTACCAAGCTTGGCGGCATATTGGCGGGCAAACTGTTGGGCCAGACCGGGAATGTCGTCGCGTCGATCACGAAGTGGGGGAAGTTCGATTTGAAAAACCGATAATCGATAATATAAATCGAGCCGGAAATGTCCAGCGTTCGCTTCCTGCTCAAGGCCTCGGTTGGTAGCGGCAATGATCCGAACATCTGTTTTGGTTGGTTTAGTATCCCCCACACGCAGAAATTCGTGTGTTTCGAGTACACGCAGGAGCTTGGCCTGCAGATCAAGCGGCATTTCACCAATCTCGTCCAGGAAAATAGTTCCTTTAATGGCTTCAGCAAATAATCCTTTCTGATCACGGCTAGCCCCTGTAAAGGCCCCAGCCCGATGTCCGAAGAGTTCACTTTCCAGAATATCTTTACCCAGCGCCCCACAGTTGATGGCTACAAATGGCCCGGTCCGGCGTGGACTTGCCTGGTGAATCGCCTGAGCGAATACTTCTTTACCTGTCCCTGTTTCGCCCGTCAGCAATACCGTTGTATCGGTAACGGCTACTTTGCGGGCCAGGTCAATGGCTTGCTGAATAGGTTTTGAATGGCCGATAATACTGTCGAATCCATATCGTTGACCAACCTGTTTTTCAAGTTGTTGTATTCGAAGCTGAAGAGTGGCTTTCTCAATAGCCCGGCTGACGAGTGGGATGATCCGATCGTTATCGTCGCCTTTGGTAATGTAGTCGAATGCACCATTTTTGATCGCCGTTACGCCATCCGAAATAGTCCCATAAGCCGTCAGCACAATAATCTCGGTGGCAGGATAGAGCTGCTTAATCTGCGCCGACAGATCAATGCCGTTCTTATCGGGCAGCTTCACATCGCTGATTACGAGCTGGACCTCTTCCCGCTCCAGCATTTTCAACCCCGTACGGGCATTTTCAGCCTCTAGCACGGTATACCCTTCGAGTTCCAGAATCCGCGCTAGTAGCTGGCGGAGACGCGGCTCATCGTCGATCAGCAGAATAGTAGCAGGCATAAAAAACGCTTCGTTTCTGCGGCAAAGATGAGAAACGAAGCGATAAAAGTTTAGGTGGCTACCACATCAGTAACCTCTTCCGCTCGCCTAAAAGCAAACCTTAGCCGAAAACCTCAGCTTTTTATTTCTTCAAATGAATCACCTGTGCCTGCTTCTGCGCTTTAATAGCCAGTTCAGTAGCTAAGAAACAATGCTCCTGCGACATAGCCGTTTCGGTACGATTCAACACATCGTTGACCAGTTGTTCACCATAAGGCAGGTTCTCTTTGCTGCAATCAATGTAGCGGGTTTCTTTCTTATCCGTAATAAACAGGTGATTACCACCGTCGCGCCCACCGGGGTCGATGTTTTTACGGATCTCGATAAAGCCTTCGGTGCCTAAAATCGTTAAGCGCCCATCACCCCAGCTTTTCAGGCCGTCGGGCGTAAACCAGTCAACCCGGATATACCCCATACCGCCATCACCACGCAGCATCACATCGCCAAAATCCTCGAAATTCGGATACTGTGGAAAATGCAGATTCCCCACCTGCGACGCCACAATATCGGCCTTGGTCGATCCGGTAAAGAACAGGTACTGATCGAACTGGTGCGAAGCAATGTCGCAGATAATACCACCAAACTGTTTTTTCTCGAAAAACCAGGCAGGACGCGTTGCCGGATTCATGCGGTGCGGTCCTAGGCCAACCGTCTGGATCACGTTGCCAATGGCCCCTGCTTTGACCAGTTCGCCGGCTTTCACCGTGGCTTTATTCTCCAGCCGTTCACTGTACATGATTGAATAAATGCGCTTCGTTTCTTTCTGAACCTTACGCACTTCGGCCAGTTGCTCAAGGGTGGTGATACCGGGTTTATCGGACATAAAATCCTTACCGGCCTTCATAACCCGAATACCTAATGGCGCTCGTTCGTTAGCAATAGCCGAACTCAGAACCAGTTGGATCGACTTATCTTCCAGAATTTCGGCTTCGCTCTTGGCCTGTTTTGCCTGTGGGAATCGCTTGGCAAATTCAGCGGCCAAGTCAGGTTCTTTGGCATAAAACGAAACAAGCTCACCGCCCCCTCGCTGTACAGCACCTACCTGACCATAAATATGCCCGTGATTCATGCCGATCACCGAGAAACGAATCCGGGCGGCACCTGTCGGCACCGAATCACTCCCCAGCGATGTTGACCGAACAAGGGCCGGAGCCCCAATTAATTCGTTAGATAGTGCAGGAGCCAGGACCAATCCAGCCGCTGTGCTGATGGTCTCCTTAATGAAGTTTCTTCTTGGGTTCATAAGATTGATAATGAGCGAAAGAGTGAATGAGCGAAAGAGCGAAAAAGTTTGCGTCAGTATTTCGCTCTTTCACTCATTCACTCTTTCGCTCTTTGTTTTTTCGCCAGTTCCAACGCCTGGGTGGTGGTGTAATATTTGGCAATCATGTTAGGAACTTCCCACGCGGGCAGGCTACCGGCTTTCAGGTAATCGAGGTATTTCTGCGCTACCCGGCCAAAGTGGGCTTCGTGCCCTTCCTTGTATTTTTCAGGAATGACCACCTCCCAGCCGGTTCCGATTTTCTTTACCTCAACGCCCGGAAACTCCTGCTGAATTTTCGGCAATACCGTTTTGATAGATGCTTCCAGATCTTTGCTGCCCGGAACGGCTTCAATGTACAGCGTCGGTTTGTACTGCTGCGGGGCACCCTGCCGGATAATCAGATTGGCTTTGGTGCCGCGCATAATCGAGTAGTGCGTGTCGCCTGCTCCTTCGGGCGCTTTGTAGGCCCAGGTTACCGATACTTTGGCGTGAACACCTTTCAACTGGTAGTTGATTTCGCCGTTGCTGTATACCTTCAGGATACTATCGCTTACCACATCTTTTTTGAGGTAATCCGGAAAAACATCCTGTTTAGTAATGGCTTTGAACTGGCTCAGACGCATATCCGTTGTCCAGCGCCGGGCCGATGTCAGGCTAATGTCTTTCTGATAATCAATCGTTTGCTCAGGGAAGCATTCCCATTGGACGAGATCAACCAGGTGGGTGGTTACGTCTACGATGCCTTCACCCTGTTGTGTTACATCCATAAACCAGGCTGGTCGAGTCAGAATACTACCCGATACATTTTTATAGAAATGGTGTACGCTTTCTTTCGTTACGGCTGGGTTTTCAGGCGTTCCTTTTTCCAGGGTCCCGAATACCTCAGCCTGTTGCGAAAAAGCCCGCTGGAGCATGGTCGTGATTTCGTAGCGTTCGGTCATGATGTCGTACAGCAGGACCTTATTTTTTTCGGCCGACGCAAACGCATTTTTCAATTCTTCAAACTTCGAAGCCTCAATGACCATCGGCTTGTCGGCCAGCACGTTAAATCCGGCTTCGATGGTCTTCTTGATATAATCGGTTTTGAGTCCGTTGTTACCCGCCATAACCACTACGTTGCCCTTTTTGCCTGACGTGGCCCGTTCGGCAATCATTTTGTCCAGAAAATCGGCCCCTTTATACACTTCTTCTTTCCAGTGCGTCGGATTTTCGGGTCGGGTGTTGTAGCCATTGATTTTATCCAGATGCAGTTGCAGGTCCGGGC
This sequence comes from Spirosoma sp. 48-14, assembly GCF_001898575.1. Lineage (GTDB taxonomy): Bacteria > Bacteroidota > Bacteroidia > Cytophagales > Spirosomataceae > Spirosoma. The sequence continues at coordinate 54,731 of NZ_MKUD01000037.1, forward strand.
CATCGGGAGCATACACATGAACAACCGAGTCGACTCCTTCGAGCCTGTTTTTCTGTACAAGGGCCGCATGAAAATGACCAGGATCGAGCGTGATTAACTGGATTTGGCCATTGGCTTTTTCACTTTTCTCTGACGACTGGCAGGCGGTAATCATCGCAGCCATACATATAATGCCAACGGTGGGCAACAGTTTCATTTTCCGAATTGATTTGATAAGTACTACTTAGATCCTGTGTATTGGGATGAACTAACGTATAGTCATGGTTACGTCGGCGCACCTCAATACACAGGCTTTGATTAAACGTTACTTTACCGAAGCTACCGCCTTGATCGCATAGGGCGCACGTTGTGGGCGCGACAGGAGTTTGTTGGCTTCGGGGTCGTTTTTGAACTGTTCTTTTTTAGGGTCCCAATAGAGTTTACGATTCAATTTCATGGCCGCATGATGCAGCAGGCAGGCGGTACAGGACCGATGCCCCACTTCGACGGGGGCAATGGGTTCTTTCCGGCTTACGATGCTTTCCAGCCAGTTGCCATGGTGCTCTTTACTCACCGGCAGATGGATTTCGTTGGGCCCGATGACAGATGTCAGCAGTTTAGGATCACTGGCATCCAGTTTTTTGGCAGCATTCTGCTTGGCAATCGGATCGCTGGCCGTTACGTTGGCATCTCCCCGCGACACGAAAATCCAGCCTTTTGTTCCTTCAAACCGAATCCCGTTGGCAATCTCGTTCGTCACAATCATATGGACACCGTTTTCGTACATAGCTTCGGTACGGAAAATACCGTGTACATCCCACAACCCGCTTTTTGGAAAATCGGCCTTCCCCCAGATTTCGACGGGCCCCGTATACTCGGTATTCATGGCCCAGTGCGCTGAATCGATGTGGTGTGCCCCCCAGCCCGTAATCATACCGGCCCCAAACTGTTCGCAACGTAACCAGCCGGGCCGGTCATAGCCAACCTGCGGATGCACCCGCTTTTCGGTATAGTACACTTCGGGTGTAGTGCCGAGCCACATGTCGTAATTCAGGTTTTTAGGAATCGGCATTTGTGGTTCTTCATCGCCCGATGGATCGCCCGGAAGGCCGACATATACCGTTTTCAGCTCACCAATCCGACCGTTACGCACCAGTTCGGCGGCATACCGAAACTGTTCCGACGACCGCTGCTGACTGCCAACCTGCACAATCTGTTTCGACTGCTTCACAGCATCGGCCATCATGCGCCCTTCGGCAATGGTGAGTGACGCTGGCTTCTGCATGTATACATCTTTTTTGGCCCGTACCGCATCGACCACAATCGGTGCATGCCAGTGGTCGGGCGTACTGACCAGAACGGCATCAATATCCTTATTTAATAATAGTTCGCGATAATCCGTATATACCCGAACACCATCGTAATTATCCTTGCCCGTTTTTTTCGCGTATACACCGTTAACGAGTTTTTTGGCATCCTCGGCCCGATTGCTATCCAGATCACAAACCGCCATAATCAGGGCATTATCGTATTCCCACACACCCGGCATGTCGTGCCCGCGCGAAATACGCCCGGTACCGATAGCCCCTATATTGATTCGGTTGCTGGGGGCATTTTTACCAAAAACCGAAGCAGGTACTATCGTAGGAAAGCCTGTAATCAGAGCCGAAGATGCCAGCGTGCCTTTGGCCGCCAGATCCAGAAAGCCCCTCCGCGAAATAGTCGTTTGTTTATCGGATGCCATGATCGTAAGATTCAGGTAAGTTTGTAGTATACCTAAGGTATGATCAGACAATTTTTACTATCCATTGTACGATAAGGCCTTTCATTTTAAAAGATTATCGACCCTGCGCTGTAACTAATGTTTACGCTTTCCGTCTTATTCAGTAATTACCTATATACTCTGGTCATTAACCAAACATACTCTCTGAACGTATGCGGCAACGCTATCTCCTCTTTATCCTGCTGGCTGGACTCACATCTTCCTGCATGATCGGCTCCTATCCATCAGGCTATCCTTCAGGTGGAGGCCAGTATCCCTCCGGTGGCCAGCAATCGCCTGATGATACCTATCCGAACGCTGGCAATCAGCCTGGCAGCGGTCGCGCTGCCGACCCCGGCGTAACCGTAAACAGCATCCGCCTGACGCCCGACTACACCATACTGAATTTGACCTTTACAGATAACGCCCGGCCGAATTACGATCGAAATGGCCGTCTTTTGCAATCAGGAACCACTATAGGCTTAGATCCTAACAGTTACCTGGTAGCAGCTAATGGTGCCCGGACATTTGCTTTTGTTCGCGTCGAGGGCATACCTATGAAACGGGAAGAGAGGAATCCTACTACTGGAAAAATACAACTGATAGGCCGAAATACATACCCCGGAGAGCAGGTCAATTTTACCATTTATTTCCAACGATTGGATAAAGGTCTGGAAAACTTCGACCTATTCGAATGCCACTCCGACGCATACATATGCTGGAACATCTACAACCTACATGTAAATAACCCAGCCGACCCGGTCGTGTACAACCCACCAACGGCACCAGCCCCCAAACCCGTACCGAACCTGCCTAAAAAGACGACAAACGTTCCTCCTGCCCCCACCGGCAATTCAGGGGGTGAGATGGAAACTCCAAAGACTAAACCTGCTCCCATACCTGCTCCTGCGCCCGAAGTGACCACCGTGACGGTTACGGGTAAGGTCAGCGATGCGAAAAACAAACGACCTGTTACGGCCACAATCGATTATCAGCTTTCATCCAGCAAACAGGCAATCGACTCAGTTCAGAGCTTTGCTTCGACGGGTGGGTATAAAATGATGTTACAGAAAGGGCAGGTGTATACGTATATAGTATCGGCACGGGGGTATCAATCGACCAATGGTGTGCTGGATTTAAGTAAAGTGGCGGGCGGCAAAAGTGTCACACGTGATATTACCTTAACACCACTGGCCGTTGGTGATAAGGTAACGCTGAAAAATGTCTATTTCGAAATGTCGAAATCAGATCTTTTACCAGCCTCCTACGCCGAACTGGATAAACTGGAGACCATGATGGAAGAAAACCCAAACATGACCATCCGGCTCGAAGGTCATACCGACATCATCGGCGATCACGATAAAAATTTGCAGCTCTCCCGCGACCGGGTAGTTGCCTGCCAACGATATCTGGTTCAGAAAGGAATCGATATCGTTCGTATTCAGACCATCGGCTACGGCGACACACGCCCTATTCTCACCAAAGGCACCGACGAAGAACGCAAAGTAAACCGTCGGGTTGAGTTCGTAATTTTGTCGATATAAGTAGCGATGGGGTAAGGACATGGTATTTCCCCATATCCTTACCCCATCGTACTAGTCTAGTTTACATCCTTCCCTTGTCCGAGTAATCCAAGCAGACGTTCTACGTTAGCTTTGTTATTGGCATCCGGAGCCAGGGCCAGCGCTTTTTTACCCCAGTCAGCAGCTGTTTTGTAATCACCCATTGCCGAGTAAGCCCGCATCAGCCCCATGTTGCTCATAAACACATTCGGGTATTTTTTGGCAAGATCCTGAAATAGCGCCATTGCTTCTTTTGTTCTTTTCTGATTGATCAGTTGCCGCCCGTATTGATACGCCTGCTGCAAAGTCGCCAGGGGCAACGCTTCTTTAATCAGCGCGTCGGCTTCGGTACTGCGGTTCATTAGCGACAACAGCCGCGCTTTGGTACTAAGTGTATTGAAATTCTTTTCGCCCACAAACTGGCCATTGATCGAATAATCGGCCCAGCGCAGACCTTCCTCCAGATTCGTTTTATGGTCGGCTATATAAGCAGCTGCCTGTTGGTAGGCATCCCAGCGGAACCCTTTTTCACCCCGTAGTTCGTTTCGTAAGGAAGCTAGCTGCGTCTGTACCAGATTGACCGATACGGTAAACGGAATTGCCCATTTTTCCCATTCCAGCATAACCACCGCCGAGCTATCCGTTTCGTTCGTGAACTCATACTTCAACCGTTCTACCGATGGTCGGTCTTTTAGTGGTTTCACCGTCACGCGGAGTGCATCTTCTTTAGGATCATAGAAATAACTTCCCCAGGACGTACTGTTTTTCGAGAAAATGACGGTTACATCATTTTCCTGCACCGCCATTAGTAGGCCATACGTACCCGCCGTCAAAGGTTTCCCATTGATGGCGACATCGGTGCTGACCGTAATGGTGGTATTTTCGTTGGCCCCAGCCCGCCAGGGCGATTCTTTACTAGTCCCAAAGCCCAGATCCTTAAACCCATAGTGAACTAGTTCGCCCCACACTTTACCTTCGCGGCCTTTTACAGCTGGTCGGTCATAATGAATCGTTACATCGGTAAGGCCAATGCGCTCCGAAACCGATGCTTTTTTGTTTCCTCCATCGGCCGGAAAGGTGAGTTGGGCGATGGCCGATAACGAGCCTAAGCAGAAGGCCGTGAGTAATACGGTAATTTTTGTCATGGTTAGCTGTCAGATCATTTTTGAGTAAAAGTCCTTACTTCGCAAAAGCTCAAAATAAGGACTTCCTGACAGCGCGATCAAGGTGAACTGTATAAGCGGTCGAGCCTATGAACGTTCCTGTAGCAACACGTTGTTCATCAAATACAAAGATATGAAGAAATACGAACCGCTTTCCAGTCAGTCGGGTGCGTCAAATTTCCGTATCTTTGCACTCATTTTTTAACCGCACGATCATCGCCAGCGATGATCTGTGCTTTCGATTATGCCAGGCGTGAAGTACCAACAATACGAATCCCTCGATTACGCAAAGCTAGCGGCCGAGGTGTTAACTTACTGGAATCAGAATCAGGTATTTGAACAGTCGGTTTCGCTGCGTGAAGGCCGGCCAACGTTTACGTTCTATGAAGGCCCGCCCTCGGCCAACGGAACCCCCGGTATTCACCACGTGATGGCCCGAACCATTAAAGATATTTTCTGCCGTTATAAAACGCTGCAGGGCTATCAGGTCGAACGAAAAGGGGGCTGGGATACGCACGGACTACCCATCGAGCTTCAGGTTGAAAAAGAACTGGGCATTACCAAAGACCATATCGGCAAACCGGAATCGGAAGGTGGTATTAGCGTTGAAGACTATAACCGCAAATGCCGCGAAACGGTGATGCGGTTTACGGACCAGTGGAACGACCTAACCCAGAAAATGGGCTATTGGGTCGACCTCGACAACCCCTATATCACCTACAAAAACGAGTACATCGAGTCGATCTGGTGGTTGCTGAAGCAGTTGTATGACAAGGATTTGCTCTACAAAGGCTACACCATTCAGCCGTATTCGCCCAAAGCAGGTACTGGCCTGAGTTCGCACGAGTTGAACATGCCCGGTACCTATAAAGATGTGCGCGATACGACAATCGTGGCTCAGTTTAAGGTAAAGCCGACGGGTAAATCAGGCTTTTTGTTTTTCGACTCCGCTGATGCCGATGTCTACATCCTGGCCTGGACTACTACGCCCTGGACCTTACCGGCAAACTCAGCACTGACCGTCGGAAAAGACATCGATTATGTACTGGTCAAGACGTTCAACCCATACACCTTCCTTCCTATCAATGTTGTATTGGCTAAAGCGCTGGTCAGTCGATGGTTCAACGAAAAAGGTCACCAGGATTCGCCTAACAGCCCGGCATTCGATGCGTACTTGCCAAACGACAAGGTAATTCCTTGGGCAATTCTGTCGGAATTTAAAGGCGAACATCTGGAAGGTATCGAGTATGAGCAATTGTTGCCGTACGTTCAGCCCGAGAAGTCAGCGTTTCGGGTTATCCTGGGCGATTTTGTGACGACCGAAGATGGTACGGGAGTGGTTCATACCTCACCAACCTTTGGTGCCGACGACTTTCGGGTAGCGCAGGCAGCCGGTATTCCTCCCATCATGGTGAAGGATGAGAACGGCAAGGAAGTCCCGATTGTCGATAAGCATGGTCAGTTCGTCAACGAAATCACAGATTTCGCGGGTCGGTACGTAAAAGAGGAATACTATTCCGATGAAGAACGCGCCGACCCGGAATTCCGGCCAACCGATGTCCTGATTGCTATCAAACTGAAAGAAGAAAACAAGGCGTTTCGGGTAGAAAAGTACGAACACCCGTATCCACACTGCTGGCGCACCGACAAACCGATCCTGTATTATCCGCTCGACAGCTGGTTCATCCGCACAACCGCGAAGAAAGACCGACTGGTTGAACTGAACAAAACCATCAACTGGCAACCTGAAAGTACAGGTACAGGTCGTTTTGGCAACTGGCTCGAAAACCTGGTCGACTGGAACCTCAGTCGCAGCCGTTTCTGGGGCACTCCGTTACCCATCTGGCGGTCAGAAACGGGTGAGGAAGTTTGCATCGGCTCGGTTGAAGAATTGACGAGTTATGTACAAAAAGCACAGGGTTCAGAAGTACTAACCGAACAGCAACGCACTCAAAACGACGCTTATCTGCAAAAACTAGCCTCCGGTGATTACGATCTTCACCGGCCTTATGTCGATGAGGTCTATTTCGTTTCGGAATCGGGTAAAGTCATGCAGCGCGAGCCGGACCTGATCGATGTTTGGTTCGATTCAGGAGCCATGCCCTATGCACAGTGGCACTATCCGTTTGAGAACAAAGACGTGTTTGCCAAGGCCTTCCCGGCTGATTTTATCTCGGAAGGTGTTGACCAGACGCGCGGCTGGTTCTTTACCCTGCACGCCATTGCGGGTATGCTGTTCGATTCGATTGCGTTCAAAAACGTGGTTTCGACGGGACTGGTACTCGACAAAAATGGCAACAAAATGTCGAAACGGCTGGGCAATGCCATCGACCCGTTCAAAACGCTGGCTCAGTATGGCCCCGATGCTACGCGCTGGTACATGATTACCAATGCGGAACCCTGGGACAACCTGAAGTTCAACATAGACGGTATCGGCGAGGTGCAACGGAAACTATTTGGTACGCTTTCGAATACCTATAATTTCTTTGCGCTGTATGCCAATCTGGATCACTTTACGTTTACAGGCCGTACAGTCCCCGTAGCCGACCGTCCTGAACTTGATCGCTGGATTCTGTCGAAGCTGCAATCGCTGGTGCTGGAGGTTGAAGAACAATTTGATGGGTATAACCCAACCAAAGCGGGTCGGGCTGTACAGGACTTTGTGAACGACCAACTGTCGAACTGGTACGTCCGGCTGTCGCGTCGGCGTTTCTGGTCCGGGGTCACGTCCGACGGAAACATGACGGCTGATAAACGAGCGGCCTACGAAACTCTGCACGAATGTCTGAGCGTAGTGGCCCAGCTTATGTCGCCGATTGCACCGTTCTATGCCGACTGGCTGTACCGGAGCCTGAACGAAGGAAAAGCCTCAGTTCACCTGACCGATTTCCCGATTGCTGATAAAACCTTGATCAATACCGAACTGGAGCAATCGATGGAAGCCGCGCAGGGCGTATCGTCGCTGGTTCACTCCTTGCGTAAAGGGCATAAACTGAAAGTTCGTCAGCCACTGAGTCGCGTCCTGATTCCGGTGTTGAGCGCAGATACTCGTCGGCAGATTGAGCACGTTGCCCCCATCATCATGTCGGAAGTCAATGTAAAAGCCGTTGAATTTGTGGACGACGCCAGTGGCATTTTGAAAAAGCGGGTAAAACCCAATTTCAAAGCACTAGGGCCTAAGTTTGGTAAGCAAATGAAAGAGGTCGCTGCCGCCATCACGGCCATGACCGACGACGAGTTGAAGACCCTGGAGCAAACCAATGCACTGCAACTGGGCACCTTCAATCTGCAACTTTCGGATGTCGACATCCAGACGGAAGATATTCCGGGCTGGCTCGTAGCCAGTGAAGGCAGCCTGACCGTTGCCCTCGACGTAACCGTTACCGATGCATTACGTGGGGAAGGAATCGCCCGTGATTTTGTGAACCGCATTCAGAATCTGCGCAAAGACCGTGACTTCTCGGTAACCGATAAAATTCGGATTGAACTGGAACGCAACAACGAAGTGCTTGCTCAGGCTATCGAAACCAATCGTGACTACATCAGCCAGGAAGTTCAGGCCATATCGCTCGATTTAGTAAGCGACTTAAACGGCCGCGCTTCTGGACCGTTGGCCACTGAGATCGAGATGGATGAGTTTCTGCTACGGCTCACCGTCGAACGCGTATAGCCTTACCGTACCGAGACAATTCAGAGTCACCTTTCTTCGGAGAGGTGATTTTTTTTATCCCCTTTGCACGATTACTGATTTTTATCTAATTCTAGAAAAATACACAACGGCACGAATGTTGTATATAAACCAATGTGCCCACAATGGATAGGCAGTTCAATTTATTGACTGCACGCGTACGAACTGACCTTCGGCACAAAGCCCCCTAGCCCATCTGATACATACTAATTGCCCGCAATTAATAGCTGCGTTCACTTAACCATTTTACAACTTTGATTGATTATCTACGCTCAACTCTACACTCCTTTGTTAACAATTACCAGGCTGTCATGTGGCGGTTACGCGAGTGTTCGCTCAACGATGAGCAATTAGGCATTGCCGTGGGGCTAAGTGGCAATGCTATCCGAAATCGGCGTAGCAAACCAGACCTTTGGAAGTTATCCGATGTCGAGCGATTGGCCGCTCATTTTACGTTACCCGCTACGGCCTGCCTTCAATTAAACCAGGTACTCCATCAGTTACCTGCCAATCTAAAGCAACTGCCGAACGACGAAAGACGGCGGATTGAACGGCAACTGGTTATGAAACTGGCCCAGCTGGAAGCCTATAACCAGAGTGACTGGCCAGTACGAAACTTACTGAAAATGCACCAGGCTTTACATAAAGGTCGATAAGTCAGTATATTGGCATACATGAATTACACCTGCCGGGCATAAATTTCGCCTGGTAGGTGTACCTTTACGGTGACCTCCCTGTCACCCAATGAAGCTTTTACGACTTATACAACTAGCCTTTGTCCTCGGCCTCTGTCAGCAGGTTTCTGCCCAAACGCCGACAATTAGTCGCGGCCCTTATTTACAGGTCGTTACACCCACGTCGGTGGTCGTTCGCTGGCGAACCGATACCCCCAGTATAGGGCGGGTTTGGTTTGGTCAATCGGCGAGCCAGCTTACAGGGGATTTACAGGAATCCCAACCTACTCAGGAACATAGTTTAACGATTACGGGCCTCCAACCCGCCACTCGTTATACCTATGCCATAGGCTATGGCGATACCCAACTGGCATCTGGTCCCGACTATTCGTTCAAAACAGCGCTGCCAGCGGGCGATAAACGTCCGTTCCGCATGTGGGTTCTGGGCGATTTCGGCAGCGGGAGCGACAACCAGCAAGCTGTATATCAGGCATATCGCAAGGCAACAGCCAACCGCCCAGCCGACTTGTGGCTCTGGCTTGGCGATAATGCGTATTCGTATGGGTTGGAAAGTGAATATCAGCAACTGGTCTTTCCAGTTTACGCATCTACCCTTCGCAATACGCCTATTTTCATTACGCCCGGCAATCATGATTATGCCGATAGCGAAACAAATTTCAACATTGCCTATTACAATCTGTTTTCGTTTCCACAGCAGGGCGAAGCTGGCGGAATACCATCAGGGTCAAAATCCTACTACGCAGCCAACTACGGCAATGTCCATCTGATCTCACTCGATTCACAGGGCAGGCAAGATGGTCAGTATCGCCTTTATGATACCACCTCAGCGCAAGTGCAGTGGCTCAAACGTGATTTGGCAGCCAATAAACTTCCCTGGACCATCGTCATTTTTCACCACCCACCGTATAGCAAGGGCGGCCACAATTCCGACACCGAAGAGTCGATGCGGCTCATTCGCGAAAACCTTACCCCTATTCTGGAACGGTTCGGTGTCGATCTGGTCATGAATGGCCATAGTCACGGCTACGAACGGACCTATCGGCTGAAAGGCTTACGGGGACTGGCCAATACCTTCGACAAGGGTAACCACCTGGCCGACAATAACACGGGCCGGTACGATGGTTCGCCCAACTCATGCCCTATTTTATCGAAAGGCCAAGGTACGGTTTATGTCGTAAATGGCTCTGGTGGCCAATTGGGCGGGCAATCACCTGGTTTTCCCCACCCAGCAACGGTCTATAACAACGTAGCACAGGGCGGCTCTATGATTCTGGATGTAAACGATGATCGGCTGGATGCCCAGTTTTTACTGTCGGATGGCTCAATAGGAGATCGGTTTACACTGGTAAAAAACAGCGGGACTACTACCTCGCTTACGGCCGAGTATGGGGATACGCTTCAATTTTCGGCCTCCTGGAATGGCGACTATCGCTGGACAGGCGGACAAAACAGCCGAAGCATTAGCTATGTGGCGGATAAAGCCGGAAGCTTTCCCATCACCGTAAAAGACAACCAGAACTGCCTGACCGATCAGTTTACGGTGAACGTATTGCCTCCACCTAAAGTCACGACACAAGCGTCGGTAGCCACCACCGTTTGTGTTGGGAGCACGTTTACCGTTACAGCCACCCCCGAAAATACCACTAAAGCTGCCGGTTGGCAATACGATGTACTTCTGTCGGATGCATCTGGTAATTTTAGCGCGAATCAGGTTGTTGGATCGGGAGCCATAAACGCGTTGCGGGCTACGCTTCCGACTACTTTATCGCCCGGAACCGGCTATCGGGTACAGGTACGTCCGCGCGGTATTCCGTATGCCCAACTAAGCCCGAGTAATGCCTTTGCCGTTAAACCTTTACCAACCGCCACGATTGCGGGGTCAACAACGGTATTGAAAGGCGAATCGGTTGCGTTAACGATCAACCTTACGGGCGATGGTCCCTGGAAAGGAAGCCTGTCTGATGGCACTACTTTTTCAGCCAATGCAACACCCATTACGTTGACGATTCAGCCAACACAGTCGACAGCCTATTCGATTGCCAGTGTTGAGAATAGTTGCGGTAAAGGCACTAGTTCAGGACAGGCATCAATCACCGTACTCTTGCCTCTGGCCGAAGAAACCCTCTCAGACAGCCAACTAAAGGTTTATCCGAACCCGGCACACGATGTACTCCATGTGGAGCTGACGATGGGGCAGAAAAAAGAGATTAATGTAACCCTTGTCGATGCGAATGGGCGTTCGGTACTTCAGAAGCAATTTGTTCCCACCAGCACACTTTCTGAATCCTTGCCCATGCCGCATGCACATGGTACGTACCTACTGAAAGTGCAGGTTGGAGAGATAACCCTAACACGCAAAGTGGTGAGGCAATAAGAATGGTCAGGTATTGTCAAGCGTTGTATGAGGACTCTTGACACTACCTGACCATTCTTATCAAGACACTCTATAACACTTGCCCGATTCCAAATAAGATCACAAAGAGTAACGTGCTCATAGCCAGTTGGCCCAGTCGCGGATTAAGTTCTGCCGGACGTTGGTGGGAGGCAATGGCACGACCATTTAGAATAAAGAGCGGGAACGCCAGTACATACAGATAGCTAACCCAGGCCGCTCCTGTCAGGAACGAATAGGCGAGCGCACAAGCCATACCAGCAATCAACAGCCCCCAGTGATACCAAATCGCCAGCGATAGCCCCAGCCGCGAGGGAATCGACCGTTTACCCGTCATGGTATCTGTTTCGATGTCACGGATATTATTGACATTCAGAACGCCCGTTGCGAAAAGGCCAACGCTGGTAGCCGGTAAAAGAAGAAGCGGATTGAACGAAAGGGTGTGCAGAAAATACGTTCCTAAAACGCCCACCCAACCGAAGAAAATCAAAACAGCAATGTCGCCAAAACCGGCGTATCCATAGGGGTGCTTGCCATTTGTATAGCCAATAGCAGCCGCAATACTGAGCAGCCCTAACACCAGAAAAAACCAGAAGAGCTTTGGGCCCGCACCATAAAAAGCAACGACCAAAAGCCCAACTCCACTTATCAGTGATAAGACCGACATCAGAATAATACCGCGCATCATCGCTTCTTTACTGATGTCGCCAGTAGCTACTGCCCTACGTGGGCCTACCCGAAGCTCAGTATCTTTTCCCGAAACCGCATCGCCGTAATCGTTGGCGAAGTTCGACAGGATTTGCAGAAAAATGGTGGTCAGAGCAGCCAGCAACGCAATCGTCCAGCTAAAATGGCCATCGGCCGAGGCCAGAAAACTTCCTAAAATAATACTTGCCAACGACAGCGGTAATGTCCGGGGTCGCGCAGCCGCAATCCAACTTTTCATAATAGCAAAGAGTGAAAGAGCGAAAGAGTGAAAGTGCGAAAAAGGCAGATGCCAGAATTTTCGCACTTTCACTCTTTCGCTCTTTCACTAATTAGATACCAACTGCTTTTTTAAACTCTTCGTCTTCGGGTTTTACTTTCGAGTTGAAGAAGTTGGTCAGTTCGCCTTTTTCGTTGATCACATATTTGCAGAAGTTCCAGGTAGGAGCCTGATCGTTCCAGCCGTTCAGATCTTTGTGGGTCAGCCACTTGTAGATTGGCGCCTGATCATCGCCCAGAACCGATACTTTTTCAAACATCGGAAAGGTTACGCCATAATTCTTTTTGCAGAACTCAGCAATCTCTTCATTGGAGCCGGGTTCCTGGCTCTTGAAGTTATTAGCAGGGAAACCCAACACCACAATTTTGCTGCCGTGCTCTTTGTAGAATTTCTCCCAGTCGGCATACTGAGGAGTGAAACCGCACTTCGACGCTACATTCAGAATAACTACTTTTTTACCTTTGAACCCCTTCAAGGCAACAGGCTTACCATCCAGCGAGTTTACCGTAAAGTCGTACAGGCTTTTCGTTGGAGCCATGTTGGCAGCAGCAGCCCGCTCATCGGCAAAAATCCCGTTAACAAGCGAGGAAAGCGACATAAAACTGGACAGTGAGAAAACAAGTGCCAAAGCGGCCATCGTAAAAATGAGATTCTTTTTCATGGTTGGTTTTTCGGTTTTACTATGCGGTACGCATAACGTTTAGAAAGTAAACTAGTATTGACTGATTTTGAACAAAGTAACTACATTTTCTGCGGAACTTCTATGCCCAATAAGCCCATTGCTTTCTGAATAGTTTCACCAATGCATTTTGCCAGCACAAGTCGGGTCTGAAGCTTCACAGGGTCCGTCTCTTTCAGGATCGGTAACTTGTCGTAAAACTGGTTAAATGTCTTCGCCAATTCATACGCGTATTGCGCCAGGTAGGACGGTGCGAAATCGTCGCCTGCCTCTTTCACGCGCTGTGGATACTGACTTAACAGAAAGACCAATTGCTGCTCAATCTCATCAAGTTGTGTATCTGAAATGTTTCCGTTTAACGCTATATCAGCCTCAGTAGCTTTCCGAAGAATCGACTGAATCCGGGCATGCACATACTGAATGTAAGGCCCCGTATTTCCATGCAAGTCCACCGATTCGGCGGGGTTGAACTGCATCCGCTTCTGAGGGTCTACTTTCAGCAGGTAGTATTTCAACGCACCTAGCCCCAGCATATGAAACAGCGACGCCTTCTCGGCTGCGGTAAATTCGTCGAGCTTCCCTTTGGCCGCATCATCAGCAGCCATAGCCGCAGCTTCGGTCGTTTCCTGGATCAGATCGTCGGCGTCGACCACCGTCCCTTCCCGCGACTTCATCTTGCCGGTTGGCAAATCGACCATGCCATACGAAAGATGGTACAAATTGTTGGCATAAGGACGCCCTAACCGACGCAGAATGGCAAACAGCACATTAAAATGGTAATCCTGTTCATTCCCGACCACCCAGATCTGGCGGTCGTTATGAAAATCCTGGTATTTCAGGTCAGTTGTGCCCAGGTCCTGTGTCATATAAACCGATGTACCATCAGAGCGGAGTACCAGTTTCTGGTCCAGCCCCTGATCCGTCAGGTCAATCCAGACAGAACCGTCGTCTTTTCGGTAAAAAACACCTTTCTGCAACCCTTCTTCGACAATTTCCTTTCCGAGTACATACGTATTCGACTCGTAATAGGTTTTGTCGAAGCTGACACCAATCGACTGATAAGTAGCATCGAATCCGGTATACACCCAGTCGTTGAGTTTGCGCCAGAGGGAAACGGTTTCAGGATCGCCCTGTTCCCAAAGCCGAAGCATCTGCTGCACCTCAAGCATCAGGGGTGCTTTTTTCTCAGCCTCTTCTTTAGGCATTCCTTGCCCTACCATCTCTTCGACTTGCTGTTTATACGCCTTGTCGAACAGAACGTAGTATTTACCAACTAAATGATCGCCTTTCATGCCTGCCTGCTCCGGTGTTTCATCGTTGCCGAAAAGCTTGTAGGCCAGCATCGACTTACAGATGTGTACACCCCGATCGTTGACAATACAGGTTTTAACCACATCATAGCCATTGGCAGCCAGAATACGACTGACCGAATCGCCCAGAAAATTATTGCGCAGGTGACCCAGGTGCAGGGGTTTATTGGTATTTGGTGACGAAAACTCAACCATCACCGACTTCCCTTTGGATGCTAACTGACCAAAAGATGGATTTCCGGCGATGTCGTTCAACACCTCAATCCAGGCTGCATCGGCAATACTGATATTCAGAAAACCCTGTACCACATTGAAGCCACTCACGATTTCGCTATTCGCTACCAACCAGTTACCAATAGCCTGGCCGATTTGAGCAGGGGCCTGCCGCAACGCCTTTGTCAGCGGAAACGTCACGAACGTATAAAGTCCGTCGAATTCTTTTTTGGTGGGTTGTAAAGAAACCTCGCCTGATTCCTGTTGGTATAACTCGGAAACGGCCCGTTGAATCGCACTTTTTAACTCTTCCTGAATATCCATTCGCTTGTGAAACTGTCGGTTCGTACAGTTTTCGGCAGCAAAAGTACGAAATGAATAAGTAGCGTGGGCGGAAGCCCGCATAGCCAGTAGCCAATTAAAGCCAGAATATCAGCTTACGCGGGCTTCCGTCCATGCCAGAGTACACCTAGGGCTTCAGCACGACCTTCGCTTCTGACACCGAATTCACTTTGTCTTTTGAGAAATACACCGGAAAGTAGTCGTTCTTCGCCCAGATCGGAAACAGGTCGCTGTAGTGTGGACTATCGGGATTACCCGACTGGCCGGGGGTATTGATGCCCAAGGTTTTATCCCAATCCTGTGTATCGACCAAAATTCGGAACGAAGCTCCGTGCGTCTGGTTCAGATCAAACGAGGTAGCATTGACGGTTTCGCCGTAGCCGCCCCTTGCCATAGGCCCCAAATTGATTCGCTTCTGCATGCCTTTATCGACCAGGCCGCTCAGTGGATGCGTGATCGTAATATGCTTAAACTTAGGCTGTCCATACTGCCAGCTCGCCATATTAGGGCCGAGCTGTTCAGTTAAACCAGTCACGGCTTTATCGAGGCAACGGATCAGGAGACTATCGCGATGTGAACCGGGTTGCAACAGGGCTTCCGTCACCCGGCTGGTAGGTAATGATTTTAGATATGGCCGTGCTTTTGCAGGAACTTTCTCTTCATAAACAGCCGCTTTCAACGCATCATCCCAGGCGATAAAAATGGTAGCCGCTATGGAATTCGGATCGAGTCGATAATCCCACCGACGCAAATAGGTCAACGCCCGTTGCGTTTGCGGATTGGCAGATGTCGATTGTTGAAGTAAAGGAACAATCATTCGGGCCGGTATAGACAGGTAATCCGCTTGTAACGCTTTAAAATCGTTCAGGCTTTTTGGCTCACCATCATTCAATACCTCTTTAATCCGGTCGGCCCGGCTCGGTGACGCCCAAGTCCAGCCAACCGCGTTTCGATACGGATAATCAGGCGGCAACAGGTTATTATTGGCCGTTACGATATAACCTTCGGGTGGATTAAGTGCGTTGGGCAACTGCTGAATAGGCAGATAATCATTCCACTCAAAGCGCCCATCGCCCGGCACAGGCACCAGCCCGGTATAGTTCGGCCGCACAGGCGATAAAGCCACCACCTGCCAGCCAATGTTTCCAGCCTTCCCGTCGACAGGGCGCTCGGCCCAGATCATGTTTTCGCCCGGCACCCGACTTTGTAGACACGCCTGCCGAAATTCGGCCCAGTTACGCGCCTGATTCATTCGTAAACTGGCCAGATACGGTGCACAACCTGGTTCAAGCCAGCCCGCCCGAACGGCATAGACTTTATGATGTACGGTATCGTCAAAAACGACGGGCCCGTGTTGGGTATATTTCAGGATTGCATTGACCGGCTTACCCCCTTTTACGGGAATCGTTTCGGTCAGCGTTTTCATGTCCACCCAGGCTCCCTTGTAGCGGTACTGATTCGGATTGGCCGGGTTGGTTTCGTACACGTATAGGTCTTCGTTATCTGTTTCGAAGATGGTTAGCCCCCAGGCTCCATACTCATTATGCCCAATAGAAATACCTGGCAATGTCGGCTCCCCAGCGCCTACCACATGCCAGCCCGGCGCATCCAGATGCACCCAATAGCGTAGCGAAGGCGTTGCCTGCGACCGATGCGGATCGTTGGCCAGCATCGGAAAGCCACTGGCCGACTTAGCCCCAGAGATAACCCAGTTATTCGAACCTGTGTATTGCTTTTCGGTGTCGAACCAACGGCCGCTATCGAACTGTAGCGCTTCGTCTTCATCGGCTTTGCTGAGTACACCTTTATATTTCAGCGGCAGTCGAAAGGCCTCGTACAGTTCCAGGATGGGTTGGAACAATTCATCGCCGTTTACGTGCAGGGTCAGATCAGGCTCATTGGGTTTCGAGGTCGGATGAAACCACTGCAACGCCCGAACCTTATCGGGACCGAGCAAATGCACCAAACGACCGTAATTCAACTCATCCCGCACATTAGCCATAATTCCCTGATGTCGACTCACTACGACTTCTGGCGTCCAAAGGCCGGGCTTTGTACGGAGCACCTGAAATTCGAACGGCAGTTGGTCCGGTGTTTTCAGAATGGTGTTGATATAGGCATTGATTCCATCGACAAACGCCCGGACAATTTGTGGCCCATGCGGGTGGTACTGCCTGAGTTCATCATCCAGATTTCCCCGAAATCGAAATAAGCGAGCGCCTATATCCCGTTTAAGCTCCTGTGGCCCCAACAGTTCGGCGGTGGTTCCGGTAGCCTGCCGACGCCACATTTCGAGTTGAAACAGTCGGTCCTGGGCAGCCGAGTAACCTTGTGCAAAAAATAAATCATGCTCATTTTTTGCATAAATGTGGTTGACACCCCATTTGTCGCGGACAATGTCGACAGGCTCCTGCAAACCAGGCAGTTGACGGACTTTATCTGACTGGCGAACACAACCGATTGAAACAAACAGAAGGAACAGGGTAAATCGTAGAAGCATAGCGTTGATGAATTTATCGTAAGATAGTCAACAATCCGTTTTCAGGAAGTTTAACAGTCATTTAACAATCAAATCGCCAGGCGGTTAGTATGTTTGACCAACACCAACTGCTAAACCTGATGAAATCTATCGTATCTGGCCTACTGATTTGTGGCTTGTTCATTAGTCTGACGAGCTGCG
Source organism: Spirosoma sp. 48-14 (assembly GCF_001898575.1). Taxonomy (GTDB): domain Bacteria; phylum Bacteroidota; class Bacteroidia; order Cytophagales; family Spirosomataceae; genus Spirosoma. The sequence continues at coordinate 72,181 of NZ_MKUD01000037.1, forward strand.
TAACAGCAACCTTCCAGTCGAACGTAAAAACAGATGCCAAACCAGCGTTTAAACGCATTCTGATCGTATCGCGATTACCGACAACCAAGCCTGCTTATCTGGCTTCGTTACAAACTGCCTTCCCGCCAGGTTATCAGGTTTGCACTGTCTCTAATAGTCCTATTTCGTTTGAAACGGCCGAAGAGGCTATCGAAAAGCAACGGCAAGCCTGCCAGAGCGAAGTGGTCTTAACGATTGATTTTAATCGGAGCTATACATCGGGCTCGGGCCGATATATTTCATCGAACAACGAGCTTCTGCTAGAAATGAAAAGTCTGGCTACGGGCATCCCTTTCTGGAAAGCCCTCGTAACAACGGGATTGAGCAATAACGAAATTTTACCCCGAGAGCTGGTTACCCACCTGATCAAAGATGGTATTATTCAGGGCACCGCACCCCTGGATAAATCATATCAATCCACTTATTAACAGGAAGGGGCCGAAGTTAATGACTCCGGCCCCTTCCTGTTCGATTATTCAGCAGTTACTTACTTTTTGCACTACTCAGGTAGGTCTTGTTACCGTTTTTATTGATGTAATACTTACCTCCACGCGGGCCAACCATTACTTTCTCACCGTTAGGCCCTTTGGAAGAAGGGTCAACCGGAGCTTTGTAATCGGCTGGAGTGGCCTTCTCCTCTTTCACGGCTGGCGCTGATGCTTTCGCCATTTTATCGGCTTTGTCCGTCTTATCCGCTTTTGAGGGCTTGTCCATCTTGTCGTCTTTCAGGCCCGCATTAGTCGTCGCTTTATCAGCTTTCTTATCTGCCTTATCTAGTTTGGCATCTGCCTTAGCCGTCGCTTTGTCGGCATCTTTTGCAGCTTTCTTCTCCGCTTTGGCAGCTTGTTTGTCGGCTTTAGCCTGCGCCTTATCCGCATCGGTCATACCCGACTGGGCAGCCTCTTTAGCGGCTTTTTTCTCGGCCTTTGCCGCCTTCTTAGCGTCTTTATCGGCTTCGTTCTGTTCTTTCTTTGCTTTGTTTTTTGACGGTTTATCGTCCTGTGCCCAGCCGTTGGAGGCAACCAGCAGGCTTAATGCAAGGCACATGATTGACAGGGTCTTTTTCATACAAATCAGATCGGGTTTTGTGAAACAATGGACTCGGTTCTTAGGACGGAAAGATGGGGAGAAAATCACCATTCCAACACTAAAAATTACTTAAATTTTGCTTAAATTTGATAGAATGATTGTAGCCGGTAGCTGTCACCAATCGCTTTTAGCCCGTCGTATTGACAGTTGCTCGACCCGCATACCATTACTCGAATCTGTCAATGATTAGTACACCCCCTCTCCAGACGCAAAATCCGGCCGATTACCTGAAACGTTACTATGGATACGACCGCTTCCGGCCGATGCAGGAAGCTATTATCCAGTCGATTCTAAGCGGACGCGATACGGTAGTACTGATGCCTACGGGTGGGGGTAAATCCGTCTGTTTTCAGATTCCTGCCCTGATGTTGCCGGGTGTTACTATCGTGGTTTCTCCGCTCATAGCTCTCATGAAAGATCAGGTGGGGGCCCTGCATATGAACGGTATTCAGGCGGCTTATTACAATAGTACCCAAACATCCCGTGAACAGCGCGATATTGAAGCAGACTGCCACAAAGGAAAGCTTAAACTACTCTACGTTTCGCCCGAAAAACTACTTACTGAGTCGTTTTTCCATTTTCTAAAGCAGATCAACGTTTCGTTGTTTGCCATCGATGAAGCGCACTGTATTTCGTCGTGGGGGCACGACTTTCGGCCTGAATATACCCAGTTGCATGTCCTGAAAGAGCAGTTTCCGCAGGTGCCGACCATCGCCCTGACCGCAACGGCCGATAAACTAACCCGTCAGGATATTGCTACCGGCCTTGGTATGGTCGACCCGGCGGTGTTTGTGGCATCCTTCAACCGAACGAACCTGAGTTTACAGGTTCTGCCGGGGCAAAACCGACTTCAGCAAATTATCCGGCTCCTTCAGCAGAAACCGAATACGTCGGGAATCATCTACTGCCTCAGCCGGAAATCGACCGAATCACTGGCGGCCAAATTGCAGGAAAAAGGATTCAGTGCCGCCTTTTACCACGCAAAAATGGACCCCGACGACCGGAATAAAACCCAGGAGGCCTTTCTACGCGACGATGTTCGAATCATGTGTGCCACCATCGCTTTTGGCATGGGCATCGACAAATCGAACGTGCGTTGGGTGATTCATTACAACATGCCCAAAAACATTGAGAGCTTTTATCAGGAAATCGGTCGGGCCGGGCGCGACGGGGCTGCGGCACAAACGGTGCTCTTCTACAGCTTCGCCGATGTAGCCACCTATAAGGAGATGCTGGCTGAAAACAATCCGGCAAACCTGGGGCTTCAATTGGCTAAACTGGAGCGGATGCAGCAATATGCCGATGCCCACACCTGCCGGCGTCAGATTCTGCTCTCCTATTTCTCGGAAGAACTACCCGAACCTTGCGGCAACTGCGACGT
>NZ_MKUD01000037.1:74715-123012 GCF_001898575.1 Spirosoma sp. 48-14
TCGGCAATGGTACGGACGGGCGAGCGCGTACCGATGAATCTGCTGATCGACATTCTTCGGGGTTCGCGCAGCCAGCAGGTATTGCAGGGAGGATACGACCAGATAAAAACCTACGGAGCCGGACGCGACATTCGGTTTGAAGACTGGCGAAATTACCTGCATCAGCTCATCAACATCGGGGTTATCGAAATCGCTTACGACCAGCATTATGCGTTACGGCGGGGTATTCTGGCCGACCAGGTTCTATATAGCGGTCGAAAAATAGATCTGGTTCGACCCGACGACGCGCCCAAACCAGTGGCCGAAAAGCCCAGAACCAAAACCGAGTCGCAGCGAGATGAACTTTTCGAACGGCTCCGGGTTCTGCGCAAGCAACTCGCCGACGAGCAGAATGTGCCAGCCTACGTTATCTTCACCGACACGACCCTCGAAGATATGGCCCGCCAGAAGCCGACGACTCCCGATGCCTTACGGAATGTCAGTGGGGTGGGTGAACGTAAACTTCAGTTGTTCGGGAAGCAGTTTCTGGACGAGATTGTAGGGTATGTGCGGGGACGTGCACAAGCCGGAGAAAAACCGAAAGGTTCGACCCAGCTACTCACGCTTGACCTCTATAATAGAGGCCTGTCGATTGAGGAAATTGCGGTCGAGCGCCAGCTCACAAGCGGCTCTGTAGCCAGCCATCTGGTACAACTTTCCCGGTCGGGCTACGACATCGATTTGGCCTCATTAATTGACCCTTATGAGCGCCGGGAAATTGAAAAAGCCATCGGCGTAGTTGGCATCGAAGAAGGGCGCTTAAAAGCTGTTTACGAGTATTTAGGCGGCAAATACGACTATGGCAAACTGACCCTGGTTGCGGGTCTGCAATAAAGATATAATCCTGTTTTCAGTAGTACCGTTGGATAATTCTTAGAGACCAGATTTGGTATATACCAGATAATCAGCTAAATTCGTTTCAGTAAAGATTACGAGCCCGTTACTACTGTGCGGGTTTTTTCGTCTCTATGTCTCACAACAACTACTATAATTTTGATTAAAGAAGTAAGTTTTTCACTGCTCATGGCTACCATGAAGCCGGGGATTGGCGTCACTACGCTACCAAGTTGGTCCCCACTTTTCGGAGCCGATACGAGCCGGGTACTTCCGTTATCAAGCGGGCTGAACAACCCTCAATTACTAGTCGTTGATTCGACCAAACGCCTGTTTCCAATTTATTTCTGTGGCGAAGAAGTACCCGTCAATGAACCCCGCGTATCGCGCCGATGGGCACAAACGCTACGCAATTATGGTGCCCAGGAAGCTTTTCTGATGGATCTTCGGACCAAAGCGTCTGAATTCTTCCCCATTATTGACCCCATCTTACGGAAGTACAAAATTCCCCGCGATTTTCGGTTTATGCCGCTGGCCGAAAGTGCGCTCAACAACCACAGCGTATCGTATAAAGGAGCCGCCGGGTATTGGCAGATCATGCCAGGAACAGCCCGCGAGCTGGGATTGAAAGTAAGTGGTAAGGTGGATGAACGCCGTGACCTTCAGAAATCAACGGTAGCGGTTTGTCGGCACTTGCACCAGTTGTACAAAGTACTGGGTTCCTGGACGCTGGTAGCCGCAGCCTACAACGGAGGGATCACGCACGTTATGAACAAGATGGAGCAGCAAGGCCATTCGAATTATTACCGGCTTCGGCTTCACCGCGAAACCAGTTCTTATCTGTTCCAGATTCTGGCATTTAAAGAACTGCTGACCAACCCCCGCCAGTATGCGTTGCTGCTTAGTGGGTCAACGATTGCCGAGCTGACCAAACCCCTACCGAGCTGGCATAAGCCGTTGGCTGTTCCCAGAAAGATCAAGGATGCTCCGACTATCGAGCTGATTGATGAAGAGTATACATCGCCAATCTGGGGTCCTCGACCAAACAATGCATTAACCAAAGCACCGTCAGATACCGATCAGTTGATTGCCAGTGCCGCTCTGGTAAAACATACACCAAATGCACCAGATGCTGCTCTGGAAAAACAGGGCGCTCACTTGCCCATCAAAAAACTCATGATGGGGCTGATGGTACTCCGTTTCCGTCGCCCTCGTATTCTCCAGCTGAAGCAGGGAGAGGGCGAAGGCATACGGCCACTGCACTTCTGGGATTGGTTGTAGTCCATTAAAATCACCTATATGTCACCGCAGAAAGCCGCTTCAGAAGCGGCTTTCTGCGTTTATGTTTTTCAATAGATTGCAACATTCAACGTGTCATAATAGAAAACATAGAAACTATATCGTTACTATAGACTTTTATTTACGTCTAAACAAACAGTAACCCATACATGGAAAGATTACTGTTTAATGAACTTGTTAGCCTCTTTTTCATTGGCAACGGGTCTGGTTGTGGCGTGTGTTTCAGTCTCCAATGAGTTGCTTCCACTATCAGCAAACAGGCCGCTAACCCATCAAAATAGTCTGCACTCGCCCTTTGATCCGGGGCTGACCCGACTCTTGCCTTCCGTTTATTTCTGCGGAGAATCGGTGCCGTTACATGAAGAATCGGTCGCCCGTCGATTGGTATCCGCTCTAGCGCATAATACAGCTCAAAATCAGGCTATTTACCGGATGCGGCAACGCGCGGCTGTCTTTTTCCCAATTATCGAACCGATTCTGCTCAAGCATAATATACCGCTGGATTTCAAGTATTTGCCATTGGTCGAAAGTGCACTAACGGGCATGGCGGTATCGCCTAAAGGTGCCGTTGGGTATTGGCAGTTTATGCCTGCAACAGCACGAGAACTGGGGCTTATTATTGAACCAGGACGTGACGAACGCCGGAACCTGGTCAAATCGACGAATGCCGCCTGCCGGTATCTACGGTATCTGTATAATCGCCTGGGCTCCTGGACCTTAGCGGCAGCCGCCTATAATAATGGTATCGGTGCCTTATTAGGAAACATCCGTCGCCAGCAACAGCGTGATTACTACTACCTGCGCCTGAATGCCGAAACGGGCAAATATTTATACCGGATTCTGGCGTTTAAAGAGCTGTTTTCCAACTATCGATCGTACCGGCAACTCATTCCCGAGCAAATGATGGCGTACTTGAGTGAGCCGCTGACTCCTCCTGATGAACGTGACCAGGACGAACCCATCTTATCGGAGTCGCTCATCAATACCGTGACAGAGAACGCCATTGAAGCCCCTGATGAAGAAGTAGCGCAAACCACTACAGGGAAACCCAAAGATATACCTCTACCAAACGCAGCCGATGTATTCCGGGAGGGAATCAAGGCTAAACTGATCGAATCATCGGGAGCACGACGAGGAGCCACCTGGGTATTCCACCTGACTCGCAACGGAATGGCCGATGGCAAACCTGTTGAAGAAGGTGATGTACTGTACGCCGTCGTTGAAGATGTGGATCCCAAAACCGATAAACTTTATTTACGTGCCGACAAACTTTATTCAGCCACCGAAAAGCATACGTACAATCTGGCGTTAACTGCCATAGATGCCTCAACTGGCCGCACGGGTATCAGGCTATCGGAAGTCGACCAGGTTAAAGCGGGTTGGATTCTAACCTGGAAAGCGCTGTAAATGAACCTCTCCCCTTTTCCTGACACACGCATTACTGAACTAAACCGCTCGTTTGATTCGTTGTCTAAAGGTCCAACCAATCGACTTTTGTTTTGAGAATAGCGACAATAGGTACGATGCTGGCTGCTTTGAGCGTTAGTTTGCTCATACTACCCGCATCAGCGCAGAAGAAAGTAGCTTTGGCAACGGCCAAATATGAACGTAGAAAACCATTACCTCCACGTCCACTGGTTGGCCCACAGCGGTTGCATTTTTGCGGTGAAATTGTTCCTACCGAACAGGGCGAAGTGTCAGCCAAACTAGCGCTGGCCCTGGCAGGTAGCTCAGGCTATGTTCAGCATGTAAATGAATTGAAAGCTCGTTCAGCTCCTTTTTTTGCGGTTATCGAGCCAATTCTGGCCCGATATACTATCCCCAATGATTTTAAATACCTGCCGCTCATCGAAAGCGCCTGGCAATCGAACGCCGTTTCGTCGGCCGGAGCGATTGGCTATTGGCAGTTTATGGACGATACAGCGCAGGATATGGGGCTTTCGATTGCAGCGGGCAACGACGAACGCACCGATCTCCGTAAATCGACCGAAGCAGCCTGTAAATACCTGCGATTTCTGCACCAGAAATTAGGCTCTTGGACATTGGTTGCGGCAGCTTATAATGGGGGAGTTGGCATGGTACAACGTAAAATCACCAAGTCGGGCCACCGGGATTATTACGCCATGAGCCTTAATTCCGAAACCGCTTACTACCTCTACCGGATTCTGGCCATGAAAGAGCTGTTCACCAATCCAATGTACGGGGTTGGCTCAGCAGGTATCATGCTGGCCTCGTCAGGGCAGGCATACGAGCGTGAACGCGAACAGGCCCGGCGTATGGGCTGGCTTCAGGACGAAGATCCAGATCCCGTTGGCGTTCCTATTGAATCGTTCTCGGACGCAGGCAAAGCTCAAAAAAATGAGGCCATGCTTATGGACAGCTTACTGGTGGAGCTACTGAAGGCAAAACCGAAAGCATCACCGGTTTTTACGGGCGATGCCGTGGCCAGACTACTCAAAGCTGGTCAGCCTAAAGTTGGGCAAAGCTGGGCGTTTGCTCTGACCGAAGCGGTTCAGATTGGCGAGGATGAGCTACAGGCGGGCGACCTACTCTATGCCGTTGTCGATGACGTGGACACCCAGGGGAATTTATTTCTGCGAGCTACGAAAGCCATTTCAGCCCAAACAAAAACAGCTATCCCGATCACTCTGATCGCCATGAACCCGGTTACGGGATTAGCTGGCGTTCCTCGCCCAAAGGCAGTTAAGCCAGGCTGGGTAGTGCAGTGGAAATTATAAGTCTGCTCCCCAACCTGTGCGCTAATCTTCTTGCTGGTTTAACGCCTTTTTGTAGGTTGTGATGGCCCGCTCGCGAACCATGGCATGATCAACCATAGGCTTGGTGTATTTCGGACTTCCGAACTCAGGCACCCAGCGCCGAATATAAACTTCGTTCGGGTCAAACTTTTCGGCCTGTAGAATCGGATTGAATACCCGGAAATAAGGAGCCGCGTCGGTACCCGAACCCGCTGCCCATTGCCAGCCTCCATTGTTGGCCGATAGGTCGTAATCGCGCAATTTTTTGGCAAAATAGGCTTCGCCCCACCGCCAGTCGATCAGCAGGTGTTTACACAGAAAACTAGCCGTGATCATTCTTACCCGATTATGCATCCAGCCTATCGTGTTTAATTGGCGCATCCCGGCATCTACAATAGGGTAGCCCGTTTGCCCTTCACACCATTTCGCAAACTCCTCTTCGTTATTCCGCCAGTCAATCCGGTCGTATTTAGGGAGGAATGAGTTTTTTTCAACGTGTGGAAAATGATGCAGTACCTGAAAGTAGAAATCGCGCCAGCAAAGCTCATTCAGGAAGGTACTCTCGTCGGCGGCTTTCGCCTGTCGGGCTAGTTCCCGGATACTAATTGTACCGAACCGCAGATGAATGCTCAACTGACTGGTTCCATGCTGTAAGGCAGGCAAATCACGCGTTTTTTTGTAGCCGTTCAGCAACGCATCCGACACGGTACGATCTGGAAAAGGTTCACCTACCGGCTTGAAATTCAATTCGGCCAGTGTAAGCATGCGTTCGGGCTGGGTTTTCCAGAAATGCGAGAAATACCGTTCGGTTGGGTAGGCCCGGAGGTAGAATTCGGTCAACTCCTCGCGCCACTTTTTACTATACGGCGTAAAAACCGTGTAGGGCGCTTTTTTGCCACTAAGAATTTCATCCCGATCAAAAATAGTCTGGTCTTTACTCGTATGAAACCCTATTCCCTGTTCATTCAACAGCTCGCCAACCGCTTTATCCCGCTCTTTGGCATACACTTCATAATCGTAGTTCGTAAACACGTCATCGATGGGATACTGCTGGATTAGCTCCTTCCATACAGCAATTGGATGCCCGTATCGCACGATGAGCGTTGACCCCATGGCCGTCAGTTCAGCCTGTAGTCGATTGATTTCCTGAACGATAAAATCAACGCGTCGGTCAGTTCGATCATCCAGTGCATCCAGAATCGTACGGTCAAAAATAAAAACGGGTAAAACAGGGCGGCCACTTTTAAGTGCGTGGTATAAAGCAGCATTATCGTGCAGACGTAAATCGCGCCGGAGCCAAACCAGTGATAGAGTTTCGGTCATTCGTTAGGTGGTTTGGTTGCGCAACAATTCGTCAACGAAAAATGTTGCGCAGCCAATCCACCTTATTGCCACCCATCAGGTTCGGTTATGGGTACTGGGCCGTAGGTATTGCGACAGTCGCCGTCGGGTAAAATCTGACTGGCAATGTAACTGTTAACTGCGGGATAAAAGGGGGCACTATAGTTCATCATACGCAATCGTTTCCGGGTAATCGACGTAACGGCAAAATACCCACGAGCTACGTCGGATGGATCGTTCGCGTTGACAACATTACCCGTTACAGGCGCCGGTAATGGGTCAAAAATACTTCCGGTCCGGGCGTTTTGCTGCTGATAGAGCTTCCAGAACTGGTAATTTGCCTGCGTCATACCATATTGTTGTATTTCAACCAGTTGAGGCCCCAACGTATAAACAGGTATCCGGAGTACAAACCGATTTCGGATGGAATTACCATTAATTGCTTCATCACTATAAATATTCACAACATTGGTCGATTCGGTCGTCCAGCATCGGGTGTAGCATTTGTTTGGACTGCCCAGCGAGCAGGGCACACCGAGTGAAAGCCGATTTGTATAGCCATAGCCTGTCCAGCGATAGTAGTTTTTTTCGTTCGCCGGATCAATCGTATTGACACCGTATGAGACAGCATACGGTTTAACCACATTATTTGTTTTAACCAACTGACTGGAAATACTGTCAATTACGGGCACAGCGGGCATCTGCTCGGGTTTCGTTACATAGCGTTTACCATCGTTCAACACAACCGTTAAACTATACGAACGGCCCACCTGCCCCCGAAATGTGCTATCAATAGTTTGATACAGTCCAGATCCCATCATCACAAAGCGCGTCGACCGCCCCTGATCATCAGCCAGACTTACCTGTGCTTCCCGAACATATTGATCAGCCGGATTCTGCCCTCCACTCGTATAATTTCCGGTATAGGTCAATCGTATCGTATAGGGGGGGGCTTCGTTGGTAATCTGCCCTTCCACAACCAGCCGGGGAGATTCTGCACGAATAGGTAGCTCGACCCGGTCGATACAGGCCATAAACGCCGTCAGAAGCAGGATATAACTTAGGAACTGGCGCATGGTTTAGAAGTAAAAATTATAGGCGATTGACGGAATCATTGTACCAAATACCGACAGTCGGTACGATTCAGTGCGCTGGTTATAGCGAGTGAAATAAATGGAGTAGGGATTTTTGTGTGCATACACATTGTAGATACCCAGTGTCCAGACCCCATACCGTTTTTGTGCTTTGTTAAACCGCGTATCTTTCGAAAACGCGACATCGAGTCGATGATAATCGGGGATACGGTCGGCGTTTCGACGGGAGTAATCCTGAACCGGTTCCCCATTGAATGTAAACTGGCCATCTGGATAGGTAGCCGGTACGCCCGTGTAATACACGAAATTAGTCGAGAACGTCCAGTTGTGTGACATTGCCAGCCGAGCCTGAATATTAAGCGTATGTGGTCGGTCGATGTAGGACGGATAATAATCCCCTCCATTAATCCGTAACTCATTGAAAGGCGTTTGCACCGCAATCAAAGACCGGGCATAGGTATAATTGATCTGCCCGGTTAACTGGCCTTTATTCTTACTTACACCCACTTCCACCCCATACGCTTTGCCAGCGGCAGGCAGCAGGGCCGTTTCGAGCGTTGGGTTTAGAATCAGGTTGGCGCCGTAGCGGTATTCTATTTGGTTTTGTAACCGTTTGTAATACCCTTCCAGGCTCAATTCGTACGTATTGTCAGCCAGATTCTGGAATAATCCCAACGATACCTGATCGGCAATCTGAGGAGGTATATAACGGTCGCTCATCTTCCAGAAGTCGAGTGGCGTAATGGCGGTAGTATTCGAAATCAGGTTTATGTATTGACGCGTTCGGCCGGCACTGGCTTTGATTGCACTGCTCTTCGTTAACTGGACTCGTAGGGCCAGCCGGGGTTCCAGCCCACCGTAAGCCTGAATAACCTGACCATTGCCATAGCGAGTCGAATCCATAACGGTTTCCTCCGAGCGAGGCAGGTTATCCACATACTTATACACTGTTTGTGCGCCCAGATAGGCAAATGCGGAATACCGCAATCCTGCCTGCAAGGTAATTTTGGGCGTCAGTTCCCATTCTGTATTCACATACGCCCCTAGCTCACGGCCACGCTCTGGTGCAATACGACGGGGATTGATACTGGAGTTTTCGCCAGTCGGTTCAGCGTCGCCTGTACTGATATCGTACCGAATTCCATTCAGGCCCAGTTGAATTTTATGCTTCTGCTGAAGGGTGTAAAATAGATCGGCTTTGGCTTCCCGTTGTTCGATATACGACGTAAACCGGAACGTCAGGCTGGGAGCTACGCCATCGACATTCAGGTGATAACCGCTGTAGAGTGCAGTCAGATTGAACTGAAGATTAGGGCGTATCAGGAAACTCCAGCGCCCGGTCAGTACATCGGATGTCCAGCCATAGAGGGTATCGCCCGGAAACCGAAATTTATCCTGACTCCGGTAGGCCGACACCGCAATGGTATTTCGGTCGTCGGGTGTATAGGTTAGTTTCAGGCTACCATCGTAAAAAAACGCCCGGCTGTTTTTAACACTTTCTGACGGAAATAAGCCCAGTAGATAATTAGGGAAGGCAACGCGTCCACCAGCCAGCAACGTGAGCTTTTTTGAGATAGGGCCATCTACCACTACCCGTGCACTCACCGGGCTGATTCCGCCCGAAAGTCGCCAGCCGTCCTTGTTTCCATTTCGGCTACTCATGAGTAATAATGACGATACCCGCCCACCGTACTGAGCCGAAAAAGCGCCTTTATTTAGGCTAACATCCTGAACCAGATCGGGGTTAACATTCGTATAAAAACCCAGCAAATGCGACGTATTGAACAAAGGAGCCCCATCGAAGAGGACTAGATTCTGGTCGGATCGACCACCGCGCACGTTGAATCCGCCAGCGCCCTCCCCCGCCGTTGTGACCCCAGCCTGTAAAGTCAGGGCTTTCAGAATATCAGGTTCGCCCAATACCACTGGCATCCGTTTCAGTTCGGGCATGCTGAGCTGAATCTGCCCCATCTGTACGGCTTTAATATTTTTATCCTCGCGGGTTGCCCGCACATCGACTTCTTCCAGGTCCGTAGAACGGGGTTGCAGAAAATATTCGACGCGCTTATTAAAATCGAGTACGACGGTCTCGCGGCCCCGAAAGTAGCCCACTGCCGATACATAAAGGGTTAATACACCCGGTATATGATTAATCGAAATTACCCCGGCACTATCGGCTCTGGCTCCTGCTTTGGTTTCAGCAATAAACAAACTGGCTCCGGGAATTGGCTTTTTCGTTGTTCCATCGCGCACCACTACGCTGAGCCTAAGCTTCTGTTGCGCGAATGTTGTAGACCCTAAAAGAATGAAAAGAAAAAGAACGTAGAGCCGGAGCCTCATGTCGTGCGGTATAGGAATAATCTATAAATAACGACCTAAGTTACAAAACCATTTTGAACGATATGGATTAAAAATACGAACTCCCCGAAAGTTACCCGCTTAGGTGAGGGTAGCTTTCGGGGAGTAAAAAAAGGGCTATCTGGTAAAATTACCTAAGGCTCGAAATGGAGCCGAACGGTATATAGTTCATCGGGAACACGGCCGTAACCCACCAGTTTTTTACTGGTAAGCTGGCGAAGTAATGAATTATTCAACTCGTCATTCTGACTGAATACTTTCAGTTGGCAAACTTCACTGGCTTCATTGAGTCGGAATTGAATCACCACAACACTGGCCAGCCTGGTCGACTTTAGTATACTTGGATAGGATACATACCGGGCAATCTGTTGCTCCAGTGTAACCTGGGGCGCTGCCGGTTTATGCGGGGAGTAAGGCGACGAGTAAGCTTGTGTTACCAGACAGCCAGCCAACATAAGCAGGTAAAGGTATTTTTTCATGACTCCAACAGTTTAGGTGAAACAATAGTCCAACGTATCCACAAACTGCCCGAACGTACCTGAGGCAAATGGTAGGCTAATAATACATAAATATTACGGTAATGTTATCAAATTCTCACGTTCTAAATTCTCTACCCATCTTTAAAAAGTGGCTGTTTATAATCAAATATTTATAAAATTCTGCTGTTTTTCATCTACTAGATGAAAATTCCATTAAACTAATGCTAAAACTCAGTGTGTCAGAATAAAATTTTGCTAGCCAATATTACCAAATTGTTAAGAAATGAATAATTCGATGGATCTAGACTAGTAAACCATTCAAATAGTAAGGCTGAGCAGCCTACAAATACCAAAGGCCCGGAAATGCTCCGGGCCTTTGGCGTATATAGTACAAAAGAGAGAACCTGCTCAGGCTACTTCCATCTCACGTTCGGTTCTGCGTGATCTCGACCGTTCAGACGGATTCAACCGTAACAGTATACGATTCTTGATTCGCATCCAGCGTTCATAGAGCTTCGACTCCTTCAGGAAATTCCATTTTTCATCCTTTTCCTCTTTCTTATGCTCTTCAGGATCGTAGAGCATACCCGTACAGAGGCAGTGTTTCCGATTGGTTCGCGTCAGGATATCGAAGTTCGCGCAGGTCTGACAACCTTTCCAGAAGGCTTCATCGGCTGGCAACTCACTTAGCGTTACAGGCTGGTATCCTAAGTCTGAGTTGATTTTCATCACGGCCAGACTAGTTGTAATACCGATAATCTTAGCCGTCGGGAACATCGTTCGGGAGAGTTCAAACGCCTTGGCTTTGATCCGGGTGGCAATTCCACTTTTGCGGTAATCGGGATGCACGATCAGGCCCGAATTGGCCACAAACTTACCGTGGTCCCAGGTTTCGATATAACAAAATCCAACCCATTCGCCCGAGAGTGTCGTAGCGATGATCGCCTTCCCTTCGAGCATTTTTTCCATGACATAAATTGGCGAACGCTTGGCGATGCCGGTTCCCCGGGCCTTAGCACTCTCCTCCATCTCACGGCAGATGGTTTCGGCCAGCCGAAGATGATCTTCACTGGCAACCTGAACAATATATTGGTCGTTGACTATTTCGGGCTTAATCATTGTCGTTTAATGGCGGTTGTAAAGCCGCGTATACGGAGACAGCGCAATCCGGAGCTGGTTTGTTGTGAAAAATAAAACGAGAAAATGGGCGAAAACGTCTACCGCATAGGCAAACAAATTGATATAGTCCTTTCGGACCTAAACCGAAATGGCGTAGTATGGAAGAAAGTCGGTAAATAAACGAGCTTTGCCATTGGTTTGTGCGGAAAAAAGCGGACAATGTTAGAGAGATTATCCGTATCCTGCAATAAAATAACGGTTTTTTTGCAGGATAGTTCGTTAGTGGTCAAAACATATTTATTGAATGTTAAATGCAATAATATAGACGACTCACAATCAGCAAGTCACGAATAACCATCACAATATTTTTGCCAAAAGCAGATTCCTGAATGCTTTACGGGTTTTCGAATGGTAAGTTCCGTTTTTGGTGAGTAGCTTGCATTTCCTACCGTTTCGAGCATGTTATGTTGGCCCTCCGTAAATCACTGTATCGTATACTTGAAACTTCGGCTGGAAAACGCCGGGGCATAAGTCTGATCTTTAACCTGATCCTGATCGGCATTATCACGCTAAACGCTATCGCGATAGTGTTGCATACAGTGCCGGAGTATAATCTGCGTTTTGCCCGATTATTTTATGATTTTGAGGTATTTTCCGTCGGCTTTTTCACGATTGAATACCTTCTTCGGCTGTGGGTGTGCGTCGAAAATGAGAAATACCATCATCCGTTCTGGGGTCGACTACGCTATATGTTCTCGACTTCTTCGATTATTGATTTTCTGGCCATATTCCCCTTCTACTTTTCGCTGTTCGCTACCGATCTGGCCATCGTCCGGATTCTGCGCCTGTTCCGAATTTTCCGGCTCTTCCGTATCTCGCGCTATTCGCATGCCTTTCGGCTCATTCAAAGCGTCGTTTCCGACAAAAAGGAGGAGTTAGTGCTGAGCACAATACTGGTTGTTTTTATGCTCATCATTGTTTCCAGTATTATGTATTACGTAGAACACAATGCGCAACCCGACAAGTTTTCGAGTATTCCGGCAACCATGTGGTGGGGCGTTACGGCCATGACAACCGTGGGCTACGGCGACATTCACCCCATTACACCCTTGGGCAAGTTTTTAGGCGGCATTGCAGCTATTGTGGGGATTGGCGTCTTCGCTTTGCCAACTGGTATTCTGGTATCGGGTTTCAACGAACATATCCGTGTTCATAAAGGTGGGCACAGCCGTCAGCGCTGCCCGCATTGCGGAAAAGAGATCTAGAAATGGGCAGGCGCACGACCCGTATGCGTCAATTCTGAATCCGGGGTAACGTCCAATCCTTACGAATGGCGATGAGCCGAAAGAGGGTAATCAAGCCTGCCGACAGAATGACGTTGAGGGTAGGATCGACGCCCAACCGCGCGTTTACCTGATAGAGAATCGCCCCCGATAAGCAGGGCGTCACATACAACTGTCGATCCAGAATGAGGGGCAACTCGTTAACGAACGTGTCCCGAATGACGCCACCAAACAGCGCCGTGATGATACCGAGCAGTATAGCAGCCCAATCGTTTACGCCAGCAAGTAATGCTTTTTGCATGCCCAGAATAGTGAAAAGGCCCAGACCGATGGTATCGAACAGCAACAAAGGCCGTCGGAAGGCACCCCGCCACCAGTTACGCCCCATTACGGCAATAATAACGCTGACGAAAATAACAATCAGATAGGCAGGATCACGTATCCAGGCAATCGGATGGGCTCCTATAATAACATCCCGAGTGGTCCCTCCACCCACAGCCGTCAGAAAACCAACAAAAAACAGCGCCACTACATCATGGTACATTTTCTTACTCAAAGCGGAAAGCGCTCCGGAAATGGCAAAGACACTTGTACCAACCAGATCAATGATATACCAGATAGTCATAGACGTACGAAGTCGTTCGGAAACAGCGCCAACGGTTTCAGTGGCGATCAATCCGCAAACTTACATTGGATCAGGTGGTATTGAAATTCCTGTGGGCAAAGCTTAGCTCAGCCTCCGCCTTCTTCACCAAATACCTTTTGCCTTTCCGCCCCCAACCTGCTAACTTGCAGTATGGAAAATTTCGTGGTCTCGGCCCGCAAGTACCGTCCGGCTACTTTCGACACCGTAGTCGGGCAAGAGCATATTACGACTACCCTAAAGAACGCTATCAAGACCAATCACTTAGCGTCGGCGTTTTTATTTTGTGGGCCACGTGGCGTTGGCAAAACGACCTGTGCCCGGATTCTGGCCAAAACCATTAATTGCCAAAACCTGACGCCCGAAGGCGAAGCCTGCGATACCTGTGACTCGTGCGTGAGCTTTACGCAGAATGCTTCGTTTAACATTCATGAACTAGATGCTGCCTCCAATAACTCGGTTGAAGATATACGCAATCTGATCGATCAGGTTCGTTACCCACCCCAATCAGGAAAGTACAAAATCTACATCATCGACGAGGTTCACATGCTGTCGTCGGCGGCTTTCAATGCGTTTCTGAAAACCCTGGAGGAGCCCCCCTCCTACGCCATTTTTATTCTGGCCACGACCGAAAAGCATAAAATTCTGCCCACGATTCTGTCGCGCTGTCAGATTTTCGACTTCAACCGAATTCAGCCGGGGCATATTTCTGCTCACTTAGCCAAGATTGCCTCGAAAGAGAATATTACCGCCGAATCCGAAGCCCTAGACTTGATCGCTCAAAAAGCAGACGGGGGGCTCCGTGATGCCCTATCGATGTTCGACCTGAACGTCACTTTCGCAGCCGACCGGGTAATTCGGTATAAGGAAGTGCTGGACAACCTGCATATTCTCGATTACGATTACTATTTCAAACTGACGGATTTACTGCTGGCCGGTAACTTGCCCCAGAGTTTGCTGACGGTCGATGAAATCCTCAGAAAAGGGTTCGACGGCCATCAGTTTGTGGTAGGCTTCTGCCGCCATTTCCGCGATTTGCTGGTTTGCAAAGATCCGGCTACGGTTCAATTGCTTCAGGTAACCGAAAACGTTCGGCGGCAATACCTCGACCAAGCCGCCAGAGCCCCCATGTCGTTTTTACTCTCGGCCTTAAGCCTGGGTGGTCAGTGCGACATGAACTATAAACAGGCTAAAGATCAGCGGCTACACATCGAGTTGTGGCTAATGAAACTGGCTAATCTGCGGAATGCGTTGAACTGGGATTCGATGCCAGAACTCCCGCTCAATGGAACGCATAACGGCGATGCTACTTCGTTAGTCCAATCGGGCGCTGAAAAAAAAAACGGCGAACCGAACCCCAGCCAGTCAGCAGCCAGTAGTTCAGACACCTCAACGAGTCCTGCCAGTCAGCCACTAACTACGCATCCCATTACGAGCGAACCCGTGAATGGCTACCAATCAGGCCCATCGATCAATGGTAATGGCTCATCGGTTGTAGAAAAAGCTCCGGCAAACGGGCATACGGCTCCGGTCACTGGAACGGTAACGGTAGAAGCCCAGACTCCTGTTGCCTCTAAACCTCAGTATGCCCCCCCGGCCCGACCAGCTAGCAGCCGCCTGCGTTCAACCGTCTCCTTAACGGCGGGTCCAGCATCAACAGCCACCGACACGGAGGAAATAGCCACGGTAAGAGCTCCCACCCGGCCCGACAAACCCTTCAATTTTGACGAATTGCGGGATCAATGGGCCACCTTCGCCCGATTGCGTCGACAACAGAACGACATCACTTCTGAACAGGTTGTATTGAACCGCGATCTGGTCCTGGACGGCACAACGATTCGGATTACGCTCGACAATACGCTTCAGGTCGATTTTTTAACGGAGCTAAAGCCTGAGCTACTAGGCTATCTGCGTCGGGAATTACAAAATAGCCAAATTCAGATTGAGCATCAGGTGGTTATTCAGGAAGTAAAGAAAATGATCTATAGTTCGCAGGATAAATACAACTACATGGCCGAAAAGAACCCCGCCCTGCACGAGCTCCGTAAAGTCCTGAATCTGGAAGTGGACTACTAAAGTAGCCCAATAACGGATAGGTTAGCAGCCAAAAGTAGTAACTCCAATTCCGTTTTATGGCTTGACGCATAAGGTAGGTTTAAATTGCTATTTCCGCGTCTACTACGACAGTAGAAATGCCATCATTAGATAGCTTGGAGCTAAAAGTTGCGTTCTGGCTGACATGGGGATTATGAGTATCAATAAACCACAACAACGATATGCCAAAGAGCACCTATCAAGATGCCATAAAAAATTTAGACTTTGCAAATGTTGTGCTTACCGAGTTACCCAATGAAGTTGGAAGCCGTATTAATGATTTGATCGCAACATTTCCCGATAAAGAGGATCAAATTATTGAATTGCTCCCTTATACAATTCGGCTGGTTTATGTAATCGGAGAATTAGAATCGGTTATCGGTAACGACGGCTTGTTATCTATATTTATTAACTATGACAAGAACCAAGTTGACCGGTTTGAAACGGCAGTTGAACAATCTAGCCATAAAAAGTACCTTTCGCTGTTCAAAAAAGCTCGTTCCTTAGCCGAGTCGAAATACCAGTTGAAGGATGGTATCAACTTGGCAGATGATTTGCCAGAAGCAGATATTGAAGAAGTATTCGGCTACAAAATAATTGACAAAATTGAAACCATTGAGGAACAGATGAACGAGCTACAAGATAAGGGTGAGTATTGGAATAAAATTGAGGCTCTGTATGAGAAAAGTCTGAATAAATAATGAGTTAGGCAGACTTTCCGTTGACAAAGGGCACATCCATAAGGGAAGCGGGGCAGCCCAACCACCACCGTGTTCGCGGGCGAACGAACCCGGAATAACTATAAAATTGAATTTTTATACATAATTGACTATCAGTAGCCTGCAATTATAAAGTACATACACATGAGGGGTAAAGGCAGGCGGCTATGTTTGGTAAGTTAGCTTGTGCATAAGGCCGCCCCTGTGGGTGATATAGGATATAGAGCGTATTAAACGTTCACTACCAGCAAATACATCATACATTCTATATCATACATCCTATTTATACGTTTTAGCCTCCTTGATCAACGACTTGTATTCCCCTATCGATAAAGCTTTTTTATAATACATTTTGGCTCGGTTCGAGTCGTTGTTACGAGCAGCAATTCGGGCCAGGCCCGCATAGGCAAAAGCCAAATACTCTTTTGTATAAGGGTCGTTGTAAGGCAGTTTGAGCGATTGATTATAATACTCAGCCGCTTCTTTGTCGTCTTTATCCAGGTGCTCGGCCAGCATACCCGAAAAGGTATGATACGCCAATGGAACCAGTTTATTGGGCATCTGCTTTAACCGTTGCACATACGGCCGGGCTTCGGCATAGCGGCCCGCCAGCAGTAACGACTCTGCGTAGCTCATGGCAAACAGCGGATTATTGGGGTACTTATCGACCAGATACTTTGTATATCCGGCAGCCTTTGCCGGGTTTGTTTCATGCTTCATCAGCAAATGCGCCAGATAATAATTGGCCACGGGTCGCATAAAAACAGCCTTCCGGGTAGCCACATCCATCTGACGAATACCCAGCGGAATATCACCATCAGCGAAGAAAACCATAAACGGCCGAACAATCGGGTGGTCGATAGGGTAGCGTTCGACGTAGTAGTTATAGAGGCCGGTGGTGAAATAAAAATCCGGGTTCTTTTCCATCAGCTTAAACCCATCACGCAGGTAACTATACGCCTTTTTCGACTCCCCAACGGCTTTGAGCGATTCCCCCTGATTGTTGTAGAGCATAGCCATATAACTATGGCAGGTCAGCATAAAGAAAATGGCTTCGGGATCATCTTCGTTTTTATCGAGCATTCGCTTCGATAGCTGCAAACCCTGCTCAACAGCCTGAACAAACTGAGCTGTAGCCGCTTTATTTTCGGCCAATGGCAGGTGCTGAATATCCAGTTGGGTGGCGCGTAAGACGTAGGCCGCCGGATTCTGTGGATAGCGGTTCTGTAGCTGACGGATCAGGGCATCCGACTCCGAAAACTCAAGGCTATAGATATGATCGAGGGCCTTCAGAATGGTTTGTTGAGCCAAAGGGTCGTTTATGGTCTGCGCTGGCGCCATCAGCGGGACTACAGCAACGAGCAGACTCAAAAAAATAGTTTTCAGGATGGACAAAGCTGTGGGTGCGGTTATGCCGTTTGATTCTATACAGTCAGAAGTGTACTTTTGTTCAATGCGCTTAACCAAACGAAGGTTAATTGCTATTGTTTAGCTATGATTCATTACGAAGAGTTTGTTCTGGATAATGGTCTGCGGGTATTCGTCCATGAAGACGAATCGACGCCGATGGCCGTTGTCAATATTTTATACAATGTCGGTTCACGCGATGAAAACCCGTCCAAAACGGGTTTTGCCCATTTGTTTGAGCATTTGATGTTTGGGGGATCACGGCATATTCCGGTTTACGACGAACCGTTACAGAAAGTAGGGGGCGAAAACAATGCCTTCACCAGCCCCGATATTACCAACTATTACATCACTCTGCCAGCCGCTAATCTGGAAACGGCCTTCTGGCTTGAGTCGGACCGGATGCTGAGTCTGTCTTTTGACCCACAAGTACTTGACGTACAGCAAAAAGTGGTTATTGAAGAGTTTAAACAACGCTACCTGAACCAACCTTACGGTGATGCGTGGCTCAAACTCCGGCCGCTGGCCTATCAGCAACACCCCTACCGATGGGCTACGATCGGGAAAGACATTAGCCATATCGAAGAGGCTACAATGGACGATGTCAAATCGTTTTTCTACAAATATTACCTGCCCAACAACGCCATTCTGGTCGTAGCTGGCAATGTGACTGTAGAGCAGGTCAAGCAATTGTGCACCAAATGGTTTGCTTCTATCCCGGCGGGGGAACCGTATTTTCGCCAACTCCCAGCCGAGCCTGTCCAGACCGAAGCACGTAAGCTGGAGACCGCTGCCAAAGTACCGCTCAACAGTCTGTACAAAGTATACCACATGCCTGGTCGCTTCGACCCTGGCTTTCATACGGCCGATCTGCTGAGCGATATGCTTGGCCGGAGTAAATCGTCGCGGTTGTACCAGAAGCTCCTGCGCGACAATCCGATGTTTAGCAGCGTAAACGCTTACATTACAGCCTCTATCGACCCAGGTTTGCTGGTCATTCAGGGCAATATCAATAAAGGCGTTTCGCTGGAAGAAGCCGATGCAGCCGTTGAAGCCATCGTTCAGGAATTTATTGACCAGCCCGTATCGGACGAAGAGCTTTCGAAGGTAAAAAATCAGGCCGAAGCGACACTGGCTTTCTCGGAAGTCGAGTTATTGAACCGCGCCATGAATTTAGCCTATGCTGCCAATGCCGGAAACCCGGATTTCGTTAATCAGGAAGCGGAACGAATTCAGGCCATAACTTCAGACGATATTCAGGCTTCGGCGCGTCAGATATTACGGAAAGAAAACTGTTCGACACTCTACTACCGGGTGGCCGAATAAACCAGCTTTTGTATGAACGCCACTTCGTTGCCACAGATACTCAGTCCAAACCAGCTACAAGCCTTATCGCAGGATGTAAAGCAGTCCCTCATGGAGCTTTATGGAGGCCGACTCAATCGGATCGTTTTGTATGGCTCCTACGCCCGTGGCGATTTCCATGCAGAGTCCGACGTAGACTATATGGTGGTACTCAATGATGAGGAGGTGAAACCAGGCCAGGAGATCCGTTACATGATTGACCGAGTTTATGATCTTTCCGATGCACATCATACGTTAATTTCCGTCAAACCGGCTTCGTTAAAAAAATACCTTCATTCCGACTTATTTCTTTACCAGAACGCCCGACGCGAAGGAAAAATAATATGAGTGGAAATGTGTATACGTATATGCTTCTGGCTGAGGAGTGCCTGAGAGATGCCCGGTATTTGTTACAGAACGAGAGTTACCGAAGTGCAACCGTACGGGCTTATTATGCTTATTTCGACGCTGTTAGGGCACTACTTGCCACCAAGAACATATCCAGCAAGTCGCACTCATCCATAAAAATGTTATTCGGTGAACACTTTGTTCAAACGGGTATTTTCGAACGAGCTGATGCTAAAGATTTTCACAAACTATTTTTGCTACGACAAAATAGTGATTACGATGCAGATGAGGAGATTACTGAACTAGACGCCCAAGATGCTGTCGAAACAGCATCCGAATTTATTCTTCAGGTCGAAGCCTATCTTCGGCAAACTAATTTTGTTTCATGAAAATTCGCGTAGGACAAGGGTACGACGTTCATCGGCTGGAGGAAGGTCGTCCGTTCTGGCTCGGTGGCATTCAGATTCCGAGTACGTTTGGGCCGGTTGGTCATTCGGATGCCGATGTAGTCTGTCATGTATTGTGCGACGCTCTGCTGGGTGCGGCCAACATGCGGAACATCGGCTACCATTTTTCTGACAAAGACCCACGCTGGAAAGGTGTCGATAGTAAAATTCTGCTGGCTGAAGTGCTGCGGATGGTACGGGAAGCTGGCTATGAAGTCTCAAACGTCGACGTAACCGTGGTGTTGCAGGAACCCAAACTAAACCCACACATACCAGCTATGAAAACTTGCCTGGCCGGAGTAATGGCCATTCCTGAAGACGATATTTCGATTAAAGCCACTACCTCCGAACACATCGGCTTCGTGGGACGGGGCGAAGGCATTGCAGCCCATTGTGTGGCGTTAATTTTTCGCTGATTTTTATTCGTATCTTGTTACCCGACGAATGAAGCCCCGCTTCGTCAACCTGATAACCTAATGAATATGACTTCTTCTTTACGACCAATTGTTGGCCAAGCTATCGGCTTTGCCTTCTCCCTGTTCAGTTTGTCGGTTATAGCGCAACCCAAACCGGCCGATATGCCGCTGGGCTTTGAGGAATACGACCCCGTTTCGACTCTGAAAGTCCCCGAACACAAGCTTACCCGATCTAAGTATCCGTTTATTGACGTACACAACCACCAGTTTCAGATGGACAAGGAGGATTTGCGTAAACTCCTCTCCCAGATGGACAGCCTGAACATGGGTCTAATGGTTAATCTGAGTGGACGTGGATTTGCCGATAACCAGACGGCAAGCACGAAATTCTTCGACGATGCTCTGACCAATATCCAGAAAACGAACCCCAAACGCCTAGTGCTGTTTACGAACATCAATTTTTCGAACGTAAACGATAAAGGCTGGACCGAACAGGCGGTCAAAATTCTGGAAGAAGACGTAAAAAAAGGAGCCAAAGGGCTGAAAATCTACAAAAGTCTGGGCTTCAGCGTTAAAGACGACAAAGGCAATCGGGTTCGGGTTGATGATCCACGACTTGATCCTATCTGGGCGAAATGTGGGCAGTTGGGGATTCCGGTACTGATTCATACCGCCGACCCCAAATCGTTCTGGGACCCGATGGACCGCTACAACGAACGCTGGCTTGAGCTTAAACTCCACGCCGGTCGCAAGCGGGGGCCAAATGATCCCGTACCCTGGGACCAACTGATTACCGAACAGCACAATGTGTTTCGAAAACATCCGAAAACAACGTTCATTGCCGCGCACATGGGCTGGTATCCGAACGACCTGAGAAAGCTGGATAGTCTGATGACTGTTTTCCCGAACATGAACGTCGAGATCGGGGCTGTCATCGCGGAGTTAGGCCGTCAGCCACGAGCCAGTCGTAAATTTTTCGAGAAGTATCAGGACCGGATTCTGTTTGGCAAAGACAGTTGGGTACCCAGTGAATACGCCACCTATTTCCGGGTGCTGGAAACCGACGACGAGTACTTCCCCTACCACAAAAAGTACCACGCTTTCTGGCGGATGTATGGCATGGGTCTGCCCGACGAAGTGCTGAAAAAAGTGTATTACAAAAATGCATTACGGATCATTCCCGGCCTGGACAAAAGCCAGTTTCCCAACTAATTTTTAAATGCAGAGGAGACAGAGATTTCACAGCGAGTACACTGAGAAAATTTCTGTGCTCGCTGTGAAATCTCTGTGTTTGAAGGGCAATGAAAATCACCGCCATCCACCTGTATCGCTACGACATTCCGCTGAAAGCGCCTATTGCCATTTCGCTAGGCACGATTGAGCATGCCCGGAACATGCTGGTTGAAATCCAGACGGATGAAAGCATTACGGGCTGGGGCGAAGGCTCGCCCTTCTGGATGATCGTTGGCGAAACCCAGGAATCAGGATTAGCAGCAGCCAAGGACATGGCCAAACTGCTATTGGGCCTCAATCCGCTCGATATCGAAGGATGCCTGACTACCATAACCCGCTACTTACCCGGCCATGTCACAACCCGCTCTGCATTCGATATGGCGTTGTACGACATTGCTGCCAAAGCGGCCCGAATGCCTCTTTATCAGTTTCTGGGTGGCTCGAAACGGCAGCTCGTTACGGACGAAACTATTTACATCAACGCGCCCGAACGCATGGTTGAAGACGCCCTCCGTATCCAGGCCAAGGGAGCAGATGCCATCAAAGTGAAGCTGGGCACCAATCTTCACGACGATATTAAGCGGGTAGAAGCCATTCGAAACGCCATTGGCGATACCATTCCCATCCGAACCGATGCCAATCAGGGCTGGGATGTGATAACCGCATCGGGCGTACTACGAGCCATCGGTAGCTGGAATGTACAGTACTGCGAACAACCCATTAAACGACATGATATTGCAGGTCTACGTCGAATCCGCCAAACCTCGACCGTGCCGATCATGGCCGACGAAAGCCTGTTCGACGCTACCGATGCGATTCGGCTGATTCGTGACGAAGCGGTCGATTATTTCAACATTAAGCTATCGAAAAGTGGCGGAATCTGGGAAGCACTTAAGATCAATGCCATTGCCGAATCGGCTGGTGTTCCCTGCATGATCGGTTGTATGTCGGAGTCCAGGCTGGCGCTAACGGCCAACGCCCATTTTGCATCCGCTCGTCAGAATGTGCGGTTTTATGATTTAGATGCCTGTTTCGAGCATGCCATCGATCCGATTTATGGAGGCATTACGTACAACGGCTACCAGATCGATCTACCCGAAACGCCGGGTATTGGTGCCGAAGTGGACACCGACTTTTTGAAAGGCTGCCAGAAAATAACAATCGAATTGTAACGCGGGAAGAAACCCGCAACTAGGTACTTCCAATCGCGGGCTCCCTCCCGCGTTACCTGTATGCAAATCACCACCGTCCAATCAGATGCCGACGTTCAGGGTATTCTGGCTCTTCAGCAAAAAAACCTGCGCAAAAATGTCCCGCTCCATGTACAGGTCGATCAGGGGTTTGTAACAGTTGAGCATGATCCGGTCGTATTGACCCGTATGAATGAATCGGCTCCCAGCGTCATTGCCAAAGATGGCGATACAGTTGTAGGATATGCGCTGACAATGCTGCCGGAATTTGGAACCGATGTGCCGGAGCTGCTGCCCTTGTTTGACCTGATCAACAACCTAACCTACGAAGGAAAACCTATACATGACTATGCCTGGTATGTGATGGGTCAGGTTTGCGTAGCCGATGGGTATCGGGGACAAAAAATTTTCGACCGGATGTTCCAGCATCATCGCGACGTATATGGCAATCGCTTTCGCCTGCTGATCACCGATATTTCGGCCAATAACAGCCGCTCCTTACGCGCTCACCACCGGGTCGGCTTCGAGTCGATTCACGAGTTTTATGACCCGGCCATTGGCGAAACCTGGGTAGTGGTAGCCTGGGATTTCAGAAAGGAGTAAATTGGCCGCTGAACAATGACCAATAGCCAGTCTGACGATTGGCCCAACTAAACCATGCGCCTGCTCATTCTCTTCGTAATTAGTGTCACCTCAGTGGTGGCCCAACCCTTACCCCAAACCTTCACCCCTGCCAAATCGGCCGCTGACGCGGGCTTTTCGGCCGACCGACTAAAACGGTTAGACACCTGGTTACAGGGCCTCATCGACCAGGGTATAGCACCTAATGCAGTTACATTTGTAGCTCATAAAGGCAAAGTAGTCCATTATAAAGCGTTTGGATACAGAAACTTAGCCAAGAAAACGCCGTTGCAACGCGATGACCTTTACCGAATTGCCTCGCAGTCGAAAGCCATCACGACCACCACATTGATGACGCTATTCGAGGAGGAAAAGTTTTTGCTCGACGATCCAATCTCAAAGTATATTCCTGCCTTTAAGAACCCGACAGTGCTGGTGCGGTACGATAAAAAAGACCCGGTTGGTGGCACCTACGAAACACGTCCGGCAAAAAGCGAAATTACCATCCGGCAATTGCTGAGCCACAATGCGGGTATTCCGTATGAACACCCCCTTGATGGCCGACCAGAATTTAAAGTACCTTTCTTCAATTCAATGGCGCCCGATAAACTCGAGGATGCGATCAATAAACTAGCCAAACGCCCACTCCTGCGCGATCCGGGGACCGACTCTACCGGCGCTGGATTTACGTATGGCCTAAATACCGACATCCTTGGCCGACTGGTCGAAGTCCTGTCCGGCAAACCGCTAGACGTTGCTATGCGGGAGCGCGTACTGGAGCCGCTGGGTATGACCGACACCTATTTTTACCTGCCCGACAGCAAAGCCAGCCGACTGGTCGAACTGTACGAAAAATCGAGTATGGATAAGCCGCTCACCTTGCACACAAACGAAGCCTATCGAAATTCGTCTATTTCAGGCGCCAAAACGTATTTTTCGGGAGGGGCGGGATTAATCAGTTCGGTAGAAGATTACGCCAAACTTTGCCAGATGTTGCTGAATGGCGGCACCTTCAACAACAAACGAATTCTGGGGCGTAAAACGGTCGAAATGATGCTTCGAAACCAGATTGGGGCTGCTGAAGTATGGGATCGGAAAGACAAATTTGGCCTCGGCTTCCAACTGATTACCGAGAACTCCCATTATGGTGATCAGGCGACACCCGGATCGTTTACCTGGGGCGGTATGTATTGCTCCGAATTCACCATTGACCCTAAAGAAGAACTTATCCTGCTCATTTTTACCAATGTGCAGCCCTACGCTTACTATAGTGATTTTGTGAAGAAATTTAGGATTGCCGTTTATCAGGCACTTGATTAACTGATTCTCAGCAAAACTGGGCAATAGAAATTGTTTTATCAGAGGGAAGATAGCTTCCCTCTGATAAGCAGATAACCATTAGCTACCAGCATGTAGCGTAATTTGGTTTACCTTTCCATGCTTAACCAATTTTGGTTTTTTATAAGCCTTTTTAGGTAGTAAATGGGTACTGTTTTTCATGGATTTAAATAGTTAAAAGTAAGTAAAGATGGGTATATCTAATGTTATCAGTACATATCCGACAACCACTTCGTTTGCAATAATAAGATTAATAAAGCGACATATACATTGACTTAATAAACTTATTTAGTAGAAGGTAACGTAAGCCAACAACTAGCACGTTAACTTATTAAAGCATGCTTCCAACTCATGATTAAAAAAATTGCTCTTATTCTTGTGGGGGTTTTGATAGTACTAGTTGTCTGGCAATGGGAACTGGTCAGTTATGGATGGATGCAGGCAAAAGGGCAAATACGTATTCTCTGGAACACGAAGCCCGTAGCGGAGATAGTAAGTGATCCAGCCTACCCCGATTCATTGAAAAAAGAAATAGAACTTATCCGAGAAATCAAGCGTTTTGCTATAGACTCGCTTGGTTTAGATAAGTCAGGCAGTTATGAATCGTTTTATGATCAGAAAGGGAAGCCAATTTTATGGGTAGTTACAGCTGCTGAGCCGTATCAACTCGTTGCAAAACAATGGCATTTTCCGATCATCGGCACCTTTTCATACAAAGGTTTTTTTGAAAAAGATCGTGCTGACTCAACGGTATCATCGCTAAAGCGGGAAGGGTTCGACACCCGGATTGGAGAAGTATCAGCCTGGTCGACATTAGGATTTTTAGACGATCCGATTCTGTCCAGCTTTCTGGACAAACCGATAGGTAGCCTGGCAGAATTAATTATTCATGAACTGACGCATGGAACGTTGTTCATAAAAAATAGTTTAGAATACAACGAAAACCTGGCTGATTTCGTAGGCGAATACGGATCATTACGATTTCTGGCTTATAAGTATGGGAAAGCCTCTGAGCCTTACCAGAACTATCTGGCCAGTAAAGCGTTTTACGAACGATACGATGAGCACATCTTGCGCGGAACCCGAACGCTCGATAGTTTATACCGGACGTTTAAACCCAAGACCTCAGTAACTATCAAAGATTCGCTGAAGTGGAAAACAATCCGGCAAATTGTGGCCTCGTCCGACACGATTACCGACCAACGAAAGGCACTAAGTGTACGTTCAATAAAAAAACGGAATCTTAGTAAACCATACTTACCCAATAATGCGTATTTTATTGGGTACTTAACCTATCGAAAACAGCAGAATCGGTTTCGGCAGGAGTTTGAAAACCGATTCAAAGGAGATTTTAAACGGTACTTGTCTTACTTAAAAAAGACCTATCCATCTTTATAACTGGAGCCCCGTATTCGGGCATTTGGTAGTATGAAGAAGTTACTGATCAGCATTGGTATTCTTTCGGTCCTGAGCACTGGCTTTATGGCATTAAACACTTATCGCCGTGTCGTCAATACGAGCTTTGGCCCCGGTGAACACCTCGAATACCGAGTCCACTATGGCTTTTTGAACGCGGCAGAAGCGATTGTCGACGTAAGCCCAACCTTATACAAAGTCAATGATCGCCCTTGCTACCGCGTAAATGTCGACGGTCGAACTGTAGGGGCATTCGATCTGGTTACCCGCATCCGGGATACCTGGCGCTCGTATATCGACACAGCCGCTATTCTTCCCCAGAAATTCTACACGAACCTTCAGGAGAACAGCTACCGGAAAGAGGAAAATATTACGTTTAACCACGAAACCAATACGGTAAAAGCCGAGGAACGCACCGAAAAGGATGTGTTTAAAGTGCCAGATAACGTACACGATCTCATTAGTGGCTATTACTTCCTGCGTACCATCGATTTCAATAAGATTGGTAATGGGCAAATCATTGAAGTTCCCGCTTTCTACGACGATACGGTTTACAATATGAAGGTTCGCTACCGGGGCAAAGCGGTTATTAAGACCAAACAAGGCAAGATCAATGTTATCAAACTAAACCCGGTTCTGCCTTCAAACAAGCTCTTTAAAGAAGAAGAGTCTATCCGTATCTTCGTTTCCGACGATCCGAATAAAGTGCCGGTAAAAGTAGAAGTTGATTTCTGGGTGGGCGCAATGGTCATGGATTTACGCCAGAACAGTGGCCTGAAACAACCTCTTAAGTTCTTCTGATCATAGTACTGCTTAGAACACGAAAGCCCTGACCATTCATACGGTCAGGGCTTTCGTGTTCTAAGCAGCGAGGCTATCTTACCTGTACCTCACTTTTGCCGTCTAAGGCAAACAGCTTTACCAATAAGTTACCGGCTCGGTTGCTTGACTTTTTTAATCAGTATAGGTAAGCACACACCCGTTGGGCATACACATGGCTGTATATCGACCGAGGTTTCGGCATAACAATCCGTTTCATTATAGATCCGTAGCCAATAAATACCTGGCAACTGGATTGGACTCAGTACACCATTTACAGGCAACAGCGTTTTACCAGACGTTACCGCTACGCCCGTATCGAATGAGCTTCCTTGAACCAATTCATAGGTTAAGGGACCTGTCGTTGTATTAGAAATATTATCTAAGACAATCGTGTATGACCCTGGTCCACTACAGTTGGAATAAATATTTCCGATCGTTGGCAACGGATTCACTATAACTGTGCCCTCAGTTGTTGCTGTACAACCACTACTAGTACCCACAACGGCTGTATATACCGTATTGCCTGCGGGCGTAATCGCAAACACACCCGTTACGTTCACTGTATTACCGGGCAGCAACGTATAACTACTACCACCTGTAGCAGTTAAACTGACGCTTTGCCCACTACAGAGCGTAGCGCTAGTCAGCGTAGCAATGGGTAACGAATTTACCGTCACGGTCCCTGTTGCACTAGCAACACAGCCACTTGCGTTGCCTACAAGTACCGTGTAGGAAGCTTGAGTAGTGGGACTTACTGCGAACTCACCAGTTGTATTCACGATATTATTGGGCAGCAGTGTGTAACTGGTTCCGCCTGTGGCAATCAGACTGACCGACTGACCGGTGCAGATCGTCGCACTACTTAACGTGGCTGTTGGTTGCGGGTTTACCGTAACACTAGCAACGGCCGATGTCACGCTGTTGCCAACGGTACAGGTGGCCGTGTACGTCAATACAGTAGGGCTGGTGATAGTAATAAGACCAGCCGTTGAAACCGTTACCGATGTACCACTGCCAGGTGTGGTTCCGGCCGACCAGTTGATCTGACCTGTAGCACACCCACTGGCGGTAAGGGTAGCTGGTTGCCCAGCGCAAACGGCGGCAAAGCTCACCTGAATATCGGCCGCTACCGTACAACTTGACGGTGCGGTATACGTCAGGCTAAATACCTGCCCTGCATAGCTCGCACTCAATGAATGAGGCCCTGACCCCGATGGGAAACCACTCAGTGAGAAGGGTACAGAAACATCTCCTACCGTTATGGGTACATTAGCAGTTACACCTCCATCGGTCAGAATAGCTGTATCGGTTATTGAATTACTGAGCGACATTATGCCGGTAAGCGTGTACTCGTTGGTGAGTGTATTACACGTGCCGGGGGTTACGGCCAGTCCGATCGTTGGTATGCAGTTATTGTAGGGCAGGAAAGCCGGAACAATCTCATAACAATACGGCCCATTGTATACAATGACCGAATAACTAGTACCACTGCTGCTAATGGGATTAGCCAACCCTGTATAGCTAACACTTCCACTGACAACCGCACGACTGTTAGCAACCGGAGTATAGGCGGGTGGTATAGTGGTGGTATACAAAAAGGTTTTGTCCCCATTTTTTATACCACTAACAATAATCTGCGCATCACTATTGGCAGTAATACTGCTGACCGGGCAAGTGGCAGGCGTTACGGATACGCTCGCTACAGAAGTTGGCAGGCAATAGAAACCAACGTCGAAACTATGATCTACAGTACCGCTATAGCTGGTTGTGATACTGATTGTTGGCGCCGTAAAGCTAGCGAATGGCGTTATCTGAGCATCCGAATCATTCAGATCATTTCGATTGCCACCCGTTGCATTAGCTACAGTCAGATGATACCTTCCACCACCCGCTGTCAGCAACGTATCCGCAAACTGCCCTCCTGCACCAAACGCAATCTGATACGATGAGTTGGGTAAAAGAGCGGTTGTTGAGCCAGGTACGGTTGATGAAGTGGGTGTGTAGGTAAAATAATATTCGCCAACCGCATCGGTCGTAGTTGTTGCAATCACATTCCCACTCTGTAACAGGGCAACATTAACGCCGGGCAGACCAACTTCATCTGGGTCCTGTTCACCATCGTGATCGCTATCAAGCCAGACCCGGTTACCAACCTGCAAATACGTCGGCAAGTCACAGGCAAGTCCAACACCACCCAGGCCCGTAGCTTTGCCCAGTGTTCCGCCATCGCCATCGACCGTTCTGTAGACCACAAATGAACTGGTTGCGTTATCGCCTGTGGTATGGGTTCCCGTTGTATTACTCAGAAAACGCAACCCACCCGACCAGGACTGATTATTGAGCGGGTCCATGGTTGAAGCGACCACCTCACCCGACCCCGGTCGGATGGCCAGTGCACCATTGGCATTTTCGGAGTGCACCAATCCTTGTCCCGCATAATAGAAGTCGTCGTTGTAAAACTCACCCCCACCTGGCCCCTGATTGTTATTGGTACTCGAACCTACGTTTGGCCCAGCCTTACCACCGTTTTCCAGGACAAATGTGCCATTACTAAAATAAGCCCTGAGCAGATCTCCGCCACTGATATTACTGTAATGCTCTGTATCACTGGCATTATCGCTAAAATTCTGGAACCCAAGTTGCAGCCCCGAGCGGTCCGTGAAACCCAGTACCATAGACCCATCAATATCAAACTCAATACTGGCCAGAATAGGCTGCGGGTGCATAATAAAAAGCTCTCCCGTATTAACGACCACAAAGTTGGAAAAGGAGTCTTCCCAGGGGTACCAGCCTCGTATACTGAAATCCGTACGATCAGGGGAGCCTTTCGGGTAGGTCAGCGGAAAATCGAATATAATCTGGTAGGTCCCCCCGCTGCCCAGACTATTACCTGTACCGGGTGTATAGGCATACACGATAGCTCGCAGATCACTCTTGTTTTTACTGGCAGATGCATCGCAAACAGCGCCTACATATACCTTACCCTGATAGGTTTTTAACCCCCATATCCGGCGAATACCACTCGTACACACATTATCATCCGGCAACGGGTGCGCAGCCCAATCGCTGGGGCCGGGTGTCCCTGAAGCAGGTACTCGAAGCGAATATAATTTCCCATCGTGCAGATTCGTAAACCACAATAGTGACCCATCTTCGGCAAGGTCCATATCGCCAATACCTGTTTTTCCGATCGCTGTGAATGCATCAGGGTCGTGGCTGGCGGCAACGGGCAACCCTTGCAAACCCCGCGCATTATTGGATGGAATTGTCCCTAAATCGATGCCTAGCGTGGTCAGGTCTACATATGGACTTGTACTGGCAGTACTTAACGCTGTCGGGTCCGACATGTCCGTAACATAAATACCCCCCAAACCACCAGGCCCCAGCCCCACATGCCGACGCAGCACCGCACTCGTATATAACCGTTTGGTAAACTTACTGTACGTAGTGCCCCATAAAGACCCAACCTGGCTTGCCGTAGCGAGTGGTTTCATCACATTCATGTCCTTATTGCCACGCGAAGAATACGGAAAAGTAATGAGCGCATCCAGAGTACCCGATACAGAGCCATTCGTTAAGGGATCACCATTAACAAAACAGGGAAGCATAATCAGGGGATCGGTCTGGCAGTATTCCTGCGCATTGAGCACCCCCAAATCAACCTGACAGTCGGGTGCATCAATAAATTGAACCGTAGTGCGGCCGTCTGCCCCGTTTGGAGTTCCATTGCCAGCATAGGTTGGTATATTACTAAATTCGACCCGAACTGGATACTCCGACTGAGGAATAGCAACCGTATACTTGCCAATCGAGTCAGTCGATGTTGTGTAAATGGCTCCCGATTTTGTAATGGCCCGGACAGCAATATCAGGCAACCCGGTTGCTTCTCCACTCTGATGAATACCATCTGCATTAAAGTCCTTGAAAACAGTCCCACCCAGACCTAAGCAGGCAAGTGGAGGGCAGGCAGTAGGCTTCGTGATCGTTTCAGTTACCGAACAGTTTGTTCCGCCCGCATTATAGGTAACAACTACAGTAGCGGGGCTTCCATCGGCATCAACCTGAAACGCAATTACCTGCGGTGTATGCACATCAGCATTGGTAGCGGTCGAAATAGCGCGGGTAGTAAAGGTCTTCGTGTCACCACCCAACTGAACCGTAACCACACCGCCATCGGGAATATTCGACCAACCAATCTCAGCACTAATGGTTACTTTACTGACTCCGCTGACGGAATAACAACCTGTTTCACTAAGGCGCAAAGCCAATCCACAACTATTATCGCCAACAGTTGCGGCTTTCATAGAAGGCTTGTCGCTACTCGTTTTAGCGCCATCCGGACGATCTGTCTTGTCTACGTACCCTTGCAAGTGCTTCGGTTCTATTGTGGCTGTTCGATCATAGGCTGATGATGACACTGCCGTTGTATCCGAATGCAAAAAAAACAGTAGTTGAAGTGAGATAAGAATAAGTAGTCTTAGTAACATTCCGTCTGAGCTAGAAGGTAAACAATAAATTATTTACTTTTTAAGGATACTTCTAGTATACTAATGACCGACTCAACAGTAGATTAATTATTCATGTATCAGAGAAAATAAAAAATAGACTGTCAACTTCAGTACACAAGAAATAACCTATTACCAGTTTGGCAACATTTGTACCATCCAGCCCTATACAGACATTATTGATTCTTGAAAATGATAAATAACAGAGGCAGTTTATTAATCGGCGTATAACTCTATAGATAACCTTTACCCACAAAAATCACACCATTTTATAAACTAACTTAACGCTATATTTTAATAATAAAGTTACCTTAAAGGAAATATTCATACTTTTTAGTTAGTCAATACAAAATATTAAATACTTTTTTAGTAACCATACCAACCAATAAGACCACATAAACACACCCAAAAGCCATTAGTTATTCATACAGCTGTCTGCTAATTGTTTTTTCAATAAACTCAGCAGATCTAAAACGTAACTTTCCCAATAGCCAGAATAAGGCGATTAATGCTACCCTTTACGCAATTTCGCAGACCAATAGCTACCTGCTCAAACTTATGTAGACGATTCCAACGTACCGACTGAAAGGATTGCTCTATGGCCCCAAAGCGCTGATAGAAATTGCGAACGGATGGTTTATCCGGGCTTTCAAAATCGAATAGCCATGATGTTCCATCCTGTCTGCCCTCTGTATTGTCTTGAATCATCCGATCAATCAGAATTGTACGGGCATTGCCTTTCCGGCCCGCTTGCGATGCTGCATTGAAAAGATAAATGATACGCCCCCCTTCCTGAGCAAACAAGGTCCCCGCTTCGATATGCCCATCACGGACAGCGTATCGAATGTGCCCACAATTGCGCTGAATCAGCTCATGCGAAAGATTTCTGAGTATGTCATAGGCCCAATCAGGCACTCCTCCATCCATCAGCCAGGCATGATGCAACCTGAATAACTCCAGAAGTGGCTCCGGGTCCGACGAGTCTACCAGTATCCAGTTAGCAGCCTCTGCCCGGTGTACATTCGTTTTACGATCGCGCGAATACTGGCTATACACGGTCTTGTAATCAGACGCCAACCGCAAAACGTGTGTAGATGATTGCCGAACCGTATCGAAACCGTTTAATTCATGAGCTGGATGACATATGGTATAAATCGCCCCGTAGCTAAATGAATCGGTCAACAGCTGAAAAAACGGACGAGTATCCAGCCTGGTATCTAGACTGAAAATAGCCAGGAACTGGCAGAAAAACGGCTGATGTACTACCCATGTATAAGGAATTCCGGCCACCCATTTCCGGCGTAACGGAACCGGCATAACCGCCTGGTACTGGCCTGTATCATCTACCAGGACAATGCCCATCCATGACCACCGGGGCGATGGTAATACAGCATCCAGATACCATGAATAGCCATAAATAATCCGCTGCGAAGAAGCCGCAACGCAGGCATCCCAGGCCAGAACGTCGATCTGTTGGCGAGAGACCAGTTGGGGATTGTTAGACAAGCTGATGAACGATGTTACAAGACGCCCTATTAGACGTCAGAGGCTCCCTCTCGTCAGTGCTCTACCCGAAGGATTATTTAAACTGAGCTTTCAGTTTCTCGATCATATCGCGGGTTTCGGCATGTTTGGCCACCAGATCACTAATCGTTTGAATGGCATGAATAACGGTACTATGGTCGCGGCCCCCAAAATGATATCCAATAGACTTAAGCGACAAGTCCGTTTTTTCTTTAGCCAGATACATGGCCACCTGACGTGGATGAACCAGTTCCCGCTTCCGGCTTTTCGCTTTCAGATCGGCAATAGTCACGTTAAAATAATCGGCAACCGCTTCCTGTACCGAGTCGATGGTCACCTCCCGGTCTGAGTCGACAACAATATTTCGCAGCGTCTGCTTGGCTAACTCAAGATCAATATCGCGCCGATTCAGAGAAGCCTGTGCCATCAGCGACACAATAACCCCTTCCAGCTCACGCACATTCGTATTGACACTATGAGCCAGATATTCAATCACATTATCGTCGATATAAATACCTTCCGTCTGAAGCTTTTTCTGGATAATGGCGATACGGGTTTCCAGGTCAGGCGTCTGCAAATCGGCCGAAAGCCCCCATTTAAAGCGGGAAAGTAGTCTATCCTCCAGCCCATCCAGTGCACGCGGGGCCCGGTCCGACGTCATAATAATCTGCTTGCCCGACTGATGCAGGTGATTGAAGATATGGAAGAAAATTTCCTGGGTCTTTTCTTTCTTCTGCAAAAACTGCACATCGTCGATCACCAGCACATCAACCTGCATGTAGAACGACGTGAAATCGCGAATACCATCAGTCCGCACCGCATTCAGAAACTGGTTCGTAAACTTCTCCGACGTAACGTACAGCACAAATTTATTATGACTGTTATTCTTGATATAATTCCCGATGGCCTGAACCAGGTGGGTTTTCCCCAGCCCTACACCGCCATAAATCATCAGTGGATTGAAGGAGGTAACCCCAGGGCGCTCGGCCACTGCATACCCGGCCGAGCGAGCCAACCGATTACAGTCGCCTTCCACATAATTCTCGAAGGTATAACTCGGATTCAGGTATGAATCAAGCGTTAATGAATCAAGGTCTTTAAGCTGGAACGGGCTTTTAAGAATATCGGGGTTGACGTTGTCGGGCTTAGCCGTTTGAGGGCTTTTGGTAGTAGGCACATTAACCGTTAGCGGTCGATTCTGCTCATTCCCCTTATCAACAATAATTGAATACTCTAACTGACCTGTAGGCCCAATGGCCGTATCGAGCGCCTTACGAAGCGCATGCACGAAATTCTCTTCCAGCCATTCGTAAAAGAACTCGCTGGGCACCTGAATGGTCAGAACGTTCCCATTGAGTCGTAAAGGCACGATGGGTTCAAACCAGGTATTAAAACTTTGTTCGGGAACAATTTCCCGAATAACGTTCAGACAGCGATTCCACACCGTCGTTACTTCACGCTGCATGCCTGTCTGAGTGGTTACATTCACGAGAAACTAGTTGTATTACGGTTGATGCCGCAAAAAAAGGAGACAAATATGGAGAAAAAATCTGATCAGACCATGCAGGCAAATGTATGATTTAGGTCAGCTTCGTTCCTCTTTCTGTAATGTTAAGCTAAAATTAAGGGATTCAGCGCGAACGTCAAGGGGGTAGCGAAATCCCTTTGAATAATGCAACGGGCTCCTATATCAGTGAGTTAAAAACGCATGCCTTTCCCGAAAAGATAAAAACGTTACTTTTACCAGCGTATCGTCTTAATCGTATTCGATGGGCTCTTTTTTTTCATCATCTTTCCCCCTGGCCGACCACTCAGCCTGGCTGGCGCAGGTTCAGCGGGAGCTTAAAGACGCTGGCGCTTACGAAAGTATACGCTGGCATACCGACGAAGGGTTTACGCTGGAACC
This sequence comes from Spirosoma sp. 48-14, assembly GCF_001898575.1. Classification (GTDB taxonomy): domain Bacteria; phylum Bacteroidota; class Bacteroidia; order Cytophagales; family Spirosomataceae; genus Spirosoma. The sequence goes on from NZ_MKUD01000037.1 coordinate 109,290, forward strand.
ATACTACACCGCCGATGATCTGAACTCATTGCCACTCAGTCTGATTCAGGGTGCACAGAAGCAGCTACCCGGCTGGATAAATGCGCCTGAATACATTGGCTCGGATGAAAAAACGACAAATGCGGTTCTCAGAGACGCACTCACCAAAGGGGCAGACGGATTGATTGTTCGGTTACCAGCAAAACCTGACCTGTCTCAATTGCTAAACGGCATAAAGCTTACAGAAACACCTGTTTATTTTGCGTTTCAGCCGGGACACACTCCGAAAGAAATCGTCGACGTTATCCAAAGTCTGAAAACCATTGCTCCCTACCAACTCAAAGGGGGCATACTGACAGATACCGGCGAAGCTACCAGCGCAATTACGCGTTTAGCAATCGATTCTCCACAATTCTATACGGTTGGAGTGAGCAGTCGCGCTTTTCATAATGCAGGTGCTACAGCCACACAAGAGCTGGCGTTCACGCTGGCTTCGCTGGCCGACCGGTTTGACCAACTCACCGATGCAGGCTTACCCATCAACCAACTGGCTCAAAAACTGATCGTTTCCGTTTCGGTCGGAACCAGCTATTTTGTAGAGATCGCCAAATTAAGGGCTTTACGAGTACTCGTACAACGCTTTTTTCGGTATTATCAGGAAGCGACTACGACCGATCCAATTCAGATTCATGCCCGCACCTCTACGTTTTACGATTCTACGGCAACCACCTACACCAATATGATACGAGCGACTACCGAAGCGATGGCTGCGATCATCGGAGGGTGTGATGTGCTAAGTATTCACGCATACGATACGGTGCTGAACCAGCCCAGCGAATTTTCGGAACGCATTGCCCGTCATGTATCAATCCTGCTGAACGAAGAAGCACATTTAGGTAAAGTAGCTGACCCCTCAGCTGGATCGTATTATGTCGAAAATCTGACGTATCAACTAGTCGAAACGGCCTGGGCGCTTTTTGTAACTGTCGAAAAGCGTGGTGGTTTGGCCAAAACAATGGCCGATGGCTATGTACAGGCCGAGCTGGAACGATCGTACCAAACTAAAGTCGAAGCGATTAAAGATGGATGCGTGCTGGTGGGCGTTAACAAATTTCGTTTTGACGAGCCAACAACCCAATCTCAACCCATTCGTAGTGAAGGCATGGGAGTAGCAGAAAAAAGACTGGCCGAACCTTTTGAGTAAACCATGAGACCCGATTTTACCCATAACTTTCAGGAAGAACCGTCGAACGTAACACTACTGTCGGCTACGAAGCCTCAGTCTCCACGCTCCGTGTTTTTTACCACGGCTGAAGGGATCAAGCTTAAGTCCCGGTTTACGGCTATAGATACTAACACCCAATACGTTTCGTCGGCACAGGCTGGTATCCCCCCCTATCTACGCGGCCCCTACGCCAGTATGTATGTTCGCCAACCCTGGACGATCAGGCAATATGCCGGTTTTTCAACCGCCGAAGCGTCGAACGCGTTTTACCGACGGAATCTGGCGGCTGGCCAAAAAGGGTTATCGGTCGCATTTGATCTGGCCACGCACCGCGGATACGATTCCGACCACCCGCGCGTTGTAGGCGATGTAGGCAAAGCGGGCGTAGCCATCGATTCGGTCGAGGATATGAAAATTCTCTTCGATCAGATTCCGCTCGATCAGATGTCGGTATCCATGACCATGAACGGGGCCGTCATTCCAATCATGGCCTTTTACATCGTTGCCGCCGAAGAACAGGGTGTTCCACCCGAAAAACTATCGGGCACCATCCAAAACGATATTCTGAAGGAGTTTATGGTGCGGAATACCTACATCTATCCACCAGAACCGTCGATGCGCATTGTGGGCGATATTTTTGCCTATACGTCAAAGTATATGCCCAAGTTTAATTCCATCAGCATCAGTGGGTACCACATGCATGAGGCCGGTGCGCCCGCACACCTGGAATTGGCCTACACGCTGGCCGATGGACTGGAGTATATTCGAACAGGGTTGAAGGCGGGAATGAATATCGACGAGTTTGCTCCCCGGCTGTCGTTCTTCTGGGGTATCGGCATGAACCATTTCATGGAAATTGCTAAACTACGGGCTGGCCGACTACTCTGGGCGAATATCGTCAATGAATTCGCCCCTAAAAACCCAAAATCACTGGCATTACGAACGCATTGTCAGACATCTGGGTATAGCCTAACTGAACAGGACCCATTTAACAACGTCGCCCGGACCACGATTGAAGCCCTGGCTGCTGTATTGGGTGGCACACAGAGCCTACACACCAACTCGCTGGATGAGGCCATTGCGTTACCCACCGATTTTTCGGCCCGGATTGCCCGCAACACCCAACTCTACATCCAGCATGAAACCAACGTTACACGGGCCATCGATCCTTGGGGAGGTTCGTACTACCTTGAATTCCTGACCAACGAGCTGGCCGAAAAAGCGTGGATATTGATTCAGGAAGTGGAGCAGCTTGGTGGTATGACCAAAGCCATCGAGACCGGATTACCCAAACTTCGGATCGAAGAAGCAGCTGCCCGCAAACAAGCCCGTATCGACTCAGGTAAAGACACGATTGTTGGCGTCAACCGTTATAAATCCAGTTCCGAAACAGCCATCGAATTACTTGATATCGACAATAAAGCCGTCCGTGAATCGCAGATCAAACGGCTGAACGAATTAAAGGCCAAACGAGATCCGCAAAAAGTAGAGCAGGCTCTGGCAGCTATAATTGGAGCAGCTTTAATCGCTCCCAACCCCTCTTCAGAAAACCAGAAAAGCGAAACAAACCTCCTTGCTCTGGCAGTTGACGCAGCACGGGCGAGGGCTACACTTGGCGAAATTTCGGATGCTATGGAAAAAGCGTTTGGCCGACATAAGGCTACCATTCGAGCTGTATCAGGCGTTTATTCAGCCGAAGTCTCTGACGACGAAAACTTCCGCTTAGCCCGTCAGATGAGTGATCAATTTGCGGAACTCGACGGACGACGTCCACGGATTCTGGTTGCCAAAATGGGGCAAGATGGTCACGACCGGGGAGCGAAGGTCATCGCTACCAGCTTTGCCGACCTGGGTTTCGATGTCGACATGGGGCCGCTATTCCAAACACCTGCCGAAGTCGCTCGTCAGGCTGCCGAAAACGATGTGCATATTGTGGGCGTATCGAGTCTGGCAGCAGGCCACAAAACACTGATTCCGCAACTGATTGAAGAGCTCCGTAAAATTGGTCGCGACGATATTATAGTCATTGCCGGTGGCGTCATTCCTGCCCAGGACTACCAGTTTCTTTACGACGCTGGTGTAAAGGGGGTTTTTGGCCCCGGAACGGTTATCTCCGTAGCTGCCCAAAAAATTCTGACGGAGTTGATGAACGATTGAAGTAAGAAATTAAACTGTCTAAAATGTTTTGCAGCAGGCATAAAAAAACCACTTAGTAATTATACTAAGTGGTTAATGATTAAGGCTCCCCTAACTGTTGAAAACTCGAACAGATTAGTGGATGGACTAAAGAGAATCTACGATTTGAAAGCAGTGATAGAACCCAAAGTTACAACACATGATCACTGGCGAAAAGCGGTTGCAACTTAGGCCTTTCTTAAAAGAACGTATAGGCTACTACCATTTCTACTCATTATCTGCATAGTTATGACTCGGCTGGTAAGGTTCAATGAAGTATCTCATTTGATTATACCTTCAGATAGGGCTTGACTCGGGTAAATTGACACTCATTCTGTCCGTCGCTCCATTCGTTGGGGAGGGTTGCCTGTACAGCAGCATTGTCCTTTTGGAGTCGCAATCTAAACTGTCGGAACAGGGAGGAAGAAACGTTCAGACAACGTATCAGTCGTATATTACCTTTACTTGGTGTCCTCAACCCAAAGTGGCAAGTCTGCCACAACCGGATCTTCCCCACATAAAAATACGGGAAATTTACCGTTGAATAAGTTAGCGGGATGATGGAATTTTGACTTCTTTTTCATCAATTAACTTCTATGTTTCCCGCCCAAATTGCACTAATCAGCCTCACTACAAAGGTATCGCTTAGCCGGCTGGCGGTGGTCAGTGCGGCACTCCAGAAACAGGTAACACGCGATTTTTCGCCAATCTGGAAGATTCAGGCTACCGTTAGCGTGTTTCAAAAGCTTGACGACGTGCCTCCTGGCTACTGGCCTATCATTATTGTCAATAAAATCAATGCGGGTGTTCCCGGTATTCATCTGGATGCACAAGGCCAGCCGTTTGCACTGATCCTGGCCAATAATGATGTACCGCTTACGTGTAGCCACGAATTGCTCGAAATGCTGGTCGATCCCTTCAGTGACCGATTTGTAGCCTCAAACTCGCTTATTCCTGAGCAGGGGCGTGTGAATTACCTTGTCGAAATATGCGACCCCTGCCAGGATGTCCAATTTGGTTATCCGGTGAATGGATTGGTTCTATCGGATTTTTACACCCCTCAATACTTTGATCCAGTGGCCGCTCCCGGTGTGCGTTATAGCTTTCATGGAACCATTACCCAACCCCGGCAGATACGTGAGGAAGGTTACCTTAGTTGGCGTACATTCAGCACTGGCGAATGGTTTCAGGCCAGTTTTTTCGATGGTAAACAGAAAATCGAAAATCTGGGACGACTTCAAAAAGATAGCCGTGGCTGGCGCGAAATCATCGACGAGCTAACGGCCCGTCCTCGTCGACAGGCAAAGTTGGTTGCTCCTGCAATTGACACGATATGCCCTAGCCAAGCCATACGCGACGCTTCAACGGCCTGGGCAAGTGCGCTGAAAGATCAGATTGCTGCATTTATCGACTAATCAATCAAACCTTGGCATGAAACTTACCCACCACATTCTCCTTTTTCTGCTTTCCGGCTGCCTATTTCAGGTCCGTGCCCAGTGCCTTACTTGCCCTAAAAAAGATCAGCCCACACAGCCCCAGTCGATAACGCTGTCCAGCGGAGGTGTTATTATAACTTCGTTGCCTACCGCCATCACGGCTGGTACTAAACTATCGGTTGTTATGATCGACAATACGCTGAATAATCCAACGCCCTTTCAGAAGAAGTTACAGAAGCCTACGACAAACAAGGCCCCAGACTGCTTGAAGACTTCTATTCAATCTGCTATAGACGCTACTAACAGCAATCGTTCCAGCTACGAAACGGAGATTACACATTATAAAGAAAAAACGTATCAGATCACTGGTAGCGAAACGCAGACTCTTACGAATGCAGAACACGCTTTGGGTCCTGTAATTTATAATACACCTGGCGAGGGTTCTTTCCAGGTGATGAAACGCTACGCAGACAGGCAGTTTCTTCGGAAAAGGTTTGAATCTACTGAGTACGTGGGTTGGAATCAATATAAACCTCTGGTCGATTCACTGTATCCAAGCTATAATCGCTTTGCGACCATTGTCAATCAATTAACGCTAACGCTGGATGCCATGGATCGGAAGGGAGTCAGTTGCTGCAAAACATCTGAAGCTAAAGTTTATGATTCACTCAAAGAACGCCAATGCCAGTATCTGGATTCACTACAAAATACACAGGTTCAGCTTTGCTTCGTAGCTAATACTGTATTTGAAACCAATAAAGCCTGGATTGAAAATTGGCTATGGTATACCGATGGCAAGCCCCTGCTCAACCCATTCGGGGTAGTATCGCCTGCCAACCTCAATGCCAAAATTGAGCGCGATCTGGCCGCTGCCGAAGAAGTACTGCGTCTTTATCGTATGGTTTCAGATCAATGTTGTCAATCGACCCAGGCTGCCGAGTTGGTCAAAACCCTAAAAACTGATATTGTTCAACTGACGAAAGCCCTGGTCGATTTACGCAAAGCCAAGGAAGCCGCTCCCACTCGTCAGAGTAAATTCGAAAACTGGCTGAAATCGACTGCGCAAACCGAGGATGTGTTGAATGAGGTGGTGCTATTTGCTTCGTCTTGTCCGCAGATCAACTGGATGACGCATTATAATGCCAAAAAGAACTACGCGCCCTTAGAGCCCGGCGGATTGCAGCCAGACCTTGTTCACGAAAACGATATCATGCGCGGGCTAGTGCATAACCTGCCTAAAGACACGGAAGTGTCAGCTAAAGAGGTAGTTAAAGAAGCTAAAATTCGCACAGAGATTGACGTACAGACCGATGCCTTCGCTGAGACCTTCCAGCAGGCCCTTATCAGCAGCAGTGCGATTGCTACGTTGCTCAATCGGATTCGGGGGGTTCTGAACACCGTACAGACTATTGCAACACCACAGGAAGCTAAAACCCAAACGACAGCCGCTCTGACCGCTGCGGGCCGCCCAAAGCGGCAGAAACAGCAGGTGGATCAACCCAGGCAGGCAGTAATCATTCTCGAACTGCGCGACATCGTTTTTGTCAGACTGCCGAAGGCTCCCGTCCGCCAAAAACTGACTGGTAAGGCGCTTGCTGAAAGAAAGCTTGCTATACTGAAGCGTATTCAGAACCAGTACGATACACTTAAGGCACAACTAAATTCAGCCTTAAAGAGAGATAATTCCGCTCAGGATGTAAAATCTGTATCGGCCCTTGAGTTTGATGAAGCGGTGGAAACGTTGATAGACGAGGTCCAGCAGGAGCTGGCCTCCTTGAGCGCTGATGTAACTACCTTATCAACCTGTGCAGATCGGCTTACTACATTCAGGTTATCGAAACAGCTTATTGACTGGCTTATAGAACAAACCGATCCACCCGTAGACGACCTGAAACTTGCCTACGGAGCTTTCGATAAAAGCAAGGCGAATCCTGAACCATTACTTCGTTCTGAAGATCTATTGGTTAATGAAAGCCGCGAAGCCAAAGGTACTAAGGCCATCAGCTACACCATTTCCGAAGCTGGAAAAGACAAACCTGTTGCCAAGGGAAGCTACAATACGTATAACACGGTGCGTTTCTGGCCGTCGATAAGCATCAATTATGTAGTCGGCTCGCGGGCGGTATCGATCTTCGATAATGCCACAGGGCAATTTCAAACTAACACCGATGTCGATAATTTTGAGGCTGTAGCGGGTGTGAAATGGTATTTAGGTCCAAGTAATATGACGCGCACCCACAAACGAAGTAAGTTTATCCGCGATACGTTTGGATCACGCTATAGTATGCAGCGGGGCAATAGTATACTGGGTAAAACCTTCCTGACACTCGGTTTGGGTGTGAGCCATAAGTTTTTACGCAACTATTTTCTTGGCTTGGGCATAGATATTGTGCCGGGACTGAGCCTGCAAGGGGGGGGTAATGTGTTTTTTCGCAAAGCGTATGATCTGAATAATGGCCAGATTATGAAAGAATATGATGTGCCAGCCACATGCGCATTCTTCGGTATAGCCATCGATCCTAATATAGTAACTAAACTGCTATCTATCTTTTAACCTGCTCAGGACCCATGCGACACATTCTGAATCTAACCACCTTGCTGGCGTTGAGCCTTGTGCTGGGTTGCGACACGTATCCTGAATCTATCGAAAATAACCTGTACGAAGCTGCCGAGGTTAAAGGTGAGGTATATATACAGGATACGTTTAAAGAGCAACCAGAGATGATGACTGCCTCTGAGGCTGTTATTTATCTGACGACGATTGAATCAGCTACGCCGTACTTATATAGCACTAAAGCCGATAAAGACGGCAAATTCACGTTGACGCACACCTTAAAGAAACCAGACAACTTATCTGTTGTAGGCCGCTATGCTGACAAAAATGGCTTGCTGTTTGAGGGTAAACAGCTTTACAGCACATTCAAGAGTAACCCGAAGCTAATACTTGAGCCCCAGTATCCGGGTGGCAAAATCAGGATCAAAGCTAACGATTTGGCAGGCCAACCGCTCAACGAAGCTATAGTGTATCTGTTCAGCAGTAGGTCGCAGGCTGAATCAATAGCGGATAAACCTGTCTCATTTGTTGGTCAATATACCACCAATTCAAAAGGAGTTGCTGTTTTTTATAATCTCGACGAAAACAGAGAATACTATGTAGCAGCTCGTAAGGACGAATTGATCGCATCGCCCACTTCGGTAAGCTCCACAACGGCATCTCCCACTAGTATTACATCAATAACGTTGACAAAGCCCGCTGTCCCTACGCCCCCTACACAACTCACTGTGGTTGTAGTTACAAGTACCTCCATTGATCCTGTGTTCAAAGCCGATGTACATGTATTCACGAGTGAGGCACAGGCCGCTTCATTAACCATGACAGTGCCTTCGTCGGTCACAAATGCGATTACCGATCAGACGGGTACGGTTCGATTTAGTGGTTTAAACAGTAACACAAAGTACTACGTAGCTGCCAAAGCAACATTAGTGACTAGTGGTACGGCTATCACTCGGCCTACCAATTTAACGGCAGTTACCACGCCCGGTTCGGTAACACTTAGTCTGTAAATATCTTTGATTTCGTCGATTAAAATGACGGTATTGCTTCCCTCTACCCCTCAAAGAACCGTGCATAAGAGCATTCCCTCAGGACACTTATTATGTCGGTAATATCAAAGGTGTATGAACGCAAAAATGCGTTGGTAACTGCTGATTTGCTCAATGATCAAGTAATACCTTTTTATGAGTAGCATCAAATCCGACGCTTACGGGTGCTGACCGATCGAGGCACTGAGTATTATGGCAATCGTGAGCAACACGATTATCTGGGGTGGTCTGACTTTAGCGGACAGTCGTCTTGTCAGTTTTGAGGAATGTGTTTAGACTCGAATTTGACTGGACTGTAATAGTTTAAGCTGGAATGCTTGCGCACAACATTGTAGTAGTTGTCGATGTAGTCGCCAATCTCAGTGCGAGCATCGTCTATGTTTAAAAATACACCAAATTCTAACACTTCGGCCTTAAGCCGTGACCAGAAAGATTCAGCAGCCGCATTATCATAACACTCACCAGCTCGACTCATACTCTGCAAATACTTGCCAGCCAGTAGCTTACGAAAGTCTTTGAAAGCGTATTGACCACCCCGGTCCGAATGTAAGATCAGCCCATCAGCGGGCTGACGGCCCAGTAAAGCCCGTCGTAAGGCCGTAATCACTAGCTCATCACGCATGTGGCTGGCCAGACACCAACCCACCACACGCCTTGACCATAGGTCTACCCACACAGCCAGATACAGCCATTTGCCGTTAGCCAGGGGGATGTAGCGGGGCGGCCCGTGCCGGTAGAGTAGAGCAAGCGCGCCTGTGTAGTTTCTCAACTACCGGTTTCGCTTGCCCTCTCCCCGAACCGGACGTGCACCTTTCGTTATGCATCCGGCTCTCCAGGAACCATCATGAAGTCAGGCGGTGTCATCCAACCCCGTCGATAGTGCATTACCTTTTGCCAGCCCATTTGATAGTGTTCCACCGCCTGACCCCGCCATACCTTCCAACGAGGACGGAGTCGGCTGGGTTGACGGTGTTTCAAAATCAGCTGAGCATTGGCTTTTGGATACTTCTTACGTAACCAGCGCCAAATACGATCCCGTCCATACCAATCCAGATGAGACAGGATTTTCTTGGCGCCAGTGCAGTACTTGTAGAAGTTGCCCCAACCGCGCAGGATAGGGTTTAGTTTTTGTAGCAGTTCGTCCAACGACCAGCCTAGCGTAGCCCGGCTGGTCAGTTGTTTGATGCGGTAGCGCAAGTCTGCTGCCTTCTGTTTGGGTATTTCCAACCGAGGTGTCCAGCCATACCGATAGTCCCAACGCATGCTAACCCGATGACCTAAGAATTGGAAGCCCTCGGTTAGAGGGGTGATCTTGGTCTTTTCAGGGGAGAGGGTTAAGCCCATCTTCTCTTGGAGCAGCGTTTGTAGGGCCTCTCGTTCTGACAGTGCCTCTTCTTGAGTACCACTCACCAAAATGACAAAATCGTCAGCGTACCGGAAGGGAAAGTATACCGCCCGACCAGCCTGACGATCACCACTTCGGGACCACATAGCGGCTTTGATACCGTCGCATTGGCGACGTTCCTGACGCTTTGTCTGATGGTTAACCCATCGTTCATAGCGTTCTTCGATCAAACCCAGAGCTACGTTGGCCAGCAAAGGGGAAACAATGCCCCCTTGGGGAGTGCCTATATCGGTTCGCAGAAATTGTTCCTCTGACAGAATGCCTGCTTTCAAAAACTGAACCAGTAACTGGTTAACCCGTCGGTCAGCCGAGTGCTGCCGAATCCGACCCATTAATTGGTGATGATCGATGTGATCAAAACAGGCTTGAATATCGCCCTCGATTACCCATTGATAGGGCATATCATGGCGTTTGTTATCCTGTTTATTCACCTTTCGAGGGCGCATACTCATACGAATATGCTCTAACGCTCCGTGACAGCCTTTCCCCGGCCGAAAGCCGTACGAGACATGCCAAAAGCGTGCTTCCAGAATGGGTTCCAGTACTTGTTTGATGGCACTTTGTACCACCGCTACGGCGGCCCGGCCGATCCGCAATCGTCGGAATGCCCAGTGGACGGAATTTCCCTGGTTTGCCCGGCTTAGGGATCAACTTCCGGCGGCAAGGGCTGGGTTTATATGATCCCGTCCGTAACTGCTGCTGAAGATTGCCTAAGAATGGGGCTTCGCCAATGCGCTGGCGAATGCTTCCGACCGTCATCCCATCAATTCCGGGTGTGCGTTTGCCCTTATTCTGAGCTACGCGACGCCAGGCTTCTCGTAAGTTACGCAGGTCTGTCAACCAATTCCATAACTCACGATAGGCTTCGGTGGGATGTATCTGACTCCATTGATACAATTTTCGTTGCACGCTGAGTACCCAGTCATAATCTGCCTGGTGAGCCAAGTCCATGGCTCGCTTCCGCTCCGGCGGCCCGGTCCGACTTTGAAAGTGTATCGATTCCCTGTCCGCCTTCGCCATGTGAACGGCTTTCCCGTTCTCGGACTACTACGCGGACTCCGCCCTGAGGGTGACCCTTCCCGAGTCGCTGTCGATAGCCTGTTTTCCTAACAGGCGGATCACCTCCAGTTCCCATGTTCCGATTTCTGACCTGTGAATCCTTAGATGGCATGCTCTACCCCTGGTGGTACGGAATGATGGCTAAGGGGAAGCTCCATCATCGAATAAGTGAAACTCATTCCTGGCTTGGCAACATCAAGACCAAGCCAATCAGCCCACAGATTCCCTCTCAGCCAGTTCTGAAAGTGAGGGTTGGTCACTAAGTACAGAGGCTTCCAGCGCATGCTTCGTTGTCTCATCATCGATTCGGTGGTAGCCCGGCCGACAGGAAATGGCCTGTCTCCGGTACAGTTTAGGCTGCTCTGCTTATGACACCCGCTTGACAGCACCCAGCGAGCTTTGCAGCCCCCTTCACCCCAACTTCCCTAGTTGGGGCGGGCAGTATTACAACTGCCGGTCAAAAATCAGCCAACGCAATCTTCAAAAAAAACTGCGTCTTCATGGCGCACTGATGTCCGAGACCCATACTTGATTGGGACCTGTAGGACGAGGCCGATCTAGCAGCAGGTTAGGCGAATAGCCTAGCGTGTGGCGGCTATCAGTCGTCCGAGGCACAAAGCTACGCGGCTGAATCGGTTTTAGCTGATTCTCCATCAGTACTTTACGAACAAAGTCTCGACTCACGTTAATACCCCGGTCTTTTATCTCGCTGACCAGTCGACGGCTACCATATCGACGCCGATGCAGGCCGAAGATGTCTTTGATCTGCTGGGCTTTATCGGGCTTAACAGACGGATTGTCAGCTTCTTTCGCTGGTGTTATTGTTGTCGGTTTGCACCAGTCGTAATAGCCACTACGGTTAACCCCCAGCGTCTGGCAAAGCACTTGTACGGGGTAGTTCTGACTTTGGCTTTGAATGAAGCGATGCATAGCCTTTAGCTGGGTTGAGTGAAGATCGCAATGTTTTTTTTTAATATGTCGCGCTCCATCTCGGCTCGTTTAAGCTGGGCTTTCAGTCGTTCATTTTCGGCTAGTAGTTCGCTGTTACCCACTTGCTTTTGTAGCTGCTTCTTGTGAGCGTGTTTCCACGTATGGAGTAATTGGTCGCTCACATTGAGGCTTTTAGCCACCTGAGCCACCGATTGGCCTTCATCAAGCATGCGTAGCGCTTCTGCTTTGAAGGCTTTATCGAACTTACGATGGGGAGGGGTTGGTTTGTTGGAACTTGCCATGATAATCGAAGTTACGAAAGAACACTGTCCGATTCAGCACGACCATACCATTTCACAGATTTAACGCGTACATTAAAATGAAGACAAACGATAAAATAAAAGAAGGTAAAAACGGGCTTCGTAACTACCAGTTTGAGAAGGTACAGAAAGGTAAGCGTATATATAGCCAAAGATGGCCCGGTAGCTATCAAGAGTTCACCAATTTCTTCTATACAAAGAAATGTTTATTTTGTGATAAGGAGTTTGAAGGCAAAAGAGTTGATGCTACTTTTTGCTGTCAAGGTTGTCAGAAGGCGCATTTGAGATTAAGGAGAGTATAATAAATGGCTAGTTACTATTTAGGTAACTAGCCTATTTTACTTCAGATATAGCTTTTTTGGATTTGGCATATAGCCGTCTTAGTCTAACATCAAGTAGCCTGTTTCTATTAACTTTATAACCAAGATAACTAACAAAAGAAAACCCTATAGTTATCATAAATATAAACATGAGTCCTACGTAAATACTTTCTCTTTCATAATATATTTTATACCCATTACCAAGTTCGAATGTATCAGATTTCAAAAAGCCAAAGTAATTATCCTTAGTCGGAGTAGTTGGGATATTGTTTTATTTAAATGGACTTATTTCATTCGAAATTTCAATGGTTTTTGTAATTTTTAAATCTACGTTCCGTAAAGAGTCTAAAGCTGGATGTTTAATATTTATTTCTTTCAGAATATTATAGGCTGATAGTCGTGAATTTATTTCTGTATTTAAACTATCTATATTTAAAAAGACTCCATCTTTACTGAATTTCTTTATTGCTAGATTAGAGTTAGTTAGAGAATATACGCTAAATAACATTATAATTGCCATTACAGGCCCTGTAAATATAGTCACCCAATCAAATATTGGCATCTCATTCTGAATTTTTACATGTCTGTAATCGTATAATTTAGGAGTATCAACATTTATAATCCTTGAATTGATATTTAAAATTTTAGTTGGATCTTCTATTCTACCATTGTATTCAACTAAAATTTCTCCAGTAAAAAAATCTTCGTCTTTAAGCAAGTCTGCTTTTAAGCTAAATTTATTAGTAGTATTTTCAAATAATAGCTTTATGTTTGATGGATTTAAAGTTACATTGTGAGGTAATATTTCACCTTCACCTTTTAATGCTAATTCAATACCTTTATTAAAATCATTTTGAAGTATATCCTTTTTGCCAGAATATATGAATATATAGTTCAATAGGAACAAATTTTTCTTTATAGGCAAGCCGTTATATATGCCTTCCAGATTCTTAATATTTATTGTGCTTTTATATAAGTCAATTACTTCATCAAAGAAAAAGACAATTTTGGGTTTTCTATTTGATAATGACCCATATAGCTTAAACGAAGCAGCAAGAAATCCAATAAAACCAAATAAATAGGCTATGTATATATTCATATTGTTGCGCTATATAGTGATATTGAAACAGTGAAGCTATTCAAAAGTATAAATTAGAAATTTTAGGAGAAACTACTGATATAAAGTGCGATCTATGCAAAGATATTTGGATCAAGGACAATACTTGTGGAGCAACTTGGATTAAGCATATAACTGAGTGAGCCGATATAAG
>NZ_MKUD01000038.1 GCF_001898575.1 Spirosoma sp. 48-14
CCTGAAGGGTGAGAATGTGACGGTGACATGTAAGGTATTCCGAGCCTCGGAGTCAGTGGGCGAGTTTGTCGTAACAGGAACCAAAAACAAGTTACCCGACCTGGCTCAGTTGGTATTGACTAAAGCGCAGGCCCTGGTGAAGCCCTGAATTCGTCTGCTGTATTGTTACATTATAGCTTTTAAAAGGGATTGTACAGCAGTGCAGTCCCTTTTAGTTTTTGATGGAGAAAAGCGTAAAAAAACAAGGCAAAAAAAATCCAGGCAGGCTGTTACTTTTCTCTTCCTCTTCGGAATAACCTTTTGTAACAACCAAATAATTTGCCAAATACCATGAAAAAACAAGCCATTTTCGCTCTATTGTTTACTGCTTTTACTAGCCCATTATTTGCCCAAAATGAACCCGACACCAAGCGGGAAAACGACAGCAAGGAGTCAACCCCATCTACACCGAAGACCCAGAAAGTAGAGGATTACGCCAGTGCCGTTAATCTGGCCCGTTACGGCTACGCGAATAACTGCGCACTCTGCCTGGTTACAGCCGCCGATATGATGTACAAACTAGGTATAAAACCAATATCGGCTGATGCGAAAGCCAGTCCTGCATCCACAACGTCGACCGCTACCAAAACTGAAAAGCCCAACCCCACCGACCCGGCTAAACTACTGGTCGATGCCAGGAAAATGGCAAAAGGGGATGCCCATCTGCTTGCTCTTGCCAGCAAGGTACAACCAACCCTTTCTCGCGGGGCTGTTGGCGGTGTTCAGACTGCTTCCTCACGGGTATATTCAGGTTCGGTAGATGTGTATAGAATTGCTTTCTATGGCATGGAGCCTGCCGCCGTAGCAGTACAGGGCGACGGCGATACCGATCTGGATCTATACATCTACGACAGCAACGGCTACCTGGTTGCCAAAGATGATGACAATTCTGACACCTGCATTGCTCGCTGGACTCCCCGCTATACAGGTACATTTATTGTCCGAGTGAAGAATCGGGGCAGCGTTTATAATCGATATGCGATGGCAACGAACTAGACCATCCGCGCTACCGGCTCATGTGAAATGAATGCATGGGCCGGTGTTAAATAGGTTTCCATTTTTCAAGCTCACACCTTCTTATTTTCAATTTACGAATAATGAAAACACTCCACACAACTTCAATCCGCACGCTGCTAGTGCTATTCACATTCATCCTGCTGCTCTCATCCTGTAGTAAGAACGAACCTGATCCACTCGACCAATATGTGGGAACCTGGGCCGAAAGTATGACCAATGGTCAGACCGGCAGCGGTCTTAAACTTACAATCAGTAAATCAGGAAAAACCTTGACGTTAATCGATTTCATGCCTTATGGAAGCGCAACCGCTACAGTTAGTGGTTCAGGTTTTCAGGCTGATAACAAAAGTATTGCCACTGGTGTACCGCAGATATTTCCTGATAACAGCCAGGCCCAAGTTTATCTGCTGAACCTAGCAGGTAGCTTATCGGGTGGCAATCTGACGCTCACCTATACCGCCTTCAGCCAGTCTGCAACTATGAATTATAAAGCAGACGTTACGAAAGTTTTCACAAAAAAGTAACACCCGGCCTGGAAGGAAGACAAATCGTTCTGTCTACAGAACCTCTAAAAATATATATCATCCACTTGACGACTCAAATACGATCATGCATAAGCACATATTCCCCCTTTTGTTAACCTGTTTGCTGACTGCCTTCTTAACAACAGTTCATGCGCAGTCCCGTACACGCCCTACACCCCCAAAGCTAGCCCCTACGCCTAAGCCTGATTTACTCGTTCAGCGGGATGGCACACAACTGGAAGTGCTGGTCATCGAAATAACGGATAAAGAAATTGTTTATAAGCGATTCAACAACCCCAAAGGCCCTATTTTTAGAGTACAGAAAACCAATTTTAATTATCTAAAGTATGGGACTAACGGTGAAATAGAACAGTTTACAAAAGTAGCTCAGCCAGCACCTACACCTACACAGCCCGTACCGACGGTCGTTCAGCCAGCGCCAGTGCCCACAACGGCGCCCTACAAACAAAACGCCCCCTCCCCTGTTTCGCAGGCACGGCAGACGGACATACCACAGGGTGTGCGTTTTGGATTCAGGGGCGGTATTCAGAGTGCATCATTTTCCTTTAACCCTAACTATTATTCTACCAGTAATTTTATTGGTTTTCAGGCAGGTATAATGGTCGATAAGCCTATCGGCAAAAGTGGAAGATTTCGTCCCCAACTACTGTATTCAAGTAAAGGGACCAAACTGGTAAACCCCAATACGAATGCTAGCATTAACTTCAGCGTCAACTACATTGAGGTGCCGATTGATCTATTATTTAAAATTCCGACTTCGAGTGGACAGTTGTTGCTTGGTGGTGGGCTGTATTCTGGATATGCATTGAGTGGAAAGGTCGGACCTGAGAATGCCACAATAGGTAATTCTCAAACGGACACCTTTACTCCAATCGACTTCGGGCTTCGGGCTTCTGCCTGGTACGACCTACCTTCAGGCCTGACGCTGAATGTGTTCTACAGCTTCGGGCTGTCCAATACCAATCCAACGATATCCGTAAACGAGCCTACTGTTAAAAACAGAGCTTTTGGCCTTGGAATAGGCTATTTTCTATCCAGATAAGCAATTGAATCATATTCTTCATTCCAGTGAAATCAGTTGCTTTTACCATCATCGGTTGCCTGACGGCGGTCTAGCCGGGAGTATTCAGCGATTTACACCTCAATTCCTGTTCCTTCCTGGCCAATCAAGTACCTTAAGATAACGTCTCGATAAGCGAAATCCATCCTGAAAGTCAGCGGCTTCGTCCCCCAGCCAAACCACTGTGCTATCTGTGGCCCAGGTTACCCTTGCCGATTCTTTTCTAATCATCTCTACTACAATGAACCTTATTAGCACCATCAAGTCCGTAGCCGTCAATCATTTCCGGCTGATTCAAAAGCCAGTACTACTCCTGGTATGGCTGGCTCTGCCAGGTATTACCTCAGTAAGCTGCACAAAAAGCGCCGACCCACCTCCCAGCCCTAACGTATCTACTCCTGGAAAACCACCTGTCATCAGCGTAATAACCTCCATGACCGTAGAAACAGGGCAACAAACGACTATCGATGCCAGCAAATCCATCGATCCTGATGGAGATAAGCTAGCTTACGCTTGGGCTATTAAGACGAAACCGACGAATAGCACCGCCGTACTGACCAACGCGCAGTCAGCCACTGCCGGATTTACTGCCGACGTTGCGGGCGCTTATGTTTTAAGCCTGACCCTCGCGGATGGGGTATGGCCTGCTGTGTACCAGGATGTGTCCATCACAGCTACTGCACCAGCCACCCGAGTTATCAATGGAAGCTGGACAACTACCGACGGCACCAGTGGCGGCCCTGACTACACTCCTCGCAATAAGTTCTATTCATTTGATGTAGCCTCGAACAATCAGCCGGTTTCACTGACGCTTACCTCCTCCGATATTAATGTTGGAGTCAGTCTCTATGACCCACAAGGCACCCGCATCCTTGACCGGGGCACGGGCCGCACGGTGATACTGGACAAGATCGTCAATGCTGGCACCTATAGCGTCATGGTATACACCAGCCAACGGTACGATGTTGGGGCCTTCCGGCTGGTAGGCAGCGGCCTTTCATCTGGTTTTACGCTGCGCCCATCTAGCCGTGTCCAGTCGACTGATGTTAGTTTTGGTTCAGAAGGTGGGGGTGGAGGAATCAGCAATCGCCCTCCGTTTTCGCCCCGAAATCATTATTACACTTTTGAGGTAACCGAAGATAACGCTCCCGTTGATATTAATGTGGTCTCAGCGAACACCAGTTTGTGGCTGTATTTAAGTAACTCTGCTGGCGCTGAGGTTGCCTATACGTCGGGGACGCAACCTGCCGGTATACCGCGCACCATGCTGACGAAGCTCAATAAGGGCACATACGGAATCTATGTTGGAACTGGTACTCGCGACGCAACAGGCAAGTATACCCTGGAAATTTTCGGGAAGGTGCAAAATCTAAAACAGACCCTGTTCGACTCGGCTGTCCAATCAGACAGCTATGTTGGCAAAAATGGATCGATCACCTACACGCTGAATGTGACGGAAGACAATTCGGTCATTGATGTCTCACTGCGTTCACCGGATATTGTCGGTAATATGGACCTCTTCGATTCAAAGGGAACACGGTTGGACTATGTTACGGCTGCCAACAACTACCTCTATCTGATTGAGAAGGTGAATAAAGGGACGCACAAACTGGTAGTCACGCCCGGTATTGGCACTAGTGGTGTTGGGAAGTATACACTATCTGTGTATGGCAAATTCAGTGACTTGAAAAAACAATAGCCCAGAATGCCGTCAAAAGATGTTGGATACGTGGTTACCATAACCAAGGCCCTAAATCCAGGGAGATGGTTATGGTAACCACGTATCCAACACCTTATTTAAGACCATCGTACAAGCTTGTGACAATACGTCGACTCATCGTTGATCACTTTTTCGGCAAAAAAACCTTCATATCAGGATGCATGGTGTAGAGCCGATACGCTCCACCATCAGGGACCAGGATACCGCTGGAACAGTTGTTGCCGATGATCGGATTGTGCGGGTATTTTGTCCAGTGAATCAGATCGGTTGAGACGGCTACATTTATCGACCATTCGTGCCAGTCTTTATAAGCCGATGCATGGTAATAACCATAATATCGGCCTTTGTACTTGATAATCTGGTTCATGGCCACAGCGTATTGATCGTAGGATTCGGGCCCCTTCGTTAGTACGGGCTCATCCTGCACATTTGTCCATACCGCCAGATCTTTTGAGGTTGCCAGCCAGACAGCTTCATCGTTTCGCTCGTAAAACAGATACCAGGTATTCCCCTCTTTCCAGATGGCAGGCGTTCCAAACGGGCCTTTGCTCAATGGTTTGCCAGTTGTGTAACGAATATCAAGTGGGCCACGCTCCTGCCACTGAATCCGGTCGGTCGAGGTCAGCAAATGGGCCACATCGTCCTTCCCCTCGGCAAACATGTAATAGGTATCCCCCGATTTAACGACCGACATATCTTCTACCCAGGTATCCGTATGGATTGGATTATCGGCATAACGCGTCCAGTGGAATCCATCGGTCGAGGTTGCATACCCTAAATACTTCGTCTGGTTTTTACCATCCCGATAACCAGTATACCACAGGTGGTAGGTCGACCCTTCACGCAGTATATATCCCCGTTCGCGAATGTTTTTGTCCCAGGTATCCTGCCCCGTACCACTGAATAAGGGGTTATTGGTATAGGGCGTAAACTGAACTAGTTTAGCCGGGAATAGTGGACCGTCAACCGGTGGCGTTACCTGTTCGGGAAGCCGGTAACCAACGAACAAAACCAGGCAAAAGAGCCAGTAATGATTTTTCATATTATTTACCTGCCAGGTATTTATGGCGATATTCGAGCGGGGTAACGCCTTTGACCTGCTTGAATTGACGGGCAATATTCTTCGAGTCGTTAAGCCCCAGATCCATGGCTATTTCAAAAACAGCCTGATCGGTTTCCAGTAACTTTTTCGAGAATTTCTCGATACGCAGATTCTGGATGTATTTGTAAATTGGGTAGCCTACGACCTGAAGAAAGCGCATCTCCAGCGATCGCCGGGATAAGGGCACCTGCTTCACCACCTCATCGACCTGTAAGTTTTTGTCGATATTCTGGTGAATGTATTTGAGCGACAACGCAATGTATTCATCAGCAGTCGAGTAAATATCCGTCGACTGGCGCGTAATGATCTGCGTAGGCTCTACGATGATGTCGTAAAAAGTGGTGATCTCTTTCCGAATCAGTTTATCGAGTAAATGAGCCGCATCATACCCGCCTTTCTCGGCATCCTGCATAATGCTTGACAGGGGCGGATCGGATAGTTCGCAAAGCATTTCATCATTATCGACGCCCAGTACGGCCACCTCTTCGGGAATACGAATACGCGAATGCCGACAGGTTTCTGTGATATGCTGCCCCATCCGATCATCGCAGCACAAGATGGCGATGGGCTTCGGAAGTGATTTCAGCCACTTGCTCAGCGAACTGGGTTTATAATACCACAGGTCGCTTGAGCTATACTCTTCATGCTCAAAATACTGCACCGAACAACCCGCCCGCGACACTCGCTCATCGAATCCCTCGGCCCGTTCGCGTGACCAGACAATGTGCTTAAACCCATAGTACGCAAAATTCCGAAACCCTTTGCGGAGGAAATAATCAGCAGCCATGGCGCCCGTTGCCCGATGGGCACCCGTAATGTTCGGAATTTCAGTGAATCGCTCTTTAAAATCCTGCGCAATAACCGGGATGCCCGCCTGAACGATCTTTTCTACGCTACTTTCGTTATAGAGCTGGCCAATGATGCCATCGGCTCCCCACTCCTTTGCCCAGTTCAGAATCCCATCTACCCCCAGGGTTTCGCGATGAAACAGGGGCATCTGGCAAAACACCCAGGGGCCGTGCTCCCGGGCATATTTCGATACACCTTTCAACAGGCTTCGGCTGTAATCCTCTGCAAAGTCGATAAGTAGAATGATCTTGTGCATGGGTAAAGAGTGAAAGAGCGAAAGAATGAAAGAGTGAAAAATGGCCTACGACAGCATTTCACTCTTTCACTCTTTCGCTCTTTCGCTTTATGGTTGCATTATTGATCAGAGGTTTTGCCCAGATACCGATACTAAAAATGTAACCCAGGGTGAGTAGCATAACCAACATGGCCAGGCGTAGGCCCACCCATTCGGCCAATCCACCGATGATGAGTGGTACCAGGGCGCCCCCCACAATTCCTGTACACAAGATACCAGAAAAAGTGCCATGATGCTCCGGTACGGAATTAAGCGCCAGTGAAAAAATAATGGACCACATGACCGACGCAAAGAAGCCCGTTCCCGGCAAAGCAATCAATGCCCACTCTTTGGGGCCAAACAGGCCAATCAATAACGAAAGGATGGCCCCCAGCGTAAATAACCGCAACACATTCCGACTGTCGGCCACTTTGAGTAAAATCAGCCCCAGCACACAACCAATCGTCATCAGGCCCCAGAAATAAGCAACAGTCTGCGCCCCTGCGGTTGCCGGATCAACGCCATGATACAATTGAAGGAATTTGGAAATCCAATTGGAAATACCCTGCTCGGTGCCCACATAGGCAAAAATTCCGGCGAAGTATAACAGTACTGTTCGGTTCCGAAGCAAGGCCGTGAGGGTTCCTCCCACTTCTACTTTTTCATCGGCTTTCAGCTCCACTTTCGGGAACCTAACTAGTGCCACAACCCCAATCATGAGCAGTGTGGTCAGGGCAAATACCCAGTAAAGCGATACCCATTCCACACCCGTCGGTACCAGTTTATCAAGCCATTGAATCCAGAACGAACCATCCCCCCCCTTATGAATAGTCTGTACGAAATAGCTGTACAACAACGGGCTCAGGAAGGAAGCCGCCCCCGAAAATAGTTGCGCCATTACCGAGTTGAACGCAAAATGCTCTTCGCCACCAGCCACGCGAAGCAGCGGATTGATGGCCACCTGAAGCACCGCCATGCCTACACCAATGGCAAACAGCGAACCCAGTGCTACCGAAAATTGTGGAACCAGCGCAAACAGCAACGACCCCAGAAACGCCAGCAGAAACGCCCCGATCAACATTGTTTTTTCGCGGTATGTTTCAACCAGTATACCCGCTGGTATCGACACCCCATAGGCAACAAAAAATGCAAAGGGCAGAAACCCGGCCAACCCAATACTTAGCTGAAAACTATCGACCAGATCCGGTATGATTGGCCCGAGAATGTTGGTAAGGAAGGAAATGACGAAAAAGATGACCAGCACCAGGATCACCAACAGGGTATTGCGTTTCATCGTGTCTTTTTCAGGTAGTATGCCAACCTATTCGAAACTGTATGATCTGAAGGCGTATTTGCTCAATCAAACCAACTGCCGGACCAGCGCAGCGGCTCCTAACAGCGCAATATTTTCATTCTGCGACTGAAACATCTTGAGCCGTCGGAGGGTAACGGGGTACGCAAAATTGGCCATGCTTTCCAGCATTGTCGTTTTGAAAAATGGATACGCTTTGGCAATAGAACCGCCCAGAACAATTACTTCTGGATCAAAGGTGTACAGAATCACTTTCACAGCATTGCCGAAATGCGTGCCAAAATCGCCCCAGAGCTTAAGGGCGTTTTGTCCACCCAGTAAGGCCTCCTGATTGGCCTCCAACGCCGTCGTGCCATGAATAGACTCGAAAAAGTCACCGGCCGCATACGACTCGATGTTCTTATCCAGATACGGTAGCAAGCCAATCTCGCCCGCTCCACAGTTACTGCCCGTATAGAGCTGATTATCGATAATAACTCCCGAACCCAGCCCCGTTCCGATCGCCATACCCACCGCTGAACGATACCCCTGTGCCAGTCCGAACTGATGCTCGCCCAGAATAAAACAGTTCACATCGTTATTGACAAATACCGGCATATCGAACTCTTTTTCAAGAATATCCCGCAGGGCTACCTCCTTCCACGATGGGATATTGGCGACGTCGTACACGATACCCTGCTCAATGTCAACGACGGATGGAACTCCGATGCCAATGCTGGTAACGGCGGGGTTGACCAATGGGCGTATAAGTTCAATCAGTTGGGATAATGTAGCCGAAAGGGATTCTTTTTGCTGTAGGGCTTTGCTATGTTGCCGGATAATTGTACCGTCATCAACTAGCCCCGCCCGTACGTTCGTCCCTCCTAAATCAACCCCGATAGTCATAGTAAATAATATTTTTGTTAGTTCAGATTAGTAGGGAACCCAGGCTATTACGATGACCAATACTATCTCTAATCATCCTGCTAAGCTGAGTTCTATTTTATCGCATCATCTATTTATTGCTAACCATTATCGATCGGCTGGAGCGCCCTGTTACATCGAAGCTTTTTACTTTTGCGGCCCCTGTAATGGCAACCGGACCCGTATACACTGGCGATTGTGTTGTAGGTTCAGAACCATCCGTTGTGTACCGAATCGTTAAACCCGGCAGCTCAACATTCGCTTTCAGCATACCCTTTTCGATCAATGCACCCGGTGGCGGCACCCGATAGGTATAGCCACCATTCAACCGGGCCAGTCGGGGAAGCTCTCGCTGAGCCAGCGTGTTAGCAAAAATGGCCCAGCCCGCATCCATTGACCGCTCGCGAGCCTGTTGATTATCAATGGTTTCCCAAATACGCTCGGGAGCCCAGGCGCTTTCAGCAAATCCAAGCAATTTAGGCAGTATATCGTATTCGGCCATATCGCGGCCTTTCACGGTTTCGCTCCAAAGCTGAGATTCTATACCCCGAATATTCTTTCGGGCTTCGGGTTTCATCCGTTCAAGTCCTGCGAAATTGAGCGGCTTACCCATCGATGTTTTATAGGTGGTCTTAAACATATCATAGGGAGCAAAGGCCCAGTTA
Source organism: Spirosoma sp. 48-14 (assembly GCF_001898575.1). Classification (GTDB taxonomy): domain Bacteria; phylum Bacteroidota; class Bacteroidia; order Cytophagales; family Spirosomataceae; genus Spirosoma. The sequence continues at coordinate 9,487 of NZ_MKUD01000038.1, forward strand.
GCTTTCGTATCGACATACCCGGCCCAATATAGTCCGGGCTCCAGGGGATCGTTGTTGTACGACATATCGAAGTAGAAGTTCGATACATTACACAACACGACCGGATAACCAGCATTGGCCAGCCGATTGCCCAAATCCAGATCGAACAGGTTATTCCATACGTAGGGCACCACGCCTTTCCCCACAAATTCAGGGTTCACCTCCAGCTTCCCACTGGCCGATTTGGTGAGCACAACTTCTTCCCAACCATGTACTTCCAGCTTCCGTTTAGCCAGTCGCTCGCGAAGTTTACGAAAGAAATACGCCTGTAAATTCTTCGGGTCTTTGATGGTCGGGTTCTCGCTCAGTAGCTTAGCGGCCATCGGCGACCTGGTCCAGACACCTTCGGGTACTTCGTCGCCCCCTGCGTGCATCACATCCATCGGCAGACCAGCTTCTTTGTACATCTTCGTGATTTCCTCCACCACTTTTTCGTAAAAATGGTACGTCGACTCCCGCCCAACACTCACCACGTTATCTGTATAGCCCTGCGCCGACAGATAGACCGATTTATCGTCGGGGTCAATTAAGCGGTACTCATTTGCTTCTTTCTCTTTCCCTTCTTTCATGAATCGCTGGTAGCGGGCTTCCATCGCTTTAATGGCCGCTCGCGCATGACCGGGCAAATTCACTTCGGGAATTACCTTGATATGACGTTGATGGGCATACTTCAGAATTTCGATAAAGTCGGCTTTGGTATAATAGCCACTCCCATATTTATCCTTGTCGTATGCTTTGGGTCCCGATCCATAAGCCGGGTGCAGTGCAGGTGCTTCTTTCCCGGACGTATGCTCTCGCTGGGCGCCCACCTGCGTTAGTTCGGGTAAGCCATCAATTTCAAGTCGCCAGCCCTCGTCTTCGGTCGTATAGAATAAGAAGTGGTTGATTTTGTAAAAGGCCAGCAAATCCAGTATCCGAAGGATCGTCTCTTTGGTCTGGAAGTTTCGGCTGACATCCAGATGCATACCCCGGAATGCAAACCGTGGGGCATCGTCGATCTGCATGTATTTTAAGGGAATATCGGCCGAAGGATTTTGGTAAGCCTCATTCGGTAGCAGCGCCAGTAAACTTTGCGTTCCATAGAATACACCCGCAGCGTCGCTTCCGGTTATCGAAATTCCTTTTTCGTCGATGCGCAACTGGTAGGCTTCTTTGGCTATGCCATTCACCTGAACGGGTGCGATTTTCAGGAAGATGCCTTTATTAGCTGGAGACTGGCTACTTACGGCAACATCCTTACCTACTAATGCCTTTATCTGTTTACTTAATAAGCTAGCTTCGTTTTCCAGACCTTTATCCGCATAAATCGCCAATGACGCATTGAACGCTAAGGTGCCTGGGGATGTAGTCAGTTTGACGGGAGATGGAATGATTGGCTGCAATTTTTCGGCTGGCAACACCGATAGCCCCAGGTTGTTCTGATAGGTTATGGCCGGACCAGCCGGAGGATACAAATCGTTTGGCCCACGTAGTACTTGCTCTTTACGGGTAAACGGCTTAATGGTATAATTGGCAACCTGTATGATCGACTCTTCTTTGCCCTCCTTATCGTAAAAAACTACATAGAGTCCTACTGGTGCATCGGTTACTTTGGTGACCGCTTCGGTACCTTCATACCGGATTTCGGCCGATGCACCGGGCTTCAGGCTAAATCCTTTGGTAGGCACCAGTTTATACCAGTCGCCGTTGATATGCTGAACGGTCCCTGGCTGCGGTGACCTGGATGGCAGAATCGGTCGGGGCGACATGTTGAAAAATAAAGCCCAGTTGGCATCTGTCAAGTCGTTATCACTGTTGTTCGTCAGCGTAAAACGAGCCAGAAACCCATCCTTGACGTCGGTGAAATTACTGACAAGCTCCCAGGAAACAGCGAGTTGTTTGCCATACTCCCCACCATCGGATTTAACGCGCTGGCAGCTATTTAGGCCTACAAAAAATAGGCAAATGAGGGTAGCGTAGAAACTCTTCCGCATAAATTTTCCGGTTTAGTAGCCTTTATAGTACGTCAATCAGTAATAAAGATACCATTGTAAGAACGGGGCTTTTTTAATAAAACGGCCATTTGATTGTTGCTGATGGTCGTGAAGCAGACATTAATCGCTATCAGTCAGCCAATTCGTTCAGCTTAGGCTTCAGGAATTTTATTTTCTCGTTGCTAATCTAAGCTTATATCAACTACAGAATATCCAATTCATGACTATTTAATGACAACAATGACCACCTGATGACACCAAATCGACTCGTTTCACTGGATGCCTTACGTGGGTTTACCATTGCGGCCATGATTGTTGCCAATTTTCCAGGCACCGAGGAGTTCGTGTATTTCACGCTACGTCATACCCGATGGAATGGACTGTCGTTCACCGACTTAATTGCGCCCACGTTTCTGTTTATTGTGGGAGTATCCATCACACTGGCGTATACCCGGCACGTGACCGAGGGAAGCCCCAAAGGCACACTTTACCGGAAAGTTGTCGTTCGCTCGCTGAAGATTTTCGCCGTGGGCATGTTTCTGAATTTATTACCCGATTTCGACTTTTCGAATGTACGCTGGACCGGTACTCTCCACCGCATTGCCATCGTCTTTCTGGTTTGCACAACGTTATTTCTGAACACTACCTGGAAACAACAGGTCTGGATTGGGGTCCTTACGCTGGTCGCTTACTGGCTGGCCATGACCCTTATCCCAACTCCTGACGTGGGCCATGTTGTGTTGGAGCCGGGCCAGAATCTGGCGGCCTGGCTGGATCGACAATACCTTCCGGGCCGGATGTGGCAGGGCACCTGGGACCCGGAAGGTATCCTCAGCACGTTTCCCTCTATTGTGACCACCCTAACGGGTATGCTGGCTGGCCGGGTAATGCTCATGGCCATCTCCCCCACCGAAAAAGTGGCCTATTTGATGACAGCGGGGCTATTCGCAGCAGCAGCCGGGTATTTCTGGGGCTTAACCTTCCCGGTCAACGAAAACCTGTGGACGAGTTCGTTCGTGCTGGTGACGTCGGGTTTTGCAGCGTTGCTATTGGGAGCCGTTTATTTCCTGGTCGATGTACTGGGCTATACGCAAGGCACACGACCCGGTATCATTTTCGGAGCCAATGCGATTACGGTGTACGTACTGGCCGACATCTTTGCCCTGGTTTTTTACCGAATGAAATTCGGCAGTTATTCACTGAACGAACATGTAGTCAATGGGTTAATCAGTATAGGTATTCAACCGGAGCTGGCCAGTTTACTCTATGCCCTGTTTTTCATCGGTGTCAATTTCATTCCAGCCTACGTCCTGTACCAACGCCGGATTTTCATTAAGCTGTAGCAACCGGCGCGTCGGTATATACCCTACCCTTCCTATGCTCAAACGAATCGTTTCCTCCGTTTGCTTTTGTTTGGTACTGGCCACGGCTCTGGCGTCTCCAATCGATCTGTCGAAAGCCCGAATTGTCAATACCGTTACGGATCAGAAAGTCCTCCGCCGAACGGTTGAGGTTCTTCAGCAGGAAATCAGGAAACGATCAGGTATTCAATTACCCGTAACCGACCGCTTTCCGACCCCAGCTACGGCTCAACCCCTGATTGGAATTGCGCTGGAAAACAACCTGGACAAACTCCCCAAACCCCTCCAGACGCTGGTACGCAATATGCCAGTCACACAACAGGAAGGCTTTACGCTAGTGACGGTCGAATCGGCCAACACTGTACTCATCGTAGGGCATGACGCCCGTGGGTTGCTCTACGGGGTCGGGAAACTGTTGCGGAAGCTGACTATGCGTCCGGGAAAGGTGGATTTACCAGAACCGATTACCCTGTCCACCAGTCCACGATACCCTATTCGTGGGCATCAGTTAGGGTATCGCCCTAAAACCAATGCCTATGATGCCTTTTCGGTAGCGCAGTTCGATCAGTATATCCGTGAACTCGCCTTATTTGGAGCCAATAGCATCGAAATAATGCCGCCCCGCACGGATGACGATTTCACCAGTCGGCATATGAAGTTACCGGCGATCCAGATGATTCGGGAGCAATCGCGGATTTGTGCCGAGTACGGGCTGGATGTCTGGATGTGGTATCCGAATATGGGGCAGAATTATACGCATCCTGATTCTATAAAAAAAGAACTGGCCGAGCGACGGGAAATCTTTGCAACTGTACCCAAACTCGATGCCGTGTTTGTGCCGGGTGGCGATCCGGGTGAACTGGAGCCTGATGTGCTCTTTGCCTGGCTCGAAAAAGAAGCGCAGGTACTGCATACGTATCATCCGAACGCTAAAATCTGGGTATCACCCCAGGTCTTCCGGCCCACTCAGCAATGGTTCGACGCGTTCTTCAAACAGGTAAATCACGGCTATAACTGGTTTGGTGGGGTCGTTTTTGGCCCCTGGGTCAAGATGCCCGTTCAGGAAATCCGGAATCGACTGAATCCCACTATCCCAATTCGGCATTACCCCGATATTACGCACAATTACAGTAGCCAGTATCCTGTACCGCACTGGGATCTGGCCTGGGCCATGACGTTGGGCCGTGAGAGCATTAACCCACGCCCACACGATGAGAAGACCATTCATAATGCGCTGGATGAGTATGGTATGGGCAGCATCAGTTATTCGGAAGGCACCAACGACGATGTAAATAAATTCGTCTGGAGTGATCAGGACTGGAACCCTGAAGCGCCCGTCATCGAAACGCTCCGCGATTATGCCCGTCTGTTTATCGGCCCCGACTATACTGAATCCGTAGCGCAGGGCCTGGTCGCTCTGGAACAAAACTGGCGGGGTAGTTTACTCACCAATGAGTCGGTAGAGCGAACGTTGATGCAATGGCAGGCACTGGAAAGCTCAGCTCCCCAATCGGTGCGTCAAAACGCCCGGTTTCAGATGGGTCTCATCCGGGCCTATTATGACGCCTACACGCGCCATCGACTCCTGTACGAAACTAATCTGGAGCAACAGGCCCGCGACAGGCTGACAACGATCGGCTCTGAGGGATCGCTGGTGGCGATTGCCCAGACAAAGACCATTCTTGCAAAAGCCTGGAAAGAGCCCATTTTGCCTCAATATCGCCAGATCTGTTTTGCACTGGGAGACTCTTTGTTCAAAAGTATCGGCGCTCAGTTGACCATCGAACGGCATGGCGCCATGTCGGGGCGAGGGAATTTCCTGGACAACATCGATATTCCACTGAACGACTCGCCCTGGCTCCTGTCGCAACTGGAGAAACTGGAAAAAATAAGCGATGAAGCCACCCGTTTAGCCAAACTCAGGGCGATGCTTCACCGGACCGATCCAGGACCCGGCGGCTTTTACGATCATATGGGTGCTCCGGAAAGCTGGCATCGGGTCGTTTCGGACGAACGCTGGGACGTCGATCCTGGTAGTCTGCGGTCGCCACGAACCGGTTTTGGCGTTGGCCTGGTAGGCGTTGAGTGGGTCGATGAGATTAAAGCAACGGGCTTCAAAGGCCAGATTACGCCACGCGTCTGGATGAAACAGGCGAAAACGCTATATGATCAACCCTTAAAAATTGCCTATGCTGATCTGGACCCGAAGGCTTCGTATCGGCTTCGTATTGCCTACACAGGTCGGTTCCGCTCGCGGATGAAACTTACCACCGACGACGGGTCGTTAATTCATGATTTTATCCAGACGGGCGAGCAACCAATCTATGAATTCGACGTTCCAAAGGCGGCACTGGCCGATGGAAACGTGACCTTTATATGGACATGTGGCGAAGGAGAACGCGGTTCGCAGGTAACCGAGCTTTGGCTACTGCGGAAGTAGTGTGGGCTCTAAAAAGCCTAAACTTATACGCTCTTCTTTTTGACCTCTTCGACAAACGATACCGGTACGCCAACCAATCGGGCAATCTGTTCTACCGTAAACGAGGTTTCCTGAAGAAGCATTTGGGTAAAAGCCAGGTTCTTTTCTCTCATCCCCTGTTCTATTCCTTGCTCTATCCCCTCTTTTTTAGCACGTTCCAGCAAAAATTGCTCAATTCCCATTGTGGTATTTTGTTGTGTTATAGCTTCAACAGCCCGCTCAAACTTATCGACTGCCTCCTGGTTTTCCAAACGTACATAATACCGAAGGAAGTTCATCAAACTACGAACCTTATCTTTAGACAATTGGCTCGCTAACAATTCCTTAGCAATATTTATTTTAACGGTCAGCAATTGCGCTTCAGTCATCTTTTTGCCCAGTAAAGCAGCCTTACCGATTAATAATACTTTGGCAAAAGGGTTTGCACTGCCCGATAAAGCAGCATCGCTTTGATCCAGTAGTTTATAGACATTGTACTGATAGCGAAGCTGGGTTCCTAAACAATCCTGTTCATAATAGGCAGGCTGATACCCTCTATGACCATCTGTAAATAAGGCAATAATACTGGAACATTCGTTCCGCGAAATTAGGATCTTTGTAGCCCTGTACTTCTATATGGATTAAAATCCACTGTTCCTGAACTTGGTCGTGTTGACGAGTATATACTTTTACCAGCTTGTCAACATACCGGGGTTGATAGCTATCCTGTTCGGGAGGAAACAACTGTTCTAATTCCTTATCCAGGTAGTCAAACCCTCTATTCAGAAGAAACAGTTCTTCTGCCTTCGGATAGAAGAAGCGTAAAAAATCATCAAATACATCTTCTAAAATTGCCTTCCAGAGAGAATCATCTCGTTTCATCGTCTGGCAAAATAATAACAATTTGCTGATTAGTAACCTAAAAGAGAAAATTGCCACTATTTTTTATTACCAGACAAAACCGGTATATAACCTATTATACCCGCAGGAATGTCTTTTTCTTGTACATGAAATACAGAAATGCCCATTTGACCGCGAGCACGCCGATGGCAATACCCACTTTCTGAACTACTTCGGATGACGACAGTTTCAGCAAACCATCAAAGAAGAACCGGGCGGCATAATCGAAGCTGATAAACTCACCCGCCAGATAAATCAGGATGGAGTTCATACCGATAACCGTAAAGAAAAACGTCCATCCTTTCAGGCCTTTCACGTCGATGATCCAGTAAAAGATAGCCAGCAGCATCAGACTGAAACCACCCGTAACGCAAACGAACGAACTAGTCCACAGATTTTTATTGATGGGAAAAATGAAATTCCAGAGCCAGGCCAGCACAACAAAGCCTGCGCCTATAGCCAGCAACCGAAGCGCTTTCTGCCCCCCCGTTCGACCGTGCGACCGTAGGAAAGTCCCGGCAAAAATCCCCAGCAGCGCATTACCAATGGCTGGTATTGTTGAAAAGACGCCTTCTGGATCATGAATTGTTTTATACAAGTGCCCCGGCACAATCTGTCGGTCGATGAAGCTGGCCAGGTTGCACTCCATTGTCAGAATACCCGCTCCGCAGCCCGGCACAGGCACCAGCATCATCAATACCCAATACCCTAGCAGCAATCCAACAAACCAGATGTATTGGAAACGCGTACTGGCGTACAGATAAATCAACTGCCCAAACATACCCGCCAGCCCGATTCGACCCAGTACACTTGGAAAACGCGTATCCTGAAACGCTTTGACAAACAGGCCATTGTTGTAAATCACCCCCAGCAAAACCAGAACCAATCCTCGGGTAATAATTTTCCGGGCAACCTCCGATTTGTCCGCTCCTTTTTCCAGACGGCTGCCAATCGAAAAAGGAGTCGATACGCCAGCCATGAACAAAAACAGCGGGAAGATCAGGTCGTAAGCTGTAAACCCATTCCAGCTTGGGTGATGCAACTGCTCAGCAATTACCACAGCCCAAGCCCAGCCCGTTGTTTTGGCCAGTATGTGAAATACATCCTCACCGCCCATAATCCAGAACATATCGAATCCACGCAGGGTATCGAGCGAAAGTAATCGTTTGACGGGTGCAGGCTGGGCAATAGCCGGATCAGCCGTCGACTGGGAGGTAGTTGTATGCATAGTAGGTTGGTTAACTGAGTTTTACTCTTTTTTCGCCTGCTTGCGGGCTTTGTATTCCTGAAACCGATTCCGATACTCGTCCATTTGTGCAGGTGTGTACCGCTTTTGGTATTCGGCGGGCAATTCGAGCCGTTCGGGCGACAGCACCGGCGCCTGATCGACCAAAGTATTCTTTCCTTTATTGTCTTTCAATAAGTCGAACGAATCGTATTTCTCCCCGGTCACCGTATACGACTGATAGGACAATTTAGCCCCATCGACCGAAATGGTCTGGTATAGCTGTGTATTCGAAGCAGCCCGATCCATCCAGTTTTGCAGGCCAATATCATACATTTTTGGTCCACTGACCGAAACAACATAGATTGGCCCATCGGGATGTTTCCGGCTCTTTCCCAACGGCATATTCAACCCTCGTCCGTAGGTATGATCGTGCCCCTGAAGGACCAGATCGACACCGTACTTTTTATAAATCGGTTCCATCTTTTTCCGCCAATCGTCATTATCGCGGCCCTGTTTCGTCGAATAGATTGGGTGGTGATGGGTCACAATCGTCCAGCGATTCGGATTGCTACTCAACACCTGAACAAGCCAGTTCGCCTGTGTGGTCATCACAGTCGAATCCAGCAAAGCCGCCTGTGAATTTAATGAAACAAACCGTACGCCCTGATAATCGAAAAAATAAGCCGTTTCTTCCAGCCCTTTGGGGCCATTTTCCGGCAACACAAACGACGGGCGCCAGTGCCTGGATACACGGTAGTTACCCTGTTCATCTTTAAAATATTCATGATTGCCCGGTGTAGCTAACGTGGGCACCATACCATTGATCCACCCCCCCGCTTCAAACCATTCGGCCCATTGCCAGTCGGCATTGGAGGTTGTGATCAGATCGCCCGCGTGGATCATTAGGCTCACAGCAGGCAGCATTGAATATGCTCCGCGAATGGCCCGCGACCAAAGTGACCGTATGTCGTTCTGGGCATCACCAAAGTACAAAAACGAAAACGGGGCGACCTGATTCTGAGCCGTTTTAAACTGAAACCATTCGCTCCAGTGTACCCCATCACCCACCCGGTACGTATATTTTGTAGCTGGTTTCAGGTTTGTGAAATGAACGGAGTGGTAGAGAACCGTTTTGCCATCGAGTACGATTCGGTCGGTTGTGGCCTGTATCACGGCTGCTTTAGAGACAAAATCGGGCGATGGATCAGATTCGGCAATGGCTCCGACCGCATTCGTAACGGTTGAATCGGTACGCCAGTTGACTGACTGCGACGTGGCCGCATTGCCCTGCCAACCCAGAATGAGCCGATCAGGATAGGCCGTTGGGGTATACTCTTTGTGTACCTGTGCCCATCCCGATGCCGTTATGGCGACAAGAAAAGCGGTGCAGAGTAGGTGTTTCATAACGCTCAAGCCAGGTTGTTTTAGGTTATTTCGTCGCTCGGCGGGCTAGGGTCCGATAGACGTTCAGAATATGGTCGGTTTGAATCACGTCGACGCCCAGTTGCGCTGCTTTCTGATAGTATTCTGGTCGATTACCTTCATCCAGCAAGTCTACGAATACCCGCAGCCCCTGCATATGCAGTTGATCGACCAGGTCTTTTGTCAATTCAGTTGCGTTTACATCGAACGCATACGGGTGCAAGGCTGCGATTTTGGCCGTCAACTCGTCGCTTTTTCGGAGCGAGGGCATACATTTCGCCTTCGGAGCCACCTTGTGAAGCGATTGCAAAAAGGTATCGGAGCCGTAGAAGACGGCATCGTTCAGCAAACCGTACTGAGTTAGCATCGCAACCAACGGCTCCGCAGCCACCGCTTTGCAATCGACATAGAGGTTGGTTTGAGAGCGATGATGGGCGTTCCAGTCCGACACCAATTGGCATACTTCCGCTAGCGTAGGAATTCGTTCGGCCTGAAATGATTCGCCCGCCCCTTTACCAGCCGATAATTCCTTCAGGTCGGCTAATGTTCGTTCGGCGGCAGGGCCTGTACCATTGGTTGTCCGGTTGAGGTTGCCATCATGCAGAATAACAAGTTGTCCATCTTTGGTTGTCCGGACGTCGATTTCAATGTAGTCAACCTGCCGTTGTAACGCAATGCGAAACGATGCCAGCGTATTTTCGGGAGCAAGCCCGGTATTGCCTCGATGCGCAGATACACGAATTGCAGGCTTTCTGGACAACGCCTTCCGATAATAGGAAATCGAATCCGCCGATAATTCGGGGGCTTGTCCGTAAGCAATACTGGAAATGATTAGCCACCCAAGCAGATGGATTTGTTTCAGGCCCATCATATCGGTCATATATGTAAGGAATCGGACACTGTTCCACCTGCCAGATCCCCAGCGGCTTCTTTAATAACGGCCATATCGTGCCGCAGGCGCTGGCTAAACAGGGCGATGTCGAAGCTATGCACAACGATATTGGCTCCTTCCGCCATCCATTGGATTTGCCGTTCGGGCTCCAGCGAGAAATGAATACCGATAGACAGCCCTTTCTGACGGGTTTTGTGAATAATGGTTCGTACAGCGGCCTCAAAATCAGGGTGGTCGTACTGTTCTGGCAATTCCAGACTTACCGATAAATCGTGTGGTCCAATGAATACCGCATCCAGACCCGGCACTGACAGCATCTCGTCAAGTCGATTCATTGCCGGTACGCTTTCGATATTGGCAATACACATATGGTCGGTATTGTACCCGTCGATATAGGCAGCCATTTCGGGCGACAGGGTTTCGGTGCCATTCAGATAAGCCGCCAGTTTTTCACCTTTCAACGGACGGTATTTGGTAGCACCCACCAGCGTCTGTACCTGTTCGACCGATTCGAGATAGGGAGCCACAATGCCAATGGCCCCACCATCAATAGCCTGACAGGCCAGATAAGGGTCGGGACTGGGAATGCGAACAATGGGGGTAATGTCATACGACCGAAACTGCTGGCAAAGCCGGGCCAGTTCCGACCTGTCCAGCGGAATGTGTTCAGTATCAATAAACACAAAATCAAGACCAATCTGTTTTACCGCTTTAGGCCACATAGGGCCTGTAGAAGTAATACAGGTTCCATATACATTCTGGCCATTTTTAAGCCGCTCCCGAAGACTGATAGTACCACTCATTGAATCAATAACAAGAAAAAGGGAGGACAATTTCCCTCTATCTATACTACTTCCCGGAATTCTATTATGACTATTAAAGTAAATGATTTATTTGGTTTGGCCTTTCAGAGGTAGGCTATCGTACCCGTAGGTTAACCTGAACCGTATCGTCTTCTCCAGTCTCAAATCCATTTGTAGGATCAGAGTCTGCATCGTCCCAATCACAATAACTGATACGGGCTTTTACCGGTTCACTGATTGTTCCCGTTACCCGAGCCTGAAAACTGAACGACTGGGGCCACATTCGATAATACTGCCCTCCTGTTAGGATCACCTGCTGCCCGATAGCGATCATATTCGTACCACTAACAAATGCAAGTCCAACCGGCAACTGGCAGGTAACCTCTGGGCTCAGCAAGCGTCGATTGGCATAGTTGCTAATCTGAAGGGTAACTGTAACGATTTCGTTTAAGGCTGGAGTCGGGTTATCGACAAATGCATTCAAACTTAAATCTACCAGTTCACCCGGTAGATTACCATCCGTTGTTTGGGGGGTTGGCAAATAAGCTGGGTTGAGTTCTGGCGAGCTACTAATGACTCCTCCGGAGATTATTGTTCGTATATCGAGCCAACCCATATCGTCCTGCCCATCGTTGGTACCACTGGCTGGATAAGAATCAGGGTCCGGGTTATCTGATGCCATGATTTGAGCCGATAGCCACGCAGTGCCAGCCGAAAGAGCGGCTACTTTACAAGTTACGTTCACAGAGCTGTTAGCAGGTATGTACCCAATGGTTGTCCTCAACATCGTTCCCGTCATTTGCATATCGCCTGCATCCACAACGGTCAGCATGTTCGGTAACTGGCTCTCGATACGCACATTATGCGCGTCCTGATCACTATTGTTGCTGACAGATAAAGTCACAGTAACTGGTTGTTCCAGAGCAGGTACTCGGTTGTTTACAGCCAATCGTAAACTTAGGTCGGCTTCTGGTTGATTACTTACCCGAATGGTCAGTAGATCGGAAGCAGGGCTGAGACATCCTTCATAACCCACACAAACAGCAGTATACGTTGTCGTTTGAGTTGGGCTTACAATAATCGAACTTCCGGTTTGCCCATCCGACCATTGTATAGTCGAGCCGATGCATTTTTCGGCATATAGCGTTGTTGATCGTCCAATACTGATAAACCTGTTACTGGCCCAAACTTTCGGCGTAGGTATTCCAAGTATAATATCGGCTGTATCATGGACAGTAGCAACTTCGCAAACTCCTCCGTAGGTCGTTTTTAAAATATAGCGCCCAGCGTTTTCCAGACTCGCACTGGCAATAGTTACCGTAGATGCCGTAGAGGTTTTCCCATCAGGCAAAGTCCATTCGTAAGCATTCTGGGTCAATACGTCATTCGAATAATATGCCGCAGCGTTCGGTTTTAACACGTAATAGTTCCCCAGACACAACGGAGGAGTTCCGCCCCCACTTCCATTTATCCTGAAAACACCAATAGGAATTTTCGTTGATTTGACAATGACGTTAGCAAAATCTACCCTTGTTCCAGAGCATTGTCCCTCATACGTTGTTGTCAAGCTATATACCCCCGCCATAGCCGAATTGACATTCGTCAGGGTTAAGCTTTGTGCTGAGCTAGTAAACCCATTGGGCCCTTTCCATCGGTATGAAGCAATGGCATTGCTCGGGGTATTATTGGCTTGTATGTACACAGTCGCTCCTGGACAATATGTATCATTAAGCGTTCTTATACCTGTTAGCGGCACAGATGAAACATAGCTCGTAGGTCTCCCAACAGTTATTTTCTGAGCTACTATTGAACTACCACTACATTCTCCTGTAACAGTAACCGTCAGACTGTAAACTCCCGATGCAAGAGTGCTCGCGGTTGGTATAGAGGGTTGCTTAACTGAACTCGTAAAGCCATTCGGTCCGCTCCACTGATAAGTAATGATTGATCGATTAGAGGGAAAACCGGTAGGCGGATTAGATAAAAGCGGAATTAGATAGAATGACATACCAGGACAGTAGTCATTTCCTATTGTAGTGCCTCCAGGTGTCTGGCTAAAAAAGCTGACTATTGGTTTAGTGACCTGAATTGGGATGCTCGCTGTTGCAGAACCAACACACACTCCTGAATAGGTTGTCGTTACACTATACGTTCCGGTCATGGCCGGGTCGGCATTCGTCAAGGTAAAGCTTTGCGCTGTACTGGTAAAGCCATTGGGACCAGCCCATCGATAGGTAGACGACAAGCCATTTGTAGAGGCTCCTACACGAAAGGCGCTCCCCGTGCAGAATACGGTATAATTATTCAAGGGATTGGACTCTAACGTACCGCTCGTTATTGATACCGTTGGAGAGCCAATGGTTACGCTTCCGCCCCCTACTCCTCGACATCCGTCGGGAGTTACAGTTGTTACACTGTAGCTCCCACTCATAGTAGGTGAAGCATTCGTGAGCGTATTACTTTTCGTGTTACTAACAAAACCATTCGGCCCTTTCCAATGAAAGGCTACTTCACTACTATTCGGCCCCATATAGAGGGCATCCACAACGAAAGTACTACCCTGACAAATACTTTGACTTGATGAGCGCGTACCATCCGAGTTGAGTTGAAATGAACCAAACCAAACAAGAGGCTCCGAAATGGTTATATACTACGAAGAAACGGCCGACCCGGAACAGCCCCCCGAAAATGTAGCCGTTACGCTATAGGTACCTTCCATAGCTTTCGACACATCTGTCAATGTCAAACTCTGCCCTCCACTTATAAATCCATTTGGCCCCCTCCATTGATAAGAAGCTGTTGTTCCAGACATGGCAGAGATCGATGCTCGTAGTTCTGCGGATGTTCCCTGACAAAAAGTATTCGCGTACTGTGTAGACCCAACTGCATACGATCCAATCGAAACGGCAGCATTATAAATCTGTACAGTATCCCTACCAACTCCACAATTATTGGGGTAAGTTGCTTCCAGAATATACAAACCCGCTCCCCCCTGAGTAACAACGGGATTCTGCTCATTGCTCACAAAATTATCAGGGCCCGTCCACCGATAACTGGCACTGTTATTACTATACAACTCATCTGGATAAGCCAGTAACGACAAACTCGTTGGGCCGCAGATTACCCGACTAAACGAATTATATTGCCCATCCTTGACTAACGCCATAGGTTTAGATGGCCCACCAAGGCTAACCGTTGTTGATGCAGTTGCACTACCTTGATTCGTTCCAGCGAATGTCATCGTTACCGAATAGGTCCCTGCTGCCGTTGATGAGGCTGGAACTGTTATTCCTCCATAAGCATTGCTTGTGAAATTATTAGGACCTACCCAACGAAAACTTACCGTTGTTCCAGAAGGTGGAACAGAATAGACAGCATTAATTTGGAATACCTGCCCTTCACAAACAGGACTATTAGTCTTTGTTGAAAAAATGGCTGGATAAGATTGTGCAAAAGCCGATGAATTGGTTGCCAGCAAAACGGCAAGAAGGCAGGAAAGAAGACGCATAGGTAGTGGAAATAAACACCCTAAATAAAGGATTTTACTTACATCTTCCTAAAAACAATAGACTTGGTTCCACCAATGCCTAAATACGTGTCATTTGATGGTTGGTGCGCTGATTACCCCCAGGTATCGGCCCATCCAGTAAGGCAGCAGGAAGGAATCACCGGCACTCAACTCAGAAACAACTTTCCCCGGCCGATCCAGTTTGAACAGGTTGCGATTGTGCTTCAGCTCGGGCCGTTCGTCGGGAGGTAGTATCTCTTTTGTAGTCTGGCCCCGGAAATTGGCGGGTATCAAATCAATGTCTTTCCGGTGGCTATTCAGCATGGGCCATTCGATCATATCGAGCGGAAATTCCTGTAAATACCAGACGGTTTCGGGCAGGTCGAAGGTTTTTGCACCCGTCATGGCATAACATAGATTCCAGAGGCCATCTTTTTCGGGGCGCTCTGCCTGCCAATGATCGTTGATGGCCTGCCGGTATTTCTCTTTCAGTTCGGGTGTAAAGGCATAGGGATACAGGCACCAGTACGCCAGAAAATACATTTCATCGTCGGAGTGATTCCATTCTTCCGAAAGCATCTTTGCCCAGTCGCCCGCTCCCTGAGGAGCTTTGCCAATCTCGCTCATAGGCCGCATCAGGTTGTCCAGGTAGCCATATTGCTGCATCAGTTCATAGGCTTTCTGCTTGTAGATGGGCTTTCTGGTAAAATGATACGCGGCCTGTAAAAAGGCGATGATATTGGACGACATGATTTTCCGATCGCCCACCGAAATCGGAAACGAATTGACATAGTCGGGATGCCATTTGCCCCAAAGCGTAGGTTTACCATCCACATCGATCAGATACCAATTGTTGCGGATGATGTTGGTCATTAACCCATCCATCAGCGAAATGGCCCGTTTTTTCACGTCACCATCCATCAGTTCGGCCATCAGCGTAAGGCAAAACAGCTGGCCTACAGTCTGATCGCTACTCGTGGTACCGCGCCAATCCCACTGAGGGTCACTGGCATGATTCCAGCCGTTGGTCAGTCCACCATCCCAGGCTTTGGCCTCAAATTTATGATACCCCCGCCGTTCGAAGCCCCGCGCGAAAAAACCATCCATTCCGGTAATGCTGAACAGCCGTTCCATAGCCTCGAACGATTCCAGACAGTTTTGCAACGCCTCCTTACTTCCGGTCACTTTATAGCGAAACAACTGGCTAACCAGATACATCGATGTCCAGAGGTTGTCGCTATCCCGTTGCCCCACCTGTGCCGTCGACAGATCGCCATTCCGGATCGTAGTCACATCACAATTAAAGCCGTATCGGATGTGCCGTTGGCGAACCTGTTGTTCATAACGCAAGGCTTTCTGTTCCAGGGTCATTGACTCGAAATGAATTTCGCCCAGGCCCTTGTCGGTCAGTATGCAAACGGTTTCTCCGGCCCCTTCTTCAATTGCCGTCACGATATTGCCCGGTAGCCAGCGTTCTCCATAATAGTAATTGAACGTACCATCCTGACGCAGCATGAATGCTCCCTTAGTCGAACCAAACCACAACTGCCCATGTACTACCGATAGGGCGGTCAGGTCTGGCCAGGGCAACCGCTTCTGCATTCCACCAATGGGTGCAAACGAACGGGCATCCAGTACCTGATACCCATCGTGAGTGCCGATGTACAGCTTATTTTGGGAAACGGTAAAACAGGTTAGCCCCGGTTGCTGAACGACCATCTGGAGTCGACCTGCTTTCGGGTCCAGCAGACTCAGTGAACGCTTTCCCAAAACCCAATAGCGTTGCTGAGCAGCTTCATATTGAAGACTGATTACAGAATCCTGTGGTAACGGGCCTTCCCATACGCGCAAGCCATTTTGCCAGAACCGGATACGAACGCCATCCGAAATCGCTCCTGAAAACGCCTGGCCTCCCTCATAAGAACCTACACAAAACAGCCGTGCGGCAGGTAATCCATGCTCAATATAAAGTTTCCCAGCCCAGGCATTGCTAAACAGGACCGTATTGTCCAGGTAAATCAATTGCTGGTTATAAAGGCCCAACGCCGACAGTTTGCGATCGGTAACGGGTCGGTACGTTTGGTCGGCTACCAGTTTGCCAGGATATTGAAACTGCCCCCCCAATGGGTGTAACAACCCAGTGGCCGATAGAATCTGAGTCACTCCATTTCGATCGGTGCAGGTATGGCTTAGCCGAAGTGTCGTGTCAGCCGTATAGTACTTAATGCTATAATCCTGCGTATAGGGTATATCCCGATAAACCGGTTGCTGAGCTGATACAACGAGCGAAAGCGTGAATGAGTGAACGAGCGCTCCACAGACTAGCCAACTCGTTCCAGATTGTTTAAGAAGGGTTAATAGATTCATTGTTACTACATGAAGTCGGCTCAACGCTCAATCACTCAATCACACGTTCGTTCGTTATCGCATAGGGGCACTGATCACCCCCAGGTAGCGGCCCATCCAGTAGGGCAGCAGCCAGATATCACCCGCACTATGTTCGGAGGTACCATTGCCTCGCAGTCGATCCATACTGAACATATTGCCATTATGCCGCTGAATGGGTCGCTCGTCGGGAGGCAGGACTTCTTTGGTGGTTTGTCTGCGAAAGTTATCGGGCAGCAATTCGATATCTTTACGATGGCTGTTCTGAATTTCCCAGTCGATAAGATCCAGCGGAAATTCCCGCAAATACCAGACTGCTTCGGGCAGATCGAACGATTTCGTCCCTGTCAATGCCGTGAAAATATTCCAGGCACCTTCTTTTTCGGGCCGTTCAACTTCCCAGTGATCAATGATCGCTTTCTTAAAATGGGTTCGTAACGTATCGTTTAACGCATAGCGGTACAGTCCCCAGTAGCCCACGAAATACATCTCATCATCGGAATGGTTCCAGCCGTCCGACATATGTTTGCTATGCTCATCGGCATTATCGGGAGCTTTACCGATAATGCGCATGGGTCGCATCAGGTTCTCGAAGTAGCCATGCTTCTGCATCAGCTCGAACGCTTTCTTCTTGTACTTTTCTTTATGAGTGAAGTGATAAGCCGTTTGCAGCATAGCTACAATATTGGACGAATTCAGTTTTCGGTCGCCCACATTGATCGGAAAGGCATTCACATATTCCGGGTTCCAGCGCCCCCACATGGTTGGCTTTCCGTCGAAATCGATCAGGTACATATCATGTGTAATAATATGGCTCATCAGCGTATCGATCAGCGTAATGGCCCGGCTTTTCAAGTCCTTATCATCGACCAGTTCAGCCATGGCGCCGAACGCGAAAATGTGTCCGATTACTTCGTCGCTGCTGGTGGTCGATTTCCAGTCCCAGCCGGGTTGAGGGGAATGCTGCCATCGCTCTTTATCATGCAGTTTGTCGATGTAGCCTGCCCGTTCAAACGAACGCGCCGGAAAACCCGGAACGGGTGTAACCGTATACAACCGTTCCATAGCGTCGAGCGCTTCCCGGCAGTTCTGTAGCGCTTCCTTATCTTTGGTAACAGCGTACCGGAAAATTTCTCCACCCAGATACATTGAGGTCCAGAGGCCGTCATTATCCGAATCTTCCATATAGCCACTCTCCAGATTTCCTTTTTCCATATGAACCAGCGACGCATTGAACCCATTCCGAATATGCCGGGTCCGCACCTGCCGATCATAGAACTGCGCTTTTTCCGCGAGCGTCATCCATTTTGATTCGATTTTAGCCAGGCCAGCCGTCGTCAGAATCAGAACGGAGTTGGCTGGTCCGGCAGTAATCTGTGTCACCTGATTGCCGGGTAACCAGCGCTCACCGTTGTAATAGTCGAACTTACCATCTGGACGCAGGGAAAAGGCGCCCTGAGCCGACCCAAACCAGAGTTTCCCATTCACTTCTGCAACGGACGTAATATTCGTTACCGGCAGTTTACGATGAACAGTACCTATAGGTTTCTTCCCGACCGCGTCAACTTCCAGATAACCATCGGTCGTCCCGATCACAATCTTAGCCCCTTTCGACGCCAGATCGAACGCGGTGAAGTTGGCCCCATCCAGCACTTTAGTCAGTTTGGGCGACTTGCCCGATACGGTGTAAAGCGCTTTTTTACCCAGTATCCAGAACAGATCGACCCCAGGCTGATACCGAATCTGGATGGCTTCATCATCAGCTATCGTTCCTTTCCAGCGGACCTCTTTGCCTTTGACCAGATGCAGTGCTTTCCCGTCTGAAACCAAAAATGCAAAATCGGCACCACCCGCAAAGAGTCGGGCCTGGGGAAGTTGATGTTCGGTAAACAATTTCCCGGCCCAGGCATTGCTCAACACCGCCCGATTATCGAGGTAAACAAGCTGGTGATCGTATTCCCCGATGGCAGCCAGCTTCATATCACTCATCGGTCGATATGTCTGATCGGGAAGCACTTTACCCGGCACCAGAAATTGCCCCCCCGATGGATGCATGAGCCCGTTGGACGCGAGCAATTGAATCACTCCATTTCGGTCGCTGGCCAACTCGGTCAGACTGGCCTCCGGCTTATCGACATAATACTTAATGCTGTAATCCTGAAGAAATGGTTTGTCCTGATACACCGACTGGGCGCTCGCCAGAACCCCCAACGATACTCCCAACACCACACCTGCCACACGTTTACGAATTAGTCCTACGCACATACATTTTTGTTTTTCAACAGATTATTGAATCATTTTCAGGTATCGGCCCATCCAGTACGGCAGCAGCCAGAACACAGGCTCCCGTTCGATATCGGGCGTACCATTCACAGCCGCCCAGGGATTTTTATCCCAACGAACAACGGTCCGAATGCTGGCTGGTGGCAACTCACTCACCTGCCATTCGTCGAGCACTGGAGTTCGAACGATCCGAACATCCTCCCGTTTCGTATGATCGACCGTCCAGTTTACTAAATCGAGTGGCGTATCGACCAAAAATTCTACGGACGATGCCAGCTCAACCGATTTATTTCGGGCATAACAGTACAGGAAATTGATGAGTGGATTTTTATCGCCCTTCCGTTGCTCAAGCCACTGATCCATGTGGGCTTCGTAAAACGCCCGAAGTTTGGGGTCCTGCTCGCAGCGAACCAGAATGGGGTAGACATAAGCCGCCAGCATCACATCAAAATAGATAAACCAGGCCGGATTTTGCTCCTTGATACGCGCCATATTGTCCAGGTAGCCTTCTTTATCGATCAGATTCCGGTAGTGTTGCTCGTAGACCGACTTCCCGGTCATATAATAGGCCAGTTTCAGAAAGGCCAGTAATTCCATCGAATTTTGTGCCCGATCCGGTGCCCAGTCGGGGTTGCGGTTGAGCATGTCGGGCGACCAGACACCCCAGCGTGTATGTTTCCCATCGATGTCCGTCAGGGTAAAATTGTGGGCAATCAGGTGATCGACCAGCCGGGCCACATGGGCACGAACCACGGCCTTTTCGGCTTCGTCGGCCACTAGTTCGTAGTAGAAATAATAGCCCATCATGTGGCCACACACCTCATCGCTGCTGGTATCGCCTTTCCAGAGCCAGTTTCCATCTTTCGATTTTCGCCAGCGTACCTCAACTGGTTTAAATCGAGGCTCTTTCACCAGCTCGTCGGCCTGTTCCTGCGGGTTGTAGGTCCGGTTGCCATCATCTACCCGCGTCCAGTTGGCCGGAACAATTGTACGCGCAAAAAAGCCGTCCGTTCCTGTCACCTCCTGAAGAAGCTTCAGGAAATCAAACGCTTTCTTTGCTTTGGCTTTCGCGTCCGGGTTATGCGTAGCAGCGTATCGAAAGGCTTCCATCGCCAGGTAATTCCCGGTATACTCGCCATCATTATCGTCGTCGTCCGGTTCCCAGGTACTCGTATCGCCCGGTTGTTTAAGTCGGCATTGACCAGCAATCCAGGGCAATCGAATATGGCGTTTCATGAGTACATCGTAGAAGTAATCCTGTTTCTGAGCCAACGTCATGGGCCGCCGTCGAATGGCACTTACTCCGCCAGCCGTGGCTACCCAGGCCGTTCCCTGCGCATCAAAAGCAACATCCTCGACCCGATCATCGAGCAGCCACCGTCGGGTAAACCGCAACGAATGACTACCATCGGCACTATACCTGACCACGCCTACATCCGTACCTACCCACATGCGCCCGTCGGGTGCCTGACTCACACAGTTCACATAACTCGACGGGATACCCTGCTTTGGTTCCACCGTTTGCATTGGTTTATCCTGCCCCAAAACCGTGACACCTCCCAGGCCCCCTACCCAAACGTTCCTGTGTTGATCCAGGGCTAATCCTCGAACAGACGCACTCAATAATTCGTCAGGGCGTTGAAAAATCCGGGTTTGGGTATCGCCAACGTGATACAACCCCACATCAGTAGCTACCCAAAGTCCTCCCTGCTTATCTGACATTGCCCGCCGAATGGATCGGGGCAGCGAATAGGCCTTTTTCTGGCAGCCCTGCTTATTAATCAGCCACACCCCCATTGGCCCCAGCGCGTACATGCCTTCCGGAGTCGAACAAAGGTCCGAAATTGGCCCTCTAGGACCATCGACCTGTTCGAGTTGCTGGTTTCTATAGCGGAAAAGCCCGTTCCACATCCCTAGCCAAACCGTTGACTGCTGATCGACGGCTAGTGAATAGGCTGGCCCCTGATCGGTAGGAAATGGAAAATTCGTCCAATACGATTCTGAAGCTTTCTTTGAAAACACCCCGGCTGCTGAGGCTAGCCAAACCGTCGATTGGGAATCGACCATAACCCGACGGACGGCTATTGGCTTGCCATCCACCACCAACGGATAGGCCTCGTGGTATTCCTGTTCAAAAGCCTGGTCCCGATAGTGGCTGTTCATTTCCTGAAGAGCTGCTCCCCCACCCGAACTACAGGCGTAGGCTAGCCAGCAGGCCATGAGCATGGCGCATACCGAAAACCAGGCCCGATAGGAGATAAACACGTTCATGTGAAGCAAGAAGAAGCCAATCACTAAAGGCCAACAGGGGACCATACATCAGTTATACGGGCATTCTGATGCATTAGGCTACTAGAACACATCGAAAAATTTGATGCCAACCCACCCGCAGACAACCCCAATGACTCACATTTCTTCGTTTCACGTAACCTGACGATTACTTACCGAAACATCACTAGAAAGACTTCCAGAGGCTATCTGCCCAAATTAAAATAGCCTGCGCAAATTGACGGTTATTTTACGCAAAGTGCGAAATTCTTTTGAAATTCACCCTTCTATATTTGTCTCGATAGTGGCGCAGAACCCAAATATAATTTGGCTTCTATGGGGTATATTAAGATATTATGAAGGATTTGTAAACTTTTATAGACAAATCCTTTGGCGAATATTGTCAAAATTTTATTCGGCAATTCAACTTAAATAAGTTATAAAAATTCTACAGACCATTCAATCGCAATCGTTTTTCTGGTTTGTCGCCTATTACCCACCTTACTTTTCTGCATATGGCTCTTCATTACTCCATCGAATCTATTCTAAGCAAGGTTGTTCTTGGTGATCAGGCAGCCTTTGCGAAACTATACAAACATTACCGTACCCCATCCCTCCGTTTCTGTCTGTCGATCCTGAAAGATCAGGAAGAAGCAGAAAACATGGTTCATGATGTATTTATTAAGATTTGGGAGCGTCGATCGACCATCAACCCCAGCCTTAATTTCAACTCCTATCTATTTACCTGCCTGAGAAACCAGGCGTTCGACTATCTGAAACAGGTTGAAAAAGCGCAGTTTCTAAAACAGCGTTATCTGGAACGGATGCAGGAAGCCCATGACGAATTGCCAGAGAGTCAGGAAGCCCAGTTTAATCTGGTTCAATCGGCTGTGAGCGCACTTTCTGAAAAACGGAAGCTGATTTTGCGCATGAATGTAGAAGATGGAAAATCGTATCAGGAAATCGCTGAACTACTCAACATTTCAAAAAATACCGTCAAAAATCAACTCGTAAAGGCCAAACAGCTTCTTCGGGAACGAATTGACTTTGCTCTTCTTTAGAAACGGCACGTACGTTGTCCCGACAGCCAGCGTACACCGCCATCCCCACTCTCTTTTCCAAAAAATACACGACGCCCTGATAGTCTTTTCGCCGTTTTCCCAAGTACTACTGACAAACTGTCGAACGGAAAGGCCATGGCTAATCAGGGCAGCCGCTATCTAATCAAACAGCTACTCAACAATAAACTGTCGAGAGCCGAACTGGACGAATTCCTGGCTGGTCTGCATGACGACCAGACGCGACAGGCCTATTCAGACGTACTGGAAACCTATTTTAATCAACTCATAACCCAACAAAACCCAAGCCCGGAACCCGATGCGCCAACTAGTTCAGACTGAGCTGGCAATTGGTCATCCTACTTTTTTCTATGTATTTTATTGAACCCCTCATAACTGAACACGCATGAACACACATTCTACTTTTCAGTTTATTCTGAGGCATTCTCTGACCATCACGTTGCTGATAGGAGCATGCTGCATGCACGCGCTGGCCAAAAGCAAACCGGCCAAAACCATTACGGGAACGGTTACTCTGGCAACAACCAGCCAGCCCGTTGCCGGAGCCAATGTCCTGATCAAAGGTACCCAGTTGGGAACCGTTACCGATCAGTCGGGCAAATACGCCATTACGGTCAATGGCGACAACGCTGTACTCGTCTTCTCGTTTATCGGGCATAAAACCCAGGAAATACCTGTGGGCAATAAATCGGTGATCGACGTATCCCTGGTCGAAAACAACGAAGTACTCGGCGAAGTAGTCGTAACGGCATTAGGTATCAAGCGCGAAGCCCGTTCGCTGGGATATGCTGTTGGCGAAGTTCAGGGTAAAGACCTGAGCCGGATAGCGCAAGAAAACGTATTGAACTCACTGGCAGGTCGTGTACCGGGTGTACAAATCAGCTCAACAGGCCCTTCGGGTTCATCGGTCAGCATGATCATCCGGGGAGCCAAATCGCTCAACAACGACAACCAGCCCCTGTTCGTTGTGGATGGTGTTCCGATTGCCAACTCCTTAAATAACGTCAGCCAGATCGGTAACGACAACCGGGTCGACTACGGAAACGCTATTTCGGATATTAACCCGGAAGATGTCGAAAATATTTCTATCCTGAAAGGCCCCAGTGCTGCCGCTCTGTATGGCTCCCGGGCAGCTAACGGCGTGGTACTGATCACCACAAAAAGTGGATCGAAGTCACAGAAAATGACGGTAAACGTTTCGTCAAATACCGTTTTCGATCAGCCGTACAAGTACCTGAAAATGGGCACCAAATTCGCCACGGGTATTCTGCCGTTTACACCCGATTCAAATCCCTATCCGGGCGGTATTCTCCAGATCGACGAAAGTTCGTCGGGTGGTGTAGGGCCGGAACTGGATAAAGGCTACAACGCTATTCAATGGAATAGCCCGATTGGTACGGACGGCAAACCCATTCCGACTCCGCTGGTTTCGCACCCGAACAACATCCGCGATTTCGTTCGGACAGGTATTACCAGCACCAACGGGGTGTCGATATCGAACAACAATGATAAAGTCACCTACCGCCTTTCGTATTCGAACATGAGCAGCCGGGGTATTGTCCCTAATTCGGATCTGTTCAAAAATACGCTGGCCATTAACTCGTCGGTACGACTGAGCAATAAACTGACGTTCAGCACCAACCTCGACTTTAGCCGCAGCAATTCCAACAATCGACCGGCTGGCGAACGGGGCACCAATCCGTTGCAGTGGGCCTACGCCGTTGGTTCACACATCAACATCAACGACCTACGTGATTACTGGGTGCCCGGCAAAGAAGGTCTTCAGCAGAAGTCGCAGAGCATTGGCAACTATAACAACCCTTGGTTCCTGGCGTATGAAGTCAACAATAGCTTCGTGCGTGATCGGGTATTCGGAAACATGAAAGCCGAATGGCAAATTACCCCCGACATCAAGCTGATGGGTCGTTATGCGCTTGACACCTATAACGAGCAACGGGAAACCAAAATCGCGAAAAGCTATACGGGTGAACCCAACGGTGCCTACGGCCTGATCAACCTGAAACGCTACGAACGCAACGTTGATTTCCTGGCCACCTACACCAAACGGTTCAATGCGCTCAGCGTGGTAGTATCGGCTGGTGGCAACAATCGCTATTCGCAGTCGACGGATATCAACACCAGCAGCAAAAACGGCGCAGGGCTGATCATTCCAGGGCTGTACACCATCCAGAACATTGCAACGGCCAATATTAACTACAGCAATTATCTGTACAAGAAAGCCATATACAGCGTTTACGGTACGGCTAATTTTGGCTTCAAGGACATGATCTACCTGGATGTGACGGCCCGAAACGACTGGTCAAGCACACTTCCGGTCAACAATCGCTCGTATTTCTACCCATCGGCTTCGCTGAGCCTGTTGCTGAATGAGATGGTGCATATGCCTTCTACGGTCGATCTGTTTAAAGTTCGGGCGGGCGTCGCTCAGGTGGGGAATGATGCCAACCCCTACAGCCTCTATCCTACCCTGGCCGATGCCGGTGCCTGGAATGGTGTGACCCGTTTGAGCAAGTCGGGCAGTATTCTGCTTCCTGATTTAAAACCGGAAATAGCAACCTCGTATGAAGTCGGGATCGACTATAACATGTTCCGCAACCGACTCCGTTTCTCAGGAACGTATTATGTATCGGAAAACCGCAACCAGATTCTACCTTCGCAGATTGCGCCTTCCAGCGGCTTTACCACCAAGAACATCAACGCTGGTTTGCTCGAAAGTAAAGGGGTCGAACTGTCGCTGGGTGGAACGATCATCGATAAAGGCGGCCTACGCTGGGACTTAACCACGAACTTCACTAAGAACGTCACCCGCATCAAAGAGCTGGCAGAAGGTATCCCCTACTATACCCTCTGGACAGATGCCAAAGGCGGTGCCTGGACCTATGTAGGCGATAAAGTAGGCGATATTTACGATGCTGAAATCATCACCGTTACCGATCCTAAATCACCTTATTACGGCTACCCGATTCTGGATAACGACGGTTCGTGGCAGAGCAGAAGCGCCACCACGGTCAAGAATAAAATTGGCAACTTCAACCCCAATTTCATTCTGGGTGCGCAGAGCTCGCTTTCTTACAAAGGCTTTACCCTCAATCTGTCGCTCGACTGGCGGGCAGGTGGTGACTTTGTGTCGCAAACCTACCGGTATATGGAGTCTGATTTACGGTCGCAGCGGTTCCTCGACAACCTGATCAATCCAGGTGGCCGCTCGGGTGATGCCCTTCGCAACTGGCTGGTCGACAACGCCGATCAGTACATCAAGATTCACGGCAACTATTTCCCGATTGTGGGTGGGCCAACGGCCGAGTATGGTGGCTATCCGTTCGAGTTTGGCGGCAAAACGTATGCCTATGGCGTATTCAATCCAGGGGTTATTGCTCAGTATGATGCCAATGGAAACATAACCGGCTATACCGAAAACCTGGGTGGCGCAGGAACCAAAATCATTCCGTATGGCGACAATTACCCCTGGTCGTTTACCCGGGCCGCTACCTTCGATGCGTCGTTTGTCAAACTGCGTGAAATCTCGCTCGGTTACGACATCCCTGCCCGTTTCGTGAAGTCGATTGGCCTGCAAAATGCGAACTTCTCTATCTATAGCCGGAACATTATTCTGTGGACTGCCGCTAAAATCAACGTCGATCCAGAAATGGCCTTCCAGCCACAGTCTGGTACACAGGCAGGTACGCAGTTCAAACAAGGTATCGAGCGCTATAACGTAACTCCGTGGGTGATTCCAGTTGGTTTTAAACTTGGCCTTACATTTTAACTAGCCATTTGCTTCGTGTCATTGGTGTATTACAATGACACGAAGCAAATGACCATATAATGACGACATTTTAACGATTCTGTCATGAAAACTATCTTCCATAAAATCACTGCGAGCCTGGCTCTGGTTTTGGGTCTGTTCTTCCTGTATTCCTGTAAGGACCTCACCCAATTGAACATCAACCCCAACGGTGTTCAGCCTGAGACGGTAAACCCGAACCTGGTCATGCCGACCGTTCTTACCGAAACAGCGAAGCTCTATACCAACCTTGGCTTTCAGGACATTGCCGGGGTTGTACAACACACCCAGAAAGATGCCTGGTTCAGTGGCCATAACGACTACGACTGGGGTGGCGACCAAAGCTGGACAGCCTACTACGATCAGTTACGGAACAACGACCTGGTTTATCAGCGAGCCGTTACCCTGAACATGGAATTTCAGCAGGGTGTTGCACTGGTCATGAAATCGATCCTGTTCGGGCTGATTACCGACCTTTGGGGCGATGCACCGTATACCAATGCGCTGAAAGGAGAAACGGGTGGCCTCGATAATATTGCCCCCAAGTACGATAGTCAGGACGTGATTTACGCAGGCATTCTGACCGATCTGGACAAAGCCAGCACCTTGCTTTCGAAGCCCAAAGCATCTTACAGCAGTATTGTTGAAAGTGCAGACGTATATTATGCTGGCGATCCAACCAAATGGCAACGGCTGGCGAATTCGCTCAAGCTCCGTTATCTGATGCGCATTTCGACCAAGCAGCCTGATGTAGCCAAATCCGGCATTGAAAAAATCGTAGCCAATCCAGCCCAATATCCCATTATTGACGACGCTTCTTTCGATGCGACGATGGCGTTTGTCGGTAATAACTCAGGGGATGCCTGGCCATCAAATTCCGTTTTCGACATTAGCGGTAGCAACTATCGTCGGATTAAAATGTGTTCTACGCTGCTGAAAGCCATGCAGCCCACCAACGACCCTCGTCTGGCTGTATGGGCGAAAAAAGTGGAGATTCCGTTGAAAGTCGATGCTACCTTACCAGCCGGAACCGATAAAATTGTCAGTGGAGTTCGGTACCTGTCGCCCGATAAAGTAGGAAATACCCCCATCGATACGGACCCCAATTACGTGGGTATTCCACCGAGTATATCGCAGTTACCGTCGGCCTATAACTTCAACCCAACACCAGGGCAAACATCCGTCAATCCGCACGTTTCTTACCTGAATGAAATATACACCCAGGCTAAAGGCACGCTGCTGAAATCCCGGCTGGTGTCGGCTGCTGAAGTGAACTTCATTCTGGCCGAAGCAGCGCAGAAAGGCTGGGCAGCCGGTGATGCGAAAACCCGCTATGAAAACGCGATAAAGGCCTCTCTGACAGCCTGGGGGCTATCCAGCAGCTATGCAACGTTTATTACCCAGAAAGGGGTAGCCTACGACGGGACACTGAATCAGATTATCAGCCAAAAATGGATTGCCAGTTGGACGAGTGCTACCGAAGCCTGGTTCGATTATCGTCGTACGGGCTTACCCGCCCTCCAGGCTGGCCCAGTTGCCAAACGGAAAGTATTGCCCGTACGTTTCTACTACATGCGCGATGAGCTGAACCTGAACAAAACCAACTCGGGAGCTGCCCTCGACAAACTGGAAGTAACGGCCAATTCGCAGTCCGATGGCAAAAACAGTCCCTGGTCGAAACCCTGGCTAATTCAGGGGACCGGCAAACCCTGGTAAGCCGATCATAATGCAATGCATAATGGATAATGTAAAATGGATATGAATGCTGTACCCGTCATTCTACATTTTACATTATCCATTATGCATTATCCCATCATTCATTTTTATCGGCATGAGAACCTTACTAATCTCGGCTATACTTTTCGTCCTTTCTTTATCGACGTTTGCTCAATCGTTCAAAGCGGGAGCGGCTGTCCGACTGATTACCCCCAATCCGTTACTACCGGTATCAGGGGGAATCGGCACCCCTAAAAAAGCGGTCGAAAAGAAAGGAGAGTTGTACGTTAGAGCCTGTGTTTTTGAAAAAGGAACGACCCGCATTGCTATCGTCAGCGTCGATAATCTGGGATGGCCGTCGGTGCTGGGGAATAAGTCGAGAGCACTGATCAAGGGCATTCCGCCACAGAATATCCTGATTGGCTGTACCCATACACACAGTGGCCCCGATGCCTATGGCTTCCCGAACGAAAAAGGCGAATCCTTTGCCAACCTTCCTTACCTCGACCAATGCGTACACGCCATAGCCGATGCCGTTAATGAAGCCGTTTCGAAGCTAGCCCCTGCTTCGTTAAAAATTGCCGTCGATGAGGCCAAAGGGCAAATTGCCTACAATTATTACGCCCCCGATCTCTATGACCCTCGCTGTGGGGTAATTCAGGCTGTAGCCACTACGGGTACGCAGGTGGGTAAACCCATCGTTACGCTGGTCAATTATGCCATTCACCCCGAAATTATCGGATCGGGCCGGGGGATTCTAAGCCCCGACCTATGTGGTCCTCTATGCGACCGGATCGAGTCGAAAGCAGGGGGCATTGCGCTGTTTGTAAACGGAGCGCAGGGTGGTATGGTTACAGCCGATAATCGTCGGGAAGGCGGTAAAGAAGCCAACACCTGGGAAGAATGCATCCGTATTGGCGAACTCCTGGCCGATGAAGCCCTTCGAATTATTGGTCCGGCCGCATCGCAACCGAACCCGTCGTTGTTTTGTACGATGCACCCGGTTACGCTACCCATCGAATCGGATGTCATGAAATACATCGTCAAAAAATCTCCGCTTCGGTATGAGGTAGCCCCCGGCGATAACGTAGTAGCTCAGGTCAACCTGCTTACCATGGGTACAGCCCAGGTGCTGACGATTCCGGGAGAAGCACTGCCCAACATCGGCTATTACCTCAAGCGGCAGATGCATACGAAAGCGCCTTTCCTATTCGGTCTGACCAATGATGCGTTTGGGTATATGCTGACCCGAGTTGACTTCAATAGCTTTAAACGATACCAGTACATTAGCCGAACCAGCCTCGGCGAAAATACTGCCGAGATCTATATGGCAGAAGCCCTGAAGCTTATTGCCGATTCGCCCAGGGCCGATGGAGCCAACTAACGCAAACAACAGATTTCCTCTCTCCTTCACGATTACCAACCAAGCGATAACCATTTCACGATAACCTTTCAATTAACCTCAAAACCCTAATGAACAGCAATCTGCTTAAAATCGTCGCCGTTATTGGCCTGATTAGTGCACTTTTTGCCTTTGCCCTGCCGAAACCAACGGACGGTATTACACCGTCGACTGCCCTGGATGCGTATCTGCACAATGGTGACCAGTCGTTTAAATGGGAGGTAAAAGACACCTATAGCTATGGCGACATTACCGCTTATGAAGTACTCCTCACTTCGCAGAAATGGCGGGAATACACCTGGAAGCACCAATTGTCAATCCTCGTTCCGAAAGAAATCAAACACGATGGTGCGCTGCTTTTCATTACGGGCGGAGCGGTCAATAAAGAGGGCGAACCTAACTGGAACAAGCGGGAGGATACGTTCAACCGGGCCATTAGCCAGTTAGCCACCAAAAACAACGCTGTAGTAGCTGTACTTCGGCAAACGCCTAATCAGCCGCTCTACGATAACCTGAAAGAAGATGCGCTGATTTCCTATACGCTCCATCAGTACAAGAAAGATGGCGATTACAGCTGGCCGCTCCTTTTTCCGATGGTTAAAAGTGCCGTTCGGGCAATGGATGCTGTCCAGGAATTTGCTAAACAAACGCTGCATAAGGATGTCAATCGCTTTGTGGTTTCGGGCGCTTCGAAACGAGGCTGGACCACCTGGCTGACGGGAGCTAGCGACAAACGGGCCGTAGCTATTGCGCCCATGGTGATCGATGTGCTGAATATGCCCGTCAATCTGGACTATCAGATGAAGATCTGGAATAAATACAGCGAACAGATTGAAGATTACGTAAAGCTGGGCATCCCGCAGACCGTCCACAGCAAAGAAGGTAGCGCCGTTACGGAAATGATCGATCCCTATTCGTATCGAAAAAAGCTAACGATGCCCAAAATGCTGTTTATGGGTACCAACGATGAATACTGGACGGTTGATGCCGTGAAGCATTACATCGGTCAGATTCCGGGCGAAAATTACATCCATTATGTGCCGAACGTCGGACACGACCTGGGCGATAAGCGGCAGGCCCTCGAAGCGCTGAATGCGTTTTTTGGAACAACCTTAACCAAACAGCCTTATCCAACCTGCCAGTGGACCGTAACCCCCACAAAAACCGGCGTTAATCTGAAAATTAAATCCACCTCCGATAAGTTGGAAGATGTGACGGTCTGGTCGGCCAATTCAACCGATAGGATTTTCCAGGACGAAAAGTGGGAAGGCAAATCACTGGGTATCAACCATACCGGCACTGTATCGGTAAGCGAAGCCTACCCTGCTTCTGGTTACCGGGCATTTTATGTCGATCTGAAATATAAATCGCCTACCGGCGGTACCTACACCGAAAGCACTCGCATGTTTATGACCGATAATGATGAGGTGTTCCTGAAGTAATTCCTGGAATATAGAACGCAGCTTGTCAGGATGATTTACACATGTCATAATCCCCCTGACAAGCTGCGTTCTATTTTTGGCTTATCTCCAGCTTCACGATGCGATTCAGGATACGGTCGTCGTCAAGTTGTCGTTCGGGCACGTATTGAATACGCACAAACATACCATCATGCAGGGGGACTCGGTCAGTTTCTCCATTATGGAAACCCGCCATACCTACATTGCGGTAATAGCCGAACGAAACGCTATCGACCTGAAACGCTTCATAGCTATATGAATTGTTCTTCCCATCTCTGCGTTCAACCCAGTCTTTTTCCCAATAGCCTACAATGAGCCCTTCGACCGTGACGGGCTTGTGTCGTTTTAACTGATACAGGTCAAAAGCGGGTATACCAACCGACACCACAACGGCTGCAACCGAAAAGATCAGCAGGCCGGTACGGCCACTGCCCGGCCGGGTGAAATAAGCAGCCACTAAAGCGGCCACTGCCAGACCGAACGGTAAAACCAGGGAACGCCAATCGATCAGAGGCTTAGTCCAAAGATCATAGATGGTCGTGTAATGCATAACGGTATTCTATATACGCTAAAAACAAATAATTGGAACGGATACAGTCGGTTTTAGCGAATCAGGCGTTTTGCTTAGGGTCGTCACCGTATTCGTTGATTCCTTTAACCCCTTCGGTACAGGCCAGAATCAGATTATACAGTGGAATCAGCGCATACCAGCCACTTTTTCCTACATCGTGCATCCGCCGAATAGCAACAGCGACCGAAGGAACCAAAATCGCCAGATTTAGAAGCATAAGCAGTCCCCCAATTAAGCCAGAACCGTTGAAGATCAAGATATTGATAAAGTTCAGCCCTTGTGTAACAATGACATTGACCAGAAAGAAATACCAGTATTCGCTACGGCGAGCGCGTCCGTTAAAATCGTTGTACTTCTTCAGTACGGCTACGTAATTGTCCAGTATCGAAACAGGGGTAGCAGCATTAGGGAGTGTGTTCATGATTGTTGTTTTATTGGTTGTTGTAAAAAAGGATGAAGGGCAACGTCTTAAACAGCCTGTGTTCGGGTACGGCTGTGGGTGCCTGCGGAAGCAAAAGTAGGCATCTGTTGGAGGGGGTATCAACTACAGTCTGGTAACTGGTAGCCAAAACCGAATGGCAGGAGGAAAACGCCTAATAAGTGGAACACAACTCGACTAGGCCAATTCACCAATGGGTCGAATAAGGGGTAAACGAACCCTGAAATGCCCATCCCCTTCCAGAATATCAGGGACAGGTTGCCCAAGCTTCTGGTACTGAGCAATAATTTTTCGACAGGCCTATACCGTTCGATAGCCCAGCCGTCTGCCTGCGGTGCGGATAATTACTAACATCCAGATGAACAGCCTCAACGGTTACGATACTGATAAATAAAAGTTCACTGGAAAGGGCCCGCATCTTCGACCAGGCGCTGTGTAACGCGGGAGGAATCCCGCGCAGTTTAGCTGAAAATCGCGGGATTCCTCCCGCGTTACTGCATCCCAGATCATCGTCATTAAAACTATTTCCCGACCGATCGATTCTGGCCCTACCGATGGGCTTGCGCGTCAGTTACGCTTTCCGGTTACCAGATCGGTAAGAGCCCCACGAGTAATAGCTAGTTCAGAGGCAAACTCATCGAGTATCTGCTGGCAATCCTCGATATCATGACTCACA
Source organism: Spirosoma sp. 48-14 (assembly GCF_001898575.1). Lineage (GTDB taxonomy): Bacteria > Bacteroidota > Bacteroidia > Cytophagales > Spirosomataceae > Spirosoma. The sequence goes on from NZ_MKUD01000038.1 coordinate 42,155, forward strand.
CGCTGATGGGCACGCTCAAGGGCATCAATTCGCGAACGGTAATAGGAAGTCCGGTCAATAGGCCCTATTTCCATCAAATCCCAGTAAATAGTTTGCAACTGAGTTAATAATTGGTGCGTTTCAGTCTCATACATAGGACTTCAATTAATATAAACTGTATAGACAAATCTTAAGCCTATTACGCAGTCTTTCTAGTTTATTTTGTCGAATACCCGATTTTAGGTGCTAAAAGCCCATTTTCCAGGGCTGTACCCAAATCGTATCAGTCAACTATACCGCCCTGTTGAACCCGCTGCAACGATTGCCCTGCCCCCGATGGCATTGCAGAATTAGTGTATGGACTCTTCTGGTTCTCCTGGGAAGTCCAGTACTGAAGTATGTTGACCAGCCGCTTATAGGGTATCAACGCTCGTAGCTGGCTTCCACTTCGCAACACCACCAGCGTCTTTTGCCCACCTTCGAGCGGTTCCAGCTTTTTTACGTGATCAATGTTAATCAGATTGGTTCGTTCACTGGTTCGTATTGCAACAAATGGATTCATAATCTTCCCCCCGTTTAGTTTATCACAACGTATGCCTCCATCAAATCAACGTATGGCATTAATTATACTAGTAAACTCGTCCATCATACTACGTCGTGGTCGCTCAAAATGAATAACCGACCGATTACCTATCAACCGGTTCAATAGTATGCTCTGTTATCGCTCAGCCCCAAACGACTCATTCAATGTAGGAGCAAGTACGGCATTGGCGAAAGCCCCCACTAACACTGCTGTTTCATTCTTTAACAGTTTCGTTGCATTTGGATGACCTACGCGGATTTTTGGGTTCATAAATCCACTAGAAAACTAATTGAGGCTATTCAGATTCTATACAGACATCATTCCGTTCTGATGCTATCCATAATCAATCAATAAAAATCAGGTCCGGGGCTGTAAGGATTTCATTAGCATTGTCTGCTCCTATACATGATCTTATAATTTTGGATATGACCTGCCCCATCAATCATTTTAGGCCATTTCCATGTTATACTATCCACACAGATTGACATACCTGAATTAACCATATGGAAATTAATAATCCGATTATCTTCATTGATGATGACGACGACGATCAAGTCATTTTCAAACCTTTGTTGGAAAAAATTGCACCAAATTGCCCCATATTCTTTTTCACAGACGGCCGGAAAGCTATCGACTACCTGCGAACCACCCATGATCGACCGTTTCTGATCATCTCGGAAGTGACTATGACTATGATGAATGGCCTGGAATTACGACGACAGATCGAAGAGGATAGTGAATTACGGAAGCGCGCTATCCCGTTTATATTTTTTACACATCCCGTCTATAAACATCTTGTAGAAGAGGCCTATGAGCTGACCATACAGGGCTTTTTCGAGAAGAAGCAAAGTGTAGTTGAACTTGAAAACCAACTGCAGGCCATTGTCTTACTGGTCGAACTGTCTGCACCCTAATAGGTTCGGGGATACTGATTACTAACAGTAATCGCTTAGGATTTCAGCCAGATTTTGGGTATCGTAACGGTTTCGAACCAGTACAGCTTCAGAAGCTTCACATATTTTTTCCAGTCAGCGTAGGTATCGGGCTTCTGCGTAAATGCATTGGCCCCAAACGTGTATGCTTCCTCGGCAATCTGTTCATCGCTTTCAACAGACAGCATAACTACTGGGACCATTTTGCCCTGCGGATGCTCCCGCAACAAGCTTAAAAAATCGAAACCTGATTGTTTGTCTTTTAAATCAATATCCAGTAAAACCAACCTGGGGCCATGCTCTTTTAAAGCATCCAGGTAGGTAGCCGCTTCCGCAAAGCTACTGATTTGAATAAAATGAGCCAGAGGAAACACTTGACTAGCCGCCCGATTCAGGATTTCAACAAGTTGGGGATCATCGTCCACCAGAAGTATGGGCAGTTTAGCAGGCATATCGTTTTATGCTGGTATGCATTATGTACAATTACCAACATCGTTTTGTTCAATACTATTATAGCCTATTTGTGTCGGTATTCCCACAAAACGGGGAAACAACACCTCATCAGCGTATGCCTTCAGGGTTTGGCCTTTTTAAACAGAACCACCTTAAATCCTCATAATCAGACAACTAATACATTCCTGTTTAGAATGGCATACTTTCAGATAGTAATCGATCAGGCATCTGCCTTTAGAGCTAGTCGTTCGCTACAGGAAGTAGCATCAGATATAGATTTCACCTGATTTACTCAACGTTTTGACAAATAAAAGCCTGGTATGACAACCAGGCTTTTTCATTTATCGACAACTGTAGAGATACCTACTGATTTCAATATCTTTGTTCCTCCGAAGTGGCTATGAAACGTTACGTCCGATATATTTCCCGTCTCCTGGAACCCGAGCCGAAACATCCTTCGGTAATCATGTTAGGCGACTCACTGATCAGATTAGGCAACTGGAATAAACTAGTAGGGCGCAAAGATATTTTGAATCGGGGAGTTAGTGGGGATTCGCTCGAAGGTATTTGCACAAGGGCGCAGGCCTTATCAGCGTCAACCGCAAAAATCATCTTTCTGGAGGGCGGAATCAACGACCTGCCTCATCGGGAAATCAGTCATCTACTGGCCAGATACCAGAACCTGATTAGCTACTGGCAATCGCGCCATGTAATTCCTGTAGTTACAGGACTATTGTATTTATCGCCACTTGCAGCCCGTTCGTACGCCTGGCGAAATGACTGGCAAGGTATTAATAGGCAGATATCCCAATTAAACGAGCAATTACAACAGGTCTGTGCGCAACAAGACCTCGATTTTTTAGACCTAAACAGGCCTTTATCACTACCCGGCCAATTACGGCCCGAGTACACCACCGATGGGGTTCATTTAACGGACGTGGCCTACACAATCTGGGCAGAAGAAGTAACTCGGGTTCTCAAAAAGCATCAGGTGTAAGCTAGTAAGATGGCTACGGCCGCTATTCCAGACTAGCTCTGGCTAAAGCTCGTATTTTCTCTCGACTTCGTTTAAGCCGCATTTTTATTGCACTTTCCGAAAGCTGTAAACGATGGCTCAACTGTGCAATACTTAGATTTTGTTCGTATTTCAACCGAAGTAAAGTAGCCTCTTCATCGGGCAACTGCTCAAGTAACGCCTGTAACAGTCTCTTCTGCTCAGCTATTCCTTCCTCTGGATCAGTATCATCCAGTTCAGCATCCACCTCCGGTGTCATACGCTCCATGACTAAGCGCTTATCCAGACGAATCCGATCCAGGCAGTAGTTGTGGGCAATGGAATATAACCAGGTCGACAATTGGGACTGATTTCGGAAGGCTTTAAAATTCGCGAACACTTTCATGAAAATATCCTGTGTGCAGTCTTCGGCAGCTTCCACATCTTTGGTTGCCGACAGGCATTTCTGAAAAACTTTTTTTACGTATCTTCTATAAAGACTGTTAAAGGTATCAATGGACGTAGCGGGAAGCTGGCTGTTGTGGATTGTGGTCCTCTGATTCATGGTAGTTGTTGACATTTTCCAAAAAAGGGACAACAATCCAATAGAAATGTTTGACGACAGCCACTTTACGCCAAAACAAATTAACAATATATCATATACAACAAGTTTAACATTTTACAGAAATTAATAACATTGCAGAAACACACTACTTCTAATAAAACTAGAAAATAAAAATATAATCATATAAATATCTATTTAATAACCGTAAAAGTGATATATCCAGTAACTATTGAGCTTAACCAGATTATTTACTGGTCGGTATGCTAGGCTGAAACAGCAACTCAGCCTAGCATACCGACCAACTCAGTCTGAACAAAACGTAACAAATTTCAGGCCCTAGCTATCCTTCTACCTATAGGATCGACTCATTTTTTCAACCATAAACTGCTCACCAACTAAGCACTCATCAGTTCGAGTTGAGCCAACAGGTTAAGCACCCCAGGCACGCGCCGACGAGCTATTTCAAAACTGGTGTCGTTGATCATCGTAATGTAATTCGTATCTGTCGAATTACCAGCCGGTTTGCAGGAGGCAATGTACGTTTGGTTAATCAGAACTTTCTTGTGTACCCGTAGAAACTGGGGCCACTGATCTTCAAACCACTTCAGGGTCCGACACGACATAACAACCTCGCCATTCAGTAGATGTAGGAAAGAATAGTTGATATGTCCAGTAAGGTACAGTACCTGTTGTGGGTCATAGTGATGTTCTCCGCGTTTTCCAGGAAGACGTTTCATAGCTGTAGTACTCTTAGGTGGCAACTCTCTATGGATTTGGTAAGACTAAATCATTTGGCACAGGGCTAATCAAATACAACACCTTGAGCAACCCGATGAAACTACGATCGATCATTTCAACTGTACGCCTTACTACTCATCAATTCTGCTCAGCACATAGCACCTGTGACATCCCTTATCAAAACCATAAAATTTATTGATATATTGCAAATACAAAAAATATGCAGATATATCCTAAAAGAATTACTAAACGGTTTCGGGAAATGCATTTAAGACGCCGATTGAACAGAATTCAGCTCTAGCAGATTCATAACCTCAATAATACGACGGCGACCAATCGACAATGACACTCCATTGCGCATAATCAGATAAGCGACAATCGGCGAAAGTTGTACACAGCTATGAATATGCTGGGGATTGACCAGGTATCCTTTGTGAATGCGGATAAAATCAGGCCATCGGGAATTGTACCATTTTAACGTACGACTAGACAGGATACGTTCACCATTGAGAAGATGGAGAGTACAATAATTAACGTCTCCGGTTAAATAGAGCACGTTTGCCGGATCAAAATTGTGCTGAATCTGGGCTGCGGACGAACGCTTCATAAAAGTATGGTAGTGGATTATCAAACTATGGATAGGGTAATTGCTTAAAAATTCAACATAAACCTGATTATTAAACCTTGACAAACAATCACTTAGTAAACACCCCCATACCTATCGTTTAGGCTGGAGTTGGCCTATCAATAAACGTCATCGGGTGTGTTCTAGTTATTACTACTGCCCTGAAAACTGGAAATACTACCTGAGTAACTAACTATCTGTCCGAAAACATGTAACTAAAAAGTTACAAATTCCTTCTTATACACTATTTTTTATAAGCTTAAAACTATTCCACTTCACTTAATCTATCGTTTCCTAATAAATAGCTAAACTCGGCTAAAATAATACATAGTCATATCTACACAAAACAGTCCAGCATCTATTTTTTAGTGTACAATTTTAGCCCTTCGCCGTTTAATAAATACAATTTATTTAATAGTCAGCCATTTCATAAACACCCCTATAATTGTATGGGCAGTTGATAGTACATCTAATATAATTAGTCTTGACATATCCATTGGCAAGTTGCCAAAATGAGTTAATACACATACCATTGAGTTCCATACTATACGTTCAATCTTTTATCCTCACGTACATATGAATCCAGTATCTACGCTATTTCCACGTACTAATTCCAAGCTAGTTAACAATAACCTTTCCATTGGTTATTCATCCGTAGATCTTGACTTACCCACTAGCCCGGAGCCCAAACGTGTCACTCCCATTTTCCTACAGTGGCCTGCTAAACCGGAAGTAGTAACGTTACCTAAAGAAACAATTTACACCCGCTTCGGAAAGCGTTTTATCGATTTGCTGGTAGCTACCGTAGTCCTCATTTTGATTCTATCCTGGTTGGTTCCTATCATCGGTTTTCTTATTCTACTGGAATCAAACGGGCCCGTATTTTTCAAACAGGCCCGCTCTGGGCGTAAAGCCAAAGCATTTTATTGCCTCAAGTTCCGAACAATGGTACATATAACTGAACATAAAGGCCCCTTTCGCCAAACAGCCCGCCATGATGAACGGGTGACGAAATTGGGGCGCTTTTTGCGTCGTACCAATCTGGACGAAATGCCCCAGTTTATTAATGTCCTGCTCGGTGAAATGAGTCTGGTAGGCCCCCGCCCCCATGCTGTTCCCCACGATTTGCTTCATTGGGATTCGGCTGCGTATCGGGAACGGTACTGGGTAAAGCCTGGCATCACGGGCCTTGCTCAAATCCGGGGTGCTCGGGGCGCAACCGACAGTAGCCAATGGATGGAACACCGGGTCAAATACGACCACATTTATATCCCAAACCAATCCTTTCTGCTGGATATAAAAATTTGCCTACGCACCCTGAAGCTGATGTTTAAGGGCGATGTACACGCCTGGTAATGTTACCTTACATGCTTTTATCCAAACCACAGTGGTATACTACAGGCAAAGGCATACACTCGTAAAGTTTGCTTTAGGCTGTAGTATACCACTGTGGCTCTGTTGTAGTCTATTCGTCTTTCGATCATAGCTACTAGAAATTAAAACGAATCCCTAAATCCCTGCATCTTTCTATTGTACAATTACGGATAAATGTTAACTTTGTTCTTCAGATAACAAGTCCGCACAGCAGGAACCCGCCGTATGATGCGCTTTTTTACGAATTTTATTCGGAGTACCAGTAGCTTGAGAGTGATCAGTTGGTTAGTATTTGGCTCGTTTTTTTATTCCTGCACAACGACCAAAACCATTACCTATTTCCAGGGTGGCGGATCATTGGATACTACACGCTATACTACCCTGCCCTCCATCACACCACCCGTTGCCCGAATTCAACCCAACGATGTACTGGCTATTGTGGTTACGAGTCTAAGCGAAGAATCCAATGCCTTGTTTAATATTTTGAACACAAGCCAGATCCCATTGGCGACCTACGGCGTTGGAACGGGCAATCAGCCATTAGGTTACCTTGTCGATCCAGCAGGAAATGTTGAAATGGCTTTACTGGGAAAAGTAAAGCTAAGCGATCTTACCCTGGAAGAGGCAGGCATGTCGATTACCGAAAAGCTGTCTAAATTCCTCAAGGAACCAACTGTAAATGTCCGCTATCTAAATCACAAATTCACGGTGATGGGTGAAGTCACCCGCCCTGGTGTGTACAATCTGCTGGACAATCACCGGACTTTACCTGAGGTAATTAGTATCGCTGGCGATCTAACAGTCTATGGTCGGCGGGATAATGTCATGATCCTGCGCACCACAGGGGATAAACGGGAAATTATCAAGGTCGATCTAACCAATCGGCAAGTACTTAATTCTCCCTACTATTTCATTCAGAATAATGATGTCGTGTATGTAGAAGCACGAGCTGGTAAAGTAACAACAACGGATCGTACGTATCAATTAATCCCAATTTTAATAAGTACTGCTTCCGTTTTACTTGCTATCATCAATATACTGACACGATAAGACAACTTCGCCATCGATTCTATATCATACGCTTTCGAGCCGTTGACTTATTTTCCAGCCACTCAACAACCGTACTAACGAATACTTACCTATGGCCAATACAACTTCTGACTTATTTGGAGAGAAGGAAACCCCCTTCAATCTACGCCTGTTTCTGGTCAAGTATCTACGCTATTGGTATTGGTTTGTTCTCTCATTAGCGATCTGTCTGGCTGCGGCCTACATCAACCTACGCTACGCAGTACCTATTTACCAGGTTAGTGCCACATTGCTGATTAAGAATCAAAGTTCGAATGCGAGCGATATTTTAAAAGAACTAGAGAATACGAACTCCGGTAATAAGATTGTTGAAAATGAAATTGAGGTACTGAAGTCGCGAAGCTTAATGCAACGCGTTGTTGATGATCTGAACCTGACCATTGCCTATTTCCAACAAGGAAAGGTTCGGAGCGACGAGGAAATTTATGGAACCTCCCCGATCCGATTTCAACCGATTTCACTTACTCCCCAAGGCTATCAGGGCATCTCTATAAAAATAGTAAACCGGCAACAATTTGAACTGGAGGATAAAGAAGGTAATCCAACGGGTAAATTCTATTTTGGCCAGACCGTGAACAATGACCAGGGTACGTTCCGGGTGTTCTTTAACGACTCCTTATACCACAAAGGACATAACCTGATTAAGGTAGCTGTCTATGATAAACAAGCCGTTGCCGAACGCTACAAATCAGCTATACAGGTTCAGTTATTAAATCCGAAGAGCACGGTATTGAAACTGACGATTGAAGATGCCGTGCCAGCCAAAGGTAAAGCCATATTAAATAGCTTGCTGGCAGCCTATAATAACTCCACCTTAACCGACAAAAACCGCGAAGCGACCAATACCCTCCAGTTTATTGATGAGCGACTCAGGCTCATCACGGGTGAATTGAGTACGGTAGAACGGGATGTCGAATCGTACAAAAGCGCCAAAGGGATCACCGATCTGGGCCAGGAAGCCAGCTTGTTTTTAGGTAAGGTCAATGAAATTGACGCCGAACTCAATAAGTTAGATATTCAGGCTAAAGTGATTGAGGGTGTTGAAAACTACCTAAAAAGTAGCCAGACAGGGGTAGCGCCTGCAACACTTATGGTCAGTGACCCAATTTTAATTAGTCTGCTTAGTAAACTTAATGAGCTGGAGGCTCAACAGGAAAAATACGAACGCTCTACGCAACCAGATAGCCCTTTCCTGAAAACAGTCAATGCCCAAATTGTCAGCACAAAAAACTCGATTCGGGAGAATCTGGAAAACCAGAAGAATAACATTGCGTTAACCCGTGCCGGGCTGAAAGGTCAGAATACCCGTTTGGAATCCTCAATTCGAAATATCCCGCGCAAAGAGCGTGAATACATCACTATTAAACGCCAACAGGGCATTAAAGAGAGCCTTTATTTGCTGCTCCTGCAGAAAAAAGAAGAAACGGCTATTGCCTATGCGGCCACAGTGACCGACAGCCGAATGGTCGATGACCCGTATAGCGCAGGTGCCCCCGTACGACCGAATAAAACGAACATTTATCTTATAGCCTTTCTGGCAGGCTTGCTGATCCCAGTTGGTGTCATTACCATAAAAGACCTGCTAAACGATAGTATCCAATCTCGTCGGGAAATCGAGGCAGAAACAGGCTTATCCATCTTTGGTGAAATCATGAAAAAGCCCAAAGAGATGAAGGATAATATCATTGACCCCAAAAATAACAGCATTATTGCTGAGCAATTTAAAATCTTACGGGCCAATCTGCAGTATGCCATAGGCAACCCACTACCCGGTAGTGGTAAAGTAATTCTAATCACCTCATCCATCAGTGGAGAAGGCAAAAGCTTTGTCAGTATCAACCTGGCTGCCACACTTGCCCTTTTAGAGAAAAAAGTCGTTGTCCTGGAACTGGATTTGCGGAAGCCCAAGATTTCGGCCTACCTCGATATAGATAAGAGTAAAGCAAAGGGAATTTCTAATTTTCTGATTGGGCAGGCAACGGTAGATGAGCTCATCAAACCCACTGCGCTCAATCCAAATATGTTCGTGATTTCGAGCGGCCCTATTCCCCCTAACCCATCCGAGCTTCTATCAAATGGTAAACTAGAAATTCTATTAGACGAACTCCGGCAGGAATTCGATTATATTGTTCTGGATACGCCACCCGTGGGCTTAGTCGCCGACGCTACCCTATTGGGTGCGTATGCGGATGCCGCTTTTTATTTAGTACGGCATGAATATACCCCAAAGGCATACATACGCTTACTGAACGAATTGAAAGAAACGAAGAAATTCAAATCGTTGAATATTATTTTCAACGGCGTCAATTACCGGAATAGCAACGAATATGGCTATGGGTATGGCTACGGTTATGGATACGGCTACGGCAAAGGCAAAGGGTATTATGTATAGCCAACCATACACCTAGATCTGCATCCAGTTCACACATACAGCATATATCCAACATCATACCTCAACACCTATGCCCTGGTTTGTTCTTTATACGAAACCACGAAACGAAAAACAGGTGGCCGAGCGGCTTCAGGCAATGGCCATAGATGTCTACTGTCCCCTGCTGAAAACGAAACGAAAGTGGTCAGATCGGATTAAACTAGTCGAAGAACCGCTCTTTCGGTCTTACTGCTTTGTCAATTTGCAGGAACACGAACGGGCCAGGGTTTTTACAATACCCGGTGCGGTGCGGTACCTGTTTTGGCTCAAGAAACCGGCAATTGTTCAGGACACAGAAATTTCGGCCATTAAACTAATGCTAAATGATGTCGATCATAATGCCATTCAGATTGCCTCATTTAGTCCTGGTGACCGCTTGACCATTGGGTCTGGTGGGTTTGCCAATACCACAGGAAAAGTCATTAAACAGCAGGGAAAAATTGTAGCCATTCAGCTCGACGCCTTACAGTTAATTATCAAAGTGGATATTTCAAGAACTATTGTGTCAAAATAAAGATACAATAGTTCACTAGTTGCTACTTCTGAGACTCCTTTATATATTTGATAATCACGATATAAGTCCTAAAAATGGGACTGACCGGGCGAAGCCATAAACAATCATCCTCTTGTACACCTCTAAATCGTCATCCATCCGCATGACAAAAAAGGTTGAAGTTTCTGCAGAACCAGTTGGTGATTATTCAACACACCAATGGGAGATTACATCCCAGCGTTCTCTTTTTGACTTAAAACTTAAAGACACCTGGGAGTATCGGGATTTATTGTGGTTATTGGTTCGACGAGACTTTGTATCATTTTACAAACAGACCATTTTAGGGCCGTTGTGGTTTTTTATCCAGCCACTCTTTACAACCATCATTTACACATTTGTGTTTGGTATGGCAGGTATCGGTACCGATAGTTTACCTAGACCTCTCTTCTATATGGCGGGGATAACAGCCTGGAACTACTTTGCCGACTGCATTACCAAAACGTCAACAGTATTTAAAGACAATTCTAATATTTTTGGCAAGGTGTACTTCCCTCGCTTGATCATGCCCTTAAGCATAGTGATCAGCAATTTGGTGCGATTTGGCGTACAATTACTGCTATTTCTGGCGATGATGCTCTTCTATTACGTACAAGGAGCTAAAGTAGAGCCTAATAGTTATATCGTACTTTTCCCAGTAGTTGTGCTACTCATGGCTATGCTTGGACTTGGGCTCGGGATGATTGTTTCTGCCTTAACAACCAAGTATCGGGACTTGGCATTCTTGGTAACGTTCGGTGTTCAACTCGTGATGTATGCATCTGCAGTAATAATTCCTTTATCATCGACTCCCACAAAATATAAATGGTTAATTCAGGCAAATCCAATGGCCGTGTTAATCGAAACATTTAGGTATGGTTTTTTAGGAAAAGGTACTTTTAGTTGGGATGCATTTTTATATGCCAGTGCTTTCACCCTGATAACATTATCCTCAGGTACTATTATCTTCAATAAAGTTGAGAAGAACTTTGTAGATACTATATAAATAATGTCAATAGCTATTAAAGCCGAGAATATTTCAAAAGCCTACCAACTGGGGGAAATAGGCACAGGTACATTATCTAGAGATATAGAAAGATGGATAAGTAAGGTTCGTGGAAAAGGTGATCCATTTTTAAAAATTGGCGAAATTAATGATCGAACTCAAAAAGGTAATAGTGATATTGTTTGGAGTCTAAAAGATATAAATTTTGAAATTGAACGGGGAGATGCTGTTGGCATTATTGGGAGAAATGGAGCAGGTAAAAGTACTTTATTGAAAATATTAAGCCGAGTCACTAGTCCAACTAAAGGCTTAATTAAAGGGAATGGTCGGGTGGCAAGTTTATTAGAAGTTGGAACAGGTTTTCATCCTGAACTTACTGGGCGAGATAATATATATCTAAATGGAGCTATATTAGGGATGCGCAAATATGAAATTAGCAAAAAATTTGATGAAATAATAGATTTTGCTGGAGTGGAAAGATATATCAACACTCCTGTAAAGCGATATTCATCTGGGATGTATGTAAGATTGGCATTTGCCGTAGCAGCACACCTTGAATCAGAAATTTTAATTGTTGATGAAGTATTAGCAGTTGGAGATGCGGAATTTCAAAGCAAATGTTTAGGTAAAATGGGTGAAGTTAGTAAGGGTGAAGGGAGAACTGTACTTTTTGTAAGTCATAATATGGGAGCCGTATCACAATTATGCAAAAAAGGTATACTATTAAATTCAGGTAAGATTTTAGACAGCGGAAAAGTTAATAAGGTATTAGAAGCATATAACAATATTAATAAATCTGCGAGTTTAGTTTATGAAAATTACAAAGTAGGAAATTGTGGGATTATGTATGTAAAAATTCAAAATGAAGACAAAACGTCAATTTTTACATTCGACAATGAAATAAAAATATATTTGAAAGTTAATTCTGATCAGGCTAATTTTTCTTATCATATAGGAATTGCAATTTATGACCAATGGAATAGAAAACTGTTTACAACAGTATCCAAAGTTAAAAATGAAAAAGTCGGAGCAAAAGATTTTTTAGCAGTTATACCTAAAAATCTATTATTATCAGGAAAGTATTCAATTGATGTATCTACTTTTATGCCAAATGGAGGAGTATATGATTATAAAAAAAATGTAAGTGATTTTGAGATTGCTGATTACACATCACCAATGGCAATTTATGGAAATGCAGATGTTGGAGCAATAAATGTACCTTGTCAATGGTTAGAAATATAGTTTTTTTATTAATAAGTAAAATAAAAAAAGTTGTACATACCTACAGAGTAAATATGTACAACTTAAGAGAAGGAATACAAATACAAAAAAAAGCTTTTTTAGATAAATCAATAAATATATCAAATATAAGAGGGGGAACTGTTGAGATTGACTCTTATACAGAAGTATTATTTGGTGTGTGTTTAATGGCATATGGTGGTAAAATAAAAATCGGAAAATACTGCAGTATAAATCCATATACTATTATATATGGGCATGGACAAGGAGTTACTATAGGCGATAATGTGCTTATTGCAGGCCATTGTATGATAATTCCAGCTAATCATGAGTTTAAAAACAAAAATATTCCTATTAATCAACAGGGGATGAAAAGTAAAGGAATAATAATTGAGAATAACGTATGGATTGGAGCTGGGTGTGTAATACTAGATGGTGTTCATATAGGACAAGGCTCTGTTATTGCAGCAGGTAGTATAGTCAATAAAAGTGTTGATTGTTTTTCAATGTATGGTGGGGTTCCAGCCCGTTTAATCAAAAGAATATGATCAGAATTTGGAATAAATTAATCAATAAAATAAGGAAAATATTGATTAATAAACAATATGAGAAAAAAGAAAATGAAAAAATGATTTTTATACAAAGAAAACTACCATTTAGAGAGACAAATAATGAATATATCATTACATATAATAATAAAGAAATACATTTAAGAAAACTTGGTAGTGACAATCTAGTATTTCATCAGGTGATATACAGCGATGAGTACGCTGTAGTAAAATCCATATTGAAATTAAATAACATTATCGTAAAAAATATATTAGACTGTGGTGCCAATATTGGTCTAACCACAATTGAAATGTCAATATGCTTTCCAAATGCAAATATTGTTTCTATAGAACCAGATAAACTTAATTTTAAACAATTATGTTTAAACACAAAAGAATATGAGAATGTATATTGTGAGGAATGTGCAATATGGTACGAAGAAAGAACTCTGTATTTAGACGAAAGTTTTAGAGATAATCTTGAATGGTCAAGAAGAACTATAGAAAAAAGTAAAACAGGAGCAGAAGTTAAAGGAACTACTATCGAACAAATACTAAATAAATACAATATAGATGTAATTGATTTATTGAAAATTGATATAGAAGGGGCTGAAAAATACTTGTTTGATAAAGTAGAATATTTATCATTTCTTGAGAATACAAGAGTAATAGCTATTGAAATACATGACGAGTTCAAAGTTAGAGAGAAAATATATAGGTACTTGCAATCCTTTGGCTTTATGTTATTTAATTCAAATGAATTAACAATTGGTGTGAAATTAAAATGAAAGGTGTTTCAATTATAATTTGTTGTTATAATAGCTCAAAGCGGTTGCCACATACAATTAAATGTATATCTGAGCAGAAGCTGGATGTAGATTGGGAACTGATTATAGTTAATAATGCATCCACTGATGAAACATTTAACATTGCAACAATCGAATGGGAAAAGAACAAACAAAGTATAGGATATTTAACTATAATAAACGAAGAAAAAATAGGCTTAAACTATGCAAGAACAACAGGCATAAAAAATGCAAAATATGAATATGTAATATTGTGTGATGATGACAACTGGTTAGATGAAAATTATTGCAATATTGCATATAAAATAATGGAATCTGACTCAAAAATTGGTGTATTGGGCGGTAGAAGTGAAGCTGAGTTTAATACATTACCACCTCATTGGTTTACTAGTTATCAAAGAGAATATGCTGTTGGTGTTCAAGCATTAACATCTGGAGATATATCTAAAAGGGGTTATGTTTGGGGTGCTGGGATGGTAATCAGAAAAAGTATATTTATAAATTTACTAAATTCAGGATTTAATTTTTTACTTTCGGACAGAAAAGGTAAAGCATTAAGCTCAGGTGGAGATACAGAAATTTCAAAATGGTTTTTAATCGCTGGCTACAAATTGTGGTACAGCGAAGACCTTTATTTTAAACATTTTATACCCGACAACAGACTAAACATTGAGTACTTTATAAGTTTAACTAAAGGATTTGAAAATGCATTGGAAACCTTATACTTATACGATTACATTATTTTAAATAAATTGCATGAAGAAAAGTATAATAAAATACATATAAATGCCTTGAAAACTATAATTTATTTGATTAAAGTGATTCTAAAAAGGGAAAAGCGATCTTGGTTATTACTAAATTTACATTTGCCTGCAATTATTAATAATTTCCTAGCAAATGATATTTATTTATTGAAAAGCTCAATTAAAAAACTTCAAAAAACAAAAATAAAGATTAGAGAATAGATTAATAAATATGAAAATATCAATAATAACTATTAATTTAAATAATGGAGATGGGTTACAAAAGACGATAGAGTCAGTTGTGAACCAAAATTATAAAGATTTTGAATATATAATAATTGATGGAGGGTCTAAAGATGATAGTATTGATATAATAAACAAATATAGAAATAATATCACAAGTTGGGTATCTGAGAAAGATAACGGTATATATCATGCAATGAATAAAGGATGGAAAAAAGCTTTAGGTGAATATTGTATTTTTTTAAATTCTGGTGACACATTACTAAATCAAGAGATTTTAAAATCGGTAGTGCCATATTTAAGCGAAGACCAAACTATAATATTTGGTGATTTAATTTTAAGATATAAAGATAGAGATATTGAAGCAATTCATCCTTCTAGAATTAGTATTTTTGATTTTATGATTCATGCTAGCTATCCACATCAAGCCACATTTATAAACACTAAATTATTACATGAGTTAAATGGCTATGATGAAAATTTTAGAATAATTTCAGATTGGTTATTTTTTTTAAGGGCAACTATTGAAAAAAAAATATCACCTTTGAAAATACCACATGTTGTGAGTGTATATGATATGAATGGGATTTCGAGTATAAACTCAAAGCAAAGGGAAGAAGAAATAGTAAAAGCCCTAGAACATTACTTCCCATATTTAATCGCAGATAAAATGAAGAGTAAAGAGCTCCAATATTTTAAGCTCTCAAGGCCACATCAATTCTTAAAAAGAATATTATTAGTATTAAAAAGGTTTAAGACAATAAATTAGAAGAAAATTGTAATGAAAATAACTTATGTGAGTTCTCATGATGTAAGCAACATACATTCTTGGTCAGGTTTAATATACTACATTGCTAAAAGTTTAAAAGATCAAAATATAGAAATTGATTTTTTAGACTATTCAAATACTATTAAAAAAATTAATACATTAACAAAAATTAAAAAGAAAGCTTATTCTCTAATAGGTAAGAGTTTTGATTATAGCCGTGATCCTGAAATGGTAAAGAAAATAGGGCAAGAAATTGAAACTCAATTAAATGAAAATTCTGGGATAATTTTCTCACCTAGCTCGATCCCAATAGCTCTATTAAACACTAAACTACCTAAAGTATTTTATTGCGACGCCACATTTGCCGGCCTAATAGATTATTATGAAGAATATTTCACTATAAGTAATGAAACAAAAAAAAACGGTTTGATTTTAGAACAGAAAGCTTTTGATAATTGCTCATTAGCTATCTTCTCTTCAGATTGGGCAGCACAGACAGCTATAAATAATTATAATGTTGATTATAAAAAAGTTAAAGTTATTCCTTTTGGTGCGAATATTGAATGTGATAGAACTGAGGAAGATATAAAAAAAATAATTTTAAATCGCTCAAAGTTTGAATGCAATTTATTATTTATTGGAGTTGATTGGGAAAGGAAGGGTGGAAATATGGCTCTAAGTGTAACTGAAAAATTAAGAGAGAGAGGTATAAACGCAAAATTACATATTGTTGGTCCTAAACTAAATCCTATAATTGAAGATAACAATTATGCAATTTATCATGGTTTTATTAGTAAAAGTACGGAATCAGGAAGAGAAAAGTTAGACAAATTATTTAGTGAAAGTCATTTTTTTATTTTACCGACAAAAGCCGAAGCGTTTGGCTTAGTATTTTCAGAGGCTAACTCGTTTGGTTTGCCTTGTATTGCAACTAACACTGGAGGAATCCCTACGATTATTAAAGATGGTATAAATGGTAAAATGTTCGATATCAATGATGAACAAATGAAGTATGTTGATTACATTCAAAATTTACTCATGAATTCTATAAATTATGAAAAGTTATCCTATTCATCATTTATAGAGTATAAAAATCGATTAAATTGGAATGTAACAGGTAAAAAACTATACCAACTCTTGAAAGAAATTGAAATTTATTGATTAATAGTAAATAAATTATGTATCCCAAAATAATATATATACCCTCATTAGATGGATTAAGAGGTATAGCTATATTTTTTGTTTTATTAGCCCATGGTTCTTATGGACATATAAATGGTTGGATTGGCGTTGATCTTTTTTTTATTTTAAGCGGCTATTTAATTACAAATCTATTACAATTAGAGCAAAAAGAATTTCGCAAAATTTCTTATAAAAATTTCTATGTAAGAAGAGCTTTACGGCTATTTCCTGCTTTAATTTTTGCAATTCTATTAGCATATTTTTCTTGGCCACTTACCGAGCATATTTATAAAGAATCAAATAAAAAAATAGCTATAGCCTCTAGCCTGTTATATTTTAATAATATCATTTCAGATGATGTAACTGGTGTACTTAACCCATTATGGTCCTTATCGGTCGAAGAGCATTTTTATATTCTATGGCCAATAGTGTTTTCAAGTGTACTAAACAAAGTATCTTTGTATAAAAGAAATATTTTATTCTTTTTACTTATAACTATAGTATCTTTATTTCGTATATATGCTTTCAGGTACGAGAGCGATCTGAAATTTTCATTTTATGAAATAAATTATTATAAATTTACTTTATGTCGAATTGACTCAATTTTACTGGGTGCGCTTTTAGCATTTACTCCTCCCGCTCCATCACTAGAAAAAGCACTGATTAAATATTCAAATTCAATTTTTATTTTCTTATTTATTCTTTTCAGCTTTATATTACTATACATAAATTACTACAGTAAATTTATTAACTATGGCGGGTTTATATTAACAAATATATTATGCTTATTTTGTGTCACATATACTATTACACAACCCAAACATCCAATATTTTCAAGTAGACTATTTATGTATATTGGTAAAAGATCTTATGGAATATATCTTTTACATCAGCCTATCTTTATTTTATTAGAGCAGTTTAGAGAACAAAATAATTATTATAACCTAATTTTTATTTCCTTCCTCCGTTTATTAGTACCAATATTAATTGCTGAACTTTGTTTTCAAATAGTTGAAAAGCCTATTCTAAAGTTAAAAAATAGGTTTAATGGCCTAAAGTCTGCTTATGCAACCTAAAATATACTTCAATTTTAATATGATATATCAATTAAAAAATATGTATTATGCAAACGAAGAATATACATATTCTTCGTTTGCATAATACTCGCAGTAATTCATAATATTATAAGCATGAAATTACTTACGTACCAAACCTTTTCGATATACTCTAACGGCGGAGGTAGTCGTATTTTACGCAGATTATTTAAAAACCATGAAGAAAACACAATATCCATAGCGCTAGTCGAAAGAAAAAAAAATATAATAGATAATCCAATTAAAGAATATCAAATCGAGCAAATATTTCCAAAAAAAAGGTGGATGAAATGGCATATTAAAAATATTTTTTTTTATATTAGAAATAAATTAAAATTCACAACAAAATACATACTAATAAAACAAATAAATGACATTGAATATGACATATTACATATCGTAGATCATGGTGATTTTCCAAATTTATTAACACAACTACGTATTAATAAAAAAATATGGGTATCTTTTCACGATCATTTCCTGACTTCTGGCGGAAACTTTTATGATTCAAAGCAATTATGGACTTTAGCAGACAGAAGAATAGTTATATCTGAAGAGTTAGGCAATTATTACCAAAGCATCTTTGGAATCTTACCCTATGAAATAATTACTGATGGTTTAAATCTAGATGAAATATTTACTCCAAACACTCAACAAATAAATCATAAAATTGTTATTTATTTTGGCGGATTACTTCACATAGACTATTTACCATTATTTCAATCGTTAGCAGATGCATTAGATATTCTTTCTAGTCCGCAGTATAATTTCAAATTTAAATTAGTCTTAAGAGGGACTCAAAATATTGATTGGCTTGAGAATCGTTGCTTTGAGTTAGAATATCGATCTTTTACAATAAATAATTCAGATTTGAAAAAAGATATTACTGAAGCTAATATCCTGTACTTCCCTATTAAATTCAATAATCCTTATTTCTATTTATACAGTATGTCAACTAAAATGATTGGTTACCTAGGAGCTCCAGGTACTATACTCTATCATGGACCTGTAGATAGTGCAGCGAATAAATTACTTACTAGTTTTCAAAGTTGTGTTTCTTGTACTACTCTTGATAAGAATGATATGATTAATTGTATCTTAGAGAGTATACAGAATGGAGCACAATTTTCTTTTAACGCTAAAAAACTTGCAAGGCAAAAGTTTAATTTAGAAGCAATTAAAAGAAGTTTTTGGCTAGAATCATAATATAAGAAAATTGAAACATGTAATTAGTGAGTTCAGGCTTTACCTATGTAACTATTGGGTAAATTCTATTCCAAGTCATAGGTTTAGATTATGGTTTTACCGTATAATCATGGACTTTGACATTGAATCTAATTCTTATATATTTTTAGGATGCAAATTTGATTGCAAATCGGGCTTAACTATTAAAAAAAATTCTGTCATAAATAATAGCTGTAGAATTGATCCTAGAGGGGGAGTTTTTATAGGTGAAAATGTTTCAATATCTCAAGATGTTGTCATTCTTACAGCAGATCATGATTTAAATACATCAAAATTTGATGGAAGGACTGGTAAAGTAGTTATTGAAGATTATGTATGGATTGGTACAAGGGCTACTATTTTAAAAGGTTTAATAATAGGAAAAGGCGCAGTAATAGCAGCTGGCTCAATAGTAACTAAAGATATCGAACCATACACAGTTGTTGCTGGAATTCCAGCTAAAGTTATTGGTCGTAGGTCTATTGATTTAAGTTATAAATTAAATTATAAACGACTTTTTCAGTAGAAATGACTAATATTATTTTCATTTGCTCTTCACTTGAACCTGGTCGTGATGGCGTTGGTGATTATACTCGATACCTTTCTTATGAGTTGGTAAATCATGGCTATAAAATTGCTATAATTGCTTTACATGATCGCTACGTATTTGAAGATAATGAATCTTCAGTTCAAACAGAAAATGGCAAAACATTACGTCTTCTTCGTTTGTCAATTGATACTCCTATTTCTGAAAAGTTAAAAAAGGCTTCTCAATTTATAAATACCCATAAACCAGATTTATTAAGTCTTCAATTTGTACCATTTGGCTTTCACCCCAAAGGTTTACCTTTCTGGTTAAATAAATTTTTAAAAAAATTAAGTTCAGATATACAATGGCATTTCATGTTTCATGAATTATGGGTTGGGATGGCAGAAAAATCTTCGGTCAAATTAATTTTTTGGGGTTACATACAACGTTTATTAATAATTAATTTAGTGAAGTCATTACGTCCATTTATAATTAATACTCAATCTCATACTTATCAACAATACTTAAAAAAATATAATATAAATTCAGAAATTTTACCATTAATTACAAATATTCCTCCCACTCACTATACAACATCGCTTAAAGAAAATCCTGTTAAGAAAGCTTTTGATACTAAAACCTTTAATTTTGTTGTATTTGGTTCAATTCACCCTTATTCTTTGATTGAGCAATTAGCAATTGAAGTTGCTAACAAAGTGAAACAAGAATTCTGGTCCGTAACTCTAACTATTTTGGGCCGCCAGTCAAATGAAAGTAAAAATTGGATAGCTGTTTGGAAAAGAAATGGATTAAATGTTAATTATTTAGGAGAGCAATCAGCTGAAGAGATTTCTAAAATTTTAAGTCAATCAACAATAGGTCTTTCATCAACTGCCTTTGCGGTGATTGAGAAGAGTGGTTCAGTAGCTGCTATGTTAGCTCATGGATTACCTGTCTTATGTATTGCTTCAGAATGGAAGCCTCGTGGAATAATTCCTTTGGAAAATCATCCTGGGATTTTAGCTTATAAGAATTCAAATCTTGAAACAGTCCTTCAATTAGCAGAGAAAACTTCTATACCAATAATAACAGTTTCTGATATTGCTCGTCAATTCATTAGATACCTTGAATAAATATGTTGATATACACTGTCAAAAATATTCATGCTCGCTATTATGACAATAGTTAGCATATACATGATTTATAAATGAAAAAAAACATTTGCTTATTCACAGCTCATTCACCCTTAATTGGTGGTGGAAGCGCAAACTTTCGTAGTTTAATTGAAAACCTTTCTTCAATCAATGTTATATGGAAATATATTGATCATAAAGCGGCTAAAGGTTTTGAAGATGGCTATATGGGTACAGGCTTTATGGGGGGAAGGGTTGATCATGATATCTGGTTTACCTGGAAAATGTTATCTGGAAAGAAAGTAGAATTAATCGATACTATTGTTAATAATCTTCTGGAAATTGATTGTGATGCTTATTGGATTGTATCTCACAACGAAGGTATTCGAGTAGCTGTGGAGCTAGCTAGGCGTCAACAAATTCGGCCAGTACATGTAACAATCAATGATGATTGGGCTGGAGCTATTTGCGCTCGGTCAATCCGTTATCGATTCATGGCCACTTTAGCAAACCAAATGACTATAAACGTTTTAAAAAGCGCAACAACTTTTGACGTTACTAGTAGAGGAATGCAGGACTATTATAAACAACTAAGTGGACGCACAGGAGAGATCAGCCATCGATATATTCCTTCTCAGGCATTGAGCCATGTGTCTGAATCACATGATATAAAATCACACCGGTTAAAAGTAGGCCATATTGGTTCCTTATATGATAAGGAAGATTTCTTTCAATTTGTTAAATTAGTTAAACAAGTAGCCATTCAACAAGGATCACAGCTTGAAATTCACATGTGGGGATGGAAGGTTCAGGAAGATCAGATTCCTGAAGAATTTCGAACCAGTATTATAACTCATGCTACTTTACCTGAGAGTCAAGTTATACCACAATTGGCAGCATGTGATTTTGTGTATGCCATGTATCCTATGAACCAACGCATGAGGATATTTTCTCAAACAAGTATGCCGACGAAAATCTCAAGCTACGTTCAGGCCGGCCGACCGATTTTTGGACATGGGCCAGCAGACAGCTCATTAGCTGAATTTCTACAAGCTACGGGAACAGGGGTACTCTGGAGTACAACAAACAAGCAGGATGGATTAGCTCTGATCCAAAAACTTATGGGATTAAAGTTAACTAACGATCATTGGCAGTATGCCCGTGAAAGATACTATGGCGAAGAGAATATAACTGCTATGCGCCGTGTTTTTGAAATTGATTAGCTGTTATATCAAATGAACTTGTTGCTGTCGCATCCAACTGGTAATGCAAATGTTCGGGCTGCAAGTTATGGGCTTTTACAAGCCAATCTCTTAGCCGAGTTTAACACCTGTATTGCCACATTTCCAGGGGATCTTTTAGATTATCTGAGTAGAATAGGACCATTTTCAGAACTAAATCGTCGACGTTTTGATGCCTCTTTACAACCCTTTACACATATATTTCCTTGGTGGGAAATAGGACGGCTTGTTGCATCCAGAGTTGGTTATTCAAAACTTACAGCACATCAGATTGGTCCATTTTCCGTTGACGCTGTTTATCAACATTTCGACAAGCATGTTTCTTCAAGGTTATCAGCCTTGAAGAAACATAGTTTGCAAGCTGTCTACGCGTATGAGGATGGATCAGCTTTCACCTTCAATAAAGCCAAGCAACTTCATATTAATTGCTTTTATGACCTGCCAATTGGTTATTGGAGAACTGCTCGCCGATTATTAGAGACCGAACGTGAGCGATGGCCTGAATGGTCAGCCACGTTGACTGGATTCAGGGATACTGAAGAAAAATTAATGCGTAAAGATGAGGAATTGCGTCTGGCGGATCAAATTTTCGTAGCAAGCCAGTTCACCGCTTCTACTTTAGAGGATTATCCAAGTCCGCTGAAGCCTATAACTGTAATCCCTTACGGCTTTCCACAGGTGACACGCGAGAAAGAATATAAAGGCTTTTCCCCATTCAGACCGTTAAAGCTTTTATTTGTGGGTAGTTTATCGCAGCGAAAAGGTATAGCCAATTTGTTTGCTGCTGTAGAGCCACTTAAGTCGTATATTCAATTAACTGTTGTAGGACAAAAAACAGGGTCTACGTGTTTAGCATTAGATCATGCACTAACAAAACACAACTGGATACCAAGTCTTTCACATGAGAAGGTTCTCAATCTTATGCATGAACATGATGTGTTGGTGTTCCCGTCTCTTTTTGAGGGCTTCGGTCTGGTAATAACTGAGGCTATGTCACAGGGGACGCCAGTTATTACAACCGAGCGTACGGCCGGGCCTGATTTAATTAATCATGGACAAAATGGATGGTTGGTTGAGGCTGGAGCAACTGAAGCGTTACAGACTAGGTTGGAACACTTAATTCAATACCCAGATCAAATTGCTTCGGCAGGCCAGGCCGCTCTAGAAACTGCCCGGCAACGCCCATGGTCGGTATATGGAAATGAATTGGCCAAAGCAATAGCTCAATCCTTACACTTGCAATCAACATGATTGACTATGTAACTGCCGAACCTGGGCAATTTATTGATCGAAGAGCTTTACAGGCAACAGATCGTAAAACCCGATTACTTAAACAGGGTATCTGGCTCTATTTCTTTTTGTTAATATTTGAGGGGGCACTCCGGAAATGGTTTTTACCGGGATTAGCAACTCCGTTACTTATCATTCGTGACCCACTCGCCTTATGGTTAATTGTTATAGCCTGGACACACCATCGCATTTCTTATAATGCACACTTGCTCTCCATGACGTTCATAGGAGTGTTAAGTATCTTCACAGCAGTCACGTTAGGTCATGGCAATTTTTTTGTAGCTCTATTTGGCGCACGAATTTTGTTAATTCAATTCCCATTTATTTTCGTTATCGGACAAATTTTTACCCGGGATGATGTAATTAAAGTTGGAACAACCACTTTATGGATTACAATTCCGATGACAATTTTAGTAATCCTACAGTTTTATAGCCCACAATCGGCTTGGGTGAACCGAAGTATTGGTGGGGATACAACAGGAGCAGGTTTCAGTGGCGCTCTAGGTTATTTTCGACCACCAGCTACCTTTTCCTTTACAAATGGTACTACTTTATTTTATAGTTTTGTAGCCTGCTTTGTTTTTTACTTCTGGCTAAACCCTGATAAAGTTAACCGACTGGCACTCATTGGAGCTACACTAGGCTTGTTAGCGGCTGTACCGCTGTCAATTAGTAGGGCATTATTTCTGCAAGTTGGGGTAACAATACTATTTACTATTATCGCTGCTGCCCGGAAGCCTAAGTTTATAGTGCGAATGATTATAGCAGGTATAGGCTTACTTCTTGCTATGGCTTTACTAAACAAAGCTAGTTTCTTCCAGACGGCGACCGAAGCCTTTACCGCCCGATTTGACTCTGCAAATGAACAAGCAGGAGGATTCCAAAGCGCTATTGTTGATCGATTTTTAGGAGGTTTACTTACGGCCATTGAAAGTTCATCAGATGTTCCCTTTTTTGGCTATGGACTAGGAATGGGGACTAATGTCGGCGCACAACTCTTAACTGGCAATAGATTATTCCTGATTTCTGAGGAAGAATGGGGGCGGCTTGTAGGCGAACTTGGCGTTTTATTTGGGCTTCTAGTGATTTTTGTACGTTTAAGCCTGTCATCACGGATTAGCCTTGCTAGCTATAAACAACTCCAAATGGGCAATCTTCTCCCCTGGATGCTTCTTAGTTTTGGTTTATTAAGTCTATTGCAAGGGGGCTGGGCACAACCAACTTCGCTAGGATTTAGTGTATTTATAGGAGGGCTCATGATAGCATCAATAAGAAAAACGAGTTAGACATTGGAACAGTAATGATAGATAACATTAAAAAAATTCATGTAAATTATTTTCAGCGTAAACCATGGAAAGGGTTTAGTTTTAGCATGGAATTTATATTTAATGATATTAGAGAACGTTTAAAGGATAGAATTGAAGCTGCAATATTTATTTCTCCTTATCACAACAGTGGATATTTATCAAAACTGGCTAATATAATTGCAGCAAGATCGCATCAATCTAACGATATTAATCATATAACAGGTGAGGTACATTTTTTAAACTTGTTTATGAATTCTAAAAATGTAGTACTTACAATTTTGGACTGCGGGATGGTTCGACGTAAAAAAGGGGTCTCACAGAAGCTGATCAATTGGTTATATTTAAAGCTTCCTGTTCAGAAATCCAGAATAGTCACCACGATTTCTGAAGCGACAAAAGCAGAAATAATTAAGTACACCAGTTGTGAATCAGATAAAATAATTATAATTCCAGTTGCAATAAACCCCATTTTTAAACCACACAAAAAAGAGTTTAATACAGCCAAACCTATTATCCTGCATATTGGCACAGGTTACAATAAAAATTTACTTAGATTAATCAGCGCTTTGCGTTCTATAAATTGCCATCTTGTAATTATAGGTGAGTTGTTCAGTGAGCAGTTAGCCGCTTTGCATGATAACAATATTAGTTTTACAAACGAATATAATCTGTCTAACGAGCAACTTTTACAAAAATATATCGAATGCGACATCGTATCCTTTGTTTCGACCTTTGAAGGGTTCGGTATGCCAATTGTTGAAGCTAATACGGTTGAACGAGTCGTTGTTACAAGCTCTGTTTCCTCAATGCCAGAAGTAGCAGGTAATGCCGCTTGTCTAGTTGATCCTTTTGACATACAATCAATACAAGCAGGATTTATTAAAGTAATAAATGACAATTCTTATCGTAATTTATTAATTCAAAATGGCCGAATAAATAAATTACGATTTGATGGTGATAGAATAGCAGACATGTATTTTGATCTTTATTCGTCTATCTATCAAAACTAAGATTAATACTTTTTAATAAAACGTATTGACTAATTCACTTTGTGAAGCTTCTTCATGTAATCAATAGCATGAATCCTCTAAATGGAGGTCCATGTCAGGGTATACGAAATTTAGACCGACGATCTCGACGATTAGATATTCATCGAGAAGTTGTCAGCCTTGATGATCCTTCATCCTCCTTTTTGGGACAAGATGATTTCCCGATCCATGCGCTCGGTTCAGGAATAACTCCTTGGCGTTACAATAGCAATCTTGTGCCCTGGTTAGTTAAGAATTTAGCCCGTTTTGATGCTGTCATTATTAATGGCCTTTGGTTATATCCAAGTTATGCAGTCTGGAAGGCCGTTCAGCATTTGCAAAAATCGGATGGTAAACAACCTAGAATATTTGTAATGCCTCATGGTATGCTTGATCCCTGGTTTCAGGAAGTAAATGGACGACAATGGAAGTCACTTCGAAACTGGGTTTATTGGAAATTAATTGAAAACCGAGTTGTCAATGATGCAGATGGGATCCTTTTTACCTGCGAAACCGAATTGCTTTTAGCACGTAAACCATTCAGACCATACCATCCTAAGCGGGAAATCAATGTAGGCTATGGGGTTGACGAACCGCTTCCCTATAAAGAATCGATGAAAACGGCTTTCTTAGAGACATGTCCCGAGATAGAAAATCATCCCTACCTACTTTTTATGAGTCGAATTCATTATAAAAAAGGAGTCGACTTACTTATAAAAGCCTATGCAACGATTCTTCAATCCAGACAGTCTCTTCAGCTTTCTTTCCCCAAACTTGTCATTGCAGGACCAGGGCTAGATACGCCCTATGGGGAACGAATCCAACAGCTTGTAAACGAAACACCATCGCTGAAAGGAATGGTCTCATTCCCCGGTATGCTGATGGGCGACGCAAAATGGGGAGCTTTATTTGGATGCGACGCTTTTATTTTACCCAGCCATCAGGAAAACTTTGGTATTGCTGTGGCTGAAGCATTGGCTTGTCAAAAGCCTGTATTAATTACAGATCAGGTAAATATCTGGCGGGAAATTGATCAGGAAGGTGGAGGCCTTATTTCGTCGGATACGCTTGAAGGAACTATTAAGTCACTTGAGCAATGGATTTCGCTTCCCACCGATACCCAAAAGCAAATGGGTGAAAGAGCAAGAATTACGTTTCAAAAATACTTTCAGGTTGATCAGGCTGCTATTCGGATACTTAATGCATTAACGCTAAATTAATAGTTTATCTGTGCGTATTACGATACTCCAAGGTGCCTTTTTTCCCATTCCACCTATTCTGGGAGGAGCCGTTGAAAAAATGTGGTATTCACTCGGAAAGGCATTTGCAGCTAAAGGGCATAAAGTATTTCACATTTCCCGCCAATTGGGCGAACTACCAGAATTCGAAGAACAAAATGGTGTTCAACACATACGCGTGAAGGGATATGATACCCCAAAGTCGGGTTTAGTCCTAAAGCTAAGAGACTTTCTTTACACAAGAAAGGCACTACATATACTCCCTAAAAACTCTGACATTTTGGTTAGTAACACATTTTGGGCTCCGATTCTATTGCCTGATGACTTAAAACGAGTGTGTTTTGTTGACGTTCAGCGTATGCCAAAGGGGCAAATGAAATATTATAATGCTACGGCACGGCTACGGGCCAATTCAACTCCAGTAGCAGATGCGATCCGAAACGAACTTCCTGAATCGAAACATGCCAAAGTTGTCATGATACCAAATCCACTCCCATTTGTTCCTTTAGAAGGGGTGGATATCCTTAAGAAAAAAAAGGTCATTTTATACACAGGCCGGGTCCATCCCGAGAAAGGACTGGATTTATTGATAAAGGCGTTTAAACAAACTGATCAATCATATCACCTACAGATCGTAGGACCATGGGAAATATCAGCCGGAGGAGGTGGAGATGCCTACATTAATTATTTACGCCAACTAGCCAGTAATTACCCAGTCGATTTTGTAGGGCCAGTTTTTAATACTGAAGCACTTAATTCATATTATAAGGAAGCTTCCATATTTGTTTACCCATCTGTTGCCGAACAGGGTGAAACTTTTGGACTTGCTCCACTCGAAGCCATGGCCTGGGGATGCGTTCCTGTTGTTTCCAATTTGTCCTGCTTTCAGGATTTTATTCAACAAAACCAAAACGGGTTAATTTTCGACCATCGTTCACCAGATGCCGTTCAACAGTTAGCTTACGCAATCAGCCAATTACAAGTGAATGCGGAGTGGCGAACTAACTTAAGCCAACAAGCGCTTACCGTGAGACATACCCATTCTATCTCTCGTATAGCGGATCTTTTTCTGGACGATTTTGAACAGATTATCCAGCAAACTTCCTGAGCATATGGCCGCAAATCAACTAATTCATAATCAGTCAGATCCCTATTCAAGTCCCTGGAGTAGAAAACATCGGGTAAAACTTCTACTGTGGGAATATATGTGGTTCCTATTTTGTTCATGGACTCCCAAACCCGCAAATCGCTGGAGACTCCTATGGTTGAAACTATTTGGTGCCACTATATATGGTACACCATTTGTACACCAGCGGGCACGTATACAAATCCCCTGGCATCTTACTTTACATGACCATGCATGCCTTGGAGATCGTGCAAATGCTTATTCCTTGGGTAAAATAGAAATTCAAGAGCACGCCACCGTTGCCCAGGAAGCTTATCTATGTACAGGTACTCATGCATTTAATAGAGAAGCCATGAATTTAATCACAGCGCCAATCTACGTTGGCGCTCATGCCTTTATAGGAGCTCGCGCATTTATTATGCCTGGAATTACTATTAATGAATATGCCATTATAGGAGCTAACAGCGTCGTTACTAAAGATGTAACTTCTAGTAGTATAGTAGCAGGTAACCCTGCCCATCCCATTGGTTCTCGTAACATAAAAAATAACCATGAAAGCTCAATTATTACCAGAAGCTAATATATCTGCTAGTGAAAAGCAAAATTTACGCACTAAACTAGATACGTTCTACCAGCAGGTAACTGATTATACCGCTTTTGGGACAATGAGTAATCAAATTTTATCTTGGGAAAAAGTTGAAACCGAGATTAAGCAAAGTCCTAATTTAAATATAAGGAAAATAAGGATTCTAGAAGTTGGAGCAGGTCGAAGTGGCTTTGCAGAATATTTGAGAGTGAAAGGCTTAC
The DNA here is from genome assembly GCF_001898575.1 of Spirosoma sp. 48-14. Lineage (GTDB taxonomy): Bacteria > Bacteroidota > Bacteroidia > Cytophagales > Spirosomataceae > Spirosoma. The sequence goes on from NZ_MKUD01000038.1 coordinate 71,000, forward strand.
GTGACAATATTTACTATTGTGCACAAGATGTTACAACACAAAATAGTGTTTGGCTTCATTCACAAGCAGATGAAGTTTTTTGGGGAGACATAAGCTCCATTACTAATCGAAATTACTTTGATATCATATTTTCAACGTATGTATTTGAACATGTTACTGATCCAGCCGAACATCTTGAGAAAATCTTTAGTCTATTAATGCCGGGCGGGTGTATGCTTATATTTTGTCCACGATATGATATTCCTGGATATCTTTGTCCAAGTAGCCGCCATATAAATTGGCTGAACCGATTAAGTTTTATTTATCACTGGTTCACATCCAGGCTGGATACACTAACCAGAAACCAGCCTGCCTTTTTAATTCAGACTGATCTGGCAGCTTTCTATAGACCATTCTTTATAGACTCTGATGCTGTCCATTGGGTTTCGTTATTTGACCTTAAAGCTTGGGCAAACTCCAAAAATGCTCATTTTAAACAATTAATATTAGGCAATCCTGTATTTGGATCGAAGGACTGGATAGTTAAGCGATTTCTAACGTGTGCAGTAAGAATAATTAAACCAAAAGAGAATCTTTAATAAAACCTTGCTCTATTTGTAAGAAAAATAAACGACACAAACAAATCACAATTTGAGTTACTAATTCAGGAAAAGACAAATAAATTATTAAAATAACATCCCAAGCATATCACTAAAAGCAATATGTTGTTCCCTGTTGATTTAACAATAGCGATCCCAGTAAAAAATGAGGAAAAAAACCTTCCTAAATGCCTGGAAGCTATTGGAAAAGATTTGGCCAAGCGAATTGTTGTAATTGATTCAGGTAGTACTGATGCAACAGTCAATATTGCCAAAGCATTTGGAACTGAAGTTATTGAGTTTAATTGGAATGGAAAATTCCCAAAAAAGCGAAACTGGTTTCTACAAAACCACACCCCTGATACAAAATGGGTGATGTTTTTAGATGCAGATGAATTTTTAACCGATGCATTTAAGACTGAACTTCGGGAAAAACTGCAACAAAACAATGACATTAAAGGATATTGGCTACGTTATACCATTTATTTTCTTGGTCAGATAAACAAGGGAGGGTATTTCCTTCACAAACTAGCTCTTTTTCAAGTAGGAGTCGGTGAGTATGAACGTGTTGATGAAGATCAGTGGAGCCGATTAGATATGGAAGTCCATGAGTACGGGCTTGTAAACGGTGAAGTGGGCGTTATCAAAAACAAGATTGATCATAGGGATTTACGGGGCGTGTCCTATTATGTAACGAAACATAATGAATATTCATCCTGGGAAGCTGCTCATTATTTCAAAATATCGCGAGACAAACGAATTACGCAGCAATGGACCTGGATGCAAAAAATTAAATATGCGCTTATGGAAACCCCCTTACTAGCTCCCATGTATTTTTTCGCTAGTTTTTTTCTAATGGGAGGTTTTCGGGATGGCACTAGAGGCTTTGCTTTTGCCATTCTTAAGATGGCTTATTTCACCCAGATATACGTTAAAATCAGAGAATTAAAAGAGCAGTCTTAGTAATATTAAGCGAAACCCAACAGTTTTGATTCTCTAAAAAAAAATCTCTTCTAGTTCCATTCTACTCAATATGCTAAAGCATGTATTTTAACTAAAATTCTATAAAAATTATTGATAGCAACTAACAATAATTTAGTATAATTTCTATATTAAGATTTATTTTTTACCTACAATAAAATGAATTCACATACTGAAGAACATAAATTGAATAGATATTTTGGCCTTGACCTAATCCGTGCCATAGCAATCATTCTAGTGTTAATCTCGCATTTTATTAAAATTTATGAATATATTGGTTTCTGGGGTGTTGAATTATTTTTCGGCCTAAGCGGTTTTCTGATTGGGACTATTTTATGGAGAAATTTCTCAGAAAATACTATCTGGGGAACACGTAATATAATAAATTTCTGGTCACGACGCTGGTGGCGAACTTTACCTAATTATTACTTATTTTTGGTAATCTCGGTATTTTTTCACTATTTATTAGATCATGCATTACCGCCATACAAACAGCTTGTTAATTTCTTGTGGTTTGGTCAAGATTTCTTAAATCGTTCCAGTAACTTCTATGGTGTATCTTGGAGTCTATGTATAGAAGAATGGTTTTATTTGACTTTCCCTTTAATTTTATATTTTTTCGCAAAAACTGGTTTATCAATAAAAGCTTCATTTGTTCTATCAATAGTATTTATAATTTCTTTCTGTTTCCTAGTAAGAGAAATTCTTGATCGATACGATGGCATAGAAAATCTACATATGATTACAGTTGCAAGGCTCGATGCAATAGCTATTGGAGTATTTATTTCATTCACCACTTCGGTTTTTTATTTATCCTCGAAAATGAAGTTAACCATGCTCATTACTGGATTAATAATGATTGCCTGCTGCATTTCTACTTCGTACGTCTTTAATATATCACAAAATACAATAGTCAATAATAAATATTTGTTACTAATTGCCCCCCTCGGGAGTTCTCTATTATTACCATATTTTAAAACTTTGAACCGGCCTATATATAAATTCAGATTTTTTGCTGAAGTCATTGAGAGATTAAGTATTTGGTCTTACTCGATTTATTTAAGCCACATCCCTATCCTTTTTACTAGCTATTACGTAACAAGCGGTATACGATCTACCTTTATAGGCAATGTTTTTTCGAAAATTTTAGGATTAATCTTAACTATCTTATTTTCTGCATTTTTATATAATTTTTTTGAATTACCCATGATGGCTAAACGTCCTAAGGAACTAGCTCCAGCCCTTAAATAAACAATGATTTGTACTAACTTTAATCAATAGTTTTACATGGAAATTGCACTCGTTACAGGTTCGGCAGGGTTGATCGGTAGTGAAGCCGTTGCCTTCTTTGCCGATAAATTTGATCTGGTCATTGGGATCGATAA
>NZ_MKUD01000039.1:0-54883 GCF_001898575.1 Spirosoma sp. 48-14
ACTTTTTGCGGTTTGTCAAGTAAAATCTGAAAATATTTTTTTGACTTGATTTTCAGGGGCTTATACTTAACTTGCTGATTGTTAAGCGATTGCTTTCTCAATCAGCCCCGTTTCTTTCGATTTGGGACTGCAAAGGTAGGGGCTTTTTTCACCCTTGTCAAGACCTGCCCCTAAAATAGTTTTGAGCTAGTATAGCTATCAGTAGCTAAGTAGCTGATAGCTGGTAGGTTATCTGACAAATATTTTTTTAAACTTTTTTCAAGAGCACTTGTTTCCTTCTGTTCTCAGCAAAGAAAGCATGCCAAACCTGGTTTGTTAGTCAATTAAACAGGCTCTATGGGTTATATTGCATCTTTCTTTTGTCGCATATAAGTTGCGTCAACATCTATAATGAAAATATTACACACCGCCGACTGGCACCTGGGAAAACGCCTTCAGGATTTTCAGCGGCTTCAGGAACAACAGGATGTTTTGGCAGAAATCATCCAAATCGCCGACCGCGAACAAGCCGATCTGGTTTTAGTGGCTGGTGATTTGTTCGATACCTTCAATCCTGATCCGAAAGCAGAAGACTTATTATATAGTACGCTCAAAGAGTTGACGGCGGGTGGGAAGCGAACGGTTGTCGCTATTGCTGGTAATCATGATAATCCGGATCGGATTGAAGCGCAGGATCATTTCGGTCGGGAATGTGGAATTTTGTTTGCGGGCTTTCCTAAAACCATAATTCGTTCCCATGAATTAAGCTGCGAGGCTAAATTACTTCAATCAGCTCCGGGCTTTATCGAATTGAAGCTTTCTCAATTCGATTCGCCGGTACGAATCATTCTGACGCCTTATGCCAATGAAACCCGGATGCAGGCTTATTTCGGCATGGCTAACCAGGATGATGAGTTCCGGCAACGTTTAGGCCATCATTGGGCAACATTGGCTGATGCTTATATGGACGATAAAGGGGTTAATTTACTTATGGCTCATCTTTTCATGATGAAGCGCGGAGGAGAACAGCCCGAAGAGTCGGAGGATGAGCGCAGCATTTTACAGGTTGGTGGCGCTTCGTTAACCTATACCGATATGATTCCTCCTCAGGTACAGTATGCAGCATTGGGTCATTTGCATCGGCATCAGGAATTAGGCGGAGGCCCCTGTCCGGTTGTTTATAGTAGTAGTCCATTGTCCTATAGTTTTGCGGAAGCCGATCAGCAGAAATATGTAGTCTGTATTGATGTGGAGCCTGGGCAACCCGCCGTTGTAACACCCATCGCTTTACAAACGGGAAAGCGACTGCTACGGCCACGGTTTAAACGAGTCGATGAAGCGGTTGACTGGTTGACCCAGAATCCGAACTGTTACGCTGAAATCACGCTGCAAACCCCAACGTACCTGACCAGTGAGGAGCGACGTCAGCTTCAACAGGCGCATACATCCTTAGTGACGATTATTCCGGATGTTCGGGATATTGACGAACCTGAACAGGTAACAACGCCTGCTATTGATCTAACGCAAAGTATTGAATCGCTTTTCGCGAATTATTTTAAAAGCCGAAACAAAGGGCAGGAACCCAATGACCGCCTGCAACAATTGTTTCGGGAGATTTTAGCTACCGAACCTGAATGATTCCTATTAAACTGTCGATCCAGGGCCTTTATTCGTATCAGGATGTACAGACCATTGATTTTCAACGACTGATCAGTTCCAATGTCTTTGGCATATTCGGGCGGGTGGGCAGCGGCAAAACATCGCTTCTGGAAGCCATCAGCTTTGCCTTATATGGAGAAACTGAACGGCTGAACAGTCGCGACAACCGCCAGTATAACATGATGAACCTGAAGTCAAATCACCTATTGATCGACTTTGAGTTCCAGGCTGGCCCTGACCAGCAATTATATAAGTTTGTTTACGAAGCCAGGCGGCACCCAAAAAAACACCATGAAATCAATCCCGGTGAACGGCGCCTGTTCGTTCGTCAGGAGAACGACTGGCAACCGCTGGGCAACGAAAAAGAAGACGTTTCGGTACTGACCCGGCAGATTCTGGGCCTCGACTACGATAATTTCAAACGGACAATCATTATTCCGCAGAACCAGTTTCGGGAGTTTCTGGAACTTAGCCCGGTTGAGCGGACCAAAATGATGAACCAGTTATTTAAACTGGATCAATACGATTTGTCGGGACGAGTCAGCAAGCTCAATAAAGCCAACGATGATCAACTCGCCGAATTACGCGGATTGCTGGCTCCGCTGGAAACCGTTACGCCCGAATCGATTACGCTGGCAGAGAATCATATTGCTTCGACGCTGGATGCCGTCCGAACCAAAGAGGCCGAAATTGATCAGCTAGAATCGGTCGAACGAAAATTGGTGCAGGCTCAATCCCAGACGCAGACACTGACGAATCTGCAACGCGAACTGGGGATTCTGCAAACTCAGGAAGCTACTTATCAACGTCTTCGGCAAACTATTGCCCTGTATGAAACCTGTCGACTGGTGTTCCAAAGCGATTTGGTCGGTCTACGAAAATTGCAGGATAAGCAAACGGGTCTGTTGCAGGCTGAAAAGAAAGCGTCGGAGCAGCTCTCAGACTTGACGGGCCAGTTGGTGGGGTTCCAATCGGTGTACGAAGCGACGAAAAAAGCGTATGAAGGTCGTGGTCATTTGCAAAAGCAGATTGATGAACTCGACACGGTACAAACTATACGAACGGTACAGGAAGCAGTTGCGCTCCAGCAGCGGAAACGTCAGCACATTATCGGTCGGCTTGAACAGACACAGGAAGCCATTGAGCAGCATAAAACCAATCGAAAAAAGCATCAGGCGCTTACCGAAGGGCTGTTTGGGCAAACATCAGAATTGGAGCGGCTTTATCAGATTGAAAAATGGTTTGCCGTTTACAAGCCTTTAAAGCAACAGGCCGATGACTTAGACAAGCAGTATGCCGACTACGAAGCTACGATCAACGAGATTAAACAACGAAAAGATACGTCTCTGCTGAGCTTCCCCGCCGAATGGGGCCGTTTTACCCTCAAAACGCTTCCGGCACAGATTGATTCGGAACTGATTCAATTAAAATCGGCCCGGAAAGCGCACGAAAAGGCTTATCAGAACGCATTCGTTCAACAGGAGCTAAGCCAGTTTACCGAGTCGTTGACTGAAGGGGCTCCCTGCCCACTGTGTGGTTCCGAACATCACCCCATTCGGCACCAGTCCCGAACAAAGCCCAACCTGGAAGCGATTCGGCAACTGGTAACCGAAAGTGACAAAGCACTCCAGGCAATTAGTCAGCAGATTGATGATACAATAGCACTTCGGCTCACAATTGAAGGACTGGAAAAAGAGCTGCGTAGTGCTTTGGAGAATAGTAAACGATTGATTCAGGAGCGGACTGCCGTGGTGCAGCGACTGACCGAACACGAAGATGCCTTTATCTGGACTGACTTTGATAAACGCCAGGAATCTGACCTGACGGATGCCATTCGGCTGCAAAGTGACCAGCAGAAACAATTGCAGGAAGCTCAGAAGGCCATCCAGGAGTTGACAAAGCAGATCGAAAGTCTTGAAGCAACTAAGTGGGAGGAAGAGCAGAATTTGAATGTATTCGACAAAGAGATTGCTGGACTGAACGGGCAGTTGAAAACCGCTGTTGAATCACTCGAGAATTTTCGGCTGATCGAAGTACAACAGTGGGATTTAGGCCAGATCACAGACCTGCGCGATTCGCTCATCAACGCCTACGAACAAACGAAGAACAATTTTGAAACGGCCGATAAGCAGAAGGCCGACGCCGAAAAACGACAGGCGACCCTAACCGAACAGCATCAGCAAGTCACCCATCAATTAGCGGAGTTAGTAGCTGACATCAAGGATCTTGAAGATGTTATAACCCAGAATCTGGTTAAGCAAAACCTTACCCGTGATGTAGTCGAACAGGTTTTACAGAGTACCGTCGACATTGATCAGGAACGGAGTCGTATTAATGAATACGACAAAAAATGTGCAGGGTTACGCAAACAGATTACCGATTTGGAGAGCGACCTTGCCAAATCGCCCTTCGACCCGGTCGCCTTGCAAACGGTTCAGACTCAGTTACAGGCCTTACACAAACAGAAAGACAACCTGAATAAGGAAATTGGGCAGCTTACTAATGTTCTGACAACGCTGAAACGCCAGTGGACCGAGAAGCAGGAGCATCAGAAACGATATGATTTGCTTGATCTTCGGAAACAGGATTTAAAGAAGATGGACGAGATGTTCCGGGCGCAGGGATTTGTCAATTACGTTTCGTCGGTATACCTGAAAAACCTCTGCGAATCGGCCAATGATCGTTTTTTCAAGCTGACCAACAACCAACTCAAACTGGAACTTGACGAGAAAAACAATTTTCAGGTACGCGATTACCTCAATGGGGGCGAAGTACGAAGTGTAAAAACGCTCTCAGGAGGGCAAACCTTCCAGGCCGCTTTATCACTGGCACTGGCGTTATCAGACAATATTCAGCACCTGACCAAAGCCAAACAAAACCTCTTCTTTCTGGATGAAGGCTTTGGCACCCTGGATAAAGATTCGCTGCAAACAGTCTTCAAAACCCTGAAGTCACTCCGTTCTGAAAACCGGATTGTGGGTATTATCTCGCATGTAGAGGAGTTACAGCAGGAAGTAGATACCTATATCCGGGCTGAAGCCACAGAGAACGGCAGCCGGATTATTCGCAGTTGGGAGGAATAAACTTAGCTTGACCCATCTCTTTCTAGAAGATGAGTCAAGCTAAATACCCTACTTCAATCCCCAATGCTCCACAATCAGTCCTTCGTCCAGCCGGAAAACATCATAGAAGACAGTCGGTTTCTGCTGCCACGTCCCTGACGACTGAACCACGACAAAATCTCCTTCGGCAATGATCCGAAGTACGTTTTCTACTGTCTGTTGGGCCGGTTGTTGCTGCAAATAGGCTTTTAAACCCGAAAGGCCATTGGCGATTTCAGGGCGATGCTGTTTAAGCGTATCAGCAACGAAGTCAGGCAGCTTTTCTAGCTTACGCTTTATGAAAACCTGCTCTATAAAATCGGCAACGCGGGCTTTATTCTGGCTTGTTGATTCTGGCGTTTCGTGGGGTAAAGGCCCATCTATAAGCGCGTGCCCATTCAGCGTGATTTCGGGCTGGTCGGCCATAGCGTCCCAATGCTCCACAACCTGTCCATCCCGAAATCGGAACAGGTCAATAACGGCTTTCTGTTTACCCGCCCAGCCAAAACTCATGTTCGTAACCACATAGTCGCCTTCGGCAATCAGGCGTATAAAGGGTACCGATGTCGTAGGCGGTTTAGGCATCTGCTTCATATAGGCAAGCGCTTCCAGCAAACCTGCCTTCCCAGGTTTTACGGTTGTACTATGCTGGATATAATCGTCGGCGATGATTTGTTCGGCAAATGTCAGGTCGCCCTCCCTTACCGCCCGACGGTAGAAATCGCGAATGATTGATTTATGAATGGTTTCTTTTTCCATGATGTTTTTCTTAGAGATTGATTGCCTGGCTGTCGTGCATGAAAACAACAACCAGAAGGAAGGATGTCAGACACGACATCCCCGTGATGAAATGACCCGATTTCATCGATTAGCTATTAGTTGATACGAGATTGATAACCGATGCTTAATCGTTGGTATAGATTAAGCCTTTCGCTACACAGATTAGTGCAGCTAAACCGATGCAACCTGCCAGAACGTAGCAGTCGTTGTCGGCGCAAATCGGTAATAGGTGATGCGATCTTTCAGTACGGCAAAGTTAATAAATCTTGAACAAGCGCCAGAATCGGAAGTGCCTATTTACTTTTACTACCCGAACCATTCGAAACGTTCTGATGAAAACACTGCTTACGCTTATCTCTTTTGGCACATTGATACTGGTTGGCTGCCACTCCACGAAACCCAGCACCGCAACGAATGATCAATCCCGGTCTGCTCCAACTGCCGACCCATCCAAGCCCATGACAACCATCGCTTTCGGCTCGTGCAGCGACCAGAAGCGCCCCAAACCGCTATGGGATGATATCGTGGCACAGAAGCCTGACCTCTGGATCTGGCTGGGCGATAACATCTACGGCGATTCGGAAAATATGGATACACTCCGGGCTAAATACGCCATTCAGAAAGCCAATCCGGGGTATCAGCAGTTGCGCCAAACCTCGACGATCATTGGCGTTTGGGATGATCATGATTACGGGGTAAACGATGGCGGAAAGGAATATCCAATGCGGAAACAAAGCCAGCAGGTAATGCTCGATTTTCTGGACGTACCTACTGATAGCCCTTTACGCACGCAGGAAGGCGGTTATTCCTCGCACGTATATGGTCCAAAAGGACAACGAGTGAAAGTCATTCTGCTGGATGCCCGGTATTTTCGTGACCCGCTTAAGAAAGAGAATAAGAAAAATGTACCCGACCCCACAGGCGATATGCTGGGGGAAACCCAGTGGCAATGGCTCGAAAAAGAACTAACCAATTCCGATGCCGATGTGCATATTATTGGCAGTGGGGTTCAGGTATTACCCGAAGAGCACGTATATGAAAAGTGGGCCAACTTCCCGACTGCCCGCAAACGACTGCTGGATTTACTAAGCAAGACCAAACCCAAAGGCGCCTTTTTCATCAGTGGTGACCGCCATATGGCCGAAGTATCGAAGGTCAACATACCCGGTCTGTCGTACGACGTATATGATATTACCAGCAGCGGTCTGACACACGTATCGGCTCCACATGAGGAACCCAACCGCCACCGTGTTGGGAGCATGATTACAGAACTCAACTATGGACTAATTACTATCAATTGGGCTTCAAAGCCATTAACGGCAACGGTGCGAATCAACGGTGATAACCGGGCAACCTATTTAACCCAGGAGATGAAATTTTAGTGGAATGTCGTATCGGTTTTGAGAAACCTCTCAAGGTCAGATGTGAGCATCTGACCACACAACACGCAAAAAGGGATACGTTCATTCGTATCCCTTTTTGCATGTTGTGGCCCATCGCCAGCCTATATACGATTCACTTGACTCTTATGACACTTCAACCTGCTTTCCTGACGGTTCGTACCTGAGCCCAGAACGTTCAGTCCTCAATTGCGCTCATACTAGTGAATCCATTTTAAAACAGTAAACACCATGACACGACACACGTCAATCCTATCACTGGGTCTATTGCTCGCTTTGGCAGCCTGTCAATCCCAAACGCCCCTGCCTTCCGATACAGGGAAGCTACCCGATCAGTCGAACGACTCGATTCATGTTTTCAAAAAAACGAAAGTCAGTTGGTCCGATACCGATTATAAGGAAGTCGAATACGACGCAGCCAATGTACCCATTCGGTATACAACTCAGAATCTGTATATTCAGAACACCAATCAGGTACGTAAAGTCGTCTACAACTTCCTATATGCCAGTACCAATCGGCTGAATCGCTTGGAAGCCTCCAACGGATCGTATGTTATCTATACCTATGATGGCGACAAGGTCAAGCTTACTCAGGAGTTTTCGTCCAATGGCAAACTAACAACTACGTACACCTATCAGTATTCGCCTGATAACAAACTAACTCGGGTAGACATTACGCAGGGAGAAGGGCCGAATAAAACCGAAACTGCCCGCACGTTTGCGTATGATGCCAAAGGGAATCTAACGCAACTGGTCGACCTAAGCAAGGATGATCAGACAGGAGGATATCGGGAAGAGCTGATTACTCGTTTTGCGGGCTATGATTCGCACAAAAACGTATCGAACCTCTGGACGCTTTACCCTTTTCTGCCCAACGTAACTTTTCAGGTGAATAACCCTTCGGCGATTACGCAATTTGCGAAAGGGCCCGATGGCAAGGAAACGCAGATTCATCAGTCGGTTTATACGTACCAGTATAACGGCCAGAAGTACCCAACTGCCCACACTCAAACCGATGCCGGTGGTACACTGACCGCAACGTATTCGTATGCTGGCTTATAAACCCGATGTAAAGCCGCTCTATTTAGCCGCTATAGCTGGCTGGCTGCTCAGCTTGTTTAGCTGCCGACCCTCTGATACCGTTTCGCCTATCGACGGGAAAGACTCGGTCATAATTTACACCACTGGCTCTACACTTGACCCCAAAACCCGGCAGTATGCAGCCGTCTATTGGGAACAGGGGAAAATTCATCGGCTCGAATCAGGGTCGGCGCTGGAGACGGGATGCTACGGACTTCAGAAAGAAGGCCATGACCTCTATATCGCGGGCTATTATGTTGACGATTCAGATGAGCGAATGAAGCCCTGCTATTGGAAAAACGGTCGTAAAATTGATTTACCTATTCCTCCAAAAACAGACTACGCCAGAGCCGGAGCCCGTGACATCCATTTTTTCCAGGGCATCGGTTATATACTGGGTGATCTTGATTTACGTCCTGTTCTCTGGAAAATAAATTCGAATAGTTCACCTCAACTGATCCTTTTGAATGGGGGAGCAAATGCCATTCGGGGCGAAGAATTAAGTACGGGGAATCTAATGAGCTACCAGGACCATTTGTACATTGGTGGTATTCAAATGCTACCTCTAAACGGCAGGTCGGTAAGCAGGCCCATCTACTGGACGGTGGATAAAAACGATAGTATCCGGGTTAGGGAGGTCGATTCGGAGCCTGTCAAATCGCTGGTATTTGCCATACTTCCTACCAAACAGGGTATTTTTTCGGTTGGCGAAGTCAACGACCAGTTCGACCGATCGGCGCCCGTACCAACCATCTGGAAAAACAACTATCGGTTTCAGTTAAGCCAATCGGTCAATCCGGCTAGCCAGCGGCTACATGAACTGGCAATAGATAACCACGGGCAATTGTATCTGAACATTCTGGATTATCAACGATTTCTGCCGATAATCTGGCGCATTGCCCCAACCGGAATGGTAACCGAGATGCTACAGCCGCTTCCGGAAAATGCCAGTCAGGCATTTTGTCAAAATCTGGCTATTTCCAACGATACGATTTATTCAAGCGGGACGTACAAACTAAATAGCCTTTATCATGCCTGCATCTGGCACGACAATCAGCGTACCGAACTGGAAACCCTCGACGGTAGCTTTCTTACGTTGTCAAGGATGATTGTCGTTTCACTACCCTGATCGCGACGTACGAACAACTAAAACACGAGGGGCAGAAAGCACACAGTATATGTGCTTCCTGCCCCTCGTATCTGTATCCCAGCTATTCCTTTGTGATCAGATTCATTACTTCTTCCGAGATACCAGTCATCGAGAAACCGCCGTCGTGGAAGAGGTTCTGCATGGTCACCATGCGTGTCAGGTCGGAGAACAACGTGATAACGTAATCGGCGCATTGATCAGCCGTAGCGTTACCCAGCGGAGCCGTTTTGTCGGCAAAGTCGAAAAACTTGTCAAAGCCACCGATACCGCCACCCGCTGTGGTTTGCGTTGGCGACTGCGATACGGTATTGACCCGAACTTTGCGGTATTTTCCATACCGATAACCAAAGCTACGGGCAATGGATTCGAGCATGGCTTTAGCGTCAGCCATGTCGGTATAGAACGGGAATGTCCGCTGGGCAGCCATATAGGTCAGCGCCACGACCGAACCCCACTCATTGATGGCGTCGAGCTTATAAGCGACCTGCATCATTTTATGGAACGAAACAGCCGAAATATCGAGCGTTTGTTTGAGCCATTCGTAATTCAGATCGGTGTAGGCTTTGCCCTTACGGATGTTGGGGCTCATACCGATACTATGCAGCACAAAATCGACTTTACCGCCCAGCACTTCCTGCGATTTCGTAAAAAGATTAGTGAGGTCGTCGACCGAGGTAGCATCGGCCGGAATAATTTCGGCTCCTGTTTGTTCGGCTAACTGTTTGATTTCGCCCATGCGCATGGCAATTGGCGCGTTAGTCAGCGTAATACTAGCCCCTTCTTCTTTCGCTTTCAGGGCGATTTTCCAGGCGATTGATTGTTCGTTCAGAGCACCCGAAATGATGCCGCGTTTTCCGTTCAGTAATCCGTAAGCCATATGTATTGATCAAAAATGGATAATGATTAATGGATAATGAATAATGGATTAGTAGCATGAAGGCCACTCATTATTCATTGCACATTATTCATTAATCCCTCAAAGTTAGGTTATTTTTTTGTCGAATTGCCCTTGTGACTGAAAGCTACCCCTGCAACGGACGTTGTCGCCTGAGGCAATTTTAGCACATCGCTCATAAAAGCTTCTGTTGCCCGATACACGCCTGGTAAGTCTTTCGATGTAAAGTGCGAGGCTATTACATGCGCACCAGCATCGGGAAACGCTTCTTTTCGTTTTTTATCGGCAGGTGTACCCAATTCATCATACATCTTCAGCATGGCGGCTACCGATACCGTCTGATCCTGATGGTCTTCATCTTTATAATAATACCCTAGAAATACCGGCTGCTTCACCTGCTGAAACTGTTCGGGCGTCATGTAGGTATTGAGCATCGTCTGGAGCGTAATCAGACCGTTCGTATGGTATTTTGGCAACCAATACCGCGACCGTTCGCCACTGTAATGCGTATTAATCAGGTAATCGCCCCGAAACACCAGATCGAGAATCTGTTTTCCCCAAGGCCCCGTCACCAGTTTTAAAGCCGGATTAGCCACAGCAATACAGGGTGAATACAAGATCAGTCCGTCGATTTCGGGGTGATGGGCCGCCAGATACAACGACAGCATCCCCCCTGCCGACGTGCCCATGACGATTACTTTTTCGCCCAAAGCCTTACCGATAGCCAGTGCTTGTTCGGCCGACGCTGCGTAGTTGGCCGGTGTAATGTTTTTAAAGGCATCGGGTGCGTTAATACCATGTTCGGCTGGTCGGGCGAGGTACAGATTACAGCCAAAGCGTTTAGCAATTTCCCGATGAATGGGGTCGCCTTCGGCCCAGCTTGCCGAAAAACCGGGCAGATACACGATGCTGTAAGGCGTTTTGACTTTATGCAGGCTATCGGCCCAGACAATCCGGGCCTCATTGTCGGGCCGTACATCCGACTGATGCTCCGACTCGGCAATACGCTGCTCCAGTTTTACCAGATCGGGATCAAGTGTAATAACCTCATCTTTAACGGCATCAGGATGCGCCGTTGGCCCAACCCAATACCCTATGCCAAGGAAAATCAATATTAGACCGGAAATAGCCAATAGTCGTTTCATACGTATTCTTTTATATCCATTCGGATACGCCAGTCTTTGGGCAGATAATTATTGACCCGATTGCCGACCCCTTTTACCCAGCCCAGATTCAGCCCCTTGTACCGAGCGAGTAACCAGCCTTTGACGGGCTCGTCGAATACCAGATTTTCTTTCTTAAAGTACCGGAGCGCGTTTTCTTTACTTAGCTCAATAGCCGGTAGATTCTGATTACAGTCGGTACTGAGCGCCAGGGCGTGCGACGGAATAAAATCCTGCCCCTTGAACTGGCCCATCTCCAGGCCAAAACCTTTGTTGCGCAGGGCGCTATCCAGAAACAGAAACGTTTTTTCCAGCGATTTCGGTAAGGCCATCACATCGCCGTTGGGCTTTTCCCAGAACGAAAAATTGGCGGGATGCTCCAGCCACTTCATAGCCGTCGATGTTTCGCGCGGACGCAGGGCCCGGATGCTACGGAATGTGCGGGCATCCAGTTTGACGACCGCCGTAAAGGTCATTTTCTGAAAAACACTGATAAAAAAGCCCTCTCCCTGCACTCGATGTGGATAACATTGGTAACCAACGGAGTTATCCACATACTTTTCAACAATCTGCCAGTCTGTGGGTAAAATCAGTGGACGGTTCCTGAATCCGTTTTCAGTCAGATACCGAACATTGTCCAGATTCTCGCTGTCGTTGTAGGTACAGGTACTATAGATTAAAATACCCCGTTCGTCCAGCAACGGTATAGCCGCATCCAGAATCCGCTTCTGACGGGCCGAGCAGAGTTGCACACTCGCTTCAGACCATTCCTCCATAGCGTCCGGGTCTTTCCGAAAAAGCCCTTCGCCCGAACAGGGCGCATCGACCACAACCACATCAAAAAAGCCTGACAGATTGGTCATATCTTCGGGGTCGTGATTCGTTACCACTACGTTGGAGTAGCCCCATTTGTCCAGATTTTCCCGCAAAACTGATACCCGGCTCCGAATCACTTCATTACAAACCAGCAAACTATCGGCCGACAATGCCGATGCCAGTAAGGTACTCTTTCCGCCCGGTGCAGCGCACAAGTCCAGCACACGCAGCGGGCGACTCAGATTTACGCTTTGTTTCAGGGCTTCATAGAGTAGCATCGATGAGGCCTCCTGCACATAATAAGCACCCGCCTGAAACAGGGGATCGAGTGTAAAGCTCGGGCGTTCCGCTAAATAAAATCCCTGAACCGGGCCCTTATCGTTACACCAGGGAACCGGGCTTACATCTGTAATATCATAACCAGGCTTACGAGGGTTCAGCCGGATGCTGACGGGAGCTGGCCCTGCCAATGCTTGTTGAAAGTCAGCAAATTCAGAGCCCAGTTGCGCCTGCATCTGATCACGAAACGCTGAAGGAAGATCGGTCGGTGACCCGGTAGCCGAAGAGAGGTCATAAGCATTCATTGGACAAAAATACGGAACAGTCGCCCGGTTTTCACTAAACTTGCAGCATGGCAGCTATACAGGATCGCTTTACACACATCAAAACGTTTATCTTCGATGTCGACGGTGTATTGACCGACGGCAGTGTTCATCTGCTGGCATCGGGCGAACGCTTTCGTACGGTTAATATTCGGGATACCTACGCCATCGAGCAGGCCCTGAAAGCTGGCTTTCGGGTTGGTATCTTATCTTCCTCCAATGCTGATGGCGTTCGGAACTGGCTAACGAATATGAATGTAAAAGACATTTTTATGGGTGGCCCCTCCGATCAGAAAGTAAACGCCTACCTCGGCTATATTGCCCGCGACGGTCTGAACGAATCGGAAATTCTCTACATGGGCGACGACCTTCCAGATTATACTATTCTCAATCGCCCAGACGTATTGAGCGCCTGTCCAGCCGATGCGGTCGATGTGGTTCAGGCCATCTGCAAGTACATATCGCCCAAGATGGGCGGAGGAGGAGCCGTTCGGGACGTTATTGAACAGGTAATGCGCGCACAGGGCAAGTGGCCTTTCTGATCTTACTGCCGATATATCACTACTATTCAACGTATTCCAATGAATGATTTAGCAGAACGCGACCGGGCTGTGATCTGGCATCCGTTCACGCAAATGCAAACGGCTCCCGCTCCCATAGCTATTGCAAGTGGCAAAGGCTCTGTACTTTACGGACCAGATGGTCGCGAGTATCTGGACATGATCTCGTCGTGGTGGGTCAACCTGTACGGGCATGCCCATCCCTACATTGCTCAACGGGTGGCCGAGCAGCTTCAAACACTTGAGCACGTCATTTTTGCCGATTTCACGCACGAACCAGCAGTTGAACTGGCCGAACGCCTACTGGCTATTTTACCCAAAAATCAGAAGCGGGTTTTCTATTCCGACAACGGCTCAACAGCCGTTGAAGTAGCCTTGAAAATGGCGTTCCAATACTGGCATAACCTGGGCAAAACCCGTCGAAAGGTAGTGGCGCTGGAGAATGCCTATCATGGCGACACATTTGGTGCGATGGCGGTTGGCGGTCGCAGTGCCTTTACAGCCCCATTTGCGCCTTTTCTGTTCGATGTCGATTACCTACCTACCCCAATACCCGGCCAGGAAACCGATGTGTTGCAACAGGCCGAAGCTTTATTTACAGACGACACGGCGGCTTTTATTGTTGAACCCCTGGTACAAGGCGCAGGGGGTATGATTATGTATAAGCCCGAAGTACTCGACAACTTAATCAGGATGGCACGTCGTCGAGGTATATTGATCATTGCCGATGAGGTCATGACAGGCTTTGGCCGCACAGGTCGCCTGTTTGCTTCTGATCATTTGGCGGAAAAACCCGACCTGATGTGTTTATCCAAAGGGTTGACGGGCGGCACCATGGCTTTAAGTATAACCACCTGTACAAAAGCTATTTACGAAGCCTTCCTATCGACCGACAAACATAAGACACTTTTCCACGGGCACTCATACACAGCTAACCCCGTAGCCTGTGCAGCTGCCCTAGCCAGTATGGACCTGCTACTATCGACCGAAACCCAGCAGGCGATTCAGCGAATTACCCAGAAGCACAGCGAGTTCGCTAAGAAACTAGCCGCCTATTCAACGGTTGAAAACATCCGGCAACAGGGTACTTTACTTGCCTTCGATTTGAAGGCAGGCGAGCAAACATCATACTTCAATAGCATTCGGGATGTGGCCTATACGTTTCTGCTTGAACGGGGTATTTTGATGCGCCCGCTGGGTAATGTTTTATACCTGATGCCGCCTTATTGCACGACAAACGAGCAGTTAGATCATACATATACGACAATTAAAGAACTACTCCATACGCTTTAGTGATACCTCTTGACATTCTGGTTTTAAACACACATTTTTGTGGTATAAGCGGGAATAGCTCAGTTGGTAGAGCGGCAGCTTCCCAAGCTGCAGGTCGCGAGTTCGAACCTCGTTTCCCGCTCACCCATAAATAGCATGATAATTAGCCGGTTAGCAGCAATGTTAATCGGCTTTTTTCATGACAAGGTGTAGGGCGGTTTGCACTACGGTTTGCATTTTTGGGTTGAGGCTTCATCAGCTTAATTCTCAACGGTTAATTATATGAAATCCTACTTTCGCATTTATTCAGCGTTTTTTCTTCTATTTATCCTTACTCAGTGTAAAGAACCGTCCGTTACAGCTCCGAACGATACCACACCGACAAGAGACAATAACATGGCGCTAGGTAATCCTGATGGAGCAAAGACGTCAGAATCCAGTCCCAACGGTTAATTGATTGTTCGCTCTACCTATTCGCTTTCCTATAACAATTCTACAGGTATAGCCAACTGGTCTAGCTGGCACCTGTCGTCAGCCTGGAAGGGGCTGGCTTCGCGTTATACCGGGAACTTCATTCCTGACCAGACTTTACCTACCAGCTTCTTTCAGGCGAAGCACAGCGATTATACCAATACAGGTTTTGATCGTGGGCACCTCTGCCCATCGGATGACAGGGATAGCACAGCCGAGGAAAACAGGACTACATTTATTCTAACCAACATTGTCCCCCAAGCACCGCAACTTAACCGGCAGGCATGGTTACGGCTAGAAGAATACTGCCGGAACCTGGTAGCTCAGGGAAATGAACTCTATATAATTGCCGGAACCTATGGCAAAGGTGGTGAAGGAGATAACGGTAAGGTGAATAGTATAGCCAGTGGTAAACTAACTGTTCCTACTGTGCTCTGGAAGGTGATTGTGGTACTGCCAGTAGGTTCGGACGACTTAAACCGTATCAACGCGCAGACGCGAGTTATTGCGGTTTGGATGGGCAATACGAATGCGGTGGGTGAGCAGTCGTGGGGACTTAACCGGATTAGTGTCGATAAAGTCGAGAAGCAAACGGGGTATGATCTTCTGTCGAATCTGTCGGAGAGTGTGCAGAAGATGATTGAAGCTAGTGTGGATAAGATCAAAGTTTAAAAACAAAAATATCCAGCGACTAACCTGTCAATAGATTACTCATTTAAAGGTTTTATACCAAGTAGTCGATATTTTGTTTTTTCTACACCTGATTTAAGGATTATTTTAAAAGTTCTTAAGTGAAACTCGCAAAAAGTATTTGAAAGCTTATTATATTCTATCAATTGCCATTCACTTAATTCGTCATCGATAGATCCGAAAATTTTTTTCCCATCTTGAAGCACGAATTCAAACTTCTTAGAATCAAGTAAGATTCCCTTAAAAATTCCCTTTAGAAAATCTTCACTTTCATCCTTAATTATTAGGGCCACTCTTTCATAAGCGTCGGCGATTTTATCTTTGGACAGCTCAATAAAAAGCTCTCCACTCTCCATTTTTAAAATGGATTTCTCTTCAACGATTCCCCGGAGGAATTTTTTCAAGTTTACTAAATCATTTTGTGTCGTTTTCTCAAGTATAGACTCAAAGCTTTCATCACTTGTTGAGTCTGATATTAAATTCATTACATCTTTTATTCCCCTTGAAACATCAACACTATCAAATAGTCCATTTGTCTCCATCTGACTCAACTCTACGCCAAAAGACCCACGTGGAAGTGCTGTGACAAATAAATCTGTACTTTTACTTCTTAATATTTTCTCACCTCTTCGAGCCCTACCTCCTCTTATTTTGGAAGTCTTCGACTTAACCAATTCCTGAAATGGGGGGATAGTTTTACTAACAAAACTAGCCTTTATTCCTTGAGAGCCGCTTACTGCTTCCCCACTAAAAAGAAGTTGAACTTTCGGCTCAAAAGACTCTGTTGGCAACGAGTCTAACTCTTGTCTTAATGTTTCAATCCGTTCAGCTAACCCAAAAGACATCAGGGGATGGTCTCCAACCATGTCCAGTAGCCTTTGTGTTTCGACTATCTGAGCTTTTATACTTTGTTTTCTTCTGTAAAGGCTCATGATTATATCGAATTTAAATAGTCAAGCGCAGCTTGGTCATCAAAAGGGGTATTAAGCTCAATTCTTACCATACCCTTCCATAGCCCTAAACGGGTGTGGGTGAATAACTGTATCCAATACCTTGTGTGTTCAACTGTAACTTCAGGTTTAAAGCAATAATCTACAGGGTAATGGTCAAGAAGGAAGTTTTTTTTTGATAAAACAGAAGATCTAAATTCAGGGAAACTATGAATTATTAAACTAAATTGGTGGGTAGTCAATAAACCGTGAAATGTTACAATATCTAAGTCTCTGGGTGCTCTAGTTTCCAGCGTTTCTATATCTTGCATAAAGCTTCCACCTAGCCATTGAAAGCCCTCAATAATACCTAAGTTAGTCATATTTCGCCGAAACTCAACAAGATTTTTCAAAATTTGAACCCTGTTTGGAGACGTACCAAACTTCTGACAAATCTCTAGAATTGAGCTGCTATAAGGCGATAAGTGAGATGGTTCTGTTGGATCACCTAGATGAGGAGGCAAAACATAGTTGTGATCAAAGTCTGGTATTGGCATTTTATTATGATTAACTTTTCATGGATAGATACTAGTTACGAGTGTAAGTTTTTATTAATAATGTGTGAATAAAGGTAGTTTACAAAGCCTTAAGTCAAGGCGTAATTGTTTTAAAGAAGTGTCAATTTTTTATGATCATGAAGGCTGTGTCACCTAGAAAGTAAAAAACAACTTGTCTATACTGATGTCAGTCCGAGGGGAAAAACCCCGTTTTTAATACCGTCCTTTCCCCGTTTTATTATGCTCTCATCAGGGTCATTCATCAGTCTGGCTAATAACCTCAAACTTATCCTGTACCAGCGCCTGATTACAGATTTCAATCTGCTGTTGAATATGCTCTCGTGAGCGTTTATCATCGGCCGGTAGCTGGATAAGCGCCTTGCTTAATTCATCCTTTCTGGCCCATACCTGAGCGCGTTCATTTCGATTCATCGTATATATCTGGTTTTATTTAACGATTAGAATGTCCTGCCACCGAGTCGTATAGCAGGGAGATAGAAACTTTGGCTTCATCGGCCATTCAGGAGCATGCATCTGGGACGCTAGCCTAAGCGTATCCTTCCCATAGCGGTAATTTAGTTTGTCTACCACATTCGCCAGCTTCAATGATTTTTCATTGGGCCCTTCAACAAATAACCCCTTCTGCCGGTAATCGGCAGGTACCAGGTCGGTCAGCATAATACCAACCCGCAGGTAGTGATAACCGAAAGAGAAAATCTCTTTCAGAGCCGCCGAAGCATATTGCAGCAGTTCAGCGGTTGAGCTGGTTGGATGTGGTAAGCGGACGGTTCGGGAATTACTAAACTGTTTACTGGGTAGCCCATTACCTGGTGTTTTGCGGTTGGGGTCAGTACGTAAATAAACAATCAAGCAACCCGCTAATGAATCCTGTTTACGGAGCTTTTCGCAGATTCTCGACAGATGAAACGTTAACGCATCCTGAACCTGCTCGAAGCTGGGCGTTACCTGGCCAAAACCGGGTTCTGTACAGATGCTTTTTCTGGCTGGTGGATTTACTTCCAGTAGTTTGCAGGGCTTACCACGTAATTCATAGACCAGCCTGACTCCGTTGACCGTCATCTGCTGCCTGATCCAGTCATCAGGTACGTCCCGTAGTTGAGCCGCTGTGCGTATGTCGAACTTCTTCAGTTTACTAGCCGATCTGTGCCCAACTCCCCAGATGTCTTCAACAGGAAACGCCTGCAAGGCTTCACCAATCTTATCCGGTGTATCCAGCACACAGACGCCCTGATAGGCTGGATTTTGCTTAGCTAGTCGATTGGCTATTTTCGATAAGGTCTTCGTTGGACCGAAGCCGATGCTCACGGGCAGCCGTAACCACTGCTTGATCTTCACACGGATGGTCTCCCCTAAACCCTGATAGGATGGGTAGTACTGATTATAGCTATCATCGACCAGTAGAAACGCTTCATCAATGCTATAGACCTCCACGTCTTCCACAAACTTGGCCAGGCAACTCATTAACCGGGCCGATACATCGCCATAAAGCACATAATTACTACTGAACACAGCAATATTATGCTGTGCTACCATCTCTTTCATCTCAAAGAAGTAGCCTGCCATGTTGATGCCTAACGCCTTAGCCTCCGCATTGCGGGCAATCACATTACCGTCTCGATTAGACAAAACGATAATGGGCCTGCCTTCCAGAGCAGGGTTAAAGCTGCGCTCCACCGAGCAGTAAAACGAGTTGGCATCAACGAGGGCGTACATACTTCGGTGGCTTGGAAATGATGTAAGTCACAACGCCCAGCACTTCGAGACGTTCCTGTTTAGTCAGGTAGATAGGAGCATAGGCTGAATTACTAGATTCGAGTTTAACCCGTTTCTCTTCTTCGACGTATCGTTTTACGCACCAGTTGCCGTCAATACTAACCACGATGATCCTGCCCGTAACAGGCTCCAGCGTAGAATCAACAACCAGGATTGAGCCTGGAAAAATGTAATCGCCCGTCATCGAATCGCCACTGGCTTTGACAAAGTGGGTCATGTCGGGATGGGCCACACACAGGTCTTGCAGGTTCAGTCTGGCTTCGATATAATTTTCGGCAGGAGAAGCGAACCCGGCTTTTACCGTAGAGCTGTATAAAGGGATGAGTTTTCTGCGGGAGGTATCAACTCGGTAGATATTTTCGGGGGGAACGGGGTCAATAGTATCTAGTAGTTTAGTCATCGAATTACCCAGATTAATCACTAAACTGCTATGTTATGAATTTGTTATATACAATACAAGTCAAACATATCAATTGGCTGGCTTTATCGCTGTTTTTTAGTTTGCAGTATACTATAATCAGTAATCCCCCAGGTATCGGATCATGTTGACAGTTTGAAGCTTAGAGGATTTTTCGGTTTCTTCTGCCTTTTCCGTGTTAATAGAGGGGAAGCGCCCCCCTCTCCTCTTTTTTTTATAAATGCTAATTGGTGACTCACAAGGAAGAATCAATTGCCTTAAATTGATCTCAGTTATTTCTAAAACGGGCACTCGTCTACCCTACAAAACCTACAAAAGGGGTACTTATTCTACTTGTTCAACTTAAATCGTGCGAAAAAGGGGGTATGGGGCCTTTTTACAAAGGCGTTTTCGGCTCCTGCTGTACCCTGTACATAAAATTTGTAAAAAGGTGATTGTCGAGGGGAGTTTTTTAACTTTTTTAACTCAGCACAGCCTATAAAAGGCGTTTTCAAGTAAAAAGCCCAGCTTAATAGGCCGGGCTCTATTCTTACGGACTAGCACTGGAGAAAGTGTTAATAAGACGATGGAGACGCCCCCAAAAGTCACAAGCGAAAAAAAGATTGTTTTTAGACCTGCACTTTCTACACTTCCTACACGCTTACTTTTGTTTCAAGAGCTGGTTAAGTAGCCGTTTTAATTCAGCCTGCTCTTGCTTGACAATCTGTAGCTCCTGTTGCTGTGCTTGAATCGTCTTGTCCTGTTGAATGCTGTACAGGGTTAATTCCTCTACTTTTTCTAACAGGGTTGCATTCATCTTGACCAGGTCAATACCCTCTTTGGCTATCTGTTCGGCTGAGGGTATGCCTGGCAGGTGTTTGTATTGATCAATATAAGCAGCAACTGACGATAGGGAACGTAGCTGGTAGGATGGACTAAACACGTTATCGCTCCACTCACTTGGGTTGTTGATACGAAGTTGGTACCGAGCTTTGATTACTTCTCCTGTTTCACTCACCGTCAGGAATTGGTCAGTAGTTCGGGTCGTTGGGCTGGAAGCCGTTAGATTCGTTAAGGTTAGGCCGCTGGTATTCGGCGATTGGCTAACCACTTCCAGGCGATTTACGGGAGCTGAGGTGCCAATGCCTACGTTAACCTGATTGCCCAAAATGAGCGCATTACTGGCGGCTACCCGGCTGTTGGCGCCAATGGCAATAGCGTTTTGCAGGCCATCGTCGGCTTGACTATTATAACCCATCAGCACGTTGTCATTGCCATCGGTTATGGCCGTTCCCGAGTTGGGGCCAATTATTATATTATTGCTGCCAGTAGTTATGTTGTATCCTGTTCGATAACCTAAAAACGTATTGGAAGCTCCGGTTGAATTATAGCCTGCTTGATAACCAATGAAGGTGTTGGCTGAGGCCGTTGTACTATTTATACCCGAGCTAGTGCCTACAAAAGTATTCTGTTGCCCTGTTGTATTGGAAGAGCCCGCAGAGCCTCCAAAAAAAGCATTTGCACTACCAGTTGTGTTGGAGGTACCAGCAACATAACCGGTAAACGTATTAAATGAGCCTGTCGTTGTCGTGAAACCGGCCATTGCTCCCATAAAGGCATTATTGGCCCCTGTTGTATTGTGATTTCCGGCTTGATACCCAACAAAAGCATTAGAATACCCTGTTGTGTTATAAACACCTGCCTCATTACCAAAAAATGAGTTCCATTTGCCAGTTGTATTCGAATAACCAGCTTGATACCCGACGAAAGCGTTGTCGGTACCTGAGCTATTGCTATAGCCCGATTTTGATCCAATAAACACATTTCCAAAAACGGTATTACTGAATCCCGCAGAGTCCCCAATCATAATATTATACCGCCCCGTTTTATTACTAAAACCCGACTGGATACCTATATTGATATTTGAATTACCATATTGATTGGAATAACCAGCTTGTCTCCCTATGGACACATTGTAAGCGCTAAAGAGATTATTTTCACCAGCCTGATGACCCAAGAAAATATTGTTATAACCACCCCAATTTTGCAAACCTGAATTATTCCCAATGAAAATATTGTAATCACCATACCTATTATTAGCTGCCGCCCGATAGCCCATGAAAATATTATTATTTCCTTCAAAAGTGCTAGCCCCAGCCTCAGTACCCAATATGGTATTATTGTTCCCAGAGAAATCAGTCCTATTGCTAGCGCCAGGCCCGACAAACGTATTGTTTTGTCCAGGTGTAATGGAATTGGGCGTATTAACTATGTAATTATTTTGGGCTACCAGAGGGTAACTTAACAGCATTGAAAGCAGATAAAAGATTTTCTTCATAGTGTAGAAACCGATCGAATTGTTTTAATAAACATTGCCGCTAATGTAGCATAAATAATCCCAAACCAACAAAAAACGCTGGCTCACCTGGAGCCAGCGTTCTTGTCTATACTCAGCATATTACAGCCTTAATTCAACCGTCTGACATGGTTGTAATGCTCAGTCGAAAAAGCGATCTCGTACTGACTGATACGCTGTTTAAGCAGCATCACCGTTTCTTCCAGCGCCGTTGCTTTACGTTCGTTTAGACTGGTTATCTGCTCCTCAGCTTCGATCTGCTTGCGGCTACAGTGGACCATTTCCCGTAAGAGCGTCGCTACTTCCTGCAGTTCAATAATCCACTGCCGAAGCAGGTCTACATCGTCACAATCATAAGGGTTTCCGGTGGCTGGTTTCATTAGCTCTAAGAGGATAAGGAGGATATGTGGAGATTTCGGAGATAGAGACCATCTGATTTCGCTACAAACTGACCACTCGATTCCGCGACTAATTGACCAGGTGATTTCGGCCTAAACTGACCACCTCGTCTTGATGAAAAGCTGGCTGTAGAAGTACCCATACTTTTGGAAGATGAACTACCAACTTCCAAACCTGTATGGCTAACTCGACAATCAGCATGAGCAAGATTCGACACATCTTTCGGCTATTTAGCCAGGGACGTAGCAAACTCTCCATCGCCACCCAAATTGGTGTTTCCCGGAACACTGTCAAGCGCTATTTGACCGCCCTGGCCGCTAGTGGACTTACCTATGCGGATATCCGTACCCTAACAGATAAGGATCTGGAAGACTTATTCGGCAAGACCCCAGAACCCAAGCCTGATCCACGCTTGACTATTCTGCAAGAGTATCTTCCTCAGGTCGATAAAGAACTCAAACGAAAGGGAGTCACTCGACTCATGTTGTGGGAAGCCTACCGCAATGACCATTCCGATGGCTTTCACTACACCCAGTTCTGTTTTTACTATAACTAATGGAAGGCTCGGGTACAACCCGTGATGCATCTGGATCATAAAGCAGGCGACAAACTGTTTGTCGATTTCGCGGGTGTTAAGTTGAGTCTAGTCGATTTAACAACGGGGGAAGAAAAGCCCGTTGAAGTCTTCATCGCCATTCTAGGCGCTAGTCAACTGACCTATGTGCAAGCGGTAATGAGTCAGCAAAAAGAAGATTTCATTGCGGCTTGCGAAAACGCGCTGCACTATTGTGGGGGTGTACCAGCCGCCATCGTTCCCGACAATCTCAAAGCGGCCGTCACCAAAAGCAGTCGTTTTGAACCGACGCTCAATGAGACGTTTGCCGACTTTGCCGATCACTACGGCACTACTATTTTACCCACCCGAGCTTATCGACCACGGGATAAAGCCCTGGTCGAAGGGGCGGTCAAGATTGTCTATAATCGGATCTATGCACCGCTACGAAAACAGCGCTTTCACTCATTACCCGAGCTCAATGAGGCTATACTAGCTCTCTTAGAGCAACATAATAGCCGACCCATGAAAGGGCGTAACTATAGTCGTCGGCTTCAATTTGACGAAGTTGAACGCGAAGCACTCGCACCTTTACCCCTGCTACGCTACGAGTTCAAAAAGCAATCCCATGCCACAGTGATGAAAAATGGGCATGTGTGTTTAGGGGCTGATAAGCACTATTATAGTGTACCCTATCGCTACGTTGGCCGAAAGGTCAAACTGCTTTATTCCAGCTCTACGGTGGAGATTTTTGTCCGCTATCAACGCGTGGCCCTACATCGACGGCAATATCGTCCCTACAGTTACACCACCGACAAAGAACATCTGGCCGCTACTCATCGCTTCGTAACGGATTGGTCGCCCGAGCGTTTTGTCGACTGGGCGGCTGATATCCACGAGGATGTGCGGCTCTACATCCTCAAAGTGATGGAACGTCGTCAGCACCCTGAACAGGCCTATCGCTCCTGTATGGGCATCCTGAGTCTGGCCAGTAAAGTAGGCAAAGAGCGGCTCACCAACGCCTGTCGGCGGGCGTTAGGCTTCGGCCTCTACAACTACAAAACCATCCAGGCCATCTTGGAAAAGGGAATGGATAACTATGATGAAGACGAACTTCTAGCTGAACAACCTACCATGCCTACTCACGAGAACATCCGTGGAGAGAACTACTATCAATAACCCTAAATCAATGCCCCAATGAACAACAATAGCTTAGAGAAAATGCGTAAAATGAAGATGTTTGGCATGTTCCAGGCCTTCAAAACTAGTCTGGAAAGTGGCCAGCCCATCGGGTATACGATTGATGAGATGATCGCCTATCTGATTGAAGCTGAATGGGATGATCGACAGAATCGGCGGATCGAACGCCAGATTGTCAATGCCCGTTTCCGCTATAAAGCCTCTATTGAGGAACTCTCTTACCAAACGGAACGGAATCTGGACCGCAATCAATTGTTACGGTTAGCCGACTGCAACTTCATCAAACGCAATGAAACGTTGCTGGTTACGGGTAGTACCGGCATTGGCAAAAGCTATATCGCATCGGCGTTAGGTCATCAAGCCTGCATTCTGGGCTATCGGGTCCTGTATGCCAGTACGCCTAAACTATTTGCTCGGCTAAAAATGGCCAAAGCCGATGGATCGTATTTGAAAGAGTTAACTCGAATCGAGCGTCAACAACTACTGATTCTGGACGACTTCGGACTTCAACCGTTTGATGCCCAGAGTCGGGCTGCGTTAATGGAAATCATCGAAGATCGGCATGGCAAGAGTTCGACCATTATCACCTCTCAACTAACGGTCAGCAAATGGCATGAAGTGATTGGGGAAAAAACCATTGCCGATGCGATCCTGGATCGGCTGGTACATGATGCGCATCGGCTGGAGTTGACCGGCGAATCCATGCGCCGGAAACGGAAACCGCACGTAGAAATCAGTTATCAATAAAGGGAAAATAACCGTAGTTTTACCACCGCTTCTACAGCCTCTTTTCGCGGGTCGATTGCGAGTCAACTAGGTGGTCAATTTGCTACGGAATCGCCTGGTCACTATCTCCGAAATACACATGTAGCAGCTTCAATATTGTCAAATAAAGCTTCTTCATCAGGTGTAAACCGGCTCTGGGTTTCGCTGATCATTGATTAATTCATTTGCTAAAACATCCACCTCTCTTATTACCTCGTATATGCTTAATAGTTAATTTCTACTTTAATTCCCGTTCTATGCGGTTATTACTACTCATTGCCTTTATTCCCTTATTCTCAGTTATTGCGTCTGCCCAGAAACTTACCGGACAGGTTGTTGACCAAGCATTGCATCAACCAATTGTAGGTGCCACTGTACAGGTAAAACGCACGCAGGCTGGCACGCTCACCAGTTCTTTGGGCACGTTTACCCTCTCCAACCTACAACCAGCCGACGTCCTGACATTTTCTTACCTTGGCTACCAGACGCAGGAAGTTACTTACACGGGGCAAACCAGTTTGGCTATTGAACTAGTTGCGGGGGTTTCCCTTAATGAAGTAGTTGTCACGGCTCTTGGGCTGGAGCGCAACGCCCGAAGTCTGGGTTATGCTATTCAGAAAGTTGATGGTCGGCAGGTTAGCGACGTAAAAGCCCCCAATTTTCTCGACAATTTATCGGGTAAGGTGGCGGGGGTGATGGTTACGGGCGGATCAACAGGTGTTGGAGCATCGTCGCGTATTACCATTCGGGGCGAATCGTCGTTCACCAACAACAATCCTCTTTTTGTGGTCGATGGTATAGTTATTAATAACGCTACGGTAGTGAACCGGGTCGATGACGATGCCAACGGGTTTCAGGAAATCGATTTTGGTAACGGTGCAATGGAAATCAATCCTGACGACGTAGCAGCGGTATCGGTACTGAAAGGGCCTGGTGCAGCCGCCCTCTACGGCACCCGAGCGTCTAACGGAGTTATCCTGATTACGACTAAAGATGGATCATCACAGAAAGGTATTGGCGTGAGTTTCAACAGTACGTTTTATACCGAGCGGCCGTTTCAACTGCCTCGCTTCCAAAATCTTTATGGGCAGGGTAACAGTGGAGCCTTCAAGTATGTTAACGGGTTAGGTGGGGGTATCAACGATAATATATCGTACAGCTATGGTCCTAAACTTGACGCGGGACTGCTGATTCAGCAGTACGATAGTCCCGTGAATCTGCCCGATGGCCGGGTGGTGCGCGGAGCCGACACACGGGTATATAGTGGCTTACCCATCACCCCAACGCCCTTTGTATCGCACCCTGATAACCTCAAAAATTTCTACGAAACAGGTCACACTGCCATAAACAACCTGGCTATTTCCGGTAGCTACGACAAGGGCAGTTATCGATTATCATACACCGATCTGAATAGTCAGTCAACTATTCCGGGTGTCGATCTGAAACGAAAAACACTGGCGGCCCGGCTTCAGTTTGAGCCCATCAAACGGCTGAAATTCAGCTCTTCGCTCAATTATATCAATACCGGGAGCGACAATCGCCCAGCTACCAAATACGGTTCAGAAAACATCAACTACGCCTTAAGTGCCTGGCTGGGCCGACAAACCGATGTGAACCCGATGAAGCAGTACTGGCAACCTGGGCTGGAGGGTATCCAGCAGTTTTCGTATAACTACACCTACTTCGACAATCCGTATTTCACGCTCTACGAAAACCGTAACTCGTTCAACCGCGACCGGCTCATTGGCAATCTTGCTGTGA
Source organism: Spirosoma sp. 48-14 (assembly GCF_001898575.1). Classification (GTDB taxonomy): domain Bacteria; phylum Bacteroidota; class Bacteroidia; order Cytophagales; family Spirosomataceae; genus Spirosoma. The sequence goes on from NZ_MKUD01000039.1 coordinate 26,330, forward strand.
CGGGCGAGCTGGCTACCAACCTGACGCTGATGGTACGTAGCGGTATGGATTATTCTAGCGAAAACCGTCAGTTTCGCAGGGCATTCAGCAGCAACCGTTTCAAGAATGGTGCCTATGCCGAAAACGCTGTTTTTTTTCGGGAAATTAACACTGACTTTTTGCTGAATTACACCCGTAGCCTGGGTGCGCTCTCGCTCGATTTGTCAGCGGGGGGCAACCGCATGGATCAACTGGCATCGTTCGATCAGTTTCAGGCGCTGACGCTGGCGCAGCCGGGTGTATTTAAGCTCACCAACGCAGCCTCTCCAGTGGAGGCCTACCAGCAGAGCGCCCGAAAGCGTATCAACAGCCTGTATGCGCTGGCTAAGCTGAGTTACAAGGACGTACTATTTATGGACATAACGGGCCGAAACGACTGGTCTAGTTCACTAGCTACGCCAACTTCGACGGCAAATACCTCCTTCTTTTATCCGTCGGTATCAACAAGCTGGGTGCTGTCCAATCAGTTTCAACTGCCTGCGGTTGTGTCGTTTGCCAAAGTACGAGCCAGCGTGGCCAATGTCGGCAACGATACCAGTCCTTACCAGACGACGGGCGTATACAATGCCCGCAATCCGGTATTTTCGCAACCCGCCTTTAGCGCACAGAGTACAATTGCCAATACCAACCTGAAACCGGAATCAATCACCTCGTTTGAGGTGGGGGCTGATGTGCGATTCCTGAACGATCGACTCGGCGTCGACCTGACGTACTACGATGCCCGCACTCGTAACCAGATTTTATCGTTGCCCATCGCTATCCCAACCGGCTACAGCGAACGGGTCATCAATGGCGGTGAAGTACGCTCGCAGGGCATTGAAGCTGTGGTAACGGCCGCTCCCATTCAGACAAGCCGCGTCCGATGGAACGTCAGCCTGAATTTCAGCCGTAACCGGACCTACGTAGTGTCGCTGCCCGAAGAGGCCGGTACACTAACACTTGGATACAATCGAATCTACGACAATGTGAACCAAACCGTCTGGTATCAGGTACGGCAGGGCGATCGGATGGGCGATATGTGGGGCACAGGCTACCTACGTAATGCTCAGGGCGAATTTATAGTGGGCAGCAATGGACAATATATTGCCGACAACACCTTGAAGAAGCTGGGTAACTATAACCCCGATTTCATGATAGGCCTGTCGAACCAGCTTAGCGTTGGGAACTGGAACATGGGGTTCCTGCTCGACTGGCGGCAGGGTGGCATCCTTGTATCGCGTACACTGGCTCTGGCGGGTGTAGCGGGGCAACTGATTGAAACGGCCAATCGTCCTGATGCGGGAATCGTAGCTAAAGGCGTAGTAAACACGGGCACAACGGATAATCCGAACTACCAGCCTAATACCGTCGCCATTCCGGCCGAAACCTACTACCGGATGTACTATGACCGGAACAATGAGGAAAATAACACCTACAATGCCTCGTATGTTAAGCTGCGGGAAATGAGCATCGGCTATACCCTGCCCGAAACGGCGGGCCTTGCCCGTAAACTGCATATGCAGCGGCTGACGATAGCCCTGGTGGGCCGTAACCTGATGGCCCTGTCGCACATTCCTCACTTCGACCCCGAACAGACGTCGTTCCAGCAAAATCAACTTCAAACGGGTGTCGAGGACATGACCTACCCCTCGTCGCGTAACATAGGGGTGAAACTAAGCGTAAATTTTTAAGTCCGGCCACGGCATGGGGCTCAAACCAACTAATCATGAAACGGCTTTTATATAGTACTCTCCTGCTACTTACGCTAACCAGTCTGCTGCCCGGCTGTACGGAAAACTTTCAGGAAATCAACACCAACCCAAACGCGCCGGTCGATGTGCAGCCGTCGCTGCTATTTCGCAAGATTTTATTCGATTACGGCGAGCAGATGTCCTACGAGGCCTTTGTAGCGGGCAACCTGCTGGGGCAGTATTTTACGGCCATCGACTTCAACCTGTTTGACCGGCACAGCCTCAGCGAACCGCAGTATGGCGGCAACCCCTGGCCATTCATCTACACAAACCTGCGCGACAACGAAATACTGCTGCAGAAAGCCCGCGCCAACGTAGCGTTCGGTGTTTATGAAGGTCCAGCTCTGATCATGAAAGCGTACATGGCGGCTGCCCTCACGGATCTCTACGGCGACGTACCTTATAGCGAGGCTTTGCAGGGTAAAGAGGGCGTAATAACACCCGCTTACGACACGCAGGAAGCCATTTACACAGCTGCAGGTGGTATACTCGACAACCTCGACAAGGGCATTGCCTCCATCAACAATTATAAAGGAGCCACCACTCTCGACGGTGATATTCTTTACAATGGCAACCGCAGCAAGTGGATCTTATTTGCCAATTCACTCAAGATCAAAGCTCTGATGCGCATCTCGGGCAAAGTAAACGTAAAGGACGCGTTGCAGAAAGTAGTGACAGAGGGCAACTTCATCAAGGCCAATACCGACAACGCCGTGTATCGGTTCTCACTCACGCAGCCTAACAATTTCCGTATGTCGACGGCCCGCATCGGGGACTTTAACCTGTTTATTATGTCGCTGACCAGTCAGGAACTGCTCACCAGCCTCAACGATCCGCGTGTTGGGGTGTATTTCCGGCCCACTGCGGCTAAACCCGGCACCTACAAAGGCTTGCTCAACGGTCCTGATGCCTCGAAGCTGTCGATTTCCGTAGCCGACTATTCGCTGACAGGAACCATTTTTCGGGAGGAGTCGGATAAGCTGAATGCCAATTACATGACGGCTCACGAAACGAGTTTCTGGCTGGCCGAAGCTGCTGCGCGAGGGCTGGTGTCCGCTTCGGCAAAGGAGTGGTATGAGCGGGGGGTTACTCAGGCTTTTGCCTACTGGCTTACAGCGCTGCCAGCGGATTACCTGACCAGTAGCAAGGTCGCCTATGGGCAGAATGGTCAAGACCCGATCGAGCAGATTTTGACCCAAAAATGGCTGGGCAACATCAACAATGCCTACGAAGGCTGGACCGAGTACCGCCGAACAGGTTTCCCGCGACTGAAACCTATTTCGGCCAGCCTCAACAACGGGCTGATTCCCGTTCGAATGCCCTACCCCGGAACCGAGAGTGCACTGAACGCAGTTCAGTACAAAAAAGCTGCCGACAAAACCCAGAACAACAGCATTAACATTCCCGTTTGGTGGGCTACCCGCTAATCATTTCTACATGACCACAACCCTGTTGCAATGGGCGCTGGTGCTGGCTTCCAGCATTACGTTATTTCTCGTGTCGCCCCTGGCTCGTACTGCCCCTGAATTTTTTAGGGGCACCCGCAATGAGCGAACGCCCAACACCGTATTCCTGACGAGTAGCCTGGTTATTTCGTGGTTATTTGCCAAGTCGATTACCAATGCCGCTAACCTTGGCCACAGTTTCGGACTGGTGGGAGGTGTGGCCTATGCAGGCTATTACCTGTCGTTTCTGGTGGCTGGGTTTGTGATTGTATCGATGCGTAACAAGGGCGGATACCGAAGCATTCACCAATTTCTGGAATCGAAATTTGGCGCTAGTGCGGTGGTGGTCTTTACACTCCTGATCATAATCCGGCTCTACAACGAAATCTGGTCGAACACCATCGTGATCGGCTCGTACTTCGGAGTACAGGGCTCGACCGATTACTACGTGGCCATTCTGGTGTTTACACTGCTCACACTGGCCTATACACTCAAAGGCGGCATGAGTAGTTCGATTATGACCGACGTAATTCAGCTGTCGCTCTTTGTGGTGCTCCTAACGGTGATTCTGGGTTTTATTCTACCGCATTATGGAGGGAGCCTGAAACCTTTTGTCAGTAGCGGCCGCTGGGAGTTGAATCAGGGGGTCGATTTGCTACTGGTGGCGCTGGTGCAGTGTTTCAGTTACCCCTTCCACGACCCCGTACTGACCGACCGGGGATTTATCTCCGACACGCGTACCACACGCAGGGCTTATATCTGGGCAGCCGTCATTGGCTCGCTCTGTATCATCTTTTTCAGCTTCGTCGGGATCTTTGCTAAACTCAATAGTCTGACGGGCGAAGCACCGGTGGCCGTAGCGCGGTATTTTGGCGTGCCGATGCTTCTGCTCATGAACCTCATTATGGTAACCTCAGCCTCGTCGACGCTCGACTCGGCCATGGCGTCGTTCTCCAAACTCATCAGTATCGACTTGAGCCGGGCCGCTGTGCCGAGCGTTACCAGAGGGCGCTGGGCGATGGTCGTACTGACGGTGTTGGGTACTATTCCCGTCTTTTTCGACCCAGCTATTCTGTCAGCTACAACCATCAGCGGTACGTTGGTGCTTGGTCTGGCTCCCGTTTTTTTGTGCTGGAACGTTCGGGTGCCGCGCCTGGCGTTTCATCTGTCGGTGGTGGGCGGGCTGCTGCTGGGTGGTTTGCTGACATTTTTCCCTTTGTCCGAATCCCTCCGGCTGGGCGATGGTAAGTATGGATCGCTGCTTAGCGTAAACCTGATCACTACGGCCTTCTGCTTTCTCGTTTTCGCAGGCAGTGCCTTGTTTCAACCCAAAAGCCATGACTGATACGAATCGCTCTGATAACCAGGACCTCGGTATACGTAGCGGCAAACTGCTTGTGTTTGGAGGGCCTTATTCCAATTTACAGGCGCTGGAATCCCTCAGAACAATTGCCAACCAGCTTCAGATTCTCCCTCACAACATCATCTGTACGGGCGATATTGTCGGCTACTGCGCCCAGCCTGAGGAGTCGGTACAGTTCGTAAAAAATTGGGGCATTCAGGCCATTCAGGGCAACGTAGAGCAGAATATTATTCGGGGCGATGATGACTGCGGTTGTAACTTCACGGAAGGCGGTCGGTGTGATCTGTTCTCCCGCACCTGGTTTCCGTATGCGGTTCAGACGCTTTCGACGAAATCCGTCGACTGGCTGCGTACGTTGCCGCTTCAACTATCTTTTCGGTACGCGGATAAGTCGGTAAACGTATTGCACGGAGCCGCCACCGGCATCGCTGATTTTGTGTTCGCATCGACGCCCTGGTCGGTGAAAGAAAAAACTTTTGCGGCTACCGGAGCCGACGTAGTACTGGCCGGTCACGCCGGACTACCCTTTGCCGACAAGCACGTGTCTGATGCTGGTATCGACCATTACTGGCTCAACGCAGGCGTCATCGGGATGCCGGCCAATGACGGGACGCCCCGCGTGTGGTACCTGCTGCTCGACGACACGGATGGTTTGTTTACGTATAGCTTTCACGCCTTCACCTACGACAACCTGGCGGCCCATCAACTGATGATGACCAATCAACTCCCAGAATCCTACGCTCAGACACTCTTGACGGGCATCTGGGACAACTGCGAGATTTTGCCAGACGCCGAGAAGGCGCTACAGGGCCGCGCCATTACGTTGCATTAGAACGATAAAAGCGGGTGATTAGGCAGTTTTTCCGTTTCGTACCGGCACGCCGGCGCGGGGCAGCGGCCTACCGCCAGGCGGCCCTGCGTAAAATCCGTCACCAGGCTACAATGCATCATTAACTTAACCAGTAGCACGAAAATGCTACGTTGATTAGTGATCGGACCGCCGAAGCGGATGGCAATTTGAGATTGCAGCCAACTTCTATAAACAGCGTGTTGAGATTGTTCATGCTGTCTCGGAGAAACAGGCGTTTCTTGAAACAAGTAATAAACGACTATATAGCTTAAAATTTTGCGCTTTGGTAGGTTACCGTTGATAAACAGTTTAACTAAGTAGGGGTACGGCCAAATCAGAACGTACAGCTTGTTTTAAAATCACATTCCGCAAACGGTCTTCGTGTTCATCACCCCATTGCCCTAGTGCGGCAATCACGGGGATTAACGTCTTACCAAATTCGGTAAGGCTGTATTCTACTTTTGGCGGTAAAACGGGATAAATTTTTCTCGTAACCAGTTCGTGTTCTTCCAACTCGTTCAACTGCATATTCAAAACCCGGCGGGAAGCATCGGGGATTTTGCGTTGCAGTTCGCTTGGGCGTTTATGACCGACATGGATAAACCACAGCAAACGGATTTTCCATTTGCCGTAAAGGACTTCACCGATCAGGTCAAGTCCACAATTTAAGTTTGGTGTTGTTTTTCTCTCATACATAAAACAAAATTATACGTATGTCCCAGTTGGTACAATAGGGGATAAATTTATCCCTATATGAATCGTAATACCGTACTTGTCCCCACTTCTTTTATACGCCACTTTTGCCCTATAGTTAATTATCAAAAGTAGGGCAATACAATGGACCAGTTTAATTTCAACAATGAGTTATCAGGCAAGATTGCCTTGGTAACAGGAGGGACAAAAGGAGCCGGAAGAGCCATTGCAGAAAGGCTTTTACAGGCTGGAGCAACGGTTATTATTACGGCAAGAAACGCACCGGAAAAAGAAAACAGCCAGTTCCATTTCATTCCCTCCGATTTAAGTAAGGCAGAAGGATCACAAAAAGTAATCAGCGAGGTGCTATTAACTTATGGGAGGCTAGATATCCTGGTCAACAACCTCGGTGGATCATCTACGCCTGCTGGGGGTTTTGTCGCATTATCGGATGACGATTGGGAATCAACGCTACAGGCTAATCTACTGGCTGCTGTCCGACTGGACAGAGGATTTCTGCCAAAGATGATCGAGCAAAAAAGTGGTGTCATCATTCACATTGCTTCGATCCAGGGCATATTGCCGCTTTACGATTCAACTTTGCCGTATGCAGCGGCCAAAGCCGGATTGAGAAACTACAGTAAAAGTTTATCCAATGAAGTTTCCCCCAAGGGTGTTCGGGTGCTGACTGTTTCGCCGGGATGGATCAATACAACGGCATCAGGAGCCTGGCTGGGCGAAATTGCAAGAAACGCGAATAGTACGGTAGAAGAAGCGCAACAACGTGTCATGGATGCATTGGGGGGAATACCCTTCGGAAGACCGGCAGAACCCGGAGAAGTTGCAGAATTTGTCGGCTTTTTGGTTTCTCCAAGAGCAAGTTACCTCACAGGGACAGAATATGTCATTGACGGTGGAACTGTACCCACTATTTAACAACCTAACAAAGAAAAAGAATGAACTTACCGAAAGTACTAACCGATTTAGTCGAAACGCAAAACCGCTTTGATAGCGTTGGGTATGCCAATTGTTTCTCTGAAACAGCCATTGTTTTTGATGAAGGAAAAACGCACAATGGAAGAACAGAAATAAAACATTGGATCGCCGATTCGAACGAGCGATACAAGGCTACCATGAAGCCTGTGGGCTTTGAAGAAAAAGAAACGGAAAGCCTTTTGAAAGCAGAAACTTCAGGAAATTTCGAAGGAAGCCCTATTGTATTAACCTATCATCTAGAGATAGCTAATGAATTGATCCAGTCATTGAAAATTACGGGATAACTGGGAATGGTTAATTTTAGGCATTCCCAAAGGAACGGCTAAAACTAGTCGTTCCTTTTCTGCCCATAACAACAAGAAAAGTAGATAAAGAATACTGGACTGGCTATCTTTAACTGGACACTACCTGAAACGATTGTACCGGAGTGTTCCGAAGGTACTACGTCCCGTGTGATACTCAATTCGTCAGCGGAATTTTTGATGCACCCTTTAGCTAGGGATAGATCTTTTGCCAACTTTTTAAATTTCACCAGGGCTGCCTCCAATGGAACTGATTCGCCTTGAATCAGTTGACCTCGATCTATATGACTTTAATCTCCTTTGCTACTACTTTAAGATTATTGCCTAAGTGGTGCCCGCCACGTTGGTCTGTATGGCAAATCGCTCCGTTCGTGCTGCATGGAATTTAGTAGTAAGTGACGGATTTTGAACGAAAAGGCAAAACTACCCGTGATTTTGTCCTAGCATCTTAGTCTTCATTTCCTTATGGGACGGATAATGAAGTTTTTCAGCGGGTTTTTCTTGATAATTTTCACCAACTGCCCGTTCTCGTAGTGGTATTCGTCTTCCCGGTCATTCAACGTTGCCTGATACGTACCTTTTATGGGTGAAGTCAGGGTAAAGTAATCGCCGAAATACTCCGAATACGCCCGGTTTCGGTTCGTTGGCTCCGAGAAGAACATATCGGTTACCGTATAATCGATAAGCCGGGTTTCAGTGCCCTTGTGCGTGTATTTATACTGATCAGCCGTTATCTCGTAATGATCGCCTTTCCACTCCGTTCGGGAAGAGAAATTGCCCTTATTGGTGTGGGCGTCAACGGTTGATCGAATCAATTTCCCCTGTTGAACCAGGCTAACGACTTTGTAGTAGATTTTGACTTTGTAAACCAGAAAATTGACTTTCACATCACTAATCAGCGTATACACCACGCTTTGCTTATCGCGTTGCTGCCGGTTAGCGGTCATCGTACCGACTTTAATTCCAGCCACTTCAATCGCATATTGTTTCGTATGGGCCGTATCGACAGGCGTAGTTTGTCCGTAACCAGTCCACGATAATCCCATTAATACGATAAGGCCAGTAAGCCAGTTTCGAAAGCGATTTACGTTCATTATTGAATGCGAAAACTGTTGTTTCCCAGTACTATTGGACCGGGATCGGTACGTCGGCTGGTGGTCGAATCGTTTTCCAGATTCAAAACACCCCGTGGGCAAACAGCCGAACAAATACCACAGCCCACACAGGACGAACGTACAATATCCTGGCCTCGTTGCGCGTACCAGCGCACATCGATACCCATTTCGCAGTAGGTCGAGCAGTTGCCGCACGAAATGCATTGACCGCCATTTGTCGTGATACGGAACCGGGATTTAAACCGCTGAACCAGTCCCAAATAAGCGGCCAATGGACAGCCAAATCGACACCAGACCCGGCTTCCGAAAACGGGATAGAACCCGGTGCCCAGTACCCCGGCAAAAACAGCCCCAATGGCGGACCCATAAGCCGAGCGGATGCCGTAGGAATCCAGAAACCCAAACACCGAAGGCTGTCCACTCCAGTATGTGTAGAGTACCATTGCCGTCATCACAACGGCGAAGACGAGTACCGAATGCACGACGATCCGTTCCAGTTTCCAGACCCCCAATCGTTTGTCAGATAGTTGTCGGTAGGGATCACCCAGGGTTTCGGCCAGTCCTCCGCAGCCACATACCCACGAGCAGTACCACCGTTTGCCGAAAAAATAGGTCAGTATCGGTACGCCCAATACCCAGAGAGCCGTTCCCCAGACGAGCAGAAAGATACCAAACGTACCGGCCTTGATTTTTTCGTCGATTCGGTAATCAAAATAAAAACTATAGTCCAGTGGCCACATGTTTTTTAAATCCTGCGCGGGCTGATGAAAAAAAGCCAGCAGTTCGGGAACCAGAAACGCAAAGACCGTCTGGAAAAACATCACCGAAAGCGTACGGAACTGTTGGTAACGGCTGTGTCGATATTTAATCAACATCCGCACACCCATTACCAGTATCACCAGGGTGTACAACGTACCATACACGAACCATTGGCTGGCAGGGCCACCGTTCAGCAGCTGGCTCAGCGGATCGAACAGCAGCACCCAGTTGGTCATGTACTCCGGGAAGAAATAGAGGAGGATGTAGAATCCAATCAGAAAGCCACACACGACAACGCCAATCCAGCCCCGGTTCGTAGCCGGATCATGGTAGATGTCATTGTTTTTTATACCGGGTAACGCCCGCTGTTCTGGCAAGATGTACAGTAAGGCTCCACCCATGCACAGTAGCAAAATCAGCCAGAAGAAAAGGCCGCTATTATCCGGAAAAAAACCAGTGCTGGCGGCCTTCGTAACCGGAAAGGCGTAATCCTGGACAAGCCGATTGGTCTCGTTACGGCGTTTGAAGCCTTCATTGAGCTGGGCGATAGCAGCCCGATAATCCCCAACAAAACTGAACGACGACGCATACACCTTGCCCTGCATGGAAGCCGTTGCCATACGGACATCCGCCAACTGTTCTTTCTGGATTGTTTCGCTCAACACCTTATCCGTCAGTACGTATCGACTGAGGGGAAGGATAGCCACAAACAGCGCAAATCCAATCAGGAATGCGGTGAGACCAATACGTTGTCCGGTAGTTCGCATAATGATAACGGATTAGTGCGTTGCTGAAAATAACCGATGAAACCAACCTTTCCGGCGGTCCGGCGATCCGGCGGGTGCGTGCCCGGTCAGCTGGTCGGTAAAGGATTCCGAAAATTCCGGGTTGAAATCGGCCTGCCGTAACTGACTCACTACGGTCGCAAATGGTGTCCGATCCTGAATCCAACGGTCGCAGACAGCCTGACGTAAGCGAATTCCCAACGCATGGATGCCGACAACGGATTGATCCGTTTTTCGGTAGTTGATTCGTAGGCACTGTTCGCCAGACGGGTGCTCCCAGTAATACGTTTGTTCGTCGTCGGTAAGCTGGGCGTTCAGGGTGCCATAGGTCTGGTATTCAATATCGAAGAACTTGGCCGAGTTGAAAAAGGCACCTGGTCGGTAGGCCGTCCGGGAACCGCAGAGCGTTCGGGCCAGAGTTTCGCCGTGCATCCGGCCCGTATACCAGATTTGTTCGATGGGTTTGCGCAGGGCTCCGTCGGTACCCAATATAGGTTGCCGAAACTCGTTGCAATCGCCGATGGCGTACACGTCGGCTACGTTGGTTTCAAAATATTCGTTGACCAGAACCCCTTTCCCGAGTTCAACGCCCGAATTTTTCAGGAATGCTACGTTGGGCGTAACACCGATTCCCAATCCCACGAACTGGCAGGGAATCTCTTCGCCTGTCTTCGTCACAACCGCCCTCACCCGGCCCGTCGGATCTGCCGAACGTGGCCCGGCCTGGCGTGGCCCGGTCTGGCGCGACCCGGCCAGAATTTCCTTGAGTTCGGTTTCAAGCCGCAGATCGACACCGTGCCGGAGCAAATGACGACCAACCAGTTTACCTTCTTCGGCGGGTAGCGTGGAACTCCAGTAGTGCGGATCGCGGACAAGCATCGTTACGTCAATGTGTCGGGAACGAAGCATTTCGGCCAGCTCAACACCAATAAGCCCCCCGCCAACCACAACGGCCCGTTCGATGTTTTTGGTGAATTGCTCCATCCGTTCCAAATCGGGCAGCCCATACAAACCCTGCACACCAGATGCGCTCAGACCGGGCCAGTCGACCGTAGTAGATACCGAGCCAGTAGCCAGCACCAGTGCGTCGTAGTCGAGCCATTGCCCATCGGCCAGCCTGATTCGCTTCGCCGACGTATCGACCTGTTCGACATAGCCACGTAGCAGATCGATGCGATTTTTGGCCCAGAACCCGTCTTCATAGGGCTTGGTATGCGCATAGGTCATGTGCCCCATATAGATGTACATGAGCGCAGTACGCGAGTAAAAATGATCAGACTCAGCCGAAATGACCGTGATACGTACCGTTGAATCCTGCTGCCGAACATGCCGGGCGGTTGTGATACCGGCAATACCGTTTCCGATAATGATCAGGTGCTTCATGACTGCCCGTTTCTGGTGGGATTACTGCTCGTTGAGATTCCAGTTGTAGTCCAGAAACTCGATATCGGTCTTGTCTGAAATTTTCGTGTTGGAATATTTATTGACCCACTTCACCACCGACTGCCCATTTTTGGTCCAGTCGCCCTTGTACCAGTTGAAGTAATTCGACAGTTGGGCTTCGTCTTTGCTGATTTTATTCTTGGACGGATTATTCAGAAAATCGCGCCCCTGATCGTCCATCTGCGCATCTAGTTTATCCGCCATATAAGCCTCATTCCGAAGTCGGGGGCATGAAATGGATGCACAAACCAAGGTAAAGTGGATACGGGGGTCGTTAAATTTTTTACGCAGGATGCCGTGTTCAATGTTGTCGAGGCTCATTTTATCGCCACCAATTGTAAAGAACTTGGCTGCCCAGGGGGTTGTCACAAAGGGAATCTTGATTTTTGAGCCAATATCCTTGATACTTTTTACGGGATAATGATCGAGAATGAGCCGAATGGTGTACGCGTTGTAGGCGTTTATCCAGTAGGCCATTTGCTCATTTTTGCTCCATGAAGCAGCCGGTGGATTTTTGCTGAGCATTGCCAGGTACTCATTGAATACTTTTTCCTCCGACTTGAAGCCTTTATAATTGACCAGACCTTTTTCATTGACGTATTTTTTCAGCAGTCGATCATAGGCACTGTGATCAACAGGCGCTACCGCTGGCTCTGTGAAAGCTGTGGTGAGTAAGCATAGCAAACCAAACAGGACGAATATATACGTAGGGTGCGTTTTCATGATGAGATTTAAATTTTCTACAATCAGATATACGCCCCAATCTATCGAATGGTTTTAACAATCCTAAATTCAAACCCTGCGAGGCAACTTTTCGTATGATAGGATAAGCAATCCAAAATCATAATGCTCCTTTCGTCGTTGGTAACTGCCCTACTCATTTCTACCCTGCCCGACAGTGTTCCTAAAGCGTTCAGTATCTTACCGCTTCCCCTCATTTATTACACGCCCGAAACCCGGCTGGCGTATGGGGTAGCGGCTACGACTACGTTCCGTTTTAGGCGCGATATGGATTTTTTGCGGGCAGATTCATCGGCACAAGCCAGAGCCGCCGTTCGTCCGTCGCAGATCACGCTGGGTTTTGCCTACACCCAGAACAAGCAAATCCTGTTTTACCTGCCTTTCCAGATTTTCTACGATCGGGACAAGTACTACATCAATGGCGAAGCTGGATATTATCGCTACAATTATTATTTCTATGGCGTCGGCCAGCCGGAAGTTGCGCGCGAGTTGTACGGTGTCAATTTTCCGCGTATACGTATCAATGCCTTCCGGCGGGTTGCTCCAGCAATAAGCCGAGGAAAGCTGTATGCGGGTATTCGGTATCAGTACGAAGATTATCAGGTAACCAGCGTCGAGCCGGGGGGATTGCTCGCTTCGGGTAGCGTACCCGGTGGATTGGGAAGTCGACTGTCGGGGGCTGGACTCGGCTTGTTTTACGACTCGCGCAATGTCATTTTCTTTCCATCCAAAGGCGTTGTAGCCGACATTGCGTATCTAACTCATAATCAGGCGCTGGGCGGCAATGTCCACTTCGGGCGATACACGGCTGACGTATCATCCTATCATTCGTTGAGTAGCAAAGCAATCTTAGCGGTCAATTATTTCGTAAGTTTTACAACGGGCGAGGCTCCTTTCAATGCGTTATCGTTGCTGGGCGGCACCAAACGAATGCGAGGCTATTACGAAGGTCGATACCGTGACCAAAACGTAGCACTCATTCAGAGTGAAGTCCGGTTCGATCTGTACAAACGGCTGGGCGGAGTCGTTTTCGGGGCCGCTGGGATTCTGGGCGATGCGCAATCAGTACTACGGTTGAATGAGCCTAAATTAGCTTATGGAGCCGGCTTACGATTTACCATGAACCGTCGTGACCATCTTAACATCCGACTGGATTACGGGCTGGGACGACAATCGAACGGTTTCTATCTGACCATTGGAGAGGCTTTTTAGACGAAAAAGTGCTTTCTGCTCAGGGGGTTTGTCAGGGGCTGATAAATAACCTATTTTGCTCACTTATCAATTACTAATGACGTTTAGTATTATCATTCCTACTTATAACGAAGCCCAGGCAATTGGCCGGTTAGTCCAGACATTGCTGACCCTTGGTGGTGCTTCTTTACGGGAGGTCCTGGTGATTGATGCGGGAAGCCCCGATGGCACGGCTGAGGTGGCCCGGCAGGCAGGTGCTACGGTCAGACAATCGCCAAAGCCGGGTCGGGCTGCTCAGATGAATTTCGGCGCTACGTTGGCCAAAGGCGATGTTCTGTATTTCGTCCATGCCGACGTCGGTATCAACCCTGATTTCATTGCAGATATTGAGCAGGCCGTTAAAGCAGGTTATGAAGCGGGTTGCTATCGGTTTCGGTTCAATTCAGACAAAATCATGCTTCGCTTCAACAGTTACGGAACCCGTTTTCCGGGCATCATGAGTCGCGGGGGAGACCAGACTTTATTCATAACCCGTGCGCTGTTTGATCGATTGGGTGGTTTCGATGAGTACTACACCATTATGGAGGATTTTGATATCATTATCCGGATTCGGAAGGTGGCCCGGTTTTGTATCATACCGAAAGACGTACTGGTATCGGCCCGAAAATACGACACCAATAGCTGGTTCCGGGTACAGATAGCGAACCTGACCGCCTTTTCGCTGTTTTTCATGAACGTATCACCCGGCCGGATTGCCCGTACGTACAAAGCCATGCTGAACTACCGTTGATGGAAACAACCGTACTGTTAACCGGAGCCAGTGGCTTTTTGGGGGCGCACCTGACCCGCGAATTGCTGGCGCGTCGATACCGGGTAAGGGTATTGGTGCGAAATAAACAGCCGTCTCCCACGCTGGACGGGCTGCCCGTTGAACTGTACGAAGGCGACGTTTTAGATAAACAGTCCCTAAAAAAAGCCGTTGTAGGTTGTGATGCCATTATTCACGCAGCGGCTCTGGCTCAGGTAAACCCGGCTCGTAATCCGGCCGTCTGGGCAGTGAATCTGACCGGGACAGAAAACCTGATTGACGCAGCACGGCTGGCCAGCGTTCAACGATTTGTTTACGTTGGAACAGCCAATGTGTTTGGGTTTGGAACGAAGCAACAGCCTGGAAATGAAACCTATCCATTTGCAGGAAAGCAATATGGCTCTGATTATATCGACAGTAAACGGGCAGCTACCAACCGCGTTCAGGAAGCTGTAGAACAGGAAAGCCTGCCCGCTATTCTGGTTCATCCAACGTTTATGCTGGGTGCATTCGATGCGAAACCGACATCCGGGCGGATGCTGCTGGAACTCTACCAGGGTCGTGTGATAGGCTATCCGGCTGGGGGGAAAAATTACGTGCATGTGCGGGACGTAGCGGTTGCAACGGTCAACGCGCTGACCAAAGGGCGATTCGGTGAATCGTATATTCTGGGGAACGCCAATCTGAGTTATCAGGAAGCGTTTCGACTGATGGCATCACGGATGGACGTATCTCCACCGCGCTGGCCGATTCCACCCGGTCTGGCAACGCTGTATGGATTTGGTTGTGATGCCCTAACCAGGCTGACTCACCGTCCGGGACAGCTAAATTCATCGATGATTGCGGTGGCTAATGATGGACATTATTTCAGTTCGCAGAAAGCCATTTCCGAGCTGGGACTTCCTCAAACACCAATTGAAGAGGCCATAGACGAAGCCTTTACCTGGTTTAAACGACATAACTATCTTACGCAACGTGCTGGAACTAACTAAGCAAATCGCCCCATCGGAACCTGTTGACGAACGAACGTCGGCTTCAGCTGCTGCCGTTTCTGACGTTACGGGTAAACGAAACCATAGAACCACAACCATTTCGGGGCCGTTTGCCGGAAAAGTAGCCATTGTTACCGGTTCTGAGTCGGGCATTGGTAAAGCTACAGCACGGGCCCTGTGTATGGCTGGGGCTAAGGTGATTTTAAATGGACGCACACCCGAGCGATTGGCACAAACCGAGGATGAACTGCTTGGCGAGGGTCTGGACGTAGTGAGTTGCCTGGCCGACGTAACCTGCCTTGAGGACTGCGAACGACTGATTGGAACGGCTATCGATACGTTTGGGCAGTTGGACGTTCTGATCACAAACGCCAGTATTTCGATGCGCGCTTACTTTGCCGACATGACGCCTGACGTATTCCGGCAGGTGCTCGACAGCAACGTGTATGGAACGGTTTATCCGTTGAAAGTGGCGTTACCCCATCTGATCAAAACCAAAGGTGTCGTTACGTTCATTTCATCCATATCGGCGCTGAATGGTATGCCCAGCGGCTCGGCTTACTGCGCGGGGAAAGCCGCCGTGGCGAATCTGGCCCACACGCTACGGCTGGAACTGGCTCACACAGGCATTCAGATTGGCGTAGTACACATTGGCTTCACGCAGAATGACCTTGATAAACGGGTACTCAATGCAACGGGCCAACCGGTACCCATCGCTCACCGGCCTCCTCGCTGGCAGAAAAGTCAGTCGGAAGTGGCCCGCATCATTCTCAATCATGTTCGGAGACGTCGCCAGCGAACGGTAATTTCGGCACTAGGCATACTGATTGTGCTGGTACATACGCATCTGCCCCGGTTAGGCGACTGGATTGTGCTTACCACGATTCGTAGACTCCGGCATTTTTATGAGTAAAATCTATTTTCAGCTAGTTCTCGTATTCTCATTAACTTAATTCAACCGGTGCGCCGGTCCGACTTTATGCAGACGTATTATAATCCTGAAGACCTCAAAAAATTTGGCAAGATTGGTGAGTTTCAGAAAGAACTGGCCGACAAGTTTTTTTCTTACTACGGTTCTGTTTTTGCGGAAGGTGCGTTGACCGCCCGTGAGAAATCACTAATTGCGCTGGCGGTTGCTCATGCGGTACAATGTGCGTACTGTATTGATGCATACACATCTGATACGCTCGAAAAAGGCTGTTCGGAAGCCGAAATGATGGAAGCCGTACACGTAGCAGCCGCCATTCGCGGTGGGGCTTCGCTGGTACACGGCGTGCAAATGATGAACAAAGCCAAAGAATTATCGATGTAAATCAACGAGTGAAAGAGCGAATGACCGAGCCGCCGAAGCGGTGAAAGAGCGAAACCCGTCCGGCAAAAATCTTCCGGCAGGTACTATCACTCTTTCGCTCTTTCACTCTTTCGCTCATCAATCCTATGAAATCACTTAAAGCCAGTGGGCATCAGTTAGCCAACGTCGACGTACAACTGCAAACGCTGCAAAGCGAGGTGGCCGATACGTTGCAATTACCCCTTTTTCATGAGAAACTTCAAACCGCTGGGCTGTTTCCATTAAGTACAACCGAACCGGCTGTTTTTCAGATAAATCTGGGGAAAATGTGCAACCAGGTTTGTCGGCACTGTCACGTCGATGCGGGTCCCGACCGGAAAGAAATCATGACCCGCGAAACGATGCAGGCGTGTCTGGATGCGCTGGCCCAAACAAACATCCCGACGGTGGATCTAACGGGCGGAGCACCGGAAATGAATCCGAATTTCCGCTGGTTCGTTGAAGAGGTTCGAAAGCTGGGTCGGAAGGTGATGGTACGTTGCAACCTCACGATCATCGTTGCCAATCCAAAATACAATGACCTGCCTGACTTCTTTCGGCAGCATGAGGTTGAAGTCGTTAGCTCATTGCCGTTCTATAATGCCGATAAAACTGACCGTCAGCGCGGAAAAGGCGTTTTCGAGGATTCTGTCCGGGCGCTACGTATGCTGAATGCAGTGGGCTACGGCCAGCCGGATACCGGCCTGTTGCTGAACCTGGTATACAACCCCAATGGCGCATTTCTACCTGGTCCGCAGGAGAGTTTGAAGCGTCAGTTCAAACGGGTTTTGCAGGACGAATTCGGGATTCAGTTCAATGATCTCTACGCCATTACCAACATTCCGATCAGTCGGTTTCTGGACTACCTGATTTCGTCCGGCAACTATGATGGCTACATGGAAAAACTGGTCAATGCGTTCAATCCGGTAGCCGCTGCTGGCGTCATGTGCCGAAATACCCTGTCGATTAGCTGGGATGGGTTCATTTACGACTGTGATTTTAACCAGATGCTCGATTTAAAAGTAGCCAGCCCGGTCCAGCACGTGCAGGACTTCGACCTGACTACCTTAAATCAGCGATCGGTGGTTATCAATCAGCATTGCTACGGTTGCACGGCGGGGGCCGGGTCCAGTTGTGGAGGCACTACCGCCTGACCTACAGCTGACTGACCAACGTCCGCATCAGCCGGGTAAGATGGGGTTCTGCCGCACCCGCAGCCGCTATGATTTTTTGAATGTCGGCTTTTTCCAGGGTTTCCGGTATGCACATGTCGGTGATGACCGATACACCAAAAACGGCCATGCCCATCTGATTGGCGACAATCACTTCCGGCACGGTCGACATACCTACGGCATCGGCACCCCATTGGCGGAGCATTCGGTATTCAGCCCGTGTTTCGAGTTGAGGGCCAGTTACACTGACGTAAACGCCACGCTGGAGACGAATGCCCAGTTCATCGGCTATAGCCAACGACTGATCGATCAGCGATTTGCTGTACGGTTCGCTCATATCGGGAAAACGGTCGCCAAATTCGGGTGGGTTTGGCCCTACCAGCGGATTCTGGGGAAGCAACAAACTGATATGGTCGTCAATGACCATTAAGTCGGTTGTTTGAAAAGCGGGATTCAGGCCACCGGCAGCGTTCGAAACCAGCAATGTTCGAACGCCCAGCGCGTGCATAACCCGTACCGGAAACGTAATTTGCTGCATGGAATAGCCTTCATAAAAATGAAACCGTCCCTGCATCACTACTACTGGTTTGTCGCCCAGCGTACCCAGCAGCAATTTCCCGGAATGAAACTCCACCGTCGATAGCGGGAAATGAGGAATCGATTCGTAGGATAAGGTCGTCTCGATGGTTAGCTCCTGCGCCAGTGCGCCAAGGCCTGTTCCAAGAATGATCCCGATTTGCGGAGTCAGTTGCGTTTTCGATTGAATAAACTGGGTAGTCTGCTGAACCTGTTCAAGGATGGTCATAAACGATGTTAGGCTATCTTTTTCGCAAGATAATTGTTGAGAATTAATCACACGATTTCATTAACCGATTGTTCGCTTGTTTCGTTATTAGTAGTCATGGCACCAGAGCAACTGATTGTTTTTGTCAAAAATCCCATTCCCGGCCAGGTCAAAACCCGCATCGCCCGAACGGTGGGGGACGCCAAAGCGCTCGACGTGTATCAACATCTGCTGGCTTATACCCAACATCTGGTATCTGAATTTAAAGGGCGCTGTGCCGTCTACTACGGTGATTTTGTGAATGCCGATGACGGGTGGAATCCTTTTGTTAAGTATCAGCAAGCAGGTGTAGATTTGGGCGAGCGGATGCACCATGCGTTTGACGAACAATTTCGGGCGGGGGCCGGGAAAGTGGTTATTATTGGCAGCGATTGTTTCGATATAACGTCCAGCCATATCCATAATGCGTTTGCAGCTCTCGATACCGTAGATGTGGTGATTGGCCCAGCCACCGACGGCGGATATTATCTGTTAGGGATGGATCAGCTTCAGCCTTTTTTATTTCAGGATATGCCCTGGAGCCAACCCGAACTCAGACAGCTGACCGAATTGGCTATTTTACAGCATGGCTTAACGTATGCCCAGCTTGACGAACTAACCGACATCGACGAATGGACTGATTATGAAGCTTATGTTCAGAAAACGAGTCAGCCATTATGACACGTAACCTATATTTTTCGTTTTTACTGCCACGCTACGTTTGAATCAGCCAACTATAGTCGTTATCATACCCGCTTTCAACGAGGAAAATTCTGTTGGGAAGGTAATCCGTGACATACCCGCCGAGTTAGTACAGGAAATTATTGTCGTCAACAACAACTCCAACGATCAGACCGCTATTGAAGCCTCCCGCGCTGGCGCTACCGTACTCGACGAGCCAGTTCAAGGATATGGCCGGGCGTGTTTACGGGGCATTGCGTACGCTAAACAACGCCAGCCTACACCCGACATCGTTGTTTTTCTGGATGCTGACTACTCCGATTTTCCGGCTGAAATGCCCCGTGTTATTGCCCCGATTCGGGAAAAAACCGCTGATTTAGTGATTGGTTCGCGCGCATTAGGTAACCGGCAGCGGGGTTCCATGACACCCCAGCAGCTCTTCGGAAACTGGCTGGCTACCCGGCTGTTACGTTGGCTGTATGGCGTTCGTTTCACGGATTTAGGTCCCTTTCGCGCCATTCGGTTTGATACGTTGATGGCCCTGAACATGCAGGATAAAACGTATGGCTGGACCGTTGAAATGCAGTTAAAAGCGGCCAAGATGCGCTGCAAAACAACCGAAGTGCCCGTGAGTTATCGAAAACGGATTGGCCACTCAAAAATTTCGGGTACGATTAAAGGGACAGTACTGGCGGGCTATAAAATCCTGACAACCATCTTTAAATATTGGTAGTAAGGGCAGCCTGGCGTAAACCGTGAGCGGGAATTGATATCATGGAATTAGTCATTCTATTTATTTACAACCTGTTGATTCTGCTGGTCGTCCTGTTCAGCATCGGTCAGTTGGGGCTCCTTATTCGGTACGTATACGGTCGATGGCGTTTGAGAAATGAGCGCTTTCCAGAGACCGCTATCGATTGGAATCAACTACCTACAATTACGGTTCAACTGCCCATATACAACGAGTTATACGTAGTGGATCGACTGATTGATGCCATCGCCCGGCTGCGCTACCCCCTGGACAAGCTGACGATTCAGATTCTGGACGATTCGACGGATGACACTACGTTGCTGATTGCTACAAAAGTAGCTGTTTATCAAAAAAGAGGTTTTCCGCTGGTACATATCCGCCGACCCGACCGAGCGGGTTTTAAGGCAGGCGCACTAGCCTATGGACTCAACCTGATCGATAGCGAGTACGTAGCGATTTTCGATGCTGATTTTCTACCAGAAGCCGATTTTTTACTACGTGTGTTGCCCAGTTTTACACAGCCCGACATTGGTGTTGTTCAGACCCGATGGCTACATACCAATCAGAACTATTCGCTGCTAACGCAGATTCAGGCTTTTGGTCTGAATGCTCACTTTCTCATTGAGCAATATGCTCGCTATGCCACCGGGCTATTTTTAAATTTCAGCGGTACAGCCGGTATCTGGCGTCGCGAAGCAATACTAGCGAGTGGCGGCTGGCAAGCGGATACCCTGACCGAAGACCTGGATTTAAGTTACCGTGCGCAGTTGAAGGATTGGAAAATCGTTTACCGGGTCGATGTTGGCGTGCCCGCTGAACTGCCGATTACGATGGATGCGATTAAGTCGCAGCAGTACCGATGGATGAAAGGGCCAGCCGAATGCAGTCGGAAACTTTTAGGAAACGTATGGCAGAAATCAGGCATCTCCGTTCGTAAAAAAATACAGGCCTGTTTTCATTTGTTGAATAGCTCCCTGTTAGTACTTATTCTGGGTATGGCGCTCCTGAGTCTGCCTGTTTTGTGGATTCACCACCGCCACCCCGACTGGGCAGCTATTGACCAGAAACTATCGAATCTGTTTTTACTGGCTACCCTCATTTCAACCCTTTTTTACGGAGTCGCTTATTATCAGGCTGAGATAAAGCAAGGTATAAATGACCCTCTCGCAAAAGTCAGTCTCGTTGGTCAATCCGTCCGATTTTTCGGGCTATTTCCTACCTTTATTTCCATCATGCTAGGGTTGTCGTTACACAACAGTCTGGCTGTGCTGGAAGGCCTGTTCGGAAAAAAGACGCCCTTCGTTCGTACGCCAAAATTCAATAGTATGGCATCGCCTGTCGACTGGACTAGTAATGTTTACATAAAGAAAACGTTTCCCAAATCTGTTTTTGGCGAAATTGGGCTTGGGTTGTATTTCCTGGCAGCAATCGGTATGGGACTATACCTGGGCGACTATTCGATGGTTGTTTTCCATAGTTTGCTGGTCATTGGGTATAGCGTGGTTGTTAGTTATACACTCGCTCACAGCTGGGCCCAGGAAACGAACGTAGCACCGAATGTGACTGTTCTACAGCCATGATTACGCCCTTCCGAATTGGCTGGCTCCTCCTTTCACTGACCTTGTATACCCTGATAGGATATGGAGTTGCCCGTCCTCAATTTAACCTGCTGATTGTGTTATACGGACTTTCCTTCTGGGGTTATGTCCGGATTACCCGACCGCTGTGGTTCGTCTCGAATCAACCATCACTCACGTCAATCACTCAACCTGAACCCGACCGATTTCTCGTTCTGGCAGCCATTTTATTCCGGCTCAGTCTATTGGCAGTCATTCCGAATTTATCCGATGACTACGTTCGCTTTATCTGGGACGGCCATCTGGTCGCCAACGGTTTCAACCCGTATCTTTATCTACCCAGCCAGATTATCCATACGCCTTTAGCAGTCACGGTTGGACTAACCGACTCACTGTACTATAGCTTAAATTCTCCGAATTACTACACCGTTTACCCGCCCGTCAATCAGGTATTGTTTGGGTTAGCCGCTTTTCTTTCGCCACACCATTTGCTAGGTAATGTGATTGGCTTACGTATCCCGATTCTACTGGCAGAAATTGGTACGCTGTGGCTCTTACCCAAACTCTTACGTCGATGGAGTAAAAACCCAAACCTGGCCTCGTTATACGGTCTAAATCCACTGGCGATTCTGGAACTGACTGGTAACATACATTATGAGGCAGTGATGATTTTCTTCGCCCTTTTGGCTCTTTGGTTCTATCAGCAGAAACGATGGAGAGTATCCACTTTTGCCTTAGCGCTAAGTATCGGCACGAAGCTTCTACCGGTACTGTTTTTCCCGTTGATGATTCGATACATGGGTTGGAAACGTGGACTCGTATACGCTACAGTTACCCTAGGTTTTACGGGATTGCTTTTTGTGCCGTTTATTGATATAAATCTGATCAGAAATGTGTTTAGCAGTCTGAGTCTTTATTTTCAAAAGCTTGAATTCAATGCCAGTATCTACTATATAATTCGGGCCGTTGGCTATGTTCTATCAGGACGTAGCATCATTAAAGAAGCCGGTCCATATTTGTCCGTACTGATTGCCGTCGGTACCATTGCCATCGCGGTATGGAGCCAAGGTAAGGTCTCTTCTCATAAACTATCGATTCAACTACTCTTAACGCTGAGTCTATACTGGCTGTTGGCCACAACGGTTCACCCCTGGTATATTACCTCGCTGTTGGCAGTAGGCCTGTTTACTCCTTTTCGCTATCCATTTATATGGTCGGGGCTTGCCATCCTATCATATGGGGCTTACCAGACAAATCCTTACAATGAGAATATACCCCTTGTCTTTGTGGAATATGGAATACTCGTTGGATATGGGATATTCGAATGGAAAAAGCAGAAAAACAAATTGTCGACTGGTGAATAAAGCTTGACTTTTGTTTATTACAAAACTTCATAAAACTAACTATACAGCACCTCAGTGCTTTTTATTTGACAGAAGAGACGATAGATGTCGATTATTTTAACGGCTCGTAAATCGCCCTATTCTTACGATAGAGACAGTAGTTGTGACAGCAAAGTCATTCTGTTCGGGCTTCAGCCTCATATTCCTATCTGCTCCGGCGGTCCAGTCACTATTCAAAGTCAAAATCTCACATTCTAGTTGAGTTTGTGATATTGATTTTTCATCCCAAATGACGAGTTATCCGCTCGGGGAGCCCCATCCGTTTCGGTAAAACTACCCCAAATAATAACTTAGGGCTCTGCCACCTAGCTTTCGATTGGTTCAAAACGAGAGTGGGGTTTTATTGATGATGCTGTCTACGGCTTAGCTCGATTGGCTAATCGGAGCGCCGAAGCGATGGCATGAAAAAGGCCGACAAGCTGTTTTTTAGGCCTTCAATACGGTGGCCTGTTCCATCCAGAACCCTTATACAACTATCCTGAATTATTTTGACAATCGCAGTACGAAGGCATTAGCCGAGTCATTTAACCGTGCGACGAACCGTACCAAGATTAAAGGCTGGATTATCCATTCGCAACTATACGAAATCCATGACGTTTTGGTAATGTATTTTATCAATCGACAGGAAGGTCCAGCAACAATCGGAGTTGATGGCGACTTGCTCGCAGGGCATTAGCCAAGCTATTTGGCTGTTGGGAGTTAAACGTCAGTAGTTGTAGTGTATGACTCTGAAATGCCTGATAGTTTCAGGCAATTGGTGTTCCAAAGTCTTATCACATAGGATAGTTATGTTTTTTCAACCCCATCGCGTAGCCCATTTCAGTAAAAACTAAAGCAAGACCAGGCTAAAGGTTATGTACTTGACAAAAGGTTGAGGTGTGGTTTGTAAAAGTGGCTTCATAGCAGATGTGAGTGGATAAATTGTGACCTATTCAGTTCACAACATGTACATTATGAACGCTTACTTCTGCTTCAGGACCTGGCGAAGCAATAGTTCTAATTCGGCCTGTTTTTGTTTCAGTGCCATTAGCTCCCGCTGCTGCTGCTCTAGTAGTTGCTGTTTCGTCTGATCGGCCTTCTCCAGTTGGATACTGTATAATGTCAACTCTTCCACTTTCTCCAGCAGGACTGCATTCATCTTTACCAAATCAATACCTTCGCTTGCTACCTGTTCGGCTGAAGGTATGCCGGGTAAATGGCGGTGCTGGTGGATATAAGCCGCTACTGAGGATAACGACCGGAGCTGATAAGTCGGTGCAAACACTTTATCACTCCACTCGCTGGGATTGTTGATTCGAAGCTGATAGCGGGCTTTGATCACATCACCCAATTCATTTACCGTTAAGAACTGATCGGTAGTTTGAGTCAGTTTACTTTGGCTAGTCAGCCGGGTAAGTCGTAAACCGCTCTCTTCATCTACATCGGCCACGACTTCTAGTTTTCGCTGCGGAATTGAGGTACCAATACCAACATTTACTCCATTGCCTAGGATAAGGGCGTTACTGGCAGCTACCCGGCTGTTTGCGCCAATAGCGATCCCATTGTAAATACCTTCGTCTGCCTGGCTGTTATAGCCCATCAAAACGTTATCGTCACTGGTGGTAATGGCTGTCCCCGAGTTTGGGCCAATAATAATGTTGTTTGAGCCTGTGCTTATACTTCGGCCCGCATTGAAGCCCATAAATGTGTTGCTATTGCCTGTCGTGTTACTCGTACCAGCACTAGACCCAATAATCGTGTTGCTATTGCCAGTTGTATTCACAGACCCCGCAGCCACGCCCACAAATACATTCTGATAGCCGGTTGTGTTGGTGTAGCCAGCATAACTACCCATAAAACTATTGTTGTAGCCAGTCTTGTTGCTGTAGCCTGAATAAGCACCCGTAAAACTGTTGCCGCCCCCCGTTGAACTGTTGTAGCCGGTTTGAAAGCCAAGAAAGGTATTGGAGGAGCTGCTCGAACTTTTATAGCCAGCTTTTGAGCCCACAAAGACATTACCCGAAGCTGAGCTATTCACACCGGCTGAGTCGCCTATAATGACGTTATTATGTCCCGTAGTATTCGCGTATGAAGCACTGACACCAATAGCCACATTGGAATAACCAGAGGTATTCTGAAAGGCAGCTCCATACCCAAAAACACTATTGCTGAAGCCGGTCTGGTTGGTAAACCCTGCCGAATAACCCATGAACGTGTTCTGCTTCCCAGTTGTATTAGAAAAGCCAGCCACATAGCCTACGAAGCTATTTGAGTTGCCAGTCGTTGTTTTATAGCCAGCGTAGTAACCGACAAAACTATTTTCAGAGCCGGTATTATAGTAGCCAGCTGAGTAGCCTACCAATACATTATTGTTAGAGGTGCTACTAGTCGAGTAACCAGCCAGTGGGCCTAGCAGCGTATTATACGTGCCAGGAGTTGCTGTATTGGCTGTATTGACTACATAGTTTGTCTGGGCTATTGTTGGAGCCATCAGTAGCCAACTTAGTAATAGCAGATAAAGTTGTTTCACCATCAAGAAAGCAAGAGAAGAAAGAGATCAAAGATCTTCTGCTTCCAAGGCCTATACAATCGGATAAATATATGATACAAGGCTTTTTTAGATTCCAGTAACGTATTACAGCCTTAATTCAACCGCCTGATATGGTTGATATGCTCAGTCGAAAAGGCAATCTCGTACTGACTAATGCGCTGTTTTGAGTAGTATCACCATTTCTTCTAGTATCGTTTCTTTATGCCCGGTCAGGCTGGTTGGTTTTCCTCGACCTCCACATAGGTGTAGTTACAATTTACCATTTCCCATAGGGAAGTTTCGACCTCTTGCCGTTCAATAACCCACTGATGAAGTAGGTCTACATCGCTACAATCATAATAATATCCGGTAGTTGACTTCATGCGTGAATCCATTCTGCGCAAAGCCCATCATTGAGAAGAAGGTTGGTTATGGCCTTATTGCCCCTAATACTATGTGCTAAAACTACCTTTTACTAAATATTAGGTGAGCATCCGTGACTAATTAGATGTAACTACATCTAATTAGTATAGCGTTCGCTTTTGCAACAACCAATACGCTCTCAGAATGAACTCGTCAATTAATCTGGAAAAGAAAAAAGATAGTATAATCGATACGGATAACTGGTTTGCTGTGCTGCTGGTCGTCTCAGTTATCGCAGCTAGTGTAGGGTGCGTTTTTACACAGATGATTTGATACCTTCTATCAGAAAATTCATTTTATAGTTCCTGGTTACTCCTGTTAGGCATTTGTCGGCTTCTAAACAGCATAAAATAACCCTGTTCGCGACAACCTTTTTACAATACAAAGGCAGCCTAGCAAATTATTATCATTTCACGTAAAGGAATCTGCATGAATGAAATGCAGGCTCTTGCTGGATGTCAAGCTGCTTTATTTCTCTAGCCCTACTAGTTGTACTTAATTAATCTATTGGCATTTATCCCCTTTACCAAGTGCTGATTGGCAGTATAAAGTCGGCTAGATTAAATCCTATCGTCCGCTGCTCCTGGGTAGCCTGACGATACCCGCAATCACTAGCGCGTTATATCTTTCCTGAGCATCCCCAATCGCGCCAAGTTTTAATCCTTTTCATTCGTTATCCTTTCCTTTATCCGCTCCTACAGCAGGATTCCATTTGGCATTTCAGCTGAACCTGGTAGCCGTGCCTATATCCGACACCAATTACAGGTATTTTTCTCTACAGCCGACTAAGTAGACTAGCCTACAACCATCCCCTATAATCACCTATAAATCAGACAATTTCCAGAAAAATATCTTTCCTACGTGACCTGGTACAATATTTAAGCGACCTAGCTAATGTATTCTGTTTATTCAGTGTACTCAACGCTAGTCCATTATTAAAAGATGGTTAAATTATCGCCAAAACTAACTACACGACAACCTGGTTTAGCCAGCCTGCGGGCGCTGGATGCCGCCAATTTCTTTCTGGCCGATGTTCGGGATGGCCTGGGGCCTTATCTGGCTATTTACTTGTTAACAACCCTGCACTGGGATGCGCAAAATATCGGTATCGCCATGTCGGTGATGGGCATTGCTACTGTAATTGCGCAAACACCAGCAGGTGCCTTGGTCGATCGAACGCACCGAAAACGTGCCTTCTCAATTGTTGCCTCGCTTCTGATTGCCCTGGCAGCCATCGTTACCATTACCGTACCAACCTACTCGGTGATTCTGGGGGGCCAAGCTATTATGGGCGTGGCAGCCGCCTGGTTTACACCCGCTATTGCTGCTATTACATTAGGGCTGGTTGGACCTAAAGGATTGGACAAACGAGTTGGACGCAACGAAACGTTTAACCACGCGGGTAATGTATTTGCCGCTCTACTGGCAGGCTTGTTAGGCTATTACGTGAGTACCAAAGGTATTTTTTTACTACTGGCGGCAATGTCTATTCTGAGTAGCTTGTCGATCTGGCGAATTCGAGAGGAAGACATCGACCATCAACTGGCAAGGGGCTGTTCGGAAGAAGAGGAACAGGCAAACAAAGACCGTTCAGGCTGGCAGGCATTGCTCGGTAACCGGCCAATTCTCTTTTTTGCCCTGGCCTGTGTGCTCTTTCATTTTGCGAATGCAGCGATGCTGCCACTACTCGGCCAACGACTGGCCCAGGGAATCAATGCGGGAGCTTCTTCGGCCTATATGTCGGCTTGCATCATTGTCGCTCAGCTTGTTATGATTCCTGTTAGTTACCTTACCGGAAAACTAGCCCCAAACGGCCGTAAGCGACTGTTGCTCATCGGCTTTGCCGTATTGCCCATTCGTGGCTTACTCTATACGTTAACGGGCGATCCAATTTTACTAGTTGCCATTCAGATTCTGGACGGTGTTGGTGCCGGAATATTTGGTGTATTATCCATCCTGATTGTCTCGGATCTGACGCGCGGATCAGGTTTGTTCAATACCACACAGGGAGCCATTGCGACAGCTGTTGGGCTGGGCGCTTCCCTTAGTAACGCCTTTGCCGGTATGCTTCTTCAACAGACCAGTTATAATGTCGCCTTCTTAACACTGGCAGCTCTGGCCCTCGTTGCTCTGGGTGTCTTATGGTTTTTAGTACCGGAAACAGGTCCTAAGGTAAGCTAACGTCTTCGCTACACCCACCTATTAGTAAGCATATTCTTCCTACAACTGAACTGACTATATGACCAACTATAGATTGTACTCTATACCCAATTTTCTGATCTGTTTTCTCGTTGCGGCTTCGCTAACCAGTTGCCTGACTTCCCGGCAGACGGCCTATACCTTAACTAAGGTTGCCAGCGATGATTGTGCGATTGATTCAAGTGGTACATCGGGCTACGTCTTTCACCCCGTTGATTTAGTGCCTGGTTCACCGGACGACTCACTACTCCGTCGTCGCTACGGCGAGCGCGGACTTCGGATGGCCCAGGCTGTAGGGCTCACATCACTGCTGGTACAGGCAACATTACTGGAACAGCAACAAAAACCGAATCAGCCTGCTTCGAATGAATACCTAACTATTCGGCAAAAAATGACAGACCAACTTCAACTGGCCAGCTTCGACATTGCTACGG
>NZ_MKUD01000039.1:54891-124663 GCF_001898575.1 Spirosoma sp. 48-14
TGACGGCTACGTTACTGACCCGCCAGGAGAATAGCCGGGAAAAGCGTATGACCATTGGTGCCATTACAACGGGTGCCTTGACGGCGCTAACGGTTGGTCTACTCAAATTAGGTGATCATGAGGATGCTGGCGAATGGGTCGGCATTGGGGGCGGCTTAGCCGAAGCGGGTCTAGGTATAACTTCGTTATTGCAGAAGCCCCCTAAAGCCGATTTCCAGCACCAGCGCAATCCACTGCGTGATATATGGTCTCACCCGGCCACATCAACCGTTTTTCCGCCACTGGTATGGTATTACCTCAATAAACCTAAATCCGGGGGGAATCCATCCCTTATTGACGCCTTACGTAGCCGATGGGAGTTGCTGGTTTCGCTGAATACAGAAGCGAAGCGGTCACGCAGACGCAAGCAGGAAGTAGACTACTTTGGCAAGGGAGATTTTTATACGGCCGAAGACCTAACCGTCCGCTCAACAATGCTGGGGCAACTAGCCACCGAACTACAACTGATGAACAACGATTTGACCATTCTGCTTAATGAGATTGTACGACCAGCCGTGAAGCGATAATTGCCCCGTCTTCTCCTAACTGCTAGCAAATTTAGCGTCGGATATACGCGAGCCCGTTTGATGCCACAATGAACAACCTACAGTATAATGAAGACGATTAGTCGCTAACAATTTGACCTTTAATGAGTTTTTTAGAAAAACAACGTTATCTAATGAACTATGAACTTCCAGGAACTCATGCTCACCTATGGCTATCCGATGCTGTTTCTCGGCGTGCTGCTGGAGAGTGAAGCCTTTTTGCTGGTCGGAGTCTATTTGGCCCAACGCGGGTACTTTTCTTTACCAGTTGTCATTGGTCTAGCCGCGCTTTCCTCATTCTGCATCACCCAACTCTTTTTTATGCTTGGTAATCGGTACGGCTCTACTTTTATTAGCAAACGGCCCCGCTGGCAGCTTCGTTACAATCGAATTGAGCAATTGATGAATCGTTATGGTACAGGACTAGTTGTAGGCTTTCGGGCACTGTATGGCTTGCGGGGGGCTATACCAGCGGCCGTGGGGCTGGCAGGCTTTTCGTCGCTCCGCTTTATGACCTACAACGCACTGGGAGCGCTCGTCTGGGCGATAACAGTGGCACTTGTAGGCCGCAATCTGGCCCAAGGGCTCTACAACCTCTATGATAACCTTACCCCTTCCGAAACGATGGTTCTTTCTGTAATAGCTGGTTTGGCACTTTTATGGTTTGTTTACCGATTGGTGAAACGATCACGCTTAAAGAAACAGCCTTTATACGAACCTGTAGAATAGCAACATTCGATTATGCGCTGAAGGGTTCATCAATCCAGAACGATCACCGACTTTCCCCGAAGAGTTTCCAGATAGGCATCTCTGACATTGGCAATGGCGTATGTCCTGGCAGTTGCTTATCCTTTCGGTTCCTGAACTAACAAAAGTTTACCCCATTTTGGTCTTAAACTCACGTTAGTCCAGGAACCGAAAAGGCATGCATAGCGCCAACAGGTCAAGCCTCCATCGACATAATTTCCTGCTGGAATCCTTTGACCTGCTTAATAAATCGGCTAGCCTTCCGACGAGATACTTCAATGCGGTCGCCATTGACCAGACTAACATTAAGCTGCTGGCGATCAGGATAGACGGCTTCCAGATACAATAAATTGATGATATTTTTTTTGTGAGGTCGAACAAATACTCTGGGCGATAATCGGGTTTCCATCTTTTTCAACGTCAGCGAAACCATCAACTGGCTCCCGTCTGCAAAATGAAATAAGGTATAGTTTCCCTCCCCTTCCAGCCGTACAATACGATGCATAGGCATTTTCTTGCGGCATCCCCAAAATGGCAGGGTTAGATCAGGCATAGCAAACTGACCGGCAATTTGCTCCACGTTTACATCTGATAGAGGTTTCGCCAATAAGGTCTTTCTCATTTTGTGGAAGTATTTAAAAGGTGTGAATAAACAAAAAACTAATTTTTTGAGAGAGCAAGTTTAAACAAAATTCATTATCAAGCAATTAGCTAATTAATAATTATTTTAATCCAACCAACGTGCTCCATCTTATGCAGTCCTTCGGTCAGTACGAGCATAAATTAGACGGCTATTTCGCGAACTAATTGAGCGGGTTTAGCCTTCTTCAACCTAAGAACAAGTTTCATCCGAATCAGCATGGCAACCCTGCTCGATTTAGTCGGTAATACGCCTTTAGTTGAACTGAACCGACTCAATCCAAATCCAAACGTTACGATATACGGCAAACTCGAAGGCAATAATCCGGGGGGTAGTGTCAAAGACCGGGCTGCGGCCAGTATGATACAGGGCGCACTCAACCGGGGCGATCTTAAGCCAGGTATGAAACTCATCGAAGCAACCAGTGGCAACACCGGTATTGCGCTGGCGATGATTGCTCGTCTTTACAATATCGAAATTGAGCTGGTGATGCCCGAAACATCGACCCGCGAACGAGTGCTGACCATGGAAGCGTTTGGGGCGAAAGTCATTTTGACCGAAACCATGGAAAGTGCCCGCGATTATGCGGAAGATCAGGTACAAAAGGGTGACTATCTATTACTCAACCAGTTTGCCAACCCCGACAATTACCTGGCCCATTACCGAACTACTGGTCCCGAAATCTGGCGTGATACGGTCGGTCAAATTACCCATTTTGTGTCATCAATGGGTACTACAGGGACCATTATGGGCACGTCGCGCTACCTGAAAGAACAAAATCCTGAGGTTCAAATTGTTGGCTGCCAGCCTACGGATGGCTCGTCAATTCCAGGTATTCGGAAATGGCCGATTGAATATCTACCTAAAATTTTTGATCCGAAACGAGTAGACCGCGTCATCGAAATTTCGGCCGAAGATGCCACCCTAATGACGCGCAAACTCGCCAGTGTGGAAGGTGTTTTTGCGGGCATGAGTAGCGGAGGAGCCGTGCATGCTGCCGTTCAATTAGCGAAGGAACTGGAAAGTGGTATTATTGTGTGCATCATCTGCGACCGGGGAGACCGGTATCTATCGTCCGACTTATTTGGATAAACCCAGCAGGTTTTCAGAGACCTTTTAGGTTTATGGACGTATTTTTGCAGCATGTACAAACGTATTATCCTACCGTTGCTGTTTCGTTTTGATGCCGAAACGATTCATCATACTGTCACTACACTGCTTAAATTCGCGCTATCCATTCCGGGAGCCTCATTCTTCTGTCGAAAGCTTTATGTACTGGATGACAAGCGTTTAGCCCGTACCGTTTTCGGTCTGACATTTCCAAACCCAGTCGGCATGGCGGCTGGATTCGACAAGAATGCTGAACTGGTCAGCGAGTTGAGTGATCTTGGGTTCGGTTTTGTTGAAATTGGAACCGTTACTCCCCGCCCACAGCCTGGAAACCCTCGTCCCCGACTCTTCCGGTTGAAAGCCGACGGTGGCCTTATCAACCGGATGGGATTCAACAATAAAGGAGTTGCCCCAGCAGCCGAACGGCTCCGGCAGTTTGCCCGTAACCGAAATGGCAATCCGGTGATTGTAGGGGGCAACATTGGCAAAAATAAGGATACACCTAACGAAAACGCACTTGACGATTACCTGATCAACTTTCGGGAATTATTTGATGCGGTCGATTATTTCGTTGTGAACGTCAGTTCGCCTAACACCCCCGGATTACGCGATCTTCAGGAACGGGAGCCATTGACAAAGTTGTTGACCGCCTTACAACAGGAAAATCACCAGCGTCCTACTCCAAAACCCATCTTACTAAAAATTGCGCCTGACCTTACCAATGGGCAGCTGGACGATATTATCGCTATCGTAGGCGAGACCAAAATTGCTGGGGTCATTGCCACCAACACAACCATCAGCCGGGCAAATTTACGCACCGAGCCATCCGTTGTTGAACAAATTGGGGCGGGTGGTGTCAGCGGTCGGCCCCTTCGAAATCGGTCGACGGAAGTAATCCGGTATTTACATCAACAATCAGGAGGGGCTTTCCCAATTGTTGGTGTCGGTGGAATCACAACCGCCCAAGATGCGCAGGAGAAGCTCGAAGCAGGGGCTAGCCTAGTACAGGTATACACAAGCTTTATCTACGAAGGGCCTGGCCTGGCCAAACGTATTAATCAGCAACTTTTGCGGGGTCTGTAACCATACTTTTTTGCCCGTACTGTGCTGTAGGGGTTGAGTACTGATGCCCAACCGACAGAATCAATCACTGACCGGCCTTTTTGGCCCCGGTAAGTAAGATGTTGTAATATTTTGTAGTACTAAACTGTTTTTCGGTAAAAAGTGGGAAATTTACCTACTGCTATCGCCTAACCCCAAGTTTATGGCACAACCAACTACGTCTCCACGCCAGAACACGCTCCGACGTCCAGACGAACGGAACGAGCCACGTCCCCGCTTACCAAACAACAAATCGACTAGCCGATCCCAGCGTTCTTCCTTCAATTGGGGAGCTGCACTGGACCGCTGGTTTACCGATCAGCGGTCAGTACTCACCCTGGGGGTTTTGCTGATGGTGCTAGCCGTCGGATTGCTGGTCGCCTTTATTTCCTATTTATTTAATGGCCCTGCCGATCAGAGTGTTGTTGGTGCTGCTTTTTCTGAACCTTTAGCCGAAACGGCCAACGAAACGCGTAACTGGGTTGGGTTGGTGGGTGCTTACATTGCCCATGCGTTTGTTTTCCGCTGGTTTGGTGTAGGCGCTTTGGCAATACCCATTATTGTTTTTCTGGCCGGTTATAAACTGACATTTGGCACCGAACTACTTCCTTTAAGCCGGACTACAGTAGCTTTATTGTTTGTAACCGTATGGAGCAGTTTAATGCTAGGCTACATTGTTCTGGTAACTGATTCGGCTACTACATCCAGCGTCTGGTGTGGAGGAGTAGGCTATGAGCTGAACGTACTGCTATATGGCCTGTTTGGCTGGGGAAATCTGGCATTTATTGGCTTTCTGCTCTTCTTTTTTGTCGTTTATTTCTTCGATGTGCGCCACATCAAACTACCTGATTTCTCGCGCCCAGTACGTACAAAGCCCCGCAATCGCCCAGGGAACCCGTTACAGACATACGAAGAAAGTGAGTTTGAACATGACGAAGAGGAAGAACTTAACGATGGCGCTTTTGAGGAAGATGCGCAACCCGCTCCAACCCCTCCTCTTGCCAATACGTTTATTAAAAACGACCATACCGAAACGTACACAGAGAAAGCCCCTCAAGAGGAGGCTCCACCAGCCGATGTAATTGCTAAAACGACGGGTGTTACGCTCACCATCAAAAATCGGGATGCAGTAGCCGATGAGCCAGTAGATACCAATGAGCCCGATAACACGCCAGCGTCGGTGCTTGAACCCGATCCATTCGAAGATGATGATCTGGTATCCGTTCATGGGCTATATGATTCTACACTCGACCTGCCCCAGTACCAGTACCCTACTAATGATCTGCTAACGGATTACCAGAATAATCGCAAAGCGCAGGTTTCAGACGATGAACTGACGGCCAACAAAGAGAAGATCGAAACAACGCTCCGCAACTTCGGTATCGAAATCGACTCTATCCAGGCCTCTATCGGTCCAACCGTTACGCTGTATGAAATCGTACCGGCGAAGGGCGTTCGTATCTCCAAAATAAAAAGCCTTGAAGACGACATTGCGTTAAGCCTGTCGGCTCTGGGTATCCGTATCATTGCCCCTATGCCGGGCATGGGCACCATTGGTATCGAAGTACCAAACAAAAACCGCGAAATGGTTTCGATGCGGTCGATGATTACCAGTGAGGCTTTTTCGAATTCGAAGTTCGATCTGCCGGTGGTGCTGGGCAAAACCATATCGAACGACATTTACGTTGCCGATCTGGCCAAAATGCCCCACTTACTGATGGCCGGGGCAACGGGCCAAGGGAAATCAGTTGGGCTTAACGTGCTGCTTACGTCGCTCATTTACAAAAAGCATCCATCGCAGTTAAAGCTGGTTCTTGTTGATCCGAAAAAAGTAGAACTGACGCTCTTCAACAAACTGGAACGGCATTTCCTGGCTAAACTGCCCGACTCCGACGAGCCTATCATTACCGATACCAAGAAGGTAGTCAACACCCTCAATTCGCTTTGTATCGAGATGGATGCCCGCTATAACCTGTTGAAAGATGCGGGCTGCCGGAACCTGAAAGAATACAACGCCAAATTTGTAAAACGACGGTTAAATCCAGAAAAAGGGCACCGTTTCCTACCCTATATCGTCCTGATTATCGACGAGTTGGCCGATCTGATGATGACGGCAGGTAAAGAAGTCGAGCAGCCAATTGCCCGGCTGGCCCAGTTGGCGCGCGCCATTGGTATCCACCTGGTTGTGGCCACACAGCGTCCATCGGTAAACGTTATTACGGGTCTGATCAAAGCGAACTTTCCGGCCCGGCTATCCTTTAAAGTAACCTCGAAAATTGATTCTCGGACGATTCTGGACACGGGTGGAGCCGAACAACTTGTTGGTATGGGCGATATGCTGCTATCATCAAATTCGGAGATTATCCGTCTGCAATGTCCGTTTGTCGATACAAATGAAATCGAAGAACTCTGCGAATTTGTTGGCAACCAGCGTGGTTATGATGATGCCTACGCACTGCCTGAGTTTGTGGGTGATGATGGTGGTCAGAACGACGAAAAAGATGTTGATCTGGGCAATCGTGACCCTATGTTCGACGAAGCAGCTCGCTTGATCGTTATTCACCAGCAGGGAAGTACTTCACTGATTCAGCGTAAGCTCAAGCTGGGTTATAACCGGGCAGGCCGATTGATAGACCAGTTGGAAGCAGCTAAAATTGTAGGTCCTTTTGAAGGCAGCAAAGCCCGCGATGTACTTGTTCAGGATTTACAGATGCTGGAAGATTTGCTCAAACGGCTGAAAAATGATTAGCCCGATTCCCTTATTCTTCTGACTAACAATTAAACTTTTCCATTCACTTTCCCGTCTAAGATGTATAAGCGGGTTAAACCTGTATTACTGAGTAACACCTATAAAAATGAATAAAATAGCATTGTTGCTAAGCGTGGCTATCCTGACGGTATCACCGGCCTTCGCTCAGAAAGATAAACGCGCTCAGGGCATTCTGGATGCGATGAGCAAACGGTATAAATCCCTGAAATCATACCAGGCTACCTTTACCTACACAAGTGCCGGAGGTGGTTCGAAAGAGTCTTATAAAGGTGATCTGACAGTAAAAAATGAGAAGTTTCACTTGATTCTGGGCGGACAGGAAGTGTTTACAGATGGGAAAACCATGTCGACCTACATCAAAGAAACGAACGAAGTAAACGTTCAGGATTATGATGCCAGCGGTGGTGGCGAATTAAACCCAACCCAGATCTACACTATTTATAAGCGCGGTTTCGATTATCGGTTCTTGAAAGAGCAAAAGGAAGGGGGTCGAACGCTGGAAGTCATTGAACTAACGCCCAATCGCCCCAAAAGCCCTATTGCCACCATACAGATTTCGGTCGACAAGGCCGACAAATCCGTTCGAAACTGGCTCATTACCAACAAAGATGGCAAGCGAACCACGTATAACATCACCAAGTTTACCCCGAATGTAAACGTGCCTGACTCCTACTTCGTTTTCGATAAAGCCAAATACCCCGGCGTCGAAGTAGTCGACCTTCGTTAAGCAGTATATGGGCAGTATATAGGATGTAGGATATATGGTATATGAGATTTTTACTATCTCATATACCATATATCCTACATCCTATATACTGCCTACACTTTCTCTCCAAATGCCAGGTCGCCGGAATCGCCAATGCCCGGCACAATGTAAAAGTGCTCGTTCAGGTGATCGTCAATCGCTCCAAGCCATAGATGGCACTGGGGAAGTTGCTGCTGTACATGCCGAATTCCTTCGGGGCTGGCAATAACGGCAGCAATATGTGTTTGGGATGGAATACCGTATCGAAGTAAAGCATGATAGACTTTTTCGAGCGAACGGCCCGTAGCCAGCATCGGGTCGCAAAGGATCAAGGGCTTCCCACTCAGATCAGGGCTAACGATGTAGTCCATAGCGATTTCAAACGCGTCATCATCAGTCGATGAATACCCCCGATAAGCCCCGGCAAATGCATTCTCTGCCCGGTCGAAATAATTGGCAAATCCCTGATGAAAAGGCAGCCCAGCTCGCAGAATAGTTGCCAGAACTGGCTGTTGTCGAAGCACTTGCGTATTCGACACGCCTAAGGGCGTTTGAACATTGACCGATTGATAGGGCAATTTTTTTGAAATCTCATACGCCATTAACTCACCAAGCCGTTCAAGGTTACGACGGAATCGCAACCGATCCTGCTGAATGGAAACATCTCGAAGTTCGGCGATAAATTGGTTCGCTAAGGAAGGTTGCTGGGCAAAAACAAACATGGTTTGTAGGCTTCTTTGCCTGTAAATTAGCCCCAAGGTTGGCGTATATCCAAACCATTTGCCTAATTTAAGCGGCTCATACGGTTCAACTTAGTTCTCAAGAAGCCCGACAGGGCCAATGTTAGTACAGTACATGCGCCACAACGGTTACGTTATCTGTTTCCTTTTCTTTTCGTTATGTGTACGGGCACAAAGTCCATTTGTACCGCTCAACGCTGATTATTATCACCTCATCGATCGACTTGAAATTCGCCAGGGCCAGTGGGCAGATGGCTTTCACAGTACTGTTAAGCCTTACAATCGCCAGAGTATTATTCAGCTAGCCGATAGTGTAGCCGCACATCCCAGACGTAGCCTATCCGACACCGATTACTTCACTATTGACTACCTCCGCAACGATAGTTGGGAATGGGCAACACCTTATGACACGCTGAAAAAAGATCCGTTTACCCGCCATTTGCAATCACCCAAGACAGTCGGCGATAGCCCGAAACCTTTATTAACCCATTTTTATAAAAAGAAGGCAGACTTTTACAACCTACAGACTCCCGACGTCGATCTGCACGTTAATCCGGTTTTTTACATAGGCCCCGGCCTGGACCGGACATCATACGACATCGGTGTTCCCCCAGCCGATCAGCAACCACTTTTCATAAATACCCGTGGGCTGGAAGTGCGCGGAACCATCGGTCGCAAACTTGGTTTCTACACCTATTTTTCGGACAATCAGGCCATTTATCCGGAGTATATCAGGCAGTATGGCTTAACGTATGGGCAGGGATACAGTTCAACAGGTGATATTCAGCCAACGGCACCTGGCGAAAGCTTCATCAAAAAGTTCGGTACCCGAGGGGTCGATTTTCTATCGGCGCGGGGGTATATTACCTTCAATACGCTTAAAGTGATCAATGTCCAATTCGGACACGACCGAAATTTCTTTGGGAACGGCTTCCGGTCGTTGTTCCTCTCCGACAATAGTCCGGCTTATCTGTTTCTAAAACTATCCACCCAGCTCGGAAAGAGAATTCAGTACACGAACCTCTTCACATCGCTGCAAAACAGCCAAGCCCCATTGCCTCAGGGCGAAAAACTGATTCCTCCAAAGTTTGCGGCTATTCACCATCTGAGTATAAACGTGACTGATTTCCTTAACGTGGGCGTATTTGAAGCTGAAGTTTTTAGTCGTGACCGACTGGACCTGAGTTATCTAAATCCTGTTATTCTGTACCGCTATGTAGAGTCAAGTCTAGGCAGTAAAGACAATGCCTTTATTGGTATCGACCTGAAGGCTAATTTTCTGTCGCATTTTCTGGTGTATTCGCAGATTTTGCTGGATGAATTTCGGTTGAAGCCACTGCTGGCCGGGCAGGGCGACTGGACCAACAAATTTGCCATTCAGGTAGGCGGTAAATACATCGACGCCTTTGCCGTACCCAATCTTGACCTTCAGGTTGAAATGAATCTGGCACGGCCCTATACCTACTCGCACGAATCAGGATTGGACGTTAGTGCAGGACAAACCAACTACGCCCACTACAGCCAACCCCTGGCCCATCCGCTAGGTGCTAATTTTGTGGAAGGATTGAGCATTATTCGGTATCAGCAGAAAAAATGGTCATTCAATGGCATAGGAGGGGTTATGATGTATGGGACCGATACGGCACCTGACATCAACTACGGTGGTAATATCCTGAAAGATTATACGTACCGATACCGGGACGAAGGTAATTTTATTGGTCAGGGCCGCAAAACTATCATTACGTATGCCGATGTACGAGCTTCCTACATGATCCGGCACAACATATTTCTGGAAGGTCGTTTCTTGTATCGCTACCAGGATAGCCAGTATAAGCCGAGTAGTTATAGCGAACAGGTGGCCAGTTTCGCCCTCCGCTGGAACCTCCCATATCGCAATTGGGTGTTTTAGACAAACCGATTTTTAGCAAGTGACCCTTATTGACAACCAATTCATTAATGCGCCACAGAATCAATTGATAGTACAAATTCCGTAGCCTGAGTTGGGTGTTAGTCGCCAACTTCAGAACTTTACAGACAATAAACTTTACAACTGAATCAATGATTGATCTTATTCGTCAGGAACTAACCGAAGCCCAGTCAGTTTTGGATACGTTTCTGGCAAACCCCGCCCACCTGGAAGCTATTGAGCAGGCTGCTATTGTCATGGCAGATGCGTTAAAATCGGGCCACAAGATCATTTCCTGTGGAAATGGCGGCTCTCATTGCGATGCCATGCACTTTGCCGAAGAATTATCGGGCCGCTATCGGGATAACCGGCGTTCGCTGGCTGCCATTGCCATTTCAGATGTTAGTCACCTGTCGTGCGTTAGCAACGACTTCGGCTATGAGTACGTGTTCTCGCGGTTTATCGAAGGATTGGGTAACGAAGATGATGTCTTGCTTGGCTTAAGCACCAGTGGTAATTCGGGCAATATTCTCAAAGCCGTAGAGGCCGCCCGCGAAAAGGGGATGAAAGTGATTTTGCTAACGGGAAAAGATGGCGGAAAACTGGCCGGTAAGGCTGATGTCGAGATTCGGGTTCCCCATTTCGGATACGCCGATCGCATACAGGAAATCCATATCAAAGTAATTCACCTGTTCATTTTGCTGATCGAAAAACAGGTTATTTAGATGGTTATAGGAGTGATGAAGCCCATTTTCGCTCTCATCGCTCCTATAACCAACCTACTAATAGTCTCCGCCAGCACCACCGCCACCGAAGCTGCCACCGCCAAAGCCGCCGAAGCCACCACCACTACTTCCACCACCGCTCCAGCCACCACCGCCTGAGCTACCCCAGCCCGACCCCCAACCTGGAGTCGGCAGGAAAACGGGGCCACCCCAGCCACCACCACGATTTCGGTTGTTGCCTCCTCCACGATTCTTACGGGCAATGATGAAAATGATGATCAGAAAGATGATCAGGACAATAAAAAAGGTGCCAGCCCCTTCATCATCAGAGCTGGATTTGGGTTCGCCTTTGTATTCTCCCTGAAGTCGTTGAATGATTTCGGTCGTAGCAGCATCCAGCCCCTGATACCACTGCTCCTGTTTGAACGCTGGAACGATGGTATTGCTGATGATTCGTTTGGCAATGGCATCCGGTACAGCACCTTCTACTCCATAGCCCGTTGCAATGTAAATCTTACGAGTTTGGGTAGCCCAGGCTAAAACCAGTCCATTGTTCTTTCCCTGCTGACCCACACCCCATTTACGGCCAACCTGAAACGCGAAATCGCCGATTGGGTAGGGTTCGGTGGTTCTGACAATGACAATCGTAATCTGCGTAGATGTTGAGTCGTTATAGGCGCGGAGTTTCTGCTCCAGTTGTGTTCGCTCACTACTACTCAAAATACCAACAAAATCATTGACTAGCCGGGGTGGGTTTGGTCTATCGGGAATAACCGTATCCGCTGTTGTATCCTGCGCCCATACACTGGCCGAAAATACCAACAGGAACATGGCGAAGCCGAAGCGACGTACCCGGAAAAGATAATTTATAATGAGGTGTACATTCACGGCAGTATTAGTCAAACGAAATATCGTCGGAGAGTTCGTTGATATCGTCGCTGGTGTAGGGGAAATAGTGTTTCAACTGCTGACCAGCCCGCTCAATGCCCAGGCTCAACCCTTTGGCATAAGCACCTTGTTTGAAATGACTGCGCAGTAAGTCCTTTGTACTTTCCCAGAAATCGACCGGAACTTTAGCATCAATTCCTTTATCGCCAATGATGGCAAACTTCCGATCAGTATGAGCCAGGTAAAACAGAACACCGTTCTGGTCTTTAGTCTGGTACATACCTAACTGAGCGAATACCTCGATTGCCCGTTGAACTGGATCTGCACTGGGGCAATGAGCTTCCACATGAACGCGTATTTCACCCGATGTGGCCTTTTCGGCCTGCCGGATGGACTCAACAATGCGTTGCTGCTCGTCGGGAGAGAACGGGTTTGTTTGCATGGAGCAGGGGCAGAGAGCATGGAATAAGGATACTTTCTTTTACCTTACCCCATGCTCCCCGCTATTAAAACTGAACTGTTGGCGCACTTTGAGCCGCCTGTGAAGCCTCGAAGAAGCCTTTTACGGGGAAGCCAAAAATACCCGCAAAAATATTGTTCGGGAACGACCGTACCGACTGATTGTATACACGAACGGCTCCGTTGAAGTCATTACGGGCTACCGAAATCCGGTTTTCAGTGCCTTCCAACTGCGCCTGTAACTCCGAAAAGTTCTGGGTAGCTTTCAGTTGCGGATAGCTTTCGGCAACGGCTAGTAATCGAGAAAGCGAACCGCTCAACTGATCCTGCGCAGCCTGGAATTTCTGAATATTCTCAGGTGTCAACTGATTAGCCTCTAATTTTATACTGGTTGCATTGGCCCGAGCCTGAATCACAGCGGTCAACGTACTTTTTTCAAAATTAGCAGCCCCCTGTACCGTCCTTACCAGGTTAGGAATCAGATCCGATCGGCGTTGGTATTGTGTTTGGACCTGAGCCCATTTTTCCTGAACAATCGTATCATTCTGAACCAGGCCGTTGTAGGAACTACAACCGTACATTCCCAAAATAAGAGCAACTACTATGACAATAATTAACGATTTTGACATGGTTTCCTGAATTGCAAAGGTTATTACTGGATTCAAAGTTGCCCAAAGCTACTAATTTGTTTAA
Organism: Spirosoma sp. 48-14; assembly: GCF_001898575.1. Taxonomy (GTDB): domain Bacteria; phylum Bacteroidota; class Bacteroidia; order Cytophagales; family Spirosomataceae; genus Spirosoma. The sequence goes on from NZ_MKUD01000039.1 coordinate 68,000, forward strand.
GCAAAACTACGCCAGCGGTGTTTTTCTCATCTTTGCCTACTATTTGTATGGATGACTGGTACCAATGCGTCTGTTTTCTAGTTTTACCTATGATTTTTAGGCCATTGGCGCGATCTTTAGCGTTGTCAACAAGTGAAACTACATGAATCTTGATTTACGTGGAAAAACCGCTTTAGTCGGTGGCAGTACACAGGGAATTGGTCGTGCCAGTGCTATGGAGTTAGCATTATTGGGCGCAACGGTTGTTCTGGTCGCCCGTGATGAGCAGAAATTAAAATCGGTACTGGCCGAACTGGATACCACAAAGGGACAAACGCATCAGTATATCGTCGCTGATTTTAGCCAGCCAGGTGCTGTACAGGCGGCTGTTACAGCCTATATGGAACGCTTCCCGGATGTTCATATTCTAGTCAACAATACCGGTGGGCCTCCGGGTGGAGCTTTGATTGATGCCCAACCCGACGAATTCGTCCAGACGTTCCATAATCATTTACTAAACAACCATGCTTTAGTGCAGACCATTGTTCCGTCGATGAAGCGCCTGGGCTACGGCAGAATCGTCAATATTATTTCTACCTCGGTCAAACAGCCCATTGTAGGACTGGGGGTTTCCAATACGATCCGAGGGGCGGTGGCCCAATGGGCAAAGACCTTATCGCTCGAAATTGGCCGCTTTGGCATCACGGTCAATAATGTGTTACCAGGTTATACACAGACGGCCCGATTAGAATCCACACTGGCCATGCGGGCAAAGACTTCCGGTAAAACGGAAGAAGAAATCGCTACTCAGTTGGCCCAGGAGATTCCCATTGGGCGGTTCGCCACGCCCGAAGAAGTAGCCGCAGCAGTAGCATTTTTATGCACCCCGGCAGCTGCATCGATAAACGGCATCAACTTACCTGTAGATGGTGGCAAGACGGGTAGTTTATAAATTCCCGACTCAGACAAGGTTATTTTTAAACGCATACGCCACCATACCGGCCGTATTTTTGGTGCCCGTTTTTTCAAGGATGCGTAGCCGATGACCTTCTACCGTACGAGGGCTCAGGAATATTTTCTCGCTGATCTCATTGGTCGACAATCCCTCGCAGATCAGCATCAGCACTTCTTTCTCACGTTCTGAAAGCAGAATTTTGCTGTTGTAAAAGGCATTCACAGGCTTGTTGACCGTGGGTTTATTGGTCATCTTGCGAAGCATTGCTTTCGACACAAATTCGTTCAGATAGACCCCTTCATCCATCACTTTTCGAACGGCTTTCTCTACTTCTCCAGCTTCGGCATCTTTGAGCAGGTAGCCACTAACCCCCTTTTCCAGTAAATGCAGCACCATCCGATCTTCATCGTGCATGGTCAGAACAACAATTTTAATAAGGGGGTGATTTTCTCGCAGGTAATCGGCGGTTGCCGTACCATCCATAACCGGCATCTGTAAATCCAGAAGCACAACGTCCGGTGTTTTTCGGGCAATTTTTTCAATCAATTCCTGTCCATTTCCTGCTTCCAGAATCAACTCAAAATCGTGAATCTGGCCAAGAATCGTTGCCATCCCTACGCGAAAGAGCGTATGATCGTCGCAGAGGGCCAGTTTAATTTTTCGCATAGAGGAGGGTAGAGTTAAAGGATATACCGATTGAGTCGCACTAAGAGCTATTCGGTAAACAAATTAACTCAATAAATCAACAGGCTGTGCATCATGTAGATGAACCTGCACATGAATCCGTGAACCACGACCAGGGGCTACATCAAACGTAACGTGTCCATTCACAACATTCAGGCGGCTTTCAATATTGCGCAGACCTAGGCCAGCTTTCCGATTTTCCATCACCGCATCAAAGTCGAAGCCGACTCCGTCATCGATAACCGACAGGCGAACTTCATTTTCAAAGCGAATCAGGTGAATGGTAATATGTTTTGCTCGGGCATGACGGATAGCGTTATTGAGCAATTCCTGCGCAATCCGATAGAGCATCAATTCGAGTGCGGGCAGAAATCCAAGCTCCGGTTCGGGATAGACCAATTCAACCTCAATGTCATTATCCGTAGCCCGATCGGCCAGTTCTTCTAAAGCAGCCAGTAAACCAAATCGTTCGAGAGTCGTTGGGACAAGGTTTCGGCTTATTCGCCGAACATTGGTCATGGTTTCATCGATCATAGACCGTGTTTTCTGAAACTGAAAGCCAACCTGTACCTCTCCCCCTAATTGCTTCTCTAGTTGGTTCAAGCTCATTTTGGTGATCGAAAGCATGGTTCCGATACCGTCGTGCATATCTTCGGCAAGGCGTCGGCGTTCTTCTTCCTGCCCTCTGAAGGTGGCTTCCATCAACTCCCGACGGTGCTGCGCCTGTAATTCTTTAAATGCCAATTGCTGTCTGGCCTGTTTTTGCTGGTAATAGGCCACGAAAATGATGATGAACACTGCCATCATCAAGAGTACGGCCGTACCCACAGCAATTACAAAACCAGCATCCATCGACATAATTCTCTTCTATCGCGGTCTAAACATCGTAAAATTGGGCAATTCACCACTGAATGTCAACGAATTAAGACGCCGATTGAGTGAGCGGTAACAATTTTATGACTATTAAGTCACCTCGTGTTTACTTTCTACATTTATATAGTTGTGGCGTCAAAGATAATTTTCGCTATCATACTTACTAACCCAGACACCGAGTGAGGTTGTCAGACAAAAAATGATACTGACAATCTGAGTGATTCCCCAATAGATATCAAATAGTTCGTCCGACGCTTTGGGGGTAAATATATATTCGCTGAATAAATACATAAATAAGGTTCCGGCAGCATATAGCAGAACCCCAACACTCACCCAAAACATTCCGTAGAGTATTACATTTCGTATCTTTAATTGTTCTAATAGCCAAACAAAAAAGTTTAGCGCAATATAAATCATATATACCCGAACAACTGTATTCCCAATATTTGATATTTCAGCCTTCTTGAACGTAATTATATTGATTATCAACACTATAGCCAGTCCAATATAGATACTTTTTCGCTTTGATTTACTGAGAATTACTTTGTCATACATCAATGCCAATACGATAGCCTGTATACAGGAAAATATATTTTCGAGACCAAGGCTATTTATTCGATTGAGTACGAAATAAAGCGCAATTGTCTCTTTACTAAAATAAAGCAGGAAAAAGACAGTAATAATTTTCAGCTCCTGACTCAAAAATTTCCATCGCAACAGACCTATGCAAACGGGCAGTATTAACAAAATATGCTGTACAAGGCTTAATGGATATTTCTGAGCCAGAAGAATGAATTTTTCAACCATTTACTAAGGTAATTATGATCCACACTGCTTGGGGCATACCCAGCCATCGCCCACGACCATATCTCCATCGTCACCGCCGTCATCTTTCAAACCGGCCTGGCTAGCATGGAGAAGTAAATCACGACCTCGTTCATCGACACCTGTCAGCAGAACGCGGGGTTTCAACTGGCCTTTTCCTACTTCGGTAGGCTTGCCATCCTCGTCTTCCCACCGCTTGGCATAATGAACCCGAATACCAACACAGCCTTTCTGCTTCAGCAACTGATTGATTTTGGCGGCACCGAAAAATTCGGAACGGGTATACTCATCTTCTTTCAAACCACAGGCCAGTTTGGCACTACGGTACGTCTCTTTCATTGGGACACTTTCCTTCGGATTCAGAAAACGTCCAACCTGTTCATTAAACACAGAATCTGTCATGCTAGATGTAAGGAGTAAAAGTAGGTGGTGTCAGGTTGTATTAGGTGGATAGAACCGGAAAGCCAGTCGAAAATACGACAACCTGAATTGCATAACAAGTTTACCCAATGTCTACTTAAAGGCATTATATATCTGTAAAACAACCACTTACGAATAAATCATCGAATTGCTAATACGTAGTTCTACGCATCAAACTGCGGATTTCTGCCTGATGTATTAAAGGGGATTAAAATCAGTGGTTTTGCTCTGAAATAACTGCATAATGACAGGCTACCTTTGTCACGTAGCTGATGATCCATCCGCAACGACACTTTCTCATAGGTTAGGTAAATGAAAAATGCCAACGCAACTTGCGCTGGCATTTTTTTATGTTTGATGCTTAAACACGTATCTGGTATATCACTCACTAACGTCAACCCACCCTACTTATGACAGCCAAACCTGTTAGCTATTCACGCACAACGCTTACCGAGTTAATGATTCCGTCGTATGCCAACTTTGGCGGGCGTGTTCACGGCGGTATTCTCCTATCGCTGATGGATAAAGTAGCTTATGCCTGTGCCGCCAAACACGCTGGTCAGTACTGTGTGACGGTATCGGTCGATGGCGTCAATTTTCGGCAACCGGTTGAAGTGGGCGAATTGGTTTCGTTATTGGCTTCAGTCAATTACGTTGGGCGCACATCACTGGTTGTGGGTATAAAAGTAATAGCCGAAAATGTCCGTTTAGGAACCGTAAAGCATACAAACACCAGCTATTTTACGATGGTGGCAAAAAACGAAGCCGAGCAACCTACCGAAGTCCCACCGCTTTTGCTCGAAACACCCGAAGATGTGCGCCGTTTTCTGGAAGCCATGAAACGGAAGGAATTACGGGCATCGTACAGTGAGCATTTTGACAACGCCCGAACCCGCATGCTTCTGAACGAGAATCTTGATAAACTGCAACACGAACGCTGCCAGCTTACCGATAGTCTGAACCAGGATTTGATGGATTAAACTGATTGACTCTAGATTGCCCTGGAATACCCATTTCACAAAATCCAGCCAATCCGTTTAATCCGTTAAATCCTGGTTCAGAGTTCAGCCCGTACTAGTTTTGCACCAGCCACCATGTTTGCCAGTTTTTGTTTAGCAGCCCAGCGAGCTGTCTGACTAAGGCCACAATCGGGCGCTACGGCCAGTTTCTCCGCCGGAACATAAGGCAGGCACTTACGGATTCGTTCAGCAACATCCTCGGGCGTTTCGATATAATAGCTTTTAACGTCGATGACTCCTACAGCAACATCGAACTTTTCGGCAAACCGTTCAAGCAGGTTTACCTCCGCAAAATTTAGCACCGTCATCTCGGTATGCAACTCATCGACATGCATATCCAGGAAGTCAGGCAGCATGGGCGCTATTGTCTTTTTACCGACCGAACGACCTTTATAATTCCCGAAACATAGGTGCATCGACAGGCGAGTCTTTCCCACACCTGGTGCCACCGTCCGGTTAAAAATATCGACGAACCGTTTTGTATCTTCCCGATACGCATAGCATGACATGGATGGTTCATCGACACAAATTTCGGGTACACCCAGTTCGACCAGACGGGCAATCTCTGCACTAACCAGGGGCAATAAGGCTTCGGTCACCTCCCATCGATCTTTGTAAAGACTTCCGGGCAGTAACCGTCCACTCAGTGTGTAAGGCCCGGGAATCGACACCTTGAGACCCTGTCCTTCGGGAGCCAGTCGTTTTAGCCGCAAATACTCCTCCACAACGCCCAGGCCTTTCGGTGCTGTAAGCGGTTCAATAATATTATGCTTCCCTCGCTGGTCATGAGCGGGTGGCCCAAATCGACGCAGTTCGGTTTCATTATTCTGAATCCCGTTGATATAGCCGTAGAAAGAGAGGTTGAAATCGAATCGGGTTTGTTCGCCGTCGGTTATCACATCCAATCCGGCCGCAACCTGATCATGAACTGAGGCAATCACGGCATCCTCGATGAGTTCGTTGATATCGGCAGGGCCGAACTGCGTTAGGTGCTGGCTGGAAAATTCGAGCCAGCCGGGAAAAGGCATTGACCCAACAACGGTCGTTTTAATAGGAACAGGCTGCACTGGTTTTGTTGCGTTTAGGGTTTGTTTAATAGGCTCTTCTTAACACTAGTATGAATCAGGTTGCTAGGTAGCTTTAGAAATTCTCATCGCAACGGGGTCCCAGTGGATGACTTTTCGCTGGGCTGCACTGAGGTTGGCAGCCAGCGACGGAGCTGCCGCCCGCAGACCAAATTCAGCATCTTCCCTCACGAGCGACGGGTTATTTTCCCGGATGGCATTAAAGAAAACAATCATGTGATCGAGCCGATCATCGTAGCCATCGGGAGCCGTATAGGTAACGACGGGTTCGTTCTGTACGGTTCGGGTAAACTGACCAGCCGGGTATTTCTGCTCATACTGCCGGATAAACTCCTCCTGCATGGCCTGCGGATAGGTGAACAACGCATCATAGCCCCGGCTATACATAGGTGCATTGGGCCGTTTTAGCCGATTCATGACGAACGAATTCCAGCCAATATCGATAACGCCTTCCGTTCCGACGAGCCGGGTATGAATATCGCCACCAGCGCCCGTAGCCAGGTTTACGCGGGTTGTAAATTGAAACGATGGGTGCTTATCCGTTTTGGGATAGTCCATCATAGCCGTTACCAGATCATAAGCATCCCGTCCATCTTTCCAGAAATTCAGATCGCCGAGCGCGAAAATTCGGGTTGGTCCGAGTGATCCCGTAATGGTATGAACGCCCGTAATCAAGTGGACAAACAGGTCGCCTGCTACGCCCGTGCCATAGTCTTTGTAATTTCGCCACCGAAAAAATCGCTCCGCCTGAAAAGGATGTTTGGGGGCATCGCCCAGGTATCGGTCCCAATCCAGGTCTTTAGGATCTAGATTCGGTGGCATCGTATATTGCCAGGCTCCCAACGCATCCGTCCGATCCAGAAACGTTTCGACAGACGTCAGTTCGCCAATGTGTCCAGCTTCATAACGCCGTTTTGCCTCAAGTACAGCCGATGCACTTGCGCGCTGGCTACCTACCTGAAATACCTTACCTGATTTCTTGTGTGCCGCAATAACGGCCTGCCCTTCTTCGATGTGGTGTACCATCGGCTTCTCGCAGTACACATGTTTTCCAGCTTTCAGTGCCGCAATCGAGATATGATCATGCCAGTGATCGGGCACACAAATCAGAACCGCATCGACATCTTTCCGGGCCAGTACTTCCCGATAATCGTGGGTGGTAAACAGATCCTGTCCCCAGACTTCCTTTGCCCTGACCAGTCGGGGGGCGTATAGGTCAGCCACGGCAACTACTTTCGTACCCGGTACTTTCAGCGCACAATCGAGGTCGTAATGGCCGATGATTCCAGCGCCAATCAGGCCAATATTGATCGTATCGGCTATGGAGCGTGGCTGTACAATCTCAATCAGATGTTCGCGATAAGTTGTTTTTGAAGGGGAAAAGGTTTCGGCGCCAACCAGGGTAGTTCCTCCGGCCAGCAAAGCCGATGTACCTCCGAGCCGACGGAGGAATTTACGACGTGAATGCATAGGTAGGGTTTATTTGCAGGAAGCCGAAATTACAATTTTACCAGCAAAAAGTGCCAACGTTACTCGCTACCGAATTGGGTATTCCCACCAAAGCATATCTTCAATCTGATCGAATAACCGAAATCCACTTTTCTCCAGCACTTTCTGAGACGCGACGTTTTCGGCCTGGGTGTCGGCAACTACTCGCTGAACATCAGGCTGTTCGCTAGCCCACTTCAGGAGCCCGCCCACCATTTCGGTCATGTACCCCTGCCGATGCACAGCGGAGTAGGTACCATAGCCAATTTCGATGGTGCCGGTTTCGTCGGGCTCCCCTTTAAACTTGGCTTCAGCTACAAATTGCTGTTTGTCGCGGTCGATGGCTATCCAGAGGGTGTGGTAAAGAGGGGCATTGGCGGGATCTTTCAACCGTGGAATCGTAAAATGGATGACGATACTCAGCACCGGCTCAACCAGTTCCCGGCACCCCGTTTTAAGACCCATAGCCTCTTCCAGCTGATAGGTATCCAGTATGTACAAGTACAATTGCTTAAGCGTAAGCGGAACAATAGTCAGGCGCTGGGTCTCAATCATTTACCTTGTACTTTGACAAATTCAGACCAACCAGAGGCCCAACAAAAATATACGCCTTCTGTACTCGTCTTCCATAAAACTCGATATTGTTTTCCTCCCAGCCCGTTTCACTGTCTACAGATACACCATACTCGGCTAACTTATCCGTATCGAACAGTAAAATGCCCGATAAATTTAGCAGTTCCTGCTTGGTTAAAACGCTTTGTACCTGCTTGACTAAATACTTTAACGCATCCGACTGATCTTTATCAATCCACGTTGCCGCCACTAACATGTCCCAGGCAATAGCGTCCTCGGGTAATACCATAGCATACAAGGCTAATGGCCCCTTTTGCTCTTCTATGACTTTGCGCAACTGACCAATTTTATTAGCAAGTGCTTTCATAAAATCTTAAGTAATGTTTTTGCGGCACTAATCATTCTGGCAGTAGACAGGCTTGTTGCATTACCTGTTATGGCATAACGAAGCTCTGGCTTCCACAGTTTCAAGTCAGACCATTCAGCCAAATAGCGAGTTTTAACTGTATCTTCAACACCTGACAGGCGAAGCAGAACATCAAAATCATGAGTTTTGAAACTACTTAGGCCCTGGAACTCGCTGTTCGTTTCGGGAAATCCCCGCCACTTTAGCGTTTTACATATTCGCAGTTTCAGCCCAATCTCAACGGCGTAACCACTCAGATAACTTGCCCCATCAAAGCGCTTAGCCTTTACTAATAATTCAGCATCTGCCAAACGGGCCGTTGCAATCTTCCTTAGTTCAGCTCTGGGAATCATAATTGCCCTTCACTAACACTCCAGCCCCCATCGACAGTTAGCACCTGCCCGGTGGTAAATGCCGAGTAATCGGACATGAAATACACGGCGGCTCCGTCCAGATCGTCTGGCTGGCCAATACGTCCTCCATCCAGCGGTTGCTTCGTTCTGGTAAAAGCTAATATCGTATCATCCTGAACGGCACGTTGCGCCATAGGCGTTTCGACCAGTGCCGGGGCCAATACATTGATTCGTATGTTGTCGTTGGCGTAATAGGCAGCCACCGATTTGGTAAAACCAATTACAGCCGATTTCATGGCAGCATACGCGTGGGTAGCAAAGTAGGTCGGAGAAGGGCTCGACCCTAACACCGATCCCATGTTCAGGATAGTGCCCCCGCCACCCTGGGCTCGAAACGCCCGCACAGCCGCCTGATTTGACAGCATGAGCGAGGTTAGGTTCAGGTTGACCGTATAGTTCCAGCCATCAAGGGTCATATCATGCAGAGGTCCATCGCCAAACCGCCGTCCACTCCCCCCGGCAACGTGGTACAACCCATCGAAACCACCGAAAATCTGCTGACAAAGCGCAATGGCTTTGGGCGCCGTTTGCGGATCAGAGGCATCGCCCGACATCGCCAGGCCATTACCATCCAATTGTCGTTCAGCAGCGGTGCAACTTTCTGGATTACGCCCAACCACCACAACCTGTGCGCCTTCGCGAATAAAAGCCAATGACGCTGATAGCCCCATACCAGTGGTGCCACCAATGACCACAATCTTCTTAGAATCTAACCACATTCCGATATACTGATGAATTAGGTATGCAAGAAACAAAATTGACTGACTATCGCCAATAAGTCGTCAAGATTGTTACTTACGTGTCCGTTATCCCTTGTATACTCGCCGGGAGTTATGCGCGATCATAGGCCATAAACTGCCTGATAAAGTCATCGAAATGCAGATCGACCTGAAACCCCAGGCCTAACGCTCGTGTGTTATCGCCCAGACCCGGCCAGCTACTGACAATGGCATTAATGGCCGGATCTGGCCTGAACTGAACCCGGTCAAGAGCCTCTTTACCCACAATCCGTTCGAGAGAATCCAGCATATGCTGCACGGTTACGCTGACTCCCGGCAAATTGACGGTACGCCAGTCGCCAAACGTTTTGCCATCCAGCATCGCACCTGTCAGGATATTCTGAATCACTGTATTCGGGCTCGATAACCACAAGGGCAGTTCGGGAGCTACTGGGCAAATGGCCTCCTCGCCCTGAATAGGCTCCCGAATGATACTACTGACAAACGAAGAAGCAGCCTGATTAGGCCGACCAGGACGCACACAGATGGTAGGTAACCGCAATACACGGCCATCGACAAAGCCTTTTCGGGTATAATCGTTCACCAGCAATTCGCCGATCGCTTTCTGGGCTCCATACGATGATTGTGGTTTTACAGCTACTGATTCATCGACAATAGCCGGAAGCTGGCCACCATACACCGCCAGCGAACTGGAAAAAACAAACCGAATAGCCGGATTTTGCTGCCGACAAGCTTCCAGCAGATGCCGGGTAATATCCAGATTGACTTTCCAACCCAGATCGAAGTCCTTCTCGGCATGACTGCTTACGATAGCCGCCAGATGAAACACGATTCCGGTTCTGGCTGATATAATTTTTTCGGCCGCACCTTCATCGGCCAGGTCTAGCTGCTGGCAACTAATTCGTGCATCGTCAACCGGTTTCGGTGGCAGCCCAATATCAATCAGACAGAGTTCGTCGAACGGAATTGAACTGCTCACAAGAGCTTTTGCCAGACGCTGCCCCAGAAATCCCGCTCCACCTGTTATAATTAGTTGCATACTGTTCTATTCTTTTACCCTATGAAAGCCGAAACCAAGTTGAAACTCCTGATGAATCGGTAAACTATCGGTTTTATACAGGCTTTCAAGAACCAATCCGACGATCCATGTATCAATCTGTGAATCAGAAGCTAGCGCAATTACCACCCGACTATCCGACCGATCTGTTACCAGCTATTCGCGATGTATTCGAAAAACGTCGGCAAACGATTGTTGTGCTCGACGACGATCCTACCGGTACGCAGACTTGCTATGACGTAACCGTACTGACTTCCTGGCGCGTAGAACTGATTACAGCAGAATTACAGAAGAATCCTTCCATTCTGTATATCCTCACCAATTCGCGTAGTCTGCCCGAAAATGAAGCGATTGAACTCGCTCAGGAAATCGGTCAAAGCTTAAAGCAAGCCGTTCGTGAAAGTGGGCGCGACATTGTTGTTGTTAGCCGAAGTGATTCAACCTTACGGGGACATTTTCCGACTGAAGTAGATGCTGTTGCGCAATCGCTGGGTATGACAAAAGCCATCACTGTACTGATTCCTGCGTTTATTGAAGGTGGCCGCTACACCATCGATGATGTCCATTATCTGGCCGAAAATCAAAAGCTAGTACCCGTATCAGATACACCGTTTGCCCAGGATGTGGTATTTGGCTATACCCATTCGAACCTGAAGGAGTGGGTTGAGGAAAAAACAAATGGGCGAATACAGGCATCGGCCGTACACTCAATCAGTCTCGACGAAATCCGTACAGGTGGTCCAGAGGCCGTTAGCGAAGCCTTCGCACGCTGTACCGATGGCAGCGTGTGCGTCGTTAATGCGGTCAGATACCGCGATTTGGAAGTAGTCGTGATGGGACTCCTACTGGCCGAAGCAACGGGCAAGCAGTTTCTATACCGAACGTCGGCTACGTTTGTTCCGATTCGGGCCGGACTGGCCTCGGGCAGGCCATTCATCCCCACCAAAACAGTGCCTTCATCAGCCAATGGTTATCTGGTCATTGTCGGATCGCACGTTCCCAAAACAACCCAGCAGCTAAGCTGGCTGCTAAAGCGAGGGACGTATAAGACCATCGAAGTCGACGTTGCCGAATTGCTGACCAGTAGTGATTCGTCGTCACATGCCATTGGCATAAGTCAGCAGATGGGCAACTGGCTCGAAGCCCGAGAAAACGTTGTCCTGTATACTAGTCGCCAACAAAAGGTAGGTATTGATGCCATTGAAAGCCTGACCATAAACTCGCTTGTTTCTGACTTCCTGGTCAAGGTACTTCAAAAACTCGCAGTCCGTCCGAAGTTCATTGTGGCAAAAGGAGGTATTACCTCCAGTGATCTGGCATCGAACGGGTTATCGGCCGAGAAAGCATTGGTACTGGGGCCTATCATTCCCGGCGTACCCGTCTGGCAAATGACCGAAGGCAGTAAATTTCCAGGTATTCGTTATGTCGTTTTCCCAGGTAATGTTGGCGATGAGGCTGCTCTGGAAACCGTTTGCCAGTTGATCGATACGTCTTATTCTGACTAATTGATGTACTTATCCTATCCTGTTCCAGACGGGCTGTTTTGAGGGGTCATCCCAGAAAGCCGACCAAGTCGATTATTTGAAAAAATGAAAGTGACAATTGCGAAAAAACGCAGTCAAATACAGTAGTTAAGGTTCTTTATGGCAACAAGTTTTATTGATATGAATTCTCAGGAAACTTTTCTGGCAGTTTTTCAACTCCAGGAAATGCCCGGCGTTGTTGCATTCGACTCAACAGACGATGCTATAGAGTTTCTGGAAACGAGCGTAGCCCTGGGCGACCTGTCGCCGTTGGGTGTCGTCGAATGGGATGAAACCAAACACAGCGCTAAAGAGGTGTACTGGCAATATAACTCCTCCATTTCACCAGGCATGATCATGGCAACCGCCTTTCAGGGTTACGTGGGCTGCCGAAATTAACCTACCTACCTAACAGATTACCAACCTATAGAAAGCCTTGCAACTTGGTTGTAAGGCTTTTCTGTTTGGTTAGCAGTAGCCTATTCTCTCCGCTCCCTTGCTTTCTATTCGACACGGTAGTAACGAAGCTTCTGTTTCATCTTTAAGTAATCGACCGTTTTCTGATTTTTTCTCCCTCCTACCATGTCCGATATCGTCGAGCTACTGGTTAACACGTTTGGCAGGAACACCGTGCTCAGCCGTGAAGAAGCCAGTTCACGTGTGGCCAGCCACTGGAAACAAACCGGCAGCCTCAATTGTCGGGCGTTACTTTTGCCCACAACCACCCAGGAGGTATCCCGAATGCTTCAAATTTGCCACGAGTTTCACCAACCCGTTGTGCCCCAGGCAGGATTGACCAATGTGGTTGGCGGTACAGATACGAATGCCCATGAAATAGCGTTGAGCCTTGAGCGGATGAATCAGGTCGAGCAAATCGATGTGGTCAACAAAACCGTAACCGTACAGGCGGGGGTTGTGCTGCAACAGTTGCGCGATCAGGTAGCCGCACATGGGCAGCTTTTCCCGCTCGATCTGGGTGCCAAAGGGAGCTGCATGATTGGAGGCAATATCGCGTCGAATGCCGGTGGGTTGCAGGCCCTGCGTTATGGCGTTATGCGCAATCTGGTGCTGGGCCTGGAGGTAGTTCTGGCCGATGGAACCATCGTTTCATCGATGAACAAAATGATGAAGAATAATGCCGGGTATGACCTGAAACAACTTTTCATTGGCTCCGAAGGAACGTTAGGTATTATCACCAGAGCGGTGCTGAAACTGGACGATATGCCCAAAACCCGTAACACGGCTTTTATAGCGGTAGACAGTTTCGAAAAAGCTAATGCCCTGCTGCTGGCGGCCAAAACCCACCTGAAAAACGATCTTACCAGTTTTGAACTGCTGTGGCAGGACTATTACCAGTTGATGACATCGAAGCCTGCTTTATTCGCACCGCCCCTGGCTCAGCATTATCCTTTTTACGTGTTACTGGAATCACTCGGACAGGATGCCGACAGAGACAAACAACAGTTCGAAGCCTTTTTAGAACAGTGCCTGACTACCGATCTGATCGTTGACGCAGTAATAGCCCAATCGCAAAAAGAGCTGGACTGGTTCTGGGGTATCCGCGAAAATGTAGAGTTTATTTTCTCGGTTCATCGACCCGTTTTTCTGTTCGACATCAGCCTTGCCATTTCCGAGATGGATGCCTACATCAAAACAATACGGTTAGCTCTCCAACAAACCTGGCCCGACGTGTATCTCTACACCTTCGGGCACATGGGCGACGGGAACCTTCACCTGTTTATCAGTTGTGGCCATGATGACCACACTACTAAACATAGCATAGAAGAAATTCTGTACACCCGGCTCCAACCAATCGGCGGCTCCATAACCGGCGAACATGGCATCGGCCTGGAGAAGAAAACCTGGCTCTACTTAAGTCGTACACCCGAAGAAATCGCTCTGATGCGAACCCTCAAAAAGGCATTGGACCCGCGTGGTATTCTAAATCCTGGCAAACTAGTACCCGATTAAGTGTTTTATAGCTTGTCAAGCACCTGCCAGCACTGATAAAGGGCACGAGGTACATGGTAACAGCCTTTCCATTTACCACCCTTCAGAGGAAGCAACACCTCGCCCCGACGGTTCAGGTAGCCAAACCACTCACCGTTGGACGGGTCCGGGAAGCGCGACCAGGTATAGGCATGAACGCGTTCGAACCATTCCCAGCAGGCCTGATTTCCCGTTAGCTGGTAGCCTTTCAGCAAACTGATCAGCGTTTCGACATGAACCCACCAGAGTTTCTGATCCCACTCCAGTTGCTGGGGCGGACAGCCATTGGCGTCCATAAAGTATAAAATTCCCCCATGCTCTGTATCCCAGGCGTAGGCAAGCGTATCGAGCGTAATCTGTACGGCCCGCTCCAGCAGGGAACGATCTCCCATCCGAACGGCCAGATCCATGATGAACCACATGGCTTCGATGGCATGGCCCGGATTGAGCAGTCGCCCGTCAAACGAATCGGATATATGGCCGTCGGGGGTGACATTTTCCCGGATTAGTCCCAGGTCAGGGTCGAAAAAGACCGTCATCACTTCGTGAATACATTCATCGATGGTTTGCTCCACCAGCGGTTTGTCGAGCAGGTGTTCGATTTCGAGCGCCAGATTGCACAGAATCATCGGCAGGGCAAAGTTCTTCAGTGGCCGCGTACCCGGAACGGCTTTTTTCCAGGCACCTTTGGGGTTCTCGCGCCGGGCCAGAATCTGCCGGAAGGTCGACTCTGCCAGGTGAGCCTGCTCGTCGTTGCCCGTCGCCAGCGAAAGTTGCCCAAAGGCCATGGTAGCAAAGCAATCCGAAAAAATATTGTACGGCTGCACCAGCGGTTTGCCTTCGCGAGTGGTCGAGAAATACCAGCTCCCATCTTCGGCCCGACCATGTTTCATGAGGAAATCAGCTCCAAGTTGAGCCATAGCGAGCCAGTCGGCTTTTAGCTCTGGCCGACTACTGCCCACCCGGTTATAGAGCATCGAAAATGTCCAGACCTGCCGGGCTTGCAGCCAGATAAACTTATCGGTATCGTATACCTTTCCGGTACGATCGAGGCAGGTAAAAAAGCCACCATGCTCCTGGTCAGGCGAAAAGCGCTGCCAGAATGGGATGACATCGTTCAGTAAATTATCGCGGTATTGGGTAGCGTATTGAGCAAAAGCAGAGGGAGTCATGAGCGGAAATCGTGTATTTACTGGGTCAGCCAATCGTAGGGAAAGTGGGTATAGATGATGGTCGTATAATTATCGCGTTCGTAAAGTATCCCAACCCGGCCATCCTGCTGAATCACCAGATCTGAATAGGCGGCCGAACCAGCATAAATTTCCCGACCAGCCGACCAGCTTTTCCCATCGTTCTGGCTGATGCGAACGGTCAGTTTCTCCCGTTTGGTCTGGCTGTTTAGATTGGCGAAAATGAGTACGTTTTGGCCACCTTTCCGGTAGTTAATCATACTCCCTTCGCAGACCGGATCGGGCAACTCATTAGCAACCGTTACCTGATCCCAGGTTTCGCCAGCGTTGGTCGAAAACGCTAGCAGTCGGCTTTTCACGTCGCCCGATTGATTCCGGCTGTTCATCAGCAAACTACCCGTTGAGGTTTCGGCTGCTGTGCTCTCGTTGCCACCAGGGTAGGTCACTGTGGGCGATAGTTTCCAGGTCTTTCCGTGATCGTCAGAATAAAAACCATGCGCCCGATAATCGCGAAACTGGGCCTGCGGTGCCCCTTCCGAATGGTTGGCTGCAATGAACAACCGCCCTTTGTATCGCCCGTTCTGAATCTGAAGCGCATGACCCGGTGTATTGGCATACGACCGCCAATCTTCCGAAAACGTATAGCTTGGATTAACGTCGGGTTTGTTCGGCCGATTCACCGATGTCGTGATGTTTACCGGATCGGACCAGCTTTTCCCACCATCGGTACTGGTTTTATACCATACTTCCCGGATGGCTTTCCCGTTCCGTACGTCTTTTTCCGATGCCGTTCCGGTGTTGTACAGTAAAAACAATCGCCCGTTTCGAAACCGGGAATCGGTCTGGTCGAAAACCGGGGCTGGATTACCCGCCTGTGCCTGCCCGTAATCGACCACAACACGCAAAGGGCTCCAAGTTTGGCCGTTATCCCGGCTGGTGCGTAACACAATGTCAACATCACCGTAGTCACCGCAATCGGTTTTGCGTCCTTCCGCAAAGGCCAGCAACTCCCCGGAGGGCGCCTTCACAATAGCTGGAATCCGGTAGCAGGTATAGCCATCTTCGCCATTTCGAAAGACGACGGTTTCGTCCAGATTGGGTTTAACCGGGGTAGAAACGGCTTGTGCATCGGCAAGCCTGGGCGCGACAAATCCACAGGCCGCAAGGCCCAGACAAACCATAAACGGGTAAAACATAGGAAGCTTCGTTAAAACAGTCTCTGAAAATGATTCTCGAAATGATTGCGCATGGCGTTACGGAACGTTTCGGGATTACCGTGCTGAAGCACATCGACTAGTCCCCGGTGCGACACAAATTTTTTATGCTGAATGGGCTTTTTCAACAGACCACTTTCGTGAACGTATTTAAAAATAGGCAGCAACATGCGCTGAAACCGGCGTAGGGTCTCATTGCCGGTAATGTCGTATAGCTTGCCGTGAAACCGGACTTCCTGATCGGCATCGAACACCATTTCCTGCGTGTTGATCGGCTCATCGGCTACAATGGCGTACAATTCGTCGATATCGGCCTGGGTAATTCGCTCGAACAGCAGATCGCCCATGCCAATTTCCAGCACCATCCTTAACTCAAAAATGTCGCGGAGGGTCTCGTCATTCAAGATGCCCGGATACATGCTTTTTTCGAGCAGGGCCAATGGGTCGGGATTGGTAATGATGGTTCCGCGCTTCTTTTTCGACTCGATCAGCCCCCGCGTACGCAGCCGGAGCATAGCTTCCCGAATCACCGTCCGGCTGACGCCCAACTGCGTCGCCAGCTCTACTTCTTTCGGAATCGAATCACCTGCTTTCAGCCGATGGGTATTGAAATAGTCCAGCAAATCGGCTTCAATCTTATCGACTAGTGTATTGGGTTCATTCAATTTCGAGTCGGATTGCATACCCGTGTAATCCATATATTATGTATGATTTATAAAAAGTCATTCCCTGTATTAAGTCCGACAATATTCGGTAAAAAGAATAATAAATAAAAAATATTCCTGTTTTTTTGATTATTAAGTATAACATAATAATTTTGACCCATCGATTTATTCCTAGTTTCACCCAAAAAGAGTTGATCAATGCCAACATATCCTAAAACTACCAGGCGATATGTAATACTTATTATCAGCCTATTTATTTGTCTGACGGGTTGGGCGCAACCAATCAGCCTGACGGGAACCGTTCGGGACAAGCGTACTGGCGAAGGGTTACCCGGTGTCAACGTAACGATAAAAGGCGCCACCCGCGGAACAGTGTCTGACAGCGATGGGCGTTTCTCGCTCCCAGCCCAGCAGGGCGATGTACTGGTTGTTTCCCAGATTGGAATGGCAACGCAGGAAATTCCGGTCGGTAATCAAACGACCCTAACCATCGACCTGGCCGAAAGTGCTCGTAGTCTCGATGAAGTCGTAGTAGTGGGATACGGACAGCAGAGCCGCCGAACCCTGACCGGCTCGGTTGCCAGCATCGATAATACAGTGCTTAAGTCTGTTCCACGTACCAATGCCGCCACGGCCTTGCAGGGTACTGCGCCCGGCTTACGGGTACAGCAAACGTCTGGTCAGCCCGGCTCGACACCCACCATTGTGCTACGCGGGGGTACGGACTTCAGCGGTTCAGGTACGCCTTTATACGTCGTGGATGGGGTGATTGTGCCTTCTCTATATGGCATCAATGCGCAGGACATCGAAAAAATGGACGTATTGAAAGATGCTGCGTCAACGGCTATTTATGGAGCACGGGCTGCAAACGGGGTGATTCTGGTAACGACGAAGAAAGGTAAGAAGGGCCGCACATCCGTAACCTATACCTTTAAACATGCCGCCAACTACATCCGCCGGAATCCGCTCCAGTACATGAGTGCCGAGGATTATATTAAATGGAACCGACGGGGTCTTGCCAGTCGCTACGCAGCGGCTCAGGCTGACAACAACACGGCCGAAATGAACAATACCCGCAACCAACTGACGGGTGCCTGGGGCTGGGGACTGAACTCGGGCTGGACGGCTCCCGATGGAAAATATTCGACTCAGCAACTGACCAATACGAACCGGAGCCTGCTCAACGATCCGCAATACCACCTGCTGGTCGACCAGAATCCTTTCAATCCAGCGCAGATGGACAGCATCCTGTACCGATCAACTACCCAGCGGGAACTGGAAGACCTGATTTTACAAACTGGCGTCCTGAACGAACACTACCTCAACGCATCGGGCGGCAACGATATGGGCAATTTTTCTCTGGGCGTAGGAAGCCTGAGCGATCAGGGCATCATTATTGGCTCGGGCTTGAAACGATTGAATCTGAATTTCAACGGTGGGCTGAATGTCGGCAAAAATCTGACCATAGGGCTAAACCTGGCGGCTTACAATGCTAGCAGTACACCTTCGTACCTCACGGCCGATGCCAGTGGCAGCTTATCCGGTGGTCTTGTACAGCGGTTTACAGGTATTGCCCCAACTGTCCGGCTCACTCGTGATGGCACAGGCGAACAACTACCGGGTGTAGATGGCAGCACGCTCGGCAACCCAGCCTACTTCAGCGATAAGTTCATCAACAACACGAACGAACAGCGGTACTCGGGCGGCCTGAATGTGGAATATCGGCTGGCACCGTTCCTGAAAGTATTGGGCAGCGCTTCCGGCTATTACCGCTATACCACCAACGACCAGTTTACCAAAGCCTATATCAATGGAACTGGCGGGGCACTCGTTTCGACCCGAAATGCGTCCTTCTCCAACGTACGCACCAGCCAATACACCTACAACGGATTTCTACAGTACGATAAGGATTTCGGCCTGCATACGATATCGGTACTGGGTGGTGGTGAGTTCTACGAATACCGCCAGTATTCTTACGGGGCTTCGGCCAATCTGGCAGCTACTGATTTTATTCCGTGGTTATCGGCCTCGACGGCTGCGGTTGGGATTCCAACATCGGCCTTTAATAGCTGGCAACGACTGGCATCGGGCATCGGACGGATCAACTACAACTACGCCGATAAGTACCTGCTGACGCTGAACATGCGGTATGACGGTACGTCGAAACTGACAACGAACCGATACGGATTCTTTCCGGGGGTATCGGCGGGCTGGAACATGAGCAACGAAACCTTTTTTGCCAATTCGCCCCTGAAACAATTTGTCTCTGTACTCAAACCCCGCATCAGTTGGGGTGTAAACGGCAGTATTAACCCGCTGGATGCCAGTGGCAACCCGATCATCGGCGACTATGCTACAACACCCCAGTATGCCAACGTCGGTATCTACAACGGACAACCTGGCTTTGCTGCCAGCGGCATTACTAACACCGATCTGCGCTGGGAACGAGCCAGTACGCTCAACATCGGGCTGGACCTGGGCCTGTTCAATAACCGCGTTACGTTCATTGCCGATTACTTCATCCGTAATGTGTACGACAAAATTTCGACGCTCAATATTCCGGGCTGGACGGGCTACAACAGCTACGTCACTAACCTGGGGCAGCTACAAAACCGGGGCATTGAACTGGACATCCGCACGCAGATCATCCGGCCCAAAACGGAAGGTGGTTTGTCGTGGTCGGTCAATGCAAACCTGTATAGCGTCAAGAACTTTGCCATCAAATTGCCCAACAACGGTTTGCCGCTGAATCGGCAAAGTGCGTCGCAGGTATTCGACCCGACTACCAATCAACTGGTTTGGGTAGGCGGTTTGCAGGAAGGGAAACGAATCGGGCTGGATCAGGTCTACGCCCCCATTTACGACGGCATCTATACCACACAGGCCGAACTCGATTCCCGCGCCAACTTCTACAACTCGTACCTGCCCTACACCAACAAACGAATCAAGCTTCTGGGCGACGCCCGCTGGCGCGACCTCGACCGCAACGACTCGCTCGACTACCGCGATTTTGTATACGTAGGCCGTACCACACCAACCGTTCAGGGCGGTTTTTCATCGAACCTGAGCTGGAAAGGGTTTACGCTGTTTGGCCAATTCGATTATTCGTTAGGGTTTGTGATTCTCAACCAGTCGTATCTGCGAGGCTTGTCGCAGGTGCAGGGATCGCAGAACGGGCCGGTAGACATAACCAATACCTGGTCGCCGGATAACCCGACGGGTACGCTACCTCGCTATTACTGGGCCAACTACGCCCGTAACTACTTTACCGATGCGGGCGGCAGCACAACGGCCCCGGCCAACTTCTGGCAGAAAGGTAACTACGTAGCCCTGCGTGAACTAACGCTCAGTTACGACACACCTGCCCAACTGCTGGAACGACTGAGCCGCAAACGGGTACAGGGGCTACGGGTCTTCCTGACGGGCTCCAATCTGGTGTATTTCACGAAGTATAACGGCACCTTCCCCGAAGTGGGTGGTAACGATGTCGGCCGTTTCCCGCTGCCTCGTACCGTCACCTTAGGCGCTACGATTAGCTTATAGTCTGTTGGTTGAGACTACAACACAAACCGAATCATCATGAAAAAACATACACTTATCCTCGCTCTTACAAGCTGTTTGAGCCTATCGGCGGGGCTCTTTTCCTGTCAGCAGCAGTTGTCGGAGGTTGTTCCACAAACGTCACTCAATCAATCCCTGGTACTGTCGGATGCCAATGCCGCTCAGACCCTGTATACAGGTGTTTATGCGTCGCTGCGTACGTATCAGGCTACGCTGTTCCAACTTGGCGAAATGCGCTCCGATATTTGGGCTGACGGGCTATATACCGAATCGGAAGATGGAACGCTCAAACAGCTCTGGTCGCAAAATATCAGCGCAACCAACGTTCCGTTTACCAACTGGGCGGGTCTGTATACGCTCATCGACCGAATCAACACGGTTATTAAATTATTCCCTAATTCACCCCTGGCCGAAACGACGCGTAATCGGTATCTGGCCGAGATGTACGGACTTCGGGCCTATATGTATTATACCCTGCTCAAGACTTGGGGCAGCGTTCCCATTACCACCGAACCCGTTACCTCGGTCGATAACCTAAGTGATCTGTACCGCGAGCGATCTACACCCGAAGCGGTTATGCAGCTCATTAAAAGCGATCTGGAGCAATCACTGACCCGGTTCGCAGGCGACAATTCGTTTACACCCAAACGCGTTTACTGGAACCGGGCCGCTACCCTGACTCTCAAAGGTGATGTGTTCATTTGGTCGGGAACGCACATGGGGGGCGGTGCCGCCGATTTTACCACCGCCCGCACCGCGCTGGATGAAGTGAAAGGACTATCGACGCTGGGGCTACAAACCAACTATGCCGACATCTTCGACCCAACCAAAGAAACCAATAACAAGGAGATCATTTTTGCGCTGAGTTTCGAGAAAAACGAGTCGACCATGAATGCATACGGCAGTTTTCAGGTCAACACTACCCAGGCAGGTACGCTTGTTCTGGACCCCGTGCCTGGTCCAGCCGTAACCGTCAGTTCGGCGTACCCCTACGTAGCCGGTGCCAGCCGGGTTGGTATGTCGCAGGCTATGATCAATCGGTTAAGCGATCCGAAAGATAGCCGGGTACGCCCTTCGTTCCGGGTTATGTATCGCAACACAGCGGGTAATCCAACAGCGGGCGTACTACTGACCAAATTCATCGGGCGGGTGGATGCCGGAACGCAGTTGTACGACAATGATTTCCCGATTTACCGCTACGCCGATGTGCTGCTTTTACTGGCCGAAGCCAAGGCTAAATCGGGCGTTGATCCTTCGGCCGAGATCAACGCCATTCGGGCACGGGCGTACGGGTCAGGATATACGCCCTACACCAACGGGAGCCAGGATGCGAATATGAATGCCATTCTGGACGAATACCTGCGCGAATTCATTGGAGAGGGTAAACGCTGGTGGGCACTCCGGCGGGCCGGTAACACCTACGTATTCAATGCGATCAATCCGGTGTATCTTCCTGCTTCGCAGACGTATAAACTGGCTCTTCCAATTTCCATCACCATGCTAAACACCGATCCGAAGCTGACGCAAACAGCTGGGTATTAATCGAAAAAATTTCATCATAGGTTGGTAATTATGGTATTTCTCCGGGAGATTTCCCGGAGAAATCTAAACACTGACCGAATCCGATACACGCATGACTAGTCAATCAAAAATTACGGGTCTGGTAGCCGCTCCGTTCACACCCATGCACCCCAATGGGCAGCTCAACCTCGACCTTATTCCTCAATACGCCCGGTTGCTGGCTCAGAATGGGGTGAAAGGCGCTTTCGTAGGTGGCTCTACAGGCGAAGGCGTTTCGCTGTCCTATCCTGAAAAACAGCAGTTGATTCAGGCATGGGGCGCGGTTGATGAGCCTGACTTGCAGAAAATCATGCTGGTTGGCGGTACGTCGCAGTCCGAAAGTATTCTGCTGGCCCAGCAGGCGGCTCAGCATGGGTTCGACGCAGTAGCCGTACTGGCGCCCTACTATTTTAAACCCGCTACGGTAGAGTTGCTGGCTCAATTCTGCATCGGTATTGGCAATGCGGTTCCCGAGATTGGTCTGTATTTTTACCACATCCCTGCCCTGACGGGAGCCAACCTGTCGATGATTGATTTTATGGCCTGTATCGACGGGCGGTTACCGAACTTCCGGGGCATCAAATACACCCATAACGACCTGATGGACTACCGACGGTGCCTACTGTATGGCAACGGAAAATATGACATCCTCTGGGGCTGGGACGAGATTTTTCTGGCCGCTATGGCCATGGGGGCACGGGGAGCCGTCGGAAGTACCTTCAATTACGCGGCCCCGGTGTATCACGAACTTATGGCCGCTTTTGATGCCGGGGATGTGACGAGAGCGCAGCAAATGCAGGATCGATCCATCCAGATTGTGCGGCTACTGGGTAAGTATGGCGGCATTGCTACCGGGAAAGCCTATATGCGGGCCATCGGTCTGGATTGCGGACAGTTCAGACTACCCGTAATGAACATGACCGACGAACAGTATCAGGCGTTCCTAACCGACCTGCGGTCAATTGATTTTCATGCGTATGCGTCGCAGATGCCGGTAATGGCCTAAGCTCCATGAACCGGCTGTTTATACTCCTACTTCTCATGCTAACCTTACCGACTCATCTTCCAGCGGACGCACAATCCTCGTTCCGGTACGGGACACTACCGGAATTACCGAGCATCGACGGCAAACCCAATCCTGGTGTGGCGGGGGCTTTTGCGGGTATCAGCCATGGGGCCTTGCTGCTGGCTGGCGGTGCCAATTTCCCCAATGGCTACCGCTGGCAAAATGGCCGTAAGGCATGGCAATCAGCTGTATATGTACTTTCGGAGCCGGGCAAGTCGACCCATTGGCAATCAGCCGGTACGTTGCCAGGACCGCTGGCCTATGGCGCATCGGTGTCCTGGAATGAGCAGTTGATCTGTATAGGCGGTGCGAATGCGGACCAACAGCATGCAGCGGTCTTCTCATTAACGTGGCACCCCAAAACCCGGCAGGTGATTACCAAAACCCTGCCCGATTTACCCCTTGCACTGGCGAATCTGTCAGCGTCTGTGTTGGGCCACGAACTGTACGTGTTCGGTGGCGAATCGAGCCAGGGTTCTGTCAGGAGCCTGTTTGTGTTGAACCTGCAACATCCCGAATCCAGCTGGCAATCCCGCGCCGATCTGCCAGGGCAGGCACGAAGTTTTACAACTCTGGTAGCAATGCCGGATGCCGATGGAGGTAGTCTGTTTGTCCTGGGCGGTCGGCAAACGGTGGCGGGGCAGACCACGGTTTTTGGGGACGCCTACCAATATCATCCGAAGCAGAATACCTGGCAGCGGCTAGGCAATTTACCCGTGGCCGTGGCCGCCCATGAAGCGGCTGGTGTAGACACCAATCGGCTGTTGCTTTTCGGGGGCGATGATGGCGTTCGACTCCGGCAAATTGAGGCCCTCAATAACCAGATCACCAACCAGCCAGATCATCCTGAAAAAGCGAAATGGGTAGTCCAGCGAAACGATTTACAGATGAATCATCCGGGTTTTCGACGCGAAATCTGGCAATACCGAACCGATACGAAACGCTGGGCGGTGGTGGGGCATATGCCCTTTCCGGCTCCCGTTACAACGACGGCTATTCGTTGGGGGAAATCATTTCTGTTGCCTTCCGGTGAAGTATCGCCGGGTATTCGTACGCCCACTATTCGGCTAATCACCTCTGTCAGCCCTTAACCGTATGAACAAGATGGTTTATACCCGATCGTATGCCTGGGTCGTTGTAGGACTGCTCTGGCTAGTGGCGATGCTGAACTATATGGATCGGCAGATGCTGGCCACGATGCGCCCCGCCATGCAGGTCGATATTCAGGCGCTGCAATCTGCGACCAACTTTGGCCGTCTAATGGCCATTTTCCTCTGGATTTACGGACTGATGAGCCCTGTATCTGGGCTCATCGCTGATCGGCTGAACCGGAAGTGGCTGATTGTCGGGAGCCTGGCGGTATGGTCGGGGGTTACCTTTTCGATGGGCTATGCCACTACATTTACCCAGCTTTACACCTTACGGGCTATCATGGGCATTAGCGAAGCGCTGTACATCCCATCGGGGCTGGCCATGATTGCCGATTACCACACCTCCCGAACCCGATCACTAGCTGTTGGTATCCATATGACCGGACTGTATGCGGGTCAGGCGCTGGGCGGATTTGGGGCAACAGTGGCCGGAACATACTCCTGGCAACTGGCTTTTCAGGTATTTGGGCTGGCCGGACTGGTCTATGCGCTTGTTCTGAGTCTCTTTCTCCGCGAAATCCGCCGGGAAGCACAGGTAGCCGAGTTGGAGCCAACGCTGGATCAATCAACCGATTCACCTTGGCAAAGCCTGGGCCTACTGCTAAAAAATCCGTCGTTCTGGATTATCCTGTTGGTTTATGCCATCCCCAGTTTACCGGGTTGGGCAACGAAAAACTGGCTCCCGACCCTGTTTGCTACGAACCTGTCCATCGACATGGCCAGTGCCGGACCTCTTTCCACCATCAGCATTGCCGTTTCATCTTTTTTAGGCGTTATCCTCGGCGGTATTCTGTCGGATCGATGGGTACAAACCAATGTGCGGGGGCGGATTTATACCAGTGCCATCGGACTATCGTTGACCATTCCGGCGCTGATGCTGCTAGGCTTTGGCAGTTCGCTGATTCACGTAGTGGGTGCAGCCCTTTGCTTCGGAATAGGCTTTGGAATGTTCGACGCCAACAACATGCCCATTCTCTGTCAGTTTGTTCCCGCTCAACGACGGGCAACGGCTTATGGACTGATGAATATGACGGGCGTTTTTGCCGGGGCGCTGGTAACAGACTGGTTGGGCAAATCGACCGATGCCGGAAGTCTGGGCGCGGGTTTTGCGTGGCTGGCACTCATCGTAGTGGGCGCACTGGTCATGCAACTGGTGTGGCTCAAACCCAAATCCATCGACTACGTACCGACCGATAAGGCAACAAACCCGCCGTTGATCCGCTCATGAGGCTTTCACGTCTAGGGCAAATTGGCGCTTCATCTGGGGCCTGGCTAGCCGACCCGTCCACGCGCAGTTGCGATTAGGCGATATCTGGCAGTCAGGCATGGTCATTCAGCGCGTAGGTGCCTGGATTGACTTCCATAATTACGGGCGTTCCGAAAAAGATGCATCGCCCCCGGCTGGTCAATGGGATTATAAGGGTAGCCGCATCTGGCTCAATGGAAAGGTTATCAACTACGCCTTTGTCCGTCCGACAGGTACGAACTACGACGTTGCGAGTGAGTTGCTATTCTGTACCGATCGACGCCTTTCACCTCGCAGCGACTAAAGTAGATTTTAGTACCTGTAGCCAGTGATACTATTTTGCTACAGGCATTGAGCTATCTCTGAAATCCTTATTTCCAGATCGATTTTGCGGTATATAACTTAAAACTCTTCACATCAATACGGTTACCCCAAAACTGAATAGCTTCTTTGGCGGCCGAAACCGGCTTTCTCGCGAGAGAATACGAATAAGCTCCTCCATCGATGAACACTTCGATACTAGTCCGATCGACATAAATATCGGCGGTCAACTCCATACTGGTCATGTTCTCCGGAGAATAAAAGACGCCATTGACCAGGTTCGAATTCAGGTCATAATCGAGTATCCGCTGACCGAAAAGCGAAACCCCCGCGCTGGTTGCATGCGATAGTTTAAGCGTTGTAGTCAATCGAAATCGGTCTAGCTCTTTAAAGGATTTCACTTTTTCGTTGGCTTCGGCTGCGCTCAGATCACTCCCCTGCTGAACCAGATCGAACAACTGTTCCGTCTCTTTGACGGGTAAACTAACCAGACGGTGACCATTTTTGGTGGTTCGCAATTGTAGCTCGGTGGGCAGAAGCATCTGATTATTGAAGGGCATACCCGGTTGCGAAATACGGCCCCAGCCAATCTGAATGCGTCGGGGATCGGTTTCGGGCATATTGGCAAACGTTTGTGCGGCATAGATGCTACCCGTCGTATAATAATGTTTACCGGACTCGGGCGTAAAGGTTTTGCCATCAAACGAGCCAATCATGTACGTGGCCGATGCGCCATACATGACCCATTTTGTTTTGCGTTTATCCCCATCTATGGGCAATTCAAACAAGTCTGGACATTCCCAGAAGCCCGTCACATGACTCTGATACGTCCATTCTTTCAGGTTTTTTGAGGTATAAATCGAATGGCCGTCCCGTTCGTTGAGCACCATTACCCAGTGATTGCCCGGCTTATACCAAAACACTCGTGGATCGCGCGTATCCTTACTATTCCACTTCGCTTTGGAGTCGACGAGGGGGTTCTTGGCATACTTTGTCCAGGTACGGCCTTTATCCAGGCTATAGGCCATACACTGAACCTGTTTATCTGGATTATCGACAGTAAACAACGCAATCATCGCCGGTGTATTGCCCCGGTTGAAACCAGCCGTATTCGCATAATCGATGACAGTTGATCCCGAAAACATCGTCCCCAGGCTATCGGGCGAGAGGGCTGTCGGTAGCTCCTCCCAATGAATCATGTCCCTGCTGACGGCATGGCCCCACGACATGTTTTCCCAATCGCGTTCGTAGGGGTTATGCTGGTAAAACAGATGGTACTCTCCCTCATAGAAAATCATGCCGTTGGGGTCGTTGATCCAGCCCCGGCGGGAAGAGAAGTGATACTGCGGCCGATTGGTCTCTTTGTATAGCGAATCCTGCCCGGCGATTTTATCATCCTGATAAACTTGGGTTAACCCCTCCGAATTGCCATCGTAGCTGATGGTAATGGTTTTGCCTTTCAGCGCAGCCATGTCGCAAAACACCCAGTAGTCGGGCTTTCCGGTCGCCAGTCGTATTTTAAACGAGCGCTCTGGTTTACCCTGTACTGTAAACTGCATGGTTCCCCGGCCCTGCATCTGCGATACGGGCAAGTTCAGGTAACGTTTGGTAATGGTTAAGGGGAGGCTCTGCGACTGTACTGAACCACTGATCCATACGAGCATACAGATGAGCTTACCGGCTGATTTCATTCATAATAGGGGTTTATCCGATTGAAGTATAAACGGCAGGATTTATACTTTAAGGTGCAGAGATCTATAAACCGTGTTCTAACTCCTTATCTACATGAATCGCAAAATCTTAGTCGTTACGGGCGATGGAGGTGAAAGTTATGAAACCCTGTATGCTGTTCACCGTTTTCAGGAAGAAGGTGATACCGCTGTGATTGCGGCTCCCAGCAAACGCCGACTTAACCTGGTGATGCACGATTTTGAACCGGGTTGGGATACCTATATGGAGCGCCCCGGCTATTGTCTGGCTTCCGACCTGACCATTGCGGATATAGTGGTCAATGATTACGACGCCATTCTGCTGCTGGGAGGTCGCGCTCCCGAATACCTGCGCAACCATGCCCCCTTGCTGGATGTTGTGCGCGAGTTCGACCGGCAGGGTAAATGGGTTTTTGCCATCTGCCATGGCATTCAGATTCTGGTTACGGCGGGTTTAGCCCACAACCGAACCCTAACGGCTTACGAGCATGTGCGTGCCGAAATTGAAATGGGCGGAGGAACCTACGCAACCGAACAGGCCGTCCGCGACCGGAACATGGTTACGGCTCAGACCTGGCAGTCGCACCCAGAGTTCTACCGCGAAGTGTTTGCCTGCCTCCGGGAATCGGAACTGGTGGGGCAATGAGGGAATAGGGCATACCTAAGCCCTACCCTTGTATCTTTATTAGCCACCCGTCCCCCTTTACCCCTGTTTTTCGCTTATTAGCCACAATTATTACCAGCCGCCAACGGGCTCGTATACTTTTGTATTTTTCGGTACGTAGTAAATGGTCGCCTGGTTTAGAATCCATAAAACCCATATTTTAATCGGAATGGCTTTGGCCGTTCTGCCAATTGTCTATTACGGATTCAGCGGAGCAAGCGTTTCGCCTTTGCGCCCTCATGAGCATCTGGTTCAGAACAGCCTGGCCTATCTTTTCCTGATAACCTTCTCGTACATTAACCATACGGTATTTGTACCGCGCCTGTTTCTGAATAAGCGGTACCGACGTTATGTCCTTATAGCCATTAGCTGTATACTGACCGCTGTTTATCTGCCCTATCGAATTGAACAGTGGTTTTTCTTTAAAACCCCCTCAGAGAACACTCCGCAAGCCTGGTTCCGACAAATCTTTATGGAAGAGATGATGTTGGGTCCCCACGATGCTTCCCCTTTTTCGTCCCATGCTGACGGCCATAAGCCTCGCTTTGAGTCATTCGATCATTCACACCGACCAGACGACCATCCCCATCACGGAGAAGGGCCTGATAGTCGTCACGGTAACACATTTACACTATTACTCCCGGTCAAGCTGGCCATCTTTTTCTTGATCGGCAGTGTGAGTACCCTCATCTCAATTTCAGTTCAGACAGCGAGTCGGCTTCATCAGGTCGAAAATGACCAGTTGCAGGCTGAGCTTCGCCAACTCAAAGCGCAGATCCAGCCGCATTTTCTGTTTAATACCCTCAACAGCATTTATGCACTGGCCATTCGTCAGGACGAGCAAACTGCTGATACGATTGTAAAACTCTCGGAGTTCATGCGGTATATTATCCGGGATGCCCATCGGGATAACGTGGCTCTGTCGCGGGAGATCAACTACATCGCCAATTACATCGACCTCCAGAAAGCGCGCTTACGAGATGCCGTTCGGATCAACTACCAACTGGAAGGGAATGAAAACCATCTAGAAATTGCCCCCTTACTGCTCTTCTCCTTCATTGAAAATGCCTTTAAATACGGCGTAAGCCCGGATGAAGACTCTTACATAGACATTCATGTACGAATTGAGGAAAATCGGCTGAGCCTATACGTAGCCAATAAAAAAGTACAGATCAGCCTGTTCGAAAACTCAACAGGGATAGGCCTGCAAAACACCCGCGAACGGCTTCGGCTTCTATACCCAGATGCCCATGAACTAACCATCGACAACGGCCCCAACAAGTTCCGTGTTCATCTTCAGCTACTATTATCCTGATGAAAGCCATCGCCCTCGACGACGAACGTCCTGCCTTGGATGTGATTGAAGCCTTCTGTAACCGAATGGAGGCAGTAGAGCTGGTCAAAACATTCATTCGTACCGGAGAGGCTCGTCTGTATCTGGAAACAAACCCGGTCGATCTGATCTTTTTAGACATCAACATGCCCAAAGAGTCGGGGCTCGACTTTTTCAAATCCATCACGCAGCAAACCCTGGTCATTTTTACAACCGCCTACAGCGAATACGCTCTGGAAAGCTACGAAGTCGAAGCCGTTGATTACCTCCTCAAACCCTACACGTTCGACCGATTTGCCAAAGCCGTCCAGCGAGCGCAAACCCGATGGCGGGCGCTCAAGCAACTCTCCGGTGAAAACACAGGCAACACCGAGCGTACGCACCTTTTCTTTCGGGCCGATTACGGATTGGTGAAAGTGACCATCGCCGATATTCTCTTCATAGAAGGTCTGGACAATTACCTCAAAATCCATTTGCAGGACGGAAAACCCATTGTATTGCGCCTTACCCTTAAAGCCATACTGGACGAATTACCACTCGGAAAGTTCACTCGCGTTCACCGATCATTCATTGTAGCTCTTGATAAAATTGAGGCCATCCGTAGCAAAATGATCCTGATCGACGATGAAGAGATCCCCATTGGCAGCAGTTACGAAAAAGAGTTCTTCAGCCTCTTCATGAAATAGACAGACTATAACCGCAAGGGAGCGATGGTCACAACGAATGGATTTTAACCCCTATTCGTTGCGCCCATCGCGCCCTTGCGGTGTATCTGAAACCCGGCAATTGACCCCGGAAGATTCCCTATTCACCACAAAGTCGGTGCAATTACCCCCAAACGAATGGGGTTAACCACTCTTTTCCCACTGCCCTGATTCTGTACACGACCTTTGTACGGTGATTTATCTGGCTTGACATCACAACAGACAGATGAATCGCAAAAGAGTCTGTTCGCCACAACTTTCCAGCTCTTTACCCCAACACGGTACGGGTTGTGCAACAGCGATTCATGGTTATAAGTACTCGGTAATAAACACTTAGGCACTGAGCAACCGCTGCTCAACTTTCATTATGAAACGCAAAAACCTATCGATCTTCCTGCTCTTATTCGTAGGCTTCAGTAGCCTTTTTGAAGGCTGCAAATCATCCGATGTTGACGCCACCAGCTCAACCAGTACATCTACAGGCACATCGACCGGCACCACCACAGGTTCTACAACGAGTAATTCCAGCTCGATCACGACAGCCCTGGCGGTCACCGCCACCACGACAACCTGCAATTCGACGGGCGTGGCCCAGATCGTCTGCCTGGCCGAAGCGTTCAAAGCTACCCTGAGTAGTACCCAACTGGCAGCTACTCAGCTGACGTATTCCAAAACCAACGCCCAAAAATGGTCAAACCTGCCCGCAGGCATGTCGGCCCGGGTGGGCATTAACCTGGGGTCGCTTAGCGATACGCAACTGGCCGCTTTCCGTAACCTGATGGTCGCTGTACTGACGTTAGGGACTACTGACGAAGGATACGATGAGATGATCGGCAATCTGGTCGCTGATGATTACCTCAGTTCTATCGGTGGCGGTTCTACTTATGGAGCTGGCAATTATTACATCTCGTTTCTGGGTACACCGAGCACCAGTAGTTTGTGGGCCATCCTGTTCACAGGCCACCACTACACCCAGCCCATCACCTTCAATGCCGGAGCTGTTACGGGCGTTACCCCTGCCTTCCGGGGCACTGAGCCACAGGCCGCTGTTACCGCAGCCAACCGCACTTACCAGGCTTTTGAGCAGGAGCGTGTCGCTTTCGCAGCCATGCTGACCGGACTGAGCACAACCGAACAGACAACAGCCAAACTATCGGGCTCTTACAGTGACCTGGTGCTGGGGCCGGGGCAGGATGGCAAATTCCCGGCAACCAAGTCGGGGTTGCAGGTGGGCACATTGAGCAGCGATAAGCAGGCGCTGGTATTAAAGGCGATCAAGCTTTACGTCAATGATCTGGACGCCACGACATCAGCGGCTATCCTGACCAAATACACCTCAGAACTAGCCAATACGTACATTTCGTATTCAGGCACAACAGCCATGAGTTCGCAGGGGGACTATGTTCGGGTTGATGGGCCGAGTGTCTGGATCGAGTTTTCGTATCAGGGCGGAGTCATCATCAAAAATACGCCCCACTCCCACTCCGTATGGCGTGATCATTCGGGTGATTACGGCGGCAACTAAGCTTACTGATAAGACGAGCGTTCCGAATTCAGCCATTTATTTCGTCGATTGGCGAATGAAGTGCACCATACTATTATGACTATAAAGCTTTTGCCACGAACTACATCAGGCCGTCTCATCAACCATCTATCCAGATGGCTGATGAGCATTATCCTGATCATAACAGCCCTTGGGTATTCCCGCCCGGCCAATGCCCACCCTATGCCGAACTCGGTGGTATTGCTCAATGTCCACGCAAACCGCATCGATGCTGAACTACAGATTCCACTGGTCGAGCTACAATCCGCCTGGGGGCATGCTGTCAACGATTCGTCAGAAGGGCTGGTGGAACGGCTGGGGCCTCAACTACGGGACTACCTCAAAACGCACATTCGTCCACAAAGCCCCGATGGGCGCTTCTGGACGGTATCGATTGGGGAGCTAACCGCTCACGAAAGTCAGAATCCAATTACCGGCGTGTACCGCGAACTAACAGCGCAGGTACAGCTGATTCCTCCGGCAGGAAGCGATGTGCGGCAGTTTATGTTTCATTACGATGTGGTGCTGCATCAGGTAATGACCCACAAAATTCTGGTGTCGGTCCGTCAGGACTGGGAACGTGGGCAACTGGCCGAAACGAACCCCGTTCAGGTGGGCGAAATCAGTCTGGACATTGTGAATAACCGCATACTGCCGCTCCCGGTCAATTTGGCGTCGGGCAGCGTCTGGACGGGCTTTATGGCTATGATTAAACTAGGCAACCAGCACATTGCCGAAGGCACCGACCATTTATTGTTTTTACTCGTTCTGCTCCTACCTGCGCCACTGCTGGTAGACAGGCAACGTTGGGGGCAATTTGGTGGAGTTCGCTACAGCCTGAAACGGTTGCTGCTGATTGTAACCGCGTTTACCATCGGTCATTCCATCACCTTACTGTTAGGCTCAATTGGCTGGGTTCGGTTACCATCTCAACCCGTTGAAATTCTGATTGCCGTATCGATTCTGGTATCGGCTATTCACGCTGTCCGACCTGTTTTTCCCGGTCGTGAAGCCTGGGTAGCGGCTGGGTTTGGTCTGGTCCATGGGCTGGCCTTTGCCAGTACATTGGCGAACCTACAACTCGATGCCGGTCCGATGGCGCTGAGCATTCTGGGCTTCAATCTGGGTATTGAACTAATGCAGTTGGCCATCATCCTGGTAGTCATTCCCTGGCTGATGCTCCTGAGTCGTACAACCGCCTATACCCTCGCCAGGCTGTCAGGCGCTTTTCTGGCAGGTATTGCCGCCCTCGCCTGGCTTACCGAGCGGGTATCAGGCCAGCCTAATCTGTTAACAAAAGGGATTGAAGTCTTCGCCCGTTATGCTCCCTATGGCCTTATCGTATTAGCTTTGCTATCGCTTTACCTAACCTGGCGGATGAGACTAGCAAAGCCGTTGCCAACAGCGTGAAGCCTTATGAAGAAATGGCGAAAAACCTACTCACGACACTTGTTATCGGATTGCTGACGTTCCAGACCGCCTATGCCCACCTGGGTACGCTTACGGGTGTCGTGTTTGATGGCAATACTCATTTACCCCTACGGGATGTTACGGTACAATTGATAGGTCTGGGTAAAGCCACGCTGACCGATGAACTGGGCCGTTATCGCTTCGATGGTCTGGTAGAATCACCTTACAAAGTTGAGTTCTCGCACATTGGGTATGGAACAGTTACCCAAGACATTACCATTACAGACGACCAGACAACGCACGTTCAGACGGCATTGACGGTAGCCCCGGTAAATTTGAGTTCAGTAACGGTGTCGGCCCTGAAGGCTAATACCCAGCAACTGATTAGCAGTCTGGACATTCGCCTGCGGCCTATTACGAACTCTCAGGAAATTCTGCGGCTGGTGCCTGGCCTGTTTATTGGGCAGCATGCAGGTGGTGGTAAGGCTGAGCAAATCTTTCTGCGGGGTTTCGATCTGGATCACGGTACCGATATTCGGCTGACGGTCGATGGGATGCCGGTTAATATGGTGTCGCATGCGCATGGGCAAGGTTACGCCGATCTGCATTTTGTGATTCCTGAACTGGTTGAAGGGGTCGATTTCAAAAAAGGGCCTTACACGAGTGATAAAGGCAATCTGGCAACGGCAGGCTGGGCTGATTTCCGAACCCGTACCACGCTGGATCGCTCGTTTGCCAAGCTGGAAGCGGGGCAATATGATACCTATCGGGCCGTGGCAGGCATCGATCTGTTAGGACAGAAAGGCAAAGCCAACAATCAGTCCGCTTTCCTGGCGTCTGAATACTCCTATTCCAACTCCTACTTCGATAATCCGCAGCATTTCAAGCGGGTGAATGTAGTAGGCAAATACCACAGCCACATTGCGCCCAACACCAATCTGACCCTGACAGCCTCTACCTTCTGGAGTAAATGGAATCACTCGGGCCAGATACCCGACCGGGCCGTTGAATCGGGCTTGATCGGCTGGTTCGGCTCCATCGATCCGACCGAAGGTGGCGAGACCAGTCGTTCGAATCTGAACGCCCAACTGATCACCGTAACGCCCAAAAATCATACGATCAAAAACCAGTTCTACTACAGCAACTATAACTTCGAGCTGTATTCCAACTTCACGTTCTTCCTCAACGACAGCCTTAACGGCGATCAGATTCGCCAGAAAGAACACCGGAACCTCTTCGGCTACAACGGCAGCTATGCCACGCAAACTTCCATTGGCCAAACGCATTGGACCACGACTTTCGGCACTCAGTATCGACAGGATATTACCCATGATACGGAATTATCACATACTAAAAACCGGGTAGAGACCCTGAATCAGATTCAGTATGGAAACGTCAACGAAATCAACGCAGCCCTCTATGCCGATGAAGTCATTCAGGTGTCGAGTCGCTTCAGTATCAACGCGGGCGTTCGGGTCGATTATTTCCGTTCACAATACACCGATCTACTGACCAATCCCGCATTAACCCGACGCACATCGCAGGCCATTGTATCGCCCAAACTGAACTTCTATTACACCGTCAATCCGCATTTTCAGCTTTACTTAAACAGCGGTAAGGGCTTTCACTCCAACGATGCCCGCGTTGTTACGGCCCAGAATGGGCGGGAGATTTTACCTGGTGCCTACGGGGCCGACCTGGGAATTATCTTTAAACCAATTCCTAAATTGTTTATCAATGCAGCCGCCTGGTATCTGTACCTGAAGCAGGAGTTTATATATGTAGGCGATGAGGGCGTAGTCGAACCTAGTGGGCGCTCCCGTCGCCAGGGAATCGATCTGTCGGCCCGGTATCAGCTTACCAAAAGCCTGTTTGCGGATATTGACCTGAACACAGCCACCCCTCGCTCACTGGATGCAGAAGCAGGCCAAAACTATCTTCCGCTGGCTCCGGTATTTACCTCCACAGGAGGCTTGTCCCTACAAACAGCGTATGGCCTCAGCGGCTCCCTACGCTACCGCTACATGGCCGACCGACCAGCTAATGAAGACAATAGCATTGTAGCCAAAGGCTATTTCGTAACCGATATGCAACTGAACTACGCCCGTCGGCAGTATACCCTTGGCCTGTCGGTGCAGAATCTATTCAACACGCGCTGGAAAGAAACCCAGTTTGCTACGGAGAGTCGGCTGAAAGGAGAAGCAACTCCGGTCGAAGAAATACACTTTACGCCCGGTACGCCCTTTTTTGCGCGGTTAAGCCTAACCTACTTTTGGTAAGTGCGGACTTACACAAAGCCGCTCGTATCGACACAATTCCACCCGATACCGCGCTACCTCCTACCAGTGGTAATTCATATCGAAAGAGCCCATCAGTCGGAGTGCCTGTTTTCCTCGACAATTGTTTTCCTTCTTCGCTTTTCGTGTTTAAGGACTGCGTTATTACCCAGATGAGGTATATTTATTTCGACATCCAGGGTACTATGAAACGCTTCTCGTTCGTACTGATTTTTACGGTATATATGTCCGGCTTAAAGGCCCAGTCCTTGCTGGAAAAGCCACAAACCTATGCAAAAGCCTACACGCTGGCTATCCATACACCTGTATACAGCGATAAACGTATAGCAATGGGTAACTTTTCTGACTCCGTCTGGACCGACACAACCAGGCTAACCCGCGACTACTGCGACTTCCAAAAGAGCTACATCAGGGAAAACGAAACGAAAAGCATACAGGCAAATGCTCACGACAGAGCCCGACGCAATGCCGGCATGGCTAATCTGGAGCGGGTTTTAAACGCGCTATTTGACTACTGTCTCACGGAAGTTGCCGCCGGAAAAACAATTTCTCAATACTGTGATGCCAACGACTTTCCCTGCCCACCATTTAATCTCTATAAAAAATAAAGAGTACGGGTGCCTTCTAAATTAAGGTATCTGCGTGAATTAATGATGCCTCAACACAAGCATGACACCATTGAAGAATCTACGCATCCGCCCATCAATTTTAGGACTTATCTAATAACCTCCTGCTTTAAAGCCAGAAACAATGATACGCCTGGAACGATTTATCCACAGAAATTTACATGGAAAAATTTAATCTTTCTACGCTTTAATCCAGAATACAAACGTTTCCGCAAGCGTTTGCATAGAATAATAGCCACTTACAGCTTTTTAAAATGCAATATACCCCTTGACATCTTGTACTTATACAGTACTTTAGTAGAATATATTCAGGAAAGGCAGTACTGACCCATTTGCCTAAGCGGCTCTTTACCGCTACAGGCCTAACCCAGAAATTGTACTTTACCAGTACATTTCATTTTAAACAGTACGATTAAGTAGGCGGCTTTTGCTTGTCATTAGCTTAAAATGAATATGTACGACACAACGTTTTTAACCGCTACGCATTTATTATGGCGAACTCCGTTTCAATTCCTGTAGACGAACAGCGCATGGCGCAGCTCTGGACTCGGTTTCGGGCGGATGATGAGAAAGCTTTCGATCAATTGGTGGAAGCCAGGTATCGTGTACTATTCAACTACGCTACCCGATTCACGAAAGACCGGGACCTGATTAAGGATTGTGTTCAGGACTTATTCCTCGAATTGTGGAATCGTCGGAAAGCCATTGTCGATACGCCTTACGTTACTATCTACCTGATCAAGGCTTTGCGCAACAACCTGCTGCGAAAACTTCGTCGGGAACGCGGTTGGACTATTGCCGTAGAGGATGACACCGACCTCGATATGCATAGCATCGATGAATTAACCATCGAAGCGAGCTGGGTTGCCGAAGAAACGCAGATTAGTACTGAGCAAAATTTACGGCAGGCCGTCGCTCAATTGCCCAAGCGACAACAGGAAGTGGTGTTCCTGAAATTTTATGAGGGACTTTCCAATGATGATATTGCCCAGGTGATGGAGGTTGAAAAACAGACCGTTGCCAATTTTCTTTACCGGGCCATGTCCCAACTCCGAAATTCGCTACCCCTCCGTATTTTCTCCTAAAAACCATTCTTCATAGATGAACGGCCCTCCTGCATACCTTGTCGGGAGGGCCGTTTTTGTTGGTTTGGCCTTCAAGGGTATCGTATCAAACGAACAGGCAAAAAATTTCAGGAAAATTCATATAAAAAAGAGTATGACCAGAGGTAGGTGGTCTACTTCCTTGCAAACGGGGAATTGCCGGCCGCACCTATGCCTGATTATATACATTATACGTTCGATGACTTTGTGCTGGATAGTCGGTTTCGCCAGTGGGTACTTACGAACTCACCGACTGAACAGGCTTTCTGGAGCAAGTGGCTTCAGGAGAATCCTGATAAAGTCGACCTAGTACTATCTGCCCGGCAATTTGTCAGTCAGATGCAGCAGGCTCAGGACGAATTGTCGGACGAAGAGCTAAGTACCGAGGTGGCCCGTATCCGCATGAATCGGCAGAAAGCGCAGGATTTAGAGCAATCCGACCCAATGCCTGAAGAGCAGCCAGTACCCGGTCGGTTCTGGAGCTGGCTACGAATAGCCGCTGTTATCACGCTGGTAGGATTAGGAGCAGGTGCTTTTTGGTACTGGCGTATGCCCAGCACACCACTCGCTAGCTATCAGCAGACGATTGAGCAAAAGACAGGTACACTACAGGAAGTTCGGAATACAACCAACGCCAGTCAATTGGTTCGATTGCCCGATGGAAGTAAAGTTACCCTGTATCGGGGAAGCCAGATCCGTTTTCCCCGCTCATTTACGGTGCAGCAACGGGAGGTTTTTCTGGTTGGCGAAGCTTTTTTTGACATCGTCCGTCGGCCCAAGCAACCCTTTATGGTCTACACCGACCAGCTAATCACGAAAGTGCTTGGAACTAGCTTCACCGTACGCGCTTATCCGAATGATAAGGAAGCCAAAGTGATCGTTCGAACGGGGAAGGTTTCGGTTTTTAAAACACCAGCCACCGGGAAACTGGGGGATATGAGCGATAGTGAACCCGCCCTTATTCTGACGCCCAATCAGCAGGTGACGTTTCAGGAGATAGATCGGCGGATGGAGCGTTCGTTGGTAGCTATGCCCGAACCCATTGCCACATCAACGGGGCAACCCCAGACCCTGGTATTTGACCACACGCCCGTCGTAACGGTGTTTAAGAAGTTGGAAGCCGCCTATGGCATTGTCATTAATTACGATGCCGATCTATTGGCGGGTTGCGAGCTGACCGCTGAATTTGGCCCAGAATCACTGTTTGAGAAACTGGATCTGATTTGCCGAGCCACCGAATCCCGATACGAAGTCATTGATGCTCAAGTGGTTGTTTACAGCAAAGGCTGCCGCTGAGCCAGTCAACGTTGCCAACATATAGTTTACCAATCTAAACCTACACGATTCGTATGAACCTACTCACCCTGTCGCTACAAATCAGGTAGCCCACTCTTCAAAGCCGTAAGGCCATCGGTGCCCAAACGGAATTACCCCTGCATTATACCAGTCAATACCCTGATGATGATCCAGACCTTGCCTGGGTAAGGGGATTTTTTGTGCCAAACGTAAACGAGTATCTTTCCATATATCTATGCGAACCAATACAAAACCACGACTGATTTTTCAAAAAATCATGCGAATAGCGTTCTATCAGGTCTTTATCCTGGTCTGGTGTTCCAGCCTGGTACTGGCCCTCGATGGGAAAGGCCAGGAAGTACTGAATCGGCCCATCTCTGTCACCATTGAAAATCAACGAGTCGAACAGGCCATCAAACAGATTGGCAAACTAGCTTCTGTGCGGTTCATCTACAGCCCACAGGTAATCCGGTCCGATCGAAAAGTGAACCTTTCGGTGCAGAGTCAACCACTTTCAGACGTGTTGAATGCTCTTTTAACACCATTGCATGTTACTTACGAAGTAGTCGGCTCCCAAATCATCCTGAAAAATACAGACCGAGGTAACAGTCAGTCCGAACCAGTATTACCTGATAAAGAAACAAGAATAGCTATTGCCCCCGCCGACCAGACGGTTTCGGGGACGGTTTCGGACGAAAAGAATAGTCCATTACCCGGCGTAACGGTAGCCATCAAAAACACGACGCGCGGTACAACTACCGATGCCAACGGAAAATATACAATAGCGGTGCCGAACGAATCAGCCATTCTGGTTTTCTCTTTCGTCGGCTACGAACGACAGGAGATCGTTGTAGGGAAACTAACATCACTGAATGTTCAGCTCAAAGGCGAAGCCCGTGGTCTGGATGAAGTAGTAGTTGTGGGCTATGGTTCGCAGAAACGGGCTACCCTGAGCGGCTCCATTGCAACGATTGATAACAAGGTATTTCAGGACAGAGGGGTTGTCGATAACCCACTTTCGGCGTTGCAGGGGCAGGTACCG
Source organism: Spirosoma sp. 48-14 (assembly GCF_001898575.1). Lineage (GTDB taxonomy): Bacteria > Bacteroidota > Bacteroidia > Cytophagales > Spirosomataceae > Spirosoma. The sequence continues at coordinate 107,730 of NZ_MKUD01000039.1, forward strand.
GGCGTAATCGTTACCCGTGCATCGGCTGCTCCAGGGCGGGCAAGCTGGAACTTTCAGATTCGGGGAGCAACCTCGACCAACAGTACCGAACCGCTGATTCTTATCGATGGCGTCGCCGTAAGTAGTCAGGCCGCCCTCAACTCGATCAACCCAAACGATATTGAGAATATGTCGTTTCTGAAAGATGCTTCAGCCGCTATCTATGGCGCAAGGGCTGCGGGGGGCGTTGTACTGGTAACGACCAAACGAGCGAAATCAGGCAAAACAACCATTCAGTACGACGGGTCCGTTTCGCAGAAAGTACCTGGCTTACAACCGCATCTGATCAATGTGCAGCAGTTTGGCCAGGGGCTGGTCGATGGGACAACCAACGATTATTATGGCGTGGCCCCTACGTCGTTTCTGTGGTATAAATTTGGGCAACTGATGCTAAACCCGCCTGCTTCGGGCTATATCGACTATACAAACGGAGGAACCGTGTCGCCAGCCAACAACCCACTGAACCCAGGCTTTGGCGACGTAAAAGACCAGACGTTCTTTAACACCAACTGGGTCGATGTGCTGTGGGGCAATGCTACCTCAACCCAGCATAATTTAAGCATTTCGGGCCGGAGCGACCGGGCGGGCTACCGGGTATCATTGGGTTATCTGAACGATGGCAGCCTGCTTCAGTGGGGAAAGAACTCCAATAGCCGCTACAACATCCGCCTGACGCACGATTACCAGTTTACGAATAAGCTGAAACTCGAATCGAACATCTCGCTTGAAAAGAATGACATTATCCAACCGACCCTGATTGGCAATGTGATGGGGCAGTACCAGCAACCGGGCCTTCCGGTATCGACCATCGATGGCAAACCGTATGCCTGGGGAACGCAATACAGCCCAAACTGGCAGGCCGAGCTAGGTGGCGAGAATAAGGAGTACAACAACCGGGTATTTACCAATTTCCGGCTTAGCTACCAATTAAGCAAGAATCTGAGCCTGGTTGCACAGGCGGGCTATAACTGGACGGCTACCGATATCAAAGAACAGCAAAAGGTTATCCCCTGGTACAACTACCTGGGTACCCTTCAGGCTGCAGACAACCCAACCCGACAAAATTCCTACTATCTGCGCCGACTGAATAAAGACGCCTATGCTACGCTCAATGCCTACCTGAATTATGCCAGAACCTTTGGGCAGGATCATGACATCAGCGTGACCGTCGGCACCAACTACGAGCGCGACGAAGCCAATCAATATCAGGCTCGTACAAGTTATATCGCTAATGATAATGTGCCTTCACTCAACCTGGGCATTGGGGACGCAACGACGAAGAGCGTAACCGAAGTACAGAATCACTACGCCATCGGGTCGTATTTCGGGCGTTTCAATTACGCTTACCAACAGAAGTACCTACTCGAAGTGAATGCACGCTACGATGGCTCCTCCAAATTCGATGCCTCAAACCGCTGGCAATTCTTCTATGGTTTATCCGGTGGCTGGCGTATTTCGCAGGAAGGTTTCATGAAAGAGCTTACCTTTTTGAACGATCTGAAACTGCGGGCATCCTATGGAACAGTGGGCAATCAGAGTGGTATCAATCTGTATGATTATGTCCAGTTACTAAACGTAGCTGCCACAGGGGGCGCAACCAGTGCCGGTTTTCCCATCATTGGCGCCAGCCCGGTAGTAACGGTATCGCCAACGTCGACCCTAGTCAGCTTGAACCGTACCTGGGAACGGGTCGAAACGACCAACTTCGGGCTTGACTTTTCCGTATTGAATCGCCGTCTATCAGGTAGCTTCGATTATTTCGTTAAATATAACCGGAACATGCTGCTGCCACAGACTTTTCCGGCCGTATTGGGCGCCAGCGCACCAACAGCCAATATTGGTCTCCTGAAAACCTGGGGCTGGGAAGGGTCGTTGCAATGGAACGACCGGATTGGCGAGTTTGGCTATCGCATTGGTGGGAGCCTGACCGACAACCAGAACATTTTGCTCAACTACGGAGGAGCCAACGTCGTTAACCAGGGCTTCAACGGAGCCGTCGAAGGCTATGCCCTCGGCTCGTACTTCGGGCTTGAATATGCGGGGCGTATCCAAACCGCCGAACAACTAGCTGCAGCCCGTGCGCTGGCTCCCGGCAATAATATTAGCATGCCTCTGACCACATCGACTCTGCCCGGTGTTCGCATTGGCGATAACAGCTTCAAAGATCTGAATGGCGATGGGAAGTTAACCGTACCGGGCGATTTGAAATACCTGGGCCGGGATGATCCGCGCTACAGTTTCGCACTGAACCTGGGCGCCGACTGGAAAGGCTTTGATTTTCAGGCGGTATTTCAGGGCGTAGGTAAACGCACGATCTTCCGCGAAGGGAACTGGCGGGTACCATTCGGTTCGATTTTCCAGGGACAAACCGACTTCTGGGTAGGCAAAACCTGGACACCGACCAATACAGATGCCTACTATCCCATTCTGTCGACAGGCCAGAACGCAACATCGTATAATAACTACAACTATCAGATTTCGGACTGGTCGGTTGAAAACGGTGCCTATGTGCGGTTAAAAAACCTGGTCGTTGGCTATACCTTGCCGGTGAGCATTACCAAGAAGATTAAGGTAGATCGACTTCGGGTGTATTATTCGGGGAACGACCTCTGGGAAATCAGCCACATTCGTGATGGCTGGGACCCTGAAGCAACACGTAATGTAGGGCGTGCCAACAGCGAAACAACGTTCACGCGCTACCCATTCTTCCGGCTGCACACGCTGGGCGTAAACCTGACCTTTTAATGAACTTGTTTTCAGCCGATCGGAGCTATAAAACGTCTGCTCCCCGGTTGGCCGAAAGCTAAAAATTTCTTTCCCCAATGAAATCCTTTCGAAAACTATATCTGTATTTGCTGGCGGGTACGTTGACCCTAACCCAGAACAGCTGTAACAAGGCCCTGGATCTGGACCCGCTCGACCAGCTCTCAGATGCGGCCTATTGGCAAACGCCCAACGATTTTATGCTGGCGGCCAACCAGTTTTACACCTACGAACGCTCGTTTATCGATGTGCTTTACGATGCCAATGGCTCTACTCAAAACTACCATTCCGACATCAAAAGTGACTTTATAGCGGGACAGAATGCCTACAGTCGTGGGCTGAATACAGTACCGACAACCGACGCTAACTACAACAATAACTACAGTAAGATCCGTACCATCAATTATTTGCTCGACAAAGCCGCAACCTATGGCAATCAGGCCGACATTGCCAAATATGTAGCTGAAGCCAAGTTTTTCAGGGCGTACGTGTATTTCGATCTGTTGCAGATTTTTGGCGGTGTACCCATCATCAGTAAAGCACTGGGTACAACCTCACCCGAGCTACAGGCTCCCCGCAATACACGGGACGAACTGGTTGACTTTATCATTAAGGATTTAAACGAAGCAATTACAGCTTTACCGGCCAAAACAGCCCAGAATGCATCTACGGAGCAGGGAAGGATCAACAAAGAATCGGCCCAGGCATTTCTGGGACGAGTCGCGCTATACGAAGGCACCTGGCAAAAGTTCCGCAACAACACAGCCCGCGCCAATACGCTCCTCGATGTATCCGTTACCGCCAGCGGGACCGTCATTACGGGTGGCCAGTACCAACTATTTGCTCCAGCGGCCTTAGGCGATTCGGCGCAGAAATACCTGTTTATTCTTGAAAATCAGAAATCAAATCCGGCCAACCTGACCAAAAGTGCGAACAACGAATACATTCTGGCTAATCGCTACGACTGGACACTTCGCCAAATTCGCCAGAATGTGTCTCGGCAGGCTAATAATGCGAATCCAACCAAAAATTTCGCCAATCAATTTCTGGGTAAAGATGGATTACCTATCGAAAAATCCGCGCTTTTTAAAGGCTATACGACCATGAATTCGGAATTCCAGAATCGTGATAACCGAATGCAGTATACATTGAAGCAAGCCAATGGCTACTATTGGTTCGGAATCAACAACCCACGCGTCGACTGGACAGGCGGAGCGGCCGATCGGGCAACCGCCAATGCATCGCCGTTCAAACCTTATGCCAATAGTCTCAGTGGTTATGCCAACCAGAAATGGATTTCGGAACGGGCTGTAGCCGATAACGAAGAAGGCTACGACTATCCGGTGATCCGGTATGCCGAAGTGCTGCTGAACTATGCCGAGGCTGTATTCGAACGAAATGGAACGATTAGCGATGCCGACCTGGACAAATCACTGAATTTGGTTCGACTGCGGGTCAATAAATCGATGCCCAAACTTAGCAATGCTCTTGTACAGGCCAATGGACTGGATATGCGTACCGAAATCCGTAGAGAACGTAATGTGGAATTGTTTTATGAAGGATTCCGGGTAGATGATATCAAACGCTGGGCCGCTGCAGACGTAATGAAGCAACCACTGGTTGGTATCAAATGGACGGGCACCGAATACCAGTCACTATGGCCTTCACAAGCCTCAACCGCCAAAGATGCCGATGGTAACCTGATTGTTGATGGAAGCCGCTCGTTTAGCGATAAGAACTACCTTCTTCCGATTCCTACACAGCAGATCCAGTTGAATCCGCAGCTAACTCAAAATCCAGGCTGGTAAGTATCTATTTACTAAAATTTGCCTTAAATAGAACACGGATTTTTATGATCATTGTGATTTTAATCTGTATAAATCATACTATCATAGAAATCCGTGTTCTATCAACGTTGAATGTAGAATGACTGCGAAGATTTATCAGATCGTATGGATTGTCCTGTTAGCTACTTCGTTAGCAACGGCAGTTCCGAAACCTACAACGTATCATGCCAGTTCGCCCGACGGAAAGACGCGTATAGAGGTATCCGTTAATGATCAGAAGGTGCTCACTTACCGGATTCTGTTTGCCGGTGAACCTGTACTGAACTGGTCGGCGCTTGGCTTCCAATTAAACACAACGGCTGCCGGGCAACAGGTTGTGGTTAAGAAATCAGGGCAACGTGCCCACAACGAACAGATACCGTGGCCGCTGGGTGAAAACGATGTCATTACGAATACGTATAACGAGTTGACTCTCGATTGTCAGTCAGGAACCGTTTTGTTTCAGGTCGTTGCTCGTGTGTTCGACGGGAGCGTAGCGTTTCGGTATGGGTTACCGAAACAGAAAGATAGCGAAACCGGGCTGATTCGGGCCGAACAAACCACCTTTGCGCTGACGGACAACTACACCATCTATCAGTATAACGAAGAGTCGGTATTTACGCCAACGACCATTGGTGAGCTGCAAAAAACCTGCGATTTCCCGGCCACATTGACCAACGGACGACTCTTTCTGTCGATTGGTGAAGCCGACAACCCGAACTATACAAAACCCGTTCTGACGAAAGGGACAGTCGCTAATTCATTGGCGGTTGCCTTCGAAAAGGACTCCGTTAAATCAACGGCGGGCTTTCGAACCCCCTGGCGTACGATTAGCGTGGCCACCTCGGCCATCGGTTTACATGCATTCAGTGACCTTCCTCTGCGGCTCTGCCCGCCGACGGCCCAGGCCATTCCGGGCTGGATTAAACCGGGTAAGCTAATCCGCTCATCACTGACTACACAGGGTGGGCTAAATTGTATTGACTTTGCCGCCAAACACGATTTTCAATACATTATGTTCGATGCGGGTTGGTACGGGTCCGAGTTCCGCACCACATCCGACCCGACGCAGGTGATTCCGGCTATCGACATGCCTAAAGTGATTCAGTATGGAAAGGAAAAAGGCATAGGAGTCATCCTGTACGTGAACCGGGTTGGGCTACGGGCCAGGCTGGATGATATTTTGCCTTTGTACAAAAAATGGGGTATTGCCGGGCTGAAATTCGGGTTTGTGGACGGGCTAACCCAGGAAGGTATCACGTGGCTGGCCGGAGCGATCAAAAAGGTCTACGATTATGGCTTCATTCTGGATATTCACGACAACTATAAGCCGACCGGCCTGAGTCGAACATTTCCCAATCTGCTGACCCAGGAAGGCATTCGTGGCAACGAAAACAACCCCGATGCATTCCATAATACCGTGTTGCCGTTCACCCGCTTTCTGGCCGGGGCCGCTGATTATACGTTCTGTTACCCCAATACCAACCGCTACTTTAGCGACAACCTCCTGAAGACCAAGTTACAGGTCAGCAAAGGTCAGCAACTGGCGCTGTCGGTTGTGTATTTCAGCCCTTTACAGGCGATTTTCTGGTATGGCAACCCCACCGACTACAACGATGAGGGCGAAATCGAATTTTTCAGGCGAGTGCCTACCGTCTGGAATGAAAGCCATTACCTGACCGGCGAAATCGGTAAACATATCAGCGTAGCACGTCGGCGGGGTAAAACGTGGTACATCGGTTCGGCGGCTGGCTTATCGGACTGGACGGGATCACTGCCGCTCCTGTTTCTTGCACCGGGCAAATCCTATCAGGCAACCCTGTACGAAGATGACCAAACGGGCGGTATTCAGAAACGAGTCGTTGCAGTGAAACAGGGCGATACGCTTCCGGTCAGTCTGAAGGCCAAAGGTGGGCAGGCAATCATCATCGACGAAATCAACTGATCTTAGAACCTGTTTGAATTTCCTAAAAGGAGCCTGTAGTAAGCATATTTTTTTGTCATTGCGACGCAGGAGCAATCTTCGGGACTCTTAAAAAGAGACTGCTCCGAAGATTGCTCCTGCGTCGCAATGACAAAAATGCCTGTCCTACAAAAATTTAAACAGGCTCTTATTTTCGTCAATATCGGCCCAGACAAGGGTATCAGTCCATTCGACCTGTCTATTTCCTGGCAGAGAGCTTCCCGACGAAGAATGATCCAGCGTGAGTCGTTGGACATGCCTGCGGAAAGGTCAGCTAATTGCGACGTATGATTGTCAGGAATGTATTAACGGTTGTTTTTGGGATTATCCTGTGCCTGCACGGCTCCGCATGGGCGCAGGTATGGCAATGGTCGGTTCCGGTTCAATCAGTAACGTCGTCGGAAACGAACGATCATCCGCAGGCTTTTTTGTGGATTCCCGACAAGTGCCAATACGTACGGGGTGTCGTGGTCGGGCAGCACAATATGCTCGAAGAAGGCATTTTTGAGCATCCCGACTTTCGGAAAACCATGATCAGACTAGGCTTTGCTATCGTGTGGGTAACGCCTATGTTCAACCAGACCTTCGACTGGAATCCGACTCGCTCATCGAAAGGGGCTGGCATCGAATTTACCGATATGATGACCCGACTGGCCGAGGTATCGGGCTATACCGAACTAAAGATTGCTCCGGTTGTTCCGCTTGGGCATTCGGCACTGGCTAGCTATCCGTGGAATTTTGCCGCCTGGAATCCCGGCCGAACCCTGGCTATCCTGTCCATTCATGGTGATGCGCCCCAAACCAATCTGACGGGTAGCGGGCGACCAAATCCCGACTGGGCCGGACGAACCATCGATGGTGTACCGGGCCTGATGGTCATGGGCGAATACGAGTGGTGGGAAGACCGACTCACCCCAGCTTTTGCTTATGTGGCTAACCACCCAGCTACCCCGTTTAGCCTGCTGGCCGATGCGGGTCGGGGCCATTTCGATAATTCCGATACTATGGTTCGGTTTCTGGCGCTCTATCTCGAAAAGGCGGCTAACTACCGATTACCCAAAACGTCGGGCCAGCAGGATACCGTTGTGCTGAAACCGATTGATCCCCGGCAAGGCTGGCTGATGGACCGCTGGCGACGCGACAGTTTACCCACGGCAAAACCCGCTCCGTATGCGGTTTACAAAGGCGATAAACGCGTAGCAAGCTGGTGTTTCGATAAGGAAATGGCCGAGGCTACTGAAGCTATTTACGGTAAATCCCGAGGTAAAAAACTGCAACAGCTGGGATTTATGCAAAATGGTCAGTTGCTGAAGCCCACAAAAGCACATGCCAACTATCAACTGCCGTTTTGGCCTGATGCCGACGGTATTACATTTCATCTGAAGAGTTTGTTTACGGATACCTCACGCATACAACCGACTCCCGAACACGCTCGCACACGCATCACCATCGACCGAATTTGCGGTCCTGTTCGAAAACTGAACGATACGACGTTTCAGATCAGCTTTTACCGCATGGGTTTTGCGAATCCCAAACGTTCAAACGACATCTGGCTGCTGGCATCGAACGATGGCGACCAAACGTATAAAAGTATTGTCCAGCAGGCTGCTATGCGCTTTCCCATCGCCAACCGGGAGGGTCAGCCGCAAACCATTACATTCCCGACTATCCCGAATCAGAAGGTAGTGGTAAAAGCCATTCCGTTACAGGCCGTTTCGGATGCCCGGTTGCCGGTATACTATTACGTAAAAGAAGGTCCGGCGGTGATTGACCAGAATCGATTGGTGTTTACGGCCATTCCACCCCGGAGCAAAATGCCCATGAAAATAACCGTTGTTGCCTGGCAATACGGCACCTGTGTGGGGCAGAAAATACAATCGGCTACCCCAGTCGAACAGTCCTTTTACCTCGAATTATGAAAGCCTTAATCATTAGTCTGCTTGCCCTGCTTTTTGGCGTGAATGCCGCCCAGGCCCAGAAAGCCCATCCATATCTGTTCTATACCCCGCAACGAACCGAACGGCTGAAAGAGCGGATCAAAACCGATACGTTGCTGGCCAATCGCTGGAACGCCATCCGGCAGCGGTGCGATACATGGCTGGCGGAGCCTAAAGGGGGTAATATGGAACAACTGGCACTGGCATACACTATGACTGGTGATAGTCGCTATGCTGATCGGGCTAAAACATTGCTCAATGAGTTAGTCAGTCGCCCTTTCTGGGATGGTATGGACGACCGTAGCCCACGCTGGAATGCCGGATTGGGAACCAGCCACAACAACTGGGCTGCTTCCGTAACGTTCGATGCTATTTATAATGCCCTAACCAAGGACGAACGTAAAGCCATTGCCAGTAAGATCGTGAAGCTGGGCATTGAACCGTCCATCGCCGATTGGGTATCGAAAGACAAGCGAATTCAGTCGCTCAATAACATGGGGCACAACTGGTGGGCTGCCATCGTTTTTGAAGCGGGAGTCGCGTCGCTGGCCGTCATGAGTGAAGTGCCACAGGCTAAACAATGGGCCGCCGATATTATGCAGGACAGCCGCCAGTGGTTTGCTTTTGCGGGAAGTGTACTGGAAAACAAACCATCGAACTTCGATCCGGCCGGTGGGTTTTACGAAAGCGTCAGCTATGCCAATTATGGTGTGTCGGAATACCTGCTGTTTCGGCTGGCCTACACAAATGCACAGGGAGCCATTAGTATGCCGTATGACAGGCTGCTGCAAAAAACTGTTGATTGGTTTATTAATGTATCGTATCCACGATCAACGAACAGGCCGCTCATGTCGCTCAATTTTGGCGACAGCAACGACTTCGCCAACGGCGACCGACCCGCTAAATTACTGATCGCGCTGGGCTTGGGGAAAGACGATTATTACTGGTATTTACAGCATACGGCCCGTAATCAGTTTCGGGAAGATCTGGGCGTCGGTACACCCATGGGTCTTCTGTATCAGCCCGAAGCAAAGCCCGCTCCCGCCACACCCGCTTTACCAACATCGGCAATCTACGGAGCGATGGGCTGGGGTATGCTGCGCGATTCGTGGAAACCTGACGCGACGTTGCTGGGGGTGAAATGCGGTTTTACCTGGAACCATGCCCATGCTGATGCGGGCTCGTTTGTGCTTTACCATAAAGGCGAAAACCTGCTGATCGATGGGGGCGACGTAGGCTACGGTAACCCTGAATACAGTAGCTATTTTGTAACGAGTCGCGCTCATAACGTGCTCATGTTCAATGGTGTGGCGCAGGATGCCCGCGACCAGTACAGTGCCGTAAAAAATCCGGGACATCTCTACAATCTGATCGATGGCGGTAGTCGGGCGACCGGCACGCCGGAGCGGCTCCGACTGAAATATCTACTGGCTGATGCAACCGGTCCAACCTCCCGGAATTTCCTGCGCAACTACCGCAATTTTCTCTGGATTGGCAATGTGATTCTGGTGATCGACGATGTAAAAACCTACGACATCGGTAGCTTCGATTTTCTGCTGCATTTTGCCGACAAAGCCGTCAAACGCGGCCCCGATTTCGAGATCACGAAAGATAGTGCAGCCATTCTTTTTCGGCCCTTATACCCCGAAATGCTGCCGCTGGGCTATCCGCACGATCTTCCTGAAAAGATGAAGTTTCGGACAGAATACGGCCTGAAAGATCGGACAACCAACGTGCAGATTCCATACTACGTGTTGTCGCCCCCCGAGAAAACCGACCGGACCAAGTTTGTTAATGCCATTCTGCTATTGGACGAAACCAATCGGCCGATCCAGACCGCAACCGGGTCGTCGGGGGCAAGCGGAGCCGCCGGGCGGAGTAATCTACCTATCATCGAAAAGTTTGAGGGGACTAACTACATCGGTATACGGATTACACAAAACGGGCAGGTCACCGAATTGTATATCAACCTGCTAGCCGATGGGCGGCTGATGCATCGCAACGCCAATACGGTAATCAATGGTTGGGAAACGGATGCGTACCTGTCAGCCATAACGTTTCCTGAGCGTGCCGACCGGCAAGACCCCGCCCAGTTATCGTCGGTCTTCATTAGTAATGGGAGCTACCTGCGACGGAACGGGAAGCCCCTGATAAGCTCGCTCTCGAAAGTAGTTCTGTATGCGGCAAAAACCGGGAATGAATTGGAGGTACAGCTACAGGGGCAGCCACTGATCGAGGCCTCGTTGGGGTTTGATAACGTGAGGAAACTAATGGTCAACCAAAAAACGGTGGCTCCACAATACGATTCCGATAAGCTGCTACGGATTGAGGTAGACGAAACGAAGTAATGACCATAGAACACTGATTTTCAGAATCGAGATGATTAACACGGAGCATAACAAATCATCCTCACATAAAAATCAGTGTTCCTTATTCCTATGTGTATGATACGCATTTATTCGCTGATTGTCTGTTTTTTGTTAGCTCAGATTGGGCGTAGTCAACCGACAGAACACCGCCTGCAATCGCCAGATGGTAAACTGGAGCTTGTGTTTACGCAAAAGGAAGTGAGCCCTGGCAAACGCCAGATGACCTACCGCGTCGATTACCTGAAAAAGCCGGTAATTCTCGAATCGGGTTTGGGCGTTCAGATCGACAATCATGTGTTCGAACACGCTATGGCCCATAAAGTGACTACCCCGCCCGGTACACTGGGCGTAAACTGGTGCGATAACCTAACCATCAAAAACGTTGTCAAAACAACGAAAGATACCACCTGGAAACCCGTTTATGGCGAGCGAAGTAAGATTCGTGATCACTACAACCAGCTCGACATTCAGCTCCAGAAAGAAGACAGTCCTGACTACGAACTGCACGTAATTTTGCGGACCTATAACGAAGGCATTGCCTTCCGGTATTTCTTCCCAGAACACCCCAAAGGCCTGTACTACCGGGTAATGGCCGAAAACAGCGAGTTTACGCTACCCGCCGAAACAAAAGCCTGGTATACCGCCTGGGCGCAGGGAGCCTATCAGAAACTACCCCTTGCTGCCTGGCCAGAGACATCAGAGCGTCCGTTGACGCTTGCTTTGCTGAATGGCCTCTACGTTAGTCTGGCCGAAGCTGAGCTGACCGACTACGCCATGACCAAGTTCAAACTCTCGCCCGACAAACCGAATACCATTATCACGTCGATGTACGAGAGTGCTGATCTGATGTCGGACGTCGGAACGCCCTGGCGGGTGGTGATGGTAGCTGAACGTCCGGGTAAACTGCTCGAAAACAACGATATTCTGCTGAATCTGAATCCACCCGCAACTGTCGCTAACACCGATTGGATTAAACCGGGAAAGATGATGCGGGAAGTAACCCTGACCACCGAAGGCGCGATGTCGTGCATCGACTTTGCGGCTGCTCACAACCTGCAATACATCCTGTTCGACTGGAAATGGTATGGTCCGGCATTTACCTTTCAGTCGGATGCCCGGCAGGTTGTCGCCCCTATCGACATGCCCAAAGTGATCGCTTATGGCAACGAAAAGAATGTGGGTGTGATTCTGTACGTGAACTTGCAGGCGCTTTACAAGCAGATGGACCAGATTTTTCCGCTCTACAAGAAATGGGGCGTCAAAGGCGTGAAGTTCGGGTTTGTGGAAGTTGGTTCGCACCGCTGGATGACGTGGCTAACCGAAGCCAAGCGTAAGGCATTGGCAAACAATCTGATGGTTAATATCCACGACGAATACCGGCCAACCGGCACCAGCCGTACCTATCCGAACGTGATGACGCAGGAGGGTATTCGCGGTAACGAGGAGTTTCCCGATGCTACCCACAACACGATTCTTCCTTTCACACGCTACCTGGCCGGGGCTGGCGATTACACCATTTGCTATTACGATAAGCGGCTGAAAAATACGCACGCGCACCAGCTAGCCATGAACGTCATCTCGTATAGCCCGTTGCAGTCGGTGTTCTGGTACGATAAGCCCGCTCTTTATAATGGTGAACCGGAAATCGAATTTTTTGCCAACGTGCCGACCGTCTGGGACGATACCCGTGTGATTCACGATGCCATTGGCGAATACGTGACTATTGCCCGCCGGAGTGGCAACGACTGGTTTGTGGGTACAATTACCAACAACGACGGTCGGATGCTTAAGCTGCCGCTGGATTTTCTGCCCAAGGGCAAAACTTACACGGCTCACATCTATTCCGACGATCCGGCTGTGGCGACGAAAACGCAGGTACGGGTGGCGACCCAGATCGTAAAAGCTGGACAGTCGCTCGATATGAATCTCTTACCCCGTGGTGGTCAAGCCGTTTGGTTGACACCTGTACGATAGGCTCTTTCGGCAGGATTGACAGGATTTGCCCATACGGCTACAATCCTGTCAATCTTATAAATCCTGTCATGAAAAAATAATTCTGCCCTTATGCGCTATCTCCTGATTCTACTACTGGCGTTTGTGCCACGGCCAGCATTTAATGTGAATGCGCAGTTGGATTACTGCGTTCGTCAGGCCACTCAAACGGCCGCTTCTATCCCCACCACTCAACCCAACCTTCCCCGTAACATACTGAATGGTAAAACCACCTGGAACTACGTCGGCTATAAAGACTGGACAAGCGGGTTCTGGCCCGGCACCTTGTGGTATCTCTATGAATATACCAAAGATGCCCGGTGGAAAGCCAAAGCCGATACGTTCACCCGAGAGTTGACCCCGCTGGCCTATCAGAAAGCCATCGACCACGACCTGGGTTTTCAGATGTATTGCAGTTTCGGCAATGGGTTGCGGTTAACCCGTGATCCGGCGTACAAAAAAAATCTGCTGGCTGCAGCCGATACGCTGGCCACGCTGTTTAATCCTAAAGTTGGTACGATTCTGTCGTGGCCGCGACCGGTGCCCAACATGGAATGGCCGCAGCACAACACCATTATGGACAACATGATCAACCTCGAACTACTGTTCTGGGCGTCGAAGAATGGAGGTGGCAAACGACTCTACGACATGGCCGTTTCGCACGCAACAACAACCATGAACAACCATTTTCGTCCCGATCATACCTCCTATCATGTGGTGGTTTATGACCGCGAGACCGGCAAAAAGATAAAAGGCGTTACGCATCAGGGCTACGCCGACAACTCCATGTGGGCCAGAGGGCAAAGCTGGGCTATCTACGGCTATACGATGACCTACCGCGAAACCAGAGATCCGAAATTTCTGGATTTTGCCCAGAAGGTATCGGATGTGTATCTAACGCGCTTACCCGATGACCTGATTCCCTACTGGGATTTCAATGCCCCCGATATTCCCAACGCCCCCAAAGATGCCTCGGCGGCAGCCGTTACAGCATCGGCCTTGCTCGAACTGTCGACACTGGTGAATGATAAGACCAAAGCAGCCGTCTACCGCACCAAAGCCGAACAAATGCTGAACAGCTTATCTTCGGCAGCTTACCAGAGCCGCACCACAAACAGCGCATTCCTGCTGCACAGCACGGGCCATAAGCCCAATAACAGTGAAATCGACGCATCGATCAACTACGCCGATTATTACTACATCGAAGCGCTGCTGCGGCTGAAAAAGCTAAAAACCGGGAAAAATGTGCTGGATGTGCTATAAATCCCAGATGGTTTCCTGACGAACAAACCAACTGACAACAGCATAAACAATGAAATAAAAAAACGGCATATACGCATTGTATAGGCCGTTTTTTTATTTTTCGTGCTCCTGAAGACGCTTAAATTCCCCACATAAACACCTGATTATCAGACGAAAATATCAAGACAAAAACAGCAGTTGCTGGATTGAGAAATAAGTGAAGTAATATCTATAAAATGATTGGCAACGGTTGCCAGATAATGGTTCAATCTTTGTTCCTTTGAAGGAAGCTGCATGGAATTGATGATAGCAGAGTTAGGTTAGAGATTCTTAAAGAGCATACGAATTATAACTATTAATTAGCTTATGGCAGGCCAAGCTCTACTCTGCTATAAGCGTTCATTAACAATCGCCCATTGACTCCAAAATACATATTCAGTGCGTGGCCTTGATAGCTATCTGGTAAGCTAACGGGGTGATTGATTTGTACGGTATCTGTGCTGACCGGCACCCTACCGCAGGACCACACGCTCGTGTCAGTCCAATTTCCCGCCTTCAAGGAAAAGCACACGTTATAGGGGGCACTTACCTTGCGGATACGATGGTTATTCAGGTCAGCAATATAGAAATTGCCACTGCCGTCTACTGCCACACCAAAAGGAGATCGCAACCAGGCAGAAGTGGCTGGGCCTCCATCTCCACCATAGCCATAAGCGCCAGTACCGGCTACCGTGGTAATCACACCCGAAGAGTTCACTTTACGGATGCGATTGAAACCATTCGCGATATAGAGATTGTCACTACCATCTATCGCTACATCAGTGGGGTAATATAACCAAGCTGATATTGCCTGCCCCCCGTCTCCAAATAGGCCTGGACTGCCTGTTCCGGCTACCGTGATGATCCTTCCCGACGTGTTTACCTTACGGATACGATGGTTGTATTGATCAGCAATATAAAGATTACCATTGCCATCTACAGCCACACCGGTAGGAGAATCCAACTGAGTGGAAGTAGCCTGTCCTCCGTCCCCATTATAACCAGCGTTACCCGTACCGGCCACAGTAGTGATTATACCCGAAGGGCTCACTTTACGGATGCAGTGATTACCAAAATCAGCGATGTAGAGATTGTCGTTACCATCCACCGTCACACCAAAAGGGGTGTACAACTGAGCGGAAGTGGCCTGTCCCCCATCACCACTGTAACCCGCATCGCCAGTACCCGATATGGTCATAATGCCACCCGAAGGGCTTACCTTACGGACTCGATGGTTATCCCGATCCGCGATGTAAAGATTTCCATTGCCGTCCACTGCTACACCAGTAGGAGAATATAACTGGGCGGAAGTAGCCTGCCCTCCGTCCCCATTATAACCAGCGTTACCCGTACCGGCCACAGTAGTGATTATACCCGAAGGGCTCACCTTTCGGATGCAGTGATTATTCCGATCCGCGATGTAAAGATTACCATTACTGTCCACTGTTAAACCATAAGGCTCACTCAACTGAGCGAAGGTGGCCTGCTCCCCATCGCCACTATAGCCCCCAATGCCCTTTGTTCCATTACCTGCCACAGGGGTAATTATCCCAGACGTATTTACTTGGCGGATACGATTGTGAGTATAATCACCGATGTAAAGATTGCCGTTGCCATCTATAGCTACACCAAAAGGATAATACAATTGGGCTAAGGTAGCTGGCCCTCCATCTCCACTATAACCACCATTACCTGTACCAGCAATAGTGGTGATTACTCCTGACGGGCTTATTTTGCGTATGCAATGGTTATTGCCATCCGAGAAATAGAGATTGCCACTACCATCCACCGACATACTATAGGGAAAGTCCAAGCGAGCGGAGGTAGCTTGCCCTCCGTCCCCACTGTAGCCCTGATTACCTGTACCAGCTACCGTGGTAATCACTCCGAAAGTGTCAACTTTACGGATGCGGTTGTTGTACGTATCCGCGATGTAGAGATTACCACTGCCATCCACTGCCACATTATAAGGGTTATTCAACTGAGCAGAGGTGGCCAGACCTCCATCTCCACTATAGCCATAAGTGCCCGTACCAGCCACGGTAGTAATTACTCCTGACGCATTTACCTTACGGATGCGGTAATTATCTCGATCTGCGATGTAGAGATTACCACTGCCATCAACAGCTACATCTAAAGGGTATTGTAACTTGGCCGAGGTGGCCGGACCTCCATCGCCACTATAGCCAGCGTTACCCGTACCAGCCACAGTAGTGATTATACCCGAAGGGCTGACTTTGCGAATACGGCAGTTACCAAAATCGGCGATGTAGAGATTACCACTACCATCAACAACCACACCAAAAGGGGAGTATAACTGGGCCGAGGTGGCCAGACCTCCATCGCCACTATAGCCCTGATTACCCGTACCGGCCACTGTAGTAATCATCCCTGAAGGATTGACTTTGCGAATGCGATGATTAGCCCGGTCGGCGATGTAAAGATTACCATTCCCATCTACAGCTACACCAAAGGGTTCACTCAACTGAGTGGATGTAGCGGGCACATTTTCGCTGCCGAAGCCCGCCACTGTTGTAATCACTTGTGCTAATCCAGAGGTGGTCAGTCCAAACAGAAGCAATAAATAGAAAAAAATAAATAGAAAAGCCAGATGGAGCCGCAGGAGTGGTTTTATATGTACACGCAAGAGGGATAGGATTAATAGATAAATAATGAAGCTGTTTAAACTTAATGGAAAATCCCCAAAGCTGTGTGAATTTTGAGGTGCGAACTTCAAATAAACACTGCAATGGGGATCATACAC
>NZ_MKUD01000040.1 GCF_001898575.1 Spirosoma sp. 48-14
TTTGATGCGGATTTTCCGCAGCACAGCCTGATGAAAATGAAAACCCGTGATTTGGCAATGGTAATGGAAAATGAGGCGTTGAAAAAACTGGCATATAAGCAGTTTACCACCATCAATAAAAAAGCCTATCCCATTATGCAGCACAAAGCGGATAGCGTACTCGATGCGGCGCACGAATTTGTAAACACTTCTCCCGTTCCGCTTGATGTGCTGTTCTTCGACCTGCCCGGAACTGTAAACACGCCCGGCATCCTGAAAGCATTGGCAGGTATGCACCACATTTTCACGCCCATCACGGCAGACCGTGTGGTAATGGAAAGTACGCTCATCTTCACACAGCTTTTACAGGACGTGATTATGAAAAAAGGCGAGACATCTATAGAAACCATTAATCTTTTCTGGAACCAGGTGGACGGCAGGGAAAGCACACCCTTATATGACGTGTACAATCAGCTAATCGGGCAATTGGGATTAAGCCTGATGCAAAGCCAAATCAAGAACAGCACCCGTTTTCGCAAGGAAAGCGAAGCGGACAGCAAAACGGTTTTCCGTTCTACGGTAATGCCACCCGATGAGCGTTTGATGAAAGCCTGCCAGTTAGACCTGTTCATCAGCGAATTTTTAAACATCATTCAATTGTAGTGCTATGGAGAAAGACAATAAAAGAAAAGTAACGCCGGACATTAACGAGGAAATGATGATGAACCTGATGGTAGACGGCGTTAAAAAGGACGGTTTACAGCTACCTGCCGAAGAGCAGGAAAAGGAAGCGGAACAAGATGTGGTAAAGCAGGTTGAGTTACCACAAAGTAAGCCTGTACAACGGGAAAGGAACCGCATCAAAAAAAGCCTTGACGGAAGCTACGGCGAACACTTTTTGAAAACCCATTCGATGACAAAGCGGGGCGATAAAAGCATATATATACGGCAGGAATACCACGAACGGCTATCCCGTATTGTACAGGTTATTGGTAAAGATGCCATACCCCTGTATGCTTATCTCGATAACATACTGGAGCATCATTTTGAGATGTTTGAAAAAGCCATTACCGATGATTTCAACGAAAAGTTTAAACCCATTTTTTAAAATATCTGATTATGGAAATAGTAATTGTGATTTGCTTGCTGATAGTCATTGTACTGCTTTTGCAGGATAAGATTGTCATTCATAAAAGGTCGAAGCAAAAGCCCAAAAAGGAAAAAGTTAACCCGCACCTGCCCGATATTATGGGACAGCCCAAGCCAGTAAGAAGCCTTTCAGTGCCAAACACTGCCAATGAAAGCCAAATAGCGGAACCGGAGATAAACCCTGATAATTTAGACATCGAATACGACGAAAACGAAAACGTCAGCATTCAAATTCCGCAGGAAGAACTTGACGAAGTTTTCAGCAATATGCCTGATTTGGAAGAAGAGGAAGAAGAATGGAACAGGTACGGAATATTCGGTGGCGATAACGGTTTTGCTAAAGGGGTTACCTACGACGAACTAAGCTCCGTAGGGGTATTGCTTCAAAAAGAAAATTTGGAACAGGCTCAAAAGGAAACAGCGGTAGCCATAGTTCAGAAATTACAGGGAACCGAATTATTCAGCTTACTGGAAAATTCCATTGAGGGTGCTTCCCGAAAAATTGCCGAGCTTTTGGATAGCACACTTTCATCTGAAAGCGACGACGGTTCTTCCACCTTGCGGAAAAGTGATTTGGGTGATTTTGACATTGGGGAGTTTGTTTAGCTCCCCAATGTTCTTATGAATAAGTTTAACCAATATCAATTACATTTTCTTCTCCAAACCAAATTTTGGCTTTCGCTATTACATCTGCATCAGGATTGTGAAAGAAGACTGCTAAATTTTCTTTAGCCCTTGTGCAACAGACATAAAATATCTTTTGTGTTCTGTCTAATACAGTTGCTGAACCTGTTTCTAAAAAGAGATTACCGAAATTATAATTGTTCCAACCTCCGTTGTCAAGAATAACTAAAACATTATCAAATTCTGTTCCTTTGGTTTTGTGCTGTGTTGAAAATGGTGTTTGTCCTTCAAGGTATTCATATAGTTTTTGAAATTCACTAAACTTAACATCCTTTACTCGATTATACAAATACTCTTTGTTCTCTTTAAAAGCAATTAGCTTATCATCAATCAAACAAATTCTCTTTTCGTTAGCATCATTAATGACTTGTTCAATTGTATTATCTCCAACATTCACAAGGCTTTCAATATTTTCTTTTAAGGCTTTTTTACTTGCGATACTTGTTATTTTAAAATAATAATCTGTGGCTCTTAAAAACTCATTGTACTTTTTATTTTGATACAGAGAAATATTATTCTGAATTTTAAATAAGTGTTTTACAAGATTATCTCTTTTTGAACCTTTCTTGTTTTCATCATTTTCGTCTTGCTTTTTATCATCAAGTAATTGGTCTTTGTCAACATATATTTTGGAAAATTCAGTATATTTTATTGATTTAGCATAATTATACAATTCCGCATTACCATCAATAAAAACCTGCATTGTGTTTGTAGGACGAACTGCGTTTAACTCTCTGCCACTTTTTCCTTGCTGTAATGCTTCAATTACTTCTCCAAATGTATTTTCTGAAAAGTCAGTAGCAACATTGTTATCTTTAATATACTTCTTAATTCTATCTCTAAAACTTAATATGTGGTCTTTATCATAAATATCCATCAAGGTTCTAAAACCTGCTTTGCCTGCTATTAAATTGTGAGTGAGATTAAGTTCCTTCGTTTCCTTTGAATTATTAAAATCCCAAGCATAATTCGCTGCTAAAAATTCTTCAACTTTATTGACATCTCCATCAGTGGAATGCAAAAACAAAACAGTTCCTTGCTTTATGGTACCATTAGCCATATTAGGAGCTTTCGGGTCGGCAGATGGTTCTTGAGTTATACCATCGGTACGAAGTTTGTTCGCCAAATCAATAACAAGTTTGGGATTTCTTCTATTTTGTTTTTTTTGAATTTCGTTTACTTTTTCTATATCAGCTCCTTTATAATCGTCTAAATTACCAATGCCATCTTCATAAATTGATTGCATAGCATCTCCAAAAAAACCTATGATATTCTTTCTTTCGCTTTTCTTAAAATGTGTAAGAAATGTTTCTACCACAACTTTACTTGTATCCTGATATTCATCAATGAATATGAATTTATATTTATCTTTCACGATGCTGCTAAGCTTGGGATATTTTTCAAAGAGATAGTTGGCAACTATAAGTAATTCATCGTGAGATATAATTCCTTCACGTATTCTAACAAACTCTTTGTACTGTACACCATCAGGCAAAACGGCATAATAATTATCCGGAACAGGATTGACTTCTTCAATAGAAATTCTGGTTACTTCCTCATTGTTCGCTAAGGAAATAAGTGCTTGTTTAAGCTCTTTTTGAAAATGTTTGATGCTATCCCATAAGAAATCGTGTATCGTAGATACATTAAGATTTTTATGGTTTACTCTTTCTTCAATTTCTTTAACCGCTGCATTAGTATAGGTCATACAAGCAACCTTAGCCGTTGGATTTTCAGCTATTGCCTGTCGAATTACATTTACTAAAGAATAGGTTTTTCCACTTCCTGCACCTCCGCTTAATAGAAAATTTCTGCCATCATCAATTGACTGAAAAATCTCCACTACTTCCGGTTCTAAATTTAATCTTCCTTCAGCCATAACAAACCATTTTTAATGTAAGCCGGAATATTCCAATTACTAAATTTTTCATCACTATGATATAATATATCTAAAGCGAAATGGGTTTTCTTCTTAACACACTTATCTGCTAAATCATAAGGACTTTTCGCATCATCATCAAAATCAGAAGCATTTTTTATCCCCTGGAACGTATCTTTATTTTCTTTTACGAATGCTCTATTCAAGTGTATAAAAGCATCTTCAAAACTCCGTGCGTGGTAAGTATTTTCTTCCTGTTGGTAACATATACAAATTGTGGAACTCCCAATAACAATTGTTCTATCGCCAACTGGTAAAGCTTTTAAATTATTCCAAGTTACAGCCGACAAAAAATGATTAATCGCAGAATTGCTTGTTTTAGTCCCTTCATTTACAGGACAGGCTCCCCATTCATCTTGCCCTTTTGCATTTTGACCTGTTACCTTTATAGCATCAATATCTGTTAATATTAATGACCTAATACCTAAAAAATCAATAAACTTCTCAAAGATTTGTGAATATGCCCCAACTTCGATAGTTGATATATTTTGTGATAGAAGTGGTAAGAATGTATCATCGTTTCCTGCTGCTTTTAAACGTGCAGCTTCTTCCAAATCAACTTTTCTCATAAATGTCGGTATCAAAATTCTTTCGGTATCTCCTTCAATAAGAATTGCCTTATCAGCAAAAAAGATTTCAGCTCTGCTAATTGTTAGATATTGTTTTAAGAATTGATATTGTTTTGGGTCGGCATCATATTGGGCTCTTAAATCTTTCAGATTTTTTGCAGTAACATCATTCTTTGTTATTGCTTTCAAGTATTTTATATCATCAAAATCACTATCGGCAACAATGTGCGATGAATGTGTAGTAATAATGTATTGTAATGGTCTGTTTATACCATCATCTCTTTTGATACCTTCTCCAAGTAATTTTTTTATGTTCTTTATAAAGACATACTGCATTTGGGGATGTGTATGTGCTTCCGGTTCTTCTATAATAAGTAAATTTATATCCGCTGGCTTTTTGTCTTTATCTTTTTTGAAATCCTGTACCAAAATCTCAATTTCAAAAATCATACTTATTAGGTTCATATAACCTAAACCGTTATAATGCTCCGGTAATTTATGGTCATCGTGAGTGTATACTACTGTAGTATTTCCTTCAAGTAATTCTCGGTGTTGCAGGGTTGAAATAATTGCTATATCAGTATCATTCAACTTAACACCTCCAAAATCCTGTACTTTTTTTATTACATCTTTAAATAAGTCTTTGTAGATGTCGCTTAATGTACTGTCGGTTTCTGAAAGCTGGTCTTTGAAATCTTCTGTAGCCTGGGTCTTATCGCTGCTATCTTCTTTCTTTTTATAAAGACTTGAGGTTTGTTTTGAGAGTGTGTTTTCCTTTTCCTTATTTGTCACATCTCTTCTTGCACTTATGTACTTGAAGCTGATGATGTCTTTTAAATTAATATTTTCACTAATAAGGTCAATTGGCTTAGTTTCAGTAATCTTGTTTGTAGCTGTATCGTACTCAAAAGAGAATTTATGAATTTTAAAATAAGCTTCTAAGTTTTGCTTTAAAAAATCTTTTAGTTCCCTTGGCTTATATTCTTTCTTCTTTACATTTTTAGCCTTTTCACTGGCTTCGAAGACTGCATAGTCAGCCTTAATTTTAAAAAAATCATCATAGATTACAGTGTACTCAAAACCTAAAACAATATTATTATTGTCAGGGTCTAAATCCATCAATACTCTGCTAACATTAGATAAATCATCAGTATCGTTATATTCAATATAAATTTTCAGTTTAATGCCTTTGGGTAGGAATTCGTCGGGAATATCAGCCGACTTGATTAAACCTTCTAATTCGTTTTTAAAATCAATATTGAAATCATCATAAGAAAATTTACTTTTCTCATTTATAAATTTATCAAGAACTGACAAAATAGAAGTCTTTCCTGTATTATTTTTCCCGATAACAAGAGAAAGTTCATTTTCAAGGTCTATTGAGAAAGTCTTCAATAATCGAAAATTTTCAACTTCAATTTTTTTTATCTTCATAATGACTGGTTATAGTATTTGATTAGTTTTTATTCTACTCTTTTTTTAATCTTTTCCTCGATATTTTTAAAACTTGTTCGGCTACAGGCTCATTTTGTAGCAATTCAATTATTTTATCTGAAAACCATAAAATCAATAGCCCATCAACTGGGGTATTCAAAAAGTCTGCAAGCTTTTCAATATGTTTTCTTGGCAATGGTCTTTCTTCATTTTCGACCTTACTAATAAAAGCACTATCCAGTTCCAATGCAGCCCCAACTTCCCGTAAGAATAAGCCTTTACTTTCTCTTAGTCTTTTTATGTGTTTTCCAAATGCCATTTTGCTTTTTTAAGACTTGTCTAAATATGTCAAATTTAAACAAAATAGTTTAATAAATATGGTTTTAGACTTTCTATAAAGCCACTCACAGCCAAACACTTCCTCTGACTGCCACTTTCTTATAACGCCTCTTTTTCCATAAGACATTTGTCCCGAAAGCTCGCAAGGTGCGGGATAAACAGTAACAAATTAATGTGTTTCAATTATGGAAAAACAGAGAAAAAAAGT
>NZ_MKUD01000041.1:0-134555 GCF_001898575.1 Spirosoma sp. 48-14
GCTTTTGCCAGCAACATCTCCAAGATCCTTCCCAACTTCGGGACGGGGATTTACCTGAGCAACGACAAGGCGTATCTGGGCTTATCGGTCCCCCGGTTGATCAAGAATCGGTTGAGTGAGTACAACGTAGGAGATTATCGGTCGGTGCAGGCTCGTCATGCGTACCTGGCGGCCGGTTTCGTGGTGGGGATCAGTCCGGTAGTGAAGATGAAGCCCTCGATGCTGGTGAAGTATGCGGAAGGAGCTCCGTTGGGTTTTGATGGGAACATCAACTTCTGGTTTGCCGATCGGATCGCGCTTGGTGCTTCGATTCGTCGGAACCAGTTTTCGACCTGGTCGACCTACACGACGGATGCGGTGGTAGGGATGCTGGAGGTCCAGTTGACGGATCAGTTCCGTTTCGGTTATGCGTATGATCGGACGATGAACGGGTTACAGAGTGTGGCTCCGAGTTCGCACGAGATCATGATTCGGTATGAGTTTGGATTCGGTAAGAACCGTATCCTGACGCCGAGATATTTCTAAAGAGAGAGTAAGTACGAAGGCGTGAATGAGTAAAGTAGCGAACTGCTGAGGCAGGTTTTTCGCTACTTTACTCATTCACGCTTTGGTGTTTAGGGTAGGTAGTAAGGGTACAGGAGGTTTTTCGATCTTTCGCTCATTCGACCTTTCTCGTATTCATTTTCGGCGTAGATTTTGCTTAGGAAAGGGTATATTCTTCTGGATTCCGGCAGAGTGTACCCTTTCTTTTTTGCTACTGAAGTTTTCCAACTTTTATAGTGTATGAAGCATATTTTCTCTATTATCGTACTTGCCTGGGTCATGGTAAGACCGGCTCTGGCTCAGTCGTTAGTAAAACAGGCCGACCGCCAGTTTGATCAGTTAGCCTACACCAAAGCCATTGAACTGTATGAACAGGCGCTGAAGAGTCCATCTACACTTCCAGAAACGGATCGATTGGCGGCCCGGGCTAAATTAGGGTATAGCTATCAGCAAACGCGTGATATGCCCAATGCCGAGCGCGTGTATCGCGAACTCATCAGTCAGGGAGCATTGCCAACGGATTATACCAAGTGCTATTTATACTACGCTCAGACACTGGCTAGTAACGGTAAATACCGCGAAGCTCAGGAGGCATATGATAAATACGGGGCTACCCAGACAAGCGACAAACGTGGGCAGGGGTTTTCGAAATTATATCAGGATGTAAGTGCTTTAACGCGCAATGCCGGGAGTTATAAGGTCGAATTCCTGAGCATGAATACCCGCCAGGCCGAATTCAGCCCCATGATGTATAAAGATGGGTTGGTTTTTGTGTCGACGGGCAACGGAAGTAGTGGTGTTAAACGTGTGTTCAAGTGGAACAACACGCCCTTTCTGGACTTATATTATCTGCCCGATCTGAAAACGATTCGTGGCTCAAAAGCAGCTAGCTTAGGCGGTGGTACATCGGCAAGCAAACGTATTCGTACCCAATTGATTCGGCCATTAGGTAGTGATGATTTTACGGCCCCGACTGCCAATGATTCCCGAACGGTTGGGTTCTATGGTGGTACTAATATCAGTCAGGGTTATGAAGATCAGCCTATTAGCGAGTCAGACCAGTTTAGCCGGACCTTGAATACCAAGTACCACGAAGGGCCTGCAACCTTTACTAAAGATGGCTCGCGGGTGATCTTTACCCGAAATAACTACAACGGTGGTAAATACCGGAAAAGTAGCGACGGGATTAATAAACTAAAGCTATATACAGCTACACAAACGAGTGGGATCTGGAGCAAAGCGGAAGAGTTGCCTTTCAACAATGACGAATACTCGACCGGGCATCCATCACTATCGAAAGACGATCAACTTCTTTATTTCGCATCTGACCGGCCCGGCGGATTTGGAGGCACCGATATTTATGTATCAAAATGGACAAACGGAAAATGGGGCGAACCCGTCAACCTGGGCAAGGAAGTGAATACGAAAGGGAATGAACTGTTTCCTTTTGTCGATGAAAAAGGAAATATCTACTTCTCTTCCGATGGACGACCTGGCCTGGGTGATCTGGATATGTTCTACGCTCAGCTTTCGCCCGATGGGCAGCAGGCTTTGCTATCGCGGAACCTGGGTGAGCCGTTAAACTCATCGAAAGATGATTTTGGGATTGTAACCGATGGTGACCGGATGAGTGGTTATTTCAGCAGTAACCGCAAAAACGGAGGAGCTGATGACGACCTGTATCGGTTTACCCGCGAAGGCTCGCTGTACCCCTGCCGCGAACTCACCGTCAGTATTGTTGATGCAGAAACCAAGCAGCCGCTGGCCAATACGTCGGTTGCATTGGATAATCCAGCCAGCAATGGCCAAAAACAGCTTAAAACGGATGCCGAAGGTTTGTTGCGGGTCTGCCTGAATGTCGATAGCGACTTTAAATTCCTGGCTAGTCGGGAAGGGTATCTGGATAATCAAATCGGTTTTTCAACGAAAGATATGTCCGACGACCAGCCTTCGCGGATTGAAATTCCGCTCTCAAAACCGAAGGTGGAAGAAAAACCAACGCTGGGTATGACAACGCTGCGTGGGCGTATTACGACCCAAACCGATAAACAACCTATCGAGGGAGTAAAAGTCGTACTGGTAAATGAGTGCGACGGGACCTCTCAGGAAACCACTACTGGCCCCGATGGCAGCTATGAATTTGCGGTCAAACCCGGCTGTGATTATGCCATCGAAGCCATGAAAGACAACATGGGTACAACGGGTAGCCGGATCACCAAAGAGGGCGTTGGATCGACCGATATCGCTATGTTCAAGAAAGGCGACATTATTAAGATTGACAACATCTATTACGACCTGAATAAATCGAAGATCCGGCCCGATGCCGCTGTTGAATTGGATAAAGTAGTCGCTTTGATGAAAAAATATCCAACCATGAATATCGAAATGCGCTCGCATACGGATAGCCGCGCATCGGCCAAATACAACGCTACGTTATCGAGTAGCCGGGCGAAAGCAGCTGTTTCATACATCAAGTCGAAAGGAATTGCCGCTAAGCGAATGATCGCTAAAGGATATGGCGAAAGTCAGCTATTGAATAAATGCAAAGACGGTGTCAACTGCCCTGAAGAAGATCATCAGCAAAACCGCCGGACAGAGATCAAGATTCTGAAGTTTTAGTATGATCCCTAAATGGCACGGAGCCGACAAGGCGCTTCACAGAGAAGCAGTACGCTCTTTTGTGAAGCGCCTTGTCGGCTCCGTGTTTTGCTATGTACTAATTTTAAGTAGGTTTTTCAGGCAAAACCTTGCAATTTGAGCCACTTTTTTCAGCAGCTCTATGCGTGTTTTTACGTCGGTTTTAGCCTCATTTTTGTTAGGAGGCATTACCTTGTTGATTACCAGTCAGCATGCGTTCGGTCAAAAGGAAGTGTTGTATTCACAATACCTCCTGAACCCGCTCAGTATTAATCCAGCCTATGCGGGAAGTCGCGAATCGTTTCACCTGACAGCCTTTCTTCGGCGGAAATGGATCAGTGTTCGGTATGCGCCAGTCACGCAAAGTGTTTCGGCCGATGGAGCTATTGCCCATGGTCGTATCGGGCTCGGTTTTCAGGCCTTAAATGATCGTATGGGGTTGTTTACAGCCACCGGTGTTTACGGAAGTGTAGCGTATCGGTTTAATCTCCCTGCGCTGGCAAAACTCTCCATAGGCGTTCAGGGGGGAGTTAGTGTAGTGCCGCTCTACGATGTTACCAGCGCAACGAGCATTAACCGCGCCGTAAGTAGCCTGGGTGTTGGTATCTATTATCGCTCTGACCGCTTTTTTGCAGGTATATCAGCGCCTGAGTTAAGCGGACAAATCAAGGATATTACGGGTAGGTATTCATTCAAAGGTGTTCAGCCGATCATGCTGCAGGTAGGGGTACCCTTTGAGGTGGGTGAGAATACCGTTCTGATTCCATCGGTTCTGCTGTCGAAAATAGCGGATCGGCCCATGGGATTCGATATCAACATGCGAGCCTGGTTTCAGGAGCAGTTTGGCTTTGGTCTATCGTACCGGCAAAACAGTCCGGGCTATATCTCGACCAATTATGTACAGGCGATTGCCGAATATCAGTTGAGTAAATCCATTCGGATAGGGTACATCTTTAATTCACAAACTCCCGAAAGCCCTAACGCTATGCAGTACG
The DNA here is from genome assembly GCF_001898575.1 of Spirosoma sp. 48-14. GTDB lineage: Bacteria > Bacteroidota > Bacteroidia > Cytophagales > Spirosomataceae > Spirosoma. Next base: position 4,176 of record NZ_MKUD01000041.1, read on the forward strand.
ATCAGAAGAGTGTTCATGAGATTATGCTCCGATTTGCCCCCAACGTACTTTCCACTACCTATTGATTAAAAGACCGGGGTAGTCTATCAAAAAAATAGTACATTGGTACTTTAGAAACGTAACATAACGACCGATTGGAAGCCAACGAAGCGATTTTCAGGAACGATATGTTGCGCTATTTGTCGGCCAGCAGTCGTATGCCTAATCAATCCAGTATTCAGAATTTATATATTCCCAGCGATCTCGACCGAGAGTTTCCGTTGGCTCCTCATTTTGTTCAGGCATTTGGTAGCTATCCCAATTACCTTCATTTCAATGATGATTTTAAGCCCTCGGCCCAACAGTTATTCGATAGCCGGGGATTTGTATTAATCAATCACTCAACCCGCGTTACCGATAAAGGATGGCATGTTATCGAACGAATTTATCAGCATGATGAGGGATTGGTGCTGAAGGCGGAGTTTGTCGGTGATCGGTTTATTCGATTATACGGATATTTTCGCGACGAAACATCTGCTAAAAGCTTACTGGATGGCTTTCAGGAACACCGATACGTTCATGAAGATAACCAGACGCATATTTACCTCATCCAAAGCGGCCTGGGTGGTTTACATACCGAGCGGGTCGAAATTCTGCCGCCCGAAATCGACCTGGAGCTTCATTATAACGACGATTTTCCGGCGGTTCATGAGCGACTGGTAGCGTTACTGGCGCAGCCCAAGAGTAAAGGGCTGATTTTATTGCATGGCGAGCCTGGAACGGGCAAAACAACCTATATCAAATACCTGAGTTCGCTGGTCAAAAAGGATATGCTCATCTTGCCTCCTTACATGACCAACTACCTGACTTCCCCCGAAATTATTCCGTTTTTACTGGATAATAAAGATTCGGTATTGATCATTGAGGATGCCGAACGGATTCTGCAATCGCGCGAGGCCGGTGGCGATACCAATAGTGTATCTAACATCCTGAATCTGACCGACGGACTACTTGCCGACTGCATGCATATTCAGGTCATTGCAACGTTTAATGCCAGCAAGCATCTTCTGGATAAAGCTCTCCTTCGAAAAGGCCGCCTGATGGTCGATTATGCGTTCGGAAAACTGGCTCCTACCAAAGCCAACCGACTGCTTGAGCACCTGAGCATGGATTACCGTACTAGTCAACCCATGACTCTGGCGGATATTTTCAATCTCGATGAGCAGACCGTTTCGGGTGAGCGACAGGAGGTCAGAATGGGTTTTTGATTAATCGTTACTTAGGAAATTTTATTTAACGAGCTTTGCTCAATAGCCTTCCCGATTAACTGGATGAATAGAGCCATCCAGTTAATCGGGAAGGCTTATTATTTGTATACCAAATAATAAAAAATTTTTACTATTTGTACTTGCATTTTATTATTAACCAATATTCATGCTTGTTTAATCTTCGACTTTTCAATGACAAAATTTATCCATGTATTAAGCTATCTGTGTGTAGTTCCAGCATTACTATTTGCTCAAGCCGATCCCAGACAGGCTGTTGTTGATTCAATTAACCGCACCTTCTCCTATCAGACGGGAACCATTTTGCTGAACAAGGGAATGGCGAAATTGACTGTACCCAAAGGATTTAAATTCCTGGATGCAACACAAAGCCGACGAGTATTAGTTGACATTTGGGGAAACCCGGCAGATGTAGCCACATCGACCCAGGGTATGTTATTTCCGCTGGATGGCGGTCCAATAGCGGATAAGTCATGGGCATTTAATGTAACGTATGACGAAATGGGTTATGTTAAAGATGAGGATGCTGATGATATTGATTATGCCGATCTGCTTGAGGAAATGAAAGAGGGGACCGAAGAGGCCAGTAAAGAAAGAATAAAGAATGGCTATGAATCAATTGCACTGGTCGGCTGGGCATCGGCTCCGTATTATGATAAAGCGCATAAAGTGTTACACTGGGCTAAGGAAATAAAGTTTGGTGATACCTCTACTATTAACACGTTGAATTATGACGTACGTATTTTGGGGCGAAAAGGGGTGATGAGTCTGAATGCTATTGCCAGTATGGATGAACTCCCCTTAGTTAAACAGCAAATACCGGGGGTGATTGGTAGCGTTACGTTTGAACCTGGAAATAAATACACAGATTTTGATCCAAAAATGGATGTAGTGGCCGCAGTGGGTATTGGTGGATTAGTAGCTGGTAAAGTACTGGCTAAAGCAGGTTTCTTCGCATTACTCTTAAAATTCTGGAAGCTGATAGTGGTAACGGTCGCTGGTGGCTTCTCGGCCCTGCGTCGATTCTTATTCTCCAGAAAGGTAACTGAGGAGCCTTCTAGTGAAGCTTCATAAATGAAACAGGAGCCAAGTACGGCTCCTGTTTCATTTATGGCTGGTTGCTTTAAAGTCGATTGGCTTTCCACTTACTTTGCCGGGCGGCCGTAACAGTAGCCCCATTCGGTTTGGGCTTGGCTGTTTCCAGAAGCCAGGCGCTTAGCACGGCCGCTAATTCGCGCTCGTGCGTGTCGGGTGTGGGAGTAAGTTTATCAGGGGTGAAATAGCGACTTACAAATCCTGTATCGAACTGACCGGAGCGAAAGGCATCGTGTTCCATGACGAAACGGCAGAACGGTAAGGTCGTTTGTACCCCCGAAATTTCGTATTCATCAATGGCCCGGATCATTTTCTGGATGGCTTCCTCGCGTGAGTCACCATACGTAATCAGTTTGGCAATCATCGGGTCGTAATAGATCGGGATAGCCATGCCCTGTTCGAAACCATCGTCAACGCGCACGCCATTGCCCTGTGGACGCACATACGTGTCGAGCGTACCAACATCGGGCAGGAAATTATTGGCAGGGTCTTCGGCATAGACGCGCACTTCGACAGCGTGACCTTTGATCTGTAAATCTTCCTGTTTGATGGTCAATGGTTTCCCTTCGGCAATATAAATCATCTGCTTCACTAGATCCACGCCCGTGATTTGTTCCGTAACCGGGTGTTCAACCTGAAGACGGGTATTCATTTCGAGGAAGTAAAAGTCGAGTTTGTCGTTGACGATGAACTCAACGGTACCCGCTCCATAGTAGCCGCAGGCTCGGGCTACATCGACAGCCGCACGACCCATAGCTTCCCGGATTTCGGGTGTCAGAATAGCCGATGGCGCTTCTTCCACCACTTTCTGGTGGCGACGCTGCACCGAACATTCGCGTTCGAACAGGTGAATAATGTTGCCATGTTGGTCGCCAAGTACCTGAATCTCGACGTGCCGGGGCGAGGTAACGTACTTTTCAATAAACACCGACCCGTCGCCAAAAGCCGACTGTGCTTCACTGACCGCGCGATCCATCTGCTCATCGAAATCGGCTTCCTGCTCCACCACCCGCATGCCTTTTCCACCACCACCCGCACTGGCCTTAATCAAGATCGGATAGCCAATTTTGGCTGAAATAGCTTTGGCTTCAGTGCGATCCGTAATCGCCGATGGTGTACCCGGTACCATAGGAATGTTGTAACCGGCTACGGCAGCTTTGGCCGCCAGTTTACTCCCCATAACGTCAATACTTTCGGGCGATGGTCCAATAAAAATGAGGCCGGCCTCGCGTACCTGCCGGGCGAAATTGGCATTCTCAGACAGGAAGCCGTATCCAGGATGGATGGCATCAACCTGAAGATTTCGGCACACGTCAATGATCACATCAGCGCGGAGATATGATTCGGCGGAAGGGGGCGGACCAACGCAAACGGCTTCGTCGGCATAGCGAACATGCAGGGCGTTGCGATCGGCTTCTGAGTAGATAGCAACGGTTTGAATACCCATTTCGCGGGCAGTACGCATAATCCGCAGGGCAATTTCACCCCGATTGGCAACAAGAATTTTTTTTATGGTCATTGGGCTTTGGGCATTCATTGTCATGGGGTGTCATTCATTGACCGGCCTTATTCATGACCATACAGGACGCAGAATGACTACTTCGTGGCAATAATACGGAATTGAATTTTATGACTTCCGTTTGCGCTACCAAAAGATAACCGTATTTTTGCACTTACCGTATAAAAAAACGAGGCTGTAGCCTGATAAACACCAATAAAAAGTGGATTTATTTGAGAAACTGCGTAACAACTTAGGGCCCATCGGTTCACCGGCAAGGGATTTTAATGGCCACCACTATTTCGCATTCCCTAAACTGGAAGGAGAGCTTGGGCCTCACATGCGTTTCCGGGGCAAGGAGGTGTTGAACTGGAGCCTTAACAATTACCTGGGTTTAGCCAATCATCCTGAGATTCGGAAAGCCGATGCTGACGCGTCGAAGCAGTGGGGGCTGGCTTACCCAATGGGTGCTCGTATGATGTCGGGAAATAGCGACCTTCATGAGCAATTTGAGCAGGAACTGGCTCAGTTTGTCGGTAAAGAAGACGCATTTCTGCTGAACTATGGCTACCAGGGCGTTATGTCGGCTATCGAAGCAATCGTTGATCACCGCGATGTTATCGTATATGATGCCGAATGCCACGCCTGTCTGATCGATGGGATTCGTTTGCACAAGGCCAAGATGGGTGAATACTATAAATTCAACCACAATGACATCGACAGCCTGGACAAAAACCTGCAACGGGCAACCAAAAAAGCCGCCGAAAAAGGAGGAGGAATCCTGGTTATCACGGAAGGCGTATTTGGGATGTCGGGTAAGGTAGGTAGCCTGGATAAAATCGTTGCGCTGAAAGAAAAGTATGAATTTAAACTGCTGGTCGACGATGCGCATGGATTCGGTACGATGGGCAAAACAGGTGCTGGTGTTGGCGAAATGCTGGATTGCCAGGATGGCATCGATTTGTACTTTTCGACGTTTGCCAAGTCGATGGCCGCCATCGGCGCCTTTATCGCAGCTGACCACGACATCATCATGTACCTGAAGTACAATATGCGTTCGCAAACCTACGCAAAGGCACTTCCAATGCCGTATGTAGTAGGTGGAATGAAGCGTCTGGAGATGATCCGCAACTCGTCGGAATTCCGCGATAAGCTGTGGGAAAACGTTCGGGCACTGCAAAGTGGTTTGCGCGAACGGGGCTTCGATATTGGTGATACCCAATCGCCGGTAACTCCTGTGTTCCTGCATAACCTGGAGGGGGGCGTACCAGAAGTAGCTGCTCTGACGAAAGATTTACGCGAGAATATGGGCGTGTTCTGTTCGATTGTTGTGTACCCGGTTGTGCCGAAAGGAACCATTATGCTGCGTATCATTCCAACGGCCTCGCATTCGCTCGACGATGTAGCGTATACATTAAATGCGTTTTCTGTAGTAGGCGAACGGCTTGAAAAAGGTTACTATAAGAAATTTGCTGCCGAAATAGCCCAGAAAACGCTGCAAGTATCAGCCGAAGCGGCTACAGAATAGGGTTTTGTCCTGAAAATAGGATTTTTTTGGCATTTTTTTGGCTCAGCTATTGCGCTGTATGATAGAATGCTTAAATTTCCAACCAAAACCGCGTTTTTAGCGGAATTTGGGCATTTTTCACACTTAAACCCATACGTATCGCTATGGCACGCTTCGATGAAGTAAAGAATTTGGTTATGTCGCTCGAGAGTGATTTCGAGAAGTTTTACGAGAAAAATAACCAGGCTGCCGGTACCCGCGTTCGGAAAGGAATGCAAGATTTGAAAACGCTGGCGCAAGACATTCGGGCTGAAGTTCAAAATACCAAGAACACAGCAACCAAGTAGCGTTAGCATCTGGTCAGTTGGCCAACTATAAAAACTCCCCTGTAAGGCAATGTCTTTACAGGGGAGTTTTTATTTGGTTAACGTAGTACGGACTTCGGTATATGAGTGAGTCGGCAAAAAAGCTACTCATCCGCCAGCCACCGTACATATCTTTATAGCTTTTCCCGGTGCATCAGAGTGGCTATGCCCCGCGTGGTTACTTTGCCCGTTTGGACATCTCTGAGTTCGCCGAGGATTTGAGCGGTGTGCTTAACCGGATCAACCGACTGAACAGTAAACGTAGCTTCGTAGTCGGTATCAACAAACATGGGTCGTAAAAACTCCAGCGTTTGTCCTAAATAAACGGACCCATAGCCTGGGAATTCGGTGCCCAGTACTTTTGTGAAGACACTTGCTCCCAGCATACCGTGGATAATTGGGCGTTTGAACGGGGTTTGAGCGGCAAAATCGGCATCGAGGTGCAACGGGTTATTGTCGCCCGTAACCCTGGCAAAATCAACTACGTCGGCCTGCGAGAACCGAAAGCTATAGCGATGAACAGCATGTAAGCCAAATTCCATAGGCGGAAATGAATAATGAATAAGGTAAAATGGAGAATGACGGTGGGGCAAAGATCGTATAGAAGCACGAATCATTAGTCATTTTGCATTATACATTATTCATTGAGTCTTACCTTCGCGGATACTTATGCTTACGAAACTGTTTTCAACCGATGCGGCAGCAAAGCGCGTATTTGGGCTGGATGTAATGCGGGCGCTGGCGATTCTGATTGTTGTAGATGCTCATGCGACCATTGCGCTGAAAGAATACTATAATGGGCTATTTATACACCATCTGCTTCCCGATGGCGTTGAGCTGTTTTTTGTGCTGAGCGGCTTTCTGATCGGCGGCATTTTGATTCGATCGTACGAAAAGAAGGGTCATTTCAATCAAGAACTACTACTAAATTTCTGGACGCGACGCTGGTTTCGTACCCTGCCCAATTATTACCTGGTGCTGACGGGGCTGATCCTGTTCGCGCTGGTACGGGCGTGGCGAAGTGGACTACACCATACATTGCCCGGAAAGGCGACGTTGATTCAGTATTACCTGTTTATTCAGAATTTTGCGAACCCTGTTCCCGACTTTTTTCCCGAAACCTGGAGCCTGGCCATTGAGGAATGGTCGTACATCACGCTCCCGCTGGTACTGTGGGGTATGCATGCGCTGTTTTCGGCACGGTGGTCGCGGCAGCGAATTGTACTGGTTACCATCCTGACCATTATTGTCGGAACCAATCTATATCGATTCATTACGGCTCTTCAAATCCCTCTTTCAGAAGGTGAGCTGCAATACCGGGGAATGGTTATGACCCGGCTGGATGCAATTTCTTATGGCGTATTGGCAGCTTATGCAAAAAACTACTTCCCGAACCAGTGGACCAATAAGACCCTCCAGCGACGATTGTTACTGATTGGGATACTGGTTAGTGCTTTGGTTTCTTTTTCGGCATCGATTCTGGTCATTGGCTACTACTATAAAGCGGGTGTCCATCTGGGGTATACATTTTTCAAACGGACGTTCTATTTTCCATTGATGGGGTTAAGTATGGCTCTGATTGTGCCGTATATGGATGGCTGGCGGACGGCAACGGGCATTTGGGCAAAGGCCGGAATCAGTCGGGTTATTACGCACATCAGTCTGATTTCCTATTCGATGTACCTACTGAATCTGACGCCCATCATGTTGAACATCATTGAACGGATACCCACTACATCGTTTGCCGTGGGCTGGGCTAAAGTTGGGTTGTTCTGGCTGCTGGTCTTTGTGGCGTCAACGCTGCTATACTACTTCTTTGAAAAGCCCGTCACCGAACTCCGCGAACGGATTTCAGCAAAAGAGCCAACGCTTTTAATGAGTGAACGAGTGAACAAGTGAAATTAGCTACCTAAAACCACTCGTTCTCTAGTTGAATCAGCTCGTATGGTCGCTGATGATGACCCAGCGTCGTTTGACTTTATGCCAAAGTAAGGTGAAATAGCCATCGGCATCCCCTATTTTGGGCCGGGTCAGATGAAATCGGCCAATCACATAGGCAACATTCGAACTAGGAAAATCCATATTTAGTACATCGAATCGGAGCTTCCCCATGGCAGCACGGTCGGGGTATCGCTTTTTATAGTTTTCGAGGGTAGCCTGATAGCCATAGGTAATGCCCGCTTTTCCTATAAATGTGAGTGAGTCAGACACCCAATAGGCGGTCATAAACTTATCGATACGCCCGGCATTCCAGTCGTCGGTCTGACGTTTCAAAATCTGGAGAATGGCCCGTCGATCAGGGGCGGTGCCAATGGATTGAGCGTGTACACCTGTTTCTAAAAATAAGCTAAGAGCAAAGAGGGTAATAAGTAGGCGCATTATAAGCAGGCTTTATGGTGTATAATAAGATGACAAGTCAAATATGGGGTTGTTGGGTGGCAGTAAGTTAATCAGGAATTGATTGACAAGTAAGCAATAGTTTAGCGTTATTCGCTGCACGATATGATTACTCTGTTTCTAAACCGGAAGTTATGCGATTACTAAATAAAGTTGCCATTATTACGGGTGCTGCACGGGGTATTGGCCAGAAAGCAGCCGAAGTTTTTTGTCAGGAAGGGGCCACCGTCATTATCTGGGATGTACTGGACGAAGGCGAATCTACTGCACAAACGTTACGTTCTCAGGGGTTTCGTTGTGAGTTCAAGCACGTTAGTACAACGGATGTCGAAGCTATAGAAACGGCAGCCAAGGAGGTGGTTGACGAATTTGGCCGGATCGATATTCTGATTAATAATGCAGGCATCACGCGCGACAAAACCCTGCTGAAAATGTCGTTTGCCGAGTGGCAGCAAGTGATTGACGTAAATCTGACGGGCGTGTTTAACTGCACGAAGATCGTAGCCCCGTATATGGTCGAGCAGAAATACGGTCGGATCATCTGTACGTCGTCGATCAACGGCGTACATGGGGCATTCGGACAAACGAACTACGCAGCTGCCAAAGCCGGTATCATTGGAATGGTCCGGTCGTGGGCTAAAGAACTGGGCCCTAAAGGGGTTACTGCCAATGCTGTAGCGCCCGGTTTTATCCAAACCGCCATGACCGATGCCATGCCAGATGACGTTCGAAATCATGCCGTTGCGTCTATTCCTGCCCGACGGATTGGGAAACCCGAAGATATTGCCTATGCCTACCTATTCCTGGCATCCGACGAAGCTTCATTTGTGAATGGCCACGTTTTAGCCGTAAACGGTGGACAGGCGATTTAATGGGTTACGGTATTCGGGTAGGCCGGATGCATAAGTTACTTTCGCATGGTCTGCCCACCGTAAACCGTTATCTTTACGGATGTATTGACCGTAACTTGATCATGTGGAAAAAAATTCAGGAGTTTTATCAGGAGTATAAGCCGTATATTTTTTCAGACGGCTGGTACTACATTTTTATCGTTGTGTTCATTCTAGTGCTGTTTATTTTTTTCTCCTGACAGGGAAGGGAACAGACAGTGCAATCGTAATCTTTACTTCATCGACGTGGCAATTCGGTCAAAAGTTCTGGCCATTATTAATCCCAACTCAGGCACAACATCGGCTGATCAAAAGAAAGTGCTTCTGGATGCGTTTGTGCGTCGTGCAGAAGCACTTGACTATGATCCCGAAGTTCTGTTGACAACGCATGCTGGGCACGCTACCGAACTGGCGACCGATGCTGTGAAGCGTGGCGTAAGCCGGGTACTAACCATCGGTGGAGACGGCACTATCAACGAAATAGCCCAGGCCCTTCGTCGGACATCGACGTCCCTGGGTATCGTACCTATTGGGTCCGGTAATGGGCTGGCCCGACATCTTGGCGTTCCCCTGAATCCACTGAAGGCCATAGATCGGGCATTGAGTGGGCGCCCGGTGGTGATCGATAGTGGTGAGATTAATGAGTATCCATTCTTTTGCACCGCAGGCATGGGCTTTGAAGCGTACGTAGCGCACGAATTTGCCAAAGCTCCTGTGCGTGGGTTACCTACCTATATCCGAACTGCTTTTAGAGCCTTCTGGGCCTATAAACCGCAGCAATACCGAATTGACGGACAGGCGAAAGCCTTGTTTTCAATGACCTTCGCTAATGCCGGACAATTCGGTAATAATGCCTGGATGGCTCCAACAGCTAACATCGCTGACGGGAGGTTGGAACAGTGTGAGATCAGACCGTTTCCGACTCAGGCGGCTGGTATGCTAACCTGGCGACTCTTCAACAAAACCCTGAACCAGTCGAGCTACTGGCGTGGACGATCTATTACCAAAGCGGTGGTAGAGACTGATGGGCCGTTGCTTATCCACGCCGATGGCGAACCGCTGACGTTACCCACAGGCCGGGCAGAGGTGCGCATATTACCGGGTAGTCTGTTGGTACTATTGTAGATAGCCAGTTTTGGACAACGTTCTAGTACTCAAACAGACCCAGAATAACGCCGAGCGCGCCAATCAACGAAGCAATCAGGCCAATAAACGCAACGGTACCAGAACCCATAATCAGCAATAATAAGCCTCCTGTTAGCAGGACAGCGCCACCGATCAGGATAGGCCCTTTGCTCAGCATGGCCTTGTCGGGATGAGCGGGAGCAAGTCGGTGGCTGATCTTCTTATTTACCTTCTTCAGTACGATTCGCTCTATCAAGTTCAGTTTGCGAGGGGCGGCAACGGCAGTTGGTGCCAGCGTGCTATGAGAGGCTGCCAGCAGATGCTTCATTTGTTCGATACGCTTACCCAATTTTTTGCTGGCCACCAGTTTGTTATCGTTACGGGTGTACGTATCAGGCAGGCTATTCGCAACCGTTTCTAGGGAAACCGACTCAGTAAATGATGGAGTAGAAGAAGGAAGGGCAACGGGATTAGCCGTTTGGGTGGTGCGAGTCTGAACGGCCTCGGCTGGGCTGCGCTGAAAATAAGCAGTCGGGCGACTACAAGACGTGAAAAGAGCTGCACCAAACAGGGCGGCTACTGCAAATTGCTTACAGGTCGTGGTCATACATCACTTTTGTAATACATTGAGTTGTTTATTTGGCCTTTTGTTGCTGCCAGGCCGTAAGACGTATTTCGTAAAAGGCTGGTTAATAAAACGCATTTTGTTGAATTTGTAAGCCGCTGGGAGCACAGATACTGCCTTGCGGAAAAGCTATTGCTTGTAATCGTCTGCTTATCTGAGCGTAGACAACTATTAAAATGTGATTAGTATGCCCCGTTCAACCCGCAAAGTCGTCGTAAGTCTCGATACCTACCTGAGTATTCTGGCTGTTGTGTCCAGCTTCTGCGCCATTGGAATAACCTTTTATCAGGCGTATCTGCAACGAACCCAGCAGTACGCGTCGGTTATGCCGATCATGGATAGCTACCTCAATGATAGCGGAGGAGATAAAGCCTGGCAAATCGCAATGATTTTTGTAAATAATGGTGTAGGTCCGGCCATCGTCAAAGAGACACAGATTACTTATAAGAAACAACGGTATAGCGATCTCCGACGAATAGCCGAGGTTATAGTGAGTGAGAAACTGGCGAAAGGTGAGGTGAAGCCAGCCGATGTAGAGGGCTATAGTGTTACTAAATCCGACCTTTGGCCCGAACGGGTTATCTCACCAGGGCAGGCCATTGAACTCTGCAATATCGACCATAAACACGTAGGACGATGGGTCGATGAGGCCATTGGGCGCGGGGATATTCGGGTAAAAATCTGGTACGAATCCATTTACGGAGAGCGCTGGCGATTCGATACGGTACCCGAACGGATCGAGTTGCGAAATGTCAAAATTGAGTAGTGATTTATTGATGGATACCCTCGCATTCGCTCCAAGTCTCCTCCAACACCCCATCAACAATCAAAAACAGACCAGCACAGATGATTTCTTAAAATCTGATCATCCAGCACCAACTCACGAATGTCGGCCGGAAGCTGATCGCGCTGCCATTGACATTCTGCCCGACCTATTTTCTCCTTTTCATTCTCATCAACAGACTCTCTAACAGCTCTTATCGCATAGGCAGCTGCCCCAAGTTCGTGGGCTGCAACATGAGCAACAGCTACGGCCTGTCCGGCGGCCAGAGCGGCAAATCGGGCTGCATCGGGCATTCCTTTGGCCGCAGCATTGGCCGCAAAAGCGGCATTGTGCGCTTGTTTCATAGTAATCTCTCCATTGACCCATGCCCTTGCTAGTTCAATCGCTTTTCGGGGACGTTCGTCAGTAGGATTAGCCTGTTCAAACAACGGAAGTACGTGTTCGGCACAGGTAGCCGCCCATAATGCAAGCAACTGGTGGTTTGAATCGGTCAATGTGCCGCCACGCCGTATCGTAATAAATCGTGGGTCTCGTTCTTTCGGTAAGATCATTGGCTGCCTGACGCAAAATAGGTGTTGTACGATGCTTTACTTAGTATTCAACTCTTCAGCCAGTCCGATGAGAATACCTTCGGGGCCGCGAACGTAGCACAGGCGGTATGATTCCTCATATTGAACCACGTCTCCAACGAGTTGTGCGCCATGCTTACTGAGCCGGGAAAGCATCTCATCAAGGTCTTTAACGGCAAACATGACGCGTAGGTAGCCAAGCGCATTGACAGGCGCATTCCGGTGATCGGCGACGACAGATGGGCTGAGAAACCGCGAGAGTTCGAGTCGACTGTGGCCGTCGGGCGTGACCATCATGGCAATCTCCACGCGCTGATCACCCAATCCGGTAACACGACCCGCCCATTCGCCTGCTACCATGAACCGCCCTTCGAGTTTCAGGCCCAGCTCGGTGAAAAAAGAAATGACATCATCAAGGGATTCTACTACGATGCCCACATTGTCCATTCGTAGCAATTTGTTGTTTACCATGGTTCGAGTCCTTTATAAAGGAAAAGCCGTAAACACTGGATAAAGTTTTGGTCGGTAGATACCTATGTGTTCGTTTTATTGTTCAGCATGAAGCCCAACCTTGTTACCTTCGCTGTCGATGATGATGGCAATTAAACCTGCCGGAATTTGCGTTTTTGGTGCAATGATCTTTCCGCCTGCTTGTTCAACGCGGTCAAGAACAAGTTGAATGTCTGGGCTTGCGTTGATATAAACAACTGTACCGTTGCTTGATGGATGGTTTCTTGCTGACTTTGATAATACGCCTGTGATTCGCCCCGATGTTGCCTGAATAACACCTGGATTAAATGGAAAGAAAACAGCTTCATCGTTTCCGTCAGCCCGTTTCACCATGTCAATATCCAAAATAGTTTCGTAGAATTTTTTCGCCCTGTCGATGTCTGTTACAGGAATTTCAAACCAGGTCAAAACGTTAGTTTGCTCGTCAATTTTTTTTAGCTTTTGCATAGTTTCTAGTTTTATGCAAAGGTCAAAAGCAGGGTAATGTGAGACCTGTGATAAACGTCACAAAATTAAGCCAACACCCTACGCTTTCTTATTCGACTTAAGGTTTCCCTTGCTACCCCGAGAAAAGACGCCAATTGCGAGAGTGAAACCCGTTGTAACATTTCGGGGTGTTTTCTTTCCAGGTATTCCAAACGCTCTTGTGCTGAATAGCGATTGAATAAGGTTGAAAACTCTTCTTGTCTGGTGGCAAACAAGCGTATGCAGTTCCGCCCCAAAGCTTCTATTTCGATATTTTGTTTAGACGCTTGAAACAATTTGTCTTTGTCAAAAACGATTGCTGTCAGCGCTTCACAGGCCACGATAGCATAGGTTGATTTCTGCCCATTTCCAAAGCTACTGATGTTTGTTGCGATCTCGTTTTCAAAGAAAAAACCTGTGTTTTTTATATCTCCGTCAATCGTATAATAGCTTTTACAATAACCGCTATCAATGTAAAAAAGCGACTGGCAAACCTGCCCTTCTTTTAGTAAAAATTCGTTTTTCTTAAACGCTTTCTTTGTTAATGCATCCTGCAACATTTTCCAGCTTGTGTCCGAAAAATTTGTCAGCGAGCGAATATATCTTAATAGATTGTCCATAATGAAGTAAATAATGCAACAAATGGCCGCTTTAGTGGTTCCTAAAATTCCATTTAGAGTTATCACTGTTATAATCAAATTCGGCCAATGTCGGTGTGCTATCGCCAGACGATACCAGTGCTAATTTCTTTCCTGAATTCGGTACGGTTTTGGGCATGATTCGATAAGTGCCATCCGTCAGTTGATCGATTCGCCATAACTGTTCGGGGGCGCCCGTAAAGGCCGGTACGGTTATGACTTCCGCATCGGCAGTAGCCGCTAAGGCTCGATCGGTTCCAGCTAGTACGATCTTATAATAGGGGCCACCCAAATACCCGGTGCTATCAGGCGCATCGGTAATGGTCCATTGTTGATGCGGACGAGACATGTAGTCGCCTATTCGCAGATGAATAGGTCCTGTTGGCCAGTTTTTCTGAACATCGGCTAGTTGCTGAGCCGGAGCGGGTTTAATAGGATCATTGTTAGGCTGGCCAAATCCCCGTGGTCCAACGGCCATTCGGGTGAAATCAACGGCCAGTTCTAAGGCATAGCCTCGTCGTACGGATTCAATTTCATACGTGCCTTCTTTAAACTTCTCTCCGGCAATCGGCCAGCCATCTTTCCAAACCACCGGAAGGATGCCTAATACGCTTCGACCGCCCTGCGCTAAATCGGCTTCATAGTGGATCGACATTTTTTCAACGCCGTTTTCAAGAACAATATGCCCAAAATGACCGGGACCAATTAATCCGCCACGCGTAGCCACCACCATTTTGCCACCCCCTTGCAGCATACTTCGTCCTACATTATCGAGATAAGGGCCTGTTATTTTTTTTGATCGACCCACCACCACGTTATAAGTCGAGTTGGCGCCATCGCAGCAACTGCCGTGCGTGGCAAGTAGGTAATACCAGCCGTCGCGATATACCAACGTGCTGGCTTCACAGACGATAGCTACATCGACGGGTTTGTTGCCAGCCTTAAGCTTGCCTGTTTTAGGATCTAATTCGATCAGGCGCGTGTAGCCAAAATAGGTGCCGTAGGTCATCCAAAGGCGTCCGGTGGTCGGGTCCAGCATTATGCCGGGATCAATGGCATCGTTCTCTTCATAGCCATCCGACGTAGCCACAACAACCGGCTCCGAGTATTTGAAATCAGGCGACTTTGGGTCCAGGGTCTTGTTCCACATGGTCAGAATAGCGCCTTTGTGGTTAGGCGAACCACCCGTTGCGCCATAAACGACCAGGTAACGATCCCCAATCTTAAGGACATCAGGAGCTGCACCACCACCGGGCCTTACTCCACCACCATACCATGTCCAGCCATCGTTGGAAATTAATCCGCCACCGCCCGTGCCGAATGTGTAATACTTGCCTTCACATTCCGCAACGGTTGATGGATCATGTATAAAGGGACGCCCGATCTGTGCGAATGTGGTTTGGGTTATCAATAAAGCAAATAAGGTTGTCAGGCAAGATGCGTTCATTCGTTTCATGTACTAAGTTGTCTTAACTAGCTCGCTAATCCACTCAATCGCTCAATCACTCAATTCTAATACGGAGGTTTTTGACGGGTGACCCTTTTTCATCTAAAAAACGCATGCAGAAATTAGCCATTCCCGGTCCGTTTATGACGGCCCCCCGGACGATGTTTCTTCCCTTTTTAAGCGTTAGTCGGGAAGAGGTAACGTTATCAGCAATCATATCCCGGTCGCCAGAAAGCAGCATGGCTTCCTGACCATTCAGCCACCACATGCTTCCCGAATTACATCCGGCTGCCATCCTGACGTTCTGGATTTCTTCCGGGCAGTCGATTACCGTGACCAGCCAGACAAGGATTCCGTATTTGGGCTTGTTAAGGGCATAGGTAAAATGGTATAAGTTGAAGTTGAACGCCTTGCTGTCCAACGCATACCATTTCAGGGCCTGATTGCCCACGTTTACTGTTTCGCCATTTTTGGGAACGAAGGTGTAATCGCTGGAAAAGTTATCGGCCGAAAACGTAGTGCGGAGGTAGTTGTCGGTGAAAATATTATTTCGGACAATATCTTTCTTGACCGGTTCCAGCACCAGCCAGCGCTGAATAAATCCTTCAGCATCCGGTGCTTTTTGGGTGGCAGAGGCCACCGTGAAGTGCTTGGATAAGGTATGGGTCGTATCGCCTTTTAGCGGAATGGGAGGGAGGGGGATGCGTGGTCCCGGACCTTGTGCAAAAGCGGTAAGGCCGCCAAGTTGTAACCCTGATAAAACGATAAACGATAGTATCGGCAGCAAGGGTTTGCGGTTTCGGTTCATAGCAGATTGCCCTGGTAAGGATCAGTGTTTCTACAGTAAGCGTAGTTTAGGCAAACCTACTCACAATGGCGCTACTAAAATGGGGGCGGTTTGGTAAAGCTTAAAGCCCCTGGAATTAGTGTAATTGATATAAAATGTAGAAAGTATCAGTGTGCAAAGCGTTATAGTTACCGCTACAACGGGCAGGGCTTTATGCGGGTTGGCGAAGTGGCGGATTTAGAAGCACTTATTGTCAATTTAGCACTAAACTTCATTTGAAAACCGAATGTTCAATTTAGCACTGAACCCGCCATTTTGCCAAACTGCTGTTAGCGGCTGGCTATTATTTTTCGTCATTGAGTTCATAGAGATATTCAAATAATGTTTTCTTGTCGCTATTAGTTGTCAATGGGTAATGAAGTGTATGTAAATATTTTCGCTCACCAATTTCCTGTGAATAAAGTCTTACCCCAATTTGTCTTGTGTCAACAGCCATAGCGGAGTAGTCAAAATCTGTTTCATACAACTCACTGTATGAAGGAAAATCTTTTGATGGAAAAGTTTCCTTGTATTCAGTATTCAAATCTGGTTTGAAATATTTAATTAATGATGCTTCAAAGACTGTTACTTCTTGTCCATTCGTCAGTCGCTTTTTCGCTTTATTTACTAATTCCATTAAACTTTCTACGGTCGGAGCTTTTGTGTCCGAACCAACTGAAACGAATGATGTTCCAAAGTCATTTGTTTTTATCTTAAGTCCAATAATTAGGACTTCTTCGTTTGTCCCCTTTTTCAATATGTCAAGTGCAATTTTTTGAACTTTCTCGTGATTAGAAATTCGATAATCAATAGTCTTAACGGTGGTTCGTCCGAAGGCTTGTCCGATGTATAGGACTTCTAAGTCAGAGGGAAGAGGGTTCTTCTCCTTGTCGCCAATCAAGTCATTTTCAAGAAAATTAAAATTCGTTATTAAGTCAAAGTCTCGAATTTCTCTTGCATCCGTGCCGTTGATAGTAACTTGATAAATACCATCTTTCCAAGAATTAATGAAAAGATTATTGGGGTGTCTATATCTTAAATAAATCTTGTTGTGTTTATCGTCCAAGTAGTAAAGAGTTGTCTTACAAAAATCACCATCAAGTTCGCAGCTTTCAAAGAATATTTTTTTTCTCTTACAGACAACATAGATATGATACTTGTTGTCTGCAATGTATTTTGTAAATTCTTTTGTTGCTAGTTCGTTTGGCTCGAATAATATCGGGTCAGTTGAATAAAAATTAAGTCCTAAATTCCAGTTCATATTTGTCGATGTTGTAGTGTTGTCTTAGCTTGCTGCTAACGGATTAGGTATTTGCGATGGTGCGACAATTCTGAACCGTCAGCCGAGTTTTGCACTAAAGTTAAATAGAATTACCGAAGTTGAGCATTTATTCGTCAGCCGCACTATTGCAAATACCCTGTTAGCGGCTGGTCTTCGTCTTTCGGTCAGCAAGTTCTGTCGGTGTTTGTCCAAATTGCTTTTTAAAAGCGAACGAGAAGTGCGACAAGTCTTCAAAACCTAATTCCAAATAGATTTCACTTGATTTTTTGTTTTTCTTGTCTATGAGAAAATGTGCTTCTTTCAGTCGTCTTTCTTTTAGCCAATGATTTGGCGTGTCGTTAAAAGTTTCTTTGAAATCTCGTTTGAAAGCCGATAAACTTCGTCCTGTCAAATACGCAAAGCGTTGTATGCTTACGTTGAACTTAAAATTCTTGTTCATAAACGCTTCTAAATTCAATTTTTCGGGTTTCCCGAAGTCAAAGAAAACGCCAGATAATTCGGGTTGCAATTTCAAAAGTATGAGCAATAATTCTTCTCGCTTCAAGTCTGCAAAAGTTCCGTCAATTTTTCCCGAACGATTGTAATATGGCATTAGCGAACGAACAAAATTTGGAATGAGTTCGTTTTGTTCTAGTTGTACAAATGCTTCTTTGGAACTGAATTTTGTCGGACTTGATTTGTGCTTTTCTTGAAATGATTTGAGAAACTTTTCGTCAAAAATGATGAACACTTTTTCAAACTCGTCATTTTCTTTCTGCTTGTTGTAACGTGCTAAATGATTTTTGCGAACGACACAATATTCGCCCGATTTCAAAACGTGATGTTTATTGCCGTCATAACCGTGCATAGTGCCTTTTGCCAAAAACAAAAAGAAATGTTCGGGTATAAATTGTTCGGGAGAGATTTCGGGTCCGATATAACAAGATTTTATTTCAGTCGCTCTCATTTTAAGTTCCCAAATTTAAGCATACTTTTTACACTCTCAACAATGGCTTCTTCGTTTGTTGCGATTGGTTTCCAATTCAAAACGCGTTTTGCTTTTTCATTGCTTGTGTTACGATTTGTTTTCATCATAGAAGCCACATTTTTTAATTTCGGACTGAACAAACCGCCAATTTTTACAACCCAATCAGGCACTTTTTTAGTGGAAACATTTTTGCTTGCTTCGGGCATTTTTTCTTTGAGATAAACAGCAATTTCGGGCAACGACATTTTTCCGCCTGCTAACGCTAAAAAGCGTTGTCCTTTTGCATTCGGGTTTGTCATTGCACGAATGTGTAAGTCGGCAACGTCCCGAACGTCAATGATGTTCATATACAAATTTGGAATAGCTTTCATTGAGCCATTTACTAAGTTGCGTAGCAACTCAAAACCGCTTGACAAATCTTTGCCCAAAGCGGGACCAAAAATGGCTGTCGGATTGATTGTCGCTAACTCCAAATTTCCGCCTTCTTTTTTGATGAAATCCCAAGCCGCTTTTTCGGCTAACACTTTTGATTTGTTGTAAGACGACAAACCTTTTTCGTTCGGGTCTGTCCAATC
This sequence comes from Spirosoma sp. 48-14, assembly GCF_001898575.1. GTDB lineage: Bacteria > Bacteroidota > Bacteroidia > Cytophagales > Spirosomataceae > Spirosoma. The sequence goes on from NZ_MKUD01000041.1 coordinate 23,006, forward strand.
GGTTTCTGTTATTTGTGTGCTTGGGTCTTTGTGGCTGTAACCAACTGCACCAAAGTTTGAAGTCATCACAACTCGTTTCACGCCTGCATTTCGTGCCGCTTTCAACACTCGCAATGCACCGTCCACCGCAGGACGAATCATTTCGTTTTCGTCTTTTGGCAAAGCCAAAAAGATTGGCGAAGCAACGTGCAAGACATAAGTGCAACCTTTTACGGCTTCGTCCCAATTTTCGTCTTTGGTCAAGTCAGCCGACACAAATGTTAAGTTGTCAAACGAAGTAATGCCGCCATTTTTCAGCATTTCAATTACTTCGTCTTTTCGTTTTAAGTTGCGAACTGTTGTCTTTACGTTGTAACCTTTTTGTAAGAGTTGCAAAATGCAGTGAACACCGACAAAGCCTGTTCCACCTGTTACCAAAGCTGTTTCTTTATTTTCCATTGTCTAAAAATTTTATGGTGCAAAGTTGAGCATAAAATTTTCAGTCTGCTTTGTTGTAGAGTCCAAAGTCATTTTGCCAGAAAGTCCAAATTTTGGGGTGGTCTTGCTTCTGTTTTTTGTGTGTTTGTTGAAGTCAGCACGGTGGTCTGTTAGACTTGCCGCTAACGAGCAGGTATTGCCGATGGTGGGGAAATAGTATTTCGTCTGCCCGGAACCGCTGCCTGCCTTTTTGATAAAGTTAAATATTAAGAACTAAAGCTGGGCTCTATTCGTCGAGCCCCGAACCACAGCACAGCAGCATTACCGTTGCTGATTGCTCCAATGTCCAGCCCCACTATTGGCAATACCAATGTTGGCTGTAGTGCTTTCTGTCTATGCGGTTTACCTTTTAGCCAGCCATTGTAGCATTTCATTTATTCGTTCTTTGTCACTTTCTTTGTCTGTCCAGCCGAAATTGTTTGTCATTTCTTTAATTACAAATGGGTTATAAACTGTTTTAAGTCTCCAGTTTGTAACTCGGTCTGAAGGAATAACCATTGTTATCAGTCTTGTGGATTTTCGGTGTCTACCAATGACTTTTATATTTTCATAACCGTCTCCCCACATTGGTGGATAACAGTAAACTTTTGTCCCAGGTGAAAAATGTTTTGTGCCCAAAACAGCTTTATTCAAATTTTTGTCAAATCGTTCTTCAACAATATTTCCAACCAAGCAGTAAATAAAGGATATTTCTGAAAGAGCCTTAGGTTGATGAAACTGCTTTTGCAATTCAGAAACTCGTTCTTCAAAATTGTCAAACTTAATTTTCTCCTCGTACATTTTACCGTCGTCAAGTTCAAATTTGAGCAAAATATCTTTGTCAAGTGATTTGTTACTGAATAGCTTTTTGAAGAAGTTTATCATGTCTAGGTGCATTACAGCCAACGAGCAGGTATTGCCGAAGTGCATGGAATAGAATTCCGTCCGCCCGGCTGACTGCTGCAGAGTAAAGATAAAAAAGATGATGATATGCACATAGCTAAAAAGATAAGGTCAAGCTGGATATGCAGCACAACAGAATTACCAAAGTTGAAACACGGCTTCCGTCAGCCTGCATTTTGGCAATACTTATGTTAGCCGTTCGCTTTTCGTCCAGTTATATTATTTTGCAGTACAATTTAATGTTATGGATAAAAACTTGAAGTCTGATTTCTGCATTGTCATTGACTATAAAAAAGATAGCGAAAACCCTTCAAGAGTATTTGAGGCAATGGCATCATTAATAAAAGCCTTTCAAGATTTTGATAACGACTTAATAAAGACCATTGACAATAAAATAGAGACTGTTCTTTTACTTGAGGATATTGAAATAAGTTCTTTAAAAACATGGCTTGCAAATGTGTTAAGAGGTGTCCCGGATGAAGCTGTTAAAGGTTTGAACTGGAAAAAAGCTGTCGGTCATTATTTAGTAAAAGCAAAGCATATTGTCGTTAAAAAACTTGAAGGAAAAACAATTATAACAGATGCAAAAGTCATTGAAGATATACAGTATGAGATTGTCGAAGAAGCAAAAAATACCGATGTAAAACTTTTGCCTAATTATACACCATTACAATTACCAAAATTGTTGGAAAACATAGATAAAATAAATAAGTCACTTGAGTATTTGTCGCCAGAAGATAAGGCAACAATGAAAAGTGAATTTGGTGATGCTACTTTTAATTTGGAGTTAAGCATAACACCAGACGAACTTGAAGATTTAGTCACAAGAGAAACGGTGTCAAACGAAACTATCATGATATTGAAAGTCAGAAAACCTGATTACTTGGGTAATACTATGTGGGATTTTAAACATGGGAGTAGAAGTGTCCCAGCTAAAATTTCACATGAAGAATGGCTAAAAGATTTTCAGTCACGAAAAATTGATATTCGTCCCGGTGATTCTATTAGGGCCAAAGTGAAAACAGAAGTCAAATATGGTCACGACTTTGAGGTTATTGGATATAATTATGAAGTCTTAGAGGTTCAAGAAGTCCTACAAGAAAAAGGCGATAACCAGTCGAAACTACCATTTGAGGGGTCTGTCTAAAGTGACGGCTAACGTTTTCGGGCTTTGCGTTCGGGCGGGTTTCGGAGCACAAAGCTTCATTTTATTACTAAAGTTCATTAGAAGCATAATGCTTCAAGTTTGCACGTCAGCCCGCCTGACGCAAAACCCGTGTTACCAGCCGTTATTTCTCTAATAAGTCTGCATATCTATCCACTTTTTCACCTTTTGTCACCATAATGTTTTTTTCAAAGTCAAAGAAAGGCTCAAGTTGCCAGTCCTCACTCCCAGCGAACCCTATTCTAGAATAAAAGTCGAGGAAGCTCCACAAATTGTCACCGAGAATTTTTCCGTGCATGCTATCTCCTTCGTGAGAAAAATATATTATCTCGGAAGGATTATTTCCAATGGCGATTACATCTCCATTTGGAACATCCATAAAAGGCAATTTGTCTCGCCATTGTTTTTCCGTTATTTCAATTGCTTCTCTGTCGTTATATTCTGGGTCAATGGATGCCTTTATCCATTCTTGAAAATTAGAGTACTGTTCAGCAAGTGAATTTAAATTCCAATAAATGTCACCAGAAAAATTCTGTCTGAACTCCTCTGAAAGTGTTTCGTCAAATTGATAGCTAAATTCTAAATGTCTAGAAAAAAGAAATAATTTTCTTAAGTCGTCAGGTATAGTCTTGCCAATTTGCTTTTCAATAGAATCTATTTCAGTCAGGGTCGCTGGTCTGTCGATGAAAGGCTTAAGTGTAATTGTCCAGTTTTTTCGTTTGGCAATTTCCATTAGCCAATCGATTTTATTTATCACTTGTTTGTATGTCTGTTCGTCTGTCATTATAATGGCTTGTAACGACCGGGTATTGCAGGTGTTGGGGAATTTGCCAACGTCCAGCCCGGTGCTGAAGTTAAATTTATAAAATAAAGTTGATGATTAGGAGAGAAGCTCAATAGAAATCCGTCCGCCTGAACCAAAGTTGATTAAAGCTTTTCCAGCCGATTGTTATTCTGTCCGCCCCAATGACTGCAATACCATGTTACAAGCCGTTTTTCTTTTTAGGGTATTTTGAATACTAAATCTATAGTTTCATAACTTCTTAACTTTTCTATACAAGTTATTTTATTTTCTGAGTTATAGTAGTATTTTTCTATTATTAATCCATTAGGTAAATTTTTCCTTTTTTTCCAAACTTCATATACTGTAGAATGTGTTAATAAAGGTTTAAGATTAAATGATGTATCAATTATGTAAACTTCACTACCTGACTTTTTCTTCAATTCTTTTTTACTCTTTAAAATAAAACGTTTGCAAATTTTGTTGTTTAAAATAGTATCATTTAATGCTGTAAAATCGTAATTACGAACTTGATATTTATAAGGATTAGCATAAATGTGTAAGTTTTCGCCTTTAAAATAATATACTGGGTTATTAAATATCCCTGTATCAGTTTTAGTACTATAGGATATACCTTTTTGATCAACAAACGTTAAAGTGCTTTCTTCATCTGTAAGTTTCCATAGATATGCATTGTAACTATTGATTTTATCATTCATCAAATAAGTTATTACACCATTTTTTTGATTGTTTTCAAAACGCAAAGAATCATATACAATTTTCCTATTAAAGTTGTATTCATTAGCATGGGATAATAGAAAAAACGCTATTTGTAATTTGAAAAGATTGATCATAAAATGGCTTGTAACGGTTTCGGGCTTTGCGTTCGGGCGGGAAATCTAAGCACTTACGTTGATAAATATACTAAAGTTTAATAATATACAAATGTTGAATTATGCACTTCAACCCGCCTGACGCAAAACCCGTGTTGGCAGTAGTTTTTGTCACTCTGCTTTAGGAAAAACGACTATAGAACCAAGCTGATTAATTATTGAATCTCTACACTTTTTTTTGAAATCTTCATCATTATTCTCCAAAATATGTTTTGCAATAAAGAATAAGTCGGCCGTTTTAATTAATGCAATATTTTCTCTTTTTGCTCCAGCTTTGCATTTTTCTGTAAAATCTAAAGTCCTTTCACTTAAATCAATAAGTCTTTGAGGATTCCCAAAAATTATCCCTTTCGCTTTTTCAAGTACTTCTTCTCTTTCAAAATCTTCCGCAAGCGAATCATTTAATTGTCTAAACTTCGATACATCTATGTCTTTATTATCTTTCCCTTCACATTCACCTATAAATCTATCACCTTCAGGTGAAACAATAACAGCATCTAACTCCAACTTGCCATTGTCATAATTTTCAGCACTATAGCCTAATATTTCAAGTGCTTTTATTACAGCTTTTTCAAGTTGCTTCCCTGTCTCAAAAATCAAGTCTTTAATAATAGTTTCCTTCTCTATTTGTTGAGAAATGCTGCTGTTCTCAGCAGTAAGTTTTTCAATTTTTTGGTTATTTGTAATTATCTTTTTGCATAACTCTAATTCAGCCTTTAGCTTAAATAAATCTTTGTCTAACCAAGTTGGTTTCATCGATTTTTCTTGGTTGTCAAGTATTTTATTATTTAATTCAACAATGAAATTTATAAAATTATTTCCAAGTTGTATTGCTTGCTTTGACCATACTTCTTTTCCATTTTTAGTTTCAGTTAAGTCCTCAAAGTCTATAAAAGGAAGTAAAATAAGATTTCCTTTATCAATTGGAATAATTCCAGAAACTATTTCCCTGCCATTTTTGGTAGCTAATAATGGTTTCAAATTATCTGCATCTATGTAACATTTGAAAGATAATATTGAGCTGAATGTTTTAACTAATTCACTCATTGAGTTATCAATAACTTTAAATGATGAGCCATTCGTATTTGTTAATTTTATCTTTTCAATGAATTTGTAATTATTGTAAGAGTCAACATAATTTGTCCTTCTTGCATTTCGACCAGTTCCAGAAATATCGTATTTCCCAGTCTGAATAAAGAAGTCATAGAAACTGCTAACAATTACAAAAACATTTTTGCCCGATTTTATAAAAGATGAAATTTCTTTTTTCCAATACTCCGAATCCTCTTTTATTATTTTAGAACCGGTATCACCATAACTATCCTTTCCTTGATAGTTGCTTTCAATGTTAAGATAGCTGTCAAAAGGTTTTATGATTACTATATCACTTTCGTCAAGTGATAATTTTGTGTTAAAGAAACTATTAAATTTTCCTTGTCCAGGAATTTCAAAATTAATTGCTGTTATATGTTTCATAGGGTGTCTATAAAATTACTGCCAACATCCGTATTTACGGAAGTCTCTTTACTTTCAGGCAAACTTTCGTAAATATCGGCTATGTCTGGGAGTGCCTGAGCCCTAAATTGATACAGAGCCTTCATAGCCTGACTACGGATTGCCGTATCAAACATAGTATTTCTGACTAAATGTCCAAATTATCTAACGGGCTTTTTATCTGATCGAACCCTTTGGTAGTCAGGTGGGTATAAATCTCGGTAGTCTTGCTGCTTTCGTGTCCTAGCAGGAGTTGTATGTATCGTAGGTCGGTTCCGTTTTCGAGTAGATGTGTGGCAAATGAGTGGCGCAGCGTATGCACGGTTACGTGCTTTTTGATGCCTGCCTGCTCACAGGCCCGTTTTAGCACTAGTTGAATGCTTTTAGTGGAATAAGTGGGGCTGTCCTGACCTTCAAACAGGTAATGTATGGGTTTGTATTGACGATAATACTCACGGAGTAGTATCAGCATTTTTTGAGAGAGCAGCGTATATCGGTCTTTTTTACCTTTTGATTGCTCAATCCGTATTTGCATCCGGCTTGAGTCTATGTCCTTGATTTGTAGATTTATGGCTTCGCTAATACGCAAGCCAGACGAGTAAATGAGCATCAATACGGCACGGTGCTTAAGGTTTTTGACCTGAGCAAAGATGCGGGTAATTTCGTCGCTACTAAGCACTGTGGGTAGCTGGCGTTCTTTGGGAGGGCGTTGTAGGGTGTAGAGCTTTCGTTTTCCGCCGAGTACTTTCTCATAATAAAACTTAATGGCATTGATGGCCTGGTTTTGGTGCGAGGCCGATACCTTACGGTCAATGACCAGATACTGACAAAAAGCGATAATCTTACGGTCGTCTATCTGGTCAATATCGTCGGTGGGGTAGTAGTTGATGAACTCCTCAAACAAGCTGACATAGTTTTTTAGCGTCTGCTGACTATATCTTAATTCCTTCATTTTCAGTAGGTAGCTTTCTGGGCATGGCCTATAATTGGCTATTGATGAAGCCGACGGACGGGGTACTCGCTCAACGATGTCGGTGTTTTCCTGATAGCGCACAGGCAGATTATGCTGGGCGGCTGCTTCCCGAATTTGACTAACAATCCTGTCGGAATAGGGCAAGGTCCACCATTTGTTTTTAGCATCCCACTTGCAGAATGGTAAGGATTTGATAACCTTAACAAGAGCGGAGTGGTAGCCAAAAATAAGACGCAATCGGGTGGCATTATGCCGATAAATTAGTACTTCGCCAGCAGGTGTGCCAGCGAGTTGTGGAGACTGATTAGGTTGTATTACTGGTTGATGTTCAATGATTTGTGAAATCCGACTACCAAAATAGGTCTGAATTTGCTGAAAGTTGTCTTTGTAGTCTGGCACCGTCCAGAAGCGGCCTTGTTTATCCCAGCGAACAAACTGAAAACCGAGTATAAACCGAACATCAATGTCGTTTTTAGGCATTCTGATGAGGATTTTGTTGCCTAATTTCTCAATAACTACTCCCGTTGTGCTGGGCAACAATGTAGGCTCAGGTTTTATGCCCGTTGGTTTGGTTTCAGGAGCAGGCGTTGACAAATTCTCAGTGTGTTCGGTCAACTGTTGTTCCTGCCCTACGATAGTAATATCAGGGAATAAGGCCTTTAACTGATTGAATGCCTGCTGATTGTAAGGGATGTGCCAGGCCCTGTGGGTACGACTCCACCTGGCATCGGGTATTTGCCGAAGTATAGCTGCCATTTCCCGATTGTAAGGAAAATCAACCTTGATTCGGTCTTTATTATGATGATTGATTTTCAGAATATTAGGCATATTGAGTTTCGTAAATACAACTTGATTTGAGGAATAAACGAAACAAATTAAGGGAGTTCACTGGCCCCTGTATCGACTTTTCGATCCAGCATAATGAGTTGTTCGGCTACTATTTCGGTTACATATCGGCGGTTGCCGTCTTTGTCGTCATAGTGCCGTGTCTTCAATTTACCTTCGATATAAACAAGGCTGCCTTTCTGTAGGTATTTGTGGGCGAGGTCGGCCAGGCTGCGCCATAGCACTACCGTGTGCCATTCGGTGTTGTATTGGGGCTGACCGTTTCGGTCTTTGTATGCCTCAGTAGTGGCCAGTGTTAATTTAGCAACAGCTATGTTCCCATCAAGTTGTTGGTAGTCGGGGTCGGCACCGAGGTTACCAATGAGGGATACTTTGTTTAATCCGCGCATGTGACTATTCGTTACAGGTGAGAAATGCATTCATCAAAAACAACTAGTTGGCTAACTAGCGAAAGGATGGAAATTCAGGCGGGTTTTTCAGGAACAAGCCCGATATTTGCCCCTCCAAAACTAGACTGATAATCGGGCGGTTAGTAACCCGTTATCTTTTTGCCGATGTCTCAAAAAGTAGTTCTTGCCTTTAGTGGAGGTCTGGATACCTCCTTCTGCGTTAAATATCTGTCCGAAGACCGGGGTATGGATGTGTATTCGGTGCTGGTCGATACGGGCGGTTTTTCGGATGCCGAACTGAAAGCCATTGAAGAGCGGGCGTATTCGCTGGGCGTGAAATCGCATAAGACGATTTCGAAAACCGACGATTATTACCAGCAATGCCTGAAGTTTCTGGTGTTTGGTAATGTCCTTAAAAACAACACGTACCCGCTTAGCGTGAGTGCCGAACGGATTTTTCAGGCCATCGCTGCGGCCGAATATGCCCGTGAAATCGGTGCGTCGGCTATTGCTCATGGTAGCACCGGAGCTGGTAACGATCAGGTGCGGTTCGATATGGCGTTTCGGATCATAGCGCCCGATGCCGAAATCATCACGCCCATTCGCGATCTGCGGCTATCGCGGGAAGCCGAAATCGAATACCTTAAGTCGAAAGGGGTAGATCAGGAGTGGCACAAAGCGGCTTACTCGATCAACAAGGGTTTGTGGGGAACCTCAGTGGGCGGTAAGGAAACTTTAACCTCCGATCAGTTCCTGCCCGAAACGGCCTGGCCTACCCAGATCACCAAAACCGAGCCTGAAACCATTACGCTGACGTTCCAGCATGGCGAAATCCGGGGTGTTTCGGGCGCTACATTCTCGGAAATGTACCCCAACTCGGTCGATGCCATCCGCAAGATCACTGAAATCGCCGGACCGTTTGGTATTGGCCGCGACATCCACGTGGGCGACACCATTATTGGTATCAAAGGCCGCGTTGGTTTCGAAGCCCCCGCTCCGCTGATTCTGATCAAGGCGCACCACACGCTCGAAAAGCACGTACTGGGTAAGTGGCAACTGTATTGGAAAGAACAACTGGCCAACTGGTACGGGACTATGCTACACGAAGGTCAGTTTATGGACCCGGTAATGCGGAATATCGAAACCTTCCTGGCCGATTCGCAGGCGCATGTGTCGGGTAAGGTACACGTGCTGCTGGCTCCTCACCGTTTCCAGGTGCTGGGCATCGAGTCGGAGCATGATCTGATGTCGTCGAAGTTTGGTTCGTATGGCGAAATGAACAATGCCTGGACCGGCGACGATGTGCGGGGCTTCTCGAAAGTAGCCTCCAATCAGGTGATGATCTACGAGAAAATCAACAACCAGTGATCGGTAAAGCCCGAAAATACTGTGCTCCCCGGAGTGTAGCTTATCCATTGCAACTGCTCGATGTAGTGGTGGATGGCTATGCCCGGGGTAGCTATTCCCGTCGGGATTTTGGGCCGCCCAATCTGGATGCGCCCGTTATACTGGTGATGACATCGGGGCATCTGGGCGATGCGTTGATCGTATCGTACATTTTCCCGCTCATCCGGCAACGCTATCCCAATGCACAGATCGATGTGTTGGCCGGAAGCTGGTGTGATCCGATCTGGAAAGGAAATCCCTACATCCGGCGGATTGTCCATCTGAACCATCCGAACACTAACCGACGGCCGTTGTCGAAATGGCAGAAATGGCAGGAGTTTTACCAGACTACCAAAGCGGCCATCGCGACGCTTGAGGATACCATCTACGATTTTTCGATCGATGTTCGGTTTTCCGATTCGCCCATGCATTTTGTGTTGCCGTATTTGAAGGTGAAACGTAAAATCGGCTATGGCACACGCGGCTTCGGAGGACTGCTCGACGACGAGTTTTTTATGCCCGACGAGGAGGTTCACAACTTCGATCTGATACTGAAGCTGCTGAAACCTATGGGAATCGAAGCCGATTTGCGTACCGTAAAGCCCTATTTCATACATCCCGACGAATCCCCTGCCCAGTTGTGGGGTAAACTGGATCGGTCGGTTCCAACTCAAAAACCGATTCTGATCTTCCCGGAATCGGGCGATGAAGTGCGGATGTTGCCGCTGGAATATTGGAGTGAACTGGCGGTCCGTCTGCTGCAGGCAAGTAGCTCCCCGATTGTTTTTGGTGGTCAGAAAGCGTTTACGACAAACCTTTATGAGCACGTTCGGGCGGCTGAACCTGCCTTTGCCGACAGACTCATATCGGCCGTTGGTAAGCTAACCCTGCAAGATATGGCTAGTCTGAGCGAACAGGCAAAGGCTGCGTTTACGCTCGATTCGCTTCCCATGCACTTGTGTTGTTTGGGTTGCCCTACGCTTTCGTTTCAGAAACGTGGTATGGGTATTCAGTTTTTCCCCATTTCGAGCCAGCCAACGCTGGTGATCCACAATCATGAGCCGAGCCGATACCTTACCCTTGACCGTCCTAATTTCAAGAGTGAATATGTCACGATGTTTGACGATGCGGTGCTGGATCTGGCTATGGAATGGTTTCGGGCAATAACTGGTTAACTAGCTATGGCACAGAGATACACAGAGGGCTTATTAAAATTCTCTCTATGAATCTCTGCTTTTCTCCGTGTATCTCTGTGTTCCAATCCCTTTTAATAATGGAAAAAATTAACGTTGGTATTATTGGCGGAGCAGGCTACACGGGTGGCGAACTGCTGCGTATTTTGATTAACCACCCCTTTGTTAATGTTGCGTTTGTGCATAGTAAGAGCCAGGCTGGTAAACCCGTCTGGTCAACTCATACCGATCTGCTGGGCGATACCGATCTGACCTTTTCGGGCGAGGAAACAGCCGAACTGGTGGCGCAGGAAGGGCTGGATGCCATTTTCCTATGTTCGGGACATGGTGCATCCGCTACCTTTATGGCCGACCACGAGGTATCGGACGATGTGATGGTGATCGACCTCAGCGCCGACTTCCGCGACGAGCACGACGATTTTGTGTACGGTCTGCCCGAACTGCAACGCGAGCGGATTCAGGAAGCGACCCGGATTGCCAACCCCGGCTGCTTTGCAACCAGTATTCAACTGGCACTCCTGCCCTTGGCAAAAGCGGGTAAGCTGACCGATGCTGTACAGGTTAGCGCCATTACGGGCAGCACTGGAGCCGGACAGGCGCTGGTACCTACAACCGGCTTTACCTGGCGGAACAACAACGTGTCGATCTATAAAGCGTTTACGCACCAGCATCTGGCCGAAATTCGTCAAAGCCTGACCCAGTTAGAGCCTGATTTTAAGGCGGCTATCAATTTTGTCCCTTACCGGGGTGATTTTACGCGGGGCATCATGGCCAATGTGTACACGCCTTTTTCAGGGACACTGGACGAAGCCAAACAAGTCTACAAAGCCTATTACGAGAACCACCCGTTCACGCATGTCAGCGACACGCCCGTTGACGTGAAGCAGGTGGTGAATACCAACAAATGTTTGTTGCATCTGGAAGTACACGATGGTCAATTGTTGATTACGAGCGTGATCGACAATCTTACCAAAGGAGCTTCGGGCCAGGCTGTTCAGAACCTGAATCTGGTCTTCGGCTTGCCGGAAGATTCTGGCCTTCGACTGAAATCAGTGGCGTTTTGATAATGTAACGCGGCTGGAAAGCCGCAGCCTGGCGATTAAAATCACGGCTTTCCAGCCGCGTTACGGATATGTTCGAAACCGATCGGCTATTGCTTCAGGAGTTTACATTCGAGGATGCTCCGTTTATCCTGGAGTTGCTGAATACGCCAGCCTGGCTCCGGTTTATCGGTGACCGGGGCGTTCGAACGCTCGACGATGCCCGACAGTATATTCTGAATGGCCCTCTACACAGTTATGAACAGCATGGGTTTGGTCCTTATCTGGTCAGACTGAAAGAAGATGGCCTACCTATTGGTATGTGTGGGCTATTCAAGCGCGATACGCTGGAAGATATGGACATCGGGTTTGCTTACCTGCCCGAACACATTGGCAAAGGCTATGGTCTGGAGGCTGCCGCTACCGTGATGAATTTTGCTCGCGATGGGCTAAAGGCAACGCGTATAGTGGGGGTAGTAGACCCACAAAATGCCAATTCGATCCGGCTGCTCGAAAAACTGGGAATGCATTTTGTACAAGCCATTCGTCTGAATGGGCATGATGAAGAGTCTTGGTTATTTGCCAGTGGAAAGTAATTTTTTTCGACAGGATTCACAAGATTGACAGGATTTTTAAGACAACATATTTCGTAAATCCTGTCAATCTTGTGAATCCTGTCGAAAAACAAATTAGAGTCGAGCTAACGCATCCTGCCATTTTTTGAATGCTGTCCGATACACTTTATGCCGATGTAAGTCTGGTTCGAATGTTTGGCCGAAAGCGACTCGTTCGGCGGCTTCTTCCAATGTTTTGACGAGGCCGATGGCTTTCATGGTTAGCAAAATAGCCCCCATCGAACCACTTTCATTGCTGGCATTCAGCCGAACGGGTACACCTGCCATGTCAGCCAGCATCTGCACCCACAGCGTCGACTGAGCGAAACCGCCATTGGCGTGAATGACACGTGCCGAGCCAGTAAAATCAGTTAACAGTTCGTTGATACTAAGCAGGTTGAATAAAACACCTTCCAGTGCCGCCCGCACGAAATGGGCACGTGTATGCTGCCAGTCGACGTGTAGGTAAGCCCCCCGAACCGAAGCATCCCATAAGGGAGCCCGCTCTCCTTGCAGGTATGGGAGAAACAGCAAACCGTCGGAGCCGGGAGCAATGGTAGCGGCTTCGTCCAGAACGGTTTTCGTTTCCTGTTGAGTGAGCTTTTCAGATACCCATTCCAGTACATTGCCCCCATTATTGGTCGGTCCGCCTACGGCGTAATGACCCTCGTCCAGATAATAGCAGAACAGGCGAATTTGAGCATCACGGAGGGGCTTTCGAACCGTTTGGCGAATGGCACCACTCGTGCCGATGGTCAGCGTAGCCGTACCCCGCTTGATGGCACCAGCACCTAGGTTCGCCAGACATCCATCCGATGCGCCAATCAGTAGCGAAACCCCGGCGGGTAAATGCGTAGCTCGAGAGTTGGCATTTGGCTGGTAAGTTCGCTGGTAGGTTGTTGGAACAGGTGTCGAAAGCTGGTCGGGCCGCACACCGGCATAGTCTAGGGCTAGTTTACTCCACTCTCGGGCACCTTCATTGAACAGCCCTGTAGCCGTAGCAATCGAAAAGTCGACCTCGAAATCGCCTGTTAGCTTATACCATAAAAACTCTTTGATGGAACCAAAGTGAGCGGTCCGACGAAGCAGTCGGGGGTCATGTTCGCGTAGCCAGGCCAGTTTACAAAGAGGAATCATCGGATGCAGGGGCGTTCCGGTTTCCTGGTAGATCGACTTGCCTAAATCGGCTTTCGATGCTCGAAGTTCAGCCGCCTGTGCTTCGGCCCGATTGTCGGACCAGAGGATGGCATTACCCAGAGGCTTTCCATCGGTATCCATCGGCAGGAGGCTGTGCATGGCCGTGCAGAAAGCCAGATGGGTGATCGTATAACCCCCTTTGTCTGCTTCTCGGACAACCTCGGCAATCACGTCGACAAAAGCGGACCAGATTTCGTTGGGGTCCTGCTCGGCATAACCCGGCTCGGGATTCAGGGTCGTTAGTGGGGCTGATGCATGGGCCAGAATCTGACTCAGATCGGCAGGCATAGCTATTGCTTTTACATTCGTTGTGCCGACATCAACCCCAACAAAACAATTCATATACGTGGTGGTAATGAGTTATTACACAGAGACGCACGGAGGGAGCGCAGAGATACACAAAGCTTTATTTTATTCTCAGTGTATCTCCGGGCCTTTCCGTGTATCTCTGTGTTATAATTTTTAAGTCAACCGATAAAACGACACAGCGTTGGCACCAAAAACTTTCGCCCGTACTTCATCGCCCCAGGGGGCTACATACTCTTCGATCAATGTTTTGACCTGGGTGTAATTGGCGGCTACAAGACAAACCGGCCAATCAGAGCCAAATAGGAGCCGATCGGGACCGAATTGCTCGAAGACTACATCCAGATAGGGGAAAAAGTCCTGCTTGCTCCAGTTATGCCAGTCGGCTTCGGTAACCATTCCCGACAGTTTGCAGGAAACGTTCGGCTGGCTAGCCAGCTGGGTCATATAGTTTGACCACCGATTGATTTCCTTTTTCGTAATGTACGGCTTGGCGATATGGTCAATGACAAAGTTAACTTCAGGCACAGCCCGTACCAGCTGCAAAGCCGCTTTCAACTGACTGGGAAAGATCAGAATATCGTACGTCAGGCCAAACTTAGCCAGTTGGCGAATACCTTCAATAACGGTTGGCCGAGCCAGAAAATCGTCGGGTTCAGCCTGGGCAACGTGCCGGTAGCCTTTAATCTGGCTATGAGCCGATAAAGCGATCAGGCGTTCGTTTAATTGATCTGACTGCAAATCGACCCAGCCCACAACCCCTTTCACAATATCGTAGGATTGGGCCATGTTAACCAGAAACAGGGTTTCCTCTTCCGACTGTGACGCCTGCACGGCTACACAGCCATCGATACCGTTTTCTTTGAGTACGGGTTCTAAATCGGCCGGTAGAAAATCGCGCTGGATAACGGCCATATCGTCGGTAATCCAACTGTCACGAACGGGGTCGAAATGCCAGAAATGCTGGTGCGAATCGATGGTCATTGAAAACTTACGGCTACCTGCTTTTGTGAGCCCAATCCTTCAATGCCTAATTCAACCACATCGCCGGGCTTAAGGAAACGCTGGGGTTTCAGACCCATACCAACACCAGCAGGTGTACCTGTCGAGATCACATCGCCGGGAAGCAGCGTCATGAACTGGCTGATGTAGCTGACCAGCGTTGGTACGTTGAAAATCATGTCGTCGGTGTTCGAGTTCTGGAGTTGTTCACCATTTAGGTTCAGCCAGAGCGGAAGATTGTTTGGTTCAGGCACTTCATCTTTCGTAACCAGGTAGGGCCCGAGTGGGGCAAATGTGTCGGCGCTTTTGCCTTTTACCCATTGCCCGTTGCGCTCCAACTGCCAGGCCCGTTCGCTGTAGTCGTTATGAACGGCATAGCCCGCAATGTAATCGAAGGCGTCGTCCAGCTCAACGTAACTCGCCCGTTTGCCGATGATAATGGCCAACTCCACTTCCCAGTCCGTTTTTTCGGAGCGTTTGGGAATCACGATGGCATCGTTTGGGCCAGCTAGCGCCGTAGTCGATTTGAAAAACAGAATGGGTTCTGATGGAACGGGCGCATTGGTTTCAGCTGCGTGTTTGGCGTAGTTCAGGCCAACGCATACGATTTTAGAAGGTCGTTTTACGCAAGGACCGAAGCGGTCGGGCGTTACTTCGGGGCAGGTATGCGCATGGGCCGTTAGCCAGTGAGCGAGTCGTTCCGGGCCATTGCTGGCGAAAAAGGATTCGTCATAATCTTCGCCAAAGTGGGTCACATCGATATGCTGGCCGGTGGGCAATACAACACCAGGGTGTTCGTGGTCGGGCAAGCCGAAGCGGAAAAGTTTCATGCGGTAAAATTCAGATTTTTTTTAATAAAAGACGTCTTCAACTTCTTTTTAATCAGGTTGCCATCAACTTCAGAGGGTTTTTGATCAATGGGGGTCAAGAATAAGGTGATTAAGGGTAATTTGAATGATAGCAGGAAAAAGCTGTAATATTGCCTGTCGTTAAAGCACACTATACACTTTGATGACTCAATATGACAAGCCCTGTTCGTTCTGATATACTCGATACTGAGCTATGGAACGCCTTTCGGCAGGGCGATGAGGTCGCGTTTGGGCAGATTGCACAACGATATTATAAAAGTTTGTTCAGTTACGGGGCAAAGTTTTCGAAAGACCGCGAGTTCGTCAAGGATTGTTTGCAGGATTTATTTATGGAACTCTGGTACAGGCGCGAAACCCTGGGCGATACGGAGTTTGTCAAGTTCTACCTGCTTAAATCGCTCCGTCGGAAGATTTATAAGGAAAGCCTTAAACTCCAATGGCTTACCAGCGAAGAAGAACTGGACTTCGATGCCGATATACTGGAGGAACTTTCTATTGAACAGCAGATTATTGAAGGTGAAACCCATACGCTACAGCTACAGCAACTGAACCGGCACCTGGCTACGCTCTCTAAACGCCAACAGGAAATTATTTACCTGAAATTCTATGAAGGGCTTGAAAATGAGGCCATCGCGCAGGTGATGTCTATTTCAAGACCCGCCGTAGCCAACCTGCTTTACCGAACAGTACAGGAGTTAAAAAGCAGGTTATAAATGTATCTTTTGCTGGCTCGGCCCACTCATTGAAAAAAAATCTGTTTTTTTTTGATTATTCCCCGACAAAGGCTGCCTATGTATGATAGAAGCCTTTGTTATGATGGAACACTACGCCGACTATTGCCTTGAAGATTTTGTATTAGATGCGCGTTTTCAGCGTTGGGTTCGCTATCAGCCTGCCGATGAGGAAAGCTTTTGGCAAGCGTTTCTTGAACAGCATCCGCAACAGGCGCAGGACATTGAACGCGCCAGAACATTGCTGCAAAGCGTGTATCGTCGTTATGAAAGCCAACTGAGTGATTCGGAAATTAATAGTGAGATCCAGAAGTTGGTTGCCAAGGCAAGGGCCAGTAAAGAAACAAGCATCGATAGAATTCCCACTGATGATGACTTGCCCGCACCAAAAATTATTTCGTTCAGGGGGCCGTATGGCTGGCTGCTGCGGGCTGCTATGGTTATTCTGGTGCTGGGCGTTGTGGGCTGGATGTGGCTGGCTCAATCGCCCAAAAGTGCCTACGATCAGCGGGTGGCGGGGCAGTCGTTTGTCGAGCATACGAATCAAACTCATACTTGGCAGCTTGTTCGGCTGGCGGATGGCACCCGCGTAACGCTGGAGCCACATGCCCGGTTGAGTTATCCAGAGCCATTTTCGGCCACTAAACGCCAGGTTTATCTATCCGGGACTGCTTTTTTTGACGTTGCAAAGGATGCGAAACGGCCGTTTTTGGTGTATGCCAATGAGCTGGTCACGAAGGTGTTGGGGACTAGCTTTATCGTGAAGGCCCCCGATCGATCTGCCCAAACCATTGTAGAGGTAAAGGAAGGACGAGTATCGGTGATGGAAGCAGCAAATGATCCGGCACAACAACTTGAGTCGAGCCGGGAGCTAACGGGGCTGATTTTAACGGCAAATCAGAAAGTGATCTTCGAACGGGATCAGGAACGCATGGTTAAAACGTTGCGGGATGTGCCTGAAGTTGTTTCCTCGGCAAATCAGACTCCGACATTTCAATTTAAGGATACACCAATTTCGGAGGTGTTAACCGAGCTGGAGCAGGCGTATCAGGTTGACATTCTGTTCGATAAAGACGTGTTGAGCCATTGCCCGCTGACGGCTACACTGACCGACCAGCCACTTTTTGAAAAACTGACCGTAATCTGCGAAGCGATCGGTGCCCATTATGAAGTGCTGGATGGGCAGATCGTAGTCGACAGTAAAGGCTGTAAATAATAGTCTATCAATAAATTGTGTACCATTTCTCACCTGTTTCTGCCCTATGTCTGTAATGTAACCCTGCCTTTTCAATGCAAAAGAGCACCAGTGGTTCCAGCACTGGTGCCCTACGTCTGATTCCCCGCCACTTTTTGCCTGATCGAACATCTTCTACAAAGATGACGGGGCTTGCTGTATCAAAATTTTCACCTTAATACAAAGCCAAAACAATGAAAAAACGACTATACTTCCAAATAGTCCTGACCCTTATGCGCCTGTCGCTCACTCAATTCATTTTTATTGCCTCGTTTGTGAGCGGTGCTTATGCTATCGATGGCAAAGCCCAGGAGGTGTTGCAGCAAAAAGTAACTTTCCACTCGCAAAAACAGAATGTAGAGCTGTTACTGTCCCATCTCGAAAAACAAGTCACAGCCCGTTTTGTGTTTAGCGGGAAGCTGATTCAGGCTGATCGAAAAGTTAGCATTCATGCTGAGCAACAACCACTGGTTAGGGTGCTCGATGAACTACTTACTCCGCTGGAACTAAACTATCGGGTTTCGGGTAAACTCATCATTATCACGCCAAGCCCTAAACCGGAGGCTCCAGCAACCAAAGAAGCCCCCAAAGCCAATCATACGATTAAGGGCCGGGTCACCGACGCCAAAGGTGAACCCATGATCGGAACGACCGTTATGCTCAGTTACCAGAATATGGGCCAAGTGACCGATCAGAGCGGAACATTCGCCTTCAACAACATTCCCGAAGGAGTATACACGCTTAGCCTGAGCAGCATTGGATTTATTACGTTAAAAAAGGACGTGGCCGTTGGGGCTAATGATGTTCAGCTTGAACTGACTTTGCAGGAAGATAACTTACAGCTAGAGCAGGTCATTGTTACCTCGAATGGGTCCCCTAAAAAGAAAATAGAGTCCAGCGTAGCGATTTCAACGGTAAATGCCAAACAGCTTAGCCAACGCCCACCACTCAACAGCACAGATATGCTGAAAGCCATTCCGGGATTGTCGCCGGAAGCCAGTGGCGGAGATGGACCCGGCAGTGTACGGGTGCGTGGTTTGCCAGGTGGAGGGTACGTATTTATGGGTGTCATGGAGGATGGATTGCCTGTATTGCCAACTGGCTTCAGTAGTATCCCTTCGGCCGACCAGTACTATAAAGTTGACTTAACCGTAAAAACGGTAGAAGCCGTTCGGGGTGGGCATGCCGCTATTCTACTGGCCAATACACCGGGTGCGCTGATCAACGTAATTTCGAATACGGGTACTGATCGACTGTCGGGGAAAGTAAAAGTGACGCGCGGTTTGTCGCAGAATGCCAATCGGTTCGATTTTAATCTGGGCGGTCCTTTGGCGCCTAAGCTCAAATTCAATGTGGGCGGTTTTTATAGGGCCGATGATGGCATACGGCCCCCTTCGTACCGGGCTAACGACGGCGGTCAACTAAAAGCGAATCTGACGTACCAGTTTAAGCCCAATAGTTATATCAGGGTGTATGGCAAATATCTGAACGACAAGACGTCATGGCTGGTACCGGCTTACTATAGTTATGACGGTTCAGGCACGGGCAAGGCATTGCCTTCGTTCGATTTGCTGACCCAGACGCTGGCTACCCGCGATACAAAAGTCAGTGTGAAGGCGCCCAATGGCATTACATATAACTATGATCTGGCTGATGGTTTCCACACAAAGTCGCTGGCTGGAGGGGTCGAATTCAAGCATACGACGCAAAACGAATGGACGATAAAAAATAACCTGCGCTATCAACAAACGGACGGTAGTTTCAATGGCGCCATCGTAACGGCTGCATCAGCCTACCGCAGCGATGCAAAGTATTACTATCTGGGGGGGCAGCAACTGATTAGTCCAACCGGCTACTATACAGGTCAGTCGCTTACGGCGACAACCAATGCCGATAAGCAATTTGCCGATAACCTGGATATCACCAAGCAGATTAAGAACCATGCGTTATCGATTGGGGCTGGTATTCATACGTATGATATCGACATGCTCACCATTGGTGCTGCGTTCAATACCGAAATAACCGATAAGCCGCGTATTCTGCTGGTAAATACCGATCAGGGTAATGGGTTTTCCAACGTGACCATTTCTGGATACCGGAAGGGGACAACGACGACTACATCGGCCTGGGCTTCTGACGAGGTTAACTGGGCCAACTGGACAGTCGATCTGGGATTACGTGTGGATCGCTTCCACATTATAGGACAGCGTCTGCAAAATGTAGCGCCTTACAGCAATTACACCCCGTTCGACGAAAGCAACACCTATGCTACTGTTTCGCTCGGATTGAACTACAAAATCAATGAGCAGCATGCGTTGTTTGCCCGGTCTACCAGTACATACAGCGCCCTTACCATTGGCGACTATGCCAACTTCAATTTCGATCCGGCTGGCGTGAAAGATCGAAGTGTATTTATGGCCGAAGCTGGCTACAAAGTCAATATGCCGAAATTCTCGCTGTTTAGTTCGCTGATTTACGCGAGCCTGACCAATATCTCGTCCAGCATGTTGATCCCAGACACAAAGGGATCGTTCATTACCATTCCGACCTTTGCTTCGAGCCGGAACCTGAGTGCGGAGATCGAAGCGACGTACATGCCTAAACCGAACCTGAATTTTCGGTTTGTGGCAACATTCCAGGATAGCAAATACACGAATTATGAAGTTGTAGCGCCATCAACAGCGCGGGCCGACCTGGCTGGTAAACCGTTTGTCTGGTCGGGAAACAAAGCGGAACGGATCCCAGATGCGCTGCTTGAACTTTCGGGGACATATACCTATAAAAAGACGGACCTGTTTGCCAGTATCCGCCATATCGGAAAACGGTGGAGTTCCCCAAGTAATGTGTATCAACTGGGAGGCTATAACGAACTATCGGTGGGGGTCGACTATAGACTACTAAAAGGAATCAATCTGCGTGTATGGGGTGATAATCTGTTAAACAGCCGGGGCTTAACCGAAGGTAATGTACGAGGTGATCAGTTCCTACAAAATGGCAATTTCGAAACCGGCTCGTTGCAGATTGGACGAATTATTCTGCCAAGAAGTTTCTGGGCTTCGCTAACTTATTCATTCTAAGTCACTAGCAATTGAGCGATTGCTCTTAGTAGCAGGAGTACAAGGCCGTTTCGGTGAGTGCGATAGCTCGGGCTTGTAGCTGATCGGCTTTGTACACTGTACCACTGCGAATTGCACTCAATTGATTCGTCTTACTTATTTTTTATGATTCGGTTTGTGTTGCTTTTTTGGCTGATGCCAGCCTGTTTGGTGGCTCAGCAAGCCATACCAACGCCAAAAGTTGCAAATAGCCCTCAGCTAGTGGTGCGACCAAAGCTGGTAGTTGGCGTCGTTGTAGATCAAATGCGCTACGATTATTGGTATCGCTATTATAATAAGTATACCGAAGGAGGGTTCAAACGGTTGCTGCACGAGGGGTTTACCTGCCGGGATCATCATTATCACTATGCACTTACAGTTACAGCGGCTGGGCACGCTTCGGTCTACACCGGATCGCAGCCAGCTATTCACGGGATTGTAGGGAACGACTGGTACGATCAGCGATTGGGCAAGCGTGTATATTGTGTAGAAGATAGTAGCGTAAAGGCGGTGGGGACCATGAACGCCGTGGCAGGTAGCATGTCACCCAAAAATCTGATGGTCAGTACGATTACGGATCAGCTACGACTCGCTACAAACTACCAGTCGAAAACCATAGGTATTGCACTTAAAGACCGGGGCGCTATTTTGCCCGCTGGTCATACGGCCAATGGGGCGTACTGGTTCGATAGTAAGACAGGCAACTGGATTACCAGCTCGTTTTATCGGTCCGACCTGCCACAGTGGGTAAGTGCATATAACGGTAAAAAGCGACCCGCTGAGTTGATGAAATCGGGCTGGCAAACGCTGCTGCCAACTGAGCAGTATACCGAAAGTACAGCCGACGATCAACAATATGAGTATAAGCTGCCTGGTGCTCAGAAAGCGGTGTTTCCCTACGACCTGGCCGGACAGTTGGGGGATGTGTTTGGAGTAATTGCCAGCACCCCCCATGGAAATACCATTACCAAGGAAATGGCTCTGGAAGCCTTAACCCACGAAAACCTGGGTAGGGGAGAGGCAACCGATTTTCTGGCGGTTAGTTTTTCTTCCCCTGATTATGTAGGACACGCATTTGGGCCAAATTCAGTAGAAGAAGAGGATATTTATCTGCGGCTCGACCGCGATCTGGCGGATATGTTAACCGCGCTGGATGGCTGGGTTGGTAAGGGGAATTATCTGTTTTTTCTCACTGCCGATCATGGGGTAATGGATGTGGCCGATTTGTGGAAGGAACATCATCTGCCAGCAGGTCGACTCAATATCGGGACAATCAACACCGCTATCAAATCCGCTCTGAATACCGCATTTGGTGAAGACGATTACATTCGTACAGCGGAAAATTATCAGTTTTATCTGAATCATGAGGTGCTTCGTGCCAAGAAGCTCACCGTACAGGATGTCTGCAAAGTTATCCGGGATGTTACACGCAACACAGAAGGTATAGCCGAGGTTGTCAATCTGCATGAGCTGGGAACTGCCAGTCTTAACGATTACCAGCTAACCCTGTATAAAAATGGGACTCATGCCAAGCGTAGTGGTGATATTCAGCTTGTAATTGAGCCGGGATGGATGGCGGGGGCTATTGCGGCTAGTCACGGTGGCCCTTATGCCTACGATACGCACATTCCGCTGTTGTTTTATGGCTGGGGCGTTAAACCTGGCGAAACGTTTGAGCGTACGTCTGTGGCCGATACCGCTCCCACATTAGCGGCTTTGCTTAAAATTCTTGAGCCCAGTGGGAGTGTAGGAAGGGTTATTGGAATATTGATCAAATGAGGCAAGGTTAACTGAACATAAAAAAGCCCCTGCGATTTCGTAGGGGCTTTGTCACTAAAAAGATTTTTATTTTTAGCCAACGCTGCCTTCCAGACTAATGGCGAGCAGTTTTTGGGCTTCAACAGCAAACTCCATTGGTAGTTGATTCAATACTTCTTTGGCATATCCGTTGATGATCAGGGCAACGGCCTGTTCGGTTGGGATGCCACGCTGGTTACAGTAGAACAACTGGTCTTCGCCGATTTTTGAAGTTGTCGCTTCGTGTTCGACGGTAGCTGTTGGGTTTTTTACCTCCAGATAGGGAAACGTGTGTGCTCCACATTTATCACCCAACAGCAACGAATCGCATTGCGAGTAGTTACGGGCATTTTCGGCACGCTTCATTACCTCTACCAAGCCCCGGTACGAGTTCTGGCTTTTACCTGCCGAAATCCCTTTCGATACGATCCGGCTCTTGGTATTTTTGCCAATGTGGATCATTTTGGTGCCCGTATCGGCCTGCTGCATATTGTTGGTAACCGCCACCGAGTAAAACTCGCCAATGGAGTTGTCACCTTTCAGTATGACCGATGGGTATTTCCAGGTAATGGCTGATCCGGTTTCTACCTGCGTCCACGAAATTTTAGCGTTCGGGCCGTCGCAGATACCGCGCTTGGTGACGAAGTTATAAATACCACCTTTGCCATCTTTATCGCCCGGATACCAGTTCTGCACCGTCGAATATTTAATTTCGGCGTCGGCATGGGCAACCAGCTCAACAACAGCCGCATGGAGCTGATTTTCGTCACGCATTGGGGCTGTACAACCTTCGAGGTAACTTACATACGAACCTTCGTCGGCAATGATCAGCGTCCGTTCGAACTGCCCGGTTCCGGCGGCATTGATACGGAAATAGGTCGACAGTTCCATTGGGCAGCGAACTCCTTTCGGAATGTAACAGAACGACCCATCGGTGAACACGGCTGCGTTCAGGGCGGCAAAATAATTGTCTTTAGCCGGTACCACCGAACCCAGGTATTTTTTTACCAGCTCAGAATGTTCATGAACGGCTTCGGAGATCGAGCAGAAGATAATACCACGCTCAGCGAGGTCTTTCTTGAAGGTGGTCGCTACCGAAACGGAATCCATAACTGCATCGACCGCTACCCGTGGACGGTCGCCCTGAGGCTCATCCACGACACCCGCAAGCCGTTTCTGTTCGCTTAGCGAAATGCCGAGCCGGTTGAACGTATCCAGCAACTCGGGGTCGATTTCGTCAAGGGAATTAACGGTTTTCTTTTGCTTGGGAGCCGAATAGTACTTGATCGCCTGGTAGTCGATTTTCGGATAATGAACATTGGGCCAGGTTGGCTCGGTCATTTCCTGCCACATCCGAAACGCTTTCAACCGATTTTCGAGCAGCCACTCAGGTTCCTGTTTCTTCGCAGAAATAAAACGGATAATATCTTCATCAAGACCTGGAGGGGCTTCATCGGCCTCAATCAACGTCTCGAATCCATATTTATACTCGGCGTTGGTAATACTCTCTAAAATTTCAACGTCCTTGCTCATAGTCTCGGTTAATTGACTGGTAGAAAGAACCAGTGCAATGTATTTTTAACAATTTGCCGGATAGGTACGTTCCGGGCAGGCTGGACAAATATCGGAAACTTTCCGTTATTTCAGGGGTATTTTCTACGAATAGCCTATCGGGTTATGGCCGCTACCAAATCACGTTTCAATATTGAACTGCTGCTGGGTATCTCGGCAACGTTCCTGAGTTTAGCAGCCTTGGTGGTATCGATCTTCCAGACGAAGATCGCTCGTGAACAGCAGGACGCATCCGTATGGCCTTATATTCAGGCCGATTACACCAAGGCAAATGATAGTTTTGTCTGGAATGTTGTCAATAATGGGATTGGGCCAGCCGTCATCAAGTCGACGAGTCTGCGGTATAAGGGCAGAGCCTATAAAGACGCATACGAACTCATTAACGAACAGATCCAGCACCTTAGCGAGAACACATCCAAGGGGAAAACCGCGCACGTGAACTTCTTTTATGGTGGCCTCTCGCGGGGGAACGTGATTAAGAGTGAAGGCGAAATCAAGTTGGGCGAAATAACGGGCAATGAATCGATTGCCGACACCCTGCTGCATATTGTGCAGGATACATCGTATCATTTTACGGTGGTGTACAGCGATGTGTATGGTAATTGCTGGCAACTCAATCAGGACAAGACGACGGCCCTAGGCAAATGTGACACTAAATAAAAACTGTGGGGTCAGATGTGAGCATTTGACCTGATGAGGTTTCTTAAAACCTCGTTATGTACTTTGTTTGTCGGTTTTTAGAAACCGACATCACATTAACCGCATCAAACGGTAACGATAACTAAAAAAACGCCCACGTCATTCCATATCTGGAAGGGCGTGGGCGGGCAACTTTTGACAATACGGTCTACTGGATCGTCACATTTACTTTGCTGTAATACAGCGTTGTCAGTCCCTCAAAACCTGAGTCAGTGCCGATCAGCAGCCAAAGCTCCCCTTTGTCATTGGTCGTTACGCTGAACGGTTTATCGGCATTCGTCCGTGTGATGAGCGCATACCCTTCAGAATCGTCGCTAGTGGCGATATTGCCTAGTCGAATGGCATCTTTACCATCGTTGTTCTGGGCGCCTTTATCGATGTTGAGCGAATAGAAGTCGTCTTTCAATACACTGACGGGTTCAGTAACGGAAGCACCTGCTTTGAGGAATACACTACCTCCCGGCGAGCCACCAATACCAACGGAGTTTTCGCCATACTGAGAGGCTAGTTCAACATTGAACACCAGCTTATACTCCTTGTTGGGCTGTAAACCGACCACTTTCTTCTTGATGAACATGAAGGCATCATCACTCCGGTTCATACTCGACAGCATGAGCGATTTACGGGTTGTGTCTAACGGTGCAGGCAGTCCTTTCCACGATGCTTTAAACTCCATAATGTCTGCCTGCGCCTTTCCAAAATCGGTAATCCCGGCCGACCACCCATCGGGTCCAGTCTGAAACGAGGATTGGTACGGTAGTCCGGGCTGGAGGGGTACGTTGTCCTGATTACAAGCTGAAAAGGTGAATAAACTGCCTGCCAAAACGGCGATTACCTTGAACGTTGATTTCATTATACACTTGGTTTGTTTCCTCTACAGACTCCCCAAAGTGAACCACCGTTGGAATGGTTTTCTGAATTAACGGAACCGATTTCGCCCGGATTCCTCCAATCCATTGAGGGCGAGGTAAAAAGCGATGATATAAATTAACTGAGTTCCGGCTGTAGTCCAATCTTCTTTTAGCGTCGTACCGAACAGGAGCGCACTTACCGTCAAACCACCTAAGAAATACCCCCATTTACTGAATTGACCGCCAACTAAGATCAATAGGCCAACCGTAAGTTCAACAAAAGGTAGGGTAAACAGAAAGGTTTTTGTAAGCATTGGCGGCAGAATGGTTTGGGCAAAACCAGTTTCTGTCTTTGCGACGAAAGCCCCTAGTTTGGGAATACGCACAAGGCCATGCATAAGCATATTAATACCCAGACCAAGCCGGATAACGAGTAGCGCTAGCGTATTGGCATTCATTCCTCATTCTCCATTTCTACGTCACCTTCTTCAACCGTTTCTTCGGCCAGCAAATCATCATTCACACCCACGTCACCGTCTGAATCGGCTACTTCGGCTTTTTCGGGTTCGGGGCCTGATGCGGTGATAGGGCGCAGGGGACTGTCTTGAGGAACGCCTGTGTTTGAGGCTTCGCTTTGCGCCAGTATCTGCACGACACCCTGGTTATCATCGTCGGCAGGGTTGTATGTGTTGTTATCGGTATTCATAAAATGATTTAGTTGTCGTCCTGAAAAGCTTTGGAATCCTTCCCGAACTTGTTGATTAAGAACCGGACCGCGTAACATGGCCACCTAATGCATAATTATCGTCCTGGTGATGATCGTGCTCACCGGTGGGGTCGCCGTCTTCATCCAGCGGCTCATCATATAACTCTTCGTCAGGCTCCGCGTTGGTCATGTCGTCATCCAGTCCATCTTTGTCATCGACGGCGGGGCCGCTCTGGTTTCGAAAAATATCAGGATCAATGCGGTCGATTCGGGAGCCAATAACGCCTGTGTCGGTTGCGACAGGATGATCGAATATCGTTTTCATGTTGTTGAGTTGTTGATATGTCTATAGATAACCCGGTAGAATACCGAAAGGTTAGGCTTATTGGCCTGTTCCTGATGAAGATCGTATTATGAAATCACTATTACTCATCATCTGCCTCCTGGTTTCTGGTCTGGTACGCGCTCAACCGAATCGGGAGCCGCTCTTTACCTCGTTTGATGGCACTCAAATTCATTACGATATAGTGGGCGAAGGCAAGCCCGTAGTACTGCTGCATGGCTTTATCAGTACCAGTGAAAGCTGGAAACGGTCGGCGGTACGGCAGGCTCTGACTGATGCTGGTTTTAAAGTAGTAATGCTCGATTTGCGGGGCAATGGCTTATCAGACAAACCGCACGGGGCCGAAGCCTATCGTGATAACACTGAACTGAAGGATGTTATGGCATTAATGAAGCACTTGGGCCTGAAAAACTATGACGTAGTGGGTTACTCGCGCGGGGCCATTCTGACGGCAAAACTGCTGACGATGGATAAACAAGTGCGTCGGGCGGTGATGGGCGGGATCAGTGTCGATTTTTCGGACCCAAACTGGATTCGTCGTCGAAATTTCTTCGAAGCGTTAACCAAACCCGGAAGTCATCCTGAGCTACAGCCCGCTGTCGACAATGCCAAAAAAGCGGGTGCCGATACGGTGGTGCTGGCGCGTTTGCAGGAGTTTCAACCCGTGACCACCAAAGCCGAACTGGCGAAGATCAGGATTCCAGTATTGGTGGTGAATGGTGATCAGGACAACGACAACGGCGATCCGCAAACCCTGGTCGATGCCATTCCGGGCTCGCAGCTGGTCATCGTGCCGGGTAATCACGGTGGTGCCATGCGGACGCCCGAATTCGCGAAAGCGGTTGTGGAGTTTTTGACGAAGTGAGTTGATGAATTATTCCAGATCTGTTAATCTTTAATGATCTGTTTCGTGAAGAAAAAACTACTTACCCCATTCGCTATCAAAGCGATACCTGGATAGATACCATACAAAGCCAGGTTTCGGGTAGGACTGAGTTTATCCGCTTGCCAATCGGCTATGAACAACTTATACGAAACTAACCAAATGGTTGCAGCTGCCAGGCAGCCCATAAGCCAGTTAAGCAGCAATTCTGGTCTCCCACGGGTAGTGATCAAGGGAATAAATAACGTGTTAATGATCTGGCCTATGTAATAAGCCATTACCCCATGCATGATGCCATTGGGTTGCGAGTAGGTCATAGCCGGCCCCCATTTCGTCCAGATATAAAACGTGACAGGCAACGTGAGGAACCAGACGCCTGGCCGCCTAACCGCCGGGTGGATTTTGAAAATTAAATACTGGGCAACCGTCACCAGAATCGGGAAGAAGAGAAAAACTCCCCATGCGACCATCCAGCTAGCTACATACGCTAATACAGGTAGAACCATCCATCGGAGACGCAGACTATTGTGCCAGTTATATATATCAAATGTATTTTTCATAACCAGTCGCTTTTTCTAATTGATTTCGGATGCCATTATAAGGCTATAGCGACATCCGAAATCAATCTGTTTTATCGCTCAGGAAAGCTTATTTTAATTGGTGCTGACTCGTGGAGTGTACGTTTACGTACCTTGAAAAGGACATACAAATTGGTAAGATGAATGAGGCCGAGCAACAATAAAATACCACCCACCTTGTAGCTCAAGACTTCAAAAACTTCCTGCGGAGTTTTGACGATTTCAGATACGCGTAAGAGCATCACTGCATAGCCAATGTTGAGCAGATAAAATCCAATCAGCAATAGCTTATTGACTGAGTCAGCCAACTCAGTGTTCGCGTGGAAAATATCGACCAGAAATATGCGCCCATTTCTGAATAGTGTATGACCTACCCAAACTGTGGTTGGAATAACCAAAAGCAGGTAAAAAGCATAGGTGACAATAGTATACGTCATGGCATTAGTAATTAAGTGAATTTAATTGTTTTGAATTTTCAGAAATAATTGAAATCTAGTGACAAAAAAATTATCGGAATACTTTTAGGAACTGACCTACTAACCAGTTCTCTTCGGCTTTAATGACTGCATTAAGTGTATTGTCAGCGAAGCCGACCACATTACTCAAGCCTTCCATGACACGGTGGAACTCAGCAGCTTCGGGCGTATCGGCTGGAATCGCTTTCAATTCATTCAGGACTTCCACTACAGGCGTTATCTCCCGGCGACGGCGTTCTTTAGCTACCTGCCGGGCCACTTTCCAGATGTCTTTTTCGGCTATAAAGAACTCGCGTCGTTCACCTGGCTTAAGTTGTTTGTAAATCAGCCCCCAATCCATCAGGTCGCGCAGATTCATGCTGGCATTGCCCCGCGAAATTTGTAACTGCTCCATGACGTCTTCGGTGGCCAGCGGTTCAGGGGAAATCAACAGCAGAGCGTGCAACTGAGCCATCGATCGGTTGATGCCCCACTGGGTGGCTAGTGTTCCCCAGGTATGAATGAACTTATCTTTTGCCTCGTCGAATGTCATGCCCAAAGGTAAATGATTGTTTTTGTACTTTCAAAATATTTTGAAAGATTTATATGGGCTCTGCTGGATTGAGTCTATTTTTGTTTTCTAAGCTAGGCCAAGAATGCCCAGTAATCGATTTGGGTTTGGGCAAATAGCGAGGAACTTCTCCCGATCAGCTACAGCGCATACACCCGGAAAATCACCTGTCAAGCCCAGCATATCGGTCATCAGCTGAAAATGTAGGTGTGGGGGCCAGTCGCCATTTTCGGGGTAGGGGCCTATCTCGCCCAGCTTATCACCGGCATTAAAAACTTTTCCTTCATACAACCCCTCCAGCGACTGGCGGGTCATATGCCCGTAAAGCGAGTACCGGGGCTGAGAAGCTGCATCGGAGT
This sequence comes from Spirosoma sp. 48-14, assembly GCF_001898575.1. Classification (GTDB taxonomy): domain Bacteria; phylum Bacteroidota; class Bacteroidia; order Cytophagales; family Spirosomataceae; genus Spirosoma. Next base: position 52,387 of record NZ_MKUD01000041.1, read on the forward strand.
GTTCCAGAATGATAGTTGGGCCGTAGTCACCAAAATGGGCGTTGTCCTGAAAACTGTGGACGATTCCTGCCATGGGAGCAAAGATCGGGGTTCCCGCATCTGCCCAAAGGTCGATACCGAGGTGAATTTCGCGGGGCTCAGCTTCGATCTCATTGAAGTGCGGACTTCGGCGGTAGATAACCCGATGTTCGTTATAACCACCCACGCCAACCCGGGCACCCGCCATTTTCAGTTTACCAAAAACGTAATCGGTAAAAACAGCGGTATCGGTTAGATCGATCCGGTCGAGGTCGGGATTGGTGGCCGAGAAGTCGAGAATCAAATAGGGGTCTTTCTGAAAGTCGAAGGGAAGAAGCATAATAGAATTCAGCAATAGACAGCAACAGAGATACCGTGGCAAAACGTTGGTTTAAATTAGGCTAAGTTGATCTGTTGGACAACTATTCGTTAGCGGAAAAACATTCTTTTTAACTGAAATGCTAGTTGATCTATGAAAATCAAGCTTCTACGCCTGTGTGTAGGTGTTGCCCTCTTAAGTCTGATGAACGGCTGTACCGAAATGAACTCAGTAAATACCACATTGGGAGACTGGACGGTGAAATCGGAATTGGAGGGGGTAGGGCGCTCGGGAGCCGTTAGTTTTGTGATTGGCAATATCGCGTACGTGGGGACGGGCCAGGATGCGTCGAAAAATGCACTGACGGATTTCTGGGCTTTCGACCCGGCTAGTAATACCTGGACACAGAAAGCGTCATTTCCTGGAAAAGCTCGTAGTGAAGCCGTTGGTTTTGCCATCGGAACCAGGGGATATCTGGGTACAGGGGGCGATGCGCAGGGCAACTTGTTTCGGGATATGTATGCGTATGACACCTACACCAATAGCTGGCAGCGTGTGGCCGACTTTAGCGGAACGCCCCGTCGGTCGGCAGTTGGCTTTAGCCTGTATGATGTCGGTTTTATTGGGTTGGGCTTTGATGGGAGCGAACGGGCTGATCTTTGGCGCTATAATCCTTCGGCTAATATCTGGACGCAGCGAAAATACTTTAGCAATACGGCTCGTGTAGGGGCTATAGCGTTTGTGGTCAATAACCAGGCCTATGTGGGTATGGGCAGTTCAGGTGGAAACGCCCGTAACGATTTATGGCAATACGACATGGACCAAGATACCTGGACTCAACGGCAACGTTTGCCTGAATCGATACCGGCCAGTGCGTATGGAGTAAGTTTTACTGTCAATGGTATTGGCTATGTCGTATCAGGTACTACAACCACAAAGAATGTGCTGGCGTATGACCCAGCCCGTGATTTCTGGACGGTAAAAGGCTCGTTTGAAGGAGCTTCCCGCACAAAAGCTGTTGGATTTGCCATTGGGTCGAGGGGGTATGTAGTGACAGGGTTAGCTGGAAACAGCCCGCTGGATGATTGTTGGGCGTACGACCCCTTGTATTGATGTAGCTTGCCACTTTTCGGGGATGAGAGTATATTTACAGCTATTTTTTCGTTATTTACCCACATTCTTCGGCAAACTTGTCAATTTTCCCAACGAAATGGAAGCCATTATTGAAAAGCCCCAAAACACCCCTACCTTCTTTGGCCACCCCATAGGCCTGTTTGTTCTGTTTTTCACAGAGATGTGGGAGCGGTTCAGCTATTATGGTATGCGGGCCATTTTACTCCTCTTTCTGATTGATAAGGTTCGGGGAGGGCTTGGACTAAACGAAACCGAAGGGGCGGCCATTTATGGTATCTATACCGCATCGGTTTATTTACTTTCACTGCCGGGAGGATGGATTGCCGATACGTTACTTGGGCAACGAAAATCCATTTGGTATGGTGGACTAATCATTATGCTTGGGCATATCATTCTGGCGATACCGGCTGGGCCAGGACTCTTTTACACGGGCCTGTGTGTTGTGGCAATGGGGACCGGCCTGCTAAAACCTAATATCAGTAGTATTGTGGGTGAGTTGTATCCGGAAGGTGGTGCCCGTAAGGATGCTGGATTCTCCATTTTTTATATGGGTATTAATCTCGGGTCGCTGATCGGCATTTCGGTTGTTGGCTATCTGGGGCAGCGGGTTGGCTGGCATTATGGATTTGGGGCAGCCGCTGTTGCAATGGGCCTTGGTCTGATCACATTCCAAATACTGGGGCAGCGTTATCTAGGGGATCATGGCAAACAGGTAACTGCTACAACTGAGGTCGAACAGGGTTCTGGCAGTAATCGGTCATTATTGGCTTTTGTCGGCTTGTTGATTGGCGTACTACTGATTCTGCAATGGTCGGGTGTTTTAGATATGACTACAGCACCAGGTTTAGCGCAGGCGATGGGAACGATCATCTGCCTGATAGCCGTCAGTTATTTTGTGTACATTCTGGTTGCCGGTGGGCTAGATGCGGTTGAGAAAAAACGAGTAGCCGTGTTGTTTGTTTTCTTTATGGCATCGGCCTTGTTTTGGGCTGGCAATGAGCAGCAGGGGTCGTCGCTGCAAATCTTTGCTGATCGTTACACCGATCTTAACTTTTTCGGCTGGATGGTACCGTCTAGTTGGTTCCAGAATCTGAATCCAGCCTTCATTCTGACTTTTTCACCAGTTCTGGCTTCACTATGGGTTTTTCTGGCAAACCGGAAGATTGATTTTTCTGTGCCCGCCAAATTTGCGACCAGTCTACTCTTATTGGGATTGGCTTATGTCATTATGGTATTCGCATCCAGGCTAGCTTTGTCGGGGGTAAAAACATCGCCTGTTTATCTGTCATTTACGTATCTGTTTTTTACGCTGGGCGAGTTGTTTTTAAGCCCGGTGGGACTCAGTGCGTTTTCAAAGCTGGCACCCAGGCGGTATACCAGTCAACTGATGGGGCTTTGGTTTGTTGGAACTTCATTAGGCAACCTAATAGCCGGGCTGTTTGCTGGCGGATTCGACGAAAAGAATGTCCAGCAGATGCCATCGATGTTTCAAAGCGTTGCTTATTTCAGTCTTGGTTTTGGCCTGCTGCTGATGTTACTGGCAAGGCCATTAAAAAAGTGGATGGGAGGGGTTCAGTAGTAGCCTGGTTACTTGGAGGTTAGTTATGAATATAGGGCGATTGTATCATTTCAGGTCACCTTTTTTGGTAAAGGGGTGAATTTGTATTATTAGTAGTAAAAATTCTATAAATTCGTTTACGGAAAATGATTCCATAAACACGGATAGTGTAAATACACCGCTCAGTAAATAAATTGTTACTCAGAATGGCTTTTTTAATCTAAATAGGGAAATCACACGTACTTAAATTTAGATTTTATAATTAGTGTACACCAACTTGTTGTTTAACCCTAACGCATGTTTACTTCATTGACTGATGAAGAGCTACTTCGTCAATGTTTACCATCGCAGCCCAATCAATGTTTTGAGACACTTTATAATCGGTATGTTAATAAGGTTTACCGTCGTTGTTTATCAATGACAAAAGATGCCGATCAGGCTCAGGATTTTACGCATGACATTTTTATAAAGGTATTTAATAAGCTTGATGCGTTTCAGGAGCGGTCAAGTTTCTCAACATGGCTTTATTCGATTGCATTTAATTATTGCTCGGATCAATTGAGGCTGGCTAAACGGCTCCCGACAACCGCTATCGAAGAAGAGCTGGAAGAAAATAGAGCTGAATCGACAGAGACGCATCTACATGAAGAAACACTTCATATTGTGAAGCAGGCAATGGGTAAGCTTTCTCAAAAAGAAAGAGCCCTGCTTCGATTGAAGTATGAAGATGGAATGAGTATTGACGAGATTGCCCAACTGTACGATCTGAAACCGAGTGCTGTCAAAATGCGATTAAAGCGAAGTCGTGAGAAAATATATAGTCTTTGTGCACAGCACGTTTTGAACTGACGGGTTAACCTTGAAATTTTTTTTGGTTTTGTGTGACTAAATGTTTTTTGTTGCGTCAAAAAGATAATTTAATGTTACTGATATTGTAGATTAAGTTCGATGCATTGGCAGTCGGACTTTTTTGTTTATACAGCCTACCCATTTGTTGGAAAGAACAACAGATTGAACGCATTTATTATCAGACTCTGGTTGTTAGTAGGTTCCCAATCTGCCGGGCGGTTCGGATCAGGTTCTGCTCTGTATGTTTAAGAGCCGTGGGCAGATCAGTTGGGCCATTGCCGATGGCCAGTAGCATATCGAAATACTGCCCCAATCCTTCATCTTGTTCAAGAGGTATTTTTCCGGCAAGGCCAATAACAGGTACGTGTTTCGCTTTTGCCCGAAACGCAACTCCGTAAGGGCCTTTGCCATGTAAAGTCTGTTCGTCGATACTTCCTTCGCCCGTAATAACCAGATCGGCATTTGCGACGGCCTCGTTAAAATCGGTAAAATCCAGAAAGAAATCGATTCCATTGATGAGTTTGGCTTTCAGAAACGTATAAAGCCCGGCCGACACGCCCCCAGCCGCTCCACCATGCTTAACGGTTGCCATGTCGGTGCCCGTTAAGGTGTGAGCAACACTGGCCAGTGTTGCCAACCCCGCATCCAACGTTTTTACCGCTTCGGGCGTAGCGCCTTTTTGGGGGCCAAAGACAGCTGCCGAACCCTGCTCGCCCAGGAGTGTATTATCGACATCGCACAAAATCGAGATGCCGCAGTTCAGTACGCGTGGGTCCAGTGCTGAAACGTCAATCGTTGCGATTTCGGTAAAGGTCCCTGGTTCAGTAAGTTCATTCCCCGAGGTATCGAGAAAGCGGATACCCAAAGCCCGCAATATACCTGTACCACCATCGACCGTTGCCGACCCGCCGATAGCCAGCACAAGTTGCGTAACCCCTTCATCGAGTGCCCGTTTAATGAGTTCGCCTGTACCAAACGAGGTTGCCTTGAGCGGATTCAGTTCGCTGGGTTTAACCAGATGAAGCCCCGACGCGCTGGCCATTTCGATGATAGCAGTCTGGCCATTGGCAACCAGCCCGAACGAAGCGGTTATTCTGCGACCGAATGGGTCGTCGACCTCAACTGAAATTCGTTGGCCATTATGCTTTCGAATCATTAAGTCACCCGTTCCATCGCCCCCGTCGCCGATGGGGAAGCATGTACATACACACTCGAGCGTGCTTTGTCGAAATCCTTCCTGAATGGCGTGGGCAGCATCCAGCGCATTCAGGCTATGTTTAAACGCATTAGGGGCGATAAGAACGCGGGTCTGTGGCATAAGGAACAGGGAGAAAGGACAAAAGTATGTTTTTACGCGACTTGTTGGCAGGGTTACCGATACAGGCTGACCAGCATCTCAAAATCATCGACTTTCGGTACGAGGCATTCGACCCAGCCGTTGCTTTGGGTGAAGGGTAGATCGGTGCCAGCCCGCATCAGCCTTAGTTGCTTAACAGGTTTGGCTGGTTTGAAGCGGATTCGTGTCTGTTGAATGGGAATCGGTTCCCGAAGTGATGCGCCAATTTGCCCCGAGTGATTGATCAGGCCGATCCACTCAAAAGCGCCGTTTTGGTTGGCCATGTGGGTCATTTCGATGAGGGACGACGCATCGGTCTGGAGCGATCGGGAGGTTTGTAAGATGCTCTGGAGGGCGGCTGTAAATAAGGCCCGGTGCCCATGATGCCCTTTAAATTCATACTGGGTGCCCAGCCGCCAGGGAATGAAAACGGTTTTTCCCTGCCCAAACGAGTTGGCTATTAACCCCGGAGCGTTGGTAATGTCGGCGTCGGTAAAGTACGATTTTTCGGGCGGGCCAAAGCGGGTATTCGGCACTAATCGCAGGAGTGCTTTCGCCGAGCTGCCGGGCTGGCACTGGAGCAGGTCGGAATACATCATCAATAAGTCCAGGTCTTTAAATCCATCCGTTCCCAGCGTTTGTTTATCGGCCTGGCTGATGCGCAGATAGGTCGATTTGGTTTGTGGGAATAGGTCATAGTCTGGCAGAACCCCCAGCGATTTCAGTCGAATGCGTTTGAGTGGTTTACCTGTTTCGTCGTTGGTCGAGCTGAGTCCCGTAACGAGAAGTTTCCCGCCTTTCTGGACATATTCGTCGAGTTGAGCCGTAAGCTGGTCCGACATATTGGCAACATCGCCCACAATGACGGCATCATACGCCTGCAACGGCTGGGGAGCGGTTTTGCTGCCGACTGTAGCGGGTTCGATGATGTCGTACATGATGTGTTCTTCGGAGAGCAGCTTAATCATACCCCGGTATTCTTTTTCCGACCCTTTGAGCAGACCGACGTGGCTGACGGGTTTCAGGTTAGTAAATAGCTTCTCGTTTTTCTTATGAAAGCCGTAGAGGTCGTTCAGGATGGGAATGAATACCCGGTCGTCCTGGTTGACGAGTGTGCCAATGACATTGAAATCGAGGGGGGCGCCGTTGAGCATATTGCCAAGCAGCCAGACCCGGCCAATATTGGGTGAGGTAGCGGTGTGGCGGAAGGGAATGGCCAGAAAATAAATGAACACGTTACTAGGCGTTTTGTCCTTGTACGACCCCAGTACGCGCTTGACATGGTCGGTGCCGGAGTAGTTCCACTCGTAATTGTCGGTTAGCCAGGAACTGGATTCGTCCCGAATCATATCAACTCCAGCATCGGCATAGGTATTGACAACCAGATTGGGGTTGAGCGTTTTGATAAACTCGCCCGTTTTGTAGAATAACTCATCGGCGGTAGTCTTTTTGAAGGTATTGTACCGCCGGAACACCGGATCGTTCATATCGGCTTTGGTCGGAAGCGTCATGCCAGTCTCATCGTGAAACCGCTTTTTGCAATTAGTACACTGGCAAATGCCGTGATAGGTGCCGCTGTAGTCCGATGTGGTGTACCCGATCATGTTGAAGAAAATACCATCGAAAGGGTAGTTTGTAATAGCCTCTTTCAGAATCTCGAAACCATACTCCTGCTGGTAACCGCCGTTGATACAGGTATGGACCTGCCCGTTGTAATTGACGTGCTGCCCGTTGGTGCCCACATACAGCCAGTCGGGTTTCTGGGTAGCAAAGGTTTCGTTGATTTTGCTGAAATCGAACCGCCCGATGACCTTGATTCCTTTTGCATGGAGTTTGCGGACGAGGTCGCCCACCAGATCGCCCTTCATGTGCTGATTGACAAAATGATAGGTAAGTTTACTGGGGTAATTGGCGACAATGCCCCCTACATTCAGCATCACTACGGTCGCCGATGCATCGACCATCGACTGTACATACGCGTCGGTATCCATAAGGGCGTCGATTTCGCGCAGGTTGGTCTGGATCAGCCGAACCGGGCTCCGATTCCACCAGCTTCCATCGTAACTACCCGGATTAAGCTGGGTAATATCGAACGACTGGGCTTTCGATGCCGACGATCTGGCTTGCCCAAGTCCCTTACTCGTAAGCAGCGTAAAGAAGGCAAAGACCAACAGATAGGGAGTCGATTTCATAGACAAAGGAGGTTTAGGCTTGGGAAAAGGCAACAAACATCTGGGGAGCTTATTCATCCGGTGATGGATAAACTCCCTGTATGGGCGGAAATAGATTAAAACGGAACCGCTATTTATTGACTACGTTGACCGGATTGCCAGCCAGGTAGGCTTCCAGATTGGCTATGGTAATAGCCATCAGCCGGGATCGGGCTTCTTTGGTTGCCCAGGCAATGTGCGGGGTAATCAGGCAGTTTTTGGCCGTAAATAGCGGATTATCGGCAGCGGGTGGTTCAACCGACAGCACATCGATCCCTGCTCCGGCAATCACATCGTTGTTGAGTGCATCGGCCAGATCCTGATCGACAATGATTGGCCCTCGGGATGTATTGAGCAGGAACGCCGTCGGCTTCATCCGCTTCAGGTTTTCCTGATTGATCAGGCCTTTGGTTTCGGGCGTCAGCGGGCAATGGATAGTCACCACATCCGATTGCTCCAGAATTTCCGGTACCTCGGCCCAGCGGAAGTTAGGACGGTGCGACTGGTCGGTCTGGTGGCGTTTGGAGCCGAGAATGTTCATGCCAAAAGCTGTGGCAATATCCCCGACTTTTTCGCCGATACTGCCGAAGCCAATGATGCCCATCGTTTTGCCTGCCAGTTCAATAAGGGGATAATCCCAATAACACCAATCGGCCGATTTAGCCCATTTACCGTCTTTTACAGTATCGCTGTGGTGCTTGACATGCTGGGTCAGTTCGAGCAACAGGGCAAATGTCAACTGTACGACCGACTCGGTTCCGTAGCCGGGTACGTTGCTGACCAGGATGCCTTTTTGTTTGGCCACCGCCGTGTCGACAATGTTGTAGCCCGTTGCCAGTACGCCTATAAATTTCAGGTTGGGCAGCTTGTTCAGGACTTCTTCGCCCAGCGGGGCCTTGTTGGTGAAAATAACTTCGGCGTCTTTGGCCCGCTCCAGTATTTTGTCGGCTGGTGTACGGTCATAAACAGTCAATTCGCCTAATTTTTCGATACCTTCCCAGGTCAGATCGCCGGGGTTCAGGGTATATCCATCCAGTACTACAATCTTCATTTAAGGACTAATGAATAATGGTTAATGAATAATGGACAATGGTTAATGGTTAATGAATAATGGTTAATGAATAATATAGTGGACGGCCAATTATTCATTATTCATTAACCATTATTCATTAACCATTGCCCAGGCTTCGTTTAGGGTACGTTTGGCGTTGGCAATTACGACATCCGGGTCTTCATCGCCAAATGGTTTGACTTCAAAACTAAAGATTGGTGGGTTTTCCGTGTTGAGATAGCCGATGTCGAGCAGCACTTTCAGATAATGCGTTACTTCGGCTACGTCGTTTTCGCCGTTGGGGAAGCCAAAGCGGGGGTGTACATCCCCGTAAGCAGGCATGTCGGGGCTTTTGACTACACAGTTGCCAACGTGCGCATGGGTGATGTAGTCTTTTACGGGTAGCAGCGATTCTTCAATGGTTTCGTGAATGAGCGGAATGTGGCTCAAATCGACCATCAGCCCGAAATGATCGTGCGTCTTTCGCACCGCCTGTGCATACCGTAAAGCCAGATCTGCCGGTCCAATCAATGATTTTTTATCGACATCGTAATCGAACACTTCCAGCGAGATCTTCATATCGCCCTTGCTTTTGGCATAAGCGCAGATCTCATTCGTTGAATCGACCAGCAGGTCAAACGCTTTTTCTTTGTTCGCTTCGTCGTAGTTGCCACTCAGAAACGAAAAGCCTGTAGCCCCCAGTTCATACGCCTGATCGATCCCTGCTTTTACGTTAGCGAGGGCTTTTTGACGCCCTTCTTCGTTGGTATCGTTGAGGTTAAGGCCTGTCGTGAGTAACCGGGGTTGGGCAGCAAAAGCTACCTGCATATGCGAGGCTTCCAGCAGGGATTTTACGCGCTGACGGGCAACTGGATCGTTGACGGTGGTAATTTCGATAGCCGTAAAATAATCGTCGAGTACTACTTTTTTGATGGTTTCAACAATTGGTCCATCGCCTTTCATGGTTTCGGGAAACGCCATAAAATGGACCAGGCCAACCTTCATGTAGTTACAAAGCGGAGCTGTCATAAATAAATCGTGTACTGGGAACGGATAAAAGGGTGTACGGTCTCTACCAATAGAGACGAAAAAGATAACCTGTACTACTTAGTTGGCGTGAGCCGGAGTTTGTGCTTTCTTTTTAGTTGTCAGTACCGAGATGGCTAACACGGCCAGAAGAACAGCCAGACCGATGAGGTAGGTATACCCCTTCGATAAATCGGGAACCGCTGTGGCTTGAGTGCCCGCGACCTTTTCGTACGTCGGGATAATCCATTGAAATACGTAGGCTTGTCCGAGTGTGATCAGGCAGATAAAGCCCAGCATAATAAAACTGTGCTTGACCGTAAACCGGAACAGGGCCGACTCTTTACCGACCAGATCACCAGCCGCAGCGGCCACCGCAATCGACTGGGGCGAAATCATCTTACCGACCACGCCACCCGATACATTGGCCCCCACACTCACTACCGGAGGTACGCCAATCGACTCGGCAGTAGCGTACTGTAGTTTGCTGAACAGGGCGTTGGCCGAGGTATCCGACCCCGTAATAAACACACCCAGCCACCCCAGCACAGGTGCGAAAAAGGGAAACAAAACGCCCGTTTGGGCTAACGATTCTGCCAGGGTGAGGGTAATCCCGGAGTCGTTGACGATGTAGGCAAAAGCTAAGACCGAAGCGATGGTCAAAACAGGAAATCGAAGCTGATATAGCGTAGCACCAAAAACCTGTAGCCCCTGCCGGTAGGTCAGCCCAACCAGCGGAATGGCCACCAGCGAGGCAATCAGAATGGCCGTACCAGCCGCCGATAGGTAGTTGAACTTAAAGACTTTAGCCAGCAACGTACCATCCTGTCCCTGAATGGCCTTGTGTAAGCCCGGAAACTCGAACTGAAGTTGCCCGTGAGCATTGAGCACATCTTTGATCGACTGCAAACCCCAGAAAATCACCATAATGGTCAGGATCAGGAAGGGGCTCCAGGCTCGCAGTAATTGGCCCCCGGTGTAGTGAATCGAGCTATCGAAAGTAGCCGCTGGTTCGTTGGCAAATCGCCAAATGGTTTTGGGCTTCCAGAATCGCAGAAACGTCATCAGACTAATGATTGATCCCAATCCGGCAATCACATCCGGCAGGGCAGGGCCCAGATAGTTCGACGAAAACCACTGCAAAAAGGCAAACGAAACCCCGGAGACTAACACAGCGGGCATGACCTCCTGGGCTTTCCTGAATCCAGCGATAATAGTCACCAGGTAAAACGGCAGGATCACCGACAGAATAGGCAGGGTGCGACCCACCATCTGGGAAATGGGCAGTTCGGGAATGCCCGACACCTGGGAGGCAACCGTGATGGGAATACCGATGGAGCCAAAGGCTACCGGAGCGGTATTGGCAATCAGGCAGATACCCGAAGCATAGAGGGGATTGAAGCCTAATCCGACCAGCATGGCGGCTGTGATGGCGACGGGCGCTCCGAATCCAGCGGTCCCTTCCAGGAAAGCCCCGAAGGAGAAGGCGATGAGCAGGGCCTGGAGTCGTCTGTCGGAGGTGATGGAAGCCATGAAGTGTTTGATGATGTCGAACTGACCGGCTTTAACGGTGAGGTTAAAGAGGAATACGGCCATGATCACCAGCCAGCAGATGGGAAACAATCCATAGAGCGCCCCGTGGGTAGCCGACAGCAGCGCGAGTTTGATAGGCATACCATAAATCGCAATGGCAATAATCATGGCAAGAGCCGTCGCGATGAGAGCAGCCTGATAGCCCTTCATCTTTCGTATAATGAGTGCCCAGAAAATGAACAGGATAGGCAGGGCAGCTACGGCTACCGACAGCGGCAGGTTGTCAAACGGGTCTATTACTTGTTTCCAGGTCATGATTTGAAATGGTTATGTTCGTTTTGTGGTGTCGGTTTCTCAAAACCGACACCACTCACTAGGCCAGATCCAGGGCTACAATTTCATGGTCGACAATTTTAGGGATTGCCACCATGACTTTGCCCCCTTTGATCTCAAATTTAGGTTTTTGCTCACTCATCAATAGCTTCACACCCGTCACTTTTACACCTGCCGGAACGGGCACCGAAACCTGAGCCTCTATGGGAATCAATTCCCGGAAAGGCCCTTTCATCATCATTGGATTGGTCAGATTTACCAGGTGAACGGTCATCGAATTCGCCTGCCGCCATACATGGACATCGATCACGCCGGGGCCGGTTACGGTAGCAATGGGTTCCTCGTCCAGTGCCCAGTTGACCACATTGCCGAGGAGTTGACCGTGATCGACACCAAGCATTTGCCAGAACGACCGATCCAGGTCGCCGGGAATGTAGGCCACCCGGCCTTTGCCAACTTGGCGCAGGTACAGTTCGCGCGTATCGGTTTGCGGCACACGCGGGTATACGTCTTCCATCGGAAGGTCGGGGTAGGTTGGAATGAGGGTGACCGGACTGGGGAAATTGCTGGCGGTGGGTTTGACGTTGACCTTGTAGATGGCGTTAATGATACGAGGGGTATCGTCCAGCCCTTTCAGAATGAGCTGTGTCTGGCTGTCTTTGGCGCCCTGTTGCAAGTGAAGGTAGCTGTTTCGCAGCGGCCCTTCTACTTTCAGGTCGTAGGATACACCGAACAGACTCGCCAGCCCAAAATCAGGACGCTGTTTACCCTCTTCGTCGTACAACGACGTTTCGAAGGTCGCAACCACACTACCGCCTTTTTCGACAAAAGCCTGTATTTGCTGGCATTGAGTGTCCGACAGGGCGGCAATGTTCGGTAAGATCAGTAACTTGAACCGCTTGAGATCGTCGGCGGTGAGGAGTCGGTCGTTCACCATGTCGAACGGAACCCGGTTTTCTACCAGATTATGATACATCCCGTCGAGGTGATCACTACTTTTCTGCTGCCAGGGTTTACCGCCGTAGTTACGGTCGGTTTGTTCGGAGTAGACCAGCCCAACCCGCGCCATGGGAGCCGTATTGCGCAGGTATTTTTCGTGTTTGTAATACCCTTCGTATACCTTGGCGACGGCTTCCATCCAGCGTTTATCGTAGATGTCGCCCCCGAATTTTACGAAGCAGGGGCGCATCCCGTTGGCGGTACCTTCGGCTACCCAGATCCGAATTTCGGCATCGCTCTGTACCGAATCTTTCCAGCGGAATTCTTCTTCGATCCCCACACTGAAAATACCGATGAGCGGTTTCATACCCAGCGTCGAGCGCAGTTCTTTGGCCCCTTTGCCATTGGACCAGGGCGGAACTACCCCCCGGCGTGCCTGTTGATCGGCAAAGAAAAGGTCGGCCTCTTTACCCGTCATTACTTTATCGGGGAAGCCGTTCGGAATAAAGCGGGCGCTGGGTTTTACCTGCCGAATGCCTGCATCCCAGGTAGCCCAAACTTCCCGAAGCCGTTTCATGCGCCATTCGGCCCATTTGCGGTAGGTAGGGTCGAGCTTGTCGATCTTTCGGGGCAGGTCCAGGCCGGAGTAGGCTTTGAAATTCCGCTGGCAACTATCGCAGTAACAGGTGTCATGCCCATGCCAGCGATTTGAGAAAATCCCCTCAGGCTGGAATTTCTCCATGATCTCTTTATTGACCAAGGTCATGAAATCGAAGCTGTACGGCCCTAACGCACAGGTAACCCATAGGTCTGGATTCGCCCAGTGACGGCGTTTCTGGCCGTCGGCGGTTACGGCGATCCATTCGGGGTGAGCGTCGTATACGTCCTGCCGAACAGCATGGGGATCGGTACGGAGCATGATTTTCATACCCTGCTTTTTGCAGCCTTCAACCAGATAGCCCAGTGTATCCGAATTGCCCATGAAATCGCTGCGGTGGTGCAGCGGGATCTGGGTTGGGTAAAAGGCTACGATTCCACCCGCGCTGAGCAGAGCGCCATCGGCATGAATCCGTTTGAAATAGTTCAACCAGAAATCGGGGTCGTAATGGCCGGGGTCACGTTCCACAAAGGCCAGTTGGACCCAGCGCATGGGGCCATCGAGCCAGTAGGATTCGGTAGGAGCCGAGCCAGGAGTCAGTAGCGAGGGGGCTGCCAGCAACGGTGCGCCCGAAAGTGCATAAGCACCACCCAGGAGGCCACTGGTTTTTATAAAGTCTCTTCGTTCCATAAGAAAGAGTGAGCTCAGAAGCTCACATTAGGTTATCGGGTATTGAGGGGCCGGTCAGGCTGTTGATGAAAAAAATGAGTGTGGATAGTACCAACCTATTTTGTTATTCGTATCCGGGGTTCTGCGGGAAAATTGTTCGGTTGTTGATGAGCTGAATCTGACTTAATGGAATGGCAAATACCGTCATGTAGTCTTTCATGCCCAGCGATTTGAGGGTGTCGAATGCCCGGCCCGTTCTGACCAGATCGAACCAGCGAACCCCTTCAAAGGCTAACTCCAGCCGACGCTCCTGATAAATTTTCTCCCGCAGCTCATCCTTGCTCAAATTGCTGTAAGGAGCCACACCCGCCCGCGTACGAACCTGGTTGATAAAAGGCAGTGCCTGAGCGGTTTTACCGTTTTCGTTGAGGGCTTCGGCATACATCAGCAGCACATCGGCATAGCGAATGACCTTCCAGTTGGCCCGGCTGTCGTTGCCTGTGGCTACGGGCGTGATGTATTTTTTTGTGTAGCCCTGCGAGGTAGCCGAGGGAAGTTTTACCGGATTGCCGTTCTTATCGATGAAAACGTCTTTCTGGACGGTAATATCTTTACGACGGTCATCTGCTGTAAAGAGGGCAATCAGACCGGGCGATGGAGAGTTTGCTTCGGTGAGTCCGCCTTTTACGCCGTATACATCGGCCATCGCGGCTGAATTCGGGAAAAAGCGGTTGGTAAATACACTGCCTTCGCCAATCCCTTCTTCGTATTCGATGTCGAAAATGTATTCGCTGTGGTGCTCGTCTTTAGTGTACACAAACAGGTCGTTGAAGTTGGGCAGGAGGGAGTAGCCCAGTGTGGTCACTTCCTGAAGTTTGGCTTCGGCTTTTACAAAATCCTTACGAGTCATGTACACACGCCCCAGAATGGCTTTGGCGGCTCCTTTGGTTGCCCGGCCTACATCGGTCCCGGTATATTTGGTTGGCAGGGCGTTTTCGGCATCCATCAGGTCTTTGATAATGATTTCGTCGTAGATCCTGTCGGCTTTTTCTCGGGCCAGCTTGTAGGCTTCGTCGGTGGTGGCGGGTTTGGTCAGCATGGGAACGTCCCCGAAAATGCGGACCAGGTCGAAATAGGCGAAGGCGCGTAAAAATTTAGCCTCTGCCATGTGGCGGTTCTTGTTGGTAATCACGGCGGGGTCGGCACTTTCGATCCGGGTCAGGATGGTATTGGTGCGGTTAATGATGTTGTAGTAATTCCGCCAGGTGGTACGGAGCAGATCGTTGTCGCTGCTCAGAATGAAGGCATCCGAGAAATACCAGGGGTCGGTTTTGACGACTTCTTGCCGGGCATCGTCGCCCCGCATGTCGCCAAAAATCCAGAAATCCTGGTATTGCAGTTGCAAAGTGTTGTAGGCGGCCACCACTGCATCCTGATAATCTTTATCCGTTTTGTAGAGAGCATCGACGCTGACGGTCGAAACGGGCGGCACTTCAATAAAGCTTTTGCAGGAAACCATCAGCAGTGCGGTCAGTGCAAAAAGGGAAAATAAGGTTTTCATGATCGTATTTTTTTGCAGATGGACGGGGATCAGAACGTTACATTCAGGCCAAATAGGAAGCTCTTTGCTAGCGGGTAGTTGTTCAGATCGATACCCGGTGTGAGGGCGTTATCCGTGTTGCTGACATCGGGGTTAAACGAAGTGTTTTTCGTAAACAGAAAGGGATTGTTGGCGCTCGAATACACCCGGATGCTGTTGAGCGATAGCCGTTTGACGAAGTCGCTTGGGAGCTGGTAGCTGAGCGTGATGTTGTTGATCCGCAGATAGGTACCCGTATCCACGTAGCGTTGGTTCGACAGGCGAATGCCACCCGTAGGGGCATCGTTGGGGCGGGGGGTAACGCCATCGCCAGGGTCCTGCTCCGATTTCCAATAGTTAATCTGGGTCGCGAGCGTCCGGCTGCGCGACCGCGTGAGCAGGGTAATGTTACGCGCTGTGCTGATCACTTCGTTGCCGCTTGTACCCTGCAGGTTGATGCTTAAGCTCAGATTTTTGTACGAAACCCGGTTGGTCATTCCGTAGTAAAAATCCGGGTAGGGCGTTCCCATGATGGTGTTGTCGTAGCTGTTGATAACGCCATCAGGGGTTCCGTTGGGGCCACTCACATCTACGAACCGAATATCGCCGGGTCGTGACCGGTCGGCAGCCCCTGGATTATACACGGGTCCACGATCAACATCGGCCTGGGTTTTGTAAATGCCGTCGACCAGGAAGCCGTAAAACATCCCGATGGGCTGGCCGATCATGGTAATATTCCGCCCCGAAATGATAGGGTCGCCTTGTACGCCCAGTTTCACCACCTTGTTTTTGTAGGTCGAGATGTTGAAATCGGTTGACCATTTGAGAGCCTGGTCAATGTTTACGGTACCTAATACAAACTCCCAGCCCGTATTTTTAACCTCGCCGATGTTCTGCAACGCCGTGCTGAAGCCGGTCACGTCGGGGATGTTCACGTTCAGCAGTAGGTCGGTATTGCGAGCCTGAAAGTGGTCGAGGTTGACAGTTACCCGGCGGTTGAAGAAGCTGGCATCCAGGCCAATGTTAAACGATTTCTGCTTTTCCCAGGTCAGGTTCGGGTTGGCGGGCCGGGCTGCTGCGAATCCGCCGATGGCTACTCCGCCCAGCGTGTACTTTTCGTAGTTGATGGTTGGGTAATGTTCGTAATTCCCGATGTTGTTGTTGCCCGTTTCGCCGTAGCTGACTCGTAGTTTTAACTCACTCAGGTTACGAACACTTTTCAGGAAGTTCTCGTCTGAAATCCGCCAGGCCACGGCCAGTGACGGAAAAATGCCGTATTTGTGATTGTCGCCAAACCTTGATGAACCATCGGTCCGAATCGAAGCGGTAAGGTAATACTTATCGCTGTAGTTGTAATTGACCCGCGCCAGGTACGAAATCAGTGACCATTGATACATACTCGACGAGCCATCCGTTAGAATACCACTAACCGCACTCAAGGTCGGTACGAGGTTGTTCGGGAATTTGTTGCTGGTCAGAAAGCTCGATTCGTTGGTCTCTTTCTGCATGGTGAAACCCGCCAGTCCAACCAGGTTATGCTTGCCAAAACTTTTCCGATAGTTGAGGGTGTATTCGGTTAGCCAGTTGAGGGTGTTAGAGGTGCTATCGGCGCCAACGGCGGCATTGTTGTAGAAGGCCGGAATCTGCGGCCGGAAACGCATGCCGCGTGTATTGTATGAGGTAGCACCCAGCAGGACATTGAAACTCACCGCATCCGAGAACTTGTACTCCAGACTGACATTGCCCAGCACCCGCATCCCTTTCCGTTTACCCTGAATTTCAAGTGCGAGCGCCATCGGATTCAGCAGAATAGTAGACGCATCCAGATTGGAATAGACGAAATAGCTACCGTCGGCATTATAGAGCGGATAATACGGCTGAGCCGATGTGGCCTGGGCGATGATACCGTCGTTGTCGCCACCGCCGGGGCCGCTCGCTGTCACCACCTTAGCGTCGGTATAAGCCGCGTTGAAATTTACTTTGGCTGATAGTCGATTGGTTAGTTTGGCGTCGATGTTGGCGCGTAGCGAATAGCGGTTGAAATTACTGTTCCGAATAATCCCTTCCTGGTTGAAGTATTCGCCACTGATAGCATAGCGTATATTGTCAGTACCGCCCGATGCCGATAGCTGATACTGACTTTGGGGCGCTACCCGAAATACGGCATCCAACGCATCGGTGTTGTAGGTGTTTTTGCCCGACAGTACATCCTGAATGGTTTGTGGGACGGGTATGGCCCAGGTACTCACCGGGCCGGAAATGTTGTTGCCGTTGTCGATATTCCGGTTGCGGATGCCATCGTAATAGTATTGCGCCTGCTGCTGGGCATCGAAAAATTCGGGACGTCGGAGAATGCTCTGAAACCCGTAGTATGTATCGAAACTAATGTTGGCTTTACCCGACTTGCCGCGCTTGGTATTGATGATGATGACACCGTTGGCACCCCGAGAACCGTAAATGGCGGTGGCCGAGGCATCTTTCAGAATGTCCATACTTTCCACATCATTGGGGTTCAGTGTCTGTATGTTATCGATCGGAAAGCCATCGACTACGTACAGCGGATTGGCACTGGCCGAAATACTTCCGATGCCCCGAATTCGAATCTGTGGAGCGGCACCCGGATCGCCCGACACGGTTTTTACCTGAACCCCGGCTACTTTCCCCAATAAGGCCTGGTCGATCCGGGCAACGGCTAACTCCTTGATTTCCTGGCTACCGACAGAGGCTATCGAGCCCGTTAAATCTTTGCGTTTGACCGATCCATACCCCACCACCACAATCTCTTCGAGGGTTTTGTTGTCGAGTTTAAGCACAACATCAACCGTAGATCGGGTGCCTACGACCACTTCCTGCGACAGATAGCCTACGAAACTGAACATCAGGGTAGCCGCTCCATTCGGAACATCCAGTTTATACCGCCCGTTGACATCGGTGGTAGTACCCCGCTGGGAGCCTTTCAAGATGATGCTAACGCCGGGCAGGCCTTCTCCCTTTTCGTCGGATACCGTTCCCTGAATCGATAGGTCGGCGATAGGGAGTGGCGTTACCGAAAGGGTTGTCAGTCGATTGAATCGTTCCTGTTCGGATTTTGTTTCGAGTGGGTTATACAGGGAGCCATTCTGAGCCGATTCTTTCAGTAAACTTTTTTCATTGCTTTTCGGATCGGTAGTTGGTTTTCCGCTCGTGTTCAACGGAAAAATCAGGTACGATTTTTTGCCATAGCGCTCAAAGTTGAGTCCGAACGGTACCAATATACGTTCGAGCTTTCCTTCCAGATTCTGTTTGCTATCGAGGAGGCTTCGATCAATGGTTTTATTTTTGAGCAGGTTGTCGTTGAACTCAAAAATTACCTTGTAATGGCGGCTCAGAACGTCCAGTGCTTCGTTCAGCGAAAGCCGTGTGGTATTGACCTCACCCTGAAGGGCTGGTCGGACATAATTGGCTGCAAATACCTGAGCGCTGGCAGTGCTGGGTAGCAGCGTAGTGCTGAATAAAAGCAAAAAAAATAGAACTGCTCGTATGGATGGAGACATTCTTTTTTTTAGGTTTAGGGTTGACAATTGATTAAGCCCGTCCTTTCGCTATTCGTCCGGCAAGACCCAGCGATGAGGGCGGGATTTTTTTATCATTTCAGATGGATAACGTCACCATCTTTATGAATCGAGATTGGGTACATACGCTGAAGTTTGGTAAAAAATACTTCAGCCGAATCGGCTGGAAATGAGCCAGTAAAGGTTTCCTGTTTGAGTGCTGGGTTATCGATTACGACATTGAGGTTATACATATCTTTCATCATGTCGGCAATGTCGGCCAGTGATTTCTGTCGGAACAGAATGACTTTGTCTTTCCAGGCTGTATACTCGTCAATCTGAATGGCTTGCTTGACTAGCCGAGCCCTTTCGTGTGACTGGCTCGCTTTTTCGCCTGGTTTCAGCATCACGGTATTCTGTTCGTTCTGTTCATCGACCACTTTCACTGAGCCATGCTCAAGGGCTACATCGACTTTATCCCGGCGGTTAAGTACATTGAATGCGGTACCTAAAACCTGTATTTTCAGGGTGTTGGCATGCACCACAAACGGAACCCGCCTGCCATTGACGCTACGCTTGACGACATCAAAAAACGCTTCGCCTTCCACCCAGACTTCGCGGCTGGGCTTATCCAGAAAATCACTGGCGAAGTGAAGTGTGGAGTGGGTATTTAAGGTTACGGTGGTCCCATCGGCCAGCTTTACCTGACGAATTTCGCCATAGGCCGTTTGGACTTCGTTCGTTTGCAATGGGTGATAAATCAGGGCGTAGCTGAGCAGGATGACGGCTATGCCAGCGGCTGCTACCCATACCGGACGTTTCCACCAGCCTGCCCAACGGGCCGGTTGATCCCAGAGCGGTACAACGGGTGTGCTGTCGTTGCTCAGGTTGGCCTGGATACCCTGCCATAGCGTCGATCGCTCCGAAGGGGTCCAGGTTTCGCCAAATGAAATGTGCTGCACCAGCCATTGGGCTTTTTTGACGACAGGCCGTTTTTCGGGATGCTCAGCCAGCCAGTTCTGCCAGAACGATTCACTCGCTGGGTCCGCTTCAAGAACCCATTGCTGAAAGAAATCATCGGCGGCAAAATCTTCTTCGGTAAAGTGTAGATAGTTTTTCATAAACCATGAGGAGGGAGGTACATCCAGTGCACATGGATATAGAAAGCCGGGTAAGGTTTTTGTAACCTTCGGAATTGAAAAATTTTTCGAAAAAATTTTAAAGGGCGGATAACTGGTTGTATAACAGCTACAAAGTAGATAAGACCAGGAAGGGCAATAGAAAATCGATGGTATGGATAAGGGCTTGTCGTAGCGATTTGATGGCCCGGTGAATGGTATTTCGTAGAATCTGATAATCCAGCCCGGTCAGCTTGGAGATGTCTTCATAACTCATTTTTTCGAAGAACCGGAGGAAGATGATTTCCTGCTGGCGTGGGGGCAACGAACGCACGGCTAACTGTAACTTCTGGACATTCGATGCTTCGACTTCGCTGGCATCAGCAGCATACTGATGTTCGAGCGACAAGCTGCTGTCGGGAAACGAATCGGTGGAGAGTCGTTCTTTCCGAACATCGGCCAGAATGATTCGGCGAAGGGAGACCATCAGGTAATATTTGGCTGATTGCGGGACGCTGAGGTTATGCCGTCGATTCCAGATCTGAACGAAAAGCTCCTGCACCGAGTCTTGCACCAACTCCCGGTTATAGGCTACCGACAGTCCGTATTGTAACAGCCAGTCCGCATATCGTTCGTAAAAAAAAGCCAGTGCATCCGGTTCTCCCTGCTGAAGGCGTATCCACCAGCCCGTTTCATCTTCCTGTTGAACGGAGAAATCCATTACCCGATTAGTCGACACCATTTCGTTGAATCGTTAGCAAGTTAACCAGAATACTTTGTTTTGTTCTAAGAAATCATTTTTACTTACAGTTTAGTAAGAAGGCTACGGTTTACTGACCTGATTTTCGTCTTTGGCTAATTGAATGTCACGTTCTACCTGCGGGAGATACATTGACCAGCTAAACGTTTGCGAATCCCGATAGGCTTTTTCCTTCGATACATATCCATCGGTATAGGGAACAGCATGATAATGACTGGCTGTAAGATCACTGACGGTGCGCCAATGGCCAAGGCAGCGGGTCAATAAGGTTATGGCTTCCTGCTGCTGTGCTTTGTTTTGCGAAAGCCGATACGTTTGTAAAGCGACGCCCGCCCGGAGCTTATCGGCAAAATACTGGCTTAACTGCGCCCAGGTTTCCAGGTCGGCCAGTTCGCAGGTCAGCGTGGGCGAGGCTCCTGAACGAAGCGACTGAACACGCGCTAACACGGTTTTACTGTCGATTTCCAGGTTGTCAGCCAGAACTAGCGGACTTACTTTTCCAGCTGGCACTGGCTGATTAGCCTGTTTTAACCCGACATAGTCTTTGATCGACAGGTAGGCTGGGTCCAGTGTTTGGTGTTCGATCAGTTCATTGATGGAGATAAACGAGGAAACGTCGTCCTGAAATCCTTTGCTAGCCGAAAAGGGCGACAGAAACCCTTCCGAATAAAGCGTATAATCCCAGGTAGAGGCAAAATAGGAGGCTAGTCGTAATGGCATCTGACTGGCTGCCGCTGTGGCTTCGAGTAGCGGCTTACCCAATTGGGCACCGTAGCGATGGGCAAAACTAGCTTCAAATACGGCATCGGGCGTGGTCGGGTCATAGAGCAGGCGACCCCAAAGCTGGTAAAACAGCCATTGCTTTTCGAAGGCATACGTCCAGGTACGGTGTGCATTATCGATGTGCGAGTAGTCTCTGGCTGGGATATAACCTTCCGATCCGACGAAATAGCCGTTCACATACGGAGCGGTGTTCTGGGCAATATGCCGACGGATGAAATCGGGCTGACCCCAGCGCAGGATGAAAAAATCCTCGTTTCGAATCATCCACTGGATGCGGTAGTTCGTGGGCATGGGGTTCCAGTAGCCATTGTCGCGTTTGCCCGAATGAGAATCATGCGTTAGCACAAACGACGGAGTCGAGTGGCCGTGCGACCAGTTGAATTTGATCTCGACCAGGGTTGTATCGGGCAGGTGGGCCTGATTGATTACCCGGCGCATCTCGGCTGGATCGGCGGAAAGTACGGAACGGTGCAGAAACTTAACCGGGCGATTGGCGGCTTTGATGCCTGCCACAATGGTTTCTTCGAGCCAGGCTTCCCGGTCTTTAGGTGTCATGTCGGGGAGAGAAGATCCTTCGGCTTTGAAGTTGCTCATCCAGTCAGCCAGCGTAATGCCAATGCCAGCCAGATCGGGATATTCGTTGATGACCTGCGTAACCACCTCCCGCGTGTATTGCCTGACAACGGCCGAGGTATCGTTTCGCTCCTTTACACCGTAGTGTTTCGCAAATTCGGGCGAGACGGCAATGTTCCAGTTAACGATATAGGGGTCGATACCCCGCTCTTTCGCCATCCGAAACAGGCTGGTCCAGAAGTGCTTCCAATCCGCCATTTCTGCTTCTGAAAAGGCATTCGCTTCGGGGAAATGGGTGGGTTTCACCATAAATGAAAATGGATGTACATTCCAGAGCGACAAGACATTGAGCCGATTTTCGGCCATCATATCCAGCAGCTTTTGCCAATAGGCTAAATCCCGACAGGTAGCCGTATGCACATCCATTACTTGTCCCGTTCGGTACGACGACCAGGGTAGGTTGATCTTCAGCGCCCGTATGGTAAAGTGAGGATTTACTGTTTTCGGTCGAAGGGCTTTCCAAGATTTTTCCATCCGAATTTGTTCAGCCACCTCCATGGCTCCATACATGGCTCCCGTTGCATTCGTCGCCGTAATCTGGAGTTGATTGGCCCGACAACCAATTCGATACCCTTCAGCCTGAATGGATGGATTTGCCTGGGCTGGCAACACCTGGATACGTATGGCAGCGGTTGATTTGATCGGCTGTTTGTTGGAGGAGTAACCAGCCCCTTGAAGAGCTTTTTTCAGATGATCAACGCCAAACCGGATCGGGGGGCTTGTGCTGTCGAAGGCAATTGCCAACGGTGCTTTTCTAGCCTGTCCGAACAGCATTGTCGGCCAGAAAAGCAGGATAAACAGCCCGAAACGGATGGATTGATTGATCATACCGTAGCGTAATTGTAGAGAAAATGAGGAATAACGGGTACGAAGAGTCTTAAATCCACCTTGTTTTGAAAGAATAATCAACAAAATCAATCCTATCAGCCCGCAGCTTTAACTGTGGGGCTCTACCAATCGATTCCATCAAAATGAACCGTTTCAACAGTTTACTGGTGTTTAAACCGTTGAAACGGTTGCAGAAACCCCTTCTACTTTTTTCTACCCATAGCTAAAGCAATGGGCTGATAGGGCGAGGGTTTTATTACAAATTCCGTGCTTTCAACTGGGCAACGGCATAACTGGCAGCCCGTGCAGTCAAGGCCATGTAGGTCAGTGATGGGTTTACGTTGGAGGACGAGGTCATGCCGGATCCGTCGGTAACAAACACGTTTTTGCAGGCATGAACCTGGTTGTACTTGTTCAGGACCGACGTTTTGGGGTCTTTGCCCATCCGAGCTGTACCCATTTCATGAATACCCAACCCCATGTGAGCCACAGGGTTATCGTAGGGAGTTACGTTCTTGAATCCAGCAGCTTCGAGCATTTCGGCGGCATCGTTCATGATGTCTTTCCGCATGGCCCGTTCGTTCTCACCGAAATCAGCGTCGAATACAAGCTGGGGTAAGCCCCACGTATCGGTCTCGGTTTCGCTGAGATAGAATCGGTTTTTAGGGTCCGATAGCACTTCGCCAAATCCGGTGAGGCTGAACTTCCAGGGGCCGGGTTGGGTCATTCGGTTTTTGAAATCGGCTCCGAAGCCTGTTTCTGCTGCCCCGCGCGACCAGTCGGCCCGGCTGGCTCCGCCCTGGTAGCCAAAGCCCCGGAGGTAGCTGCGTTTATCATTGCCCCAGTTTCGGAAGCGTGGAATGTATAAACTCCCCGGACGAGCCCCGAAATAATAGTCATTCTCAAACCCTTCCACATCGGCACGGGCACCAATCGCCAGGTGGTGATCCATTAGGTTGCGGCCTAGTTGTTCACTATCGTTGCCCATTCCATTCGGGAAACGCGACGATTTTGAGTTCATCAGGATCGACGTGGAGCCGATAGTACCCGCATTAAGGAAAATAAGTTTGGCGTAAAACTCCCGCACTTCGAGCGTATTCTGGTCGATAACCCGTACCCCTTTGGCTTTTTGGGCTTTGTCGTCGTACAGGATTTCTTTGACAATGGCGTTGTGGACCATCGTCAGCCGGTTCGTATTCCGGGCGGCCGGTAGGGTCGCTGCCAGCGAACTGAAATAACCTCCATATGGGCACCCGCGTGTGCATCGGTTCCGAAACTGGCAATCGGTTCGACCGACCGCCAGATGCTGGGGCATCGCTTTGGTCAGGTGAGCGACTCGTCCAATCGTGATCGGTCGGTTCAGCTTCTGCGCTACGGATTTTTTCAGGTGAATCTCAGGGGCCGTCATCGCCATGGGGGGCAGAAAATAGCTGTCGGGCAATACAGCTAGCCCTTCGGCCTGCCCACTGACACCGACAAATTTTTCGACGTAGGTGTACCAGGGCACCAGGTCTTCGTAGCGAATGGGCCAGTCGATCCCGATCCCTTCTTTGGCATTGGCCAGGAAATCCTGCGGGTTCCAGCGGTAGGTATGTTTGCCCCACAGCAACGACTTGCCACCTGTGTGATAGGCCCGAATCCAGTTGAACGGTCGTTTCTGGATGTATGGATTCTCCTTATCGTTGGTGAACAGGTATTGCGAGCCCTCTTTTGCCGAAAAAAACATCGTTGCATAGTGTTCTTCGGCGGCTACGTTCGTGATTCTGCCCCGGTGTGGAAACTCCCAGGGGTCTTTCATCGCGTTTTTGTAATCGGCAACGTGCTTCAGTTCATATCCCCGTTCGAGTACAAGTACATTCAGCCCCTTCTCAGTGAGTTCTTTGGCAGCCCAGCCGCCCGTCATGCCCGACCCAATCACAATGGCGTCGTAGGTCTGGGCTTTGTCTGCTTTTATATTGAGGTTCATAGCTTTTTACAGGAGTGAGGAGTTAGGAGCGAGGAGTGAGAATCCATCCGGCAGCCATTGGCTTGCGTCAGCATGCTCACTCCTCGCTCCTAACTCCTACATACTTATACTTGATTGCCGTACATGAAATCTTTCTGGCCGGGTTTGATTTTGATTGCCACGAATTTTCCGGGAATGGGCTGGTAATCGAACGATGCCTTGATGCCGGGCTCCGACGTAAAGTAGCCCAGTAAGGTTAACTCTTTCGTTATGAGCCAGTACGTGGGCGATGATGACGACGTCTGGGCCTCGGCTTCCACCTGTTTGAGCAGCGCCGTTTGCTGATCGGGGGTAAGCGTCAGGAAGTTTTTGCGTTCCAGGTCACTCAAACCCGTCAGGAAGGCATCCTGTGCCGGTTTTTTGTAGCAATCGCGGAGCATCAGGTCGATGAAAGCGGGAACACCGGCATCGATTGCCCCCGGCGTATCGGTTCGTGGTATAATCAGCTCGGCGGTTCGGGCTACGATTTCGCGTTGGGTCTCGGTCAGAAATGAGCCGATTCGTTGGTGAATTCGACCGCTCGAAACGAGTTGTTCCCAGCGATTCATAGCCTGTAGGGTAGGAGCCGAGAGGGTTCCGCCCAGTATCCAGGCTGCTCGTGTTAAGGCGTCCCGTCTGTTCATGTGATGCTATTGATTTCGGTTGATTCGTTCGTTAGCTAAGTGTCCTGCCCAGTTACCGTACAAGTTAGGGTACAATGACTTATGGTAAAGACTGACGGGGCCATTTAATACCCCGTACTGGGCCGAATTCTGCTATTTTTTCTTTGTTAACGACCCACAGACGGAGCGAATTGCCAGGTGAGGCTTCTGGCAAAAGGCGCTGTTACTGGAGTGGATAACGAAATTGCAAAACGGGCAAGGATATTAGCAGGTATCCGTGCTTTTTAGGTTGACGCCACTCGGGGCGCCATCTGCTTGCCTGCACCACAACCGA
The DNA here is from genome assembly GCF_001898575.1 of Spirosoma sp. 48-14. GTDB lineage: Bacteria > Bacteroidota > Bacteroidia > Cytophagales > Spirosomataceae > Spirosoma. The sequence goes on from NZ_MKUD01000041.1 coordinate 78,132, forward strand.
CCCTATCGGATCATCTACGCACATAGAGTATATCTTCTATTTAATTCGATTTTAATGCCTGTCTGCACTGTTAAATTCAATTTTTTGAAAAAATAATGAAAATGGACTAAGTGTTTTTGGGCCGATCATCGTCTTGATACTACATGATTTGTTGTTCACGAACGATTCAGTGGCCCAATAAGGAATCATTCTAGAGGAAGTAATCAAATGAACCAACCGCTTCATTTACCCGTAGAGATAGGACAAGTCCTGCCATTAAGACAACGACCTGAGTTGGGGTCGGTGTATGTTTTGGAATCGGAAGAAACAGGTACGCCGTCTTCTGGAAAGGCGAGTTGGGATAATGAATTATTCCTGCGAAAAGCGTTTCAGGAGGATGCCGAACGCGGAATCAGTCTGTTATTTCGGCAGTATTACGCCCTGCTATGCAGCCATGCGGTTCGGTTTGTGTCGTCGAAAGCCATTGCCGAAGATATCGTCTCGGATATTTTTTATGAGTTTCAGGCCGAGTCGCGTTACAAGAGCATCACCAGCTCGTTCCGGGCGTATTTGTTCACGGCGGTTCGCAACCGGGCGTTCGATTATGTGCGGGCCGAAATGCGGCATAATACATCCCTGGAAAATGCCGAGTTGATGCCTGCCCACAAAACCCAGAGCCCCGATTCGATCACCCAGTACGAGGAGTTGTATCATGATGTCGAAAATGCTATCAACGCCATGCCCGTCAAACGTCGGCAGATTTACATCATGCACCGCTTCGAGGGTAAAAAATATCAGGAAATAGCCGATGAACTGCACCTGTCCCTGCGTACCGTTGAAGCGCACCTGTTTCAGGCCATGCGGCAAATTCGGAATACGTTGAAAGATAAATGGTTGTTGATTGCCTGCCTGGTAGGACAGCTTTGGCAATGATTGCGTATTTTTCTCTATGATGACTACGTGTTTTTTGTGTTGAAATCGTCATGATAGCATTAATAGTTAATCGATGAAAACTCAGGTATCGAAAGAATCACTTCTCAACTACTTTGCAGGCCGGGCTACGGCTCTGCAAAAGCAGGCTATTGACGAGTGGGCAAAAGATGAGGATAACCGCGAGCTGTTTTTCGAATGTCTGGCAATGTGGGAAAGTGAAAACCCACAATTCATTGCCGACGACCGGAAAGCCCTGGAGCGGCATCGTCAGCGGATGCTCGGCGGAGTAGCAAGAGAGGTAGAGACTGAATCCACCCCAATTGAAGAGCCTGTTACACACCAACTTGGTTCAACCTGGTATCGCTGGCTGGTAGCCGCTTCGGTTAGTTTGCTCATGCTGGTCGGCGGTTATGTGTTCCGGGATTCGATCCGCTACACCACCTTCGAAACTGGATTTGGACAAACCCGGTCGCTGACGCTATCCGACGGAAGCCAGATTACGCTGAATGCCAATTCCTCATTGCGGGTTCCCCGGTTTGGCTTTGGGCAGAAAACACGCGAAGTCGTACTGGCAGGTGAGGCCGATTTCTCCATTAAGCACATGCCCAACCATCAGCATTTCGTGGTGCGGACCGATAAGCATTTTGACGTGGTGGTGCTAGGTACAGAATTTATGGTGAATACCCGCGAGCAAACGAAAAAAGTGGTGCTCAATAAAGGCAAGGTTCAACTATTGTATCAGGAAGGGCAGACCAATAAACAGCTCACGATGAAACCAGGCAACCTGGTTACCTTCGACAATACCGGAAAAGTAAGCGTAAAGCTGACCGAGAAACCGGAAAATTACAGTTCCTGGAAAGAGCATCGCTATGTATTCGATGGGACTACGCTTGCCGAAATCGGAACCCTATTTAAAGAGAACTACGGTATCGTGCTGCAAATTCCTGACAAAACGCTGGCTCAGGAGACCATTTCGGGGGCTTTTAAAGCCTATAGTGCCGATGAACTGCTTGAGACGTTGACGAGTATAGCCAGCCTGAACTACCGACAACAAGGCGATACCATCATTATAACCCAGAATCATTAACCAAGAACCCCTTAACTAATTATGAAAAAACTGATACGTCTGCTACTCCTTTTCGGGGTAGTCCTGGGAGGAGTACGGCCGGGATTTTCGCAGGTGCTGGCCAAAGCCCAACAACTTCAACAGCGGGACACCTACCCAAAAGGGGCTTCACTGAGGCTAAAGGATGTCCTGAAGAAGCTACAGGACCATTACGAAGTCGATATTCTTTTTTTCGACCGGAATGTGGAAGGGATGGTCGTAACCGAGAACACCATCAACTTCAATGCGAATATTGAGCAGAACCTCAATGCTGTGCTGAAACCGCTTGGCCTTCGCTACAAGAAAGTAAGAAACGGTGGCTATGTGGTAATGGCCAAAGAACCCGCCGGGAAGGCCGAAGCCAGCAGTAGCCAGAATGCTACGTCGCTTCAGGAGCTTCAGACCAAATCCGACCAGGAAACGGATAGCCGGGAATCCTCGCTGACACTACCCTCCAGGCTACCGTCGGAGGTTAAACTGGCCGATATTCCGGTTCAGGGAACAGTCGTAGACGATAAGGGAGAAGGGTTGCCGGGGGTTAGTATCGTCATTAAAGGGTCGCAGAAGGGGACCACCACCGATGCGCTGGGAAAGTACCGACTGGATGTGCCGAACGCATCCGCCGTGCTGATATTCAGTTACGTAGGTTACCTGGCCCAAGAAGTTACGGTGGGTAATCAGACAACCCTCGATGTGACCCTGAAAGCTGATAACAAAACCCTCGACGAAATTGTGGTGGTGGGCTACGGTACGGTTAAAAAGAAAGATTTGACGGGTTCGGTTGGGGTGATCAGCAACAAGGAAATCAAAGACTTGGGTGTCACCCGGATTGAACAGGGGCTGGCCGGACGGGTCGCCGGGGTTCAGGTAAAAGTTGTTTCGGGTGAACCTGGTGCTGCTCCACAAATTCGTGTGCGGGGTATTGGGAGTATTTCGGCAGGCGCCAGCCCACTGTATGTGGTCGATGGCTTTCCCACCGATAATATCCAGACCCTGAACCCCAACGATATTGAAACACTGGATATTCTGAAAGATGCGTCGGCCACGGCTATTTACGGGTCGCGCGGCTCCAATGGCGTGGTTATCATCACCACCAAACGGGGTAAAGCCGGTAAAGCCAACATCACGCTCGACACCTACTACGGCTGGCAGAGTGTATCGAAAGTGCCCATCATGAAAAATTCGAAAGAACAGGCACAGTTCTTCTACGATGGTATGCGGAATAAAAACCTGGATGCCGGCAAAGATGTGTCGGGGCCACCAACTTCCTGGACCACCCCTGTACCGGCCATCATCATGGATGTGCTGGAAGGCCGGAACACCACCGACGAAAATTCATTGAATAAAGTGCTGGTCACAGCGCCCCAGCGCCAGATTCAGCTATCGGCAACGGGTGGTTCGGAAAACATTCGCTATGCCGTGAGCGGTGAATATTTCAATCAGGACGGTATTATTATCAATAGCGGTTTCAAGCGGTATTCGATGCGGTCCAATATCGACGCGCAGTTGTCTAAACGCTTGGCCCTCAAAATAAGTCTTAATCCTGCGTATACAGAGTTGCGTTCCCTTCCCTCAACGGGCGTGAGTGGTGGAACGGCCAGTACGCTGGGTATTGTTGCGTCTACCTTACAAATTCACAATTTCCGTCCTTTACTGAATCCAGACGGAAGTTATTTTAATTATGCTGGTCTGGCTGATATGGCCGACATCTACAATCCACTTGCCGTAGCTCAGGAAACGATCACATCACAGAAAAACCTTCGATTGTTGGGGAATGTCAATCTGGAATACCAGATCCTTAATGATTTAAAATTCAATGTACTCCTGGGCGGTAGCCTGCTGACGAACAAAGGCATGTACTTTCGTCCGCAACGGGCCTATTTCGCCAACGAACTGCCAACGGGTACGGATAATGCAGGTCTGATTACCAACTGGCTGACGGAGTACACGCTGAACTATACTAAAACAGTCAATAAACACTCGATTGCGGCCTTAGCAGGTTTTACGGCTCAGAAAGAACGGGGAGAAACCAGCTCCATGACGAGCAATAAATTTCCGAACAACCTGGTGCCTACGCTGAGTGCCGTGGGCGGACTGATCACGAACGGAACGGCCAACATCTACGAATGGTCGCTGGTGTCGTATCTGGCGCGGGTCAACTACAACTATAATAGCAAGTATTACCTGACCTCGTCGATTCGGACCGATGGCTCATCGCGGTTCGGTACGCAGAACAAATACGGTATATTCCCGTCGCTGGCCGTGGCCTGGCGTATTTCGGATGAAGCGTTCCTGAAAAACCGGCCTGAAATCACGGAGCTGAAACTTCGGGCCAGTTATGGTGTAACGGGCAATAATAACATTGGTAACTACGACCAGTATGCTACCGTCAGTTACGAAAACTATGGCCTGGGCAACAGCGTAGCGACGGCCATTGCACCCGGCCGGATTGCAAACCCAAACCTGACTTGGGAAACCCAGAGCTCGCTGAACTTCGGGGTCGATGCCAGCTTCTTTAACAGCCGGATTACAGCCTCTATCGACCATTTTACTTCGCACAATACCAACCTGTTGCTCAACGTAAACATCCCGAATAACACGGGTTTCAGTACGGCGTTGCAGAACATCGGCGAGGTCAAAAACACAGGCTGGGAGTTTGTACTTGGAACGGTCAACATCGACCGGAAAATCAAATGGTCGACTGATTTTAACCTGTCGACCTACCGAAACAAAGTGGAGAAACTGGGGCCACAGGGCGATCCGATCTATTCGGGCAACAACGTAACCATGATCGGGCAGCCCATCGGGATGTTCTTTGGCTGGCTGACCGACGGCATTTTCAAAACGCAGGCTGAACTGGACCGGGGCCCAGTTTATAACCCTGGCGGTAGCGACCGCTCGCACGTAGGCGACATCCGTTTTGTCGACATCAATGGCGACGGGGTCATCACCAATGCCGATAAAACCATCATGGGTTCGCCCTATCCCGACTTCTTCTACGGTATGACCAACCGGGTTACGTATAAAAACCTGAGCCTGAGTGTCAGCTTGCAAGGATCGAAAGGAAACATGATCTACAACACCTCACGGGGCGGTGGCAACAGCGGCCGGGCGAGGGTACGGGGCTATGCGTTCAGCAACAACTACTGGAAATCGGAACAGGACCCCGGCGATGGCAAAACGCCCCGGCCGAATGATACACCGACGGGTGGGGTTCGCCTGCCAAGTCAGTTGTTTCTGGACACGGGTACCTACCTGCGGATCAACAACATAACTTTAGCGTACGTCGTCCCATCGGCCATTAGCCAGAAGCTCAAGCTGAACTCGCTGCGGGTGTATGTCAACGCCAACAACCCGTTCATCTTCACGAAGAATACGGCGTTTAACCCGGATGTCAGTACGACCGAAAATCCGTTGACGCCGGGGGTAGAGGCCAACGATTACCCACTGCCCAAAAGCCTGATGATTGGTTTGAATGTAGGATTTTGAGCCGTATCACGACAACTAAACGACTTAGCCAAATGAAAAAGATAATTTGTCTACTTACGCTGGCATCGGTGCTTACCACGTCGTGCCAAAAGAGTTTCATCGAATTGAACCCCATTTCCACCGTCAGTGTGGATGCCGTTTACAAAACGGATAAAGACTTTCAGGATGCTGTGGTGGGTATCTATGCCATGCTGCGGAATCAGTATCAGGACTTCTGGATCTTTGGCGATCTGCGGGCCGACGATTCCTGGCACGCGCTGGGCAATGATGCCTTCCTGGTATCGGTCGATAAGTTCAACATGAACAGCGATGCGAACCTGATGATCTCGACCTGGCGGAACTATTACAGCGCCATCAACCGGGCCAATCTGGTTCTGGCGAAACTGGAAACGGCCGACCCGGCTGTGGTGACGAACAAAGATCGGCATATGGGCGAAGCGAAGTTCCTGCGAGCGTTTGCCTACTTCGATCTGGTACGGATTTTTGGCGATGTGCCACTGAACACCAAGCCGACAACGGCCGACGAAGGGTATACGAAAGTACGGGAGAAGGTCGATAAAATTTATGATGACGTAATCATCAAGGATCTGATGGAGGCCGAAACGAAGCTGCCCGCCAAATACACGGGCGTCGATGTGGGACGGGCCACCAAAGGGGCTGCGAAGGCTATTCTGGGACGTGTGTATATGACCCGCAAGGATTTCGTAAAGGCCGAAGCCAAGCTTCAGGAAGTGACTACACTCGGGTACGCACTCCTGCCCAACTACAGCGATCTGTTCGACTACACCAAAGACGAACACCACAGCGAGTATATCTTCGATATTGAGTATCAGGACGGTAACCTGGGAGCGGGCAGCGGTTTTTCGAATAAGTTTTTGCCCAAATCAGCCAACTCGGCCGCCGAAACATTTTATGGGATTAAAGGTGGGGCAGGGGAGCAGAATACGCCCACACTGGCGCTGTTCGATTCCTTCGATCCGAAAGATCCCCGTCGCGACATTACTGTAGCCAAAGGATACACAGACAACAACGGGGTATTTCAGGGCTTTTTACAGATTGCCACCTTTACGAAGAAATACCTGGCGGCCACCAACTCGCTGAACGACAGCAAAGCAAACTGGAAAGTGATTCGGTATGCTGATGTGCTGCTGATGTATGCCGAAGCGCTGAACGAAAATGGCAAAACCGATCAGGCACTTACGTATCTGAATCAGGTACGGACACGGGCTAAAATGCCAGCTTACACGACCATGACGAAAGACCAGCTACGGACGAAAATTTACGATGAGCGCGTCTATGAACTGTCGATGGAAGGCGTTCGCTGGTTCGACCTCGCCCGTACAGATCGGCTTACAACGGTGATGGGGCCACTGGGTTACAAGCCGTTCAACGCCCTGTTCCCGATTCCATTGGTTGAGATTCAGATTATCAATAACCCATCGGTTCTGCCACAAAATCCGGGGTATAGTTGATTGGTTTCCTCTTATCCCTCTCCCGTTCTGAGAGAGGGATAAGGGGATTTATAAAAACGTATTCCGAACCTTCCTTTTCTCAGCTATGAAACGAAATATCAGCTCATTCGTCGTTCTTGCTCTGGTGAGTTACCTGATGAGTAGTCAGGTGGGCTTTGGGCAGAAGAAACCGAATTCAGCGGATGGATTGACGTACATTGACCCGACTATTGGCAATGTGGCCCCCCTGCTAAACAGCAATCGGCCGGTGGTTCATTTGCCTAACCAGATGGTCCGCATCTACCCCAAACGGCAGGACCATCTCGACATGCAGATCACGGATTTTCCGATGCTGTCGCAGAACGTCATTACGCCCCAAATGATCTTTGCGATCAAACCGTACTCCGGCGCGTTGGCCGATACAGGCTGGTATCGACGCCTGACCTACGATCACGATTTTGAAACGATTCATCCCTGGCATTACTCGGTCCGGCTCACCGACGACAATATCCTGACGGAGTTTACACCGGGTGCCCGCACGGGTATTTATCGGTTTACCTTTCCGGCTGGCGTGAAAAAACACCTGCTCTTATCCCACTATTATGCCAACGGCAAATACGATTTTCAGAATGGGAATGCGATTGTAGGCACCGAGGCCGTAAACGATGGCATTCACGAGCAGAAAGGCATGGCGTACCTGTATGGTGTGTTTACGGGTAAACCGCAGACCGGCAAGCGCGATGGTGAAAAAGACTGGGGACGCTATACCGTGACGGGTACACAGGAAAAGCCGAAAAAAGTGCCGGGCGAACGGGCCTACGCGAGTTATGCTGAGTCGGATGGTCCGGTGGTCGAGTTTCGGTATGGGGTTTCGTTCATCAGTGTCGAACAGGCGAAAAAGAATCTGGAGGCTGAACTAGCCGGGGTAAGTTTCGATCAACAGAAAGCGAAAGCACAGGCTGCCTGGGCCAAAACCATCGGTCGGATTCAGGTAGAAGGGGGAACGGAAGCGCAGAAACGGAGTTTTTATACCGCCTTATACCGTTGCTACGCCCGTATGTTCGATATGACCGAGGACGGGAAGTATTATAGCGGCTACGACAAGACGGTTCACACCGATAAACGACCCTTCTACAACGACGATTACACCTGGGGCAATTACCTGGCCTTGCATCCGTTACGCTGCATTCTGGACCCAGACCGGGAAGCCGATATGCTGGAATCCTACGTGCGGATGTACAAGGAGAGCGGCTGGATGCCCGAATACCCCAAGCCCTACGGGGATCGGCCCGGTATGTTTGGCTTCAAATCCTGTGTGATGTTTCTGGATGCCTACCGCAAGGGTATTCGCAACTTCGACACCAAAACGGCATTGGAAGGGATGCTGAAAAATGCCGAACAGGCCACCATGCTACCCTCCCGAAACGGCCCTAAAGGCGCGCTGGAAGATTTTTATTACGCCAAAGGCTATTACCCGGCCTTGCGACCTGGCGAAACCGAAACCGATCCGTTTGCCTCGCAGAAGCGGGGGCAAAAGCGGTCAGCGGTGGCTATTACGCTGGGCAACAGCTACGATAGCTGGGCGTTGAGTGAATTCGCTAAAGAGCTGGGGAATCAGCCCGTCGCCCAGAAATTTGCCCCCTACGCCCAGAACTACAAAAACCTATACTACCCCAAAACGGGCTTTTTCATGCCCAAAGATGCGCAGGGCAACTGGATCGAAATCGACCCGAAGTTCGACGGCGGGCATGCGGGACTTGATTATTACAACGAGAACAACGGCTGGAATTACCGATGGAATGTACAGCAGGACATCAAAGGGTTGACCGAACTGATGGGCGGCCCCGACAAGGTAGAGCAAAACCTCGACCAACTGTTTCGGGAAGGAGCCGACCGGCCTAAGCCCGTTTTCTGGGAGAAATTTCCCGACCAGACCGGGTTGATCGGTCAGTTTGCGATGGGCAATCAGGTGACGTTTTTTATTCCCTACCTATTCAACTACACCAATGCACCCTGGAAGACTCAGAAGTACACCCGGCTGCTGCTGGACACCTGGTTTCAGGACAATATCTTCGGCGTTCCCGGTGATGAAGACGCCGGTTCCATGAACTCGTTTGTGGTTTTTTCGGCGATGGGTTTCTATCCGACCACACCCGGTATTCCCCGCTATTCGATCACCAGTCCACTGTTCACCAAAGTCAGTGTAGCCCTTCCCAATGGTAAAACCTTTACGGTCGTTGCCCGGAACAACTCCCGAATCAACAAGTACATCCAGTCAGCCACGCTGAACGGCAAACCATTGAAATCGCTCTCGTTTACGCATGACGAACTGATGCAGGGCGGTACGCTGGTGCTGGACATGGGCGAGAAGACCGACAAAAAATGGGAGATAATCTATTAACCCTCATGAAGACCTCAACGCGTAATCAATCAGGAATAAAGCGAGGGCTAGCCGGTTTGCTGCTAAGCGTTTTAGCAACCCAGTTCTGTTGGGCACAATCTGGCAAACCGACCAATTCGGCTCTAAACTACATTGATCCGACCATTGGGAATGTGGCCCCGCTGCTGAATACCAATCGGCCCGTAGCGCATTTACCCAATCAGATGGTTCGTGTGTTTCCGCATCGGCAGGACCACCTCGATATGCAGATCACAGACTTTCCGATGTTGTCGCAGAACATCATTACACCCCAGATGGTCTTCGCCATCAAACCTGCCAAAGGTGCGTTAGCCGATACGGCCTGGTTCCGGCGGTTAACCTACGACCACGACCTGGAAGTGACGCGACCCTGGTATTACTCCGTTAAACTGACCGACGACGACATTTTGCTGGAATTTACACCGGGTGCCCGGACGGGTATTTATCGCTTTACCTTCCCGGCGGGTGTTAAGAAAAACTTGCTCCTGTCGCACAACTACGCCAACGGTAAATACGATTTCCAGAACGGGAACGCCGTTGTGGGCACTGAGTTTGTGAACGATGCCATCCATGAGCAGAAGGGCATGGCGTATCTATATGGCGTATTCACTGGCAAACCCCAGACGGGTAAGCGAGATGGCGAAAAAGACTGGGGGCGCTATACGGTGAGCGGTATTCCCGAAAAGCCCAAAAAAGTGCCGGGCGAACGAGCTTATGCGAGTTATGCCGAGTCGGATGGTCCAGTCGTGGAGTTTCGGTATGGGGTTTCGTTCATCAGCGTTGAACAGGCGAAAAAGAATCTGGAAGCAGAACTCAACGGTGTCAGCTTTGACCAGCAGAAAGCGAATGGACAGGCTGCCTGGGCCAAAGCCATCGGAAAAATCACCGTAGAAGGGGGGACGGAGGCTCAGAAACGAACATTTTATACATCGCTCTACCGCTGCTACGCCCGTATGGTCGACATGACCGAAGGGGGGAAATACTACAGTGGCTACGACAAGCAGGTGCATACCGATTCGCGACCGTTCTACACCGACGATTACACCTGGGGCAATTACCTGGCTCTGCATCCACTGCAAACTATTCTGAATCCGAAAGGTGAAGCCGACATGCTGGAATCCTACGTGCGGATGTACAAAGAGAGTGGCTGGATGCCCGAATACCCCAAGCCCTACGGAGATCGGCCCGGTATGTTTGGCTTCAAATCGAGCGTGGTGTTTCTGGATGCCTATCGGAAGGGGATACGTAATTTCGACGTCAAAGCTGCATTCGAAGGGATGCTGAAAAATGCTGAACAGGCTACGATGCTCCCGTTCCGTAACGGGCCCAAGGGCGATCTGGAAGACTTTTATGCGAAGAATGGCTACTATCCGGCGCTTCGTCCTGGCGAAAAAGAGACCGATGCGTTTGCCTCGCAGAAGCCCGGTCAGAAACGGTCGGCTGTTGCCATAACCTTGGGCGATTGCTACGATAGCTGGGCCTTGAGCGAGATGGCCAAAACGCTGGGCAACGAAACCGTTTACGCCAAATATGCTCCCCGGACGCAGAACTACCGGAATCTTTGGAACCCCAAATACAACATGTTCATACCGAAAGATGCGCAGGGCAACTGGATTGACATCGATCCGAAATTCGACGGGGGCCATAATGGGTTCGATTACTACAACGAGAACAACGGCTGGAGCTACATGTGGAATGCTCAGCAGGATCTGTCAGGCTTACGGGAGTTGATGGGTGGCCCCGAAAAAATGGAACAGAATCTGGACCAGCTTTTCCGCGAAGGTATGGAGAAAAGCAAACCCGTTTTCTGGGAAATGTGGCCCAACCAGACAGGTATGATCGGTCAGTTTGCGATGGGTAATCAGGTGACGTTTTTTATTCCCTACCTGTTCAATTACACCAACGCATCCTGGAAAACCCAGAAATACACCCGACTGCTGCTGGACACCTGGTTTCAGGACACCATCTTCGGGGTTCCAGGCGATGAGGATGGCGGTTCGATGTCGTCGTTTGTGGTTTTTTCGGCGATGGGTTTTTATCCAACCACGCCCGGTATTCCCCGCTATTCGATCACCAGTCCCTTGTTTACCAAAGTCAGTGTAGCGCTGCCCAACGGCAAGACATTTACCATATCGGCTCCCAAATCGTCCCGTACCAATAAATACATCCAGTCGGCTACGCTGAATGGCAAACCGCTCACCTCGCTTTCGTTTACGCATGATGAGCTGATGCAGGGCGGCACGCTGGTGCTGGATATGGGCGAGAAAACCGACAAAAAGTGGGACATGCAAAACTGAAATCGTCGCCCTGGATCTGGCCTAGTGAGTGGTGTCGGTTTCTCAAAACCGACATTTCGCGTCAGCAATCCTGTCGGTTTTGAGAAACCGACACCACAAAACGAACATAACCATTTCAAATTATGGTCTGGAAACAAGTAATAGACCCGTTCGACAACCTCTTTTTATCGGCTCTGGTGGCTGTTTTGCCCATCCTGTTTATCTTCTGGGCGCTGATCATCCGAAAGATGAAGGGCTATCAGGCTAGTCTGATTGCCATTGTGATTGCTACAGTCATTGCGATTGCTGTCTATAAAATGCCTATTCAACTGGCTGGGCTTTCGATTCTACACGGGGCGCTCTATGGATTGTTTCCCATCTGCTGGCTGGTGATCATGGCCGTATTCCTCTTTAACCTCACCGTTAAAGCCGGTCAGTTCGACATCATCAAACACTTCATGGCCTCCATCACCTCCGACCGACGACTCCAGGCCCTGCTCATCGCCTTCTCCTTCGGCGCTTTCCTGGAAGGCACCGCTGGATTCGGAGCGCCCGTCGCCATCACAGCCGCCATGCTGGTGGGGCTGGGCTTCAACCCCCTCTATGCCTCCGGTATCTGCCTGATTGCCAATACCGCTCCGGTAGCCTTTGGCTCCATCGGTATTCCCATCACGGTTGCGTCCCAGGTGTCGGGTATTCCCGAACTGCCCATTTCCCAGATGGTGGGTCGCACCCTGCCTATTCTGTCGGTGATCCTGCCGTTTTATCTGGTGACCATCATTGCCGGATTCAGGAAAGCCCAGGAGGTAATGCCCGCTGTGCTGGTGTCGGGGGGAGCGTTTGCTTTGTTGCAATACCTTTCGTCCAATTTTCTGGGTCCTGCCCTGCCCGATGTGATTGCCGGACTAGGGTCGATTATCTGTCTGATGACGTTTTTGCGATTCTGGAAGCCTAAAACGATCTGGCGATTTGCCAACGAACCAGCGGCTACCTTCGATAGCTCGATTCATTATTCGGGTGGGGAGTTATTGCGAGCCTGGAGTCCGTTTCTGCTCTTGACCATCATGGTGATTTTCTGGGGATTGCAGTCGATCAAGGATGTGCTCAATGCCCACGGGCAGCTTCAGTTCGAGTTCCCCGGTCTGCATCATGCCATTCAGGGACAGGATGGTACGTTGCTGGCTAAAGTCTTCAAGTTCAACTACCTCTCGGCGGCCGGTACAGCCATTCTGATTGCCTCGCTGGTGGCTATTCCGCTGGTTGGGCTGACGTATCGGCAAGGGCTACAAGTCTTTAGCGCCACCCTGTATCAGCTTCGATTTCCGACCTTGACGGTGGCTTCGGTGCTGGGGTTTGCCTACCTGGTGAATGATTCGGGGATTACCCTCACCCTGGCACGGGTGCTGGCCAGTACGGGGAGTTGGTTTCCCTTTTTTGCGCCAGTGTTAGGGTGGCTGGGTGTGTTTATCACCGGGTCGGATACCTCAGCCAATGCGCTGTTCAGCAAGTTACAATATGCCACGGCTCAATCCATCGGCGTTGACCCGGTGGTGAGTGTTGGTGCGAATGTGTCGGGGGGAGTCGTGGGTAAGATGATTTCGCCCCAGTCGATTGCGGTAGCGGCTGCGGCTGGCGATCTGGTGGGTAAAGAGTCTGATTTGTTCCGGTTTACGGTCAAGCACAGTTTTATTATGCTGGGCTTTATCTGTGTGCTCACCCTGGCTCAGGCGTATGTGTTCAAGTGGATTATTCCGGTCTATGAAATGATTTCTGGAACCAAATCCGCAGCTACGCCCGACTTATCGAAAGGGTATACGTATTTGATTGGCCTTGTTGCCTTACTGGTAGCCCTGGCGGTGGCCGTGCTGACGATGGTGAAGAAAAAGCCCAACGTACCGACGCTGGTCGACTGATAGAACCGCATGGGCGGCCCCGACAGATTTTTATGATCCATATGAGCTATTATGATCTGTGTAAATCATAACAATCATAAAAATCAGCGGCCTATTATAAGCGATCTAAACTCAACTTTTTATATAGTAAACCTCATGACATTGACGACTCTTACTAAACGCCATCTTCTGACAGCTCTTTGCTGCCTGTGCGTGCAATGGGTGCAGGCTCAGGCCCTAAAACGGTCGAATGTTCCGGCTCCGGCTTTCGAGGTAACGGGCAGTATTTATCCCTGGGAAGTACACGACGAAGGGATGGACCTTATTCTGGACAATATGACCCGAATTGCGGGCGTCAATTCGGTGTATCTGATTGCCGTGATGCATGAAGAACACCGCCCGTTCAACAACGACAAACTGCCCGGTACGTTCACGTTTATCCACAACCCGGTTCGGTCGCAGTGGGATGCCGAAGATTCCCGCGCGTACTTCAAGCCCGATATGGCCATGTACGGTAAAATCAAGCCTTTGATGTCGCGGGAGTCCTGGCTGAACGATACCGACTGGTTGAAAATCGTACTCGACAAAGCCCACGCACGCGGCTTACGAGCCGGGGTTGAAGTATCGCATACATACATACCCGTTGAAGTCCTGAACGCACATCCTGAGTACAAACAGCGCGACATCAATAACAACCCAGTCGACCGACCCTGCACCAATAACCCTGATGTACGAGCGTATCTGACTACGCTCTATACCGATCTGGCAAGACATTACGATGTCGATTATATCCAGACCTGTATGTTGCTGTTCAGCCGGTCCGACGATCCGGTGAAGGGCGGTTCCTGTTTTTGTAGCTCCTGCAAGCACAAGGCCAAAGCAATGGGTTTCGATATGGAAGCGGCTATGCCCGTTCTGAAAGACAACCCCTATGCCGAACCGCAGTTGAGCAACTGGCGTAAGTTTCGACGGGATTGTACGACAGAGATTTACAAGGAGGTAACCGATAAAATTCACCATGAAAACCCAGCTATCGACTTCCGACTGAACGACCTCAACGACCGGACTTCGGGCTTAACGCTGGAAGAACTGAAAGGAAACATCAACTCGGTTCACCTTTCGACCCACACCGAACAGAATGGCTACCAGAAATCGGATCGGAAATCGCGGATACTGACCACTCAGTATTTCATGGGCAACGATATTCCAATTATTCCCGGTGTGCCGACCCGCCTGCTCACCACACCAGAAATCATCAAATCGAGCATTAAAATTTCGGTTGAAAATGGCTCGAAAGGCATTGGTATCAAGCATTACGATGGGTCGCCGTACTCGAATATGCGGGCGGTTCGGAATGGCCTGAGCGAAGCAGGAGTTGCCGGTTTTACACCCATCATGGGCATCGAAGCCGAAGATATGACCTTGTTCGGCTATACTCCCGATAAGTTCCTGGTTGAGAAGTGTGTACAGACAACCGGCAAAGGAACGGCCAAATCAACGTTCAACAATCCATCGGGCGTGTATGATGTGGTGGTTTCGTATGTCGATGAAAAAGGCGGTCAGGGCAATTTATCGCTGGCCGTGGCTGGTAAGCAAAAAGCGTCGTGGAAACTTAGCGAAGATGTCGACTGCTGGCGACGGAAAACCATTCCCAATGTGAAAATCAATACAGGCGATGCGATAGAGCTAACGGGCGTGGCCGATGGCAAAGAAACCGCCCGCGTCGATTTTATCGAGTTTGTGGCACAAACAAAGCCAGTGGCTGCTCAGAAAAATGATCGCAGACCAGGCAAAAGCGACTAAAGCAAGATAGGTAAATTGTTTATTGTAGGTTGGTTGGAAAGCATGATAGACCTTCTATCATGCTTTTTTATGAGTCGCTTTTTTGGGCGCTACTACGCGCACCTGTGTTCCCAATTTTTCTTCCGTCTTGTCGATGGCTTCTTCAACGGAGTGCGATTTGCGGAGGTCGCTCGTTTGCCTGGTCAGTTCCGCCATGGCACAGTAGTGTTTGTACAGGATTTCCAGTTCT
Source organism: Spirosoma sp. 48-14 (assembly GCF_001898575.1). GTDB lineage: Bacteria > Bacteroidota > Bacteroidia > Cytophagales > Spirosomataceae > Spirosoma. Next base: position 93,708 of record NZ_MKUD01000041.1, read on the forward strand.
TCTTCGCTCAGGTTCTCGCTGGCTACCAGTCGGTTACTGGCTCCTTTGGTTGCGGCAATCAATTCGTTGAGTTTGAGTTGGACCGATAGCGATTCCTTGTTCTGCGCTTTCTGAATCACAAACACCATCAGAAAGGTAATAATCGTTGTTCCAGTATTGATCACGAGTTGCCAGTTTTCGGAATAGCCAAAAACGGGCCCTAAAGCGGCCCAGACAATAACGGATGCCATTGCCAGAATAAAGGCAACCGATGAGCCAGTGGCTTTGGCAACAGCGGATGAAAATCGCTCAAAAAAGCCTTTGTGTGTATGTTCTGACGGATTGAATGAAGCTTCCATAACGTGTTTTTTAGACATGAGCTTGTAAATAGAGGGGTTAATTTAAATTTAGACCAGGGGTGATACCCAGCCAGGGGTTATGCTGGCAAATCCAGATAAAGTGGTAGCGAAACCAGGGGCTCTTGCCTTCGACCGGGATTCGCTTTGGTTATGGCCATTCTGGGCGGTATAGAACAGAGCTTGCTGTTTGTTTACAGAAAAGGTTTGATCCAGTTCCTGGATACTTCGCCGACTATGGTAGATTTTGGTACAACCCGACATCACCACACCTAGTAAACCCGTAAGCAAACCCAGCCGAATGGGCATACTGATAAACGGGTCAGCCATGGGATGGGGACGGGGACCGCTGCGAATGTATGTGTGTGATAATGGTGGCTTAACCTTATTCATGAGCACTACGTATAAGGCAATATCCACTAAACACATAAGGCCGGGTTTGGTTTTGAGTGATCAATTCCCGTATGCTCATTTGTTGATTAATTTTTGATTAATTCATCACTATTCGCATGAGCAACCAGTTAGATGATGAAAACACAATAACTCAACAGAATCAATGAAAAAGATCGTAATGATAGGAGCGTTGTTTGTGGCGGTAGCCAGCTTCAGCGCACAGGCGCAATCCACAACAGGTAGTGGCACAGGGAATGGTACAAATGGATCGGCCGCGCAAAATGGATCATCGGACCCAAATAGCCGGAGTGGGCAACCCCCTCGGGCCCGAATGAATAAGCAATCGACGGATCGGACTATGAATTCAAATAGCAATAGTTCGGGTTCAGCAACGATGAATGACGGAACCATGAATCAGGGAAATTCGCAGGGACAGAACCGCAATGGACGGAAAATGAAACGAAATAGCAGCCGCATGAATCGGGATTCGTCATCCAATGGCAATCAGCGATAAGTTAGTTTTGTGAAACTGTTTGAATGCCTGCTCTTCTGCCGAAGGGTGGGCATTTATTATTGGGATGGGTTTGATGTGATGAATGGCTGGAGTCAGGTTGCTTAGTTTGAAGAAACAGCGAATGGGTGATGAGAAAACCAGGCGAAAGAACTTCTAGGTAGGGAGAAATTACCCGACTGCCTTTAGCCTGACTAAATGAAAAATATAACCCTATTCTTTCTCGCATCGTCTTTCCTCACGAATCTTTCGTATGCGCAAAAACCCGTCGACGAGCGGATGCGGATTGCGACCGAAATGGAGAAATCCATTCAGACCGAAATGCTTAATAAATGGTATCCGCAGTCGGTCGATAAAGAGTATGGAGGCTTTCTCAGTACGTTTACCTACGACTTTACCCCCACCGGCCCGCAGGACAAAATGATCGTGACCCAGGCCCGGCATGTCTGGACAACTGCCAAAGCCGCTGAACGATACCCCTCTGTCACATACTACAAAGAAAATTCCCGGCACGGCTTTCTGTTTTTGCGGGATGTTATGTGGGACAAAGAGTACGGTGGCTTTTACAACCTGGTCGATCGGAAGGGAAACGTGAAAGGCGGGGATATGAAACTCGTCTACGGAAATGCGTTTGGGCTGTATGCCCTGAGCGCCTACTATCACATGTCGCACGATACGGCCGCATTGAATCTGGCGAAAAAGTCGTTTGCCTGGCTCGAAAAGCACAGCCATGATCCAGTGTATAAAGGCTATTTTCAGCACATGCGTCGGGATGGAACGCCCATCAAACGCGATGCTTCGGTGCCCTCCACGTCCGATCTGGGCTACAAAGATCAGAACAGTTCTATTCACCTGCTCGAAGCCTTAACGGAACTTTATACCGTTTGGCCTGACCCACTCGTGCGTGAACGGCTGGCCGAAATGCTGCACCTCGTTCGGGATGTGATCACATCGCCCAAGGGCAATCTGGTTCTCTTTTTTCAACCCGACTGGAAACCCGTATCCTTCCGCGATTCGTCGGAAGCAGTTATTCTGAAACACCGTAACCTGGACCATGTATCATTTGGCCACGATGTTGAAACGGCTTATCTGATGCTGGAAGCCTCACACGTTCTGGGGCTAAAAAATGATATCAAAACCCGGCAGATCGGCAAACGGATGGTTGACCATGCACTAGCCAACGGCTGGGACAAAAAAGTAGGTGGCTTTTACGACCAGGGTTATTACTTCAAAGACAAGCCCGGCATGACCATCATTAATGAAAGCAAAAACTGGTGGTCGCAGGCCGAAGGGTTAAACACGCTTCTGCTGATGGCGGATCAGTTTCCCAACGATCCGATGCATTATTTTGACCAGTATAAATTGCTCTGGCAATACGTGCAGACCTACATGATCGACCACGTGCATGGCGACTGGTATGAGGAGGGATTAGACAAAGATCCCGAACGAAAAACAGCGCTTAAAGGGCATATCTGGAAAGCTGCCTATCATACCTACCGGGCGTTAACGGGTTGCGTCGACCGTTCCAGAACTAAACCTGCTTCCCATTCATCGACAAAACACTGATTCACCCGGCATGGTCAGGAGTAATCTGGAAAATAATGAATGATTTACGGGCGTCAGCGGGCTAGTTGGTAAGCATGGTTTTCCAGGTAGTTCCATTCCAGAACTCTTTGATATGCGTTGCCAGGTTGTAATGCGAGCCTGCATTTGCTGGTCATAGCGTTTGGTTCTGCTCGTCGCTGACTAGTATCCATGTTCCAGGGGCATAGCCGAATCAGTGGTGGGGAATGGTAATTTGTGACTGGCCTGACCTGATTTTAACGCATTTCTGGTTAAGTAAAATTCCTGAACAGTGGCCTTCTTTAGACAGGTTACTGTTCAGGAATTTTAGCTGGTCAGCAATAATTTACTTACGCCATGGGTGCCCGACGAATGAATACAATACAAAAACAACTCTTCCTTGCGCTTATTTTACTGAGTAGTGTACAACAGACTTTCGGTCAATCTGTAAAGCGAGCTACTTTTCGCAAGCAGCTGATCGCTTCCGAAAGTGCTGAATCGGTAGGGGTGTTCGATGTTAATGGCGATCAGCATCCCGATCTGGTTTCGGGGAGTTACTGGTACGAAGGCCCTGGATTTCTGAACCGACATCTGATCGGGCAGAGTGAGCGTAAAGGCGAATACTTCGATGATTTTGCTACCATTCCCCTCGATATCAATGGCGATGGCAAACTGGATTATGTAACGGGAGGATGGTTTAGCAAAAAAATGGTCTGGCGTGAAAACCCAGGCAACAACGGCGAATGGAAAGAGCATGATCTCGCCCAGTCGGGCAATGTCGAAACGATTCGTGCCTGGGATGTTGATGGCGATGGCCGTATCGATATTGTGCCCAATACCCCCAGTCTGCCGTTGGTGTATTATAGCCTGGTACTCGACCAGGCTGGGAAACCGACGGGTCAGTTTTCGGCTACGAAGGTGGCGGAGAAACATGGGCATGGTCTTGGCTTTGGGGATATTAATGGCGACGGCCGGGGCGATTTCATTGTAGCTGATGGCTGGCTGGAAGCCCCCGCTAAACGTTCGGATAAGTCGCTGTGGAAACATCACCCTACCTTCAACCTGGACCACGCCAGTGTTCCTATTCTGGTGGTCGATGTGAACAAGGATGGTCTGATGGATGTGATTGTCGGTCAGGGGCATAATTACGGACTGGACTGGTACGAACAAAAACGGGTTAATCAAACCATAACCTTTACCCGGCATGCCATCGACCCCTTTCAGTCACAGTATCATACGATGGAGTGGGTGGATATCGATCAGGATGGCGAAAACGAGTTGATCACGGGAAAGCGCTACCGGGCCCATAACGGCAATGATCCTGGAGCGAACGACCCCCTGGGGCTGTATTATTTCAAGTGGAATGGCGAGTCCTTCACAAAGAACTTTATCAGCTACGGGCCATTTGGCGAAGGCAAAGGGGCAGGCCTCTACTTTTCGGTGGCTGACCTTCGCGGCACCGGCCGAAAGGATATAATTGTTGCCGGAAAAGACGGGCTTGTTGTATTTTTTAATGAAACCCGCTAAGTGAGCCGGTATTTTCCAGCGGTAGTTCGTCTTTTCTTTCAGGATCGAGAATCAATCCTCCTCCCATACTTTCCCATGCGAAAGCAGCTAATTGTATTGACTTGTTCAAGCTTATTTTTCATAGGGCTTTGCCTGATCGCTTCAGCCCAGTCGCCAACGGTTTCCGGTAAACCTGATACTGACTTTCGGCTTGCCGATGGCGATCGGGTTGTTTTTCTGGGTAATTCGCTCATCGAAGACGATGTACAGTTCGGCTACCTTGAAATGGCACTGACCACTCGCTGGCCTGGCCGAACCATTACGTTCCGAAACCTGGGGTGGTCGGGTGATAATGTGTTTGGCGAGGCCCGAAGCTACGTAACCACTCCGCCCACACCCTACGAACTGCTCATCCAGCAACTCGCCGACGCAAAGCCAACGGTCGTCTTTCTGGCCTATGGAGGTGTCGAAGCGCAGGATGGCGAAGCGGGGTTGTCACGCTTTAAGCAGGGACTGAATCAATTAATCGATAAAATTGACCAGCTTGGGGCACAAACTATTCTGGTGTCGCCCATCCCCGTCCTGTTACCCTCGTCGGCCAACGTAACCCAACGAAATACAGCGTTGGAACGCTACGCTTCGACCGTTGCCCAGACGGCTTCTGAACGCAAAAAACGCTATGTCGATGTGTTCAAACCGATTCAGGATGCCAGTAAACAAATGCTGATTACCGATGATGGTATTCACCTCAACGAAACAGGCTACTATTATCTGGCGAAAGCCTTTGAAAACGGGCTGGCGCTACCTCCTCGTACCAGCAGTATGACCATCGATCTGGCGAAACAGGCTGTTGAGTCGGCTACGCCTATCAAACTGCTGAATACCGACAAATCAACGGCCAGCGTTACTTTTATTGCCAATGAAGCTCTCCTGCCTCTTCCGGCCCCCAAACAGGATGACAAGGCCCTGGATGTTGACAACGGGCAGATGTTGACCATTAAAGGGCTCAAAAAAGGATTTTATACGTTGCGTGTTGATAATGATGAGGTAATGACGGCGTCGGCGAAGCAGTGGGCCGACGGTATCCTTATTCGGCAGGGGCCATCGTTTACGCGCTCGGCGGAGTTGCAGGCCTTGATTCAGAAGAAGAACAAACTACATTTCTTCCAGTACCGACCGCTGAATCAAACGTACATCATCGGCTTTCGTTCTTATGAGCAGGGCCGTCATAAAAAAGGGCTGGAGGAGCAAAATTACCTCATTACCTGGCTGGAAGGTGAAATTATGGCTACCAACCAACCGAAGCCCGCAACCTATTCCCTTACTCAGCTAAAGTAACCCACCATGAGGCCGCGCAATCATTTTATACCTCTCTTTTCATTACTCCGTAAAAGTCTGCTTGTTCCGTTACTGGTGCTGACAACGGCCCTGGTCAATCAGGATAAAGCGCCTGATGTGCCTGACCCCGACGTGCAAAAAGAACTCGAATCGTTTAAATTGGCCGATGGCTTCGAGGTAACCTTGTTTGCCGCCGAACCCTTGGTTGCCAAACCAATTCAGATGAACTGGGATGCCCAGGGACGGCTATGGGTAGTGAGCAGTACGGCCTATCCGCACCTGAAAACGGGGGAGCAGGCCAACGATAAGATTTTTGTACTCGAAGATACCAATGGGGATGGCAAGGCTGATAAATCGACAATTTTTGCCGAAGGGCTGCTTACCCCGACAGGTATTCTTCCGGGCGATGGTGGCGTATACGTGGCTAATTCGACCGAAATCCTGCATTTTTCGGATACCGATGGCGATGGCAAAGCGGATAAAAAACGGCGCATACTGAGCGGGTTTGGTACTGCCGATACCCACCACCTGATTCATACATTCCGTTGGGGGCCAGAAGGGAGCCTGTATTTCAATCAGTCTATCTACATCTATAGCCACGTCGAAACGCCATCGGGCATCAAACGACTCGAAGGCGGTGGCGTGTGGCGACTGCGTCCAGAGCATCTGGACCTCGATATTTATGCCAAAGGGCTGGTCAATCCCTGGGGGTTACAGTTCACGCGCTGGGGGACAACGTTTTTGACCGATGGAGCTGGTTTCGAAGGAATTAACTACGCGTTTCCTGGGGCAACCTTCCTGACGGCCCCCGGTGCCGAACGGATTCTTCGGGGTCTTAATCCGGGTCAGCCCAAACACTCGGGCCTGGATGTTATTTCGGGACGACATCTTCCTGATGATTGGCAGGGAACATTGATTACCAACGATTTTCGGGCTAACCGGATCAATCGGTTTAAACTGGAAGAGCAGGGGAGTGGCTTTGCATCGAAACAACTGGCCGACTTGCTATGGACAGACCACGTCGCGTTCCGTCCGGTCGATATTTCGGTAGGCCCCGATGGCGCCATCTATGTTGCCGACTGGTATAACCCAATCATTCAGCATGGGGAAGTCGATTTTCACGACCCCCGTCGCGACCAGCAACACGGACGTATCTGGCGCATCGTGGCCAAAAATCGGCCCTTGGTCAAACGGCCCGAACTGGAAAAAGCGACAGTTGCCGAATTGCTCGATGCGCTTCGCCAGCCCGAAGACTGGACACGCTTGCAGGCCAAGCAAGTGCTCAAACGGCATGGTGCCAAAGACGTAATTCCCGTTCTGGAGCAATGGGTAACCAAACTGGACCCGAAAGCAGCCGACTACGAACACCTGCTGCTGGAAGCGCTGTGGACCTACCAGACCCTTGATACTGTAAACGAACCGTTACTGCTGAAGTTGTTGAACGCCAGTGATCACAACGCTCGGGCAGCTGCGTTACGGGCCTTTCAGTTGTGGCATGGAAAAATAAAGGATGAACCTGCCCTGCTGGCTAAAGCGGTACAGGATGCCCACCCACGGGTACGGCTGGAGGCTGTCGTTGCTTTACGGAATCTCCAGTCGGCCGAAGCGGCTCGTGCGGCATTGACGGCACTTGATCAGCCAATGGACGAGTTTCTTGATTTTGCGCTCTGGCAAACCGTTCGTGAGCTTGAACCGCAATGGGCCAATCGGCTAAAAGCGGAGCCAAATTTCTTGGGCGATGCCCGCAAAACCGTTTTTGCGTTGAAATCGGTGAGCAATTCGGAGGCTATTGCCCAATTGACCCGGCTTTATCGGCAAGGGCAGGTACCCGATGCGTATCAGAAAGACGTATTGGCCTCGATTGCTAAATGGGGTAAACCGGATGACCTGAACACGTTGTTCGACATGGCCGTACAGGGCAATGCCCAGCGTGACAAGCAAACCGTAGCCCGCTTAACGACACTGGCCGATGCCGCCCGTCAGCGGAAACTAAAACCAACGAATGACCTGGGCCGAATTGCTGAGTTTATCAGTAGCGATGACGAAGAGGTAGCCACTGCCGCTATTCGACTGATCGGACTATGGCAGATGGATGAGCTGAGCAGCCGACTGGTCAGTGTCATTCCCAAAGGAGATAAACCCATCCAGAAAGCGGCTTTAGGGGCCTTAGCAGCCATTGGGAGCGATCAATCGAAAAAGATGCTGATTGGTCTAAGTGGCCCAGGTAACACACCCGCCCTGCGATTACTGGCGACTGCCCAGTTGGTATCGGTGGATGCGCCTGAAGCGGCTCGAATTGGTACTGGGTTATTGAGAACCGTTCCCGCAGAAACGGACGCTACCGATCTGTTTCAGGCGTTTTTTGCCACCAAGGCTGGCCTACAGGCGCTGGCCGATGCCCTCACAGCCCAGAAAATCCCTGAATCATTTGCTAAATCGGGAAGACAACTGATGGCTCGTAGTTTACCCTTTAACCGGCAACGGGCAGAGGAGGTGAGCCGATTACAAAAAGCGCTGGAGGCCTCAGGTGGTACGCTGCCCGTAGAGCGAATGCCGCAGCAGTTAAGCAATCCCGAAATCACGGCCTTAGCCCAAACCGTCAACCAGTCAGCAGACCCAGCGCTGGGCGAACAGGTGTTCCGTAAGAGTGAGCTGCTTTGTCAGAACTGCCACGCTATCGGTGGAGCCGGTGGACGTATCGGCCCGGATTTGAGCAGTTTAGGGACCAGTTCTCCGGTTGAAACCATCATTCGCTCGGTTTTATATCCGTCGTTGTCGATCAAAGAAGGCTACGAACTACAGCGGATTGTCAAAAAAGATGGTTCTGAAATGATGGCCTACCTGGTCAGTAACGGGCTATCGGAAGTCGTTGTGCGGGATGTTGGTGGCCAGGATTTTGCGATTCCGAAAAGCCAGATCAGTACGATTGAAAAAACACCCGGTACCCTGATGCCCTCTGGCCTGACGGCTGGTCTGGATAAGCAGGAGTTTATTAACCTGATTGGATTCCTGTCTAAACTGGGAGGCTCAGGTGGGTTCCGTGTGCCGACAACCCAGTTTGTCCGGCGATGGAGTACGGTTTCGGCCAGTAAAGAGTTAGCGCGCAAACTGGCTACTGACGGAACGGGTTATATAGCAAAAGATGCCGGAAAACTGCCGACTATGCCCATTTATAGTACCGTATCCGGGACATTACCCATCAATGAATTGCCGACTGTGGAAGTGGGCCCAGGCAAGCGGTACAGTTTCGTTCGGTTCGATCTAGAAGTGGTTAGCAAAGGCAACGTCGATCTGGGCTTTACATCAACGGCCGGCGTAACGGGTTGGGTTGGTTCGAAACCCCTGAAAATGTCCACCCAGGGTACCCTTATCGATCTGCCTCAGGGTGTTCAGACCATTACGCTAGCCATTGATCGTACGCAGTTTACAGCGGCTCAATTGGGTATCCAGTTGCAGGAAGCTCCGCAATCGCCCGCACAAGTCCGGCTTGTTATGGGGCGATAGTCCCTCATGAAGATAACCGATCATTGGAAAGCCTGGCTTTTGCAGAGGCTTTTCAGTGATCGGTTATTCGTTTACGGATGTAGGTATGGGAACAGCTCGTGACGATTTTCGGAGTCCTTTATCCTTCAGCATCTGACCGATGCCCCTGGCTATGTCGATCGAGGCTTCAATTTCCGCTTTTCGAATGGCTACACTTTCGATATTGAAGCCAAAGGGGATAGCGCGTTCCATACAGAATGTAGTCAGTGCAGACGCAATATCGAGGCATATGTTTACCGATTTTTCGAGAATGTCGTCCGACGTTTTTAGGTCTTCCTTCAACTCTTCCGGTACGTGAATGCCCAGCCATTCCATAAACTGGAGGGTTTTGGCCGAACCGCAGGCCGTAATCGTAAAAATGATCGTTGGAGGTTTTATAGACTGTCGATTACAACTAAGCGCCAGATCTTCGATAACCTGCTTGGCATAATCGAGATTGAAAATGCATTGTGAAATAAAGTACGACACCCCGCAGTTCATCTTATCGAGCATGCGAACATCTTCATCGTTCAGCAGATTATGCCGTTCCGGGATGGTTACAGCACCGATTACAGACGTGTCCTGATGTTTGCTCCAAATTGTATAGGCTTCCTGCAGGCTCGTTTTTACAGGGAAATCTGGTGCCGGTACGCCGACAAAAACCGGATAGAAATTGTGGCTATGTAGCCCTTCCAGCCACTCTGACAGCTCTGTAGCCGAAAATTTCCCCGCAGGACGATAGATTATTTTCGGGACGGGTAAAGGCGCCAGATAGGTAGAGGCAAATGCAAATGGATCAAGCGCATTGATAAACGGAAACGGCCTTTCTTCTTTTGTGCGGGCCGACTCATCCTGAACATCATATACGACCAGCGCATCGATGTCCAGGGTTGCCAGTCGCTCCATTGTTTTTTGAGCAATTTCGGCAACACGCTCAGGAAGCGTACCGACTTTGGGTGGCGTGATACCATACAATAACACGCCGGATTCTGCGGATTTGATTTTTTCTAGAAACATTGTGGCACTTGAACTAGGTATTCAGGCGGCTTTTCGACAAAGGATAATAGGAGGTTATTATCACAATTGAACACGTTCTGGATACTGGTGGGTGTGGCATTCGTTTGCGAGGCCAAAATTTTACACAGCAGCAAAGATGGTACCTTCCTCTGCATTGGGCAAATAGATGGTCATAATTTTCGATCAAGAATTTGGTTCAGGTTGCATACATGGCACGTCTGTTAAGTTTTCAGATGAATCGGAGCCGCAAAATGATAGGTATTGCCAATGAAGGTCTTAGGGTAGAAAGTAATATCTCGTCGTAACCATACGCCTGTCAAAACGGCCTCCCCGCAAATGCAGGCAAGCTGATACCTCCCAAATCATGCTGGTCGTGTATTTTATTAGCTATTGAGGATGAAAGCGAAAGAAGAGTCGAATTTTGATGGAAGCATATAAAATTCATAGAATAAAAAGACTAAATTGAAAACCCTATAGAATATATACCCTATTTATTGTACTGTAGAATCTCGGAAAAACAAAATAGTTATAAACGATAGTTTTTGATAAATGATGCTCAAAGGGGGGAGTTCGCAGTGGATCAGGCTAGTTTATTTTAACCGACACTCACGTTCCTAATGTAGGTGTAAGGAGCATTTATTCAAAACAGTTCGATCTTTTATTTTAATAAATTGTTGATAATGAGGCTATTTTAAAAAATAATTAGTCTTTTGTTTGTTTTTCTAAATTAATCATTCCTACCTTTGGGGCATCTGACAAGTACTACCTGCAAAGTAGTTGTTATTTATACTAATCGACTTATGAGCGTTGGCTGCTATAATTTTTTGGTCAGCCTTATATTAGATTAGTACTAGTTTTCGAACTTATAAATAACCGTCGTTATGCACAGGCATTCTATACTTTGTAGTTGTAGCTCAGCTCGGGAAATCTCCCCTGTTGGCTGTTGAGTGTATCAGCTCACTCGACCCAGTATCCCCTCCGAATTTATCCTGATTGCCCATCCCAGTCAGAACACCTCATCAACAGGCTTTTTTTGTAAAAAAATACTATATAAAATCCATATACTTTATCTAGTAAATGGGCTCAACTTTACCATAACCTCAATCAGTAAGGATATAAATTTCTATCAACTCATAAACTTCTTTCGATTCTGTAGTGTGTGGCGAATTCTGTTTTTGAAAGGGTAGTCAATCGCTGTTGAAGTGCAGGTTCTTCAGCGGGCACTTATCCGGTCTCGACAAATTCGACCTCCCACTACGGAATCGAGAGTGATCCGTACTATGGCAACTCGAGATGTGAAAATTCTGGCGAAAAAAATTGGGGTCAGTATCCTGATTTACGCAATCCCGCTTACCATTTTGGGGAGCGGTCTTACTCTGATTAAACTCTTGTTAACCAAGTGATTTACTAAACAATGACCCTGGATCAATCATCTGCCAAGAAAATTACCCGCGATGCATTCATTAGTGTTCTATTGTACGCGTTGCCCGTTATCGCCCTTATTATCTGGTTCACGTATACCGGCGAAACACCCTGGAAAAATCCGGTAAAAGATTACGCGCACCTATCAGCTCCGGCCTTTCTGACGTTTCTGGAGCCAGTCTTTAGAAGTCTTAAATCCTGGGGATTTATTGCGTTGGCACTCGGGTTAGGATTCCTTGAATTTGCCCTGGGGCTTTACGACAATAAGTGGACACCGACTGAGCGGAAAATTGATATAGTCTGCTTTTTAGCGCCCAAGTTTCTGGTGCCGCCGGTAGTAGCGTACTTCAGTTTGACCCTTTTGCCAACACTACTGCCTGGCTACGCCAACGTATTTTCCTGGGTACCTTTCTGGGGAGGTTTCTTCCTGATAGCCGTAGCTGATGACCTGACGCAGTACTGGTATCATCGCCTGCACCACCAGATTCCGTTTATGTGGCGCTTCCACCGGACGCATCATTCAGCCCCTTACATGGGAATGGCCATGGCTAGTCGGCAAAATTTCATTTACACGATCTTCTTTTCGCAAACGTACCTGACAGCCACGCTCATTTACCTCGGCCTGGGCTACCCGGCCCTGTTCGTAACAGCGATAAAGACGCTGATCACGATGACAGCCCATAGCAGTATTCCCTGGGATAAGCCTTTTTACAAGTATCGGGTATTACACCCCGTTGCCTGGGTATTGGAGCGACTGATTTCCACCCCCGCTACGCACCACGCTCACCATGCGGATAGTGCCGATGATGGCGTTGGGAATTACAAAGGCAACTTTGGGAATATGTTTTTCCTCTGGGATGTCATTTTCGGCACCGGGCTGATTACCCGCCAGTATCCGACTTCCTACGGTATCAAATTCTACAAAGAGGAAGAATGGTACGCCCAGTTTCTGTGGCCGATCTTCAAATCGAAGAAAGAAGGTAGTGAGCTAGCTGCCAATGGCCCTGAAGTGGGTGATGAAGAAGTAGCCGCTACCCCCAACCTGGTGAGTGCCTAAGTGATACGACCTATGTTCTCATTCCGATTCGTTATTCCCGTTGTTGCTTTGTTGATCGTCGGTATGGCGTTCATCCGTAAAACTGGAATACCCGCCCAAAATCCAGCCAAAACTCCCCAAAAGTCGATAGCTCTTTGTGGGGGATCAACGTGCAGGGTGCCATCGCGAGCCGTAGCCCTGCGCACTAGCCTGGTTTCAACGACTGGCAGGGAGCAAACTACGGCTGATATGGTACTGATAAAAGGGAGTAGTTTTCAGATGGGGTCGATTGACTTTTCCGACGCCAAACCCGTTCATACTGTGACGGTGAACACTTTCTGGATGGATACGCACGAGGTTACCAATGCACAGTTCGAAGCGTTTGTAAAAGCAACGGGCTATCGTACGGTGGCCGAACGCCCGCTTAATCCTGCCGATTATCCGGGTGTTCCAGCCGATAAACTCGTGCCGGGTTCGGCCGTGTTTACGCCCCCAACGCAACCCGTTTCACTACAAAATCCGCTGCAATGGTGGCAGTACGTAGCAGGCGCCAACTGGCGGCATCCACAGGGTCCGCAAAGTAACCTGGTAGGTAAAGCCAATGAGCCCGTTGTGCAGGTTTGCTACGAAGATGCTGCGGCTTATGCCCGATGGGCGGGCAAACGGTTACCAACCGAAGCCGAGTGGGAATTTGCGGCACGGGCAGGCCGGAAGAACGCAACCTACTACTGGGGCAATACCCTGAAACCGGCAGGGAAATGGGTCGCAAATATCTTTCAGGGCTCATTTCCTACCAAAAATACGCTCGATGATGGCTTCAGAACGACGGCACCTGTTAAAACCTTCCCGGCCAACCCCAATGGTTTATACGACATGGACGGCAATGTATGGGAATGGTGCAGTGATTTGTATCGCCCTGATTATTACCACAAAAGCCCCGCTGCGAATCCGAAAGGGCCTGCTGATAGTTTCGACCCCGATGAGCCGGGTACGGTAAAACATGTGCAGCGTGGTGGCTCGTTTCTGTGCAGCGATCAATACTGTATTCGCTACAAGGCTGGTAGCCGGGGAAAAGGCGAAACCACAAGTGCCAGTAATAATCTAGGCTTTCGCTGTGTTCGTACGGCCGAATCAACCCCTCAACATTTATAAAATGGACAATGAAAAATGAATAATGCACAATGCCATCCTTGAGTCGTTGACCACTCAAAGAATCATTATACATTTTTCATTATGAATTATACATTTTAACAAGTTCAGTTTTTTAACAATACCCCATGTAACTAAAAAAGCCAACCCTGTTGGAGCAGGGTTGGCTGGTCAAAACAAGGCTCGGAGGCAACCGAATTTGTGCAGTCGTTGGCACGACTGACACAGCACCCTATTGTTTATCTAACCAGTACAAATCAATGAAAAAAAGTTTTATTTTCTTACTATGGATTTGGACGCTTATCCAATCATCCGATCTTTTCGCCCAAGGTTCTACACCGGTTATTAATTCTACCGTTACGGGTAAGGTCGTGGATGCCAGAACGAAAGAGCCTCTGATCGGTGCAACCATTCAGATAAAAGGCATTACGAATGGATCCTCGACTGATGTCAATGGAAAGTTCACACTCAGAACCGCCCAGACGCTGCCTTTCACCCTTATTATTACCTATGTTGGTTACAAGACACTGGAAGTTGCGGCTGTTTCCAGCACAATCGATATTGAACTGGAGGAAAACCTCGGTCAGTTAAGTGAGGTTGTCGTAGTTGGTTACGGGACGGTGAAGCGCAGTGATATTACCGGCTCTATAGCCTCTGTTCCGCTGGAAATTAAACAACAGCCGGTTGTTTCACTCGAACGACTGCTTCAGGGCTCTATTGCTGGCGTGACAGTTACCCAAACCTCTGGCCAGCCGGGTGGGGGCGTAAGCGTTCAGGTCAGAGGAAGCAATTCCATTACGGCAGGTAGCGACCCCCTATATGTAATTGATGGTTTCCCGATCAACAATGACTACGGTGTTGCCGATGCCGGAGTTACCAACGGCCCCAAAATCAATCCGCTATCGTCGCTGAATACCGCTGATATTGAATCGATTGACGTACTTAAGGATGCATCGGCAACCGCTATTTATGGCTCCCGGGGCGCTAATGGTGTTGTGATTATTACGACTAAAGGCGGTTCAGCCAAAAAGTCATCCATCAGTTACGATGCCTACTACGGCCAGCAACAAGTGATCCGAACCCTCCCTCTACTCAATGCACGAGAGTGGTGGTTACTCCGAAAAGACGCAGCGATCAACTCCGGCAAAACGCCTACCCTGCCCAGTGTGTCGGGTTATTCATTGGATACTACGGGAGCAGGTACCGACTGGCAGGCCGCAGGCTTCCGCAAAGCCGCCCAGCAAAGCCATAGCCTATCCATCTCTTCGGGATCGGATAAAACGCGATTGGGTATTTCATTCAACTACTTTAAGCAGGATGGCGTACTGCTGAATACAGATTTCAAACGAATTTCGGCCCGGATTAATGTCGACCATAACTACAGCAAAAACCTTCGGCTTTCGGCGAGTATAACCGGCAGTAATACCAAAGCAAATGTAGCACCAGCGGCCATCGTAGGCGCTTTGATCTTAACACCACCGTCGCTGCCTGTTTACCAGAATGATGGTTCATTCGTTAAAAACAGCCCGTTCGAAACTGTCTATGCAAACCCCATCAACTCGCTGCTGAACCAGATTAATAGAACCTCCACCAACCGCTTTTTAGGAAATTTCTCGGCGGAATACACCTTTGCGCAGGGGCTGAAAGGGAAAGTTCTGGTAGGTGCCGATGTTGTTGATAATAAGCAGGATCGCTACCTCCCGCTCTCTACCTACGAGGGGCAGGCCCTGAGTGGGAATGCCCTGGTCGGCTCGTTATATACCACCAACTGGCTGAATGAAAACACGCTTAGCTACGACAAACAGTTTGGCAACAAACATACGCTTAATGCGGTGGTTGGGTTTACGGCTCAGCAATCGAAAACCAGAGGGGCTGTTGCAGAAGCGGCAGGCTTCACCTCCGATGCCCTTACCTTCAATAATCTGGGAACGGGTATTACTAACCGAACTCCCGCTTCGTCAGCCGTTGACTGGACACTGGCTTCGTACTTAGGCCGGATTAATTATGTGTATGATGAGCGCTATTTATTTACAGCCACTTTCCGGGCCGATGGGTCGTCGAAGTTTGGCGACGGGAATAAATGGGGGTATTTTCCCTCGGCAGCGATCGGCTGGAACATCAGCAATGAAACGTTCTTCAGTGAGGTTCGCCATGTTAGTTCGGCAAAACTTAGACTCAGTGCGGGGTCGACGGGGAATCAGAACATACCGCCCTATCAGTCACTGGCTCAGTTAACGTATTACCCGTATAACTTTTCGGGCGCTACCGTTTCTGGCTACGCACCCAGTACAGTGGCCAATAAGAAGTTGAGCTGGGAAAAAACGTTCCAGGTGGATGCTGGCCTGGATGTTGGTTTGCTGAACGAGCGTATCCGTCTGACGGCCGACTATTATTACAAAAAGACAACGGATCTATTGCTAACCCGTACCGTTCCCGGCTCATCCGGCTTATCGGATGTTTATAACGGGCAAGGCTCAACGACGTATCAAAACATCGGCGCCGTATCGAACCAGGGTATTGAGATAAATGTCAACTCCCGAAACACCACCGGCCCTTTTAAGTGGAACACCATTCTGGTTTATGCAAAAAATACGAACAAGATTCTCAGTCTGGGCGATGGGGTCGATCAGTATATCCCGTCCAGTTCAGCACCTTCTATTGCAAAAGTGGGTTACGCCCTCGGCTCATTCATTGTCTATCAAACGGATGGCATCATTCAGCAGGATACCAAACCCCTGACGCCACAGGCCAACAACAAACCGGGTGGGCAACAGTATAAAGATTTGAACGGGGATGGTCTGATTACCCAGGCGGGTGATCGGGTTGTCATTGATAACCAGATTAAGTTTACAGCGGGCTTGACCAATACCTTCAGTTACAAAGGGTTCGATTTGTCCGTTTTCTTCCAGGCTTCGGTGGGAGGGAAGCTCTACAATGTCAACCGCGCCAACCTTGAACTAGGAACTGGCTATACTAACTTCTCCAACGTACTGCTGAATCGGTGGACCCCAACCAACACCAATACGGACGTAAAGGCTGCTTACCAGGACCCCGCGATTACTATCTCCGATCGGTTTATTGAAGATGCGACCTACTACCGGCTGAAAAACGCTTCGTTTGGTTATACGGTCCCCAAGGCAGTTGCTACCCGAATTGGTCTTCAGAATGTACGGGTGTATGTATCGGCGCAGAATGCAGCTACCTGGACCAAGTACACGGGTTTCGACCCAGAGGTTAGTTTAAACGGGCAGAGCCTGATCAACCGGGGGGTCGACGACGGCATCTATCCCAATAGCAAGACCTATCTGGCAGGCCTGTCGATTACCTTCTGATTACTCCATTTACTCGTAAATAATCATGAAAAAATACGCCCACTTCTTACTCGTTCTGGCGGCTTCCCTTACCAGTTCCTGCAAGGAATTTTTGAACGAACAACCCGAGTCGATCATTGCTGAAGAGCAGTATTACAAAACGGAAACCGATGCAGTAACAGCCATCAACGCCGTGTATTTCTTTCTGAATACGGCACGCATACAATCGCCTTACAACACCTTATTCAATACGGGAATGAATATGGCTGGCGATGATGAAGATCCGGGACCAGGCGCTACGAACCCCGATGTCCGGTCACTGTCGGTTTTAGCCCATTCGACCAGTAATCTGCGGGTCTATGAACTCTGGCAACAGCACTATGCGGCCATTCGGAAAGCCAATGTGGTACTGGCCAAAGTACCCGCTATTCCGTTTGCTGTGGCGGCCACGAAAGATCGAATTCTGGGTGAAGCTAAGTTTTTACGGGCTCTCTATTATTTCAATCTGGTGCGTTTGTACGGTGACGTCCCTCTGATTACCGAGTATCAAAACTACGTGTATGCGTCTGATTATGCCGTTGCCCGGACCCCTTCGGCGGATGTGTACGCACAGATCGAGAAAGATTTGACCGAAGCGGCTCAGGTATTACCTGCTTCGTATAGCGCCCCCGACGTAGGGAGAGCTACATCGGGAGCGGCCAAAGCTTTGCTGGCAAAAGTGTACCTCATTAAAGCGTCCTTACCCTTAAAACTGGCCGAAAACTACCAGAAAGCCATTTCGAAAGCCGAAGAGGTCTTATCGACTGCCGATGGCGGCACCGGGACGTATGGGTATGATCTGAAATCCGATTATTCGCAGGTGTTCTTACCGGCTTATAAAAATGGGGCTGAGCATATTTTCTCGGTGCAGATGAAGGGGAACTCCTACAGCCAGGGCAACAGCGAAAACCCCCGAGCCATCTTTACCTCGATTCCTGGCCTGACCGGCAACTACGCCCATATGGTTCGGTTCTATACGGAAGGCAACGACAAGTTTTTTAGCATCTATAAGCTTTACAAGGCGTCGGACAAACGCCGGGATGTCACGTTTGTCCGAAACTTTACCAGCCCTACAAATGGCAGAAAATACGGTCTTCCGATTGTCAATACCGCCGTTACCAATGATTCTACCCCGTTCTGGCATAAGTGGTGGGACCCGGCCAATACGGCCGTTACCAGTAACTCGGAAGCCAATGTACCCATTATCCGGTATGCCGAATTGCTCCTGATCCATGCCGAAGCTGAAAATGAGGTGAATGGACCAACGGCCAAAGCGTATAAATCGATCAATCGGGTACGCAAACGGGCGGGTCTGGCCGACCTGACACTGGGCTTGACTAAGGATCAGTTTCGTGACTCGGTTTACCTGGAACGTCGGCTTGAACTGTCCTACGAATACCAGCGGTGGTTCGACCTGATTCGGGAAAAAGACGCTAGCGGTAATGGAATCCTGATCGCCAGCCTGCAAAAAGTAGGCAAGACCAATGTGGCAGCTAAGCACTATCTGTACCCGATTCCACAAACAGAAATCGACAATAATCCGAAGCTCACCCAGAATGCGGGCTGGTAAGGGTTCTCCCGATAGGTAGAGCCAACTGGTCAACGACTCTACCTATCAAATTCACCTTTTGGAATCACATCGAGACATGAATGTAACCCGATCAAATGCCTTACCCATGCGATACCTGGCTGGGGTAGTCATCTTTTGCCTGAGTCGTTTTATGCAGCCGGTATTCGCGCAGCAGAGACCGCTGAATGTGCTGGTTTTGTACTCCGATGACCAACGGTACAACACCATCCATGCGCTGGGTAACAATGCCATCCAGACGCCTAATCTTGACCGGCTGGTAAAACAGGGTGTTGCCTTTACGCGGGCGCAGACCATGGGTGGCATGCACGGCGCTTTATGCGTACCGAGCCGGGCCATGTTGCATACGGGGCGGTATTTGAACGATTTGCAAACCACGGGCGATGTGATTCCTGCCGGGCACACAACGTTGCCGGAATACCTGCAAACCAAAGGCTATCAGACCTATGCTATTGGCAAATGGCACAATGACAAGGCCTCTTTTGCCCGAAGTTATACAGGTGGAGCGGCCTTGTTTTTTGGGGGTATGCACACGGTAGACAAGGGTGGTCAGGAGCATCCGCAGTATGTAGATTTCGACCCCTCGGGGCAATATAAGGACCCCAACAAAAAGGCCAATACCTATTCGTCGGAGCTGTATGCAACCGAAGCCATTCGCTTCCTCGGCCAGCAACGCACATCGACAAAGCCTTTTTTTCTATACGTTGCCTTTACGTCGCCCCACGATCCGCGTACACCCACCGAGAAATTTCGCCAACTGTATCCGCCCGATCGGCTGAAGCTGCCTCCGAATTTTCTACCCCAGCACCCATTCGACAACGGTGAACTGTCGGTTCGGGACGAAAACTTACTGCCCCGACCACTTTCGGAAGCTCAAGCCCGCCAGGAACTGGCCCTGTACTACGGCATGATTTCGGAGTTGGACGCACAAATCGGTCGGATTCTGGATGAGCTGGACAGGCAGGGACTAACCCAACAGACGCTGATCGTTTTTGCCGGCGATAATGGGCTGGCCGTTGGAAGCCATGGATTATTGGGGAAACAGAATCTGTACGAACATAGTATGCGGGTTCCGCTGGTGATCAGTGGGCCCACCCTGCCGAAAAACCAGCGCGTCGAAGCGCTTACTTATCTGGCCGATATTTTTCCGACGGTGACGGGTATTCTTGGGTTACCGAATCCCCCGACGGTGGAGAGTCAGAGCCTGCTCCCTTACATCAATAATCCCAGGAAAAAGGGACGTCAGGCCGTTTATTATGCTTATCGGGATTTGCAGCGAGCCGTTCGGACGGATGATAACTGGAAATTGATCCGGTATAACGTCAAAGGTCAGCAAATTACCCAACTGTTCGATCTCAACAGCGATCCTTACGAAACAAAAAATCTGGCCGATAAACCAGCATTCGGCGCTAAAAAACAGCAACTGGAAACACTGTTAATCAGCGAAATGAAACGTTATCATGACACGCTGGATATGACTAAACCCAATTGGGGGAAGCCACTGTAATATACACAACGGTCCGCCATCGATTTTGCTGCCCAGCCGTTCTGGCTGTATCTGACGCAGAGGGGAAATAGGGATTATGGTTATAGATAACTACTTGGAAAACATACAATGAAAGCAACGAAACGACTGGCTGGTCTGTTAATGCTGGTCTCTTTTCTGGGAAAGGCACAAAACCCTGCCGACCGCCCGAATATTCTCTGGATTGTCAGTGAGGACAACAATACCTCACTGATTGGCTGTTACGGGAATCCGTATGCCACAACGCCCAACATTGATCTGTTTGCCAAACAGGGCATTCTGTACAAAAATGCATTTTCGACGGCTCCGGTTTGTGCCCCCTCGCGCAATACACTGATTACGGGCATGTATCCGCCCTCGCTGGGTACCGAACATATGCGCAGTACGTATCCCGTACCCTCGTTCGTGAAGTTCTTTCCGAAGTATTTGCGGGAAGCGGGCTATTACACGACCAACAACTCAAAGAAAGACTACAACACGGTCGATCAGACAGATGCCTGGGATGAGTCGAGCGATAAGGCGACTTACAAAAACCGTAAACCTGGTCAGCCGTTCTTTGCCGTATTCAACCTATTCGTCTCGCACGAAAGCGGGTTGCATCAGCCACTGCCCTCGCTGCATCACGACCCCGAGAAAGCACCGATTCCACCCTATCATCCCCGTACGGCTGAGTTCAAACACGATTGGGCACAGTATTACGATAAGGTCGAAACAATGGATAGTCAATTTGGTAAGCTGCTGAAGGAACTGACTGATGCGGGTTTGGCCGAAAACACCATTGTGTTCTACTATGCCGACAATGGCGGGGTGCTGGGACGTAGCAAACGGTTTATGTACGAATCGGGTCTGCACGTACCCCTCATTGTTCATCTGCCGAAAAAATATGCCCATCTGGCTAAGGCCAAAGCGGGTTCGCAGACGGATCAACTCGTTACGTTCCTGGATTTTGCACCGACTATTCTAAGCCTGGTCGGCATCCCTGTTCCAGCTTATATGCAGGGTCAGGCGTTTCTGGGTAAGCAGCAGAAGTCGGAACATCAATATGCGTACGGATTTCGTGGGCGAATGGATGAAGCGATTGATTTATCGCGGTCGGTGCGGGATAAGAAGTTCCGCTATATTCGAAACTACCTGCCGCACAAGATTTATGGTCAACACCTGAATTACTTATGGCAAGCGCCATCGATCCGCTCCTGGGAGGCTGAATACAAGGCGGGTCGATTAAATGAGGTTCAATCCCGTTTCTGGCAGCCCAAACCGGCGGAGGAGCTCTATGATGTGGAGGCCGACCCCGACAATATTCATAATCTGGCAACGGACCCGAAGTACGCCAAAGAACTGATTCGCTTGCGGAAAGCCAATGACCAGTGGCTTCGGCAAAGCAAGGATGTGGGCTTTATTCCCGAAGCCATGCTGTCGTCCATTGCCAGCCAGGAACCCGTATACGACTATGCGCACCAGGGGGAATACAACACGGCTCGGGTCATTGAAACGGCAACGCTGGCGTCATCGCGTAACCCGGCTCATGCCGCTGAACTCATCAGGCGACTAACTGATACCGATCCGATTATTCGGTATTGGGCGGCTACAGGCTGTACCGTACTGAAGCCTGTGGCAGCTAAAGTACCCCTCCAGAAACTCCTTCAGGACCCCGAGGCATCTGTCCAGGTTGCTGCGGCCGAAGCGCTCTATGGACTTGGCGAAAAGGCTGTAGCCATCCATGAACTTAAAAAGGCCTTGACCGATCAAAATCGTCTGGTTCGTTTGCAGGCCCTGAGTGTACTGCAAAGCCTGGGAAATGATGCGGCTCCTGCTTTACCAGAAGTGAAGGAAATTGTGGCTAACGCAGCCAAAGGCTATTCAGTCGATACGGCGTATGACGTTCGGGCAGCCCAGAATCTGGTCGATCAGCTAAATCCATAAATTACTTCAGTCTATGAAAAGCTATCGTTGCCTCTGTTCGCTCTCCCAATTCTAACCGGAGCCTGCCTTTTTTAACCAACCTCATTCATTGGCTCGATCCCCGAAAAAGACCCACTCCCCGATAACTATGAAACGAATTATTCTTTGCCTGACACTGTCGGCGCTCACGCTCAACGTGTCGGTCGCTCAGCAAAAAAACAAACGATCGGCCAGAGCGACGGCTGAAAGACCTAACATCATTCTGGTGATGGTCGATGATCTGGGCTACTCAGACTTTGGTGCCTACGGTTCCGAAATCAATACGCCCACCATCGACAAACTGGCCAGTGAGGGACTGCGACTCCGGGAGTTTTATAATAATTCCATCTGTGCCCCCACGCGGGCCTCGCTCATTACCGGGCAATACCATCACAAGGCGGGGGTTGGTTATTTCAATGTCAATCTGGGTTTGCCTGCTTATCAGGGCTGGCTCAATAAAGAATCATTGACGTTTGGGGAAGTGCTCAAACAGGCAGGCTACCGTACTTATTTGTCCGGCAAGTGGCACGTCGGCAATGATAGCCTGTATTGGCCCAACCAGCGCGGCTTCGACCATTTTTACGGTTTTATCAATGGGGCCAGCAACTACTACGACATCAGCCCGTATAAAGATCATGTGCCCCCTGTCGAGCTGGTCGAAGACAATAAACGGATCAATCTGGAACCGGGTAAATACCTGACCGACGAGATTACGAATCACGCTATTTCCTATATCGACGAAGCCACAAATAAACCCGCCAAATCGACCCAGCCTTTCTTTTTGTACCTGGCCTACAATGCTCCCCACTGGCCCTTGCAGGCTCCTGCCGAAGATATTGCCAAATACAAAGACCGGTACGCTATCGGCTGGGATTCGCTTCGGAAAGAACGACTGGCCAAACAAATAAAACTTGGCATTGCAGATTCCAAGCAGGCCATTGCCGCCCACGACCCGGAGGTGGTCCCCTGGCAGAGCCTGACTTACGACGAACAGCAGCTCTGGCAACGGAAAATGGAAGTGTATGCCGCTATGGTCGATCACGTAGACCAAAGTCTGGCGCGTATTCTGGCCGAACTCAAGCGGCTTAAGGTCGATGATAACACGTTGATCGTACTGATTTCGGACAATGGCGCGCAGGGCGGTCTGATTCCGACAGGTCGTAAACGGCCACGCAGTTCAGGCCCCATTGGTTCGGCAGGTTCCTATGATTATCAGGAGCAAAACTGGGCCTACGTATCGAATACACCGTTTCGCAACTACAAAGCTACCCCCTACGAAGGAGGCATCAGTGCGCCGTTCATTGCCTGGTATCCGAAGAAAATTAAAGCGGGCACCATTGCGAAAGGAACCGCCCATCTGATCGATCTGGCCCCGACGTTTTATGACCTGGCTGGAGCGAACTATCCCGAAACATTCAAGGGCGTAAAAACCAATCCGCTGCCTGGCCTGAGTCTGGCGAATCTGCTGTTCCAGGGGACAGAACTTCCAGCCGAGCGGCCTATTTTCTGGGAGCGGGCAGGCAACCGGGCGGTTCGTCGTGGTCAGTGGAAAATCGTGTCCATTTTCCCCCAAAACAAATGGCAGTTATTTAACCTCGAAACCGACCGGGGCGAAACCACCGATCTGGCAGCCAAACATCCGGACATTGTGGCTGACCTCAACGCCGAGTACGAAGCCTGGGCCAAGCGTACCGACGTAGAGCCGTATGAAAAACTCCAGCTTCGGCCCATTAGCCAGGGGGCGCCCAACGGTAATGCGGGTGCCAATCCAAACCGAACAGCCTCCCGAGTCGAATAACCACCGCCTGACAAAACAGACCATGAACTATAACCACATTTATAAAACACTTTGGGCCGTTGCGACGCTCTGTGCCACCATTACGCAGGGAATTGCCCAAACGCCAAAGCCCGCTGCCTCTTCCCGGCCCAACATCATCCTGATTATGGTCGACGATATGGGGTACTCCGATCTGGGGTCGTACGGTTCCGAAATCCAGACGCCTAACCTCGATAGACTGGCTAACGAAGGGTTACGGCTCCGGGAGTTTTACAACAACTCCATCTGCGCTCCTACGCGGGCGTCGCTCATTACAGGCCAGTATCCGCACAAGGCGGGGGTTGGCTATTTCAATGTGAACCTGGGTTTGCCCGCCTATCAGGGCTATTTGAACAAGCAATCGCTGACATTGGGCGAGGTGCTCAAACAGGCTGGTTACTCGACCTTACTTTCCGGCAAATGGCATGTGGGGAACGATAGCCTGTATTGGCCTAAACAGCGTGGGTTTGATCATTTTTATGGTATCCTGGGTGGTGCTTCCAACTATTTCGATGCCGATCCGCTGCCCATCGGACGGCCTTCGCCCGTGACTATCCTGGACGATAACAAGCGGCAGCATCCTAAACCCAACTCCTTTTATTTTACCGACGAGATCACCCGGCACGCTGTTGATTTTCTGACCGAACAGGCGAAAGAAAGCAAACCTTTTTTCCTGTATCTGGCCTATACGGCCCCACACTGGCCGTTGCAGGCATTACCCGAAGATATTGCCAGATACCGGGGCAAATACGATGCTGGCTGGGATGCACTCCGTAAAGAGCGACTGGCTCGCCAGGTCAAATTGGGTATCATCACCCAAAAGCTGGCCGATGCAGCCGCTGCCCGCGATGCCGATGTGCCGGAATGGGATGCACTAACCTACGAGGAAAAACAACTATGGAAGGCCAAGATGGAAGTGTATTCCGCCATGCTGGACCGCGCCGATCAGGGAATTGGCAAGGTGCTGGATAAACTGAAAGCACTTAAAAAAGACGACAACACACTGATTCTCTTCATTTCCGATAACGGGGCTCCTGCTGAGGACGTTGCCCACTGGGGAGCCAAAGCGGGGCGTAACACAGGCCCGGTAGGTACGGCAGGCTCGTTTGAATCCCAGGGTAAAAACTGGTCGTATCTCTCCAACACACCATTTCGGTCGTTTAAGTCCTTTGCCTATGAAGGCGGTATTCGTACGCCATTCATTGCCTGGTTTCCCGGTAAAATTAAAGCGGGTACGCTGGCCCGAGGGACTGGTCACCTTATCGACCTGGCCCCAACGATCTATGATGTTGCTAAAGCTACATATCCCACGTCTTACCAGGGAGTGGCCAGTAATTCGCTGCCGGGTAAAAGCTTGACAAACCTGCTATTCAATGGGCAGGAACTGGATGCTCAACGACCGCTTTTCTGGGAATGGGCAGGCAATCGGGCCGTTCGTCGTGGTAAGTGGAAGCTGGTATCCATCTACCCAAGCTATCAGTGGGAACTGTATGACCTGGAAAGCGATGCGGGTGAGACGCAGAATGTAGCCGCCCGAAATTCCAACCTGGTCGATGAGCTATCGGCGCTCTATTTCGATTGGGCCAAACGAACGGATGTTGTGGATTACGATAAAATAAAGCCTAAGGAGCCACTTCTGCCAACACCGAAAAAAACGTCGGTCGGAAGCCGAAATTTCTAACCTGTTCCTAATCAGAAAATGCGATGAAACGGCTGATGTATATCCTGATACTATTAGACTTGTTAATCGATAGGATTAATCTAAAAACATTCTTGTATAACCGCAGCAAATCAAACCTTCCGAAGCTGAGTATGAGGGAGGTAATCTACCGCTGACGACCTCGAAAATTGGCTTGTTCTACGGCAAGGTTCGCGCATTGCGAGACCCGTATGTTTTCGAGGAAGGCCGCAACGGGTATCTGTTGTATTCGGCTGCGGGGGAAAATGCAATAGCTATAGGCCGGTTGATTTTCAAGGATCGCTCAACATCGGATAGTCTTTCACGAAGCAACTAATTTTTATTTCTTTTAATCATATAGAACCATGAAAAACAGAGTCTTATTACTGTTCAGTCTGATTTTATTTGTTAGCGTGAGCCTGAGCGCCCAAACGCTGACTTTCGATGCGTTTGAAGCAAAACTGCACCAGGCTGGTAGCCGGGCCCAAATTCTGGACGCTCGTTCGGAAGAGGAGTACACGCAAAATCACCTGAATGGAGCGGTTAGCTTCAGTGTGGCAGATCAGGCTGATTTCGCCAGAAAAATTCAGAAGCTGGACAAGAGTGCCCCGGTATTCATCTACTCGATTGCCAACGGACGTAGCGGTCAGCTCGCCAAACAACTGAGGGAAGCCGGATTTGCCGATGTAACGGAAATTCCCGGTGGGCTTAGCAAATGGATTGGGCTTGGGCGTCCGGTCGAATCGACGGTTGGATCAGGATTATCCCTGACTGATTATCAGGCATCGCTAACGTAGGATAAGCTGGTGCTGGTGGACTTTGGGTCACGCTACTGTGGTGCCTGCAAGAAACTGGCGCCGACAGTCGATGAACTCGAAAAAGAGCACGCATCAACAATCAAGGTCATTCGAATTGAAGCGTATGAGAACAAAGAACTGGTGAAGCAGCTGGGTATCACGTCGCTGCCTACGCTGGTGTTATACAAAGGAAATAAGGAGTTCTGGAAAAAAGCGGGAGTAACCCCCAAATCCGAAATCCAGGCTAGCATTGCCGAAGCCCTGTAATAGCGCGGGTGGGAACCCACGATTTTCTGGTGAATCCATCCGGACAATTTAGTGTATACCTAAGGCCTGTACCAACCGGGTCAGGTCTTGGGTATACACTAAATTACCACGTTATTAACAAGCATACGAAAGTGAATGAATACTGTAAAATGAGTAATGGTTGCAACAGGTAGCTGACGGCCAATTTATTAGCTATTATTCGTTTTCTAATCCGTTCTTATGACGTTTCATAAACATCCAATCCGTATTCTTTTTTGTCTGACCCTGGCCAGTGCGTTATCGGTTGGACTCATGTTGCCCCCAAAGCAACTTCAATCTACTTCGGATATCCGTCAGCACACTGCCCGACCCAATATCGTCTTTATTCTGGCCGATGATCTGGGGTGGAAAGATGTCGGGTTTATGGGCAGTACGTTTTATGAAACGCCCAATCTGGATCGCCTGGCGGCTCAGGGCATCCGATTTACGAGTGCCTATGCAGCAGCGGCCAACTGCGCGCCCAGCCGGGCCTGCCTGTTGTCGGGTCAGTATTCACCACGGCACGGCATCTATACCGTTGCCAATGCGGATCGGGGTGACGCCAAAACCCGCAAACTAATGCCTGTAAAAAACAACGAAGTGTTGCCCGACAGTGTCTATACATTGGCCGAAGCGCTGCGTGATGCAGGTTACCAAACGGCGAGTATTGGCAAATGGCATCTCGGTAAGTCACCGGAGAGCCATGGTTTTTCCTATAGTCGTGCCGGTGACCAACGGGGAATGAACAGGCATTTCAGCCCGTATGGTATTCCAAATTTACCCGATGGCCCTACTGGTGAATACCTGACAGACCGACTAACGGACGAAGCCCTGGCTTTTCTTGACCAGACACAACAGAAGGCGAATGCAGCCAGGCCATTCTTTTTATACCTGCCATTTTACGCTGTTCATACCCCGTTGCAGGCTCCCGATTCGCTGATTACGAAATACGAACGAAAACCAAAAACACCGGGCCAGAACCACACTGCGTATGCCGCTATGATCGAATCGCTTGATCGTAATGTAGGCCGGGTTCTGAAGAAACTGGATGCACTGGGGCTGGATCAAAATACCCTGGTAATTTTTACGTCCGACAATGGCGGCATCCGGTCCATTTCCCGGCAAGACCCGCTACGGGCTGGAAAGGGGTCGTATTATGAAGGTGGTGTCCGGGTTCCGTTGGTTGTACGCTGGCCGGGTACGATACGGGCAGGAAGTACGTCGCAAACCCCTGTCATCAATCTGGACTTTTATCCTACTTTTCAGGATATACTGAAATTGCCTAACCCGAAACAGCCTTTGGATGGCATCAGTATCATTCCGCTGTTGACGGGTAAATCGGTGCCCGAACGTCCATTTTTCTGGCATTTCCCGATCTATCTGGAAGCCTATGACCCAAAAACGGATGGGGGCCGCGACCCCTTATTTCGTACCCGACCCGGTTCCACTGTCCGGCTGGGCGACTGGAAGTTGCACGAGTATTTTGAAGACAATGGGGTTGAACTCTACAATCTAAAAACCGATCTGGGCGAACAGCGTAATGTAGCATCGGCGAATCCGGCAGTCGTTAAAAAGCTCCATAAACTGGTGCAGGACTGGCGTACGAAACAGGCAGCCTTTATCCCAACGGAACCCAATCCGGCTTATGTGGCTCCGTAAATTGGGTAATGATTCGATTTACGGGCTTGAGCAGATAGTCTTGTATAGCTCCGCTAAAACATGGCTTCTTTTGCCGTTAAGTAGTTAGTCGTTGTCCGTTGCTTACCCATCAGGTAAAGAATCGTCTGAACATGAAGCAGTTCCTATCCATTGCGTTTTTTTTACTGTGCAGCAATTGGGCGAAAAGTCTGGCGCAAACACCGGCCCGGCCTAACATAATCTTCTTACTGACCGACGACCATCGATGGGATGCGCTGGGTGTAATGGGAAATCCCATTATCCAGACCCCCAATCTCGATGCATTGGCAAAGAAAGGCATCCTGTTTAAAAACGCGTACGTAACAACCGCCATCTGCTGCGTCAGCCGGGCGAGTCTGCTGAGTGGACAGTATATGTCGCGGCATAAAATCAACGATTTCGATACCCCATTCAGTCCGGCGGCTCTGGCACAGACCTACCCTTTGTTACTCAAAAAAGCAGGCTACACCATCGGCTTCATCGGTAAATACGGCGTGGGAGCGAAAAATCAGCCGAGTGCCGAGTATGATTACTGGTCCTGTACGACAAAAACACAGCCCGATTACGAGGTACTCAATGCCGAGGGGAAGCGGATTCATGACACCGATACCATTAGCAACGCTATTCAAGAGTTTCTGGGTACGCTTTCCAGCAAAAGCCATTCCAGACCGGGTCCATTTTGTTTGTCAGTCAGCTTTAAAGCTCCGCACGAACTGGATGGCGATCCCCCAACGTACGTAGTACAGTCACGGTATAAAGACTTGTACAGCAACGTTCCGATTCCGCAGCCGCTGACCGCCGATCCGGCGTACTGGAACCGTTTTCCTGATTTCTTTCGGACCGATCAGAATATTGCGCGGGTACGCTGGAAGCCTTTGTTATCGACCCCGGAGCGGCATGCCGAAACCGTGAGGAATTACTACCGGCTGATTACGGGCGTCGATGAGGCCGTGGGCAAACTGGTTGCGCAACTAAAGCAATTGGGACTGGACCAGAATACGATCATCGTGTTTATGGGCGACAATGGCTTTTATCTGGGTGAGCATGGACTGGAAGGTAAATGGTATGGGCATGAAGAGTCGATCCGTGTACCCCTGATTATTTATGATCCCCGACTACCTGCTTCTCTGCGTGGGGTTGCTTCCACGAAAATTGCCCTGAATATTGACATCGCCCCCACGGTACTGGCGCGGGCTGGTGTACCCATTCCGGCCAGCATGCAGGGAATCGATCTGATAGGTCATACGCAGGAAAAGAAGGCAACTCGACCGGATTTCTTCTACGAACATACGTTTATGGGTAGCCCCCGGCTTCCAAAGGTAGAGGGCGTCGTGAGCCAGAACCTGAAGTACATGACGTTTATCGAACATGGGTATGAGGAGTTGTATGATACGGCTCACGATCCCCACGAAACAACGAATCTGGCTCAGAACCCCCGCTATGCTCACCAACTGGCCACTATGCGGAAGCGGTACAAAACCCTGAAACTGGCTGCGCAATAACTCATGAAACATCCAATCGTTTACGGTCTGCTGCTTACCAGCTTGTTCATGGCGATGTCCGTACGAGGTCAAACAGCTTATTCGGCAGCCAGTCGACGGCCCAATATTATTCTGATCATGACCGACGATCAGGGGTACGGCGATTTCGGTTATTATGGCAATCCGTATGTAAAGACACCGAATATTGATAGGCTGGCAGCCCGGAGTACCCGCCTGACCAATTTCCATACGTCGCCGGTTTGTAGTCCTACGCGGGCCAGTTTACTGACGGGCCGGTATCACCAGCGAACGGGTGTCCACGACACCTATAATGGTGGCTCCATTATGGCGACAGAAGAAGTGACACTCGCTGAAATTCTGGCCGAAAATGGCTATCGGACGGGTATCGTTGGCAAATGGCATCTGGGCGACAATTACCCATACCGAGCCTCGGAGCAAGGCTTTTCGTTTTCATTGGTGGAGCATGGTGGCGGCATCGGACAGCCGGGCGATCACCCGGATAACTTCTTCCGGCCCGACAGCAGTTATTTCGACCCCACCCTTTTCAGGAACAATACCCCGGTTAAAACAAAGGGGTATTGCACCGATGTGTTTACCGACGCGGCACTTGATTTTCTGAAAGCTAGTCAGCAAACGCGCGACCAGCCGTTTTTTCTGTACGTTGCTTACAATGCCCCGCACGATCCGTTGCAGGCCCCCAAGTCCTATTATGATCAATACAAAGAGCTGGCATTCAATACATCCTTCGATCAGCAGGCAGGCAAAGACTGGGCTACGATGACCGATAAGGACAAAGAGGACGCACGCCGGGTGTATGCCATGGCCACCAATATCGACGATAACGTTGGCCGGATTCTGGCGCAGCTAAAAGCCTCGGGTCTGGAAGATAATACCATTATCCTGTTCACGACGGACAATGGCAACCAGCAGCTGCGGTTCAATACGGGATTCAGGGGACGTAAAAGTAGCGTCTATGAAGGCGGGACTCGTACCCCATTTTTCATTCAGGGCAGCTCTCTTTTTCCTGTCAATAAAGACATTGACACGCGCGTAGCCCACATCGACATAGTGCCAACACTATTAGAAGCTGTACAGATTCCCAGACCAGCTTCGTTACAGCTCGACGGCGAATCGGTTCTCTCCGTCATGCAGGGTAAGACAACAGCCAGACGTACCCTTTTTTACAATGCCTGGAACCGGGGCTGGCCTGAACCCTATCGAAACGCGGCTCTGTACCAGGACGATTTCAAGCTGGTAGCTATTAATGCCGATGCCCAGAAACCTGAACGCTTCGAACTGTACAATCTCAAAACCGACCCGTACGAACGGACCGATCTGGCATCGGCCAATCGCACGCTAGTCAATCAGTTACGGGTAAAAATGGACAGTATCTTCGCCGACATATCCGCCAGCCCAAACCTGATAACCCGGCGGCTTAGCCTGGGCGACCCGCACGAAAATCCGACCGTGCTGACTCGTCAGGACTGGACGGGCCTGGTCAACAACTGGATAGCCGACAATGGGTTGGGCTATTGGGCCGTACGGGTTCAGGCAGAAGGTTATTACGACGTTCTGCTGCGGTGTCGCCCTGTAAAAAAAGGAAGCCGGGCGTTGGTTCGGATAGGGCCAACCCAACGAAGTGTACTGGTTTCGGAAGAGGCCAGCACCGAAATACGTATTCCCCACGTGTATGTAAAACCGGGCGACTATTCGCTCGAATCCTGGTTGGAAACGGACAAAGGGATGCAGGCCCCATTTTACCTAACCGTGCAAAAACAATAGTTCGCTATGACACCGTATCGATATGCATGGCTGCTTTGCCTGATCACCATCTCTGGCTTTGCGCAGAATAAGGCTGGCAACAGGCCTAATATTATTGTTGTTCTGGCCGATGATTTGGGCTGGAGCGAATTGGGTTGTTATGGCAATCGATTCAATCGAACGCCGAATCTGGACCGATTAGCGGCAGGCGGCATCCGCTTTACACAGGCTTATGCGACGGCCCCCGTGTGTACACCCACGCGCATTGCGTTAATGACTGGACAACATCCGGCCCGGACGGGTATCACGGACTATCTGGATGCCAAAGACGAAAAATTTCTCTCTCCAGCCTACACAACGCTCAACGAACAGCTAAAAAAAGCAGGCTATCATACCGGTCTGATCGGAAAATGGCATCTGACGGGCGATTATGGCCAGAAAAAGGGCGAACCTATGAAACACGGGTGGGACGAAGTGATCTGCTCCGAAACCGGCTATATTGCCAATGGCGACTATTTCCATCCGTACTTCTTCATGCCCGATGTTGCTCCCAAAACGCAGGGTGAATACCTGACGGATCGGCTGAACGGTGAAGCGGTCGATTTTATCAAACGAAACAGCCAGCAACCTTTCTTTCTATATCTGTCGCACTATGCTGTTCATACCAGACTGGCCGGGAAACCCGATAAGGTGGCGAAATACCAGCAAAAACCACAGGCAGGAACCCGGCAAAACAATCCTGAACTGGCAGCCATGCTGGAAAGTATCGATGAGGGTGTCGGACAAATCAGGGCTGTATTAAATGAGTTGAACCTAACCGACAATACATTGATTCTGTTTACCTCCGACAATGGGGGCGAACTCAATGTGACCACCAACGCCCCGTTGCGGGGTGGTAAATCGGAACTGTATGAAGGCGGTATTCGCGAACCCTTCATTGCCTGCTGGCCTGGAACAATTAAAGCAGGAATCGTTTCGGACCAGGTAATTAACACACTAGATATTTACCCTACCCTGCTTGACATCACATCGATAAAACCAGCTGCTAAGTTGATCCTTGATGGGGTTAGCCTCAAATCCGTGTTGACAGGAGCGACAAAACCCACGCCAAGAACCCTCTACTGGCATTACCCACTCCCCAGGCCGCATTTTCTGGGTGGTCGTTCAGCGGGCGCCATTCGGAGCGGAGATTTTAAACTGATCGAGTACTTCGACACGGGGCAGATTCAACTCTTTAATCTGGCCGACGACCCGGGAGAACAAACTGATTTGTCAGAAACGCAACCGGCTCAACGAACTCAATTACTGAACCAGCTGCGGGAATGGCGACAAAAAGCAGTCCGTGATTTTCAAACGGCTATAACCTCCCTTAATTAATCATGAAAACGGCTATTATACTGGCGGCAATCATCAGTGGATGCGTTCTGCTGGGAGCTATTCCATCCAAACAATCCTCCATTCCTTCCGTCGCGCCAAAACCAAATATTGTCCTGATTATGGCTGACGACATGGGCTATTCTGATCTGGGCTGTTACGGTTCCGAAATTCCGACACCTAATCTGGATAAGCTGGCGCGTGAGGGGGTTCGGTTTACACAATTTTATAATACAGCCCGCTGTTGTCCCACTCGCGCGGCCCTGATGACCGGTTTATTTCAGCATCAGGCTGGCATTGGCCACATGACAAAAGAGCCAAACAACCGCATCGACTATGACTATGGCGTTGATGGTTATCGGGGCGAACTGAACCGGCATTGTGTTACGATTGCCGAAGTACTAAAAACGGCTGGGTACCACACGTACATGGCTGGTAAGTGGCACCTGGGGTCCAGCACCCCAGATTTATGGCCACGCCAGCGGGGCTTTGATCGCTATTATGGATTGCTGGCCGGTGCGAGCAGCTACCTCGATCCGATTCAGCCACGGGGTATCTGGCAGGATAATGAACCCGTCGAAAAAGTGAGCCAGCCGTTCTATACAACCGATGCCTTTACCGATAATGCCCTAGTGTTTCTTAAAGAACAGAACGATCAACAGCCGTTTTTTCTATACCTGGCCTTTACGTCGCCCCACTGGCCACTGCATGCCCTAAACGAGGACATTGAACGATTCCGAGGGAAATACCGTCAGGGTTGGGATGTACTTCGTGAACAACGCTTCCGTAAACAGGTGAAGGAGGGCATCGCTACCAAAGACTGGGGGTTGTCTGCTCGTCCAGACATTTACCCAGCCTGGGCAGAACAGGATACCGCCAAACAACGGGAGATGGATTACCGTATGGCAGTTTATGCAGCACAGGTGTATCGAATGGATCAGAACGTCGGGAAACTGGTTGACTATTTGACGAGGTCAGGCAAGTTAGCCAATACATTGCTGGTCTTTCTTTCAGATAATGGTGCCTGTCAGGAAGGGGGCGTAGTGGGCGGTGGTGCCCTAAGCGACATCAACGATCCTGCCAAAGGGGGAGCTATTTCTTACGGGGGCGTATGGGCTAATGCATCAAACACCCCGTTTAAAGGGTTCAAGCATGTTTCCTACGAAGGCGGCATTGCTACCCCATTAATCGTCCATTACCCGGCCAGCATTAGCAGGCAGAAGGGTAAAGTTGTTACAGCACCGGGGTATCTGATCGACATTATGCCCACGTTTATTGAGGTGAGTGGAGCCACCTATCCGACCGAAGCCAGAGGGCAAAAAATTTACCCAATTGAAGGCCGGAGTTTACTACCCATATTAACCAGTGGCACGCGCCAACCACATGAATTCATGTACTGGGAACACGAAAACCATCGTGCCATCCGGTATGGAAAATGGAAAGCCGTAGGGGTTATTGGAGCCCCCTGGGAATTATATGACCTGGAGGCCGACCGCACCGAACAGCATAACCTGGCAGCAAACCATCCTGACCTGGTGAAAAAGCTTGATCAGCAATGGAATACGTGGGCAAATACTCACAGCGTCTTCCCAAAGGGAACGATGAAAGCTGATTTCTCCAAAGAGTGGAATTTCTTTAAAACAGTTGAGTAGGCAACGGCTGAAGGAGTTTAAGAATGAATTTTATTCATGATTTCAACAAAAATAATTCGCTTTACTAATACATAAAAAGCACTCAACTTTGATGCAATTAATCAAACGCTAAAGAACGCAGACGATGAATTCGCAGAAAAGTAAATTGCTCGTGCTCAGCTTCTATTTGATCATGCTGAGCGTTGCAGGTATGGCCCAGTCGCCCGATCAGAACATTCCGGAAACGGAAGAAGAAAAACCCTATGAGATAAGCGCTTATATGGGATCGAATCGAATCGTTAACCTGATGGTTGTCGTTCGTCAGCTAAAGGGCGTTACACTCAAGGTGAAAGATCCAACGGATACCATTCTGCATGAACTCCAACTGAAAAAGTCGCCCAGAGCCTACCATATTAAATTGAATTTTGAGGACAGCCAATCAGGTCAATACCAACTGGAAATCAGTGATGGTCGTAACTTACTGATCCGCCGAATTGAGGTAGTTGATGTCCCTGCCATTGAATCCCAGCGATACATTACTTTCACGTCGCCATTTATACTGTAATAGTTAGAAAGGACTAAAACACCATGTGCCCGCGTCAGGATGGAGATAGCCTGGCAAACAGTGGAATTAATGCATAGGGAGTAGAATCGGACGCTGTTCAACTACCGGAGTGGGACCTGTACATTATAGGAGGAGGTTTGATCGATGGTGGTAGCCAGTAAGAGCACGGCCGGTTTTCCGTTGTCGAACCAGAGTTGAGGGCGTTCCAGGTAACCAACGGGTTGTACTTTACCGTCGGCCCAGCGAATCTGTAGCGTCGATACCAGCGGGTGTTTCGCCAGATTCCAGTCGAAGCCGTCCCGGGAATCAAATAAAACCAGTGACCGTCCTGCCGACGTAAACGCGCCGTGCATGTCTTTCACGATTGCCCAGTAGCGGTCGCCCTGGTACCAGATGAACGGATCTTCGGCGGGGAAGTCAGTACCTTTGGCATTAAAAACAGTCTGGGGAGATTTGGTAAACGGGCCTGTCGGGCTATTGGCCGTAGCAACCATATGGACCACCGGCCCGCCAAACACGCCAGGTCTTTTTTTGCCAACGGCTTTGTACACCATCAGAAAGCCCCCATCGGGCCGTTGCGTGATCGATGGATTGCTGGTCAAAAGTGCATCGGGCGCTGTGGAGTCGGGGCTTACGTCAATCAGTGGTGTGTCTGTTCGTTTCCAGGGACCTCCGGGGCTATCGGCTACCGCAACACCGATACGCTGATTGTTGCGGTGTACGAAGTTGAGTGTCTTCATATTCTTGCCGTCGCCGGTATTGCCCATATAATACAGGTAGTACTTCCCGTTGAACGCATGAACGGTTGGGTTATGTGTACAAAGACCATCCCAAAACTGCGAGCCACGAGCGGGCAACGCTACATCCTGAAAGACATAAGGCCCCAGGGGGTCGGAAGCCGTAGCATGAGCCACTTCAGAATGGGTCACCCAGGCATTAAAGCCCAGGCTGCGTTTCCAGCGGGAATAATACAGATGACAGATGCCATCGTTGCCGCGAACCATTGTGCCACACCAGATAAAATAGGCCGAATCGCTCATAACCGCTGTGGTCGGTACGGGCTGTAGCATGGCCTGTATATTCAAATCCGTTGCTTTGTCAGGTTGACGGGTAGACACCGTTCGGCAACCCGATACGGCCAGTAAACCTGCACAGAGCAGGCTCATTACATAGTTCGTATAGTTCATACGTAATCGATCAACGAATGGAACAAACAGCCTGACTCCCCAATCCCCAGTAGCCATACGACGCCCTAAGCTGTTTGGTAACGCCTGTCGGAACGGTGTAAGGGGCTGTAAAAATGCCTGTATCAGGCCCTGTTTCCTGGACAGCTACTTTTACCGGGGCTTTATCGTCCAGTTGAACCAGCACCCAGCCTGATTCGGTTTTAGTGGGGTCGAGGTTAAGGGCCGCTTTGAGTTCAAGACGTACAGCCTGACCCGCTTTGGCCATCGCCAGTGGATTTTTGCCCCGGTTGTCCAGTATTCGAACGGTTTGGGTGCCCAATGGGGCAAAGGTGAGTGTCGCCATCCAGCCCCGATTCGAGATTGCCCAGCCTTCCGTGGCGTAGGCGTTTTGCCCAATATGATCGACCTGCCCTTCGCTCGAATTCGTGGCAGCGGCTGTTATGCCTAGTCGTGGAAACTGGGCGTCGAGGGGGGTACCATCGAGCGTGCCGCGTACTTTACCAAGCATACCATAACCATTGGGGTGGCTACGCGGCCAGCCGTGTTCGACGCCATCCCAATAGCCGTTGATGGCCAGCCGGTCGGCACTTTTGTTGCTTAGATGCGCGCCGATGGGGTTTAAGCCAAAGACAAAGTTGACCTGCGACCAGCCGATGTCCCGCAGCTCCCGATCGCCCAGCAGGTAGGCCACGGCAAACATGGAGCCGCCAAGGGCAGGGGCTCCACCCAGTTCCTTGGTGCGAGGGTGCGCCCATTCGGTATCGCTGTGTACGCGGTACTGCCAGAAATTGGCCGTCTTCTGCTTCATGTGATCGCGCCAGGCCATCAGCTTCTCGCGGGTACCTTCAGGCGCTTTGTCGGGAGCCACCAGCAGAAAGAACGCCAGTGCCTGTGGGGTAATATGTTCGGCATTTCGAATCCACCACATATGCCGGGGATTGTTGAAATCCCAGTTTTTGATGATGTCTTCAGCACTCTCCTGGGCCCAGCGCAGGTATTGGTCGGGTTGCCCGTCCGCTTCTTCTTTCTCGGAGAGATACATATACAGATTGCTGAATACCGACTGCCCGAAGGCATTACCCATCTCGTTGAATTCCTGAAATCCTTCGTCGACCCATTTGTTGCTGTATGTCCAGTGGCGGACAACTTTATGGCGGTCGTAGGCCTTCCACCGTTTACGGCATTCATTCCGGTACTTGAGGTAGGTTTCGCGGGCCAAATAAGGCTTCAGGAAACTATGGTACCCTGCACAAACGGCTGCCAGCTGGTCGAGGGTATTCCAGTAATCGTAGGTCATACGTGGCTGGCCTTCATAGCCCAGGCTTCCATGCCGGTTGGCAACCGGGCCGTTGTAGTCGACATGGTGGTAGGCAAATTCACCGTGCCAGAGAATCAGGTCGATCAGATCCGCCGTTTTTTTGTCGCCCAGCTCGGTCGTCCAGCGGTCAAACAGGGCGGGATTCGATGCGTAAAAGAGCGTTTCGAAGGTAGTTTCCAGTCCATATGAACCCTGGTCGCGGGAGGGGCCGCCCCCATACACCTTGGCTTCGTTGGAATGTACGGGGTCTTCGGAGCCTCGTACGTCTATGAAGAAGTCATAGGCCAGCTTCGACGAAATTCCTTCGATGAGGTGGTCGGCGATGCGAAACGGGACCGACGGCTCGCGCCCTTTTATGGAAACAATGTACTCCGCCTGGCCAGCGGTGGGATTGAAGGCTGAAAAATCACCGGCCCGATCCTTGATGGCTCCATTGAAAACAACCGCTTTGTCCGATTGCCGGATTACCTGAAAGGGGGTCCCATCGGCGGCTTCGTAGCAGACAAATCGTTTCGCTTCGCCCCGGTTGTAACCGGCCTGATTCACTAAGGGGATCGCCAGGGGTTTGGCCGGTTGGGCTATTCCCTGTACCGTGCAGGCAATCAGTGCAAACAGAATCAAATACTTCATTTGGAATAAGATAAAGGGACAAAAATGTTCATGGCATGGGCGCGTTTCTGAATGCCCATAGCGCCAAAGAGGAGTCGGGGTACGCCTTTCTCGGTGTACAGACAAGGCCGTTCGAGCTTATCGTCAAATGGTTGACCGTTCGTCTGATAAACGGTCTTGCCGATCACCTTTGGGTAAGGGGCAGGCTGCCAGTCATAGCCATTCGGTGAGCGCATCAGAGCCAGACCCTTATCGCCGGTAAATTTTCCTACTACATCGCGGACAATGGCGTAAATGGTTCCTTTGTACTGCCAGAGGTAGGGGTCTTCTGCCACCATCCACTCACTGCCCCGGTCGCGGGCTTCGAAAATGGGTGTCAGGTGCTTGACAAACGGGCCCGTTGTGGATTGGGAAAAGGCCACCCCAAACCGGACCTTACCCCCTTTCAGGGTGTTGTTTTTTTCTACCTGTTTATACACCAGAATTACCCGGCCTGTTTCGTTGATGGTCACCGCCGGATTCGATACCAACAGGGCGTCGTTAGCGGTACTATCCGCACTCACGTCAAGCACAGGCCTGTCGAACCGTTTCCACTCGCCTTCCGGATCATCGGCGATGGCGACACCAATTCGCTGGTTGTTCCGGTATTCCCACCAGTTCGGATTCTCATAAGACGTATGCGGTTTTACGTACGATTTGCCCGTTGAGCCCATGTAGTACAAATAGAAGCTGTCCTTGTAGGCAATTACGGCCGGGTTGTGGGTGCAGACGCCGTCCCAGAATTGGTTTCCCCGGGCGGGTAGCACTACTTTTAGGTGACGGTACGGACCCTCAGGCCGGTCGGCACGAGCCAGGGCAATCTCGGAATGCGTAATCCAGGCTTCATGGCCTTTGTCGCGTGGCCAGCGGCTATACAACAGGTAAAATTTGCCGTTTTTTCCGTTGATCACCGATCCGCACCAGATGTTGTAATCGGGCAGCAGAAAACGATTGGCTTCCGGAACAGGCTGTACCAGGGCGCTCATATCAACGCTGTCCATCGAAACGAGCCAGCCGTTTTTATCGAGTTTCGGTGGCTGGGCCTGAACCAGACGGACCATCACTACGAACATCAGGACAAGTATGTACTTCATGGAATCGGTACGGGAAGTGAGTTTTTATACAGTCTTTTAGGTTGAGGATGGGTGGCGAGGCCCGGCTAGCGTAAATACGGGTTTAAATGTAGTTGATGCCCGGCAACCAGCCGAATCTGTTTTACCTGCCCGCCATATCGAACGGTAACCATTCCAGTCCGGTCGGCCGTCAGTAGCGCCTGACGAAGGACACCGTTTTTCCAGCGTATCGCCACGGTTACACCACCCCGCGCCCGTAATCCTGACACCTCTCCTTCGGGCCAGGTAGTGGGCAGGGCGGGCAGTAAATCCAGTTCGCCGGTATGGCTTTGCAGCAACATTTCGGTTACGCCTGCTGTATAGCCGAAATTGCTGTCGATCTGAAACGGTGGCCCCACCCCAAAAAGGTTCGGATAGGAGCCACCCTCATCGGAGTAGCCGTTATTTTTCAGGTCACGAGGAGTTACCAGCCGCTGAACGAGTGCATAGGCCCGCATCGCATCCCGAAGCCGGGCGTACAGATTGATCTTCCAGGCCGAACTCCAGCCAACACTTTTGTCGCCCCGTGCATTGAGTGATACCAGAGCCGCCCTGGCCAAGTCGGGTGTCGATAACGGCCGGATCTGGCGGCCCGGATGGACGGCGAACAGGTGCGAATTGTGCCGATGGCGATCTTGCGGGTCGTCAACGTCGTCCATCCATTCCTGCAACTGACCCCATTTGCCGATCTGCGGGCCCAGCAACTGGTTTCGCATCGTTTCGATCGTCGTGCAGTAGTCTTTATCGACCTGGAGTACGTGAGCCGCTTCGAGGTAGTTCGTGAACAGATCATACACGATCTGCTGATCGTAAGAGACTCCCGGGTAGTCAGAAACATCCTTTTCGTTTCGCCCGGGCCCATGTTCCGGCGACCAGCCGTCGGGAGTAATCAGCTTGCCGTTTTTTCCAGTTACCAAATGACTTGCCCAGTATTCGGTGATCGATTTGAGTAGGGGATAGGCTCTCGCTTTCAGGAACGCCGTATCGCCCGAGAAGGCGTAATGTTCCCAAAAGTGCTGGCTAAGCCAGGCACTACCGGGCCGATGGATATGCCAGCCAGAGGTACCGCCCATGGTGTTGTTGGTGCTGTATATAATCCAGCCTTTATCTGTTTTCAGTGCGGGGTCCGGGGATTTTTTCTGAACTCTGGCCAGGTTTTCGACCCAGTCGAACAGGGGCATATGGCATTCCGGCAGGTTGGTTTGCTCGGCTAACCAGTAGTTCATTTCCACGTTGATATTCGTTGTATACTGCGAATACCAGGCTGGCTTCAGTTCGTTGTTCCACAAGCCCTGTAAATT
>NZ_MKUD01000041.1:134686-177619 GCF_001898575.1 Spirosoma sp. 48-14
GGTGAACCCGTCCGAAAAGTGACTGATAATCAAGTGTATGGGCCGACATTAGCTGGTCAATTGACTTTTTTGCCGCTTTCTCCAGTTGGTTATTGAGCCGCTGGTGCGGATGCTGGCCAACGAAGTTCAAGGACTCATCATTGACAAACGAGGTACCGACCGCCAGCAGTACCGTAACGGTAGTCGCTTGATTAACGCGAATACCGGCGGGGCTTACCGAAACACGACCGCCTTTTGCCACTACCCGTACCTGCGACTCATGTATCATGCCATTTTCAAGCGTGCCGGTAGCCACCAGTTTACCATCCTCTACGCGAACCAACGCCTGATGAGCATCGGTCAGTCGAATGGTTCCGGTGAGTTGGCCCGGCTTACTGGCCGAAAAATGAAGCACCTGTACCTGATCGGGGAAACTGGCGAAGGCGGTTCGCACGAACTGTACCCCATTGGATTCATAGCGAACCGTGTGTACTGCGTTCTGTAGGTTCAGCTCCCGTCGATAGTTTCGGATCGTTCCTGCCGAGTCCAGCTCAACGAACACATCGCCGAAAGGCTGATAATAGCCCACTTTTTGCGTAGTTCCCGTCACCAGCGACTGGTCATTGACTTGTAGATGCTCCGTTCGGATACCACCGAATAGCATGCCCCCCATTCGTCCATTGCCAATAGGTAAGGCTTCCAGCCACTGCGTAGCCGGTTTCGCGTACCAAAGCATGGTTGAACCGTTACTGCCAGCCGACTGACCTACCGACCAGGTTGTGATGGCCAACTGGCTGATGAGCGTCAGCCACAGGATTTTTCTTTTTATGCTGTTTAGTAATTCGTACATAGACAGGGGTTAAGTTGGCGTTTATTTGGCCACCATGATAACACTATCTACCGCAATCCATTGGTTCGGTCCGTCCGTATTTGAGGTAAAAGCAACCACTACGTCGTCGCTCTGGACGTCGATATTGTCGATCGCGATTTGCTGCCAGCTCGATGTAGCTGGTATGTTGACATAGCGTTCGACACCGCCCACAATTACCCGCATGCGCGCTACGGCCTGGCCTCCGCTACTTCTGACCCAGGCTGTGAGCTTGTAGCTTCCGTAGGGGATATAGTCCAGCCGCTGTTTCGTTGTGCAGTTGTAGGGTGTGCTGTACGATTCATGCACCAGGTAGCGTTCTCCATAATTGGCATTGGTGGCATTGGTCGTCACATAGCTGCGGTCGGGCGTGTTGCCGTAGGTTCGTGACTCGATCCAGCCAATCGGATAGCCGTCTGTTGCGGTGCTGGCACTGGTAAATTCAAAACCAGCATTTCCAATCAGATTATTACCGGGCAGGGGTTTTGCATAGTAGTTGAAATGCCCAACTTTCATGGCTGCTCCGGCATTAGGTGGCGTCGCTACACCCCAGCCATAGTCGCCACCAGGAACAGGCAGCGCCGACAGCCAGAAATTCTGGGGAGCATACACATTCCAGGGGCTTGCGGCCAGCGATTTAGTAGCAACCTGTGTCCATGCTGTTGCGCCATCGGGTTTGTAGTAGTAGGTGATGCCGTCGGGCCTCCACTCAAACCCCATTGTAAACCAGCTGCTGCCTGGGTTGGGCCAGACCGATTGCGAAATACTTGACGAGTGCGAAGGCGTGTACACATGGTGGTTGCAGGCTAGTTTGGCATTGGACGAGTTTTGTTCAAAGCCATCAATCTCAAGGGCGGTATTGTATTGAGGGAGTTCATCATTCTGCATCTGGGAATAGCCTTCGTTGGCGGAGTTGGTGCCCGGGCTTATCCCCATTGTCCAGAAAGACTGATGCAGGCCGGGCGTAGCTGAGTACAGACTGCAACGGACTTCGTAGAAGCCATAGCCAAACGTATGGGTCGAAATAACTCCGCCCCCGTAATAATTCCCACCACTGTAATTATAGTTAATGTTCAGGGAACCATTGCCTACTGTAACCTGACTGGCACTGTTATATCCGCCCAGCCGATCGGTTGTTCTGTAAATCCACTCGGAAGCACTAGGAGTAGTCCCCGTGTCGAAGGTTTGCTGGTAGCATAATGTGTAGCCTGTAACGGGCAGGTCGGTGGCCGCAACACGGGCATTGGTAGCGGTGGTCTTCGTGACGGCTTGCTGCGTAACGACAGGAGCGGGCTGACATTGGAGCAGGGAGATGCCTGACAGGGATACACCGAGCATACATACAATCGTTCTCATAAAATTAAGAGGAAAGGTGAAAACCGGGTTTAAACAGATTCTGTATCAATCAATAGCATAGCATCGAACTTCCATCAGCGAAGCCGGGGCACCGCTGTTTGCCGTGTTCAGATGAATACTCAGGCTACTTGTGTGGATCGGTTGCTCAAATCGTATGGTGCGCTGACTTAGGTGGTTATGGCTGTGTTCGTAAATCCGTTGCTTCTGGTCATTGCAGAGTACAAAATCCCGGACGCAGAAGGGCATTTCGGTTTCGGGGTGTGTCATCAGGACAGACTCAAGCGGGTGATCGAAATCTGTGTCGAAGTGCAGGACAACCTCCCGAATCTGTTTGACGTCGGGCCAGGTTAGCGTCAGGGTTGGATGCCGGTCGGTCGGGTCGGCTACCCAGGCGTTGGGTACGTTTGTCGGCCGTTGAAAGCCGTTTCGTACATTCTCCCGGCCGAACATCCGGATACCAGGCTCTAGTTGAACCGCCAGGTTATGCCCTTTGGGTCGGCGCTCCGGTGTCCAGAATTCAAAAGCTTCCACACCGATATCGTCCGTCGGCTCCTGTTTGCCGTAGTTCGATACCGCCGGGTTGGTTTTGTTGAATACCGACACGATACCTGATACCCGCAACTGGCTGCATTGAACCGATACCTGATCGTTTTTTAGGAAACAGATGAAGGCGTAACCCTCGTAAGGCATTGGTTCAGAGAAGGCCAGCTGAACGGGCTGTCTGCCTTTCCGGAGGCTGATTTCATGCCGTTCAATGACGTTGTCCGGTGTATGATTGTGTTGCTTGCTACTCACCCGAAACTCAACGACCAGGGTTGTATCCTGAGCTGCTACGACCCAAAAGGTAAGCTTCGGCACTGGCCCCTCTGGCAATGGGAGCATCTGCCCGGCCGAATGCCGAAGCACCGTCATCGGTCCATCGGGCGGCAGTTCATGGAGGACAAACTCGCTCGATACCGACAGCGTGGCCTGATGTGTCAGGTCCTGGTCATCCCGAAGCCGTAGGCCAGGGATATGCTGGCCTGTTTTGAGTAACGCCCGCTGGAGTTCGTTCAGTAGGGTCGGGTCGTTGGTGATGTCGCGGGGGGACAGGCTGTGACGGGTACAAAGTGCAGCCGCCATACCCACCGCCTGCCCACCATAAGCACTCGTTCCCATCACCCGCGATGATCCAAAGGCCACGTGTGAAGCCGATATAATACGCCCTGCCAGAAACAGGTTGCTCACATTGCGGCTGTAAAAACAGCGGTAGGGTAGGGCGTAGAGTCCTTTGCTATGCCATTGATTACAGCCTGGTTTTTCCGAAAATACTCCATCTGCCGGGTGCAGGTCGATACTCCAGCCGCCAAAGGCGACCGCATCGGTATGCTGACGTTGTTCGACGATGTCCTGCTGCGTCAGCATGTAGTCGCCTTCAAATCGGCGGCTCTCGCGCTTGCCCGGAATATGGCCGACCCATTCCAGGGTCAGGTTAGCGGCTTCAGGGAAAAGGCCCGAGTTTTTGATGTAGTTCCAGGCCCCGTATACCACCCGCCAGAGTTCCCACT
Organism: Spirosoma sp. 48-14; assembly: GCF_001898575.1. Classification (GTDB taxonomy): domain Bacteria; phylum Bacteroidota; class Bacteroidia; order Cytophagales; family Spirosomataceae; genus Spirosoma. The sequence continues at coordinate 138,437 of NZ_MKUD01000041.1, forward strand.
TAATGGTTTCGGTATCATGTACGGTATCGTGTCTGCCGCCATATTCCAGCCACCACAATCGACAGCCATAGTCGCTGGTATTGAACGAGCGAAACCGGGGAATCTGGGTGATATCGTCCAGCGCGTAGGCCGGAGGCACAAACCGGACAGGTTTGCCGGTATCTTTGGAATAAAAGTAAAGCGAGTGGCCCAGAAGCTCGCCATAGTCCGCCGAAGGGGCAAACTTTTCGCCAAACTCTTCCGTCGATTCGGCACCCATTCGAAAGGCCGCCCCTGCCTGGAACGCAACGATACCATCGCCCGAAGCATCGCAGAACAAGGGGGCTGTCAAGTCATAGCTCGTGCTGTTTTGGGCGCAGAATGCCTGCACAGACTCAATGCGCCCGGTACCTGCTGCGGCCATCGTTACGTGGTATACCGCCGTGTTGAGTAGCAGGGTAATATTGGTCTCCATGACTACCTTTTCAAGCAGAATCGTATCGAAAATCAGCGGGTTGCCCTCCGGGTTCCGGTATAGATTCTCCAGAAGCAGTTCATCAATAACGCCCCCTTCCCGCGCCCAACGGTTGTTGTTGCCCATGTGTGAGGTCGCGCCAAGCACCCACAGACGTACCTCGCTCGAGGCATTTCCGCCCAGTACGGGCCGGTCCTGTACCAGTACCACCCGAATTCCGGCCCGGGCTGCCGTGATGGCGCAGCAAACGCCCGAAAGCCCTCCGCCAATTACCAGTAAATCGGCGTCGTGCCGGATCGTCCGAAGCGGACGATGATCAGTTGCCTGTTCGCGTATCATTCGTTAAGTCAATCGTTTGTGTGAATACCGTACGGTCCGTTGGCCTGTCCGTTTCAATGAAAATCCGTCGTTATTAGAGCCATGGCGCAGCCGTTTCGACCAGCTTCTTCTGTGGGTTCATTCGGGCAGCAGCCCGCCAGGGAATCAGGGCCGTAAGGAGTACGGTCCCGGCCAGCAGGGCCGTTATACCCGCTCCCTGCGAAGTCAAAAAACTTAGCCCAAACAGAATGAGCGCTGTAACAACCAGCGAGATGGCAATGACCCGCAGACCAAACTGATTCTGGCGGCTTATCTCGGCGGCTTCATCGGCCTGTTCCTGCCCGACAACTGGCTGCTCGCTGGCCCGGATCGTTTCGTAGGCGAGATAGTCCGGGCTGGCTGTTCGTTTGCGGGAGGCCAGCCACTCAGCCAGCGCCAGGAGCAGGACGGGCGCCCCCACACCGATGACTATTTCTTCGGCCCGACTGAGCTTAACGTTCAGGGTCAGCGGCAAAATGATCTTACCGATCAGATTCAGCGACAAGGTAATCAGGGTAATGCGAAGTGTTGTCTGACCTGTCAGGCGTTTGGAAAAGAGTGCCCAGATGGGTGGGGCCAGCAGTGGGCCGCCTGTCACCGCGCCAATGGTGAGCACGACCTCCACAATGCCACCGATGTAGGGCACCAGTAAGGCAATGATGATCATACCGATGCCGAAGCCCCAGGAAGACAGCCGGGCTACCCGTATCAACTGGCTATCCGTGGCACCGGGGTTCAGCAGTCCCTTGTATATGTCGTTGGTAAACACCGCCGAGACCACATTGAGCGTTGTGTTTGCGCTGGCTGAGGTGGAAAAATACATGCCCGTCAGCATCAGGCCGAGCAGGCCGGGAGGTAACACCAGCCGACAGATTTCGAGGTAGGCATTTTCCGTGTCCAGCCCCGTCAGGGATGGGTTGATCGTCTTGTAGATCATCGGCGGCAGCATCCAGATAACCGGGCTTATGAGGTAGAGGCCAGCGAACAGAAAGGCCACTTTTCGGGCCGATTTCGGGCTGTCGACACTGGTGTAGCGCTGCACGAACGTCCAGTTGCCGCCAATATAAGCCACCTGGTATAGGAAGAAAGCGAGTATAAAGCCAATGGTGTATTCGCCGTTGAGCAGGTTGAAAAAGTCGTCGGGCGCTTTGGCCGTAAACCCGGTAACACCCCCTACCTGATCGAAGGCCAGTGGTAACAGAATACAAACGGCTGCCGACAGTACCACAAACTGAAGAATATCGGTCACCATGACGGCCCAGAGACCTCCTACCGATGTATAGGCAATCATAAAAATGCCGAGCCCGATGGTTGTGGGGATCAGGGGCAGGCCCAGCGAGACGCTTACCAGTTTGCCTACCGGGTACAGAACCGATCCTTTGATGAAGATACTGACGAGCGTAAAAATGAAGATGTACGTTTTCTGAACGGTCAGGCCGAGCCGTTGGCGAATGTATTCAGCCGCGGTCAGCACCCCTGTTTTTTTCCAGCGTGGTGCCAGCCAGATGCCGGTTACCAGCGCCCCGGCACACATCATCCACTGAATAGTGACGGCTACCCAACCGTGTTTGTAAGCGATACTCCCCCAGGCAACAAAGGTGCTGGCCGAGAAAAAGCTCATAAACAACGATAACCCGCCGATGAACCAGGGGACCGCTTCGCCCCCGGCAAAGAATGATTTCAGGTTGCGGCCTGTGCGGGCAAATAACAGCCCGATCCCCAGCACAAAGGCTGAAAAAAGGACGATTACTGCCGTGTCGATGGTCGTGTTCATGCGTTGAGTTTTACTTGAATGTTGTAGGATAAGTCCGTATCGTCGTCGTCTGATTTTGCTTTTACAGCCAGAAACAGGACGGAAGGTTTCCCGTTTTCGAGCCATACCTGCGGCTGCTCGAATCGGTGTAATCGGTCACTTACCTGCCCGTTGGCCCAGTGAATGCGAAAGTCAGAGACAAAGGGATGGGCTGCCAGCCGCCAGTCGAGGCCATCAACGGATGTAAAGAGGACGAGTGATTCTTTTTCCGTCGAGCCGGGTCTTGCCTGCTGGCTGTAGAGGCCCCGGTAGTCTTTTACGATGGCGTAGAGTCGTCCCTGTTGCTGCCAGATAACGTTGTCGTCTGTGGGGAACTGCATCGATTCATGGCCGAAAACCGTAGTCGGCTGTTTCATGAACGGGCCGATCGGGCTGTCGCCCAGGGCTACGTGCATTCTGACTTTCCCTCCAAACGGCCGTGGCCCGTCAGAAACACCCTTGTAAATCAGCACATACCTGCCATCGTTCCGGCGGGCTACGGTTGGTGAGTTGGTGAGCAGGTGGTCGGTGCCGCCGGGTGTTGGCTCGATCAGGGGTTTGTCGAAGCGCTGCCATGGTCCCGCCGGATGGCTGGCGACGGCTACCCCCGCCCGCTGGTTGTTCCGATGCACCCACCAGCCCTCTTTGGTTCCATTGCGTGGGCCGTAGTTGCCCGAATAATACAGGTAGTATTTTCCGTCGAAGGTTTGAATCAATGGATTATGCAGGTTGTCAGCATCCCAGGAACCGGCCCTTCGTTCAAATACAGGGCCAACCATCGTCCACGGGCCGAGGGGGTCGGCGCTGGTGGCATAAACAATCTCCGAATGAGTGACCCAGGCATTAAACCCTTCCTTTCGGGGCCAGCGGGCAAAGAAACCATGGCAAAGGCCATCTGCTGTACGAACCATACCACCTCCCCAGATAAACCAGTCGGGGTCGCGCAGGACCGATCGTGCCTGTACAGGCTGCATCATGGCGTTGAGGTTGAGCGTGTCAGGCTCTACCCCAGATGGCTTGTGGGCCAGCCCTGAATGGCTGGCCATGAGATACCGTGAACAGGTGGCGGCCGAAAGGGCTGCGGTCGACAGCAGGAAATTCCGACGGTTTAGAAGGAGCGAGTTCATAGGGCAATGAGTGCAGGGTTAGTTGAGGTGTTTGCCGACAAAACGAGCCGTTTTTTGACCAATGTCATTGAGGCCTGTCTGGTTATAATGCACGAAGTCTTTCATCCAGCCCCGTTTGGCGAACGCGTTCGTTTCCTGGTAAACTACATAGGTTTTAGGCAGTCGTTGGGTTGCCGCAAGTTGGGCCGCCCGAACCGCATCACTTCCAGTCGTTGTGCGTCCTGCCTGATAGCCCGTCTGTACGATATAAACCGGCACAGTGCGGCCAAAGCCTTCTCTGAATCGATGAATCACGTCGAGGAGCGCGTTCAGATAATCGGTACCTGTCATCAGCGTATCGGCAATGGCATTGGCGTCCCGTTCTCCCTGAAGCCAGATGATGCCGCTGAGGGGGAGCCCTGTTTTCTGCATCGCGCGTTTGGTATTGGCTACCGCTTCCTGGAGCAGGGGTAACTTACCCGTTTCAGCCCAGGTGCCATAGTTGCCTAGTTCGGCCCGCTGATCACAGGAGGCTCCTCCCCGTGCTGCTGAGAGCAGTACGACCCTGTCCCCCGTGACTCGGTGGAACTCCTGAGCAAAGGCAGGGGCTATACTGCCCGTTGATGCCTGCTCAAAATGCCCCACCCGTTCGCCAAACGGATCCGCCAGCGTCACCAGCGAATCGGTAGATGCCCGATACGCCAGCGCTATACCTGGCGAGCAGATCACGGACTGGGCCGCCGTACCCTGCCCAACGGCATTACTTTGGCCCGCAATCAGGAACAAATGCTGCTTCTGGGCCGTGGCCGTTGTCCAGTAAATCAGAAATACGAATCCAGGGAGCCAATTCATTCGATATGAGGTAATGCGGTGTAGACAATGAAACGGCTCTGCACTCGACAGAGCCGTTTGCATGATTCCCAACCTATAATGAACGCTATACTATTTCCAGGCGGGGTTCTGCTCCAACTGCGAGTTGGTCAGAATCTCCAGATTTGGTATGGGGAAGAAGCGATGTTTGTCCTGAACCGGGCGAGATGGGTAATAGGAGTTCAGCACGTTCGCTACCAGTTTAAACTTACCCGTCCGTGTCAGGTCGTACCAGCGGTCGGCTTCGTAGCATAATTCCCAGGAGCGCTCCTGCAAAACGGCCTCAATGAAGGCGTCTTTGGTCAGGCCGGTCGTCAGGTCCGGAATACCCGCCCGGCGACGAACGGTGTTGATGGCTGCATAGGCAACGCTCGTTGGCCCATTTTGCCGGGCTTCGGCTTCAGCAGCAATCAGGTACACATCTGCCAGGCGAAGGATCGGGAAGTTGTTTTCGCCATTGGCCCCGTTCGAGTTGGGGTCCAGAAATTTCTTGACCAGAATTCGGTCTTTCAGGGTTACATCGGACTGGCCGATCAGCACCCCCGTCGCATTCACGTAAGCGGTATCCAGCAGTTGTCGTCGTTTGTCAATCGGGTTAAAGGATTTGTAGAACGACATATAGCCGAATGCCGAACCGAAGGCGGTTTTAGAAAAGACCGGAGGGGAGTTGGCCGGGGCATAAAACCCAACCAGATCATAGCCGATCAGGCCACTCAGCGCTGAAAATTCAGCGGCAAAAATCATCTCTGCACGAGCCGCATCTTCTTTGAGTGGGTTATAAAGGTCCAGCACATTGGGCATGAGGCTATACCGATTTGACTGGAGTAACGACTGTGCATTTTCGGCGGCTTTGGCGTAATTGCCTGCATACAGATAGGCCTTGGCCAGTAAGCCCTGAGCGGCCCCACTGGCGGCCCGCCCCCGGTCTTTGGGCTGTGCCGGAAGGTCTTTAACGGCCTGTTCCAGGTCTTTTATCAAAAAAGCATAGACATCTTCGGCCTTACTTTTGGGGGCTTCGGTGCTGGCAATGTCTTTCGTACTGATCTGTTTGATGGGTACATCGCCAAAGGTTTTCACCAGGTGGAAGTAATAAAGTCCCCGCAGAAACTGCGCTTCGGCCAGGATTTGTTTTTTGCGCGTTTCGTCCATCGATACGCGGGGTACATTTTCGATAACCTGATTGGCCCGGTTGACGCCGTTGTAACAGTGCTGCCAGTATTGGCCGATCAGATCGTTGGTTGCGTCGTAGGAGAAGACGGTTAGCTGCTCCCGTCCGACAACGGCCCGCGGAAAGCACTGGTCCGCCGAGTAGTCGGGCACCTGCGTTCCTACCCGGCTGTACAGATCGGTGATGGGTGTATAAGCCGCCGTAAGCGCAGCTTCGGCATCGGATGCCGTATTGTAAAACTGGCTTGGCGTAATGAACGAATAGGGTTTTTCGGCCAACTGACAACCGGTCAAAGCGGACGCTAAAGCGATAAAAAGCAGAGGGAGTTGATAGATCCGTTTCATGGTTCAGGAGTACTTAAAACGTTAGTTGAAGGCCAGCGATAAATGATTTGGCAACCGGATAGCCAATGTTGTCGACACCCAGGTTCAGGTTATTCTGCCCGGCCGTGTTCACTTCGGGGTCGTAACCCGTGTATTTCGTAATCGTGACAAAGTTGTTGGCGCTGACGTAGACACGACTGTTTCTGAGCCAGTTTATCTTGCCGATCTGGGGGAAGGTATAGCCCAGGGTCGCGTTCTTGAACCGGACGAATGAGCCATCCTCGATCTGGAAGTCGGACTGACTCACCCGCTGCCCGATCGACGCTTTCTGGTAGCGATTCGACGGGTTGGAAGGTGTCCAGCGGTCAACGACCGTAACGTATTGGTTAGAGCCACCGGATGCACTCTCCAGCCGAAGCCGGGCCACATTGAACAGCTGATTGCCCTGCACGCCCTGGATGAACAGGCTGAAATCGAAGCCTTTAAATTTCAGGTTGTTGGTCAGCCCGAAATAGTAGTTCGGGTTTGGGTTACCGATAATATCCTGATCGGCCGCCGAAATAACGCCGTCGCCATTCAGGTCCCGGTAGCGTATATTACCTGCTGTCTTTCCGGTAGGTATATTGTCGCCGGTCTGGTAGATGCCATCGAAATAATAGCCGTAAAATGAGCCGATAGGTGCCCCGATCCGAAGCAGACTGGTGTTTGAAAAGGCCGCTACGGAACCTCCTCCATCACCGGGAATGATCTCGGTTCGTTTTCCGTCGATCAGCGTCAGCTTATTCCGATTGGCCGATATATTGCCGCTGATGTCCCATTTCAGTGGCCCGTTCAGAACGCCCACGTTGAGCGACAGTTCGATCCCCCGGTTTTCAAGGCCTCCGAAGTTGCCGAACACCGAACCAAAGCCCGACGAAAGGGGGATAGCCCGCGACAACAACAGGTCACTCGTCTTTTTGATGTATACGTCGGCTGTCAGCTGAACCCGGTTGTTCAGCAAACCAATATCTACCCCCAGGTCCGTTTGCGCACTCTTTTCCCAACGCAGGTCCGGGTTGGCAATGTTGGCCGCCAGAATGCCGATATTCCGGGTGTTGTTGAAGTTATAGTTGCCTACGGAGTTCAGGCGCGATAACGAGTTGTACAGGGGAATGTCCGCGTTGCCTGTGATCCCGAAACTGGCTCTCAATTTTAGGTCGCTCACGACCTGCTGTCCCTGCATGAATTTTTCTTCCGAAACGCGCCAGGCGCCCGCTACCGACGGGAAAAAGCCGTACTTATTGTTGGCACCGAAGCGGCTCGATCCATCGACCCGGCCCGTCAGCGTGAGCAGGTACTTACTTTTGTAATTGTAGTTGATACGGCCGGTGTAGGAGTCCAGACGCCAGGATTGTTTGTTGCTGCTGATGGTGACAATAGAAGCCTGGCTCAAATTGTCGTTCAGTACCAGATCGTTGGGGAAGGTCTGGCCCGTCGATGCATCGCTGGTTTGTAACTGGCTTTGCGTCGAGAAAACCCCCGTCAGCGCCAGATTGTGTACGCCGAACGATTTCTGGTAGTTCAGCAGACTTTCGTGCAGAAAGGTGTTGCTGTAGGTATTCCCCTTTCCGCCGATCCCATTAACCTGGGCACCCGTGCGGACGAGCCGATTGACGTACGAATCGCGGGTGTCATTCACCAGATCCCCGCCAAACGAAGCCCGGTACGTCAGCCCATCGATGATTGTCCAGTCGGCAAAGATGTTCCCCAGAAACCGGCGGGTTGTGTTGCGGTTCAGTACATTGGTCGCAACCGAAATCGGATTGTTGATGTCGATGTACCGGCCGCTGAAAATGGTCGGGTTCCCCTGGGCATCATAGGGCGACACGGTCGGCGGGGCAGCCAGAGCCGATATGACAATCCCACCGGCACCGGCATCGGCCAGGGTCGATGTCACGGCGCCATTGTTTTGCGAGTAGGTATAGGTCAGACTGGTTCCGATCTTGAAATTTTTGCTGATCGTATTGTCCAGGTTTACCCGTACGGACCCCCGCTTGAAATTTGAATTGATAATGATGCCGTCCTGATCAAAGTAGTTCAGCGACACATTGAATAGGGATTTGTCTGTACCACCCGATACCGACAGCTGGTGGTTCTGCATGCCTCCTTTTTGAAAAATGTAGGATTGCCAGTCGGTACCGGCACCTAACTGCTCCGGGTTCGGATAGAGTGTTTGCCCGGAAATTTCGTTTTCATACTGAGCAAACTGGGTAGCGTTCATAAGCGGCAGCATCCGGCGTATCTGCTGCTGGCCATAATAGCCTTCATAGGTAACCCGGGTCTGGCCTGTCTTCCCGCGTTTGGTCGTGATGAGCACGACGCCATTAGCACCCCGCGTACCGTAAATAGCCGTAGCCGACGCGTCTTTGAGGACCTCAATACTTTCAATGTCGTTCGGGTTGAGGGTTGAAAGCACGGAAAGGCGGTTGCCGTTGTCGGTGCCGAAGCTGCTACCGCCACCCGCCAGTGGATTATCATTGCCTGAGATCGGAAAGCCATCGACCACATACAAGGGTTCGCTGCTGCCACTGATGGAGCTGTTGCCCCGAATCCGGACACTGATGGTACCGCCCGGTGCACCCGAGTTCTGGGTTACCTGAACGCCCGACGCACGGGCCTGCAAGCCCTGCACGAAGTTGGCAATGGGTGTTTGTTTCAGTTCTGCCGCTTTTACGGAAGAGACCGCGCCTGTCAGATCGCTTTTTTTGACCGTGCCATACCCCACGACCACCACTTCGTTCAGCGAGCGATCATCCGTTTCCAGCACTATATTGACGTTGTTCTGCCCGACGATTGAAACGTCTTTCGTCTGGTAGCCGATGTACGAAACCGTTACAACACGGGTACCCTCGGGAACCGAGAGAACAAACGCACCCTCCGCATTCGTAGTTGCCCCAATCTGCGTGTTTTTGACGATGATGTTGGCGCCCGGGATGCCCTGCCTGGTATCGGCAGAGGTGACAACCCCTTTCAGCGTAACCGACCGACCGGACTGTGCCTGACAATGGAGACTCAACAGGAGCATGAAACCGATGATCCAACGGCTTTTCTCCCTGCTGGCAAATGCTGTAAAAAGATCCATAAAGGTGATTAAGGTTTAAGCGTTTGTATTGGAATAAGTCAAAATAGTGTTGGTTTCCGAGGGCGCTCGAAAAAATCCCATAGATTGCCAGAATTGCTTGGGTTGGTTCCGCCTGTGAAAACGATCTGTGAATTTTTTCTTCTAAAATCTCAGAACAGTACAAACATTGAAAAATATAGTACTAAATTTTGAGGGCTTTGTGGATTTATTTTCATGGGAACGCTCCCATTTCGTGGGAGCGTTCCCATGAAATGAGAGCAATTGGTAAAAAAAGTGCTATTTTGTATTATTGGTATAGTACAAAATTTATATCTTCATTCATATGAAGCGGCACCAGGTAACTATAATTGACATTGCCCAGAAGTTGAACATTTCGAAATCCACTGTTTCACGGGCGCTCACCGGGCACCCGAGTGTACGGACTGATACCCGACAGGCAGTTATGGAACTTGCTCAGCAAATGGATTATCAGCGTAACATGCTGGCTATTAATTTGTCCTCCAGTCAGAGCCGGACCATTGGCATCATCGTGCCTGAGTTTGTGACGTCTTTCTTTCCTATTGTCATCATGGGGGCTCAGGAGATTGCTGCCCAGTCGGGCTATTCAGTACTGATCAGTCAATCAAATGAAACCTACGAAACCGAAGTCGCCAATGCGAAGGTTATGCTGGCGAATCGGGTAGATGGCGTGCTGATCTCCATGACGCGTGAGACCAAAAATTTTGAGCACTTTGACGTTTTCAAACGAAAAGGGATACCCCTAGTCTTCTTCAACCGCGTATGCCATGACATTGAAACACCCAAAGTGGTGGTCGACGATTACGAAGGGGCTTTTAAAGCGACCGAACATCTGATTCTGCTGGGAAAAAAGCGCATCGCCCATCTGGCTGGCCCGCCGTCCCTGTACATCAGCCGAAAGCGACTGGAAGGGTATAAAGACGCCTTGCGGAAGCATAAACGCCCTATCCTGGACGATCTGATCATTAGCTACGACCTGACGCTGGAGAAAGTGAAGATTTACGTGAAATACCTGCTGGACTTGCCCACCCCGCCCGATGCGCTTTTTGCCGTCAATGACCCCACCGCCATCGAAGCCATCAATGTGATCAAGGAACAGGGTTTGTCAATCCCTGAGCAGATGGCCGTTGTCGGTTTCAGTAACGATTACGGGTCTGCATTGATTGAACCCGGTTTGACCACTATGGCCCAGCCAACCCGGGAGATCGGTCAGGTAGCTGCTCAACTGCTGCTCGACCAGATTCATACGGATTCGTCGGTATGGAAGCCGATCACACGGGTACTCAAAACTGAACTGATCATCCGGGGTTCGAGCCAACGAAATTAGTTTGGCCAGCAGATAGTTCAGCAATGCTGTTTCTGCGCAGACGTTGTCCGTGCAGAAACATACGAGTCTTAGATTAATTCGATTGAACGGTCGTCTATATACGTTATGGTGTACTGTAAGTCATTCATCACCCGATCACTGATTCTCAGGTATTCGTAGGTGATACGTCCTGGTTGTACATTGACTATGTATCTCAGTGCCACAGACGCTACAACAGGCTACGCGGAGTGTGATCCGGTTATGGAGATGGAGATTCTGGATGGTACGGTTTTGAATGGCATGCCTGACGTTCGCCAGACAAAAGCCTATTCAGCCGTTATTGGTTTGTTCGGGGCGTGATGTTCCAAATAGCTGAAACTCACGCACACCGGGGTAGCCCGATGAATCGTTGATGACCAGCCGGAATCGTTGCGCCCGTACGGGCGTAATCTCTTTCGACCAGTTTCCCATGGTTGTATCCCGTACCAGGGTTATCCATCGCCCGGCCTTTTGGTACTGAATCGTAAAATCCTTGATTTGTGATTTTTGATAGACCAGTTCGCTGACGGCTATGCGGCTAATCGATTGTGATTTCCCCAGATCGATCTCCAGCCAGCCTGTATGCTGAAACAAGTTCATGACCGAATCGGACATATAATGAACATTGCGGCCATAATAGGCATTGAAATCGACATCTGTCCGGCGACCTGGTTTCCAGGCCGTATTCGGATTATCGTCGACGGCCGCCGAGGCATCGTGTAAGAAGTTGCCTAAAGCGCTCGAAGCTCTGGCCTGCTGGCCATAGGAAAGGGCACCACTGCTGGTAAATGGCCGGATCAGCTCTACCGACGCGGCTGATCGATCGAGTGTGAGGGCGATGACGGTAGCCACCGAATCCCGGCTTGAGGCAGGCAGGCTAATGTACAGCCCATCTGGTTTCTGGTTCACCGTCACGGTTTTTCCATTCAGCAACTGGGCTTTTTTTATCGATCCAGCCAGGGGTGGGAGCCGAATTTCGGCAGGCGATTCCGGAAAAAGATACACGTAAACCCTGTTTTTACGATACGTGCTCACATACTGTCGGGTAGGCATGTACGGGCCACCTCGTACCTGATAAATGGCTTCAGCATGTTGGTTGATCCAGTCGCCCATTTCGTTTGTACGGCTTACGAACGATGCCGGGAAAACCCCGGTGCTGTCAGGCCCGATGTTGAACAGCAAATTGCCGTTGCCTCCAATGCAGCGCAACAGTGTCTGCACACACTCGGGCAGTGGTCGGGGGGTATCGCCGAATTTCCAGGCCCACTGGTGGCCCATGTTGGTACAGGTTTCCCAGGGCACTTTTCCGTAGCCCGCTACAAAGTTTTCGGGCGTGGCATAGTCAGAGTACGGGCCAACCCGGGCATGAGACTCATCGGGCGTAAAGGGCTCGAGTCGATTGTTGATAATAATGTCAGGCTGTAAACGACGCGCCAGATCGTATACCTGTTTGGGATGCGTTGGGCTGGGCCACCCTTCAAAATCGATCCAGAGCAGGCTGATTTTTCCATAGTTGGTCAGTAGTTCCCGAACCTGGGTCAGCATTCGTTGAACGAACACATCATTTGTTGCTGGATTCCGGCAATCCGGGTCTTTCCAGTCGCCCACCGAAAAATACCAGCCGATGGGTAATCCCTCCTGATGGGCTGCCTGTGCCAGTTCCTTACACACGTCACGGCCAAACGGTGAGTGCATGATGTTGTACGATACCGTTTTGGTGTCCCACAGACAGAAGCCGTCGTGATGCTTGGCAGTCAGCACGATCTGTTTGAACCCGTTCCGTTTGGCCATCCGAACCCATTCGAGCGCATTGAAGCGAGTCGGATTGAACCCTCGATACAGGGAGTCGTAGCGAGCCTTCCCGTAGGCTTGCCGCGACCAGCTTATTTCCTTGCCAATGCGGCTGACCGGCCCCCAGTGTACAAACAGACTCAGCGGATTATCACGCCATCGTTGCAGACGACCTGCATCGGATGAGGGCAATTGGGCCAGAACGGGGTTGGTCAGCAGTAAACCACAGTAGAGTAGTTTTATGGATAGACGCATAGTGATCAGTGGTTTAGGATGGTTTGGGTACGTACAGGCTGCGAAGTGATGTAGCCCCGCAGACCATAATACAGGATGTAGCTATAACAGAGTACAGGCACGGTAAAAGCCAGCCGAATGCTCAACGTATCCGAAATTAGCCCCATAATGGGCGGAATAAGCGCTCCACCTACTATACTCATGATCAGCAGGGAAGAACCTGTTTTGGTATACGCCCCCAGCTGATGAATACTCAGTGTGAACAGGATAGGATACATGACAGAGGTGAACAACCCCACGCAGCTCAACGCATACAAAGAGACATAGCCCGTTGTAAGCATAGCGATAATGACCAGCAGCCCGGCACCTGCCGCGCAGCGCGTCAGCAACCGCGCCGAATCGACCTGTTGCAATAGCCAGGCTCCCGCCAGCCGCCCCAGCAGGACCAGGGCCATAAAGAGCGTGATGAACAGGGCAGCTTTCTGCTCGGACAAACCCGGCAGCTTCTCCGATCTGGCATACCGGATCAGAAAGCTAACAATGCCTACTTCGGCACCCAGGTAACAAAATACGCCCAGTGCCCCCAGCACGGTATGTCGAAAGCCAAGGATGTCCTTAAGACGGGCCGATGTCTCTCCGTTTTCGGTCAGGGTGGGCAGTGGAATGAACAGCAGGCATAGGCCCAGTACCAAAAACAGGATCGCCAGGCATAGGTAAGGCGTTTTAACCAGTTGGGCCTCGGCATTCAGAAAGGCCGTCAGCTGATCCGGTTTCAGCTGTTGCAGGCTGGCTTCCGGAATATCCTGTGCATGCAGCAGAAACTGGGCGCCAACCAGTGGGCCAAGGGTAGCGCCTAACGACCCAACAGCGGAGGCCAGACTTAATCGGCTCGATGCGCGTTCGGGATCGCCCAGTACCGAAATATAGGGCGTGGCAGTTACTTCCAGAAACGTAAATCCGGCCGCCATAATGAAGAGCGCTCCCAGAAAAAGGGGATAGTACCTGGTTTCGGCGGCCGGGAAAAATAAACCAGCTCCCAGGGCTGCCGTCAGAAGGCCAGTTACCATGCCTGCCCGATAGCCGTAGCGCTGGATGAACTGGCCTACCGGCAACGCCAGCAAAAAGTAACCACCAAAAAAAGCAGTCTGAACAAGCGACGATTGCAGGTCGGTAAGCTGGCAGGCTCGTTTTAAGTGCGGAATCAATACATCGTTGATGTTCCGGCTGAGATTCCAGATGAACATCAGGCTCATAACGACCAGCAGGGGGACCACAAAGCGCGATGATGTTTTCATACCGTTCTATGTTCGTTGAGCGAGAATACCGCTTTCATTTCCGCCCAGTGTTCGCCCGGCTGAGCCTCAGGCAACCGTTGTTGAAATTGCCCCACAAATGCAGCCCATTCTGCCTGACGGGGTAGTTCGCCGATGCGTTGAAAGGCTTCTGCTACGGTCAGATTACCGGGGGTTTCAACAATCATGAACAGGTGGTTTCCAATTCGATAAATCTGCATATCCACAATACCGCCTTCCCGGATACCCTGTGGAATCTCGGGCCACATATGTCCGGGTCGATGAACGTGCTCATACTGTTCAATGAGGGCGGGGTCATTTTTCAGATCAAGGGCCAGACAGGTACGCATTAGGGTAAAAAGCAAGGGGGTGATACATTAACAATCGATTAGGGTTAACAGGGCATGGCGAAAAGCTTACAGCGCACTTTTTCGGCCATATCCCAGCTCGGCACCACCGCTGACGGGCAGTATACAGCCGGTCATAAACCGGGCTGCATCTGATACCAGAAAGACAGCAGCATCAGCGATGACATCCCCTTCGGGGCAGTACCCCAGTGTGTGAATGTCGTTGAGGTACGTTTCTATCGTGGCCGGGTTGGGTTGCTGAGTGGCCCAGGTTCGCAACATAGGCGTCCAGACACCAGCCGGACAAATTGCGTTGACCCGAATCCCAAAAGGAGCGTAATCCAGCGCCATTGCTTTGGTCAGCGCATTCATACCGCCCTTTGTGGCCACGTAGCCTGCGTGGTTAAGCTGACCTATTTCACCCACCATACTGCTCGTGTTAAGGATACAGCCTTTTGTTTGTTTCAACGCGTCTAGGCTATAACGGGTCGTCCAGAAAACGCTCTTCAGGTTTATCGAGAACAGAGCATCCCATTCATCTTCCGTCGTTTCATGCAAGGGTTTCGATGGGCTCGACATACCCACATTGTTATGCACGATATCCAGCCGACCGAAACGATCCAGGGTAGCGTCAATAGCTTTTTGTACATCCGGGCCGTACTGCGCGTCGCCGAGAATGCTCAGGTGGGTCTCGCCCAGTTGATGGAGTAACAGGTCGAGCGCACTGGCGTCGCGGTCCATCACGGCCACCTGAGCACCCGCCTGGGCATAGGCCAGCGCGCAGGACATGCCGATTCCTGACGCACCCCCGGTTATAAACACAATTTTATTCTGTAACGAGCTCATGAACAAGTAACTATAAGGTCACTGCTGCTGCCGGGCTCCTGAGGCACCCGATAGTAGCCATCGACAATCAGGGCCGGCTGGGTAAAGTACTGCCGCAGATGAGGAATATGCTCCAGGAACAGATTCTCATGGTCCATCGCGATGTGGTTGAACAGCACGAGATGCTGGTGAATTTGTCCCATGTCGCCTACATGCGGTACGACCGGAACACCAAAGTGCCTGGCCAGCAGACTAATGGTCAGAAACTCCGAAATACCCCCAACTCGCACAGCATCGACCTGGCAGAAAGCCATAGCGCCCATTTGCAAAAAGTTTTTGAAGATAACCTTATTCGGGATATGCTCGCCCGTGGCCACTTTAAAGGGAGCCAGCGCATCGGCAATCGCTTTATGACCCTGCACATCGTCGGGGTGAGTCGGCTCTTCAATCCAGAATGGGTTGATGCTGCTCAACTGGTGGCAAATGGCCAGCGCCTGCGGTACATTCCAGCGCTGGTTGGCATCGAGCATGATGGTTGCCGACTCGCCCGCCGTTTCCCGAATGAGCGAGGCTCGCCGAAGGTCTCGCTGGGGGTCGTCGGACCCAACTTTGAGCTTCATGGCCGTGAAGCCGCGTGCCATCGCTTTTTTGGTATTGTCAATGATTTGGTCATCGGTGTAGTTGAACCAGCCAATCGACGTATCGTAGCCTCGGTAGCCGGTTTGTAATACACCCGATCGATCCGCCCGGGTTGCCTGCGCCCGTGTGAGCAGGTCGATTGCCTGCTCCCGATTCAGGACCTCTTCCAGATAGCTCAGATCGAGGGTATTGACCAGTTGCTCCGGCGACAGATCGAGTAGAAGTTTCCATAAGGGAACCTGCCGTGTTTTTGCCCACAAGTCGAAACAGGCGTTGACCACGGCGGCTAGTGCCAGTTGGACGACCCCTTTTTGTGGACCCAGCCAGCGCAGGGAAGGTGAATCGGCCATCTGGCGATACATACTGCCGAAATCGGCCATCAACTCCTCAATGTCAAGTCCGACCAGCGGTTGGGCCAGGTAGTCGATGGCCCGGCAAACCAGATCATTGCCTGCACCCAGCGTAAAGGCAAGGCCGATGCCTTCAACGGATGTGGTTGTTTTTAATACACAGACCGCGTAGGAGTATTGGGGGGTCTGGTGGATAGAGTCCGTACCAACCCCTTCGCCCAGGGCAAACCGGCGATCCTGTGTTGATATGGCCGTAATATACGTACTACCCGGTTGTGCCGTTACCCGATTGGCTTCACTGAACACGGAGGTTGTTGACATGGATGCGCGGTAAGCGATTACGCCTTTTTAGGAGAATGTTCTAAGCTGTTTTCGATAATCACGGGGCGTTACCCCTTTGATGCGTTTGAATTGTCGATTGAAGTGCGTGATATTGTTGAAGCCGCTTTCATAAGCTACGGTTTCAATCGGGTTGTAACGTTCCTGCATCAGTTTGCAGGCATGTCCGATTCGGAGATCGTTCACAAACTGCGTAAACGATTTCTGCGTTCGGCTTTTGAAATAGCGACAGAAGGAGAACTCATTCATGTTGGCCAGCGAAGCAATCTCGTCCAGCGAAATGTCGCGTCTGAAATTGGCAAAAATGAATTGAAAGAGCCGTTCCATCCGCTGCTGATCATTCTCTGAATAACTGTTTACATAATCAGGACTTGATAAGAGCCGATAATCGGTTGCGTGCATCAATCGGTCAATCAGCTGCAGAAAGGTTATAAGTTTAGCCATCCCTTCCTGGTAAAAAAGCGCTTTAAACAGGCCAATGAGCTCCGTTTTGCTGGCTCCTGTATAAATAACGCCCCGGCGGCTGATCGTCAGCCAATGGTCCAGTACGTTTCGACAACCGAAGCCCTCCAGGGACTCAACCAGTTGATCAGGATTGATATACATAGCCAGCGACTGGGCCCGCAGATGTTCACTCCCCTGGAAGTATTCTTTATCGTTGTACCAGACATGCGGAACACCTGAGCCCAGAAAAACCAGCTCACCGGGTTCAAAATATTCAATGTTATTGCCAATGATGCGCTGCCCTGAACTTTCGACGATATACGTCAGCTGGCATTCATGATGAAAATGAAATTGCGTTGAATAATAGGGTTGTACAATCTCTTTCGTCAGGAATACTTTATTCGCTGTACTTATGCCAAGAATAGCCTGAATGGGTTTCATAGAATCGTTTGCTCACTAAACCGCACACTTCGATAAGTTCCTATCCAGCAGGTGCAAAGTCAGATCACTATGGATAAGTTAGTCCTAGTAAATCGCTTAATTATTGTTTTTATACAAAGTTATCTTAGATACTCGCTGTCAACGGGCCATATGTTGACAATTACCAACACAAAATTGACATTTTTATAAGGCCTTGTCGATTATTAAAGGCAAAGGAGATGTATGTGGATCGGTTCGAAAAGAAATGGCCGAGCACCGATCCCTTGAAAAAAACTGCCAATGAAATGACTCGCCCGGTCAGTGCCGATTCGTTTTTTTTGGGCCGACCAAAAGCTGGTCAACGTGCAGCCAGACGAGATTTTATACATTGAAAGCTTGAAAGATTATGTCCGTATTGTAACCCGTACGGTCAAACCCTTACTCGTTAAGCAGACGATCGGTCACTGGAAGCCCAGTTACTTGCCAACCAGTTTGTGTGGATACGTCGATCATTTATCGTGGCAGTTTCGGCGATCACTAGTTATACACCCCACTATGTTGAAATCGCTGGTCTGGAGCTACCCATCGGCCGACTCTATCAGAAGGATGTTGAACGGATACGGGGTGTATCGAACCGGTAATTATGTAAGCTAAAGGCGCTACGTGGTAGTTTTCCATCAACTACCGCTCGTCAATTTGGGCAATACTATTACCGTATTACCCGAATTGACGAACGGCTATTGAGCGACTAGTTTTTATACCGTTAATGTACCCTCAATCGAGTCATCTAAGGTTTTCCCCATAATTGCACCAGCAACCATCTTGACTAGGGCGATCGCATTCCCGTGTTTATTGTCCCAATAATAGCCCTCACGCGTATCTACTTTGATCACCGTAATACGCGGATCGTCCTCTCCTTCGGTAAACCACGTTTTTA
The DNA here is from genome assembly GCF_001898575.1 of Spirosoma sp. 48-14. GTDB lineage: Bacteria > Bacteroidota > Bacteroidia > Cytophagales > Spirosomataceae > Spirosoma. The sequence continues at coordinate 156,609 of NZ_MKUD01000041.1, forward strand.
ACAGCGGCTCCCAGAGTTCTTTGATGAGGGTTTTATCTTTCGATATAGTGGCCTCACCATATATACTCAGAAAATCGGAATGGGCCGAGCCCTGAAATAAAAGGTGAACTCGCTGGTCAAGCTGTATCTCCGCATTTTTATGACTATCGTCGGCGCTCAGGAACCAGAAATTACCGGCTTCATCCACCTTTTGCACCGACATTGGCCTAGTTGTCAAGGGTTGGCCTGAGGTGATTTTCGTACAGAAATAACAGGTCTTATTCTGGTCTACCAATTCCTTGATTTTCTTTCCGGCTTCGGTCCCAGTCAGATCCTGGTGATTGGCTTCGGGTTGTTGTTGATTAATGCTATCCATAACGTTTTTGATTCGTGTAGACTTGTTTCCAGGGCTAACAATCTGTTGAACCAACCGTCTTTGGAAAAAAACCTTACTACTAATTTTCTTTATTTAATGGCGACACTATCATTTTTAGTAGGGGTCTTGAGAGTAGACGTAACGACTTTCTTATCCATGAGTTGCCTTGAGCAGAACCAACCTTTTCAGGAAGGGACCAAGCATCAAAAAGCCCATTTTCAGGGCTCTAAGCACGCTTACTTTCCGATACAGAATGTAATGTACGTGTATAATGCTTTATTATTCAATTAGTTAATTGCTGAATATTGTGTTAGGGGTATAAATAGGAGGAAAATTCTTCAAAATGACCTTGGATAGCTATTCTACCGGTATTTCTACGGACACTCCAGTGAATAGGAACGGGTGGAGCGTGGTGAACGAATGATAATACCAACTGTCTACTCATACCATTCAACGTTGTATGCAGTATTCTGACCAATTAGCCGACCAGATCATTAAGAAGTTTGGCCTGGGCTGAACCGTTCGCTACTGGTGTAAGAACCAGGGTGGGGACTACACCCTTCCCCAGCCGCCTTTCCAGGAAAGATCGACGAAATGCTTTTTCTTCGTCGGTCACAGGATCAGCCTGATGCTACTTCTGTCTCTCGACCAATGTAGGTAGCCTTCTGTTCCTACTTTTACGGACTTTAAGGAGCTGACGTTATATAGTGTCCAGCAGGATAAGCAGGTTCAAAAATGGATTCAGAACAATCAAGATCAGCAGAAGTCTATTCAAGAATTAAGGGCATAGCTTGACAAATTGAAACAGTTAGTAAAACGCTATAAATAGCCATTGCCAAACCGGGAATTATCAAATATGAATTCATGTATCTGAAATTCAAATAGTTACTAAAGTATTTTTAGCCTTTACCTACCAATTTCACATTTTTAAATGGGCTCGTCTCCATATGTAGCCTCTAGATACTCCTGATAATTTTGCATTTTGCTGGAAATATTTCCCCGATAGAATACACACAAAATGAGGCTATTTTTTACCATCCTTTTATGGCTACTAAGTTTTACCGGATTTTCACAGACATGGGAGCTTACACCAGACTATATTAAAATCCCCTCGGTTTCTACGCTACCGGATTGCATTGCTGGGCGAACCGTCTTTAAAATCCCGGAGAATAAACTCTACACATGTGATGGTTCAACCTGGAGACCTTTACAGGTAGTCCAGCAGGAAGGGTTTACTGCCCAAGCTTACTGTTGCCAACCCTATCCAAATTTCCCCTCAGTTGTAGACTTTAAAGAAGCCGAAGTTTCGTTTGGGTCAGGAGGGTTTTCGTCGGTCTATGATTCCTACACAGTTCCAGTTACTGGTCTATATTCTGTTTCGGCGTCTTTCACCTCATCTTCGTCTGCCTCTACCCCAGGCAGTACCTTTTTTATGACTATTTACTTAGTTAAAAATGGCGAGGTGGTTAGGATGCACGTCCAGAATAACCTTGTTTCGACATCGAACGCAACAGCGCAGTTAACGGATATGCTACTCTTTAAAGCAGGCGATGTTATTCAGATAAAAATCGCCCATAATTACTCAGCAGCAGGAGGGTTAATACCGAACAATTTGGGGTCTTATCTAAGTATATTCAAGATCTACTAAGACTCTATGAATCAAGGATTGAAGGGCACGAACCTGTTGCGTTATGCAAACAGTTTAGGCCCTATGTTGCGATTTGGCTCAGATAAACGCCTAGACGCGAGTTATGCAGTCTGGATGTGAAATACCAATAATGTGGGGGAGCAGTCGTGGGGAAATTACCGGGTAAGCGTTGGAAGACGCTTTTCGGGATAACTCAGCAAAACAGAACTATCTTATAGAAAAAGCCCGGTCACCAGATACAATAAAGGATCAAATAATCACTCAACAAACAGATGATGCAGAGAATAAAACTCTCATTTTAAGGGTTTTAGTGCGATATGATAGCAGGATGCAATTGAGTGTTAAGGACAGTTACTTTCCGATACAGAACTTACTGAAAATAGAATCTAATAAATCATCGGTAGTGATCTCTCCGGTTAATTGTCCGAGGTGTTGTAGAGCGACTCGCAGGTCCATGGCGAGCCAGTCGGGGGTGACCTGGTTATCAAGGCCCGTGATGGCACGCGCAAGTGCATCGTCGGTGGCAGTCAGGTGTTCGTAATGACGGGCGTTGGTTACCACAGCACTACCGGTTTGCATAGCGGCATCGGTGCGGGCGCGGGTCGAAAGCGATGCTTTCAATTCATCGATCCGATGGTCTTTGGCCGAAATCCAGACGATAGGCTCACCATCAAGGCTGTGGTTGATAGCGGCCCGTTGTGCGTCGGTTAATAAGTCAGCTTTGTTGCCAACCAGCAAATAGGGCTTTTCGGCCGCTTGTAGCTCTGTTCGGGTCTGGATTAACTCGTCGGTGGTTGTACGGCTTCCGTCGAACAGGTAAAGCACTAAAGCAGCATCGCGCATTTTTTGCTGGGTACGCTCAATGCCAATGGCTTCGATTTGATCGGTGGCCTGCCGTAGTCCAGCGGTGTCGATCAGTCGGAATCGAATGCCGTTAATGAAGAGTTCGTCTTCGATAACATCGCGGGTGGTGCCGGGAATATCCGAAACGATGGCTTTCTCTTCATTCAGCAACGCATTCAGGAGGGTTGATTTACCCGCGTTAGGTTTACCGACAATCACCGTCGGGACACCGTTTTTGATGGCGTTTCCTGTCGAGAACGAGTCAATCAGTGGATGAAGAACCCGTCGAATATCGACCATCAACTGACGAAGCCGATCCCGGTGAGCAAACTCGACGTCTTCCTCGCCGAAATCAAGCTCCAGTTCAACCAAAGCCACAAAGTCGATCAATTGCTGACGTAGTTCTTTCAACTGCTTCGAAAACCCACCGCGTAACTGCGTTAAGGCGGCCCGATGACTGGCGTCAGAATCGGAGGCTATCAAATCGGCAACGGCCTCGGCCTGGACCAAATCGAACTGACCATTCAGAAAAGCTCGTTGTGTAAACTCGCCCGGACGCGCCAGCCGAATACCCTCCTGCGTGAGCCGACGCAGAATTTGCTGAATAATAAATTCGGAGCCGTGGCACGAAATCTCGATGACATCTTCTTTGGTGAAGGAAGTAGGGGTTCGAAAAATCGTCACCAACACTTCATCAATAATACTCCCATCGGGGTTTCGTAGCGTTCCGAAATGGGCGGTATGACTCGCCTGCTGGGTAAGATCTTTTCCCCGAAAAATACGATTGGTAACAGCAATGGCTCCTTCGCCCGATACCCGAATCACCGCAATGGCTCCGATTCCGGGGGCAGTGGCTAAGGCCGCAATGGGTTCTAATTGGAAAATAGACATAACTCTGGGAGTCTCTGTTTGCCTTCGTAAGTCTCGGAGAAACAGGTATTACGCCGAGACAAACAGAGATTCACAGAGGGAAAATAGAAAAGCGGTTTAGCAGGTCAACCATGCGTTTTTCAATGGGTACCTGTGGAACACCAAGCCAGTTGGCGTATTTGTCGCCCAGGAAGAAACGCATTTCACCAGCTGCGAGGTTCCGCATGGTTTCGGTACTGGCTTGTTTGTATGGAACGAACCGATTGACACCACCTGGTGTATTTGCCTGAGCGGGGAGCACTTCGGCCATAGCATTTAATAAGGCGCTGGTCAGGCCTTTGCCTGCTTCGGACGGGGCAAATTGTCGGCGGAGGATAGCCTGATGCAGTGTAAACGCTTCCCGTAAGTTTTTGGGCAGAAGTGCTTCAGTTACGCCGTTCAGATAACTGACCACATTAATGTGATACAGGTAGTCTTCCTCTTCCTGCTCGCTGGCCGAAATGCCGAGCTTTCGTAAGCCGAGTAAAACAATGTACGAAAAAGTGAGATTGGTTCCAGCCATATCTTCCTGATTAACTGGGTGGCCCCAGTCTGTATTCCATCGGCCGGAGTGCAACGAAAACCACCGTGCTCCCGCATGAATCAGCCGAACTTTAACGGTTCGGGCAATCGCTTTTCCAGTAGACCATTCTTTCTCATTATTGACTGCAAATACCCACTCTCCGGTTTCCCGTAACCGCCGAACGGTGTCATTCTTGATGCGCTCGGTGAGCCAGAGCACCTGGGCCCCTTTAGCACCAAGATAAGAGTAAGGCAATGAAAAAAAGCCAAGCGTAAAGCCGATCTGTTGGGCGTGTTTCTGGAAAAAACGCATGCCCCGATTCATTTTTGCCGAGTCGGCCCAATCGGGTAAACGGGTTTGCGAAGCGAAAAAATCCTGTACCGTCTGGTGTTGGTTGGTCGTTGAAAAGTCGGTTGTATCGGCCAGCCAGCCCATCAGCGACCGTAAACCTGCCGGGCCGTCGGTTTCGATCACAGCAGTAATCACGGCATCGGCTGGGAGATCGCCCTGCTGGCGGTATTGATCCAGTAAGGCATCAGGAAAGACACGGGTAGGCTTGACGAGCGTTGGCATCGGAAAACAGGCTTTCAGAACCAACATCTTTTTCGGGCTTTCAGTTTACAGTTTGATCTGTAAGCCGTCGTAGCCCAACCGGATATTGGCCGGTAGCTCTTTTTCGACTTCGCTGTGCATGCCGAGTTTGTGGCTGATGTGCACAAAATACGTTCGGTCGGCATTGACACGCTGGGCAAGGGCTATGGCCTGATCGAGGGTAAAATGAGAGATATGGGCCTGCCGCTGAAGCGCATCGACGACCAGGATACGGGTTCCGTATACCTTTTCCAATTCGTCGTCGGAAATGTAGTTCAGGTCAGTCAGGTACGTAAAATCGCCAATTCGGAAGCCATAAACGGGTAGTTTATGGTGCATCACTTCGATCGGTGTGACCCGAACATCGAAGAGGTCGAACGGCTCATTATGGATTTCATGCAGTCGAACGTGGGGCGTTCCGGGATATTTATGTTCGGCAAAAATGTAGGCGAACTCCCGTTGCAATTGCGCCAGAACGGTTGGTCGGCCATAGACGGGTATATCTTGTCCCGACCGGAAATTATAGGCGCGAATTTCATCGAGTCCGGCCGTATGGTCTTTGTGCTCATGGGTGAACAGGACCGCATCAAGCTGCTGAAGATTGAGCCGCAATACCTGCTGGCGGAAGTCGGGGCCGGTATCGATAACGAAGCTACGCCCGTTCACCGCAATATGCACGGACGTACGGAGTCGTTTATCCCGAAAATCGACAGAACGGCACACATCGCACTGGCAGCCAATAAGCGGCACCCCCGATGAGGTTCCGGTACCCAGCAGGGTAATAACCATAGTAGTGAGGAACGAGTAGTGAGTAGCGAGGAGTGCTGGCGCAACATTAGCGTCAGCCTTCTCACTCCTCGCTACTCACTACTACATACTTTATTTATCCGTCAGTTGATTGACAACTTCAACCAGGCGATCGAAGTTGAGAGGTTTTACGAGTACGTCGTTGAAACCGGCTGTTTTAAATTCTTCTTCTGTATAATTTTTGGCGTTGCCGGTGATGGCCACGATAGGCACATTGGCTTTGGTCTGATCGGATAAAGCCCGAACGCGCCGAACACACTCCATTCCATCCATCAGCGGCATGTTGATGTCGAGCAGCAGGATGCTAAAATCTTCTTTTTCCAGAATTTGCAATACCTGTTCCCCGTTTTTAACGGCAGTAATGTCGTAGTTCTGGAACTCAAGAATTTTGCGGGCCAGATTCTGGATAACGGAGCTATCTTCGGCAATCAGGACGCGTTTGGAAGCTGACATAAGCTATATGAGATCGTGGTTTCTAATTAACGTGGTGAAATTATGGAGTTAAATCGGCAAACGCAAAACGGTATTTTGGTCAAAATGCATCCATAATTGCTTTTTACCTACCGGTTCTGCAAACGCCCACTTTGATGAAACCATAAAAACGATTTGGTTTTCATACGGTAAGACGGTTAATCGGGCAATGATCGAGTGCTCGGTAAAAATCCTTTTTAAAGGATCTCTTTTTTCATAACTATAAATTCTAACGGGTGTTTAGGCAAACCGAAGCTTGGGTCATTCGGGAAGGGTTTGGTTTCGCCGGTTGACTGGTAGCCGCGTCGTTCGTACCAGGCTATTAATTCATGTCGAACGGTAATGACGGTCATCGTAATAGCCTGGCACTGTCGTTCACGGGCTGTTTGCTCAGCAGCGGCCAGTAATTTTTTTCCGATGCCATTGGTCTGTGCTTCGGGCGAAACTGTCAGCATCCCAAGGTAAAGGGCATCGCCTTTCGTTTCCAAGTAAACGCAGCCCAGTAATTGATCATCTTCTCGATACGTTAAAATGGTGGCATTCGGGTTCTGGAGCATGGTTTTTAAGCCCTCCTCATCCGTGCGAATGCCACTCAGTAAATCAGCTTCAGTCGTCCAGCCTTTTTTCGAGCTTTCGCCCCGATAAGCACTGTTTACGAGTAGGTTTAAAGATGGGATGTCCTGTTCGGTGGCAGGTGTTATTGACGTCATTTGGTTGTCATTTGTAGTCATTGGCAATGCGTCATTTTCCTGTTTTGACTATTACCGGACAATGACGCATTGCTCATAAAAATGAATGGCTTTATTTAGGGACTTCCCGGAAATCGAGCTGCTGAATAAGGGCTGGATTCTCGGGTGTCAGTGTGAAAAATACGTCGATATTGGCTTTTTCGCCCTCGAGCAGGAAATGGCCACGTAGCTGGTTTTCGGGAATTAACTCGCCTACGCGCTGAATTTTTCCGGCTTTTGCATACAAGTCCTGCACTACTTTCCGCCGAATGGCGACCGACTTATCGGGGAAGAAGTTTTCGGCAAAAATACCACTTTGTTCGGCTCCGGTCCAGTCAGGTAATAGCTTGATGAGTTCGGCTTTGCGTTGTGCCAGAATGGGTGAAACCGGAAGTTGACGAGGTTGTAGCTTACCAATGGCTACCAGCGTATCGAGCACGGCGGTGTTGACGGAACCCATACCAGCGTAGGTCAGATTGGCGTAGGAAATGACCCCGATTCCATAATCGGGCAGGATGCGCCACTGACTGCCAAAACCGGGCAATCCACCGCTATGCCCTACACCGACCTGACCTGTGCAGTTCTTGCTCCAGCCCAGACCGTAGCCATAGCCACTGGCGGTGGGGCATACCTGACCGGCTGCATTTCGAGCCTGCGTAAATAAGCCCGAAAACGTCCAGGGCTGTTGCATTTCGCGGATCGAACTTCGTTTAATCGGTCCCGTATCGGCATCATTTTTGGGTGGCCAGGCCGATTCATGCAAGGCTACGTATTTGCTGAAATCGTCGATGGAAGTAATCAGGCCGCCCATTGCCCCGTAGGAACCATCGTGAAGGAGAGCCTCTTCCAGCCACTTATCGTCCTGCCAGCGATAGCCTAACGCGAGTTTGTCAGTTGGCACGCGAGTGTACTCCCATTGAGTGTCGTTCATACCCAATGGCTTCAGAATGGTATCGGTAATGTATTGCTGATAAGGTTTACCCGAAACGACCGTGATAATATGGCCCAGCATGGCAAAACCCAGGTTGCTATATTCATAGGCAAAACTCGGAACGTTGGCATTGGAAATACCGTCTTTGATGAGTTTGAGCAAATCGGCATCCGAATCGGCCAGTTGGCGGTCGCCCCAGGGGTTATCTTCGGGAAAACCAGCCGAGTGGGTCAGTAAGTTACGAATGGTAATCTTTGGGGCATCGGCTGTGAGGTACTTATGCGACTTCAGTTCGGGAATGTAGAGTTCGGCTGGATCGTCTAGCCGGAGTTTGCCTTCGTCGCGTAGTTTCAGAATGGCCATGCCCGTCAGGCTTTTAGTCATCGAAGCAATGCGGAACAAGGATTTAGGCGTAGCGGGCGTTTTCTTCGCTACATCGGTATAGCCCAATCCACCGGAATACACCAGCTTACCGTCCAGCACAATGCCAAAGGCCAATCCTGGAAAGTGCCGCTTTTCGACCGCGTCTTTGAATAGCTTTTCAACAATGGGAAAGGCGGCTTCCAGTTTTTTTAGCCGATCACCATCGGTGAAGGTGGGGGGCTGATAGGTAGTCACATGCGCTACGGAACGATTGGTTCCTGGTTGCGCAAAGGCAGATGTCGTGGCAAGTAGGCAGAGTAGTAGTTTTTTCATTTCAGTTTGCTGGAAATCGTTTAAACGCAAAGAACGCAAAGTTTGTCGCAAAGCGCGCAATCGCCTGAAAGTGCTTTAACAAAACAAAGTACGACCCCATCGAGGTCGTACTGATTAGCACTTTAGCGCCATTGCCGTTCATTCAGAACACTACTTAATTTCCAATACCAATACGCCTAGCGGGGGTAATGTAACAGGAACGCTATTGCGGGCGGCAATCCGGGTTTTTGTCCGGAAAATATCCTGGAATACATGCGTTTGCGAGCCCGACAGGTTCATAGCTTTCCAGGCTTCGGTAGGAATCTGTACGGTTGTGTTGACGGGTTCCTGTTTGTCGAAATTGCAGATAATCAGCAGCTTCTGCCTCCCTGAATAGCGAAGATAGCTGTAGAGTCGATTGCCATCATAACCCGAAGATTGGCCATTTTTGTTGCTGGCCTGTAGGTCGTAAAAACTGCCCGTTCGGATAGCATCGCTGGTGTTGACAAGCTGGATCAGTTGCTGGTAGAATTGACGGAGTTTCCGTTGGTTGGGCGTTAATTGCCCACCATCGAAGGCTCCTTTGTTGACCCAGGCCTGGTATTCTGGTATGCCCCAGTAATCAAAAATCGTAGTTCGTCCATCGTCACCCTGAAACCCTTCGGCTTTAGTTGGATTTACTCCCAACTCCTGTCCAAAATAGAGCATAGTGGGGCCGGTGTGCAGGGTAGCGGAGAGGGTCATGGCAGGTAGGGCAACCCAGGGATCGCCCGCGAAGAATCGGGAGGCAATACGTTGTTCGTCATGATTTTCCAGAAAACGCATCATGTGTTCCGAAATATCTCCCGACTCGTTCTGCCAGACCTTCGTAATGTCTTCTGCGGTGCCTTTACCTTCCATCAAACGGCGTAGGGCGTCGTACAGGCCGACCTTGTCGTAGAGGTAATCGAATTTGCCCTGCTGAATATAGGCTTTGTACTGTTGGGGGTTATAGATTTCAGCAATGAAGATCAGGCCGGGGCGAGTGGCTTTTACTTGTGGAATGGCCCAGCCCCAGAACTCAACCGGAACCATCTCGGCCATATCGCACCGAAACCCATCGACGCCTTTCTTAGCCCAGAATAGCAGAATGTCGCGCATTTTGACCCAGGTTGACGGAACAGGGTCGAAGTGGGTCTGGCGGTTATTGGCATAATCGACGCCATAGTTGAGCTTCACGGTTTCGTACCAGTCGTCAATTCCCGGTTTAGCCTTGAAGGCATCGTTGCCCGTCGCTTTGGCTGGATTTTCGACATAAGGGCCAATCGACAGGCCATCGGGAATGGAAACACCATCTGGAACCTGAAACGATTCACCAGGCAGGTAGTAAAAATTGTTGTTGGGCGAAAAGGCTTTTGCAGTATCATCGCCCTGGCCTAAATCCTGAACCCCAGCCGGTTTAGCATCCGAATGGTACTGGCGAGCTACATGGTTCGGTACGAAATCGATAATCACCTTCAGGCCAGCGGCATGCGAGCGTTTGAGCAGCGCTTCGAACTCCGCCATCCGGTTATTGACATCGACCGCCAGATCGGGATTAACATCATAATAATCTTTGATGGCATACGGTGACCCAGCTCTGCCTTTTACCACGAGTGGATTATCGCGCTGAATGCCATTGGCCGAGTAATCAGTCATGACCGCATGTTCAATGACACCTGTATACCACACATGTGATATACCGAAATTTTTTAGCTCCTGTAGCGCTTTGGCTGTAATGTCGTTGAATTTTCCGACGCCGTTTTCATCGCGGCTACCCCAGGGTTTGTTGGCCGTTTTCTGATTGCCAAACAGCCGGGTAAAAATCTGGTAGATAACCAGTTTGTCGGAAGGTTTGGCTGTTGGGTTGAGTAGCGCGTCGGCCGCTTCAACGGCTGGGTGACTCAGAATACCGGCAGCAAGTAGACCTGCGGCAAAATCCCGCCGGGAAAGGGTAGGGGACGACGTAGAGAGGCAACTATAACTCATGTGGATTTATACTAACCAGGCCCGAAATAGTCTGAAAATCTTTGGTGTTTCGCGTCAACAGGGCTAGTCCATGAACAAGAGCAGTTGCAGCAATAATGGCATCAGGTAGTTTGACTTTATAGTTTTTACGCAGGTCAATGCACTGATCGACAACCGGACTAGTCAAGTCTAGGATGGATGCATCCTCCATAAAACCGATAAGCAATTGATAATGCTCATCGGGAGCATTAAAGCCAAGTACTTCAATTTTTGTAACCACTGATAGATTCGGCACAGCATCGATAACATTGTTCATAAAAGCCATACCAGAAGCTGGGAGTTTTTGGCCGAGATAGTCTATAACGACGTTCGTATCAATCAAATACTGCTGTTCCACTCAGTACGGGTTTGAGTTACATAGTGTTGAAGTTCGTCGGCAAGCGTAGAAGGTAGCTTACCGGCATATTTTTCGGATAGTTTCTGCTTCGGCGCTCCTATCATTTTCAACTCTTCGTGTTTCGCCGTGATGGTATTCCATTCCTCAATCGGAATCACAATAGCCGTATGTCGGCCCTGGGCATCAGAAAGATATTGCACGTCCATAGATAAAAAAACGATAATAGTACTGGATGAAACCTAAGTAAAGATAGACAATCAGCTCGTGTAAAACTAACTGAACGCATCAGCACAAGTCGGATCAGGTGAACCCCGCTGAAGAAAAATACTGATGGGCTAACTAGTTACTTCATTGCTTTGATCCACTCTCTTAACAACACCAGACTTTCGCGATGGACGGTTTTGCGGCCGAGTTCGGGCATCATTTCACCGGGATCGGTCGATTCCAGGCGATAAATCAGGATCGATTCGTCGGGTTTTCCGGGTACGATGTCGTAAGTGCGTCCGCCTGAACCGCGTCCTGCCGCAACGGGTGTTTTCTGAATGCCGAGTGCCGTAGGGTCTTTTTCGGAATAATTCAGGTTGAGACCGGATGTCATGGCTGGCCCTTTGGGGTTGTGACAATGGGCGCAGTTGATGTCGAGCCAGGCGCGTGCCCGGTCGTTGAGAGACCCCGTTTCGGGCTTGTTCCAGACGGGAGCTTTCGGACATTTTTCCAGAGCTGGTAACCCAGTCAACATACCCGCTCGTTGCCAGTGGCGTAGCTGATTTTCAGGTCGGGTAGCTCCATAAGCCAGATCGCCGTTCAACTGCCGGACCGATGGGCCAATGGGCGTCATCACTTCGGCCCGGTTGTGGCACCCTTTGCACTGGTTCAGGTTCGGAATGACGAACGGGTGTTGCTGAGACTGCCCATTGGCATCGATGTAGCTAACCGTTTTGGTATCGCCCGCCACTTCGAGGAGTGCATCCGTCTGGTCGTCGTTCCAGACATAATCGAGCGCTTTCCAGCCTTCAGACTGATGAATCAGCAACCGCGTTTCGATCAGGCGACGCCCTTTGGCGGGGTTCCGAAAATCGTTCGGATAGTAAAACGTTTTGATCAGCGTAGTGCCTACCGGGAAGTCCAGTACAGCCGTGTCGTTATAGGCCACTGACTGACCAGCAGGCAGCTTGACAAACCGGAGTTTTTCGGCATAATCCGAGAACAAGGGGGTATTGAGCGCATACTGGACAACCCCATCGGCAGGCTGCTGATTAGCTAGATTACCCTTAAAAAAGCCGTAATCTGACAGTTTTTCGGGAATGGGTACGGTTTGCCAGCTACCTAGCATCAGCCAGCCAATGCTCAGCAGCACACCCCAGACTAGACAGGTTCGCATGGTTTAACGGTTGTTGCTTACCGACGTCTTGATTGGTTCCAACTGACAATCGAATAGGGTTGTATTGAACGAAACATTCTGAAAACCACGCCCAGCATCCAGATTGACGAAGCTTTGATTCTTGTTGTTTCGGATGCAGATGCGCTTGTCGGCCTGTAGTTTTCCGTCTTTATCCAGCGTATTGGGATCAGCTATGCCGTCGTAAATAATGTGTGGGACATCCTGCCCCGGCTTCAAGACCTGGCTGAATAGTTTATTGTACCGACCGCGCTGGCTGACGGGCCCTGCATTCCGTTCGTAGACATTGTCATGAATCGATATGCCCGTGGCGAAAGGGTAGTAAGCTTTGTCGGTAATGGGCCGCTCGGTGAGCAGGTAGCTGATGATACCTGTGCCCAGTGTCTGGTTACGGATAAATCGGTTATTGAAGACTTCTACGTTATTCGCGGCCAGAATCATTAGACCTGTTCCGTCCGACACGCTGGCTACAATATTCCCGGCTGGGGCAAAATTGGGGAAATTGTTGTCGTGGACGTAGTTGTTGAATACCCGCACATTGCCCCCCTGTTTCTGGACCAGATCGGGTAAGTCGAACACCAGAATGCCGCCTGTGTTTTCGTAGGTTTCGTTGTCGAATACATCGGCATTACGGGAGTTCTCGATCTCGATACCAGCTACGTTATGATACGCTTTGCTGTTCTTGACCACAATACCGCGCGATTGGCCGACATAAATACCGGCGTCGGAAGCTCCAATAGCCGTACAGCCATCAATCACGACATTGTCGCACTGAACCGGATATAGGCCGTAGCCACCGTTTTCGGCTTTGGGGGCGCCCGTCCACTCGACCTTCACGTTTCGGAACGTAATGCCTTTCACGTTCATGGTTTTGATGCCGTCGCCTTTGGAGTCCTGCACGGTCAGGTTTTCGATTACAATATCTTCGGCATTGGATACCCGCAGACCTTCTGCTCCGTCGGTTTGGCCTTTAAAGCTCAGGATGGTTTTGTCGATGCCTTTTCCCCGGATCACAATCCGTTTTTTGTCCTGCAACGACAGGCTACCCGTGAAGGTAAAGGTGCCCGCATCGAGGTCGATGGTGCTGCCATTGTCGGCCATGATCAACTGGGTCTGGTAACGTTTCTGTACGGCGGGCTGTGCCCAGGCTAGCTGTGTACATAAACAGGCTAGGAGGGATAGGAGGTAAAGTTTCATAGGGTCTAGGGTAAAATAGAACACGGATCGTTATGATCGTTATGATTTACACAGATTATAAGGACGTATAAAGATCATAAAAATCTGACGGTCCGTCGATATGGTTCTATTTATTTATACTTTTTCCCTGTATCCAGTATACCTGATTGGTTTCAGCTTTCCCGAATGGGCGACCCTTGATGATGGGGATATCGATGAGGCCGAGCGATGGGTCGCAGTCGAAATTGGCCCGGATGGTCAGGTTATTAAGTTGGCTGGGCGATGTGCTGTGCTCCAGCGACCAGAGGTCATACTGATTCAATCCTTCATTGTACGAATCCTTTTTGCTGGCTGACCGGAGTGTTAAAGCCGGAACAACCGGGCCACAGTTTTCGGATGCAGGTTTAGGGGATTTGATTTGAATATGGTAGGCTTCGTTGCTGCCGTAACTCAGATGTACCGTACCGATGGTAGTCTTATCTGATCCACCCGCCTGAAAAGACAGGTAAAATGTAAACTGGTTGGGTACTTCGGCCGGAATGATTTTACTGTCGCCCTCAATGATCAGCCGATTCTGATAGTCGTACAGCTTTACCTGATCGAGGCTACCACAGCAGCCATGTTTTACCGTTTGAAAATTCCGGGCATTCAGGGTAAGTTCGTCGCAGTCGTGTTTGGCTTTCAGTCGTGTTTTGGCTGGGTTTTCCAGTGAACTCAGCGAGACCTGAATACTACGGGTCTGCCCCTCCAAGCCAGTCGCACCATTGGTTATGGTTCGGTATCTGGCTATGTAGTGCTGAGTGTCTTTTCCTGCCAATGCTATATACACAACTTTATAGGTAGTCTCGTCGGTTCGATATTGCCAGCCTTGTGTACTGTCTTTTTTCAGCAGTTGAAACGATGAGGTTTCTGTGTCTTCATAGGTAGATGGGCCCCCTGTGGCTCGGGCCGAGTCGGCTGGATTAGTCGAATCGCTTTTGTTGGATGTATCTGAGCAGCTTACGAAGGAAGAGACAAGAAAGGTAATAAGTAGCCAGTGTTTCATAGGAGTTAGGACGTGAACGTATTGACAGGCAAATACGTGATTTCAGACACAAAACCGAAACCGGTAACTACCCTGTTTCGTGAACGGTTAACGGGTTCATTTGGAAAGGCGTATAGGATGAAATAGGTAAAAAATAGGCCTTTGCTGTTGGATTAGTTGGTAAGACGTGGGATTTGGATACGGATTATTCGTTCGTTTTCGCCTTTCGCAAAATCATCAATATATTGCTTCATCACAACCTCTCTTCCATGAAACAAATTAGTACCTTACTACTCTCTCTAGTTATTTGCGGAGCCGCCTACGCCCAGAAATCCTATTATGGCATCGAAGAAAAATGGCCTGAACAGGATACAGCCCGTAAAGTGTATACCGTAAAAGGAGAACGACACGGAATTAGCTATTTCAAAAAACATCGGTTCAAAGAAGTTCAGTACGAGCCTGGTTCAACGCTTACCTTCGATATCTATCACACGCCCGATGTGATGTATAGCTGGTGCCGGAAATGGGCCGAACAATACCCCAATCTGGTCGATCTGTACGAAGTGGCCAGAAGCTACGAAGGTCGGCCGATTTTGCAGATGACGCTGACCAACAAGAAGACGGGAAAGCATACCGACAAGCCTGCTGCCTACTTTGAAGGCGGGCGACACAGTGGTGAAGTAACCAGTAGTGAAGCGGTACTCTGGCTGACTAAACACCTGCTCGACAATTACGGTAAAGACCCCGCTATCACCAAATTGCTGGATACCAAATCGATCTACCTGCGTCCGGAAAACAACCCCGACGGGGCTACCATGTACCTCTATACGGCACAACGCAACCGTAGTTCCATGCGCCCGCGCGACGACGACCGGGATGGCCTGCTGGACGAAGATTCGGAAGATGATCTGGATGGCGACGGCATCATTTATCAGATTCGGAAAAAAGCCGTAACGAAAGAAGAACTGGAAAAAGCCGATTATGTCATCGATCCGAAAGATAAAGCGGGGCGGCTGATGAAGCGGGTGCAGGCTGGTCAGGGCGATTATCTGGTCTATACCGAGGGCATTGATAACGACGGCGATGGCAAATACAATGAAGATGGTATCGGCGGATTGGATAATCACCGCAACTATCCTGAAAACTGGCGACCCGATCAGGGGGGCGATTTCACCGGGCGAGGCTACACACAGGGTGGCGCCAGTGAATTCCCGCTCAGTGAACCCGAAACACGGGCTACCTATGTGTGGCTGATGGGGCATCCGAATATTACGGTCGTCAACTCGATGGATACCCGCGTACCGATGCATCTGCGTCCACCCTCCACCTCGGCTAGTGCCGAAAGTATGTTTCCTCCCGATCTGGCGATTTACAAGCATATGGATAGCCTGGGTTTATCGTTTACCCACTATCCCTGGGCGGGTGATGTGTATGATGTGTATAATACCCGCAACAAAGTGAACCGCCTGACGGGTGATCCATCCAAGCCGGAGCCTCTTTTTGGACACGGCCCTGACTTTGGCTATTTTCAGTACGGGGCGGTGTGGTATGGTGATGAACTCTGGAATGGGGGAGCCATGAAAGATTACGATGGCGACGGCGATTACGATGAATACGATGGGTTGATGTGGGACGATGAAGCGAATAAAAAACAAGGTTTCAAGCTTTGGACCAAGTTTACCCACCCGCAGTTGGGAGCCGTTGAAATCGGTGGATTCCATCCAAAATTTTTCGCGCAGAATGGCCCGGCCTGGCAACTGGAAAACTGGATTTCGCGAGAATCACTCTTTAACCTGGCAATGGCCAAAGAACTTCCACAAGTTGACTTGACCGGCGTAACCGTAAAACCGTTGGCTGATAACGAATATGAAGTGAAAGCCACCTGGACGAACTCCGGTAAATTACCCGTGGCCCTTGAACAGGCTAAGCGAGTAAAGATGGTGCAGGAGGACCGGGTTACGCTCGACTTCGATAAAGCATTGCTGAAAGGGTTCAAAGAGGCTAAAGTCATCATCACTCAGCCAGCTTTATTCGATAAAACTGTTTATGCTGGTTATACAAAGCCCGGCGAGAAGAAAGAGGCTACCTTCCGGGTCAAACTGAGCCAGCCAGGACCAGTCAAGGCCAAAGTCAAGTTGCTTTCTACACGGGGTGGCTATAAGGAGAAGGAGATTACAATTGGTCAATAGATGATCTTGTTAGCGATACGGTGCTCCGGTTTTCAGAATGTTACCACTGAATGCCGGAGCATTTCTATTGCCGCATACCCTTACTCGATAAAGTTCGCGATCTGTTGGCAATAGGGGGACGATTGATGCATCTGGATGTCTATAAGTAAGGTCGGTTTTTCGAGTGTGGTATGGAATTTAGTGGGTTTAGTTGTTTTGTTGCACGAAATGTATATTTATTTTTAATTATTTGTGTTTGGTGAGTTTATAAATTTAATTATTGGTTTTTAAGGTAACTTATAATCGGCATAAATTTTGATAAGGTCCATTTTTATTAAACTATTGTAATATAAGATTATTGAATTTTTGCTGATTATACGATTAGGTGATTATAATTTAATATAAAATCATATAAGACTCTTTGCGGCATATTTTTTGAAACTAAGACTTGTGTGTCATAAATATTTACTTGTAACACAAGAAAATATGCCTATTTCTACTACTAAAGCCTTAAGTCGGCTATTTCTTTTCCTGGCAGTCTGTTTAGCGTCATCGCTGCCCGGTTTGGGCCAAACTATCACAGGGACGGTGTTTCGTGATTTTAATAGTGATGGGGCCTATACCAGTACGCCCCTCTCAGGAACTTACGCGTATGGTGAACCGGGCGTAGGAGGAGTAACTATTAAAGCCTATAATGCCAGTGGTGTTGTAACGGCCTCTACAACGAGCAGCACATTAACGGCTTCCCTAGGCAGCTATACCTTAAACGTAGCGAATACAAATGCCTATCGGGTAGAGTTTACAGGATTTGTTGGGCCTGATTATGAGGGCTTTCATGGTTCTGGTAACGCCACATCGATCCAATTTGTCAATGGTGGAGCTACGAATGTCAATTTTGGACTGAACTATCCCGCCGATTACTGCCAATCGACCTCGCCACAGTTGATCACCAGTTGCTTTGTAGCTACAGATGCAGCCAACGCGATTGCCTCTGTTAAGGCACGACCAGCAACGGTGAGCGTTTCGTATACAGTCGTAGAAACCAGTAAGGTAGTGACCGACTATGCCACGGTTGGTGAAGTAGGGGCCGTTTGGGGAATTGCGTACGATAATACTCCAGCCAGTAATAGACTGTTTTCGGCGTCCTTTACAAAACGCCATGTGGGATTTGCAACGGGTGGGCCTAATGCGATTTATGTCACAAACGTTACCTCGGCTACTAGTGGTAATACTACTGAATTCTTCAATTTTACGACGGTAGGCAGCTCGGCGGTTACATCCACTACAGAAGCCCATGGAACCGATCTGCCTACCTCGACCAGTTTGGCGAGCCACGATAATGCGGCCTTTGATGCCGTAGGTAAAACCAGCCTGGGAGGGATGGACCTGTCGGATGATAACAAATCTCTTTTTGTTGTCAATCTTAAGAATCGTAATTTATATAGGATCAGCACTGCCGATAAATCGTACACGAGTATTGCCATTCCCAACCCAGGGTGCCCGACCACCGGGACCGCAGTCAATGGGAGCTATCGGCCGTTTGCGGTTAAATATTATCGGGATAAAGTATACGTTGGTGTAGTTTGTACGCGTGAAGATTTGGGTTCGACAACCGTTACTTATGGGTCAACGGCTGGTCTGAGTGCTACTGTTTATGCGATTGACCCAACGGCATTGTCGTCATTCACAACGGTTCTGTCTTTCCCGTTAACCTATCAGAAGGCTCCAACGAACGCCGATAAGACTGGCCAGTCTCGCGCCGAATACTGGCGGCCCTGGACTTCCGTATTTCAAACAGATCGAAATGATGGCGTTTTATCGTACCCGCAAGCGTGGCTAACGGATATTGAATTTGAGCCCGCGACCGGCGATATGATCTTAGGCATACGGGACCGATATGGCGACCAGATGGGTTACCAGAATTACCTGCCTTTTACTACGTCGACAACTTTATATAGCGCAATTACGCCAGGCGAGATATTGCGGGCTCGAAAGTGTAATGTGACGGATGTACAATGGTCTATAGAAAGCGGAGGGTCGCTGTGTGGAAGCACTACTTCGTTAGCGCAGTCATCTACGGCAGGTCCTGGTGATGGTAAATACTATTGGGGAGACGAGGTGCAGAATGCCGCTAACCACGGCTTAAGTTCTCAAGGTGGTATTGCTCAGTTGCCCGGCAGCGCCAAAGTAGCGATGACGGCTGTTGATCCTTTGGACATATTTAATACAGGCGGGATAAAGCGGCTGATCAACGCTACAGGAGCTAAAGATGGCAATGCTACTTATATAAGTAACACAACGAACGTAGCTGCTGGTGCAGAATTGTACACGTCCGATGCGCTTGGCTACGGTAAAGCCAACGGGCTGGGAGGCCTGGCTGTGTTATGTAATCTTGCACCAACTCAGATAGGTAACCGGGTTTGGCTGGATTCAAATAACAACGGTATACAGGATCCAGGCGAAACCCCCTTGTCTGGCGTCAGAGTAACGTTAAGTGGGCCTGGTCTGGCTTCGCCGGTCAGTGTAACAACCAACGCATCTGGCGAATATTATTTCTCCAATGCGAGCGGCACGAACGTTCTGGGATCTGCTTATAGTTTGACTGGTCTTACGAGCGGGAGTTCCTATACACTTACGTTTCCGACCAGCGTCAGTACCGCCAGCCTGAGTACCAAACCAAATTCGGCAACGGGAACGAATACGGATAATATCGATACAGATCCGAATGCGTCAGGCCTCGTTACATTCACACTAGGGCAGGCTGGCGTGAACGATTTCTCGTTCGATGCGGGTTACGCGCCCTGTACGCCCCCATCACTCACCCTAACCGCTATTCCCAATGCCATCTGTCAGGGGCAAACAGTTGCCTTACTTACAACCGTTAGTCCAGCGAATAATTATACATACGTAGTTAGTGGACCCGTAGGGGTTTCGTTGACGGGGGCCAATACGGCTACGGCGATTGCTACAAATCTGCCCACGGGGGTAAATAACTTTACCGTTACGGTTTATAGCAGCCCTGTTTGTTTGGTAACATCTACTGCATCGGTAACGGTCAGTACAACTCCACTCATTAATCTAACTCCGTCGGCGTCCACGATCTGTGCTGGACAATCCGTTGAACTGGATGTTGCAGGGATACCGTTGGGCGGTCTATTAAGTTTCAGCGAATTAGGGCCGCTTGGGAATGTGATCAATACATTTACGTCGAACGTTGTTTCGCCGACCGTTACCACTACCTATCTGGCTACAGTAGTAGTACCCATTGTCGGTTCTGTTCTGGGTAGCTGCCCTGTTACAATAACGGTCAACCCTGCGTTGACCCTGCCTCCACTCAGCCTAAGCTTATGTGTTGGTACAACCATTGACCCAACCAACCTGAGTGGATTAGGAGGAAGCTTAACCGCTCTATCGGGTCTAACAAATATATTGCGTCTGGGGAATATTCTTGGTTCGGGTTCAATCCTTAGCGCTCCAATCAGTGTCAGTGCTGGTGTAAACCTGTTCAACGTTACATCGACCACTCCATTGGGCTGTACAGCAACGACGCCAGTAACCGTGACGGGGATAAATGGGCCCATATTACCAGCCTTGAGTCTGAGTTTGTGCGTGGGTACAACGATCGATCCTGCCAATCTGAGTGGCCTTGGTGGTAACTTGACGGCTCTTTCTGGATTGACGAACGTGTTACGCCTGGGTAATATACTTGGGTCGGGTTCCATACTGAGTACACCTGTTTCTGTATCGGCAGGGGTTAACCTGTTCAATGTTACATCGACGAACCCATTAGGTTGTACCTCAACCGCTCCGATTGCTATCACGGGTGTACAGGCACCGCTCCTTCCGCCTTTGAATTTGAGCTTGTGTGTGGGTACGAATCTGGATTTGGGTAGTCTGGTAAGTCCAACGGGCGCGTTGTCCGCCTTAAGTGGATTGACCAATGTATTCCGACTAGGTAGCCTGGTGACGGGTCAGATCCTGACTTCGCCGGTGAGCATCAGTGCGGGGGTGAACCTGTTCAACCTGACGTCCACTACCCCGCTGGGTTGTACCTCCACCACACCCATCAGCGTGACAGGTGTCGAAGCGCCGATCTTACCGCCTTTGAATTTGAGTCTGTGCGTAGGTACGAACCTGGATCTGGGTAGTCTGGTAAGTCCGACGGGCGCGTTGTCAGCCTTAAGTGGATTGACCAATGTATTCCGACTGGGTAGTCTGGTAACAGGTCAGATCCTGACTTCTCCGGTGAGCATCAGTGCTGGGGTGAACCTGTTCAACCTGACGTCCACCACTCCGCTGGGTTGTACCTCCACCACACCCATCAGCGTGACAGGGGTAGAAGCACCCATCCTGCCGCCATTGAATTTGAGTCTGTGCGTA